>NZ_JAPFGB010000027.1 GCF_026241095.1 Saccharopolyspora sp. NFXS83 | reverse complement strand
CACCGTCGCCGAAGAGGGCCCCTCCGTCTCCGGCCTGCTGGTGCTCGGGCTGACCACCGCGCTGGGCATCGTCGGGTTCCTCGACGACTTCATCAAGATCCGCAAGCAGCGCAACCTCGGCCTGAACAAGACCGCGAAGCTCGTCGGCCAGCTGGTCGCCGCGGTGCTGTTCGCGATCCTGGCGATGCGGTTCCCGGACAACAACGGGATCACGCCGGCCTCCGAGCACCTGTCGTTCATCCGCGACATCACCGTCGTGTCCTTCGGCACGATCGGGTTCGTGATCTTCGCGTACGTGGCGATCAGCGGCTGGTCCAACGCCGTCAACTTCACCGACGGCATGGACGGGCTCGCCGGTGGCACCGCCGCGATGGTGCTGGCCACCTACGTGCTGATCTCGTTCTGGCAGCTGCGCTACGACTGCACGGGCGGCAGCGGCACCGGACCGGCCTGCTACACCGTGCGCGACCCGCTGGACATCGCGGTGGTGGCCGCCGCGGCGATGGCCGCGTGCATCGGGTTCCTGTGGTGGAACGCGGCACCTGCGAAGATCTTCATGGGCGACACCGGGTCGCTGGCGCTGGGCGGCCTCGTGGCCGGGCTGAGCATGGTGACCCGCACCGAACTGCTCATGATCATCATCGGTGGGCTGTTCGTCGTCGAGGCGTTGTCGGTCGTGCTGCAGATCGTGGTGTTCCGCAGCACCCGGCGCAGGCTGTTCCGGATGGCGCCGTTCCACCACCACTTCGAGCTCGCCGGGTGGGCGGAAACCACGGTGATCATCAGATTCTGGGTGCTGGCCGGCATCAGCTGCCTGTTCGGCGTCGGACTGTTCTACGCGGACTGGCTCAGCCTCGTCGACGTCTGATGACCGGGATCCTTCCCGAACGGTCCGAGCAGGGGATCCCCGATCAGCGGCTCCGCCGCAGTCAGGACGACGCCCGAAAGATCGTTCGGCAAGGACTCCGCAACCCGGTCGGCGAACCGGAGAGGGCAGTCGAGCAGGAGAGGAGAGTGCGGTGGCACGAACGTTGCGGGGCCTGCGGGTGCTCGTCGCGGGGGCCGGGGTGTCCGGCCGCTCGGCGGCCGAAGCGCTGCTGGCCGCCGGTGCCGAGGTCACCGTCACCGACGCGTCCGAACAACGGCTGGCCGAGCTCGACACCGTGCGCGCCGGCGGCGGCCACCTCGTGCCGGGACTGCTCGAACCCCCGGAGGGGACCGAGCTGCTGGTCACCAGCCCCGGCTGGCGGCCCACCGTGCCGCTGCTGACCGCCGCCGAGAACGCCGGGATCGAGATCCTCGGCGAGGTCGAACTCGCCTGGTGGCTCGACCGGCAGCGCCCGGAACCCGCCGACTGGCTCGCCGTCACCGGCACCAACGGCAAGACCACCACGGTCACCATGCTCGAATCGATCCTGCGCGCCGCCGAGCTCGACGTCGTCGCCTGCGGCAACGTCGGGCTCCCGGTCGTCGACGCGGTGCGCGCCGGGCACCGGGTGCTGGCGGTGGAGCTGTCCAGCTTCCAGCTGCACTGGTCCCGATCGCTGGCCGCGCACGCCGGAGTCGTGCTCAACCTCGCCGACGACCACCTCGACTGGCACGGCACCCTCGACGCCTACGGCGCCGCGAAGGCCAAGGTGTACGCGGGCAACGTCGTCGCCGTGCACAACGCCGACGACGACTGGTCCACCAGGCTCTCCACCGGAGCGGGCAGGCCCGTGTCGTTCACCCTCGGCGAGCCGGGGCCGGACCAGCTCGGCATCTCCGGCGGAACGCTCGTCGACCGCGCCTTCGGCGACCGCGAAGTCCTCGCCGACGTCGCCGACGTGCGCCCCGGCGGCCCGCACAACCTGGCCAACGCGCTCGCCGCCGCCGCGCTCGCCCGCGCCTACGGCGTGCCCGCCGACGCCGTCGCGCGCGGACTCCGCGAGTTCGAACCCGGCGCGCACCGCTCCGCGGCGATCGCCGAAGTCGCCGGAGTGACCTACGTGGACGACTCCAAGGCCACCAACCCGCACGCCGCCGACGCCGCGCTGCGCGCGCACGACCGCGTCGTGTGGATCGCGGGCGGGCTGCTCAAAGGCGCGGAGGTCGACGACCTCGTCGCCCGCAACGCCGACCGGCTCGACGCCGTGGTGCTCATCGGCCGCGACCGCGCCGCATTCGCCGAAGCACTCGCCCGACACGCCCCGCACGTGCCCGTCGAGCAGGTCGCGGCGGGGGACGATGAGGGCATGTCCCAGGCCGTGACCAAGGCCGCCGCATTCGCCCACCCCGGCACGGCGGTGCTGCTCGCCCCCGCCGCCGCTTCGATGGACATGTTCACCGACTACGCGCACCGGGGCCGGGCCTTCGCCGACGCAGTGCGGGCGCTGCCCGCCACGATCGCCCCCGCCGGCGGGTGACGCCGTGGCCACCTCCACCGCCGCCGCGCGCCGCCCGCGCCGCAGCAGCCGCCCCACCGGCATCGCCGCGATCACCACCGCGCTGACCGCGTGGCTCACCCGGCCGCTGGCCTCGTTCCACCTGCTGCTGGCCGTGTTCGGGCTGCTCACCGTGTTCGGCCTGGTGATGGTGCTGTCCGCGTCCAGCGTGGACTCGTTCACCAGCGCCGGATCGTCCTACGACATCTTCATCCGCCAGGTCATCTACTGCGCAGCCGGACTCGTGCTGTTCTACGGGGCGCTGCGGTTGCCGGTGCGGCAGATGCGCAAGCACAGCCTCACCGTGTTCGGCGGCTGCCTGCTGCTGCTGGCGCTCGTGCTCACCCCGCTGGGCTCCGAGCGCAACGGCGCGCAGAGCTGGTTCGTGTTCGGCGGCGTCTCCTTCCAGCCCGTCGAGTTCGCCAAGATCGCGTTCGCGCTGTGGGGCGCGCACGTGCTGGTGACCAAGCGCGGGCTGCTCGCCCAGTACCGGCACCTGCTGGTCCCCGTGGTGCCCGCCGCGATGATGATGTTCGCGCTGGTCATGCTCCAGCCCGACCTCGGCTCCACGATCACGCTGTTCATCGTGCTGCTCGCCCTGATGTGGTTCGCCGGCGCACCGCTGCGGCTGTTCGGGGTGTCCGTGCTCGGCGCCATCACCGCCGCCGTCGTGCTCGCGATGGTCGCGCAGTACCGGATGGACCGGATCACCACCTTCCTGGACCCGGCCTCCGACCCCACCGGGCGCGGCTACCACGCGCGGCAGGCGCTGTTCGCGCTCGCCGACGGCGGCCTGTTCGGCCGCGGCCTCGGCCAGGGCTGGTCCAAGTGGCAGTACCTGCCCAACGCGCACAACGACTTCATCTTCGCCGTCATCGGCGAAGAACTCGGCTTCGTCGGCTGCACCGTCGTGCTGATCCTGTTCGGCACCACCGCCTACGTGGGCATGCGCATCGCCGCCCGCAACACCGACCCGTGGATCCGGCTCGTCGCCGCCACCCTCACCGCCTGGCTCGTCGGGCAGGCGGCGATCAACGTGGGCTACGTGGTGGGCCTGCTGCCGATCACCGGGCTACCGCTGCCGCTGATCTCCTCCGGCGGCTCGTCGGTGGTGACCAGCATGCTGGTGTTCGGGCTGCTGGCGAACTTCGCCCGCCACGAACCCGAAGCGATCGCCGCGCTACGGTCCCTCGGACCAGGCCGCGTCGGGAAACTGCTGCGGCTGTCCACACCCGAGCCCTACCGCCCGCCGGCGAAACGCCGCCCGGCGCGCACCGCACCCTCGACTCGCCCCGGTGCGCGCAGCGCAGGGGCACAGCCGACCCGCCGGGGATCACCGGACGCGCGGAACCGCACGGCGGCCCGCGGCAAGACCGGATCCCGGGCACAGACACGAGGAGGACACCGTTGAGCGGGCAGCAACCGGCCCCCGGATACCCCGGACACCCCGCCCGGCGCGGCCTGTCGGTCGTCGTCGCAGGCGGCGGCACCGCCGGACACATCGAGCCGGCCCTCGCCCTGGCCGACGCCGTGCGCAGGCTGCGGCCCGACGCGCGCATCACCGCGCTCGGCACCGAGCGCGGCCTGGAGAACCGGCTGGTGCCCGCTCGCGGCTACCCGCTGGAACTGGTGCCGCCGGTGCCGATGCCGCGCAAGCCCAGCGCCGAACTCCTGAAGATGCCGGGCAAGGTGTGGGACTCGGTGCGCAAGACGAAGGACGTGCTGGAACGCGTCGAGGCCGACGTCGTCGTCGGATTCGGCGGCTACGTCTCGCTGCCCGCCTACCTGGCGGCGCGCGGCAAGACCCCGATCGTCGTGCACGAGGCCAACGCCCGAGCGGGCATGGCGAACAAGGTCGGCGCCCGGTTCGCCGAGCGGATCCTGTCCGCCACTCCCGACAGCGGACTCGCAGGGGCCCGGCCCATCGGCATCCCGCTGCGGGAATCCATCACCAGCCTGGACCGCGCGGCGCTGCGCATGCAGGCCCGGCAGTTCTTCGGGCTGCACCCGCACGCGCCGACGATCCTCGTGTTCGGCGGATCGCAGGGCGCGCAGACGCTGAACACCGCGTTCTCCGGTGCGGCGCAGGCTCTCGGCCGCGCGGGCATCGGGGTGCTGCACGCGCACGGCCCGAAGAACACCCTCGCCGTGCAGCAGGTGCCGGGCGCGCCGATCTACAACGCCGTGCCGTACCTGGAGCGGATGGACCTCGCCTACGCGGCGGCGGACCTCGTGGTGTGCCGCTCCGGAGCGATGACCGTCGCGGAGGTCTCCGCGGTCGGCCTGCCCGCGGTGTTCGTGCCGCTGCCGCACGGCAACGGGGAGCAGGCGCTCAACGCGCAGCCCGTCGTCTCGGCCGGTGGCGCGCTGCTCGTGTCCGACGAGGACATGACCCCGGACAAGGTCATCAACGAGATCCTGCCGCTGGGCCGCGACCCGCAGCGGCTGCAGATGATGAGCCGTGCCACGCTGGGGACCGGACATCGCGAAGCCGACCAGGTGCTCGCACGAATCGTGCTGGAGGTGGCCGGCCAGTGACCGAACCACAGACCGCGGAACGCAGCGGCACCGAGGACCTGCTGTCCCGAGTGCACCTCGTGGGCATCGGCGGCGCGGGCATGAGCGGCATCGCCCGCATCCTGCTGGCCCGCGACCGGCAGGTGTCCGGTTCCGACGCCCGCGACTCCCGCACCGTGCTGGCGCTGCGCGCGCAAGGCGCGCACGTGGCGCTCGGGCACCGGTCGGAGAACCTCGACCAGCTCGACGAGGACCCGACCGCGATCGTGGTGTCCACCGCGATCCGGCCGGACAACCCGGAACTCGTCGAAGCCCAGCGCCGCGGGGTGGCCGTGCTGCGCCGCGCCGAAGCGCTCGCCGCGCTGATGGCCGACCACCGGGTCGCCTGCGTCGCCGGAACGCACGGCAAGACGTCCACGACCTCGATGCTCACCGTCGCGCTGCAGCACTGCAGGCTCGACCCGTCGTTCGCGATCGGCGGCGACCTCAACGAGTCCGGCGCGAACGCGCACCACGGCGAAGGCGGCGTGTTCGTCGCCGAAGCCGACGAGAGCGACGGGTCCTTCCTGGTGTTCGCGCCCTCGGTGGCCGTGGTGACCAACGTCGAACCCGACCACCTGGACCACCACGGCACCGCCGAGGCCTACACCGAGGTCTTCGACGAGTTCGTCCGCCGCATCGAGCCGGGCGGGGTGCTCATCGTCAACACCGACGACGCGGGCTCCGCGCGGCTGGCCGGGCAGGCCGAAGCGACCGGGCTGCGCGTCCGCCGCTACGGGCAGCACGCGGACGGCGTGGGCGACGCGCGCATCGTCGACTACCGGCCAGAGCACGGCACCGGTGTCGCGGCCGTCGAACTCGGCGGCCCGGACGGGCCGCAGCGGGTCGACGTGCAGGTCTCCGTGCCCGGCGAGCACATGGCGGGCAACGCCGTCGCCGCGCTGCTGGCCGGGCTCGAACTCGGGGCGCCGCTGGAGGAACTGCTCGACGGGCTGGCCGCGTTCGGCGGTGTGCGCCGCCGCTTCGAGTTCAAGGGCCAGGCCGGTGGGGTGCAGGTCTACGACGACTACGCCCACCACCCGACCGAGGTCGACGCGCAGCTGCGCGCCGCCCGGCCCGTCGTCGGCGACGGCAGGCTGATCGTCGTGTTCCAGCCGCACCTGTTCTCCCGCACCGCCGCCTTCGCCACCGAGTTCGCCACCGCGCTGGGACTCGCCGACGAAGTCGTGGTGCTCGACGTCTACGGCGCGCGGGAGGACCCCGAGCCCGGCGTCACCGGTGCGCTCATCGCGGACGCGATCCCGGGCGCACCGCGGCGGGTGCACTTCGAACCGTCGCTGACGGACGCGGCACCGCTGGTCGCGAGCCTGGCCGCGCCGGGCGACCTGGTGCTCACCATGGGCGCGGGCGACGTGACGATGCTCGGCCCGGAGATCCTGGTGGAGCTGGAACGGGCCGCGGGCACCGACGGAGCCACGGGGTGAACGCGTCGGGGCGGGCATCGCGGCGGCCGGGAGTGCGCAGCACTCGCGGCCGGCCGGTGCGCGGCGGCGTGTCCCGCCCCGAACGCCGGTGGTTGCTGCCGGTGCTGATGTCGGTGGTCACCGGCGTGGTCGTCCTGCTGTACTTCACCCCGGTCCTCGGGGTGCGGTCGGTGCAGGTGGAAGGGGCCGCGGCGGTTCCCGAACAGGTGGTGCTCGACTCCGCCGGGATCGAACTCGGCAACCCGATGTTGCAGGTCGACTCCGAGGGCATCCGGTCCCGGCTGGGCGAGGTCCCGGAGATCGCGGGTTCCGAGGTGCACCTGGACTGGCCGTCGACGGTGCGGCTGGAGATCGCCGAGCGCACCGCCGTCGCCTACCTGCCCGCCGACGGGCCGGGCGACAGCGGGGTGCGGTTGATCGACGCCGCCGGGGTGCCGTTCCGCACGGTGCCGCGCCCGCCCGCCGGGCTCGCGCAGCTGCGGCTGGGCGGCGACCGGGCCGAAGGCGTCCGGGTGGCGATGATCGCGCTCACGGCGCTGCCGCCGCAGTTGCGGGCCCAGGTCACCGAGGTCCGCGCCGATCGGCCGCACAACCTGTACCTGGTGTTGACGGGAGGCCGTCAGGTGCACTGGGGGGAGAGCGGCGACTCCGCCAGGAAGGCGGCGATCCTGATCCCGCTGCTCACCCGCGAGGGCCAGGTCTACGACGTCACCAGCCCGGACCTGCCCACCGTGGCGTGACGAGCCGCTCCGCTCGGTTTTCGCGATAAGAATCCGCGCGAATGCGGAATTGTCGCGAAGTCAATCGTACGCGTGCGGAGTGCGGGTGGATTGATTCGATTCGGCATATTCCCGAAGGAAACGTCCCGCGTCCTCTCGTGCGTCGATTGCCCTGGAATTCTCCTCGTTAATACGTCTAATGGGTGTATCTGGACGGCGTTTACTGCGAAGTTCGTGCTTCCTCATTCCACATGTCGCTAATGTTCCCGTGTTCATGGGGGCGGCACGAGGAGACGCGGTGGCGGACGATCAGGGGACGGTGCGTTCCGGCGGTGGCGGCGGCGGTTGGGGGACCATCGCCGCGCAGCTGACCGGCATCAAAACGCAGACCGAGCAGGTTCGGGGCAAGGTCGGCTCCGGCCAGGTGACGTTCGAACCGGGCGCCGCGGCGAACGCTGCGAAGGCCTACGAGCAGGCGCAGCACCGGCTCGCCCGGCTCATGCGGAACATCGACGCGCTCACCCGAGTGCAGGGTTTGGGCGAATACGGCTCGGCGACGCAACTCGCGGGCAAATTCGAGAACAAAGCGGCGGACTCCACGGCCGGGGCGGTCGGGCTGCTCACGCAACTCAGCGATGAGTTGAAGGACAAGGCGGACATGTTCCGGCAAGCCGCCAAGGAGTACGCCGCGACCGACGAATCGATCGAGCAGGCTTTGCAGCGAGGGGAACAGCGATGATCCGCCCCAACCGGATCGCGGGTGCGGTGCTCGCGATCGGAGCTCTGCTGGCGGTGCCGGGCTGCGCGGTGCGCGCCCAACCCGAGGTGCCGGGCGCAGCTGCCCCGGCGCGCGAGACGGGACTCGAGTCCACGGACCCGTGCGCGCTGCTCACCGAGGACGAACTCGCAGCCCGAGGCGCATGGCCGCCCGGCTATCCGAACCGGAACGTCCCCGCCGAACCGGGATGCGACTACGACGGTGACCCGTTCGGCTACAGCTTCTTCAAGAACCAGGAAATGACCGTCGAGTCCTACGGCGCGCAGGGCAACTGGGCCAAGTTCGACCGCCGCGAGCTGAACGGCCGAGCGGCGGCGAACGCGATCAACGCGAGCTCCACCGGTGGCCGGATCTGCTCGACGATGTTCGACGCCGGGGGTGGCGTGATCATCGTGACGGCCGGGGAGCTCAACGACGAAGGCCGCGACGAATGCGCCGAATCGTGGCAGGTCGCGGAGCTGGTCGAGCCGAAGATGCCGCGCTGATCGTTCGAGTCGGGACCGGTCGTCCGCGGGAGGTGGTACCGGGGCGGCACTGAATCGGGGGCAACCATGGGGTTCGAAGAGTGGGCCGGACACGTCGGGGACGCCGTCCGCGACGCCGGTGCGCACTGGACGGGGCAGGACACACGTGCGCTGCAGGACCAGCAAGAACGGTCGGACAGCGCCGAGCAGAGCGGGCAACGGCGGCGGGACGTGCTCGCCGAGCGCAACGAGGGGCTGTTCGCCGGCGGCGAGTTCGACCCGCCGTCGATCACCGAGCAGGAGAACTGGCAGTCCTACAGCCACCAGCAGTTGTACGACATCAACCAGCGCTCGCTGGACCTGGCGCAGGCGCAGGCCGCCGCGGAGACGTGGCGGCAGATCGGCGCCGCGCTCCAGGAGATCGGTCCCGAATTGCAGCGAGGTTCGCGCAGCGCGATCGAATCGGGCTGGACCGGTGAGGCCGCCGACGTCGCGATGGCTTCCGCGGATCCACTGGTGAAGTGGATGGCCGACAGCGGTGAAGCCTTCCAGCTGACCGGGAACAAGATCGAAGAAGCGGGTTCGGCCGCCGGGCAGGCGAAGGCGATGGTGCCGGAACCCCAGGACTTCAGCATCGGACGCACCATCGCGTCGAGCATCCCCGGCGGGCTCGTCAGCGGTGGTGTGGACGCCCTGGCGCAGATGCGGGAACGGCAGGAGGCCGAGCGCGCCGCGCAGGAGACGATGCAGCGGGTGCTGACCCCGACGTACGAGGACGTCGACGCCACGGTCCCGGCCTATCCGGGAATGGACGGCGCCCCGCTGCCGCCACCCCCGCCGCGCGAACCGCCGCCCGTCGAACCGCCGCCGCCACCCGTGGACCTGCGGCAGGACCGCAGCGGGGACACCGGGGAGTCCGACCGCCGAGGCGACGACCGGGGTGGGAACGAGCAGGGCGGCGATGATCGCGGCGGCGACGAGCGGGGCGGTGGCGACCGGAAGGTCCAGCCGATGCCGTACCCCGACGAGATCGGCCGTCCGAAACCGGACGGCCCTGCTAAGACGGATCCCTCGTGGGTGCCGGACCGCCCCGAATCGCCGCAGGACCGGACACCACCGGGTTCGCCGCGCTCCCCGGGCCCCTCGCAGTTCCCGCCCGGGGCCGTCGCGCCACCGCTGCACGGCGGAGGCGGCGGTGGCCGCGCCGGTGGATCGGCGACCGGCGGCGGCACCGGCAGAGGCGGGCCGGGCAGCGGCCTCGGGAGCGGACGGACCGGCACGGGCACGAACCCGCCGGGGCCCGGAGGCCGAGCCGGAGTCGGCACGCCGAACGTGGGCGCCGCACCCCGCGCGGCGGGCGTCGGCGGCACCGCGGGCGGCGCCGGCGGGCCTCGCGGCGGGATGGCCGGTGGCATGGGCGGCGCGGGTCGCGGCGGGCAGGGCGGCGAGGACTACGAACACGAACGTCCCGGCTGGCTCCAGGAGCAGGACGACGTCTGGATGGACGGCATGCCGAACACCGCTCCGCCCGTGTTCGGCGAGTGAATCCGGTTCGGACACCGGTGGGGGGATCACCGGTCGAGGGGGAGCGATGAGCTTGATCGTGCGATGGCGGCTGCACCCGCTGCACCTGTACTTGGTGCGCAGCTACCTGGGGCTGGACGACCTCACGCTGCCGCTGGAAGGCCCCGCCTACGGGCGGACCCGGCGGCAGCTCGGCGAGGTCGCCCGGCGGGAGGCGAGCACCTTGCGGGAACTGGGGATCCTGGTCGACGACGACGTCCCGGCGGAACTCGCGCGAGCGCTGCGGGTGCTCACCAAGCCGTACCTGTGGGTCGATTCCCTGTGGTTCCCCGAATTCGGCGCCGACGCGGCGTGGCGCGCCGTCGCCGCGCTGACCGACGGCGGGCGGGTGGTGCTCGGAGTGCAGCCCCCGGGCGAGGCGGGCCGGTTCGGCGGCGCGTTGACCGTGGAGGTGCACGAGAAGGTCTCGCTGCCGGAGGTGTTGCTGGCGACCTTGCCGCCCGCCCCGCCCGGCAACCGCGGCCGGGTCCAGGTGCCGGAGAGCTCGCTGCGGGAGGAGGCCGAACCGGCCCAGGGCGGGTTCCTGCGGCAGATGTCACCGGTGCGCGGCAGCGGTGACCGGCTCGTCGAGCTGTACCGCGGCATCGGCGCTGGCACCCACGTGCGGGCGGGGCAGTTCGCCGCCTCCGTGCGGGAACCGGGCGGGCGGCGGCGGCGCTCCGCGGTGGTGCGCTGGTTCGACAACGCCGAGCCGGACGGGCGCTACCTCGACCACCACGAGCGAGGCGCCACGGGGGAGCGGATGTATTCGCTCACCCCGGCCGATGCGCGGACGATCAGAATGCAACTCGACGAACTCGTCGATTCCGTGCGAGGTTGATCGTCGCCCGGGTGGTTCTCGCTTCCGGGACCAATCGCGCCAATGGCTCGGTCACGAGTGAAATCGTCGTCGGGAGAAGACGGCGGAGAGCTCGCAGGCGGCACGTGTTCGCTGCTCAGCGACTTCACCGCCGCCCGGACGGTGGAGTCGAGCGCGTTCGCCGCCAATGAGCCCTCCGAGGACGCGAGTGGATTGCTCTGAACGGAGTCACGAATTCGGGATCAGGTCCAATTCGGTCCTGTTCGGCCCCTTGCGGGGGAGCCCCTGAATGGCGCATTGACGATGATCCAACCCAGGAATAGGTTTCAGAAATCGTTTTCTGGGGGTGGTGATGGGCGATGCCGCCGCGATCAGCCGACGGACCGCGTTGTGCGGAGCAGGAGCGGTGCTGCTCGCCGGTGCCGCCGGGTGCGCACCCGCGCGGAACCCGCGCGAGATCAGCCTGTGGAACTTCTACGGACCCGGCGGGCAGACCAAGAGCCAGAACGACTGGATCATCAAGCTCGCCGCGGACTGGAACGCCACCCACGACGTGCAGGTCCGGCTGCGCTACGTGCCGAACAAGGACTACAAGGCGGGCCCGACCCTGCAGACCTCGTTCAGCGCGGGCGCCGGGCCGGACGTGTTCCTGCTCAGCCCCGGCGACTTCCTGCGCTACTACAACGGTGGCGCGCTCGCCGACCTCACCCCGCACCTCGACCCCGGCGCGCGCGAGGACTTCCTGCCCGAAGTGCTCGCCACCCGCCTCGTCGACGACCGGGTGTACGGGCTGCCGATGGAGATCGAGCCGCTCGCGCTCTTCTACGCCGAGGACGCCTTCGAACGGGCCGGGCTGTCCGAAGGCGACCTGCCGAAGACCTGGGAGGACCTGCTGGGGCTCGCCGAACGCCTCACCACCCCCGACCGGTTCGGGATGCTGTTCGAGACCAACCCCGGCTACTACCAGAACTTCACCTGGTACCCCTGGCTGTGGATGGCGGGCGGCGAGGTCCTCACCCCCGACCAGCACCGCAGCGCCTTCGACTCGCCCGCGACCCGGCGCGCGCTGCGGCTGTGGCAGGACGCGGTGGCTACCGGCAGCGCACCGCGCCGGGTGCAGGGCGAAGGCGGCAACGACTCGATCTCCAACCTCGCCCAGGGCTACTGCGCGATGCAGCAGCTCGGCATCTGGGGCATCGCCGAGATCGCCGAACAAGCCCCCGGCTTCCGCTACGGCGTGACCCCGATGCCCGCGCCGCCCGGCGCAGCGGCCACCACCGCGCTGGGCAGCTGGGCCATGGTCGCCAACGCGAAGGGCGCCAACCCGGATGCCGCGGCCGAATTCGTCGCCTGGGCGCTCGGTTCCTCCGATCCGGCCTGCGTGGAGCGGATGCGCCAGTGGAACACCGAGGCCAAGACCGGCATCCCGCCGCGCCGCTCGGTGCGGCGCGCGGCCGAAGAGCACGGCGCGTTCGACGACGGACCGATGCGGGTGTTCGCCGAACAGGTCATGGTCGACGCGCGCCCGGAACCCCGCTACCCGCCCGAGGTGTACCGGGCGATCTCCGACGCGCTGCAGGCCACCCAGCTCGACGGCTCCGATCCCGGTGCCGCCGCGGCGAGCGCCGCCGAGCAGATCGACGCGTTCCTCGACGGCTACGACGGGGCGGCGATCCAATGAGCGCTCGACGCGCTGAAGGCCGGGCGGCCCTGGGCTTCCTGGCACCGGACGGGCTGGGGCTGCTGGTGTTCGTGGCGGTCCCGACGGTGCTGGCGCTGGTCGTCGGCCTCTTCGAAGTGGACGGCTTCGGCAACGTGGAGTGGGCCGGGCTCAGCAACTTCCGGCTGATGGCCGGCGACGGCCTGCTGTGGCAGAGCTTCGGCGTCACCGCGCTGTACACGATCCTGTTCGTGCCGCTGGTGTTCGCGTGCGGACTCGGCCTGGCGCTGCTGGTGCGCGACCACTTCCCCGGCGTCGGTGCGGTGCGCGCCGCGCTGTTCCTGCCGAACGCGGTGAGCCTGGTCGTCGTCGGGCTGCTCTGGCAGTTCCTGCTCACCGACAAGACCGGGCTGGTGAGCCGCCTCGCCGCATTCTTCGGACTCGGCGGAGTCTCCTGGCTGGGCGACCCGGACCTGGCGCTGGTCACGCTGGTGCTGATCAGCGTGTGGTTCCTGATGGGCTACCAGATGCTCATCTTCCTCGGCGGCCTCAACGACATCCCCGGCGACCTCTACGACGCGGCCACAGTGGACGGTGCCGGTGCCTGGCACCGGTTCCGGCACGTGACCTGGCCGATGCTGCGGCCCACGAGCTTCTTCGTGCTCGTCACCTCGATGGTCAACGCCGTCACCGGGTTGCAGGCGTTCGACCTGGTCTTCGTGACCACCTCAGGCGGTCCCGCCAACGCGACCTCCACCATCGTCCACTACGCCTACCAGCAGGCGTTCCAGTTCGGCCGGTTCGGCTACGCGTCGGCGATCTGCGCGCTGCTGGTGCTGCTGCTGGGCACCGTCACCGGCCTGCTGTTCGCCGCGACCCGAGGAGGCCGGTTCGATGCGTAGCCGCGTGCGCGGGAAGGCCCTGCTCGCCTACCTGGTGGCGCTGCTGACCGTCGCGCCGCTGCTGTGGCTGCTGCTGGCCGCCTTCCGGCCCGAATCCGAGCTGTACTCCGCGACCTGGCCGAGCTCGCTCACGCTCGACAACGTGCTCTACGTGCTGACCGAGGTTCCTTTCCTGCGCTACCTCGCCAACAGCGCGTTCGTCTCCGCCACCGTGACGGCGGTCGCGCTGCTGCTGCACTCGATGGCCGCGTACGCGCTGGCCCGGATGCACTTCCGCGGGCGGGGCATCGCGTTCGCCACCATCATCGCGACCCTGCTGATCTCGCTGCCGGTGATCCTGGTGCCGCTGTTCCTCGTCGTGCGCACCCTCGGCATGGTCGACACCTACGCCGGGCTCATCGTGCCCGGCGTGTTCAACGCCTTCGGCATCTTCCTGCTGCGCCAGTTCTACCTCGGGGTGCCGCGCGAGCTGGAGGACGCCGCCCAGCTCGACGGCTGCGGCCACTGGCGGACCTACTGGCACGTGGTGCTGCCGCTGAGCAGGCCGATGCTGGCCGCGCTGGCGGTGCTGTTCTTCCTCACCAACTGGAACTCGTTCCTGTGGCCGCTCGTGGTCGCCCAGGACGAGTCGCTGCGCGTGGTCCAGGTCGGCATCGCCTCGCTGCAAGGGCAGTACGCCTCCAAGCAGCACTACGTCATCGCCGCCGCGCTGGTCGCCGCCATCCCCACCGTGCTGGTGTTCCTGCTCGGCCAGCGCAAGCTGATCGACTCGCTCAAGACCACCGGGCTGAAGTGACCCCTGCCGCGGGCGGCGCTGTCGGGGGCTCGCCGTAGCGTCCTCGGCGACGGGCGGAAGGGGAGCGCGATGCGGGCGGCGAGGCTGATCTCACTGGTGCTGCTGCTGCAATCCAGGGGCACCATGACCGGACCCGCGCTCGCCGCGGAGCTGGAGGTCACCGAGCGGACCGTCACCAGGGACGTGCTCGCGCTCTCCGAAGCCGGAGTGCCGATCCAAGCCGAACGCGGCCGTCACGGCGGCTACCGGCTGCTCGGCGGGTACCGCACCCGGCTCACCGGCCTGCACCGGGCCGAAGCGGAAGCGCTGCTGCTGGCCGGGATCCCCGGCCCCGCCGCCGACATGGGGCTCACCGACGCGGTCTCCAGCGCCCGCCGCAAGATCTCCGCGGCGCTCGCACCCGGCCACCGGGACGTGCCCGACCGCGTCTCCGGCCGATTCCACCTGGACGCACCCGGCTGGTTCCGGGAGGCCGCGACCCCACCGCTGCTGGCCGAACTCGCCGACGCCGTGTGGCAGGACCGCGCCCTGCGGGCCGTCTACCGGCGCGGCGAGCACGACGTGCACCGCGAGATCGAACCGCACGGCCTGGTGCTCAAAGCGGGTGCCTGGTACCTCGCCGGCCGCACCGGCGGCGAGTTCCGCGTCTACCGCGTGGACCGGTTCCAGCAGGTCGAACTCGCCGAACCGTTCCACCGCGACGAAACCTTCGCGCTCCCCGAGTTCTGGGTGCGGCACAGCGCCGAGTTCGCCCGCGCCCTGCTGCGGGACGAGATCACCGTGCGGATCAGCCCCGCTGGACTGCGCGCGCTGCACGCCCGCGTGGGTCACCCGTCGGCCACCGATGCCCGCGCCGCGGCGGGCGAACCCGACGGGCGGGGATGGGTGACCACGACCCTGCCCGTCGAATCCCTGGACGTCGCCTACGACCAGCTGCTCGGCCTCGGGCCGGAAGTGCGCGTCCTCGCGCCCGAACCGCTGCGCGAGCGGCTGGCCCGGTCGGCCGCCGCCCTCGCCGAGCTCTACGCGGCGGATCAGCGGTACCCGGTGACGTCCTCCGGCTTGCCCGCTTCCACGACCTCGGCGATGTAGCGCCACGAGTCCGGCCGCGAACCGTCCACGTCGGTGAAGTCGTAGAACCGCGCCAGCTCGATGCTCGAAAGGGTTCGGCCCGCCCAGCGGGACACCTCCGGATCACCCGCCATCGCCGCGACGCCCCGGCCGACGAAGCGCGGCGTCTCCGAGATGCCGAAGTGCGGTTCGGTGGCCTCCCGCCAGTTCTGCTCGGTGACGCCGAACAGCTCCAGCATCATCTCCGAGCGCAACCAGCCCGGTGTGACCGCGACCGCCGTGCCGCCGTGCGGGCGCAGTTCCTCCGCCAGCCCGAAGGCCATCCTGCTCGCGGCGATCTTCGTCACATCGAAGAACGCGCCCAGATCGCCGCGGTAGCGCTCGTTGTACTCCGAGGTGCCGTCGGTGAGCTCCACCACCAGCCCTCCAGGCGTCCGCGACAACAGCCGCAGCGCGAAGTGGCTGGTGATCAGGTGCGCGTCGATGCCCACCCGCAACCGCCGCAGGCCGATGTCCAGCGAGTGCTCCCACACCGGCTTGTTCCAGTCGGTCAGGTGCTCACCGCCGAGATCGTTGACCAGCAGGTCCAGCCGCCCCTGCTCCCGCTCGATCCGGGCCACCAGCTCCTCGACGTCCGCGGGCACCGCGTGGTCCGCCCGGACCGCGATCCCCTCGCCGCCCGCGGCCGTGACCAGCTCGGCCGTGTCCTCAATGGACTCCGGACGGTCGTACTCGGAACGCTGCTCGCGCGTCGTGCGCCCCGACCCGTACACCGTGGCGCCCGCGGCGCCGAGCTCCACCGCGATCCCGCGTCCTGCACCTCGGGTAGCGCCCGCGACCAGCGCGATCTTCCCGCGCAGCGGCTGATTCATCGTCGTGCTCCCTCGTCGGAGTTCCACCTGCTCGACCGATGCTCGCGATGAATCCGGACAACCGCCGTCGGGATTTCCTCGCCATTGTTTTCGAGTGGGCCGCCCGGCGCGCCGGAGCGCGCGGTACGGTGAACGGTGGTGATCGCGGACGTGGATCACCGCGCAGGCGAGAACGACGGTCGAGGCGGATCTGCGACGTGGGTGGCATGACACACCTGGGAGAGCTCCCGGCGTGGCTGCTGGACGCGGTGGCGCGGGCAAGCCTACGGTCCGCACCGGGTACGGGGTTGACCGCGTTTCGATCTTGTGCTCGCACGGGAACATCCCGGCAACGGCCGGTGCCCGTGCCGACTCCGGACACCTGTCCGGTTCCCACGGTGACCGCACCCGCGGCGGTCCGAGCAACGCAGAGCGCTCAGCCACGATCAGGAAGGCGGACCCGATGACGCCCCCGCACAACTATCTAGCGGTGATCAAGGTCGTCGGCATCGGCGGCGGCGGTGTCAACGCCGTGAACCGCATGATCGAGGTCGGGCTCAAGGGCGTCGAGTTCATCGCGGTGAACACCGACGCCCAGGCCCTGCTCATGTCCGATGCCGACGTCAAACTGGACATCGGCCGCGAGCTGACCCGAGGACTCGGCGCAGGCGCCGCCCCCGAGGTCGGGCACAAGGCCGCCGAGGACCACAAGGAAGAGATCGAAGAGGTCCTCAAGGGCGCCGACATGGTGTTCGTGACCGCAGGCGAAGGCGGTGGCACCGGCACCGGTGGCGCCCCCGTGATCGCCGACGTCGCGCGCAAGCTCGGCGCGCTGACCATCGGCGTGGTCACCCGGCCGTTCTCGTTCGAGGGCAAGCGCCGGGCCAACCAGGCCGAGCAGGGGATCAAGGAACTCCGCGACTGCTGCGACACGCTCATCGTGATCCCGAACGACCGGCTGCTGCAGCTCGGCGACATCGGGGTCAGCCTGATGGACGCCTTCCGCTCCGCGGACGAGGTGCTGCTGTCCGGTGTGCAGGGCATCACCGACCTGATCACCACGCCGGGTCTGATCAACCTCGACTTCGCCGACGTCAAGAGCGTCATGTCCGGGGCGGGCAGCGCCTTGATGGGCATCGGCTCCGCGCGCGGGGAGGGCAGAGCCGTGCAGGCCGCGCAGAAGGCGATCAACTCGCCGCTGCTGGAAGCCTCGATGGAAGGCGCGCACGGCGTCCTGCTGGCCATAGCGGGCGGCTCCGACCTCGGCCTGTTCGAGATCAACGAGTCGGCCTCGCTGGTGCAGGAATCCGCGCACCCCGAAGCCAACATCATCTTCGGTACGGTGATCGACGACTCGCTCGGCGACGAGGTGCGGGTCACCGTGATCGCCGCCGGATTCGACGCGGGCGCACCCACGCACAAGAAGCTCGAACCGACCAAGGTCGGGGGGCGCGACACCGTCGCCGGTGGCGAAGCCGGGCAGATCACCGAGGGCCAGGTCGTCGACAGCACCAGCGAGCCCGCGCCGGAACCGCCCCCGGCCCGCGCCCCGCAGCCGGCCCAGCCCGCCGCGGAACAGGCTCCGCCGCCCGCACCCGCACCGCGGCCCGAGCCGCGGGAGCAGTACGGCCAGCAGCAGAGCTACGAGCCGCGCCAGGGCTACGGCGAAGGCGGCACGCCCGGCGTGTCGGTGCCGACCCGTTCCAGCGGCGGCTACCCGTCGCACACCGGCACCCAGGGCATGAGCGGCCAGCTGCCGTCCCGCCCGGTGCCGGTCGCCGACGACAACGACGACGACGTGGACATTCCTCCGTTCATGCGGCGCTGATCGCCCGCGCGCGTAGGCGAGAATGGGCACCGGGACGACATCGTCCCGGTGCCCATTCATGTGCGCGGCCTCCGGTGCGGAGCACGCCGCCGCATGGCGGCACTTCGCCCAGTCGGCGACGAACCTTCGAGATCGGGAGTGACAGAGTGCGGATCCGGCGCGTGATCACCACGCGGGAAGGCGGCAGCTCGGCACCGCCGTTCGACACGTTCAACCTCGGCGGCCGGGTCGGTGACGATCCCGCCGCGCTGGCCGCCAACGAGCGCAAGCTCGCCGACGGGATCGGCCTGGGATCCGGCCGGCTCGTCTGGATGGAGCAGATCCACGGCAAGAGCGCCGCGCTCGTCGACGGGCCGCAGCCGGAACCGGTGGAGGCCACCGACGCGTTGGTGACCGCGCAGCCCCGCCTCGCGCTGGCGGCGCTGACCGCGGACTGCGTGCCGGTGCTGCTGGGCGACCCGGTCACCGGGGTGGTGTCCGCGGTGCACGCGGGACGCGTCGGCGCCCGGGTGGGCGTGCTCGTGGAAGCGCTGAAGACCATGCGGGAAGCGGGCGCCCGCCTCGACGACATCGAGGCGCTGCTCGGGCCCGCCGCCTGCGGCCGGTGCTACGAGGTGCCCGCCGCGATGCGCGACGACGTCGAGGAGTACTTGCCGGGCAGCGCCTGCCGCACCCGCAAGGGCACGCCCGGGCTGGACCTGCGCGCCGGGCTCTGGGAGCAGCTGGCCGGTGCGGGCATCGCGAAGATCGGGGTTGATCCGCGGTGCACCATGGAGACCCGTGAGCTGTTCAGCCACCGCCGCGACGGACCTCGCACGGGGAGATTCGCGGCAGTGGTGTGGGCGGAGCCGGAGGAGGAGTCGTGAGCGAGGACGACTGTCGCCGCGCGGAGCTGGCCGAGTCGCTGAGCGAGGTGCGCCAGCGCCTCGACGCGGCCTGCGCTGCCGCGGGGCGGCCGGCGGAGGACGTCGAGCTGCTGGCGGTGACCAAGACCTTCCCCGCGCGGGACGTGGCGCTGCTGGCCGATCTGGGGCTCACCTCGTTCGCGGAGAACCGCGAGCAGGAGGCGCGGCCGAAGGTCGCCGAGTTCGACGAGCTGCGCCCGGACGCGGGCGCTCGCTGGCACATGGTCGGGCAGCTCCAGCGGAACAAGGCGCGGTCGGTGGCCCGCTGGGCCGATGTCGTGGAGTCGGTGGACAGCCCGCGGCTGGTGGACGCGCTGTCCGGAGCCGTCCGCAACGCCCTCGACGCGGGGGAGCGGACACGCCCGCTCGAAGTTCTCGTTCAGGTGAACCTGGACGAGGCGGCGGGCCGGGGCGGCTGCGCGCCGGGCGAGGTGTTGCCGCTCGCCGCCGCCATCACGACGACGAGTGAACTTCGGTTGCGCGGAGTGATGGCGGTAGCGCCTCAGTCCACCCAGCCGGGCGTGGCGTTCGACACACTTTCCTTGATCGCTACGCAGCTGCGTCGTGACTTCCCCGAAGCTGGGGAGATCTCAGCGGGAATGAGCGGTGATCTGGAGAGTGCTGTGGCGCACGGCTCCACTCAGGTGCGTGTCGGAACGGCGCTGCTGGGAGGGCGACGGCTAATCTCGCCGTAGCCTGGGCGGAGGGTCGAAAGCCGGTCGAACCGCGCTCGGCTCGAAGGAGTCGCGGAAGAAGGGCACGCCGATGAGCACGATGCACAAGCTGAAGGCCTACTTCGGCATGGTGCCTGCCGACGAAGTCGACGAGTTCGACGACGACATCGACCGCTACGGGGACGCCGACGAGTACGACTCGCCTGGGGACCGGATCGGTGGACGTCGGCGTGTCGGGGTGCGCGGTGGCTACCAGGACGAGGCCGAGGCGGACCAAGGATTCGACGAGCACGGCAACCGGGACGTGCCGCGCCGGGAAACCGGCCACCGCGGCGAGGAATACCGCGAGGTCAAGCCGCCGCGCAGGCAGTGGTCGCCGGAGACGGCGGCGCGGACCGCCGCGGAGCGGGAGTCCGTATCCCGGCTGCGCGCGGTCACCGACACCGGAAGCCACTTCAACTTGAGCAAGATCACAACTCTGCATCCTCGCAGCTACAGCGAGGCCCGCACGATCGGGGAGCAGTACCGGGACGGCACTCCGGTGATCATGAACCTGACGGAGATGGACGAAGCGGACGCGAAGCGTCTGGTCGACTTCGCCGCAGGTCTGGCCTTCGCGATGCGCGGTTCGATCGAGAAGGTGACCAACCGGGTGTTCTTGCTCTCACCGCCCAACGTGGACGTCGCAGCCGAGGACAAGCGCCGCTTGGCCGAGGGTGCCTTTTTCAACTACGGCTGACCGGTGGCAGAGTTGAGCTGTGGAACTGGCGCTGATCGTCCTTTATTACGCGGTCTTCTTCTTCTGGCTGCTGCTCACGGCCCGTATCGTGATCGAGCTCGTCCGGGTGTTCGCTCGCGACTGGCGCCCCGCTGGAGGGGTTGCAATCGCGTTGGAGAGCATCTACACAGTGACCGACCCGCCGATCCGGCTGCTGCGTCGGGTGATCCCGACGGTCCGGATCGGCGGTGTAGGGCTGGACCTATCCATTATGGTGCTGCTGCTGGTTGTGTTCATACTGATGCAGCTGCTGTTGAAACTATGGGCGCAGTCCGGGTAACGGGGAACCCGGGTGACCCGCAGCCGAAGAGTGCGTGAGGTGATCTTGTGGGCCTGACCCCCGCCGACGTGCATAACGTCGCGTTCAGTAAACCGCCGATTGGGAAGCGCGGTTACAACGAGGACGAGGTGGACGCGTTCCTCGACCTGGTTGAAGCCGAGCTCGCTCGGTTGGTGGAGGAGAACAACGATCTGCGCAGCCAGATGGAGCAGCTGGAGAACCAGCTGCAGACCGCGCAGGTCGACCTCGATGACGCCCGCAGTCAGGCGTCCGCGGTTCCCGCCGCCCCCGCTCCGGTGGAGGAACCGCGCCGGCTCGCGCCGGTCCCGGCTCCCACCGCGGCCGAGCAGACCTCGCCGGGGGGTGATCACCACGTGCAGGCGGCCAAGGTCCTGGGGCTCGCCCAGGAGATGGCGGACCGGCTCACCGGCGAAGCCAAGGCCGAGGCCGACGGCATGCTCTCCGAGGCCCGCACCAAGTCCGAGCAGTTGCTCTCGGACGCCCGGTCGAAGTCCGACAGCATGGTCAACGAGGCCCGCACCCGGGCCGAGACGATGCTCAACGACGCCCGCACCCGGGCCGAGACGCTGGAGCGGCAGGCCCGGGAGAAGGCCGCCGGTCTGGAACGCGACGCGCAGCGCAAGCACGCCGAGGTGATGGGGAACATCACCCAGGAGAAGAACGCGCTGGAGAAGAAGATCGACACCTTGCGCACGTTCGAGCGCGAGTACCGCACCAGGCTGCAGACCTACCTGGAGTCGCAGCTGCGTGAGCTGCAGGACCGCGGATCGGCGGCACCCGCCGAGAGCGGAAGCCGTTCGGCGGGCCAGCAGAACACCTACAGCTTCGGAGCACGCGCCGCCGAAGCCGGCTAGCGGTCGGTGACCGGATCCGCCGGCCTCGAACCGCCGCGCGGCAGGGGTGCCGCCGGCGGCGAGCTGCGGAGGGGACAAGGGGGTCCCCGGACGGTGCGGTGAAGGAGATTTCGGCGTGTTGTTGGTAGTGCTGTTCCTGGTCCTGGCGGCCGGTGGCGTGCTGGTGACGTCGGTGCTGATGGACCATCCCGAATGGGCGTGGCTGTCGGTACTGCTCAGCGTGCTGGCCGCGGCGTTGCTCGTGGTGCAGCGGATTCGGCGGCGACGGGAAGCGAGCTCGTCGTCGCCGGAACCGGTGACCGAGGGTGAGGCGGGGCAGGACTCGACGGCGCATGCCGACGACGACACCGCCGAGCACGACGAGCCGGACGAGGAGGACACCGACGCGGCGGACGCGCTGCTGGTGTCCGAATCGGACGACGAGGTCGTGGTGGTCGACGAACGCCCCCGCTACCACCTGTCGAGCTGTCAGTGGCTCGGCGACCTGGAGGTGCAGGGCTTGCCGGTGCGTGAAGCCAGGGAATTGGGCTTCACCGCGTGCGCCCGATGCACCCCGGACGCGGTGCTGGCGGGTCAGGCGCGCGCCGCGCGCTGAGATCGGCCCGAACGCCGAGCGGGTGTCCAGGGCCCTGGACACCTGATCTCGCGGCGAGGGGCGTTACCGGTGGTCGCGGAAAACAGGTGGCATCGGATGGTTATGCTGAATGCGGGCTGGTCGCCGGGGAGCGGCCGGCCCGCATTCAGCGTTGATCCGGCCATCACCGGGGAGCTTCCGGAAGAACGGGTGCACCGCGCCTCGCGGTCGCCCCAGTAGAACCGGACGGGTCCGGCCCGTCACAGCCGGCAACGAGTGGCCGTCGCGAGCAGCGGCGGCAAGCGGGGTGGTACCGCGGGACGCGGGTGGCCGGTTCGGTCGCGCGCCGTGTCGTCCCCGTGTGGGCATCGAGTCAGGATGCCCGTGCGGCTGATGACGACACACCGGCGAGGAGTACACCCGCGATGGCTTATCCGAAGGTCCGCTTCGGCGGCACGTCCGCCGAGGGCACTGCCCAGGAGCGCCCGGATCAGGAGCGCCCGGCCCCAGAACGTGGCGTCGCCGCGCAACCGTCGTTCCCGCAGATCGAGCGGGAAGTGCTGGACTTCTGGTCCGGGGACAAGACGTTCCAGGAGAGCGTTCAGGCGCGGGAAGCCGGAACCCGCGGTTCGAACGAGTTCGTCTTCTACGACGGCCCGCCCTTCGCGAACGGCCTGCCGCACTACGGGCACCTGCTCACCGGGTACGTGAAGGACGCGGTGCCGCGCTACCAGACGATGCGCGGACGCCGGGTGGAGCGGCGGTTCGGCTGGGACTGCCACGGGCTGCCCGCCGAGGTCGAGGCGGAGAAGCAGCTCGGCATCACGTCCAAGTCCGAGATCGAGACGATGGGCGTCGCCGAGTTCAACGACGCCTGCCGCGCCTCGGTGCTGCGCTACACCGGCGAGTGGGAGGACTACGTCACCCGCCAGGCGCGCTGGGTGGACTTCGACAACGACTACAAGACGCTCGACCTCGACTACATGGAAAGCGTCATGTGGGCGTTCAAGACCCTGTGGGACAAGGGTCTGATCTACGAGGGCTTCCGGGTGCTCTGGTACTGCTGGCGCTGCGAGACGCCGCTGTCGAACACCGAGACGCGGATGGACGACACCTACCGGCAGCGCCAGGACCCCGCCGTGACCGTGGGACTGCGGCTCACCGCGCCCGGCAAGGCGTTCGACGGCGCGCTGGCGCTGGTGTGGACGACGACCCCGTGGACGCTGCCGTCGAACCTGGCCGCCGCCGTGCACCCGGACGTGGATTACGTGCTGGTCGAGCCGGGACAGGGCGCCGAGCGCTACGTGCTCGCCGAGGCCCGGCTGAGCGCGTACGCGCGGGAGCTGGGCGAGGACGTGGCGGACCGCGTGGTCGCCCGGCTCACGGGCAGCGAACTGCTGGGCACGACCTACCGGCCGCCGTTCGACTTCTTCGCGGGGCACACCAACGCCCACCAGGTGCTGGCGGCGGACTACGTCACCACCGAGGACGGCACCGGCATCGTGCACATCGCGCCCGCCTTCGGTGAGGACGACAAGCTCGTCACCGATGCGCACGGCATCGAGCCGGTGGTCCCGGTCGACGCGCACGGCAAGTTCACCTCCGAAGTGGCGCCCTACGAGGGCCTGCAGGTGTTCGAGGCGAACAAGCCGATTATCCGGGACCTCAAGGAGTCCGGGCTGCTGCTGCGGCACGAGACCTACGACCACCCGTACCCGCACTGCTGGCGCTGCGACAACGCGCTGATCCAGCGCGCGGTGTCCTCCTGGTTCGTGGGCGTGACCCAGTTCCGGGACCGGATGGTCGAGCTCAACCAGCAGATCAACTGGGTTCCGTCGCACATCCGGGACGGGCAGTTCGGCAAGTGGCTGTCGAACGCCAGGGACTGGAACATCTCGCGGAACCGGTACTGGGGTTCGCCGCTGCCCGTGTGGGTCTCCGACGATCCGGCGTTCCCGCGCACCGACGTGTACGGCTCGCTGGACGAGCTGGAACGCGACTTCGGGGTGCGGCCGGCGGATCTGCACCGGCCGAACATCGACGAGCTGACCCGGCCCAACCCGGACGACCCGTCGGGCGCGTCCACGATGCGCCGGGTGCCGGAGGTGCTGGACTGCTGGTTCGAGTCCGGTGCGATGCCGTTCGCGCAGGTGCACTACCCGTTCGACAACGCCGAATGGTTCGAGCACCACTACCCGGGCGACTTCATCGTCGAGTACAACGGGCAGACCCGCGGCTGGTTCTACACGTTGCACGTGCTGGCCACGGCGCTGTTCGACCGCCCGGCGTTCTCCAACGTGGCCGCGCACGGCATCGTGCTCGGCGACGACGGCATGAAGATGTCGAAGTCGAAGCGCAACTACCCGGACGTCAACGAGGTGTTCGACCGGGACGGCTCCGACGCGATGCGCTGGTTCCTGATGTCGAGCCCGATCCTGCGCGGCGGTGACCTGGTGGTCACCGAACGCGGCATCCGGGACGCGGTGCGCCAAGCGGTGCTACCGCTGTGGAACTCGTGGTACTTCCTGGCGCTGTACGCGAACGCCGAAGGCGTCGAGGGCGAGCGCCGCACGGACAGCACGCACGTGCTGGACCGCTACGTGCTGGCCAAGACGCACGAACTGGTCGGCGACGTGCAGGCCGCGATGGACTCCTTCGACCTGGCGAGCGCCTGCGGCAGCGTCCGGGACTTCCTGGAGGTGCTCACGAACTGGTACGTGCGGCGCTCCCGCGACCGGTTCTGGGCGGGCGACGCCGACGCGGTGGACACGCTGCACACCGTGCTGGAAGTGGTCAGCCGAGTCGTGGCGCCGCTGCTGCCGCTGACCGCGGAAGCCGTGTGGCGCGGGCTCACCGGCGGCCGGTCGGTGCACCTCGCGGACTGGCCGCTGGTCGACGAACTGCCCGCCGACCCGGCGCTGGTCTCGGCGATGGACCGGGTGCGGCAGGTGTGCTCGTCGGCGCTGGCGCTGCGCAAGGCGAACACGCTGCGGGTGCGGCTGCCGCTGGCGAAGCTCGTGGTGGCGGTGCCGGAGGCGGAATCGCTGCGGCCGTTCGCCGACCTGGTGCGCGACGAGGTCAACGTCAAGGAAGTGGAGCTGACCACCGACGTGGCCGCGCACGGCCGGTTCGAGATCGCGGTGAACGCCCGCGCCGCAGGGCCGCGCCTGGGCAAGGACGTCCAGCGCGTGATCAAGGCGGTGAAGTCCGGGAACTGGACCCGCACGCCGGCGGGCGCGGTGGTGGCCGATGGGACCGAGCTGCAGGACGGCGAGTTCACCGAGCGCCTGGTGTCCACCGACGACGGGGCCGCGGCGGCGCTGCCGGGCGGGAGCGGGCTGGTGGTGCTGGACTGCGCGGTCACCCCGGAGCTGGCGGCGGAGGGCGTCGCGCGCGACGTGGTCCGGGTCGTGCAGCAGGCGCGCCGGGACGCCGGATTCGAGGTCTCCGACCGGATCCGCGTCGCGATCTCCGCCCCGGCGGAGGTGCTGGCCGCGGTCGACGCGCACCGGGAGTTCATCGCCGCGGAGACGCTGGCGGACGCCGTGGAACCCGGGGCGGCCGAGGGCGGCTTCGCGGGCAGCGTCGGTGACGGCGTCGCCGTGTCGGTCGGCGTCGAAAGGGTCTGAGCGAACGGTCCGGGCGGGTTCGCCTCCAACGAGGGGAGCCCGCCCGGACCAGGCGTGGCGCGGGTCCCACTTCGCGCGGGACGGTTGCGCGCCGCAAGATCGATCCTTAGAGTTTCGGGTCGAAGGTCATGAGTGCCAGCGGGAAACCCCGGTTTGCTGGCCGGCAACCCTCCTACCGCGGTGGGGTGCCCCGGGTGAGGACCTGGCCGATCGCGCAGGGCGATCGGCAAGCGCGGGCCCCGAATGCTCCGGGCCCGGTGAGGCCCCAGGAGGCATCGTGTCGTCAGCCGTCCGCTCCAGCCGCGACGAGACCGCCGGAATCCCGATCTGGTCCATCGTGGACTCGGTTCCGACCGTTCCCGCCGTGGTCGGCGCCCAGCTGCGGGTTCCGCTGGTCACCGGCGGGACCATCGAGTACGCCAACCTGGACCACGGTGCCAGCGCGCCCTGTCTGAACGCGGTGCGCGACGCCGTGAACGAGCTGCTGCCCTGGTACGCCAGCGTGCACCGCGGTGCCGGGTTCGCCTCGCAGGTCTGCACGCGGGTCTACGAGGGGGCGCGGGACGTGCTGCGCCGATTCGTCGGTGCCCGCCGCACCGACTCGGTGATCTTCACCCGGAACACCACGGACTCGCTGAACCTGCTGGCGACGGCGCTGCCCGCGGACACCTCGGTGGTGGTCTTCGACACCGAGCACCACGCCGCGCTGCTGCCGTGGGCCGGGGACCGGGTGCGCTCGCTCGGCATCCCCGAAGACCCGCAGGACGCGGTGCGGCTGCTCGACGCCGCGCTCGCCGACTGCCCCGGCGGGCCGAAGCTCGCCGTGCTCACCGGTGCCTCCAACGTGACCGGCGAGGTGTGGCCGGTCGCCGAACTCGCGCGGGTGGCCCGGCGGCACGGGGCGCGGACCGTCCTCGACGCCGCCCAGCTCGCCCCGCACCGGCCGGTGCGGATCGCGGAACTCGGCGTGGACCACGTGGTGCTGTCCGGGCACAAGCTGTACGCGCCGTTCGGCGCGGGGGCGCTCATCGGCCGGGACGACTGGCTGGACGCCGCCGAGCCGTACCTGGCGGGCGGCGGTGCGACCCGCTCGGTGCCGGACACCGGGGAGATCGACTGGAACACCGGCCCCGAACGGCACGAGGCGGGCTCGCCGAACACCGTGGGCGTGCACGCGCTCGCCACGGCGTGCGCCGCGCTCACCGAACGCGCGGAAGCGATCACCGGGCACGAGGAACTGCTGCTGGAGCGCCTGCGCCGCGGACTTCGCGGCGTGCCGGGGCTGCGCGAGCTGAGCCTGTTCGGCGCCGAGCACGACCGGGTCGGCGTGGTCAGCTTCGTCGTCGACGACCACGACCCCGGACTGATCGCGGCGGCCCTGGCGGCCGAGCACGGGATCGGGGTGCGGGACGGGTTGTTCTGCGCGCACCGGGCGGTGCGGCACCTGCTGGCCGGCTCCGGTGAGCAGCGCGCGGTCCGCATCAGCCTCGGCCTCGGCACCACCGTCGAGCACGTGGACCGCATCGTGCGAGCCCTGCGCGGGCTGGTGGCCTACGGGCCGCAGTGGCGCTACGAGCAGGTCGACGGGCGGTGGGTTCCGGTGGACGACCCGCGGGAGTTCCCGGCCGCGCTGGTGTGAGCCGCTGTGAACGGCCGATCCGCGGTCGGGGAGAATGGGCCGGGTGAACACCGAGCAGTCCGACCCCGACCGGCCCGGAGCGAACCCCGCCACGAGCGGAGCGGACGCCTCCGAGCCGGGATCGGCCGCGTCGGGACCGACTGAACAGCCCTCGGGCGCGCAGCCCTCCGGTGAGCAGGACGCCGTGGAACAGGGCGAGCCGGCGACCGGGGACACCGCGGTGCGCTCGCCGCAGCCGCGCAAGCTGCTCGCGCTGCTGTTCGGCGTCGCCGCGGTGCTGCTCACCGCGGACGTGCTCACGAAGGTCGCCGCGGTCGCGGCGCTGGAGAACCAGCCGCCGACGAAGCTGTTCGGCGGTGCGGTCTACCTCGTGCTGGTGCGCAATCCGGGGGCGGCGTTCTCGCTGGCCACCGGCATGACCTGGCTGCTGGCGCTGCTGGCGATCGTGGTCGTCGGAGTGATCGTGTGGCTGGCGCCGAAGCTGCGTTCCACCGGTTGGGCCATCGGACTCGGCCTGGTGCTCGGCGGGGCCTGCGGCAACCTGGCCGACCGGTTGTTCCGGGCTCCGGGGCCGCTGCGCGGGCACGTCGTGGACTTCGTGTCGCTGTTCTCACCAGACGGCAGCGTGTGGCCGGTGTTCAACGTCGCCGACTCGTCCATCGTGTGCGGCGGGATCCTCGTGGTCCTCATGTCGTTGCTCGGCCGGGACTACGACGGCACGGTGCACGTGCGCAAGAAGCGCGAGGACCAGGCGTGAGCGAATCGCGGATGCTCCCGGTCCCGGACGGGCTGGAAGGCATGAGGGTCGACGCGGGCCTGGCGAAACTGCTCGGGATGTCCCGGAGCACGGTGGCCGGACTCGCAGAATCCGGGGAAGTGCTGCTCGACGGCGCCCAGGTCGGCAAGTCGGATCGGCTGATGGCGGGCGGGCTGCTGGAGGTCACGCTGCCCCCGGCCCGGCCGGAACCCGAAGTCGTCGCCGTACCGGTGGACGGCCTGAAAATCTTGCACCAGGACGACGACATCGTCGTCGTGGACAAGCCGATCGGGGTCGCCGTGCACCCCAGCCCCGGCTGGGAAGGGCCGACGGTGATCGGCGGGCTCGCCGCCGCCGGGATCCGGATCGCGACCTCCGGCGCGGCCGAGCGGCAAGGCGTGGTGCACCGGCTCGACGCGGGCACCACCGGCGTCATGGTCGTGTCCAAGAGCGAGCACGCCTACACGGTGCTCAAGCGGGCCTTCAAGGAACGCACCGTGGAGAAGCGCTACCACGCGCTCGTGCAGGGACATCCCGATCCGAGCAGCGGCACCATCGACGCGCCGATCGACCGGCACCCCCGGCACGACTACAAGTTCGCCGTGGTCAGCGGCGGCAAGCCCAGCATCACCCACTACGAGACGGTGGAGGCGTTCCGCGCCGCGTCGTTGGTGGACGTGAAGCTGGAGACCGGGCGCACCCACCAGATCCGGGTGCACTTCTCGGCGGTGCGCCACCCCTGCGCCGGTGACCTGACCTACGGCGCGGACCCGGTGCTCGCGCGCAAGCTGGGGCTGACCCGGCAGTGGCTGCACGCGCGGATGCTCGGCTTCGACCACCCCGCCGACGGCAGCTGGGTGACGTTCACCAGCGAATACCCCGCGGACCTGCAGGACGCGATCGACACCCTGCGCGCGCAGGACTCGTAGCGCCGCGCCCGGTTCGTCGCGCCGCTGATCGACTTCGTCGCGGAGCGGGCGGGATCGCGTAGTTTGGGGGAAACACCCGGGATCATGGGGAGGGGCGATGACCCAAGGTGATCGGCGGCGGGAGTTCGCCGATGAGACGCCGACGCCGCCGATGGGCATGTCGTGGAGCGGGTCGCTGCTGACCGAAGGTGCAAGGCCTGCGGAGTCGGAACGGGCCACGCAACCGGTGCGCCTCTCCGGCGAACGCGCAGATCCCCGGGCCGCCCCTGGAGCGGACTCCGAGGCCCGGAGCGCGGAGGCCGCGCAAGCGCCTGCCGAGCAGGGGGCGATGGGCCTGGCCGAACTGCTCGCGGCTGAAGACGTCGGTCGCGCCGGTCCCGCAGTGCTCGGCGCCGACCCCGCCGGTGATGCGGCCGGAGACGCGGGCGACTGGCCCACCTTGCAGCGGCGGGAGCGGCAGGAACCGCAGGACCGCGGTGGGGCGCTCGGCTGGATGCGCCGCCGCCGCGGCGAGCGGTGACCGGCTCAGTCCACGCCGACCGGGACGCGCTCCGGCTCGGCACGCCGCGCTGAGCGCCTGCGCAGCACGAGGCGGACCAGTTCGACGACACCGGCGATCACCAGCGCCGAGCCGATGCCCAGCAGCACCGCCGGCAACGGGTGGTCCCGGAACACCGCTCCGCCCAAGCACCCGACCAGCGTGAAGTACGCCGAATAGGCGGCGGCGCCGATCGCCGCGCAGGTGCTGAACAGGCGCAGCGGCATCCCGCTCGCCCCGGCGGTCATCGCCGCCGCGGTGCGGCAACCCGGCACGAACCGGCACACGATCAGGATGGAGCCGCCGCGCCGCGCCAGCGCCCGCCGCGCCCACTCGAATGGCCTCCGGCGCCGCGAGCCCGGCGGCAGCCGGTTCAGCAGCGCGCCGCCCGCCCGCCTGCCCAGCAGGTACGCGAGGTGATCACCGGCGAACCCGCCGACCGCGCCCGCCACGAGCACCCCGGCCAGGTTCGGCGTACCGGACATCGCGAACACCCCGCAGGTCACCACCAGGACCTCGCCGGGAACGCTCGGCAGCACCGCGTCGAGCGCGACGAACGCGACGAGCGCCAGGTAGATCCACGGCGACCCCATCGCGGCGTGCACGAGGTCCAAGACGGCGTCGGACACGATCAATCCCCAGGGTCGGCTCGGAAGTGCTGCCGGGCGACTCCGACGCTAAAGACCGGAAGTGAACAACACGTGCGGGATGACCCCGGGGCGACCCGGACTTCGCCCGCGGCGGGGGCCGGGGTGCGGAACTCCGGCGGCCCGCTCGCAGCGGGGACACGTCAGAGGTCGGTGATGTCCCAGGTCAAGGTTCGCTGCTCGTCACCGGGGCGAGGAGTCCAGCGGACCGCGGAGAGTTCGGTCTCGTCCGGGAGCACGTAGACGGTGTGGCCGCCCGCGGTCTCGCCCGGCGGGACGCCGATGCGGTGCGGCGGCCGGGAGGACAACGACACCGGTGCCTTGCCGACCGTGGAGCCGTCCTTGGCCACCAGGACCAGGTACAGGTCCGGCAGCGAGGTGAACGGCATCGGGCTGCGGTTGGTCAGCTCCGTGTGCACGACCACCGCCCGCTCGCCCTCCTGCAGCTGGTAGCCGGCGGCGGTGAACAGGAAGTCGGCGGGATCGACGACCTCCACGAGCTGGATGGTGATCCGCTCGCCCTCCAGGCCGTCCACGTCGAGCTTGCCGCCGACCTTGCCGGTGCGGGCCGACGCGGGATGGGCCGGTGCGGGGGTCTTCGCGGTGGGCGCGTTCGCGTTCGCCACCTGCGGGTGCTGCGGATTCGCCTGCTGCGGCCCGGAATGGGGTTGTCCGGGTTGCGGCGCGGACGGCTGATCCCCCCGCGCCCACGAGGCCGAGCCCGGTGGGCCCCACGTGTTCATCTGCGGCGCGGGCTGCTGCGGAGCCGGTTGCGGCGGCGGAGCCTGCTGGCCCGGCTGGCCGAACGACGCGGGCGGCCCGGCCGGGATGAACGGCTGCGGTCCGCTGGGAGCGCCGCCCGGGCCCGGCTGCCTGCCGCTGTGGGAGCCGCTCGGGCCGCCGTGCACCTGGTAGCCGCCACTGGGCTGGTTCTGCACCGGGTAGGGGCCGGACACCGGGTAGCCGCCGCTGGCCTGGGTCCAGGCGTTCGCGGCGGCGACGGCGTTGCGGATGCCGACCGGATCGCACTCCACGCCGACCACCATCGGCAGCCCGGTCGTGGATAACACCGCGAGCCGGGCGGCGACGTCCCGGACGTCCATGCCGAGCCGTCCCGCGAGCTCGTGCACCGCCGCACGGCCGGATTCGGCGACGGCGGTCAGCAGACGGACGTCCACGGGATCAGGTGCAGCCACGGCAAGCCACGCTACCCCCTCGGATCGATCACCGTCCGCAAGGGCGGAGAGTTCGGCGCGGGATCTCGCGAGGACCGTCCGTCGAGCTCGTCGCATTCGGGATCGATCACGCCCGGAGTCGATCCGCGGCACGCCAGGGAGGGTCGCCGAGTTGATCCCGCCCTGGCGTTAGGCTGTCTCGGTCCGGCACCGCCGCGGCCGTCCCCTGTGGTTCACGCACCGTCGTTCCGACCGGTGTCGCGCACCCGCGATCCGAGACCGGTTCTCCCGGCCGGTTCGCGCGCCCGCGCCCAGGAGACGCCGCCGAAACGGTCCGCGCTCGTTCCGGCCGATCGCGCAGGAGGATGCCCCGTGCCCGTCGATCCCTTCGTTCATCTCCACGTGCACACCGAGTACTCGATGCTCGACGGTGCGGCGAAGGTCGCCCCGCTGTTCGAGGAGGCGAAGCGGCTCGAAATGCCCGCGGTGGGCATGACCGACCACGGCAACATGTTCGGGGCCGACGAGTTCTACCAGCAGGCGAAGAAGACCGGCATCAAGCCGATCATCGGCATCGAGGCCTACATCGCGCCGAACAGCCGCTACCACAAGAAACCGGTGTTCTGGGGCGAGGCCAAGCAGCGCGGCACCGACGAGTACGGCGAGGGCGGTGACGTCTCCGGTGCCGGCGCCTACACGCACATGACGATGGTGGCGCGCAACGCGACCGGGCTGCGCAACCTGTTCACGCTCTCCAGCCGCGCCAGCATGGAAGGCCAGTACCGCAAGCCGCGGATGGACCGGGAGCTGATCGCCGAGTTCGCCGAGGGGATCATCGCGACCACCGGCTGCCCGTCCGGCGAGGTGCAGACCCGGCTGCGGCTGCGGCAGTACAAGGAGGCGCTGCAGGCCGCCTCCGACTACAAGGACATCTTCGGCGCGGAGAACTTCTTCCTCGAGCTGATGGACCACGGGCTGCCCATCGAACGCTCGGTGCGGGAGAACCTGCTCAAGATCGCTGGTGAGCTGAACCTGAAGCCGCTGGCGACCAACGACAGCCACTACGTGACCGCCGACCAGTCCGAGTCGCACGGCGCGCTGCTGTGCGTGCAGTCCGGCAAGACGCTCAGCGACTCCAGCCGGTTCAAGTTCGACGGCGACGGCTACTACCTCAAGTCCGCCGAAGAGATGCGGCAGTACTGGGACGAGGAGGTCCCCGGCGCCGCGGACAACACGCTGCTGGTCGCGGAGATGGTCGAGTCCTACGAGGACGTGTGGAGCTTCCAGGACCGGATGCCGCGCGTCACCGTGGAAGGCGGCCAATCCGAGCTGGAGCAGCTGCGCGCCGAGGTCGAGGAATTCCTGCCCAGCCGCTACCCGGACGGGCCCAGCCAGGACGTGCTGGACCGGGTCGACGTCGAACTCGACGTGCTGGACAAGAAGGGCTACTGCGCGTACTTCCTCGTCGTCGGTGACGTGACCCGGTGGGCGAAGTCGCAGGGCATCCACGTCGGGCCGGGCCGTGGTTCGGCCGCGGGCTCGCTGCTGGCCTACATCCTGCACATCACGAACCTGGACCCGCTGGAACACGGGCTGATCTTCGAGCGGTTCCTGAACCCGGAGCGCGACTCCCCGCCGGACATCGACCTCGACTTCGACGACCGGCGCCGCGACGAGGTGCTGCAGTACGCCATCGACAAGTACGGCCGCGGCAAGGTCGCCCAGGTCATCACCTTCGGCAAGATCAAGACGAAGGCGGCGATCAAGGACTCCGCGCGGGTGCACCACGGCCAGCCCGGCTTCGCGATCGCGGACAAGATCTCCAAGGCGCTGCCGCCGCCGATCGCCGCCAAGGACATCCCGCTGTCGGGCATCGTCGACCCGCAGCACGAGCGCTACGCCGAAGCCTCCGAGGTGCGCAGCCTCATCGAGACCGACCAGGCCGTCTCGCAGATCTTCGACACCGCGCGCGGACTGGAAGGCCTGATCCGCAACGCGGGCGTGCACGCCTGCGCGGTCATCCTGTCCTCCCAGGACCTGCTGGGCACCGTCCCGCTGTGGCAGCGCGACGACGGCTCCGTGATCACCGGCTGGGACTACCCGTCGTGCGAGGCCATCGGCCTGCTGAAGATGGACTTCCTGGGGCTGTCGAACCTCACGATCCTCGGCGACGCCCTGGAATCGGTGAAGACCAACCACGACCTGGAGATCGACCTCTCCACCCTCGGGCTCGACGACAAGGCCACCTACGAGCTGCTGGCGCGCGGCGAGAGCCTGGGCGTGTTCCAGCTCGAAGGCGGCGGCATGCGGGAACTGCTCAAGCGCATGCAGCCCACCGAGTTCGGCGACGTCGTCGCGGCCAACGCGCTGTACCGGCCGGGCCCGATGGAGGTCAACGCGCACCTCGACTACGCCGACCGCAAGAACGGCAAGAAGCCCGTCGAACCGATCCACCCGGAGCTCGAAGAGCCGCTCAAGGACATCCTCGCCGAGACCTACGGCCTGATCGTCTACCAGGAACAGATCATGGCGATCGCGCAGAAGGTCGCCGGGTACAGCCTCGGGCGAGCCGACATCCTGCGCCGCGCCATGGGCAAGAAGAAGAAGTCCGTGCTGGACCAGGAGTTCGAGGGCTTCCGCGACGGCATGCTCGGCATGGGGTTCAGCGACGAGGCCATCGACAAGCTGTGGTCCACGGTCCTGCCCTTCGCCGGGTACGCCTTCAACAAGTCGCACGCGGCCGGCTACGCCCTCGTGGCGTACTGGACGGCGTACCTGAAGGCGAACTACCCGGCCGAGTACATGGCGGCGCTGCTCACCTCCAACGGTGACAACAAGGACAAGATGGCCGTGTACCTCGCCGAATGCCGCCGCATGGGCGTGAAGGTGCTCTCGCCGGACGTCAACGACTCCCGCAACAACTTCACCGCCGTCGGCTCCGACATCCGCTTCGGGCTCACCGCGATCCGCAACGTCGGTTCCAACGTCGTCGCCTCCATCTGCAAGGTCCGCGAGGAGAAGAGCCGCTACACCTCGTTCACCGACTTCCTCGACAAGTCCGAGACGGTGGCCTGCAACAAGCGGGTCATCGAATCGCTGATCAAGGCGGGCGCGTTCGACTCGCTCGGGCACACCCGGATGTCGCTGGCGCAGCACCACGAAGCCGCCGTCGACGCGGTGATCGGGCTCAAGCGGCAGGAAGCGCTCGGGCAGTTCGACCTGTTCGGCGGCGGCTCCGACGACGAGGCCGCCGAGGACTCGTCGCCGCTGGCGCACCTGCAGTTCACCCCCGAGGAGTGGCCGCGCAAGCAACTGCTGGCCTACGAACGGGAAATGCTCGGCCTCTACGTCTCCGCGCACCCGCTGGACGGGGCCGAGCGGCTGCTCGCGCCGTACCAGGACACCGGCATCGCCCACCTCGTCGGCGGTGAGCGGCAGAGCTCCGGGGACGGCAAGGACCAGTGCAAGATCGCCGGGATGATCTCGGGGATCCAGCGGCGCATCAACAAGAACGGCAGCCCCTGGGCGATCGTCACCCTCGAAGACCTCGATGCCAGCGTGGAAGTGCTGTTCTTCCCCAAGTCCTACGAGATGTTCGCGGACTGCCTGGTGGAGGACACCGCCATCGCGGTCAAGGGGCGCATCAACGAGCGGGAGGGCGCGATCAGCGTCTTCGCCTCCGACGCGCTGCCGGTCGACATCTCCGCCGCCGAGACCGACCCCGGCACCAGCCCCGCGTTCGTGATCAAGGTCCCGGCCAGCAGGGTGGACAAGTCCCTGGTCGGGGAGCTCAAGCGCACCCTGCGGGCGCACACCGGCGACGTCCCCGTGCACGTGAAGCTCAGCGGACCGCGCGGGGTGACGCGGCTGGCGCTGTCCAGCGACTACTTCGTGTCCACGGAGAGCGGTCTGCAGGGAGAGCTCAAGGGCCTGCTCGGCGCGGGATGCTTCGAAGCGTTCTGACCGGGGTGGACCGAGGGGCCGTCCGCGCGCCGGGCGGCCCCTTCTTCGTCCTGTTCGGGCGGTTCGACCGGAATGTGCGCGGAAGGTCCGCACGCGCCCGCTGCGGAATCTGAGGGATCTCTCAGCGCGGAACGAGTTGACTTGCCCGCGACAGCCTCAGACCCGAGGGGAAGCGATGCCCGCCACCACGGACAACTCCGGCCTGCCCGTCCTCGACGACGCGTTCATGCAGGACCCGTACGTGAAGTACGCCAGACTGCGGGCCGAAGCACCGGCCCGGCGCGTCCTCAGCCGCGCAGGCATTCCCGTGTGGGTGGTCACCCGCTACGCCGAAGCCCGGCAGGCGCTGTCCCACCCCGGGCTCAGCAAGGGCGTCGAAGGCATCAAGAAGGCCATCGACTCCCAAGTCGCCCCCGGCGCGCACCGGGTCGAATACGTCGACGACCTCCAATCGCACCTGCTCAACACCGACCCGCCGGACCACACCCGGCTGCGGAAACTGGTCCTCAAAGGCTTCACGCCGCGCCGGGTCGAGGACCTCCGGCCGCGCATCGAAGAGATCACCGCAGGGCTGATCGACGGCCTCGCGGGAACCTCCGAAGTCGAATTGCTGGACCAGTTCGCCTTCCCGCTGCCCATCACGGTGATCTCCGAGATGCTCGGCGTGGAGGAGGACCGCCACGACGACTTCAAGCAGTGGACCACCGCGCTGATCAACGGCGTGGACGCCGACTCGGTGAACTCCGCCGGACGCAGCATCGGCGAGTACATCGCGGAACTGGTCGCCCGCAAGCGCGTGGCACCGGGCGACGACCTGATCAGCGCGCTGATCGAAGTCGCCGACGGCGAAGACCGGCTCACCGAACCCGAACTGATCTCGATGGTGTTCCTGCTGCTGGTCGCCGGGCACGAGACCACCGTGAACCTGATCGGGAACTGCGTCTACGACCTGCTGCGCAACCCGGAACGGCTCGCCGAGGTCCGGGCCGACCCGAACCTCGTCGACGACGCGATCGAAGAGACCCTGCGGCACGAGAGCCCCGTCAACCTGGCGACGATGCGCTACACCGCCGAGGCCGTGCAGCTCGGCGAGGTGGAGCTCCCCGCCGGTGAACTGGTGCTGGTGGCCCTCGGCTCGGCCAACCGCGACGAGCGGCGCTTCGAACGCGCGGCGGAATTCGACCCGGCGCGCTCCGCGACCGGCCACCTCGGATTCGGCCACGGCATCCACTTCTGCCTGGGTGCGTCCCTGGCCCGGCTCGAAGCGCGGATCGCGGTGCGGCGGCTGCTGGAGCGGTTCCCCGACCTGAGCCTCGCCGTGGACCCCGCCGAACTGCGCTGGCGGCCCAGCACGCTCGTGCACGGGCTCGAAAACCTGCCGATCCGGCTTAAGTGAACTGCCAGGACCCGCGTAGGTGGTCGGGTGGCGGACCTCAGCGGTTTCCTCGCGGCGGGATTTTCCTCCCTCGTGGCGGAGCCACGAGGGAAAAGCCGCCCTCGCGAGGAAACCGCTACCCGCGGCGGTGCCGGTTGCTCTAGCTGGTCTTGGTCAGCGGCTTCGCCTCTGACCAAGACCACGGGCCGCCGCCGCGGGGACTGCTCAGCGCAGGTCCTCGCGCACCGCGATGATCGTGTACGGGCCGACGTCGCGGCGCTCGAACTGCGGGCCGTCGAACACCGCCGGGTCGAAGTGCACGTCGTAGTCCCGGACGTTGGGCAACTGCGGGAACGCGTCGCCCTTCAAGTTCAACGCCAGCTTCCCCGCGTTCTCGTCCGACGGGTCCGCGGCGCGCTCCCGATCCGCCTCGGACGCCACCGGGCTCGCCGGGTTGCGCAGCACGAACACGTTCGGCGCGGAGAACTCGGTGCGCCGCAACATGTCCACCAGTTCCGGGGCGGTGCGCGCCTTCGTCCACCGCTCGATCTCCGCGGCGCGCTCGTCGTAGTCGGCAAGCGGGTTCGCGTAGTGCGGGGTCTCCTGCTGGAAACCCCAGTACGGGCGGAACGACATCAGCTTGTAGTCGGTGCTCAGCAGCAGGTCCCGCTCCGGCGGGCGGCCGGTGAGCCGCGAGATCTCGCGGTAGACGTCGTCGGCCCACGAACCGGTCTTCTCCGGATCGCGCGCGCCCTTCGCGTTGTCTCCGGTCGGGTAGTAGTCCTCGTAGGCCTGCTCCGTGGAGGTCGCCAGCGCGGTCCCGATGGCGCCCTGGGCCAACGTGATCGCGCCCAGCAGCCCCAGCGCGCACGACAGCGTCGTGATCCGCGCCGCGTAGCCGACGTCCACGCGTTCCCGGAGCCACCCGATGAACTCCAGCAGGGCGAAGACCCCGGCCACCGCCAGCACCACGCCCAAGATCACATTGAGCCGGAACGCCAGCAACGTCGTCTTCGCCACCAGCGCCAGCGTGGACAAGCCGAACCAGGCGTAGATCGCGATCACCAAGGTGAGCATCGCGCCGGCGACCTCGCTGCTGCGCGCGCGCAAGATCAACCAGGCGAACCCGGCCAGGCACAACGCCCCGAACACGCTCGCGTCCGTCATCGGCACCGGCAGGAACGAACCGTCCTCCGGCAGGTAGTGCAGCGCCGCGCTCCGCGGGTTGTCGGTGAAGACGTGCGTGGCCAGCACGTACGGAGCCCACACCAGCAACGAGATGACGGCGCTGACGATGCCGATCGGCAGCAACCGCAGGAACATGCGCCGCACCGTCGCCCACCCGGCCGCGCCGCGGCGCACCCGGGACACGCCCGCCACCACGGCCATCGCCACGATCAGCAGCACCGCGAACCCGAAGTGCAGCGTGTAGGTGATCGCGGCGAAACCGACGTAGCCGCCGATGCAGATCAACGTCCAGCGCGGTGCCCGCTGCTCGCGCCGCATCGCGTGCCAGGTCAGCACCGCGATCGGAGCCAGCCACGCCGCCGACGGCCACGCGTAGGGCTCCTCGATGCCGTGCAGCATCCCCGCCAGCGACGTCACCACCGCGGCCAGCAAGGCCAGGCGCCGCCGCACCACGACGCTCCACAACGTGAACGCGACGACGCTCGTCACCGCCACCCAGATCAACGCGTAGGGCTTGTAGGCCGCCCAGCCCTCCCAGCCCAGCAGGTTCGCGAACCTGCCGCCCAGCCAGAACCACCCACCGGGGTAGTACGGGGCGGTGTCCGCGTAGTTCATGTCCGACAAGCCCCACGTGGACGCCATCCGCGTCATGTACTGCAAGCGGAAGCCGTTGTCGGTGGACGAACCGCCGAAGTAGTACCGGGTCGCCTGCAGCGGGATCGCCAACGCCAGCGTCGTGAACGTCGACAACGCCGCCCACGTCCCGGCGAGCCGCACCGGCCGCGGGAAGCGGTGGCGGCCGAACGCCAGCAGGCCGAACGTGATCAACAGCACCAGGCCCGCGCCGAGCGAGGCCAAGGCCTCCGGCGCGAAGCTCGGTTCGCTGATGCCCAGTCGTGCCACCGCGAACTGCAGGGCGAGGCTGATCACCGCGGCGACCGCCGAACCCGCGAGCAACTCGGAAACCGCGCTGCGCAGTGGAAGTCGCACAGCCGAATCCTGGCGCGGTGCATCGATCGGTCGGGGTCCGGTCAACACCGGACTCGGCAAGGTTCCCGCCACGTGATTTCGGTCCTTCGGCGGTGGGGGACAGGGCGCCCGCGCAGAATAGAGGATGCCCGCCGGGCGCCCGCGCCGCGCCTGGCCGGGTGCCGACGATCACCCGCTAGGGTGCTCAGCGCTTGCCACACCACGACAGGAGGGGCGGCTGTTGCCACCAGGAGCGGTCGAGACCAGCGAAACACCCGAACCCACCGAGCCGGTGCGGCCGTCCGAGCGAGCCCCCCGGGGGACGCGCGTCCTGGTGCGGACGGACCTGCTGCCCGCGCTGAGCACCCTGTCGCTCGTGGCGTTGCTCGGGTTGCCGCTGGGATGGGTGTGGTCGCGGATCGCCCCACCGCAGGGCAGCGTGCTCGGCCGCGCGGGCACGCCGGTGCCCGCGCAGATCGTGGAGAGCTACCACAGCTTCGACGCCCTCGCGATGTTCCTGCTCGTCGCCTTCGCGACCGGACTCGTCACGGCCGCCGTGCTGTGGACCTTCCGCCGCCGCCGCGGGCCGGTGCTGCTGGTGGCCGCCGTGCTCGGATCGCTCGTGTCGTCCTGGCTGGCGATCCGGATGGGCACGACCTTCGCCGCTGAGCTCTACCCGTGGCCGACCGGGCTCACCGTCGGCGACACCCTCACCGTGCCCCCGGAAGCACCCACCGGGTGGGCCATCGTCGTCCAGCCCATGGCGATGGCGCTGGGCTACGGCCTGGCCGCCTCCTGGAACGGCTTCGACGACCTCGGACGACGCAGCTGAAGGCAGGCCGCCGCGATCAGCCCGCGGGGCGCAGGGACGCAGTCAGGCGGTCCAGGACCTCCGGGGGGATGGCGCCGGGAACGCCCTGGTCGGCGCCGGCGATGTGCACCACCGAGCTCTCCCCGTCGCCGTTGGTGGCGAGCGTGTTGATCAGCACGCTGGGAGAACCGCACGGGCCGGGAGCGGGGAAGACCGTGGCGACGACCTTGCTCGCGGGGATGCCGCCTGCCAGCTGCACCGGCTGCACGGGGGAGAGCTCGATCCGCGCGTCCGGGCCGTAGGCGAGCTCGGCGAACTTGCGCGCCGTGTCGGTGGCGACCGCGGCGTCATCCGGCCCGCGACGCGCGGTGGCCCCGGCGATCGCGCGGTAGCTGCCGCGGACCTCCGCGCAGAAGTCCTCCTGGTACACAGCGACGCCGGTCATGGTCACCGCATCGTCCAGGGCGCCGAAGCCGACGACGTTGTCCGGAGTCTCCAACTCCCACTCCAGCGGGGCGTCGTACACGGCGTGCCGATTCGGCACGGGCACCGCCTGCCAGCCCGGGACCACCGCTTCCGGAGGCGGTGCGGCGGCGGTCGAGGTCCGCTCGGAAGTGGGCGGCGGAGGGGAATCCGAGGTGGGCGCGGGCAGCGGTTCGGGCCCGGCGCGCTCCTCGCCCCGCGAGCTCGCGACGGCCACCGCGGTCACCAGCGCGACGACCACGACGGCCCCCGCGGCCACCGCCGCGATCAACGGGCCGCGGTTGCGCTTCGGCGGTGGCGGCGGGCCGAAGCCCTGCTGCGCCCACTGGCCCTGCGGGGAATGTTGGCCCTGCTGGGGGTGCTGGGATTGCTGGGGTTGCTGGAACGTGCCGAAACCCTGGTACTGCATGCCGCCTTGGTACGGCTGCTGCCCGAACCGCTGCGGTTGCTGCGCCGAGCCCCAGCCCTCGTGCCCGCCCCGGGAACCCCCGTGTCCGCCGTGTTGCGGCGAAGCCCCATTTTCCGGAGAACCCCAGTTCCCCGGCCCACCAGGTGATGACATGGGGTGATCCTAGCGAGTGATCCGAAGCGCCCGGGCGGCCTTCGCGGATCAGTTCACGCTGGTCTGCTCCGCGAATTCCGCCAGCGGCGCCGGCACCGCCCGCAGCTCGCGCAGGAATTCCGCCTCGCGCACGAGGAGCCGCCGCACCAGCCGCAACCGGGCCAGCGGGTCCGTCTCCGCGAGCAGATCCTGGCGGTCGTCGGTGCTGAGCACGCAGTCCTCCGCCAAGGCGTAGGACAGGTCGGCGGCGTCCAGGTCCGCCGCGGGCGCGTCGTAGCGGTCGCCGCGCAGGCCGGTGCCGTGGTAGCGCTCGTGCGCGGCGCGGGCGGCTGCGTCGAGCCGGCCGGTGAGCCGCGGGTCCTCGACCGGCTCGCTGTCCGGGAGCCATTCGACGCGGGCCATCAAGTACGGCGCCGCCTCCCGATCGATCTGCAGCAACCGGAACCGGTGCCCGCCGTCGGCGGTGATGTCGTAGCGGCCCTGCGGCAGCTGCTGGACTTGGCGCAGCCGTGCCGAACAGCCCACGTCGTACATCGAGTCGACGTTGTCGTCGCCGACCTCCCAGCCCTGCCGGATCCCGACCACGCCGAAGCGGCGGTCCGGCACGACTTCCTCGACCAGGTCGAGCACCAGCTGCCGGTAGCGCGCCTCGAAGATGTGCAGCGGGAGGTCGGCACCGGGCAGCAGCACCGTGCTCAACGGGAACAGCGGGAGCGTCTCGGTCACAACCGCCAACCTACGTCCCCGCCCCGCCCATCGGCCAGCACGCCGACCCCGCGGGTTCCGCCGCTACCCGCGGCCGGTGGGAGGTCGGAACACGGCGAACGGATCCGTGACCTCCAAGCCGGGGTTGGTGAACCGGAACAGCGCGGGCGGACGGCCACCGGACGGGCCTGCGGGCACGGTGCGGCCGGTCGGGGACAGGGCACCGCGGCGGGTGAGGACTCGTTGCAGGTTCGTCGCGGCGACCTCGTAGCCCAGCGCGGCGGAATAGATGCCGCGCAGCTCCGAGATGGTGAACTCGGCGGGGGCGAGCGCGAAGCCGATGTTGGTGTAGGACAGCTTCGCGCTGAGGCGGGCGCGGGCGGCGTGCGTGATGCGCTCGTGGTCGAACGCGGTCGCCGGGGGCTCGTCGACCGGATGCCACGCGGTGTCGGCGGGCACCTCCGGGTCCACGTCGGAGGGCACCAGCCCGAGGAACGCGGTCGCCACCGCCCGGTGGCCGGGGACCCGGTGGGGGTCGCTGAACACCGAGAGCTGTTCGACGTGGCTCAGCTTGTGCACGTCGACCTTCTCGGCGAGCTGGCGCCGGATGGAGGTCTCCACGTCTTCGTCCGCGCGGAGCCTGCCGCCGGGAAGCGCCCAGCGGTGCTCGTGCGGCGGCCGGGCGCGTTGCCAGAGCAGCACGTGCAGCCGCCCCTCGTGCGCGCGCAGCACTCCCGCCAGTACCTCGTGAGCTGCATCTCCCTTGTCCGCGCAAGCGGCGGTGTTACTATGAGGCACGTTTTCGATTGTAAGGCGAAAACTGCTCGGTGGGCAAACACCGACGCGCGCGCCGACGCGCGTGCCGGTGCTGAGGAGGAACAGATGGTGGTTGCCGAACAGCTCGTTCCGTACACGGGAGTGGAACCGGACGAGGCGTGGGCTCGGGAAGTCCGCGAACTCGCCGAAGAACGCGATGCCGTCGTGCTGGCGCACAACTACCAGCTGCCCGCGATCCAGGACATCGCCCACCACACCGGGGACTCCCTGGCGCTGAGCCGGATCGCCGCCGAAAGCGTTGCCTCGACCATCGTGTTCTGCGGCGTGCACTTCATGGCCGAGACCGCGAAGATCCTCAGCCCCGGGAAGAAGGTCCTCATCCCGGACGCCCGCGCCGGCTGCTCGCTCGCCGACTCCATCACCGCGGAGCAGCTGCGCGCGTGGAAGGCGGAACACCCCGGCGCCGTCGTGGTCTCCTACGTGAACACGACCGCCGAGGTCAAAGCCGAGACCGACATCTGCTGCACCTCCTCGAACGCGGTCGACGTGGTGCGCTCCATCCCCGCGGAGCAGGAAGTGCTGTTCTGCCCCGACCAGTTCCTCGGCGCGCACGTGCGCCGCGAGACCGGGCGGGACAACGTGCACGTGTGGGCGGGGGAGTGCCACGTGCACGCGGGCATCAACGGGCCGGAACTCGCCGACCGCGCGGCCTCGAACCCGGACGCCGACCTGTTCATCCACCCCGAATGCGGCTGCGCCACCTCCGCGCTGTACTTAGCCGGCGAAGGGACGCTGCCCCCGGAACGGGTCAAGATCCTCTCCACCGGCGGGATGCTCGACGCCGCTCGCGAGACCGGCGCCGAATCGGTGCTGGTGGCCACCGAGGTCGGCATGCTGCACCAGCTGCGCAAGGCCGCCCCCGAAATCGACTTCCGGGCGGTGAACGACCGGGCCTCCTGCCGCTACATGAAGATGATCACTCCGGCGGCCCTGCTGCGCGGCCTGCGGGAGGAGGCCGACGAGGTGCACGTGCCCGCCGACATCGCCGAACGCGCTCGCACCTCGGTCGAGCGGATGATCAGCATCGGCAAGCCCGGGGGTGGCGAGTGACCTGGGAAGCACGAGCGGACCTGGTCGTCGTCGGCACCGGGGTCGCCGGGCTCACCGCCGCGCTGCGGGCCCGCGAGCTCGGTCTGCGGACCCTCGTCGTGACGAAGGATTCGGCCGCCGCGGGCAACACCGGCTGGGCGCAAGGTGGCGTCGCGGTGGTGCGCCCCGACGAGCACGACGACGGCGACAGCGTGCAGCGCCACGTCGCGGACACCCTGACCGCCGGCGCGGGCCTGTGCGACGAGCAGGCTGTGCGGTCGATCCTCGCGGAGGGTGCAGCGGCGGTGGACAGGCTCCGGGCCACGGGCGCCCGGTTCGACACCGCGGGCGACGCGCTCTCGCGGGCCCGCGAAGGCGGGCACACCGCGTTCCGGGTGATTCACGCGGGCGGGGACGCCACCGGCGCCGAAGTGCAGCGCGCGTTGTCGAGCGCGGTCGGTTCCGGCGGGATCCCGGTGCTGGAGCAGCACTGCGTCGTGGAACTCGTGCGCAGCGACGGCGGCGCGCTCGCCGGAGTGCTCGCGCTCGATCCGCACGGCAACCCCGGCGTGGTGCGCGCCCCGGCGGTGCTGCTCGCCACCGGCGGGCTCGGGCAGCTCTACGCGGCGACGACCAACCCCGACGTGGCCACCGGCGACGGGATCGCGCTGGCGCTGCGGGCGGGAGCGACCGTGGCCGACCTGGAGTTCGTCCAGTTCCACCCCACCGTGCTCTACACGCCCGACGCCGTGCGCGGACGCCGGCCGCTGGTGACCGAGGCGGTGCGCGGCGAAGGCGCGGTGCTGCTGGACGCCCGCGGTCACCGGGTCATGGCCGGTGAACATCCGCTGGAGGACCTGGCGCCGCGCGACGTGGTGTCGGCGGCGATCAACCGCAAGATGGCCGAGACCGGCGCGGAGTGCGTGCTGCTGGACGCCACGAGCATCCCCGGCTTCGCCGCCAGATTCCCCACCGTCTTCGCGTCGTGCCGGGAAGCGGGCGTCGATCCGCTGCGGGAGCCGATCCCGGTGACCAGCGCCGCGCACTACTCGTGCGGCGGAGTCGTGTCCGATGTGGATGGGCGAACCGGAGTGGCCGGGCTCTACGCGGCGGGCGAGGTCGCGCGCACCGGATTGCACGGCGCGAACCGGCTGGCCTCGAACAGCCTGCTCGAAGGACTGGTCGTCGGGGCGCGTGCCGCCGATGCCGTGGCCCGGGACCTGCGCGGCGGCCTGACCGCGCGCAAGCCCGTGCTGCCACCGGTTCCGGCGGCGGCCGTGGTGGATCGCGACCTGCTGCAGCGCACCATGACGCGCCACGCCGGGATCGGCCGCAGCGCCGACGGGCTCGCGGAGGCCGCCGCGACGCTGGACCGCTCGGGCGTCGTCCGTCCACTTCGGACACGAGAGGCGGTGGAAGACGCTTCGCTGGCGCTCACGGCGCAGGCGCTGCTCGCCGCCGCCGCGGCCCGCGTCGAGTCCCGCGGCAGCCACCGGCGACGGGACCATCCGGCATCCGACGACGTACGCTGGCGGCGCAGCGTCGCGCTGCGACTGGACGTGTCCGGCTGGCTGTTCCGCACCGACCGCGAACCCGTGAGGAGCGTCGCATGACCCTGTCCGAGGTGACCGCCGGACACCTGCGCTCCGCCGGCCTGGAGCCCCAGGAGATCCGCACGCTGGTGCGCGCAGCCCTGGCGGAGGACCTGCGCTACGGCCTCGACGTCACCACCGAGGCGACCGTCCTGGTGGACGCCATCGCCGAAGCCGCCTTCCAAGCCCGCCCGGCCGGAGTCGTCGCCGGGATCCCGGTCGCGCGCGCGGTTCTCGACGAGGTGCTCGGCCCGGACGGCTACAAGGTGCTGCACAGCCGCGCGGACGGCGACATGATCATGCCGGGGGAGAGCGCGCTGAGCGTGCACGCCCCGGTTCGCGGGCTGCTCACCGCGGAACGCACCGCGCTGAACCTGCTCTGCCACCTCTCGGGCATCGCGACCGCGACCGCCGAATGGGTGCGAGCGGTGGAAGGCACCGGCTGCCGCATCCGGGACAGCCGCAAGACCCTGCCGGGCCTGCGCGTGCTCCAGAAGTACGCGGTGCGCTGCGGCGGCGGCGTTAACCACCGCATGGGGCTCGGCGACGCGATGCTCATCAAGGACAACCACGTCGTGGCCGCGGGATCCGTGGTCGCCGCGCTGCGCGCCTGCCGCGACCACGCTCCGGAACTGCCCCTCGAGGTCGAAGTGACCACGGCGGAGGAGCTGGACGAGGTGCTGGGAGAAGGTGCCGAACTGGTGCTGCTGGACAACTTCACACCGCAGGACTGCGCCGACGCGGTGCGGCGCACCAAGGAGATCTCGCCGGGAACCGAACTGGAGGCCTCCGGCGGGATCACCCTCGACGTCGCCCGCACCTACGCCGAGACCGGCGTGCACTACCTCGCCGTGGGCGCGCTCACCCACTCGTCCCCGGCGTTGGACATCGGCCTGGACATGTGAGGTCGCCCGCCGCGGCCGGGCGCGACCGCGGCTCAGAACCGCCGGTTGGCCAGCACGGGGATGTTCGCGCGCGCCTGCTCCACCGCAGCCGGGTCCAGATCGGTGACCAGCACGTCAGGGGAGTCGGTGAGCTGCGCGTGCACGGTGCCGATCGGGGTGGCGACCGTGCTGTAGCCGATGCCGGTGGGAGCCTTGCCGCTCGGCTCGACGCCCGTGGTCCGCGGGTCCGCCTGCCCGCACGCCACGATCCACGACGTGCTGTCCAGCGCGCGGGCGCGCACCAGCAGCTCCCACTGCTCGCGCTTGCCCTCGCCGGCGCCCCACGAGGCGGCGGCGACGATCACCGAAGCGCCCTGGTCGGCCAACGTCGTGTACAGGCCGGGGAAGCGCACGTCGTAGCAGGTCGTGACCCCGACGCGAGTGCCGCCGACGTCGACGGCCAGCGGGGCTGCGCCGGGGGCGACGGTGTTGGACTCGGCGAAGCCGAAGGCGTCGTAGAGGTGGATCTTGTCGTAGTGCGCGTCCAGTCCCGGGCCGGTGACCAGCAGCGTGTTCGTGACCCTGTCGTCGGCCGCGGGGGTGAACATGCCCGCGACCACCGCGATCCCCGCCTCATCGGCGAGCTTGCGGACCTCGGTGGCCCACGGGCCGTCGAGCGGCTCGGCGATCGGCGCCAGCGGGATGCCGAAGCAGGCCATGGTGGCCTCCGGGAAGACCGCGAGTTCCGCACCCGCCGCCGCGGCGCGGCGGATAGCGTCGGCGACCAGGTCCAGGTTCGCCTCCGGCTCCGGGGTCGACACGATCTGGCACAGCGCGATGCGCATGGGTTCCGCCTCTCCTCGGCTCTACACTGTTGTATACCAGAAATATGCAAGGGTTCTGGATCGAACCTCGCCGCACTGCAAGGAGCCACCGTTGACCTCGGGCCGCCAGCTCGCCTACGACCACCTCAAGGACACCGTGCTGAGCGATCCCGCGATGCAGGGCCAGTTCGTCAACGAGCAGTCGCTCGCCGACGACATCGGCGTCTCCCGAACGCCGATCCGGGAAGCCCTGCTGCTGCTCGCGGCCGAAGAACTGGTGCAGCTCGTCCCGAAGCGCGGCGCCTACATCGCGCCCGTCGCGGGACGGCAGATCCGCGAGCTGTTCGAACTGCGCGGCATGATGGAGTGCTATTCGGCCCGGCGCACCCTCGAACTCGACACCGTCCCGGTGCCGGAGATGCGCGGTGAACTCGACCGGCAGCGCGCCCTGCGCGCCGATGACGACGCGAGGTCGTTCATCGATCTCGACCACCGCTTCCACTCGGCCCTCGTGCGGGCCGTGGGAAACGACATGCTGACCAAGAGCTACGACGGCTTGCGCGCTCGGCAGGTCCGCGCAGGCATCGTCGCGCTGTTCTCCGCGGAGAACAGGCGCAAAGCGGTCGTCGACGAGCACGACGCGATCCTCGACGCGCTGGCCGGCGGTGACGCCGCTGCCGCTCAGGCGGCGATCACCGCCCACCTGGACGCTACGCGGCACGTGCTGCTCGCGGGCTGATCGCCAACCCGACGAGGGTGACCGCGCAGGTCGCCAGCAGGTAGCAGGCGGGCGCGATCCAGCTGTCGAAGTAGGCGAACAGGGACGTGAACAGCAGCGGGGCCAGCGCGCCACCGATCACTCCCGCCAGCGTGTACGCCAGCGAGCAACCGGTGTAGCGCAACCGGGTGCTGAACTGCTCGGACACGAACGCCGCCTGCGGACCGTACATCAGCGAGTGCCACAGCAGGCCCACGATCACCCCGACCACCAGCAGCGGTGCCGAACCCCCGCCGATCAGCGGGAAGAACGCGAACGGCCACACCGCGCCGCCGAGCGCACCGATCGCGTACACCCTGCGCCGCCCCCACCGGTCCGAGAGCCACCCCGCCGCGGGGATCAACGCCAGCTGGCAGGTGGAACCGATCATGACCCCGGCGACGGCCCAGCTCTGCGGCAGCTTGAGCTCCTTCGTGACGTAGGTGAGCACGAAGACGGTGAACAGCGCGTAGAGCACGTCCGGTCCGACGCGGGACAGGATCGCGGAGATCAGCGCGCGCGGTTCCTCGGTGAACACCTCGCGCAGCGGCGCCGCTGCCTGGTTCCCCTGCTGCTGCAGCTCGCGGAACACCGGGGTCTCCTCCAGCTTCACCCGGATCCACAGGCCGAAGATCACCAGGACCGCGGAGAGCAGGAACGCGACCCGCCAGCCCCAGGACAGGAACTGCTCGGGGGTGAGGCTCGCGGCCAGCGCCGCGAGGACGCCGTTGGCCAGCAGGTTGCCGGCGGGCGGACCGATCTGGGCGGCCGACGCCCAGAACCCGCGGTGCCGTTCGTCGCCGAATTCGCTGGAGAGCAGCACGGCTCCGCCCCATTCGCCGCCGATGCCGACGCCTTGGGCGAACCGCAGCGCCACCAGCAGCACGGCGCCCAGCGCTCCCACTTGGCCGTGCGTGGGCAGCAGGCCGATGAGCACCGTGGCGACACCGGTGAGCAGGAGGGTGATGACCAGCACCTGCTTGCGGCCGATTACGTCGCCGAGCCGGCCGAACACGAAGCCGCCCAACGGCCTGGACAGGTATCCGACGGCGTAGGTGGAGAAGGCCAGCAGCGTGCCGGAGAGGGGGTCGTGGCTGGGGAAGAACAGGTCGCCGAAGACGAGGGCGGACGCCACCGAGTAGGCGGCGAAGTCGTACCACTCCAGCGAGGTGCCGGACAGGGCGGCGACGAACGCCTTGACCAGGTCCTTGCGGGGTGGGCGCGTTGGTGTGTCGGCGAGCGCTTGACTCATCGGCGGTCCTTGTCGGGGAGTTCGTCACATCGGCCGGGTGTTCGGGCGAAGAAGTGATACGAACTGTATACAAGAAGTATGCTGATCGGGAGGGTCTGATGTTTCCGCTTCGTTTCGATGTGGCTGGCACGTCTGTCGAGGTGCCCGTGCGGACGCTGCTCAACGCCGGCTACGCCGGGCGCAGCCAAGACGACGTGGCCGCGCACGTCGCCGAACTCGCCGAACTCGGAGTGCCCGCGCCCACGCGCACCCCCTGCCTGTACCCGGTAGCGCCGTACCTCGCGATGCAGACCGCGGACGTCCCCGCGCAGCACGCGCGCACCTCCGGGGAAGCGGAATGGGCGCTGGTCATCGCGGGACCGCGCGAGGAGGACGTGCTGCTCACCGTCGCCTGCGATCACACCGACCGGGAGCTCGAGGTGCACGGCGTCGCCTGGAGCAAGCAGGCCGGACCGGACGTGCTCGGATCCCGCGCCTGGCGGCTGGTCGAGGTCGCCGACCGGATCGACTCGCTGACCCTCACCGCTGAGGTCGGTGGCCGGCGCATCCAGCACGGCACGCTCGGGGAGCTGCTCACCCCGGCGTACTGGCTCGATGAACTGCGGAAGCTCGAACTCGCCGAGCCCGGCACGGTGCTGCTGTCCGGCACGATCCCGATGGACACCTCGGTCGACCAGTTCGCGGACTCGTGGCGGGTCGACCTGGGGGACCCGGCGACCGGTGACGTCTTGACCTGCGAGTACGCCGTGCGCCAGATGCCGGCGCCGATCGCGTAGCGAGGGCGGCGGGACCGCTCGGCACGCCACGCCCGGCCGGTGCCGCACGATCGTGTCCGTTGTCGATGCAGCCGCCCTCGCAGGACGAGGCCGGGCCTGGAGCGACTCGCTTCGAGGGCACGTCCAGGGGCGCCGGCCGTCCGTGTCGCTTGCCTTGCGGGCCCGCTCGCCGCCATGCTCGGCCGGGCGGGCGCGGTGGCGTGCGATGTCGTGGTCCCGCGGTGGCGACGAGACCGGCCGCCGGTGTTCGCGGCACATCTCCACCTCGGCGATCAACCTGGCACGTGGTCCGAATGTGATCCGGACGATGTGGCATCGTGACTCCCTGCAAGTTCACGGCACCCGGCCGTGAACGGTGCCAGGAGCAGCACACGACGAGTGGGAGACAGACGTGAGCGACAGCGGCGAGGGCACCACTTTCATGCAGTGGCGCGAGCGGGCGCAGTCGGAGGTCCAGGAGGAACGGCCGCAGCTACGAGCCGTCATGATCACGGCCGCGGTCGTGGTCCTGGTCGGCATCATCGTGGGAGTCATCGTTCTCCTGCTGTCCTGATCCGCTCAGGACGGTCGAACGGCAACACCATCCGGACGGTCCGCCCCGAGGGCGGTTCGGGTGAATTGAGTCGGCGTGGGCGCCGTTCCCGGAACGCGCCCATCCGCCGCCGGAGCAGCGGACGTCGCACCGCCAAGTGCGCTCCCGCGCTGTTCGTGCTCCGTTCCACGTCGGCCGGTTCGACGTCGGATTCCGGCTGGATACAGCACGATCAAGTGATGACGAATCTGTGTTCGACTGGGAACACTGGGAGTCATGGAGCCCTTGGTCGTGCCGCAGCCCCCAGCGGGCGAGCCGCCGCGCGTGCCGGAGCCGCGCGACGAGACGCGTCGCGCCGCTGACGGCAGCGTCGACGGTTCCGCTGCTCCCGGCCCCGAACTCGGGCCGGTGATGGAGAACTTGTTCGACCGGCTGGAACGTCCCGCCGCTTCCCGCTCCGATGATGAACTCGTCGCGGGGATCCGCGACACCGAATCCGTCGCCCGCGCCGCGTTGTCGTGGCAGGCGGAGCTCATCGCGGAGTCCGAGCGGCGAGGCCTGCACAGCGAAGCGGGCGCGCGATCGATGCCGGTGTGGGTGCGGGAGCTGTTGAACATCGCCCGCGGCGACGCGCGGTCCCGCGTGGTCGTCGGACGAGCGGTGGCCGAACGTGCCGAGCCGAGTGGTGAACCGTTGCCGCCCGCGTTGCCCGCGACCGCCAAAGTCCTGCGGGAACGCGAGATGAGCCACGCCCACGCGCAGGTGATCGTCAACGGCATGGAGAAGCTCCCGCCGCTGGTCGGGTCGGTGCAGCGCGCCGAGGTGGAGGAAACCCTCGCCGAGCAGGCGAAGGTGCTTTCGCCGCGCGAGCTGGAGATCGCCGCCGAGCGAGTGCGGTACCTGCTCGACCAGGACGGCGCGCTGCGCGACGAGCGGCGGCAGGTCGAACGCCGAGAACTGCACCTGACCACCGACCGGGACGGGATGACCCTGGTGAAGGGCAGGCTGGACCGCGAGACCGGGGCGAAGCTGCACGCGGCCTTGGAGCCGCTCGCCGCCCCGCGACCGCAGGACTCCGGCCGTCGGGATCAGCGGACGGCCGGCAAGCGGTACGGCGATGCGCTGGCCGACCTCGTGGAGATCGTGCTGGCCTCCGACGAGCTGCCGCGCAGCGGCGGGCAGCGCCCGCACCTGACGATCACCATCGCGCACGACCAGCTCCGGGAATCCCTGGGCCACGAGCGGTTCGGCGGGACGATCGAGACCACCGGTCAACCGATCACCGCGGAAACGGCGCGCCGCATCGCTTGCGATGCGGAGTTGCTGCCCGTCCTGCTGGACGGCGAAAGTCGCCCGCTCGACGTGGGGAGGGCCCGGCGGACGGCGCCGCCGCACCTGCGCGCGGCCCTGCTCGCACGGGACGGGACGTGCGCCTTCCCCTCGTGCGACCACCCGCCCGGCACGTCCGAGGCGCACCACCTCCGCCACTGGGCGGACGGTGGAGCCACCGCGCTCGACAACCTGGTCATTCTCTGCTCCCACCACCACGCGGTGGCCCACGCGCACGGCTGGAAGATCGAGCTGGACGCCGGACGGCCGGTGTTCACACCGCCGGCGTGGATCGATGCCGATCGAACACCCAGGCCCGGTAACCGGGCGCACCACGAACCACCCGACCTGGCCGCCCGATGACGGCGGACGGGCACCCGGCGTGCTCGTCCAAGATCGACAGGACTGTGCGCCTCCGGCAGTCTGGCGGCATGGGTGAGCACAAGGATCGGATGCTGCGCGGGGAGCCGTACCAGGACGGCGATCCGGAACTCGTCGACGAACGGCGCCGCTGCCAGGCGTTGCTCGACGAGTTCAACGCGACCGGCTCCGGGCAGGAGGACGAACGGCGGAACCTGCTCGGGGAACTGCTGGGAGAGCTCGGCGCCGGATCGTGGGTCATGCCCCGGTTCCAGTGCGACTACGGGTACCTCATCCGGTTGGGACGCAACAGCTTCTTGAACTACGACGCGATCTTGCTGGACTGCGCCCCGATCACGATCGGCGATGACGTGTCGATCGGCCCGCGGTGCCAGCTGCTCACCGCGCTGCACCCGATGCAGGACCACGAAGCCCGCAGGCAGCGGTGGGAGACCGCCGCTCCCATCACCGTCGGCGACAACGTGTGGTTCGGCGGCGGCGTCATCGTCTGCCCCGGCGTGACCATCGGTTCGAACAGCGTGATCGGGGCGGGCAGCGTCGTCACCCGAGACGTCCCCGAACGCGTCTTCGCCGCAGGCAACCCGTGCCGCGTGCTGAAGTCCCTCTAGCGGTTCGGGCTCACCCGCGGACGGACGGCTTCACCCCGACGGCCGCCCAGCCGTTCCCGACGGCCGTGCGGACCTCCTCGCCGACGCCGAAATCCGGCCGCCAATCCACCACGGGCACCACGCCCGGCGGGATCAGCGACCAACCGGTCAGCAGCTCCCGCGCCTGCTCCGCGGGGCGCAGGCTCAGCGGGGTCGGGGTCTGGTCGTAGATGCGCAGACCCTCCACCACCTGCGTGGCGGACAGGCCCGCGCCGGAGGCGTGGCTCAACGCCAGCACGCTGCCGGGCGCGCACACCCGGTGGTAAGCGCTGAGGACGCCCGCCGGGTCCGCTTCGTCGGGCACGAAGTGCAGCACCGACAACGCCAGCACAGCGATCGGCTGGTCGAAGTCCAGCAGCCGGGTCACTCCCGGAGCGCCGAGCACGTCGGCGGGACGCGACAGGTCGGCTTGGGTGACCGTCACCCGCTCCTCTCCGTGCAGCAACCGCCGGGCGTGCGCGACGGCGACCGGTTCGTGATCGACGTAGGCGATCACGGCGTCCGGTCGGCCCTGGTGCGCGACCTCGTGCACGTTGCCCGCGGTGGGGATCCCCGAGCCGAGGTCGAGGAATTGGCGGATGCCGCGTTCCACGCAGTACCGCACGACGCGGCGCAGGAACGCCCGGTTCTCGCGGACCCCGACTCGGGTGGCCGGAAGCAAGTTCAGCTGCTGATCGGCGGCTTTCCGATCGGCGGGGAAGTTCTGCGTTCCGCCGAGGAAGTAGTCGTACATGCGCGCAGCGTTGGGGCGGTGGAGGTCGAGTTCACCGTGAATGTCGGCCAGCTCCTCGAATTGCTCGTCATCGCTGGTGATCGCGAACCCCTTCCCGCTTGATCCGGTGTTCGCGACCGTATCGCTTTCTCGGCCTGGGCAAGGGAAAAGCCCGGAGCCCCACCGGGCGTCCGGGCTTTCCCTCGAGGCCGACCGGCTCAGGCGCCGGCTTCGCGCAGCACGATGTCCACGGCCGCGTTGTTGCGGGCAGTCTCCCGCTCGATCACGTCACCCGGCGGGTAGAAGCCGTCGAGGCCCCCGCTGGACGGGTACATCTCCAAGGTGAAGGCGAGGATCTTGTGCTTGCCCCACATCCAGTCGAGGCTGTCGCCGTCGGTGGTGTACAGGTCGCTGGACTGCTGCGGGGTGTAGCCGTTGGAGTCCGCCATTTCGGTGCCGACCTTCTCGAAGCGGTCGTACTCCTGCTGGGTCATGCCCTCGGTCACGTCGTCCTGGGTGTGTCCGAACGGCCACAGCACGAGTTCCGAGAACGTGTGGAAGTCGATCGCCGACTTGATCTGCTGGGTGCCGCCGACGACGCGGGAGTCGATGAACTCGGCCAGCGCCGCGGTCTCCGGTGCGGAGAACGGCTGCGGTCCGCGGTAGGTCTCGTCCTGCGGGTCGTCGCTCGCGCCGCCGCAGCAGCCCCACAGGTAGTCCCAGTTGCGGTTGAGGTCCGTGCCGGTGTCCTGCCGGTTCTTCCGCCAGCCCTGGTACTCGCCGGACTCGACGTCGTAGGTGGAGCCGTCGACGTTGACCGACGGGACGATCCACACCTCGCGGTTGTCGACGCTCTCCTTCACCGCGGGGTCGGCGTACTCGTCGGTGAGCCGGTTCGCGATCTGCAGGCACATCTCGGTGGTCAGGTGCTCCCGAGCGTGCTGGTTGCAGTCGAACAGGACTTCGGGTTCGTCCTCGTCCTGCGCCACGTTGTCGCTGATCTTGAGCAGCGGGATGTCGCGGCCCTCGAAGCTCTTGCCGAGGCTGGACTTCGCGGCCAGGTCCGGGTGGTCGGCCGTGATCTTGTCGAGCTCGGCGACCATCTCGTCGTAGTTGTGGTAGGCCTCGTCGCCGGGCGGGAAGTCGCGCGGCGACGCCTGGGCCTGCAGGGTGAGGCCGCTCGAGCGCAGCTCCTCGGCCTGTGCGGTCGTGGCTTCCACCGTCGCCACGCCGTCCTTCGCTCCGAGCACCTGGGCGCCGGAGGCGTTGATGTCGGTGCGGATGCGGCTGTCGGTGTCGGGCACCGTGTAGACACCGGTGACCTCGGCCGCGGGGGCGGACCCGGCTTGAGGTGCGGCCACGCTCGCCTGGACCGGGAGTAGCAGGGCCAAGGACGCGGCGGCCGCCACCGCCGTTGCTCTGCGCCGTGCGCTGGACATCGGGCCTCCGATCGATCACGGATGGTGATCAAGCGAGACTCCCCGAGTAATGATCCGTTGGCAACCCACTAACGTCGGAAGCGGCCGATCACCGTTTTCCCGTTCATCGGCGGACGCGCGTCGGACAGCGTCGAACAGGGCGATTACCCTGGTGATTGAGCTAGTAGCCGCCCTCCGTACGCCCTGAAAGGACGCCCATGCTCTCCCGCACCGATCTGCGTGGCCGTGTTCCGTCCACCGCCGAGCTGCGCGCCACGCTGCCGCGCGCCGAGATGGACGTGGAGCACGTGCTGCATCAGGTGCGGCCGGTGATCGAGGCGGTTCGCGAGCGCGGCGTCGACGCCGTGTTGGAGTACACCGAGAAGTTCGACGCCGTGCGTCCCGAGCGCGTTCGGGTTCCCGCCGCGGAGCTCGCCGGGGCCTTGGAACGGCTCGACCCGACGGTGCGGGCGGCGCTGCAGGAATCCATCGACCGCGCGCGCCGCGTGCACGGTGAGCAGCGGCGCACCGACGTCACCACGCAGGTCGTGCCCGGTGGCACGGTCACGGAGCGCTGGGTTCCGGTCGCCCGCGTGGGGCTCTACGCCCCCGGTGGGCTCGCCGTGTACCCGTCGAGCGTGGTGATGAACGTGGTGCCCGCGCAGGCCGCAGGCGTGGAGTCGCTGGTCGTGTGCTCGCCGCCGCAGGCCGAGTTCGGCGGGCTTCCCCACCCGACGATCCTGGCGGCTGCCGCCCTGCTCGACGTGGACGAGGTGTGGGCGGTCGGTGGTGCCCAAGCGGTCGCGTTGCTCGCCTACGGCGGCGAGGACACCGACGGGCCCGCACTGCTGCCCGCGGACCTGGTGACCGGGCCCGGCAACGTGTTCGTCACCGCGGCGAAGCGGCACCTGCGCAGCGTCATCGGCATCGACGCGGAGGCGGGACCGACGGAGATCGCGGTGCTCGCCGACGGCACGGCCGACCCGGTGCACGTGGCTGCCGACCTGATCAGCCAGGCCGAGCACGACACGCTGGCCGCGAGCGTGCTGGTGACGACGTCCCAGGAGCTGGCCGACGCGGTGGACGCCGAGCTGGCCCGCCAGGTGCCGTTGACGAAGCACACCGAGCGGATCCGCACCGCGCTCACCGGCGAGCAGTCCGGCTGCGTGCTGGTCGGCACGGTCGACGACGGCCTCACCGTGGTCGACGCCTACGCCGCCGAGCACTTGGAGATCCAGACCGCCGACGCCGAGTCGGTGGCCGCGCGGGTGCGCAACGCGGGCGCGATCTTCGTCGGCCCGCACGCACCGGTCTCGCTCGGCGACTACTGCGCCGGTTCGAACCACGTGCTGCCCACGGGCGGCTGCGCACGCCACTCCTCGGGGCTGAGCGTGCAGAGCTTCCTGCGCGGCATCCACGTCATCTCCTACGACGAGCAGGCGTTGCGGGACGTCGCGGGCAAGGTCGTCGCGCTGGCCGACGCCGAGGACCTCCCGGCGCATGGGCAGGCCGTCACGGCCCGCTTCCCGTCCGGACTCGACCGCTGATCCACACCGCGAAGAGAGAACCATGAATGACGTGCTCGGCGCCGACGTGGCGCTGACCGACCTCCCGCTGCGCGAGGACCTGCGTGGCAGCAGCCCGTACGGCGCCCCGCAGCTGGACGTGCCGGTGCGGTTGAACACCAACGAGAACCCGTACCCGCCGCCGCCGGAGCTGGTGGCCGAGGTGGCCGAGTCGGTGCGGACGGTCGCGGAGTCCTTGCACCGCTACCCGGACCGGGATGCGGTGGCGTTGCGGGAGGACTTGGCCGCCTACTTGAGCGGCGCCACCGGGGTGGCCGTCTCGCACCGCAACGTGTGGGCCGCGAACGGTTCGAACGAGGTGCTGCAGCAGGTGTTGCAGGCGTTCGGCGGGCCGGGGCGCAGTGCGTTGGGCTTCGAGCCGTCGTACTCGATGCATCCGATCCTGTCGGCGGGAACGCGCACGGACTGGTTGCCGGCTCCGCGGCGCGCGGACTTCAGCTTGGACGGTCCGCAGGCGGCGGCGATCGTCGCCGAGCGCCGTCCGGACGTGGTGTTCGTGACGAGCCCCAACAACCCGACGGGTCAGGCGGTGTCGCGGCAGGACCTGCGTGCGGTGCTCGACGCGGCGACCGGGATCGTGGTCGTCGATGAGGCCTACGTCGAGTTCTGCGACGAACCGAGCGCGATCGGCCTGATCGACGAGTACCCGGCGAAGCTGATCGTCAGCCGCACCATGAGCAAGGCGTTCGCCTTCGCCGGTGGCAGGCTCGGGTATCTGGCGGCGGCGCCCGCGATGATCGACGCGCTGCTGCTGGTGCGCCTGCCGTACCACCTGTCGGCGCTGACCCAGGCCGCGGCGCAGGCCGCGCTGCGGCACGCGAAGGCGACGCTCGGTTCGGTGCAGGCCCTGGTGGACGAGCGGAACCGGGTGGTGGAGGCGTTGCGCGGCATGGGGTTCTCCCCGGTGCGCAGCGACGCCAACTTCGTGCTGTTCGGGCGGTTCGAGGACGCGCACGCCGCGTGGCGGCGCTACCTGGACGCGGGGGTGTTGATCCGCGACGTCGGCATCGCCGGGCATCTGCGGGTCACCATCGGCACACCGGAGGAGAACGACGCGTTCCTGGCGGCCGGCAAGGCGCTGGTGGACGCGGCCAGTGAGGAGAGCATGCGATGACAGCGACCGAGGCGGCGTTCGCGCCGGGCACCCGGGTCGGGCGGGTGGAACGCAGCACGAAGGAGTCCTCCGTGCTGGTGGAGCTCGACCTCGACGGCACCGGGAAGGTCGACGTCGACACGACGGTGCCGTTCTACGACCACATGCTCACCGCGCTGGGCACGCACGCCGCGTTCGACCTGAACGTCAAGGCTTCCGGTGACATCGACATCGACGCGCACCACACGGTGGAGGACACGGCGATCGTGCTGGGTCAGGCGCTGCGGCAGGCGCTGGGCGACAAGAAGGGCATCCGCCGCTTCGGCGACGCGTGGATCCCGATGGACGAGACCTTGGCGCACGCCGCGGTCGACGTGTCCGGCCGTTCCTACTGCGTGCTCACCGGGGAACCGGAGCAGTACAACTCGTTCACCATCGGCGGGAACTACCCGTTCGTGCTGAACCGGCACGTGTTCGAGTCGTTGGCGTTCCACTCGCAGATCAACTTGCACGTGCGGGTGATCCACGGCCGCGACCCGCACCACATCGCCGAGGCCCAGTTCAAGGCGATCGCACGGGCGTTGCGCGCGGCGACCGAACCGGATCCGCGGTTCGCGGGCGTGGTGCCCTCGACGAAGGGCGCGTTGTAGATGCAGAACCTGGGGCCGATCGTGTTGCTGGCCGTGGCCGGTTTCCTCGTCGGCGGTGTCGTCGCGATGTGGCGGACGACGCGGGTGATGGCGGTGGTGCTGGGCGTGCTGGCGGCGTTGGCCGCTGCGGGAGGGATCGCCTGGCTGCTGTGACGGGGATGTGAACAGCAGCCAGGCGACCTCCCGGGCACCCGTCAGGCGTTCAGCGGGTGGTTTTGGAAGAACTCCCAGATCAGCGGGGTCGCTTCGATCACGGTGGGTTTGTCGGAGTCGGGGTTGGACGATCGGCTCGGCCAGTCGTGGCCGAGTTCGTCGATCCGGTAGTGCACCAGTGCGCCGCGGTCTTCGCAGTCGGTCCAGTGCTGCCGGGTGACCTGCGGCTGCGGGTGTTCGGTGACCGGGTCCGCGTCGCACTCGTCGTGACCGGCCCAGTCGTCGAGCCAGTCCGGGATCGCGGGCAGGCCTTTGTCGGGGTCGCCGTCGTAGGGGATGGTGCCGTCGGCGGTGCCGTGGAAGGAGATCATCGGCACTGGTTCGGACGGTCGGCATTCGCCGCTCTGCGGGTAGTAGGCGCCGGCGACGGGTGCGAAGGCGGCGATGCGGTCGCCGAGGCGGCAGGCCAGCACTTCGGTGAAGCCGCCGCCGTTGGACTTGCCCGCCGCGTAGATGCGGTCCGGGTCCACGCAGAGGTCGTCCTCCACCTGGTCGAGCAGGTCGTTCGTGAATTGGACGTCGTCGGCGTCCGCCGAGTACGGCGCGCCTTCCCACGCGGTACCGCCGTCGGTGCCGACGAGGCCTTGCGGGTAGACGGCGATGGCGTCCAGTTCGGAGAACCTGGACAGTTCCTCCTGGTATTCGGCGGTGCGGGTGTGCCCGTGGAAGGACAGCGCCACGGGCGTGGGCCGCTCCGAGTCGTAGTTCTGCGGCACGTGCACGAGGTATTCCCGCGTCCGGCCGCCGGAGGTGATCTCCTGGCGGGCGGTGGTGCCGGGTTCGATGCCGGGGGAGTTGCCGCACCCGGTGCGCGGCAGCGGCCGGTCCGGTTCGGTGGTGGCGTGGGCGGGCGCGCCGGTGGCGGCTACCGCGCCGAGGGTGACGAGCAGGCTCAGCACTGCTCTGTGCATCTTCGACTCCTGTCTCGGCGCGGGCCGTCGCGGCGCGCCCGCTGCTCGTTTCCGGGCTTCTCGTTACTGGGTTGCCGCGGCGGGTTCCTTGCCGGGCTTCTCGGCCGCCGAGGTGTCCTCCTCGTCGAGGAAGCTCTGCTCGTTGAACGGGTCTTCCTTGGCGAACACCCGCTGCATCTGCTCGCGGTCGATCTCCTTGGTCCAGGAACCGATGATGACGGTGGCGATCGCGTTACCGGCGAAGTTGGTCAGCGCGCGGGCCTCGGACATGAAGCGGTCGATGCCGACGATGAGGCCGACGCCGTCCACGAGTTCCGGGCGGTGCGATTGCAGGCCGCCGGCCAGCGTCGCCAAGCCTGCACCGCTCACGCCCGCCGCCCCCTTCGACGCGATGATCATGAACACCAGCAGCGAGACCTGCTCGCCGATCGACAGCGGCTGGCCCATCGCCGAAGCGATGAACAGCGACGCCATCGTCAGGTAGATCGCGGTTCCGTCGAGGTTGAACGAGTACCCGGTCGGCACCGTGATGCCCACGACCGGCTTGCTGACCCCGAGGTGCTCCATCTTCGCGATCAGCCGCGGCAGCGCCGCTTCCGAGGAGGAGGTGGACAGGATCAGCAGGAACTCCCGGCCGAGGTAGCCGAGGAGCTTGAACACGTTGACCCGCGCGAAGGCCCACAGCAGTGGCCCCAGCACGAGGAACACGAACAGCACGCAGGTGATGTAGAAGCCGCCCATGATGACGCCGAGGCCCTTGAGGGCGTCCACGCCGGTCGCGCCGACCACGGCCGCGATGGCGCCGAACGCGCCGATCGGGGCCACCCACATCACCATCGCGAGGATCTTGAACACGAGCCGCTGGATGTGCTCGATGCCGCGCAGGATCGGGGTGCCCTTGTCGCCGAGGGATTGCAGGGCGAAACCGGCCAGCAGCGCGACCAGGAGGGTCTGCAGCACTTCACCTTCGGTGAGGGCGGAGACCAGGGTGTTCGGGATGATCCCGATCAGGAATCCGCTGAGCCCTTCGGCTTCCGCGGGGGCCTGTTCGGTTCCGCTGTTGCGCAGCTCTTCGGTCAGCTGCAGGCCTTCGCCGGGGTGCAGGACGTTGCCGACCATGAGGCCCACGACGAGCGCCACCAGCGACATCACCATGAAGTAGCCGAGTGCGAGTCCACCGACCTTGCCGACCTTCGCGGCCTGTCGCACGCTGCCGACGCCGAGCACGATGGTGCAGAAGATGACCGGCGAGATCATCATCTTGATGAGGTTGACGAAGCCGGTGCCCAGCGGTTTCAGTGCGGTGGCGAAGTCTGGGAAGGCGAATCCGACCGCGATGCCGGCCAGGACCGCCACGATGACGAAGATGTAGAGGAAGTGGGTGCGGTCCCGCTTCTTCGGCGGTGCACCGGCGGCCTCGGGTGCAGCGTCTTTGCTTGGCACGGTCAACTCCTACTGCGATGTACCGATCACGCGGGTCGGCGATCACTCATTCGGTCGTGTCTTGGGTCACGAGTACGTCGGGGAGACTATCGGACTCACAGGTGGTGACCGTCACGGTTGTGTTCATTGAGTTCATGCGGGAGCAACAACAACGCCATGTCGTATTTCCGTCGAATCGGGCGACCCAGCCTCGCCGCGCGGCTGTTCGTCCTGCAAGTGGTGGTCGTGGCCGTGGTGGTGCTGGCGGGTGTGGTGCTCGGCTACCTGGACGCGCAGCGGCGCACCGAGCAGGCCGCGGCGGAGGAGGTCGCCGGGGTGGCGAACACGCTCGCGGTATCACCCGAAGTGCGTACCGCGCTGGCGGGGAGTGAGCCGTCGCGGACTTTGCAGCCGCTGGCGGAGCAGGTCCGGGCGGCCACCGGCGTCGGCTTCATCACGATCATGGACCCGTCGGGCATCCGCTACACGCATCCGACTCCGGCGCTGATCGGCAAGCGGTTCCTCGGCAACATCGGGCAGGCGCAGCAGGGGCGGCTGCTCACTGAGACCTACGTGGGCACGCTCGGCCCGTCGGTGCGCGTCGTCGCGCCGGTGTTCGACGAGTCGGGCCGGGTGCGGGCGTTGGTGTCGGTGGGCATCGCGGTGCGGGTGCTGACGGCCGAGCTGAACGGGCAGATCCTCGTGCTGGCGGGGGTCGGCGCGGTCGCGTTGCTGTTCGGCGGGCTGGCCAGCTACTTGGTGGCGGCGCGGTTGCGCAGGCACACGCACGGCCTGGCTCCGGCGGAGCTGAGCCGCATGTACGAGTACCACGAGGCGATCCTGCACGCGGTCCGCGAGGGGTTGCTGCTGGTGGCGCCGTCGGGCGCGGTGACGCTGTGCAACGATGGGGCGGCCGAGCTGATGGGGTTGGATCCGGCCGAGGCGGAGGGTGCGCGTCCCGCGGACCTGGGGTTCCCGGAGTCGCTGGTGGACACGCTGGCCTCGCGGAGTCCGGTGCGCGACGAGGTGCACGTGACCGATGACCGGGTGCTGCTGGTCAACGTTTCCGCCGTGCGCAGCGGTAGCCGGGACTTGGGCAGCGTCGTGACGTTGCGGGACCACACCGAGTTGCAGGCGTTGACGGGCGAGTTGGATTCGATGCGCGGGTTCTCGGAGTCGTTGCGCTCGCAGGCGCACGAGTCGGCGAACCGGTTGCACGCGGTGGTGTCGCTGATCGAACTGGGCCGGGTGGAGGAGGCCGTCGCGTTCGCCACCTCGGAGCTGGAGCTGGCGCAGCAGCTCACCGATCGGGTCGTGGGGGCCGTGGGGGAGCCGGTGCTGGCGGCGGTGCTGCTGGGCAAGAGCGCGGAGGCGCGGGAGCGAGGTGTGGAGGTAGTGCTGTCCGAGGACAGTGAGGTCGATGACGGCGCGGTGGAGCGGGTCAGTTCGCGGGACCTGGTGACGATCCTGGGCAACTTGATCGACAACGCCGTGGAGGCGACGCACGAGGTCCCGTCGCCGCGTGTCGAGGTCAGCGTGCGCTCCGAGGCGGACGAGCTGCTGATCGTGGTCTCCGACAACGGGCCCGGGGTCCCGGAGGCGGCGACCGGGGCGGTGTTCGACCGCGGCTGGTCCACGAAGCGGTCGGGGCGTGGTCTGGGGCTGGCGCTGGTGGGGCGCAGCGTGCGCCGCTACGGCGGCTCGGTGCGCGTCACCGGCGGGCAGGGGGCGGTGTTCGCGGTGCGGATCCCGCTTCCCGAGGTGACCTCGTGATCTCCGTGCTGGTCGTGGAGGACGACCCGGTGGCCGGTGAGGCCCACGAGATGTACGTGAACCGGGTGGACGGTTTCGAGGTCGCGGGCCGCGCGCGCACCGGGCAGGACGCGTTGCGGTTCCTGGATCACACCCAGGTGGATCTGGTGCTGCTGGACTTGCGGTTGCCGGACATGGACGGGTTGGCGGTGGCGCGGGCGTTGCGCAACGCGGGCAGCAACGCCGACGTGATCGCGGTGACCTCCGCGCGGGACTTGAAGGTGGTGCGCGCGTCGGTCGCCAGCGGCGTGGTGCAGTACCTGCTCAAACCGTTCACGTTCGCTGCGATGCGGGAGAAGCTGGAGCACTACGCGCGGTTCCGGCAGAGCCTCGGCCACGATCGGGAGGCCAGCGGGCAGAGCGAGATCGACCGGGCGTTCTCCACGTTGCGCGGGGTGGATCGTGCGTCGCTGCCGAAGGGCATGGGGGAGGAGACGCTGGCCGCCGTGGTGTCGGCGTTGCGCGCGCACCGGGAGGGCGCTGCCGCGGGCGCGGTGGGGGAGTTGGCCGGTGTGTCGAGGGTGACGGCCCGCCGCTACTTGGAGTACCTCGTCGACAACGGCATGGCGCGCCGCGACCCGCGCTACGGCGGAGTCGGCCGCCCGGAGATGTTCTACAGCTGGGCCGGACAGCACGGGTAGCAGCCCGTCACGGCACCTGCGGCGACGTGTTCACCCGCGGTCCCTGGACGGTGTGAGGAGCGGGGAGCCCGGGCCGTAGTCGGCCATCTGGTCGTCCGCGTTGTTCAGCGAGCAGGTGCGTAGGGACAGGCAGCCGCAGCCGATGCAGCCGCTGAGCCGGTCCCGGAGCCGTTGCAGCCCGTCGATGCGGGCGTCGAGTTCGTCGCGCCAGGACCGGGACAGCCGGGTCCAGTCGGCTTTGGTGGGCGCGTGGTCGGTGGGCAGCGTGGAGAGCGCGTCGGCGACCTGTTCGAGGCTGAGCCCGACGCGTTGCGCGGCGCGGATGAACGCGAGCCTGCGCAGCACGGCGCGTTCGTAGCGGCGCTGGTTGCCGCTGGTCCGGGTGGAGGCGATGAGGCCGCGTTGCTCGTAGAACCGGAGGGCGGTCTGGGCGACTCCGCTGCGGTGGGCGACTTCGCCGATCGTGAGCAGCTGCGGGAGTTTCGACATGACCACACGGTAGCTCTGGAGTTCACCTTAAGTCTAAGGATCGGAGGGCGCGGCGGGCCCTGGCTCCCCGGGGCCCGCCGCGCCGGAGATCAGCAGTTGGGAGTGGTGGGTTTGCCGGCGAAGCGGTCGGCGATGAACTGCTTGGCGTCGGCGTTGCCCGCGAAGATGCCGCTGAGGTGATCGCTGGGGTAGGTCTTCCAGCTCACGTCCATGCCCTTGGCGCAGTAGGTCGCGCGCAGCGCTTCGGCCTGCGGCGTGTTGACGATCTCGTCGGTGGTCGCGTGGTACTGGAACACCGGCGCGTTGATGCGGCCTTGGCCGAGCTTGTTCTCGGCGAGGCGCTGCTGCCATTCCGGAGTGGGCAGCGGGTCGGTGTGGGTGTAGTCGCTGATCTTCTTGAACGGGTACTTGGCCAGCAGTTCCACCACGCAGTCGTTCTCGCGGGCGTCGGCGAGGTCGGCGCGGCCGGTCTCGTTGAGGTAGGAGTCCAGCTTCAGGTCGGGGTAGCTGGAGTCCAGGCCGAGAGCCGCGAACGCGAGGAACCCGAAGCCGACGTAGCCGTCGAGTCCTTCGGCCACTTCGTTGAGGTCGGCGGGAACACCGCCGCCCGCGACGCCGACGAGGTCGAGCTCGGGCGCGTAGTCCGGCTGCATCTCCCCGGCCCACATGACGGCCCCGCCGCCCTGCGAGTAGCCCTGGAGGGCGACCTTGGCGTCGGGCGACAGTCCGGCCTGCTGGAGGCGCTGCGCCGCTCGGACCGCGTCGAGCAGTGCGGGGCCTTCGGAACGGCCGACGATGTAGGTGGGTTCGTTGGCCTCGCCGGGTGCGTATCCCTCGTAGTCGGTGAGCGCGACGGCGTAGCCGGCGGAGAGCGCGTCGTTGATGGCGGGCTGGTCGTAGAGCGTGCCGCGTTCCATCGCTTTGGACGGGGCGCACTTGAAGGCGGGGCCCTGGGTGCCGGGCCCGAATCCGACGATGTGCGCCTTGGCGGCGTCGACGCCCTTGGGCACCAGGATCGTGCCGACCACGGTGTTGCGCTGCCCCTGGGCGTTGGTGGACAGGTACATCACCTGCCAGGCGTCGGCGTTGGCGGCGTTGCTGCCGGGGAACGCGGGCCGCCACCGGATGATGTCGCCGGGCTGTCCTTGCGGTGGCGTGGGCGGGGGGACGTAGAAGGAGTCGTCGAACGGGCCGGGTGGCAGGTCGGCGCCGAGCGGTCCGGGGGTGGGCGCGTCGGTGGGGCTGCCGGTGTTCGGGGTTCCGGGGGCGGCGGCCTGCACCGGTTGGGCGGCCAGGACCGCCAGCACGGCCGCGGCGAGCGCGGCTCCGGTGGCGGCCCGCATCCGGTGGGTGCGGCGGTTCGAAGTCAACGTGCGTTCCTCCAGCTCATTCGAGCGATCTTCGTTGATGCTCCTCGAAGCGTCCGGATCGGACGTGGTCCGAAACGATGTGACCCGGTTTTCCGGTCGTTCGCCGGATTCGGAAAACCTGGATGGTGGTCCCGGAAAGAGCTTCGAGTGCGCTGTTATGCGATGTGAATGTGAAATACCTGATACGATTTGGCAATACCCTGATAGGAGTAATCGCCCCACAGGTTCGATCTGGTATGAACTTATATATGTGCTGGTCAAAGCGCTGGCTAGATGGGGGTTTTGTGCTCCTTGGTCCAGTGTCAGGTGTCATCGATGATTGTCACGGTGGTGATAATAATCTTCCCGGAAATGGTCACGCGGGTTCGCGTTGAATGACTCCGTGCGCGTGTTGAATGGTTTTTCCTTGACACTGCGGAACTCGCGTGACAATTTCTGTTCACTTGCTCGCCGGTGAAGTCGGGCGGTGGTGTCCGCTTCCCGCCGGCGTCGAATCCCGGACATCTTGTGAAGGGAGTTCTCATGCTGACGAGGGCCGATGATCCGTTCACCGACCACGCGGCCCGGCTGCTGACGGATCCGCTGGTGGCGGCGGCGCAGGAGTCGGGCGACGAGATCGCCCTCACCTTCGTCGACTTCGACACCAGCCGGGACGGCGTGGCGTGGTCGCTGTCCTGGTTCGAGCTGCACCAGCGGGTGCGAACGGTGGCGGCGTGGCTGCAGGCCCGCTGCGAGCCCGGTGACCGGGTGGCGATCATGGCGCCGCAGGGCCTGGAGTACGTGGTGGGCTTCCTCGGCGCGGTGCACGCCGGGTTGATCGCGGTCCCGCTGTTCACCCCGGATCTGCCGGGCCACACCGATCGCCTGGAGCGCGTCCTGGAGAGCTGCTCCCCGAGTTGCGCGCTGACTTCGAAGGGTTCGTTCGACCAGGTGCGGGAGATGATCCGCGGTGGTTCGGCGCGCAACTGCGCGGCGGTGGAGACGCTGCCCGCGGCGCTCGCCGACGACTACCGGCGCCCGGACATCGGCCCGGACGACCTGGCGTACCTCCAGTACACCTCGGGATCCACCCGGGTCCCCGCCGGCGTCGAGCTGACGCACGCGAACGTGCTGGCCAACGCGCGGCAGGCCTTGGAGGCCTACGGCGGGACGGAGCCGGACGCGGTGTCGGTGAGCTGGTTGCCGCTGTTCCACGACATGGGGCTGGTGCTGTCGGTGGCGGCCCCGCTGGTCGGGTCGATCCCGTCGGTGCTGATGGATCCGGTGGCGTTCCTGCAGCGGCCCGGTCGCTGGCTGCGGTTGCTCTCGAACCATCCGGGGGCGATCAGCGCGGCCCCGAACTTCGCCTACGACTTCTGCGCGGCGCGGATCGGCGAGGACGAGAAGGCGTGGTTGCGCCTCGACGACGTGATCTCGTTGATCAACGGCAGCGAGCCGGTGCGACCGGCGACGTTGCAGCGGTTCAACGCCGCGTTCGCCGAGTGCGGGCTGCGCCCGGAGACGCACCGCTGCTCGTACGGGCTCGCGGAGGCGACGGTGTTCGTCTCGGTGACCGAGTCCGGCGCGGAACCGAAGGTGGCCGGTTTCGGCCGGGAGCAGCTGGCGCTGGGCCGGGCGGAACCGCCGCGGGACCCGGTGGACGTGGTCAACGAGCTGGTGTCCTGCGGTCGTCCGGTGGGGCAGCGGATCGTGGTGGTGGACCCGGCTTCGCGGTCGGTGCTGCCGGACGGGGCGGTGGGTGAGATCTGGGTGCGCGGCCCGAACACCGGCCAGGGCTATTGGGGCCGTGACGATCAGGAGACCTTCCACGCCGAGCTCGTCGGCGCCCCCGCGGAACTTCCCGCGGCGGACTGGCTGCGCACCGGCGACCTCGGCGCGATCCACGACGGGGAGCTGTTCATCACCGGCCGGATGAAGGACGTGATCATCATCGACGGCCGCAACCACTACCCGCAGGACGTGGAGCTGACCGTCGAGCAGGCGCATCCCGCGCTGCGCAAGCACCACACCGCCGCGTTCTCGATCACTGGCGAGGACGGCGAGCGGCTGGTGATCGTCGCCGAGTTCTCCCGGCGGGTCGCGGAGGCCGACCGCGATCAGCAGGAGATCACGCGGATGGTGTGCGCGGCGGTGTCGGCCGAGCACGGCGTGGTGGTGTCGGACCTGATGCTGGTGGAGCCGGACGTGGTGCCGCGCACTTCCAGCGGCAAGGTCGCGCGCAGGCTGTGCCGGGAGCGCTACTTGGAGGCCGCGCATGCCTGATCGCGCCGAGATCCGCGACCGGTTGGTGGGCTGGATCGCCGAGTTGCTGGGGATCGGGGCGAGCGAGGTCGTGACCGATCGCCCGTTCCAGGAGTTCGGGTTGTCCTCGCGGCAGGCGGTGTCGTTGGCGGGCCAGGTGCAGGACCTGGTCGGGCGCCGGTTGCCGCCGACGCTGCTGTGGGAGCACCCGACGATCGATCGGCTCGCGGACGCGTTGTCGGCGGGTGCGGACGGCGACGCGCCGGAGTCGGAGGCGTTGCCCCGGCCGCGCGATCCGGAGCCGGATGCGCCGATCGCGGTGGTCGGCGTGGGGTGCCGGTTCCCCGGCGCTCGGGGGCCGCAAGGCTATTGGGACCTGCTGTCGTCCGGCGCGCACGGCATCGGCGAGGTGCCGGAGGGGCGCTGGGAGCGGTTCGCCGGTGCCGATCCGGCGTTGGCGAAGTTGCCGCGTGCGGGCGGTTTCCTCGATGGTGTGGACGAGTTCGACGCCGAGTTCTTCGAGGTCTCCCCGACGGAGGCGGCGGTGATGGATCCGCAGCAGCGCCTGCTGCTGGAGGTCGCGTGGGAGGCGTTGGAGCACGCCGGGGTCGTCCCGTCGGCGTTGCGCGGCAGCGCGACGGGCGTGTTCGTCGGGGTGTCCTCGACGGAGTACGGCGCGCTGACGACGCGCGAGCTGCGCGCGGTGGACGCGTGGACGGGCACCGGGGCCGCGATGTCCATCGTGGCGAACCGGTTGTCGTACTTCCTGGACCTGCGCGGGCCGAGCATGGCGGTGGACACGGCCTGCTCGTCGTCGCTGGTCGCGGTGCACCAGGCGTGCGCGAGCCTGCGTTCGGGGGAGAGCCGGGTGGCGCTGGCCGGTGGCGTGAACCTGCTGTTGTCCCCGGCGATCACGGCGAACTTCCACCGGGCGGGCGCGTTGGCGGGTGATGGCCGGTGCAAGGCGTTCGACGGCGCGGCCGACGGCATCGTGCGCGGTGAGGGCTGCGGCGTGGTGGTGCTCAAGCGCCTCGCGGACGCGAATCGGGACGGTGACCGGATCTTGGCGGTGGTGCGGGGTTCGGCGGTGAACTCCGATGGGCGTTCCAACGGCCTGATGGCACCGAATCCGGCGGCGCAGGCCGAATTGCTGCGCCGGGCGTACGCGCACGCCGACCTCGATCCGTCCGTGGTGGATTACGTCGAGGCGCACGGGACGGGCACGTTGCTCGGGGATCCGATCGAGGCCGAAGGGCTGCGCGCGGTGTTCGCGGGCGGGCGCAGGCAGGAGCGTCCGCTGCTGCTGGGGTCGGCGAAGACGAACCTGGGGCATTTGGAGGCGGCGGCGGGCATCGCAGGGTTGATCAAGGTGGTGCTGTCGATGCACCACGGCCGGTTGCCCGCGAGCCTGCACTACTCGAATCCGAACCCGCACATCCCGTTCGAGCAGGCGAACCTGGAAGTGGTGGCGGAGGCGCGGAACTGGCCGAAGTACTCGGGCGCGGCTCGAGCGGGGGTGTCCGGATTCGGGTTCGGCGGCACCAACGCCCACGTGGTGCTGGAGGGGTGGCGGCGGATGCCGTCGCGGCGCCGCGAACCGGACGGTGCGGGCGTGCACGCCTTCCTCGTGTCCGGGGCCACCGAGCACCGGCTGCGCCGTTCGGCGGCGGATCTGGCGGAGTGGCTGGACACTCCGGTGGGACGCGCGGCGTCGCTCAACGACATCGGCCACACCTTGTCCTGGCGGCGCGCCCGGCACGCGGAGCGCGGCGTGGCCGTGGGCCGCGGCCGGGACGAGCTGTTGGCGGGTCTTCGCGGCCTCGCGGCGGGCACCGGTGGTGTGCGCGGTCGCGGTGCACCTCGGCCGAAGGGCGTCGTGTGGGTCTTCTCGGGTTACGGGTCGCAGTGGACGGGCATGGCCCGCGAGTTGCTGGCGGACGAGCCGGTGTTCGCCGCGGAGGTCGACCGGCTCGACCCGGATTACCGGGCGCGTTGCGGTTTCTCGCTGCGCGCGGCGCTGCTCGACGACGAGGGCGTCGGGGACGTGCGGCGCACGCAGCTGGTGCTGTTCGGCTTGCAGGTCGCCTATGCCGCGATGTGGCGGGCGCACGGCGTGGAACCGGCCGCGGTGATCGGGCATTCGCTCGGTGAGGTGGCGGCGGCGGTCGTGTCCGGCGCGTTGGAGGTGTCCGACGGGCTGCGCGTGATGATCGCCCGGTCCGGTTTGCTGTCCGAAGTGGACTCCTCCGGTGCCGGGGCGATGGCGGCGGTGGAGGCGACGGAAGCGGAGGCCGCGGAGCTGTCGCAGCTGTTCCCCGGCGTGACCGTCGCCGTGCGCGCGGCACCGCGCCGCTGCACGGTCGCGGGCCCCGCTGACGAGGTGGCCCGGTTGGTGTCGCACGTCGAGCGCGGCGGCCGGATGGCCCGCACGCTCGGTGTCGCGGGTGCCGGGCACACGTCGGCGGTGGACGGCGTGCTGCCCCGGCTGCGGGAGGAGCTGTCCGGGCTCGCCCCGCGCGAGCCGTCCACGGCGGTGTTCAGCACGGTGGATCCCGCTGTCGCGCCCGCCTTCGACGCCGAGTACTGGGTGCGCAACCTGCGCAGCCCGGTGCTGTTCGAGCAGGCGGTGCGCGCCGCCGCGGAGGCCGGTTTCGACGCGGTGGTCGAGTTGGCGCCGCACCCGGTGGCGGCGTCGGCGATCGAGGAGACGCTGACCGCGTCGGGCGTGGTGGATCCGGTGGTGGTGTTCACCGGCCGCCGCGGCACCGACGACACCGTGACCTTCCACTCCGCGCTCGCCGAGCTGCACGCCGCGGGACGGGTCCCGTCGACCGCGTATCGGCGCGGCAGGCTGGTGGATCTGCCGTTGCCGTCCTGGCAGCACGAATCCCATTGGGTGGCGCAGGATTCGACGCCCGCGTTGCCGGGGCATCCGCTGCTCGGGGTGCGGGTGGATCTGCCCGACGGCGGTTGCGCGTGGCGCGGGGACGTCGGCGTCGAGCGGTTGCCGTGGCTGGCGGATCACCGGGTGCAGGACACGCCGGTGCTGCCCGCCACCGGTTATCTGGAGATGGTGTTCGCGGCGGCGGCGGAGGTGCTCGACGTCGAACCGGTGAAGCTGTGCGTGGAGTCGCTGGAGCTGCACCGGGTGCTGCCGCTGGCGGCGTCGGTGCCGGTCACGACGACGTTCCGGCCGGACGACGCCTGGTCGGCGCGCGTGGAGGTGCACACCCGGTCGATCGCCGGGAGCTGGACCTGCCACGCGGCGGCCGTGCTGAGCCGGGCCGGGCAGGGCAAGCCCGCAGTGGAGTCCGATGTGGACGGTGATCCGGTCGAGCTCTACGGGTTCCTGCGCGCGGCCGGTCAGCACTACGGCCCGGCGTTCCGGGGCGTGCGCGCGGTGCGGGCGGCCGGGGGTGTCGCGGTCGCGGAGGTCGCCCTGCCCGCCGAAGCCGCCGATGAGGAGCGCTTCACCGCGCACCCGGCGCTGGTCGACGCCTGCTTGCAGGGCCTCATCGCCGCGGGCATCGGCCCCGGCGGCGGTGTCGAGGCGGACGGCACCGGCATCGGTGTTCCCGTCGAGCTGCGGGGTGTCCGGGTGCTGCGCGCGGTGCCCGACGAGGTGCGCTGCCACGCGCGGTTGCTCGCGGGCGGAGCGGAGCCCGCCGGATCGGTGCTGGTCACCGACGTGGCGGGGGACCCGGTGCTGGAGATCGCCGAGGTCCGCGCCCGTGCCCTGCAAGCCCCGCCGCGACCGCTGGCAGAGGCGTTCCTGGAGCTGCGATGGGAGCCCGCGCAGCTGCCGCCGAGCGCCGGTGCGGCACCGGGCAGCTGGCTGGTGCTGGGCGAGGGCGCTCGGGTCGCCACGGCGTTGCGCGACGCCGGGCAGCGGGTGGTGCACGGCAACGCCCGCAGGCCCGGCACCGGGCTGGACCTGCTCGCCGGCGACGCCGACCACCCGCCGCGCGGTGTGGTGCTGGCCGTCGACGGGGAGAGCGGGACGCTCGGCCGCCGCAGGCAGTACGTGCTCGCGGTGGCCGGAGTGGTGCGGGAACTGGTCGCACGGGACGCGGGAGTCCGGCTGTGGCTGTCCACATCGGACTCCGCTGGCTCCGGCTGGGGGCTGCGCTCGCTGATCCGGGTGCTGGCGCTGGAGCATCCGGAGTTGCGGGCGTCGCTGGTGGATTCGGACGGCGCGGTGCCTGCGTCGCTGGCGGCGGAGCTGCTCGCCGACAGCGCGGAGGACGAGGTCCGCTGGCGCGGCGCGGAGCGGACGGTGGCTCGCCTGCACCGGGCGGAACCGGCCCGTCCGCGCCCCGGTCGTGTCGTGCGACCCGGCGCCTACGTGATCACCGGTGGGCTCGGCGGCCTGGGCCGTGCGGTCGCGGGCCGGCTCGCCGGCAGCGGTGCGCGCCGGATCGTGCTGGGCGGTCGCAGCGCCCCGTCGCAGGAGGCCGCGGCCGAGATCGCGCGCTGGGAGGCCGCGGGCGTCGAGGTCCGCGTCGTCGGTGGTGACATCGCGGCGAAGGGGGTCGCCGAGCGGCTGGTCGACGCCGCCGCCGAAGGCGGGATGCCGGTGCACGGCGTGGTGCACGCCGCGGGGGTGCTGCGGGACGGGCCGATCGCGGAACTGGACGAGGACGCGTTGGCAGAGGTGTGGCGGCCGAAGGCGCGCGGCGCGTGGCGCGTGCACGAGGCCACCGCGCACCTGGAACTGGACTGGTGGGTGGTGTTCTCCTCAGCGGCGGCACTGCTCGGCTCACCCGGTCAGGCCGCCTACGCCGCCGCGAACGGCTGGGTGGACGAGCTGGTGCGGATGCGCCGCGAGCAGGGGTTGGCGGCGGAGACGATCCAGTGGGGCCCGTGGAGCGAGGTCGGTGGCGCCACCACGTCCCCGCTCGCGGCGGTGCTGGACCCGCTGCGCCCGGCCGAAGGCCTGGAGGCGTGGGAGGCGGTGCTCAAGTCGGGCCGGGCGGAGACCGCGGTGGTGCGGTTCGACGCGGACCGGGCGGTCGAGCACTTCCCGGCGCTGCGGTCCAGGCCCGTGTTCGGCCCGCTGCTGACGACCGCGGCGCGGCGCGCCGAGAGCAGGTTCGACGTGGCGGCCTTGCCGGACGATCCGGCCGCCGCGGTGCGGGCCATCGTCGAGCACCTCGTCGGTGAGATCGCCGGGATCTTGGGCGGCGCGGCGGAGGACCTGGATCCGCGGACGCCGTTGACGATGCTCGGGCTGGACTCGCTGATGGCGACTCGGGCCCGCAACGCGGTGGAGCGCGACTTCGGCGTGCTGCTGCCCGCGGCGCTGCTGCTGCGTGGCGCGAACCTGGACGAGCTGGCCCGGCACTTGGCGGCCGAGCTGGATCTCGGCACCGCACCGGAGACCGCGGGCCCGACGACGATCGGCCCGCGGGACGCGACGGAGCGCTGGCTCGCGCACCTGTGGGCGCAGGTCCTGGGCCCTGTCGAGTTCGGCGTGACCGACGAGTTCGCCGCCTTGGGCGGCACGGCGGAGCAGGCGGGGCAGGTCGCGGACCGGATCCGGGAGCGCCTGGATTCGCGCGACGAGGTGGCGGAGCTGTTCGCCGCGCCGACGGTGGCGGCGATGGCGGACCTGCTGCGGCACCGCTTCGAGGGCGCCGACGGGCCGCTGCGCGCGTTGCGCGAGTCCGGTGCGCGGCGCCCGCTGTTCCTGTTCCACCCGGCGGGCGGGCCGACCAGCGTGTACCAGCCGCTGGTGGCGGGGCTCGGCGCGGACCAGCCGTGCTTCGGCCTGGAACGGCTGGACGACCTGGGCACCGTGGAGCTCAAGGCCGAGCGCTACGTGGAGCTGATCCGCGAGCGGCAACCGGAGGGCCCCTACCGGTTGGGCGGCTGGTCGTTCGGCGGCTGCCTCGCCTACGAGACGGCACGCCGGTTCGCGGCGCTGGGCGAGCGGGTCGAGTTCGTCGCCCTGATCGACACCATCCTCCCGCTGCCCGATCCGCACGCCACGCAACGGGAACTGGTGTTGCGCCGCTACGAGCGGTTCGCCGAGCACATCGAGCGCACTTACGGCGTGGCGTTGGACCTGCCGTGGCAGGAGATGGCGGAACTCGGCGAGGACGAGCAGATGCGGCTGGTGATGACGGCGCTGTCCTCATCGGACATCGGCATCGGCGCGGGCGTCCTGCACCACCAGTACACGTCCTATGTGGACGCTCGTATCGCGGAGTGGTACCGCCCGGAGCCGTTCGACGGCCGGGTGCTGCTCTACCGCGCGCAGGAGGCGGAGGCCACCACGACCACGCTGGATCCCCGCTACCTGCGCACCGATGAGGCGCTGGGCTGGGACGAGATCGTCCCCGGGCTCGAAGTGGTCCGGGTGCCCGGGAACCACCTCTCGATGATCGACCCGCCGAACGTGGACGTCATCACGGCGCACCTGTCGCGGGTCCTGGACCTGGAAGCACCGCGGTTGACCAGGGAGGGCGCATGACCGGCACGGCGGAACGCATCGAGGATCTGCGGCGGCGGCACGGGGAGGCGGTGCACGAGGCCGACCAGCGAGCTCGGATCAAGCAGCACGCGAAGGGCAAGCTCACCGCCCGTGAACGCATCGCGCTGCTGCTCGACGAGGACTCCTTCGTGGAGCTCGACGAGTTCGCCGCGCACCGGGGAACGTCCTACGCGCCGGGAGAACCACGTCCTTACGGCGACGGAGTGATCACCGGCCACGGCACCGTGGACGGGCGCCCCGTGTGCGTGTTCGCGCAGGACTTCACCGTGTTCGGCGGCAGCATGGGCGAGGTGTGCGGTGAGAAGGTGCTCAAGGTCATGGACCTGGCCATGCGCATCGGCTGTCCCGTGGTGGGCATCAACGATTCCGGCGGTGCCCGCATCCAGGAGGGCGTGGTGTCGCTGGCGTACTACGCCGAGCTGGGCAGGCGCAATTCGCTGGCCTCGGGCGTGATCCCGCAACTGTCGTTGATCATGGGGCCGTGCGCGGGCGGCGCGGTGTACTCGCCCGCGATCACCGACTTCACGGTGATGGTGCGCGGCACCGCGCACATGTTCGTCACCGGGCCGGAGGTGGTGCGCTCGGTGACGGGACAGCGCACCGGCGCCGAAGAGCTCGGCGGCGCGCAGATCAACAGCGAGCTCTCCGGCAACGCCCACCACTTGGCCGAGGACGAGGCGGACGCGATCGACTGGGCCCGCACGCTGCTGGGCTTCCTGCCGTCGAACAACCAGGATCCGCCGCCGGACTACGACCCGTCCGGCGATATGGGCCGCGCGGCGGAACTGGACGCGCTGGTGCCGGACGAGCCGCACCAGGCCTACGACATGCGCCGGGTGCTGGAACTCGTCCTCGACGACGGCGATTTCCTGGAGGTGCAGCCGTTGTTCGGGCGCAGCATGCTGTGCGCGTTCGGCCGGGTCGACGGGCGCAGCGTCGGGGTGGTGGCCAACCAGCCGCTGCACAACGCGGGCACCATCGACATCGACGCCTCGGAGAAGGCGGCGCGGTTCGTGCGGTTCTGCGACGCGTTCAACCTGCCGCTGCTCACGTTCGCCGACGTGCCGGGGTATCTGCCGGGGCTGGAGCAGGAGCGCCACGGCATCATCCGCCGCGGCGCGAAGCTGATCTACGCGTATTCCGAGGCGACGGTGCCGAAGGTGACGGTCGTGGTGCGCAAGGCCTACGGCGGCGGCTACGCGGTGATGGGGTCCAAGCACCTGGGGGCGGACGTGAACCTGGCCTGGCCGACGGCGGAGATCGCGGTGATGGGCGCGTCCGGCGCGGTGAGCCTGCTGCACCGCCGGGAGCTCGCGGAGGCCGCGGCGAACGGAACCGAGGAAGCGGTGCGGGCGAAGCTCATCGAGGAGTACCGGTCGACGCTGGCCACGCCGTACATCGCGGCCGAACGCGGCTACGTCGACGCCGTGATCCGCCCGTCGGCGACGCGCGCGCACCTGAGCCGCGCCCTGCGCCTGCTGGCGACCAAGCATCAGGAAATTCCCCCGAAGAAGCACAGCACCATGCCGTTGTAGGTCTCGCACGATCAGCTCAGCGGGGCGGGTGGCGGAACCTCGGCGCTTCCCCGTTGACAGGACGCGGCGAAAACCCTCGTGCGGCAAGGCATGAACGGCGCCGCCTCGGCAATGGCCGGGGCGGCGCCGACGTGAGGTTGACGGAAAGGCGTCGAATGCGGAGTTCGCGGTGGTTTCGGAGGCCGGTGACGTGGTCGGTGGTGGTGAGCACCGCGCTGCTCGCCGGGTCGGTCGCGGCGCCGCCGCTCGCGGCCGAGCGGGGGAGCCCGCCTTCGGCGGCGGTGGCCGACGGGGCGCGGGTGCTGCAGGAGAACCGGCTCGACGACCGCACCGTCGACCTGCTGATCTACTCGCCGGCGTTGGGCACCAGCGCGCCCGTGCGGTTGCTGCTGCCCGAGGGGTGGACGCGGAACCCGGACCGGACGTGGCCGGTGCTGTACCTGCTGCACGGCTGCTGCGAGGACGCGGATTACCGGGCGTGGACGGAGTTCACCGACGTCCGGGAGTTCATGGCGGACAAGGACGTGCTGACCGTCATCCCCAGCGGCGGCCCCGCGGGCTTCTACACCCGCTGGACCAATTTCGGCGCGGGCGCACCGGATTGGGAGGCGTTCCACTTGCGGGAGTTGCGCGGCATCCTGGAACGCGACTACGGCGCGGGGCAGCGGCGCGCGGTGGCGGGCCTGTCGATCGGCGGCTACGGGGCTTTCGCCTACGCTTTCCGGAATCCGGGCCTGTTCCGGGCGGCGGCCTCGTTCAGCGGCCTGCTCAACACGTTGCAGCCCGCGGTGCCCGGTGTGATCAAGGGAATTCTGGTGCGGGAGGGCGAGAACCCGTTCGCGATGTGGGGCGACGAGGTGCTGGACCACCGGACCTGGTCGGAGCGCAACCCGTTCGACCACGCGGAGGCGTTGCGCGGCACCGCGCTCTGGGTGTCCTGCGGCAACGGGCTGCCCGGTCCGCTGGACGAGCCCGGTTCGCTGCCCGACCCGCTGGAGCCCGCCGCGTTGTCGACTTCGCAGGTGATGACTTCGCGGCTCAAGGACCTGGGCATTCCCGTCACCGAGGACTTCTACGGCCCCGGCCTGCACGATTGGCCCTACTGGGAGCGGGAGCTCCACCGCGCTTGGCCGATGTTCGCCGAGCGCCTGGGCGTGGAGCGCTCGGGGGCGAGCGCGAACGCGGTGGCCACCGCGCCGATGAGCACCAGTACCGCCGCCATCCGCATTCCCGCCGAGTAGCCGCTGGTGTAGGCGGCGTCGGCGGTGGCACCGGCGGCCAGTGCGGCGCCGCTGTAGGCGGAGAGCACCACGCCGACCACCGCCACCCCGAGCACCCCGGACGCCTCCCGCGCGGCGCTGATCATGGCCGAGGCCACGCCCGCCGTGCCGGGCGGCGCCGCCGACAGCACGGCCGAGGTCAACGGCGTGATCAGCGCCGAGCCGACGCCGATGGACAGCAGCCCCGGCATCAGTCCCCACACCGAGCTCTGCGCGTCCGACTGCGCCAGCAGCCACAGCCCGAGCGCCACCAGCGCCATCCCGGTCGTCACGATCCAGCGCGCGCCGAACCGGGCGCTCAGCGGCGGCACCAGCGGCACGCACAGCACCAGCAGTCCCGCCAGCGGCACGAACACCAGCCCCGCGGCGCTCGGGGACAGCTCCAGCACGTCCTGCAGGAACAGCGAGGTGTAGAGCAGCGTGCCGTTCACCCCGACGCCCCACAGCACCTGGGCGATGGTGCCGCCGCCGAAGACTCTGTTGCGCACCAGCGACAACCGCAGCATCGGTTCCGCCACTCGCCGCTCCACGGCGATCAGCACCGGCACGCCCGCCACCGCCACGGCCGCCGCGCCGATGATCAGCGGCGCGCCGAATCCGAGGCTCTGTCCTTCCACCAGCGCGAAACTGCCCGCCGCGAGCACCACTGTGGACAGTGCGAGCCCGGCGGGGTCCAGGTGCCGCAACGGCATCCGCCCGGTTCGCGGCCGGGTGTCGGGCAGTCCCCACCACACCAACGCCATCGTGGCCAGACCGGTGGGCAGGTGCAGGAAGAAGATCCAGCTCCAGTGCAGGTGTTCGGTGAGCACGCCGCCGACCACCGGCCCCAGCGCGAGCGCCACGGCCAGCGACGCCGTCCAGATGCCCGCGGCCAGGTCCCGGTGTTCCCGGTCGATGTCGGCGGCGAGCACCGCCAGCGACGCGGGCATCACCAGCGCGGCGGAGGCGCCCTGCGCGAACCGGACCCCGATGAGCACTTCGGCGGACTCCGCGAACCCGGCCGCGACGGAGGTGACGATCAGCGCCGCGAGCCCGATCAGCAGGATCCTCCTGCGCCCGGCCAGGTCGGCGAGCCTGCCGCCGACGATGAGCAGGCTCGCGAAGGCGAGCACGTAGCCGCTGACGATCCACTCCAGCTGCGGGACGGTCGCCCCGAGCTCGGTCTGCACGGTGGGCAGCGCGACGTTGACGACGTTGTTGTCCAGAGCCGTGACGAACCCGGCCACGGCGAGGGCCAGCAGCACCGGTGCTTGCCGCACCGGTGCGCTGGCCGCTTCCGCGCTCACGTCGCTCCGCCTTCGGCGGACCGCGCGCCGTTCGAGGCCACTGCGGGTGTCGGCATCGGCGCGGTCGCCCGCCGGTCCGGTCCGGCGGCGTGCTCCTCGGTGAGCGCACCGTAGGGCAGCAGTCGCCCGGCGGCCCGCAGCGCCATCTCCAGCTCGAACCGCGCCTGCGGATCGTTGAGGTCCGCGCCGAAGAGGTCTTCGAGCTGGTGCAGGCGGTAGCGCACCGTCTGCGGGTGCACGCGTAGCCGCTGGGCCACTTCCGGTGCGCCGCCTCGGGTCTGCAGCCACGCCAGCAGCGTTTCGGCCAGCCGGACCTGCTGCTTCGGCTTGAGCTGCTCCAGCGGTGCCAGCCGGGTGTGCACGATTTGCCGGGTGAGGTTCTCGTCGCTGAGCAGCAGCAGGCTGGAGAGGTGGTCCTTGCAGTGCAGCACCGGTTCGTTCGGCACGACGCCCGCGTTGGACAGTTCGAGCAGCCGCCGCGCCCAGCGCAGCGCGTGCGGTGCCTGCGAGATCTCGACCGGCGGCCCGATGACCATCCGCCAGCCGGTGAGCTGCTGCTCCCACGGGATGTCGCCGGGCGGGTCGTCGGTGCACGGCACCAGCAGGTGCGGCTGGGTGCATTCGAGGTCGACGAGCGCTTCCCGTCGCGCCAGCGGATTGTTGCTGTGCGGTTCGTGCTGGTCGGCGCGTTGCAGCGCGGCGACGATGACGGTGCGGGGCCACTTCCAGCGGGCTGCTGCGGCGGCTTCTTCCAGGATCCGGTGCGGTGGCTGGGGATCGGTCAGCAGCAGTTCCAGCAGTCGCCGCCTCCGGCGCGCCTGGGTTCCGGCGGCGCGGGCCTGCGCTTCGGCGAAGCCTTCGACCGACAGCGCGGAGAGTTCGTCGATGTGGGCGTAGATCGCTTCGCCGAGCAGCAGCATCGTGCGGGGTGCGACGCGGGCGCGTTCGCCGATGCGGGCGGTGCGCCGCCAGGCGAGGCGAGCACCGAGGCGGTAGGCGGCCTGCAGGCTGTCGAGGCTGCGGCCTTCGTGCATCTCGGCTTTGCCGAGCGCCCGGTGCACTTCGGCGCAGCGTTCCGGTGGCGCGGTGGGGTCGGCGATCTGGTCGACGAATTGGCTCAGCGCCTCTTCGACGCCGCGGCGGATGGCGTGCACGTATTTGTCGTCCATCGGCCGGGCGTATTCGGGGATGCGCCGCTGGATCTCGCTGAGGATCTGCGTGGCCAGGCTGTTCATCTCGGGACGCAGGATCGGAGCCAGTTCGCTGGGCAGGGCCGCCCACAGATCCGGGGCCTGGGGATGGATCGCCTTCGTCAGCATGACCCTCATTTCCTGCCGGAGGCGGGCGCCCGGATCCGGCAGGAAGAGCCGGTGGGCTGCGCCGCCCTCAAGTACCTACTCGCGAGTAGGAACTTTAGTGATCGCGACGCACTCGCCCCAACCGTCAATTTGAGTGAATACGAAAGTGGGTGCAGTTACGCCCAGTTAATGTGAAAGAAATTCGCCTAATTATTTCCCGGCAAGCTGCTTTCGCGCAATGGGTGCGTCCGCTCGGGGTGAATTGGGCGCCCGTTCGCCCGGCGCGTGGTCCGCATCGATGTAGTCCGCGGCTCGCCTCAGCCGGCGCCGGTGGCCGCGCTCTCGCGCAGCGCCGATTCGTCCTCCGCGCCGAACTCGTCCTCCAGGCGTTCCGGTGCGTGGTCCACGTCGATGCGCTCGACCGGGGCGCCGCGCGCCGATTCGATGGCCTTGATCCGCCGCGCGGCGCGGTCCGCCGCGTACTCGAACAGTCCCTCGATCTGCATCTCGAACGGATCGTGTTCCCAGTTGCCCAGCGAATGTTCGATCTGCGCGATCGCGTGCGGCAGCAGCGCCTCCATCCGCGTGGTCACGATCTCCCAGTTCGTGTCGTCGGCGGCCACGTGCCTGCGGCAGGTGAAGGTGCCCCACGCCATGTGCCGCCGTTCGTCCTCGCTGATCCGCCTGATCAGCTCCTGCATGCCCGGCAGGATGCCGTTGCGCTTGCAGGTGGTGTTCCACAGGAAGTAGCCGGTCAGCGCGAGCACGCCCTCGACGAGGTGGTTGTAGGTGACCGAGGCGCGGACCTGGTTGGCGGGGCTCGGATCGTCGCTGAGCGCGTGCAGGGCCTCCGGCAGCGCTTCGTAGAAGATCGCCCGGTAGCCGGGGTTCTCGGCGACGTGCGGGTGCAGGTCGTCGCGCACGCCCACGGCGTCGAGCCAGCGCCGGAAGCCTTGGGTGTGCTTGGCCTCCTCGAACATGAACTGGCTCAGGTAGAGCTCGTCGGCGGGCCGGCCTTCGGCGGCCATCGCGGCTTGGAACGGCCGGATGTCCTCGGTCACCGCTTCTTCGCCGCCGATGAACTGGGCGCAGAGCATGGTCGCGGCGAACCGCTGCTCGTCGGTGAGCCCGCGCCAGTCCGCGGCGTCCTGGGAGAAGTCGATCGCGGCGGGATCCCAGAACTTCCGATTTCCCTTCTCCCACAACCGGAACGGCAGGGCGTCCGGGTTGATCCGGGCCCGGTCGGGGCGGGAGGGTCTCCGGTCGTGTCGAGCGGTGGTCACGGCAGCTCCTTTCCGTCGCGCGACGCCAGCTCCAGCGTCGCCGGGTTCACCGAGTCCCCGCGCAGTTCGAGCGGGGCCCCGTCGGTGTTGTGGTCGAGGAAGAACAGCGGGTCCTCGGTGTCGACGACCAGCGACAGCCGGTGTCCCGCGGGCACGTCGTAGGCGGTGGGCGGCAGCTCGGTGTCGATCGGCAGCGGCGCGCCGGGCGTCGCGCCCTCCCAGGAGTAGGGGATGTAGGAGATGAGCCGCCCGATGCCGGTGGCGTCCACGTCGTAGAGGTAGGCGACGAGCATGCCCTCGGGGGTGGGCGGCACGGCGGTCAGCCGCAGTCGCGGACTTCCGCGCAGCACCTCGGGTTCCGCGAGTTCGGGGCCGGTCCACCGCGCGCCGGCGCTCGTGTCGAGGGCGGGCAGGAACGCCTTCGGCGGGTTCCCGGTGAGCGCCTCCAGCGTGTAGGTCACCAGTGGCACGCCCCCGTTCGCGACCGTGTCACGTCCACTGTGGATGGTTTTGCTCCAGTCGGTCGACGCGTCGGTGGTGAGTTGTTCCTCGCCGGAGAGGAAGTACCGGTCCGTGCGCGTCGCGATGTGCCGCCAGTCCGGGTACTCCTCCCGTGGCCGGTCCGTGGCGCCGCGCGGTTGCAGCACGACCGGGGCGCCGTCGGGTTCGGTGCCGCGCAGGTGGGTGTCGAACCAGCGGTACGTGTCGTTCCAGGCGTCGTTCGGGAGTCCGAGCAGCCCGCTGGTCTCGGCCGCCGCGTGCTCGCCCGGGAGCAGTTCCAGCTTGCTCGGCGTGGTCAGCCGCTGCTGGAAGTCGGCGAGCTGGCCGGGCGGGAACACCGTCTCGCTCCACGTGTTGAGCATCAGGACCGCGGGCCGGTTCCGGTTGATGCGGTCCACGTAGGACGAAGGTGAGCGCTGCCGGGACCACTCGGTCACCACGTCGCGGTCCTCGCCGGTGATGTACTTGTCCAGCATCTCCCGGCTCTCGTCGGAGAGGTTCCCGTTCTGCTCTCCGGAGATCCGCAGCACCATGGCGACCGCGGCGCGCCGGGTGCGGTTGCCGAACAGCGATTCCTCCAGGTCCGCCCAGCCGCTCATCGCGGCGACGGCGCGGATCCGCGGGTCGAACGCGGATGCCAGCACGCTGATCCCGGCGCCGTAGGAGACGCCGCCGACGCCGATCCGCGCCGGGTCGGACTCGGTGTTCGCCAGCGTCCAGTCGATCACGTTCGAGACGTCGCTGATGTCCTCCGGGCCGGCCACTTCCACTTCGCCGCCGGATTCGCCGAAGCCCCGCGCGCCGTAGGACACCGTCACGTAGCCGCGGGAGGCGAGTGCCCGGCAGGGCATGATGTTCTGCGTGCTGCCGCCGCCCCAGGCGGCCACGAGGACCGCCACCGGGTGCGGTCCGGGATCGGCGGGTTCGCACACCGCGGCGCGCAGCGCGGTGCCGTCGGTGGCGGTGATGTCGACGAGGCGGGTCTCGGTGGATCCCGGGCTCGCCGCGGCGGGCGCGGTGGTGGCCAGCACGGCCGATGCGGTGAGCAGGGCGGCGATCGGCGTGGTGCGGCGAATCATGTGGGGACCCTTTCGTCGCCGGGCGAATGCTCGGCCGTGGCGCGGCCGGTGGGCCCCCTAAGCTACTGACGGTAGGTCAACGGGCAATACTCCATTCGGATCTCACTGCCACTGATGCTTTTTCGCCCCTGTCCGAAGTGGATTTTTTGTCATTCCGGTGACAAGCGGTCCGGTTGTTCGGCTGATGCCAAGGGGAATCGCCGATCCGGGGCGTCGTCGCCCGCGGAGCTTGACTTCTAGTTAGCTCGAAGTTCCAAGGTGGTCGCCATGACGACTTCCACTTCCGGGCGGACCGGGTCCGGGTACTCGGATCTGCCCGCGCTGCTGAGCCGGATGTCCGGCGACGAGAAGCACTCGCCCGCCGCCGTCTCCACGCTGGACGTGCTGTGGGTGCTCTACGACCGCATCCTCGACGTCGACCCAGCACGACCGGACGACCCCGATCGCGACCGGTTCTTGCTGTCCAAGGGCCACGGCCCGATGGCCTACTACGCCGTGCTCGCGGCGAAGGGATTCCTCGACCCCGCCGAGCTCGACGGGTGGAACGCCTTCGACTCCCGGCTCGGCCAGCACCCGGACCGGGTGCTGGTCCCGGGGGTGGAGATCGGCAGCGGTTCCCTCGGCCACGGCCTGCCGCTGGCGCTGGGCACCGCGCTCGGATTGCGCGCGCAGGGCCGCACCGGGTCGCGGGTCGTGGTGCTGGTCGGTGACGCCGAACTCGGCGAGGGCAGCAACCACGAGGCCATCGCCGTCGCGGGCCGCCGCGGTGTCGGCGCGCTCACGACGGTCGTCGTCGACAACGCCTCGGACTCCTACGGCTGGCCGGGTGGCATCGGGGAGCGCTTCACCCGCGAGGGCTGGGCCGCGCACACCGTCGACGGCCGGGACCACGACGCCCTGCACCACGCCCTGACCGACACCCGCCTGGACCAGCCGCTCGCGGTGATCGCGCGCGTGGAACCGAAGGAGTTCGCATGACCCTCATCGACCGGACCGAACGGGACGAGGCCCGGCGCGAGGTCGCGCAGGAAGGTGCGGTCGCGCGTCCGATGCGCGTGGAGTTCACCGACATCGTCGGTGCCGCCCTCGACCACGACCCGCGGCTGGCCGTGGTGCTCGCGGAGATCTCGGCGGACCGCTTCACCGGCGCCGCCGCCCGCCACCCGGATCGGGTGCTCAACGTCGGCATCCGCGAGCAGGTCTTGATCGGTGTCGCCGGTGGGCTCGCGCTGACCGGGCTGCGGCCGGTCGTGCACTCGATCGCCCCGTTCCTGGTCGAGCGGCCCTTCGAGCAGATCAAGCTCGACCTCAACCACCAGCGGGCGGGTGCGGTCCTGGTCAGCACCGGCGCTTCCTACGACTACCCGGCGGCGGGCCGCACCCACATGGCTCCGGGCGATGTCGCCCTGCTCGACACGCTGCCGGACTGGACGGTGCACGTGCCCGGGCATCCGCGGGAGTTCGCGGAGCTGCTGCGAGCCGCGCTGCCCGGCGACGACCTCGTCTACCTGCGGATGACCGAGCGCACCAACGCGCGCCCGCTGCCGGCAGGGAGCGGGTTCCGTGCGGTTCGGGAGGGACGGGCGGGTGTGGTGCTGGCGGTGGGGCCGATGCTGGACCCGGTGCTCGCGGCGACGGCCGAGCTGGACGTGGCGGTGCTCTACGCCTCGACGGTGCGGCCGTTCGACGCCGCCGCGCTGCGGGCCGCGGCGCTGGCGGCGACTCCGGACGTGGTGCTCGTGGAGCCGTACCTGCGGGACACCTCCACCGCGGCGGCGAACGCCGCGCTGGCCGATCTGCCGCATCGAGTGCTCGGGCTCGGGGTGGGCCGCGACGCGGAACTCCGCGCCTACGGCACCGCCGGCGAGCACGACGCCGCGCACGGGTTGGTGCCCGCGGAGCTCGCCCGGTCGATCCGGAGGTTCCTCGCCATCGGCGGCCGGTAGCCTGACCGTGTGGCACGCGTCGTCGTACTGGACTATGGCTCCGGCAATCTCCGCTCCGCCGAACGCGCCTTGGAGCACGCGGGCGCGGACGTGCGGGTGACCTCGGACGCGGACGCCGCCGTCGAGGCCGACGGGCTCGTCGTGCCCGGCGTCGGCGCGTTCGCGGCCTGCATGGAGGGGCTGCTCGCCGCCGGTGGTGACAAGATCATCGACCGGCGGTTGGCGGGTGGCCGCCCGGTGCTCGGCATCTGCGTGGGCATGCAGGTCCTGTTCGACCGCGGCGTCGAGCACGGCGTGCAGGCCGACGGTTGCGGGCAGTGGCCGGGCGACGTGGAGCGCCTGCAGGCCGACGTGCTGCCGCACATGGGTTGGAACGAGGTGTCGGCGCCCGCCGATTCGGTCCTGTTCGACGGCATCGACCCCGGCACCCGCTTCTACTTCGTGCACTCCTTCGCCGCGCGGCGCTGGCAGGCGCCTTCGTCGGAGACGATCGCCCCGGCCCGCGTGACCTGGGCCGAACACGGTGAACCGTTCATCGCGGCCGTGGAGAACGGCCCGCTTTCGGCGACCCAGTTCCACCCCGAGAAGTCCGGCGAGGCCGGCGGCAAGCTACTGCGCAACTGGTTGGGGACCCTCTGACATGCGCCGCCACGGCCTGATGCACCCCAAAGGCGCAGCGCGCGTAGTAGCCCTGATCCTCGCGATCGGCGTGATCGCGGGCTTCAGCTCCACTTACCTGGTCCAAGCGGGCATGCCGGGCTGGCTGATCCTCCTGGTCACCGTCCTAGCCCTCCTGATCCCGATCATCGCCGCCACCAGGTCCTCCCAAAAAGGCGACTGACCAGCAAAAACAAGCCCCCTCCGCCTCGGCCGCGAAGCCACGCAGTAGGCGGCGAAGCCTGCCCGCCTTGCGGCGTAGCCGTGCAGTGGGCGGCGAAGCCACGCCTGCCTTGCGGCGAAGCCGTGCTTGTACGCGCGCCAGCGCATGGCCCACGTCGACAAGCCGCTCACCCGCGGGTTCTCAGCCGGTCTCTCGCGAGGACGGCTTTTTCCCTCGTGGCGGAGCCACTCGGGAAAAAGATCCCGCAGCGAGAGACCGGCTGAGGTTCCGC
>NZ_JAPFGB010000026.1 GCF_026241095.1 Saccharopolyspora sp. NFXS83 | reverse complement strand
CCATCGGAATCGGTCGACGTGCTGTTCAAGGAGGGCGAGGCCGACCTCGACGATGCCAAGGACCTGCCCGCGAACACGGGCGCCACCGACCGGGCTCGTGACGACGGGCCGAAGGACTCCGGGCGAGGTGCGGTCGCACCCTGTCCGGAGGCCTTCGTGCCGTCGGAGGCGAACAGGTCGCCCCCGCGGGTCACCAGCCGGTGGGCAGCGGCCGGCCCTCGGCGAAGCCCGCGGCGGACTGGATGCCGACCAGCGCCCGCTCGTGGAACTCGGCGAGGGTGCGCGCTCCCGCGTAGGTGCAGGAGGAGCGCAGGCCGGAGCTGATCTCGTCCAGCAGGTCCTCGACGCCGGGGCGCTTCGGGTCGACCTTCATCCGGGAGCTGGAGATGCCTTCTTCGTAGAGCGCCTTGCGGGCCTGGTCGAAGGCGCTGTCGGTGCGGGTCCGGGCGCCGACGGCGCGCTTGGACGCCATGCCGAAGGACTCCTTGTACGCCCGGCCGTGCTCGTCGCGCAGCAGGTCGCCGGGTGATTCGTGGGTGCCCGCGAACCAGGAGCCCACCATCACCGAGGACGCTCCGGCGGCCAGCGCCAGCGCCACGTCCCGCGGGTGGCGCACTCCGCCGTCGGCCCACACGTGCTTGCCGAGTTCGCGGGCCGCGGCGGCGCATTCGGCGACGGCCGAGAACTGCGGGCGGCCCACGCCGGTCATCATCCGGGTGGTGCACATGGCGCCCGGACCGACGCCGACCTTGATCACGTCGGCACCGGCTTCGACGAGGTCGCGCACGCCGTCGGCGGTGACCACGTTGCCGGCGACCACGGGCACCGTCGGGTTCAGCGCGCGCACCGAGCGCAGCGCGTTGATCATCTTCTCCTGGTGGCCGTGCGCGGTGTCCACGACGAGCGTGTCGACGCCCGCGGCGAGCAGCGCCGCCGCCTTGCCGGGCACGTCACCGTTCACGCCGACCGCGGCGGCGACCCGCAGCTTGCCCGCGGCGTCCAAGGCGGGCGCGTAGATCTCCGCGCGCAGCGAACCGCGCTGGGTGAGGATCCCGGCGAGCCTGCCTTCGGAGTCGACGGCGAGGGCGACCTGCCTGCCCTGGCGGTCGAGCTGCTCGAAGACCTCGCGCGGCTCGGTCTCCAGCGCCAGCACCACCGGGTGGTGGTCGGCGACCTCGCCGACCCGGGCGAACCGGTCCACTCCCGCGCAGGCGGCCTCGTCGACCACGCCGACCGGCCGCTGGTCGTCGTCGACGACCACGACGGCTCCGTGCGAGCGCTTCGGCAGCAGGTTGAGCACGTCGGCGACCGCGTCGTCCGGCCGCAGCACCAGCGGGGTGTCCCAGACGGGGTGGCGCTCCTTCACCCACGAGACGATTTCGGCGACGGCGCTCGGGGCGACGTCCTGCGGCAGCACCACGAGCCCGCCGCGACGGGCCATGGTCTCGGCCATCCGCCGTCCCGCGACGGCGGTCATGTTGGCGACCACGACCGGCAACGTCGCGCCGGAGCCGTCCGAGGTCGAGAGGTCGACGTCGAACCGCGACTCGACGCCGGAGCGGCGCGGCGCCAGGAACACGTCGTCGTAGGTCAGGTCGGTGGTGGGCTGTTGCCCGTTCAAGAACTGCACAATCGTCCACGATACGTGCCGGACCGGGCGCGATGATGCGATTCGCCCTCCGCGACCACTCGCCGCTGCGGGAGCGGTGACCGGCCTAGATCATCCGGAAGCGTGGCGACCAGGAGGTTGCGAACGCCGCGGCGGCGCCGCTCGCTCGGGTCGTAGTCGCGCTCTGCTGGGGCGCGGAAGTACGCCGGGGCCCCGTCGGCTGGTGGGACCCCGGCCTCCGCGTTCCGGGGCCTTTCGTCGGAGCGTTGCCGCTGCTCAGATTTCTTCGCCGCTGAGGATGGGTTCGAAGGAGCGGTAGGCGCTGTAGTTGCGGAAGAAGCGGCTGTAGAGCTCGGATCCGTCGTCGAAGGTGGCGTCCTCGACCTGCTTGACCTCGATGAGCTCCTTGAACTTCCAGGTGATCAGCTCGCCGTCCTCGTTGTGGTAGCTCGCCGCCTGCTGCTTGCCGTACCCGACGGCCTTCTCCTTCGCCTCCTCGTCCGATTCGGCCTTGACCAGCACGAAGGACTCCTCGTAGAGCTGGGGTTCGGCGGCGGACTCGGAGGAGATCTCGATGAGCATCAGCGCGACGTAGAACTCGGCCTTGGCGGAGGTGGTGCTGGGCTGGAAATCGCGCGGATCGATGCTGCCCGAACCGATGTCGATGGAGCCGACCTGCTCGTCGTCGCCTGGTGTGGTCATGGCTCCACTTTCTCATCCCGCGCGCCGCCGCCCGGAAGCATGGCCCGCACTACCTCGATGGTGTCGGCGCTGCCCGCGTCCTTGTCGGGGCGGTAGCGCAGCACGCGGGCGAAGCGCAGCGCGACCGCTCCGGGGTAGCGGGTGCTGACCTGCACGCCGTCGAGTTCGATCTCCACGACCAGGTCGGGCGCGAGGTGCACGGTCCAGTCGTCGCGGTGCGTCTCGTGGCGGGGGAACTCGCTGGTCTGCCACGCGAGGAGTTCGTCGGTGAGCCCTTTGAACGTCTTGCCCACCATGATCGGCGGCCCGCCGTCGGGATCGCGGGCGCCGAGGTGCAGGTTGGACAGGTGGCCGCTGCGCCGCCCGTGCCCCCATTCGGCGGCGAGCACCACCAGGTCGAGCGTGTGCGAGGGCTTGATCTTGCGCCAGGTGCGCCCGCGGCGTCCCGCCGCGTACGGCGAGTCGAGCGCTTTCACCACGACGCCCTCGTGGCCCGCGTCGAGCGCCTCGTCCAGCAGCGCCGCCGCGTCGGCGTCGGCACCGGGACGCACACCGGGGACCCGGTGTTCCGGCGCGACTCGGGCGAGCGCGTCGAGCCGTCGGTGCAGCGGCTCGTCGACCAGGTCCGTTCCGTCCAGGTGCAGGCAGTCGAAGAAGTAGGGCCGCAGCACCTCGTCGCGCGGGCTCTGCGCGCCGAAGCGGGCCATCGTTTCCTGGAACGGGCGCGGGCGCCCGGAGTCGGTGAGCGCCAGCGTCTCGCCGTCGAGCACCGCGGAATCGCAGTTCAGGGCCCGGGCGAGGGAGACGATCTCGGGGACTTGGCCGGTGATCTCGCGCAGCGTGCGGGTGTAGACGTGCACCTGCTCGCCGGATCGGTGGACCTGGATGCGCGCGCCGTCGAGCTTGTACTCGACGACGCAGGCGCCGAGTTCGGCGAGCGCCGCGTCGAGCGCGTCGGCGGGGGAGGCGAGCATCGGTCGCAGCGGCCTGCCGACTTCGAGGCGGAACTCCTCCAGCGCGGCCGAACCGCCCAGCAGCGCGGCCTCGGCGGTGGCGGGCAGCCTGCCGGAGAGCATGAACGCGCGGCGCACCGACGCGGCGGGCACTGCGGCGGCGCGGGCGACGGCTTCGAGCATCACGCCCTCCAGCGCCCCTTGCCGGAGCTCGCCGCCCAGCAGCCGGATCAGGAATTCCTGCTCCTCGGCGGTGGCCCTGCCGAGCAGGTCGTGCAGGGCCTCGGTCCGCCGCCGTCCCGATCCGGTGCCGGTGATGTCGCGCAGCTCGCCGACCGCCGCGTCGACGTCGAGGACGGTGAGCGAAGGGCTCGTCGCGGGGGCGACCTGCAGCGCGGACAGCGTCGACCACCCCACCCCCACCCGGCCGCCGGGCAGTTCGCCTGCGAGCAGCGCGGTGGCGGGTCGCACCTCCGCCGCGTCGAGTCCGGCGAGCAGCCCGGCGATCGCGGTCACCTTCGCGGTGCGGGCACGGGTGGCCGCGACCTCGGCGGATGCGGCCACGACCGCGTTCAGCGACACCATCCGCCCATGGTGCCCACGTCCGCCGACAACTCGCTCAAGATCGACGGAACCGCGGGGGCGGCGCGCGGCGTCTCAGTCGTGATCCGGAACCGCTGGGGGTGCTCCGGATCGGCCGTGCGCCTCGCCGAACAGCGGGGCGCACGGCCTTGTCCGGCTCACTTCGCCTGGGCCATGCCCAGCACGTCGAGGGCGGTGTCGAGCTGCTCCAAGGTGAGCGTGCCCGAGTCGACGTGACCGCGTTCCAGCACGACCTCCCGGATGGTCCGGCGTTCCTTGAGGGCCTGCTTCGCGATCGAGGCGGCCTCCTCGTAGCCGATGAAGCGGTTCAGCGGCGTGACGATCGACGGCGACCCCTCCGCGTACTCGCGGGCGCGCTCGGCGTTGGCCGTCACCTCGGCGAAGACCTTGTCCGCGAGCAACCGGGACACCGCCGCCAGCAACCGCGCGGATTCCAGCACGTTGCGCGCGATCACCGGCAGGTTCACGTTGAGCTGGAAGTTGCCCTGCGCGCCGGCGAAGGCGACGGCCGCGTCGTTGCCGATGACCTGGGCGACGACCTGCAGCGTGGCCTCCGGGATCACCGGGTTCACCTTGCCCGGCATGATCGACGAGCCCGGCTGCAGGTCCGGCAGCGCCAGTTCGGCGAGTCCGGTGCGCGGGCCGGAACCGAGCCAGCGCACGTCGTTGGCGATCTTGTTCAGGCTCACCGCGACGGTGCGCAGGTGGCCGGAGGTTTCCACCACGCCGTCCTGGGTGGCCTGCGCCTCGAAGTGGTCGCGGGCCTCGGTCAGCGGCAGCCCGGTGACGCGGGCGAGCTCGTCGGCGACGGCCTGGCCGAAGCCTTCCGGCGCGTTGAGGCCGGAACCGACGGCGGTGCCGCCGATGGGCAGTTCGCCGAGCCGGCCCAGGCCGGAGCGCAGCCGCTCCACGCCGAAGCGGACCTGCGAGGCCCACGCGCCCGCCTCCTGCGCCAAGGTGATCGGGACCGCGTCCATCAGGTGGGTGCGCCCGGACTTGACGACCTCGGTCCACTCGGCGGCGCGTCCTTCGACGACCCCGGCCAGGTGCTCCAGGGCGGGGATGACCTCGCTGAGCACGGCTTCGGTGGCCGCGACGTGGATCGTCGTGGGGAACGTGTCGTTCGACGACTGCGAGGCGTTGACGTGGTCGTTCGGGTGCACGTCGCGGCCGAGCCCGCGGGTGGCGAGGGTCGCGATGACCTCGTTGGCGTTCATGTTCGACGACGTGCCCGAGCCGGTCTGGAAGACGTCGATCGGGAAGTGCTCGTCGTGGCGGCCTTCGGCGACCTCGTCGGCCGCGGCGGAGATGGCTTCGGCCATGTCCGGGGCGAGGATGCCGAGCCTGCCGTTGACCCGAGCGGTGGCGGCCTTGAGGAGGCCGAGGGCGCGGATCTGGGCGCGTTCGAGCCCGCGGCCGGAGATCGGGAAGTTCTCCACGGCGCGTTGGGTCTGCGCGCGGTACAGGGCTTCGGCGGGGACCCTGACCTCGCCCATCGTGTCGTGTTCGATCCGGTAGTCCTGTTCAGCCATGACCGAAGTGTCCTCCGATCGGGCCGGTCCGGTCAGTATGGGCCGCCCCACTTCCAGCCGGTCGGGACGCGGAACGCGGGTGGTGCACCGATGCGGTGGGCGGGCTTGTCGTCCTGCCGGTTCCGCGCAGGTCTCGGGTGCCGCCGACGCCGGGCGGGCGCCGCGTCGGCGACATCGGACGGGCGCGAGGGCTAGGCTCGGATGTGATCCACGTTGCACCGGTGCGAGTGGGGGTGGGCATGTCCGAGCCGTTCGAGGTCGATCTGCTGGTGGTGGGCGCGGGGCCGACGGGGCTGTTCGCGGCGTACTACGCGGGGTTCCGGGACCTGTCGGTGGTGGTGGTGGATTCGCTGCCGGAGCCGGGCGGTCAGGTGACGGCCATGTACCCGGAAAAGATGATCTTCGATGTGGCCGGGTTCCCCGCGGTCCGCGGCCGGGACCTGGTGGCCTCGCTCGTGGAGCAGGCGGCGCAGTACGAGCCGGTCTACCTGCTCGGACGCGACGCCACCGATTTGTCCGATGTGGACGACGGGGTGCTGGTCCGGGTCGGCGACCGGCCGGTGCGGGCGCGGGCGGTGCTGGTCACCGCGGGCATCGGCGAGTTCTCGCCGCGCCCGCTGCCCGCGGGAGGGGACTGGCTCGGGCGCGGCGTCGTGCACTTCGTCCCCGACCTGTCCGTCCACAGCGGTCACGACGTGGTGGTCGTCGGAGGTGGCGATTCGGCGTTCGACTGGGCGCTGGCGCTGCACCCGATCGCCCGCAGCGTCACGCTCGTGCACCGCAGAGCGCGGTTCCGGGCGCATCCCGGCCTGGTCCGCAAGGTCGAGGACCTCGGCGTCGAGCTCATCACCGAGGCGCAGGTCGCGGAGGTGCGCGGGGACGCGGACGGCGTGCACGAAGTGGAGCTGGAGCTCGGCGACGAGCGGCGGGTGCTGCCCGCGCGGACCGTGGTCGCCGCGCTCGGTTTCACCGCGGACCTGGGGCCGATCGAATCCTGGGGGCTCGATCTGCACAAGCGCTCCATCAAGGTGGACAGCACGATGCGCACCAACCGGGACCGCGTCTACGCGGCAGGCGACGTCGCCTCCTACCCGGGCAAGGTCAAGCTCATCGCCACCGGTTTCGGCGAGGCCGCCACCGCCGTGAACAACATCGCCGTCACCCTCGACCCCGACGCCCACCTCTTCCCTGGCCACTCCTCCAACCAGACCTGACCTTCGCCCGGTCAGCGGCGAAGCCCGTAGGGGAGGGCGGAGCGATGCCCGCCTCGCGGCCGAAGGCCGTGCTCTGCGGCCGAAGGCCGTGCCTGGATGCGCGAACCGCATGGCCCGCGTCGAGAACTCGAGCGCTCGCCACTCGTGCAGCTCGACCCGGGACCCTCGCGCGCGTGGAACGGCCGCCCTTCCCAGGGGAAGGGCGGCCGGTCTGGGGGGCCGCGGTCAGGCCGCGGTGTTCTCCTCGACCCAGTCGGACAGGGCCGACACGTCGGTGTAGATCGAGGGGCCGGTCGCGCAGTTCGAGTCGCTGTTGCCCGAGCGGCTGGTCGCGCCGATCAGCTCCCAGGCGCCCTGGGTGCCCTTGATCTGCGGGCCGCCGGAGTCGCCGTAGCAGGCGCCGGAGTCGCCACCGGGGTTCGAGGTGCAGATCTCGCTCTCGCCGGTGATGCCGGAGCAGTCGGCGTCGTCGACGACGGCGGTGTCCAGTTCCTGCAGCGTGGCCGGGGCCTCGCCGCCGGGTGCCGGGCTGGTCTGGCCCCAGCCGATGATGCGGGTCTCGGTGCCGGTGGCGCCCGATTCGGGGGCGATCGAGATCGGGGCGGCCTCGACCGGCTTGTCCAGCTTGATCACCGCGAGGTCCGCGGACGGGTGCGTGGCGATGTCGGAGATCCCGGCTTCCTCGCCGCCGGAGGCGTGCTCCAGGCTGCCGACGCGAACCGAGAGGTCCGCGGGCTGGCTGCCTTCGACGCAGTGCGCGGCGGTGACCGCCCAGTCCGCCTTGATCAGCGAAGCGCCGCAGATGTGGCTGCCGCCGGACTGCAGCGAGACCATGAACGAGTAGGTCTCGGTGGCGTCGTGGCCGCCCACGACCATCGGCGTGGGCTCTTCGGCGGCGGAGGCGGGCATGGCCATCGCGACGGCGGCGCCCGCGGCGAGCACTCCGGTGAGCAGGGAGCGTGTGCGCATGGGGGACGAGTCCTTCCGTACACCCGGCTCGGGGATCGGCCGGTAGTGGAACTCGGTCCGGTGCGGCGGGCCGAGTGAACACTGACGGTAAGGAGCTTCACTCGACCGGGGCACCCACTTATGGCGGTGTGCCCGTCGCCCCTACGCCGGTGCCGCAGCACCGATGCGGGTCGCGATGCAGGTCAAGTCCGTCCGATCGGCCGATTTCGGGGAAATACCGGGAAAAAGTGCCCGTTCCCCCAGCGCGAATCGATCCGGAGACGAAAGAACGGACCGCCCTCCCATCGGGGAGGAGCGGTCCGTTCGGTCGAGCGGGAAGATCAGGGCAGCAGCCCGTGGCGGGCGTTCTCGCCCGCGCCGTCGAGGTCCACGTCCGAGTACTCGCGCAGCTTCGTCAGCTTGTGCAGGCCTTCGATCATCCGCACCGTGCCCGACTTCGAGCGCATCACGATCGACTGGGTGCTGCACCGGTTCGCCCGGTAGTGCACGCCCTTGAGCAGCGCGCCATCGGTGATGCCGGTGGCGCAGAAGAAGACGTTGTCGCCGCGCACCAGGTCCGAGGTGGTCAGCACCCGGTCCACGTCGTGCCCGGCGTCGATCGCCTTCTGCCGCTCCTCGTCGTCCTTCGGCCACAACCGGGTCTGGATCTCCCCGTCGAGGCACTTCAGCGCCGCGGCCGTGATGATGCCCTCGGGGGTGCCGCCGATGCCGATCAACATGTCGACACCGCTGTCCGGCCGGGCCGCGGCGATCGCGCCGGCCACGTCACCGTCGGAGATGAACTGGATGCGAGCGCCCGCCTCGCGGACCTCGCGGACCAGGTTCTCGTGCCGCGGCCGGTCCAGGATGCAGACCGTCACGTCGGAGACGTCGATGTGCTTGGCCTTCGCGACGCGGCGGATGTTCTCGGCGGTCGGCGCGTTCAGGTCCACGACGCCCGCGGCCTCGGGACCGACGGCGAGCTTCTCCATGTAGAACACCGCGGACGGGTCGAACATGGCGCCGCGCTCGGCGACGGCGAGCACGGCCAGCGCGTTCGGCATGCCCTTGCTCAGCAGCGTCGTCCCGTCGATGGGGTCGACGGCGACGTCCACCTCGGGACCTTCGCCGTTGCCGACCTCCTCGCCGTTGAACAGCATCGGCGCTTCGTCCTTCTCGCCTTCGCCGATGACGACGACGCCGCGCATCGAGACGGTGCCGATCAGTTTGCGCATGGCGTCCACTGCGGCGCCGTCACCTGAGTTCTTGTCACCGCGACCCACCCAGCGCCCGGCGGCCATCGCGGCGGCTTCGGTGACCCGGACCAGCTCCATGGCCAGGTTGCGGTCGGGCGCCTCGTGGCGGCCCTGCGTGGTGGACGTGCTCATCGCGCCTCCCGGTATGGCGAGCTGACTTCATCGGCATGGCGCACCGGCTCCGCGCGCCGCACTCGTTACCGGGGATCTTCGCAGATCGCCCACCCCGAAGCCGGGTCACGTGGGCGAACCCACTACTGCGCTCGGCCGGGTTCCTCGACGGAGGCGAGGGCGCGGTCGACGCGCTCCCTGGCGCCTGCGAGGTGGCGTTCGCACACCGTCGCGAGGGCTTCGCCGCGTTCCCAGAGGGCCAGCGACTCCTCCAGGGACAGGCCGCCCGCCTCGAGTTGCTTGACCACGTCGGCCAGTTCGTCGCGGGCCTGCTCATAGCCGAGTTCGGCGACGTCCGGGTGGTCGGCGACCGGGTCGAAGTGCTCGTCCTGCTCGTTGTTCGTCACGGGGTGGGGCTCTCCAGCTTGCTGGGCACGGACACCACGGCGGTCGCGATGGCCTGGTCGTAGCCGATGAACGCCTCGGCGAACTCGGCTCCGTCCCCTTCGCGGACCGCGTCGTTGATGCGCAATTGCGCTTCGGTGACCCTACGTCGATGTCCGGAGCCGTGGCCGACCCACCACCGGGTCCCCGCGTAGGCGGAGGCCGCGTCGGCGAGCGCCCGCAGCTTCACCGGCAAGGTCCTGCGCTCGGTGGAATCGCAGCCGCCGAGCAGCGCGTTCCAGCACCCGACCGCCGCCGCGTCCGCCTCGTGGACGCATTGCCGAACCCGCTCCGCGTCGCGCAGTTGCGGCGAGCGGGTGACGGCGACCGTCAACGGGAGGAATGTGGGCTCCTGTTGTCCCTGCACCACGACCTCCCTCGTTCTGCTACTCCGATCCGTCGGGCACCACGGCGTGTACCGCTCCGTCAACGACGCGCACCCGCAGCGTGGTTCCCGCCGGAGCCTCTTCGATCGACCGGAGCACTCCGTCGACCCCGTCGGAGTCGACGCGCTGCACGATCGCGTACCCGCGAGCAAGAGTGGCCGCAGGACCGAGGGTCGTCAAGCGAGATCGAGTCGCGGTCATGGCGTGCCCTTCGGCGGTGAGCACGCCGGTGATGGCCCGCCGCGCGCGGTCCCGGGCCACCTGCACCTGCTCTGATCTGCGCGCCAGCGGACCGTGCGGGTCGGCGAGCGCGGGGCGGCTGCGCAGCGAGTCGAGCAGCCTGCGCTCACGATCCACCCATCCGTGTAGCGCACGTCGCGCGCGGTCGCGCAACTGGTGCACTCGCTGCGTTTCCTCCGCCATGTCCGGAACGACTCGTTTGCCCGCTCCGGTGGGCGTGGAGCAGCGGACGTCGGCGACGTGGTCCAGCAGCGGCGAGTCCGGTTCGTGCCCGATCGCGCTGATCACCGGGGTCCGGCAGGTCGACACCGCGCGGCACAGCGCCTCGTCGGAGAACGGCAGCAGGTCCTCCACGCTGCCGCCGCCGCGCGCCAGCACGATCACGTCGACCTCGGGGTCGCGGTCGAGTTCGCCGAGCGCGTCGAGGATCTGCGGCACCGCGGTGGAACCCTGCACGGCCACGTTGCGGATCTCGAAGCGCACCGACGGCCACCGCAGCCTCGCGTTGGTGAGCACGTCGTGCTCCGCGGCGGAGGCCCGCCCGGTGATGAGGCCGACCTTGTTCGGCAGGAACGGCAGCGGGCGCTTGCGGGCCGGGTCGAACAGGCCTTCCGCCTTGAGCAGTTGCCGGAGCCGTTCGATGCGGGCGAGCAGTTCACCGATGCCGACGGCGCGGATCTCGTCGACGCGCAGGCTCAGCGTGCCGCGCCCGACGAAGAACGTGGGCTTGCCGTGCACCACGACGCGGCTGCCGTCGGTCAGCGGTGGATCCTGCTTGCGCAGCAGCGAGGACGCGCAGGTCAGCGTCAGCGACACCTCGGCGGAGGGGTCGCGCAGGGTGAGGAACGAGGTCGCGGCGCCGGGGCGGTTGGAGATCTGGGTGATCTGCCCTTCGACCCAGATGGTGCCGAGCCGGTGGATCCAGTCGGCGATCTTGCGGGCGACGGTGCGCACCGGCCACGGTTCTTCCGCGCTGGTCGGTGCCTGGTTGGCGGGGGCGTTCAGGACCGCTCCTTCCACGTCCGGGCATCAGCGGCGCGATCATACGGCGCCACCGGAGGCAGCGGTGCCCGCGCAGCCACCGAACAGGGTTCCCGTTCGTCGTCTTGTCAGCGGCGAAGCCGCTGAGCGGTGACCACCCAGGACACCGGCACCGCTGAGGTTCCGCCATGCGGCTCACCGCGCAGACCGAGCGCGACAGCGCCAGGAACTCAGTCCTCGCCGCGGAGGCGGCCCAGGCGGTTGGTGAGCATCCGCACGAACTCGACGCGGTTCTCGTGCCGCTGCTCGTGCTCCAGCAGCTCCTCGACCTCGTCGGCGGAGAAGCCGCGGAGCTTGCCGCGCAGCTGCGGCAGGCTCATGCCGTCGTACTCGGCGAGCACGTCGGAGCCACCGGAGGACTCGGCGACGTTCACCAGCCGCTGCTCCGCCGGGGGCGGCGGTTCGTCCTCGTCGAACGTCGCCCACTCCGGTTCGTCCTCGGTGCCCTGCCAGGCGCTGAGCGTCTCGTCGCCGCGGATGGCCAGCTCGGTGATCTGCTGCTGCACCCGCATGGACAGCTGCAACGCCTGGCTGGCCACGGTCAGCGGCAGGCCGAGCAGCTGCGCGGGCAGCTGCCGGGTCTGTTCGACGGTGACGGTCGCGAGTCCGGCCGCGACCCGGATCGGCAAGGGATACGTCGACATGCGCCCTACCTTCCCGCAATCGCGCGTGGGAAACCATCGTCCTGGGACATGAGCTTCCCACCGGTGCGCCCGCGCGGTCGGCCGGTGGTCCGTCCGGTGGCTCCGCGGGTGCGGGGGCCGGTGGCGCGCGGTACGGGTGAGGTGGGTGGCCGCAGGGCTGACCCGTCGCGAGGTGGTCCGTACCCTGGCAGGTATGAGCACCTCGCCGCAGGCCGCCGATCGCCTCGCCCAAGGCGACCTTGACCAGGGCACCCCCGATCAGGACACGACGACCCCGGAGGGCGACCGCGCCAAGCGCGTGCTGCTCGCCAAACCCCGTGGCTACTGCGCCGGTGTGGACCGTGCGGTGATCACGGTGGAGAAGGCGCTGGAGACCTATGGTCCGCCGGTGTACGTGCGCAAGGAGATCGTGCACAACAAGCACGTGGTGGAGACCCTCCAGGAGCGCGGCGTGATCTTCGTCGAGGAGACCGACGAGGTCCCGGAGGGCGCGCTGGTCGTGTTCTCCGCGCACGGCGTCGCCCCCGTGGTGCACGAGGAGGCGAAGGCCCGCAACCTGCGCACCATCGACGCGACCTGCCCGCTGGTCACGAAGGTGCACAAGGAGGTCAACCGGTTCGCCCGCGACGACTACGACATCCTGCTGATCGGCCACGAGGGCCACGAGGAGGTCGAGGGCACCGCGGGTGAGGCGCCCGACCGCGTGCAGCTCGTGGACAAGCCGGAGGACGTCGACAAGGTCCACGTCCGGGACCCCAACAAGGTGGTGTGGCTGTCGCAGACCACGCTCAGCGTCGACGAGACGATGGAGCGGGTCGACCAGATCAAGGGCCGCTTCCCGGATCTGCAGGCGCCGCCGAGCGACGACATCTGCTACGCCACGTCGAACCGCCAGGTGGCGGTGAAGGCGATGGCCGCGGAGTGCGAGCTGGTGCTGGTCGTGGGTTCGCAGAACTCGTCGAACTCGAAGCGCCTGGTCGAGGTCGCGCTGCAGGCGGGCGCGCGGGATTCGCACCTGATCGACTACGCGGACCAGATCGACGAGTCCTGGCTGGAGGGCGTGACCACGGTCGGCGTCACCAGCGGTGCCTCGGTGCCGGACGTGCTGGTCATGCAGGTCTTGGACCACCTCTCGCAGCGCGGCTGGGACGGTGAGGTCGAAGAGGTGACCACCGCGAACGAGAAGATCCAGTTCTCGCTGCCGAAGGAACTGCGCAAGGACCTCAAGGAGAACCCGGACGCCCCGAAGGGCGTGCGCTGACCCGACCCCGGATCCAAGTGCGGCCCGCTCGACCGAATGGTCCGGCGGGCCGTTCCGCGTTCGACGGGGGTCCCGCGGCCGAGGCGAGCGGTGGCTCGGCCGTGCGCGTCCGGCTCAGCCGAAGAAGTCGTCGTCGCGCCGCGGCTTGCGGGGCCGGCGCTGCGGGTCGGGTTTCGGGTCGGGCCGTCCGCGGCCGGGTGCGGGGCGGGGGCGTCCCTCGCCGCGGTCGGCGGACCTGCCGGGTTGGCCGCGGTCGCCGGAGGCGGCGCGGCCGGGCGGCGTGCCGCGACCGCGTTCGCCGCCGCGAGCCGGCGGGGTGGCGCGGTCACCGCGTTCGGGGCGCGCGTCCCGCTTGGCTCCGTCGCGGGGGCGTCCGCCCTGTTCGGAAGCGGGCCGTCGCGCCTTGTTCCGCTCACCCCGCTCGTCGCGCGCGCCGGAGGCGGGCCGCCGCTCGCCGTCGGCGGGGCGCTTGCGCGGCTGCCGGGGGGCGTCCTTCGGCGGCTTGACCGGCCGGCGCTTCTTCGTCGGGGTGTCGGAGATGTCGACGTCGTCCTCGTCGGCGCGCTGCAGCCAGAACATCCGCACCAGCCCGAACGCGAGGCTGGCGGCGGTGGTGATCGCCATCATCGGGAAGCCCGCGATGAGCGGCTGCACGACGGACAGCGCCTTGCCCATCATGCCGCTGCTGTTCGCGCCGCCGCCGAACAGCACCACCAGGAGCGGCATCACCACGGTGGCGACCAGCGGAGGCTGCACCATCGGCCCGAACAGGTTGCCCCGCCGCACCAGTGCCACCGAGGCCAGGCATCCCACTACCAGGCCGATCTTGAAGATCAATCCGGGGGTGCCGCTCAGGAGCAGGTCGATCACCGCGCCCAGCGCGGTGCCCCCCGCCGCGATCAGCACTGCTCCCCATAGGGGCACGCCACGGCTGCCGAAAGCGGACCGTTCTGCCCATTGTGGGGCGCCGTTGTCGGGAGAGGGGGCGCTTTGGCGCTCGCGAGTGGCGGTCACGCGCACAACCGTAACGGTCTAGAACGGGCGTGGAACGACCTCTCCGGAAGTTGATCGCGGACCTGCGGCGCTTCATGCCCTCGTGACCGTTGTGTGATCGCGGCGCGGCCGAATGGCGGCTGAGCCTCGGGCGGGTGGACTGTGAACCTTGACACAAGCAACTGGAAACTCTTAGCGTCCGAGCAATCGTTTTCTCGTGTTCGTGCGGTTGCTTCGGGTGACAGCGGTCGGATGGCGGGGGGAACTCGAATGACGGCGCCACTGGTAGAGCTGACCGGCATCACCAAACGCTACGGCGGTGTCCTGGCGTGCGACGGTGTGGATCTGACCGTGCACGAGGGCGAAGTGCACGCGCTGCTGGGGGAGAACGGCGCGGGCAAGTCCACGTTGATGCGCGTCCTGTCCGGCGACGTCGCCGATTACGAGGGCACGGTCGCGGTGGACGGGAGCCCGGTGCGGTTCGCGAAGCCCTCGGACGCCCAGCAGGCGGGCATCGCGATGATCCACCAAGAGCTCGACCTGGTGCCCGCCCTCTCGGTCGCCGACAACCTGTACCTGGGCCGCGAGCTGCGCCGGGCCGGCGTGGTCGACCGGCGCCGGATGGCGCAGCGGACCCGCGAGCTGCTCCAGCGCACCGGCATCGACCTCGACCCGTCGCGCCCGGTGGGCGAGCTGCGGGTGGGCGAGCAGCAGCTGGTGACGATCGCGCGGGCGCTGCTGCTGGAAGCCAAGGTCCTGATCATGGACGAGCCGACCTCGGCGCTGTCGAACTCCGAGGTGCAGCGGCTGTTCGCCGTGATCTCCGAGCTGCGCAGGCGCGGCACCGGGATCGTCTACATCTCGCACCGGATGGACGAGATCGGCACCGTCGCCGACCGGGCGACGGTGCTGCGCAACGGCCGGTGGGTGGCCGAGTTCGACGCCCGCGACCTCACCGCGGAGCAGGCGGCGGAGGCGATGGTGGGCCGCTCGGTGCGCACCCTGTTCCGCAACCAGGACGAGCTGCCACCCGGCGACGAACTGCTGTCGGTGTCGGACTTCCGGGTGCACCCGCGCAGGCACCGGGTGGGCAGGCGGGAACCCGGTGGCATCGACGTGTCGGTGCGGGCCGGCGAGATCGTCGGCGTGTGCGGGCTGCTCGGCTCGGGGCGCACGGAGCTGCTGGAGTCGTTGTTCGGCGCCGGTTCGGCGGGGCGCTGGGAGGGATCGGTGCGGCTGGACGGGCAGCCGGTGCGGCCCCGCGGCCCCCGGGAGGCGCTGCGCAAGGGCATCGCGTTCGTCCCGGAGGACCGCCGCGCCGCTGGTCTGGTGCTGGGGCATTCGGTGCAGGCGAACACGGTGCTCTCGGTCGTGGACCGGTTGGGCGTCGGCGGCCTCGTGCGCCGACGTTCCGAGATCGGCGCGACGGAGCGCAGCGTGCAGCGGCTGAAGGTGAAGCTGGGCCGCATCGCCGATCCGGTCGGCACCTTGTCCGGCGGGAACCAGCAGAAGGTCGTGTTCGGCCGGATGCTGCTGACCGAACCGCGGCTGCTGCTGCTCGACGAGCCGACGCGCGGCGTGGACATCGGCGCGAAGGCGGAGATCTACGAACTGCTCGGGGAGATCGCCGCCCGGGGCATCGGCGTGCTGCTGGCCTCCTCGGAACTGCCGGAGTTGACCGGCGTGTGTCACCGCGTGGTGGTGCTGCGGCACGGCCGAAGCGTGGCGGAGTTCGACACCACCCAGGCCGGTGAAGCCGAATTGTTGGCCGCCGCGATGGGGGAAAAGGTGTCGCAGGGTGAGTCATCGGCTGTCGAGGCGGGGCGCGGCCCCGTCGCGGGGGGAGGCGCACGATGAGCGAGCAGACGCACGAGCGGGAGACTTCGCCGAGCGCACCGGAGCCGCCTCGGGGCCGGTCGCGCCGCGAGGTGGCGGAGACGCTGTTCCGGTTCCAGAGCTTCTTCGGCCTCGTCGCGGTGTTCCTCGCCGCGATCGTGCTGTCCCCGCGCGGGGACGACGGGCAGATCTTGTTCCTGACCAGCGACAACCTGTTCAACATCGTGCGCGCGGTGTCGGAGATCGGGATCATCGCGGTCGGGTTGACGTTCGTGATCCTGATCGGCGGCATCGACCTGTCGGTGGGCTCGGTGCTGGGGCTCGCCGCGGTCGGTTCGGCGGTGCTGCTGGTCAACGACAACTTCGGCGTGCTGCTGGCGGCGCTGCTGGTGCTGCTGATCGGGTTGATCTTCGGCGTGCTGCAGGGCGCGGCGGTGGCGCTGCTGGGCGTGCAGGCGTTCATCGTGACGCTGGCCGGGTTGAACATCGCGCGCGGTCTGGCGCGGATGTGGTCGGGCGGTGAGACCGTGCAGATCACCTACGGTGAGGGCGAGGGCCAGGCGCCGATGCTGTTCTCCCTGCTGGGGGAACGCACCTTCGGCGGTGTGGTGCCGATCCCGGCGCTGATCTTCGCGGTGGTGGCGGTCGCGGCGATCCTGTTCCTGCGCTACAGCGCCTACTCCCGGCACCTGTACGCGATCGGCGGCAACGAGAAGGCCGCGCGCCTGTCCGGTGTGCCGGTGAACCGGGTGAAGATCGTCGCGTTCGCCCTGTCCGGTTTCTGCGCCGCGCTGGCGGGCATCGTGCACGCCGGCCAGCTCAACGCGGGCAGCCCGAACGACGGCCTGGCCTACGAGCTCGACGGCATCGCGGCGGTCGTGGTCGGCGGCACCAGCCTCGCCGGTGGGCGCGGTTCGGTGGTGGGCACGATCGCGGGCGCGTTGTTGCTGGGCATCCTCAACAACATCCTGAGCCTCAACAGCGTCGACACCGACATGCAGTTGCTGATCAAGGGCGTGGTGATCGTGGCCGCTGCGGCGTTGCAGCGGCTGCGCCCCACGGCCTGACCCCGGCCCCCGCTTCGATCCGCGTGGCGATCCCGTGCCCGGCCAGCCGGTCCGGCTCCTCGAAGCCGATCCCGGTCCCTCCGATTCCACCCGCCCCCTCGACGCGTCCCTGGAGTTCTTCGGGAAGGAAGCACGATGCGAAAGACAACGAGGTCTGTGTTCGCAGCCGCTTGCGCCGCCCTGGCCGTCACCGCGGCGGCGTGCGGCACGACGAGCGAGAACACCGGCCAGGCCCAGCCGCAGGATCCGCGGCAGAGCTGCGGTGGCCCGGACGGCAAGTACACGATCGGCATGAGTCAGGCGAACCTCGCCGAGCCGTACCGGGTGCGGATGGACGAGGACATCCGCAAGGCGGCGGAGGGGGTGCCGCAGTTCGAGGACGTGCAGTTCTCGGACGCGGGCAAGGACAACGCCAAGCAGGTCAGCGACGTGGAGTCGTTCCTGACCAAGCAGGTCGACCTGCTGATGATCTCGCCGAACGAGGCGGCGCCGCTGACGGACGTGGTGCGCAAGGCCTACAACTCGGGCACCCCGGTGGTGCTGCTGGACCGCAAGGTCAACGGGGACGCGTACACGACCTACATCGGCGTGGACAACGTGGACATCGGCAAGCAGGCCGGGGAGTACTTCAAGAACACGCTGTTCCCGGACGGCGGCAAGATCCTGGAGATCAGGGGCCTGTCCGGTTCGACGCCGGCCGGTGAACGCCACGACGGCTTCATGCGGGGCATCGAGGGATCGAAGATCGAGATCATCGGTCAGGGCGATGGCGACTGGGAGCGGTCGCTGGGCCAGGAGAAGATGGACGCGTTGCTCAAGGCCCACCCGGACGCGCAGGCGGTGTATTCGCACAACGATCCGATGGCCGAGGGCGCGTATCTGGCGGCGGAGGCGGCGGGCCGGGCGCAGCAGCTGAAATTCGTCGGCATCGACGGCCTGCCGATCGAGGCGGGCGGTATTCGCTCCGTCGAGCAAGGCCGATTGCAGGCCACCTTCCTCAATCCGACGGGTGGCGAGGAGGCCGTCGAGGCGGCGAAGAAGATCCTGGTGGATTGCCAGCCGACGGAGAAGAAGCAAACCCTTCCCACGGAATTGATCACGAAGGAGAACGCGGGCGAGGTCTACGCCCGGTTGAATCAGGGTTGAGCGGCACTCGCGCTTACCACATGTGGTTACTGATTCGGTGAAGGTGCAGGTCGCACGCTAGGGCGAAGTTGTCCTGGCGTGCGACTTTCTTTGGCAATACCAGCTGTCACCGAAAAGAAATCAAATCCACCTGGATGGTGGTAGTGGCTCCTGCCTCGTGCCGGTGACCATCTTAATGAGTGAATTTCGTACTCCGGATTCCGCTGGTTCCGCGATGTTCCTTGGAGAGGGTGCGGTTTCTTCCTACGCTGCGGTCTGAAAGGAAGCGCGTGATCTTGTGCGCCCGCGTTCCGGGGACCGACCGATCCGATCCCAACCGCGCACCACCGTCGAATGACCAGGACAACGCTGTCCACTGTGGATAGTGATGTGGGGAGGGCGAGCTTTGATGAGAGACCGCAGTAGTGACGCGCTGCGCGCTGCGAGACGGCTGCCGAAGAGGTTCGGCGCGTTTCTCGGTGTCGCGTCCCTGGCGGCTGCCGCGATGGTCGCCGATTCCGGCCACGGCCCGACGCAGGCTTCGGCGCAGGGTTCGGCTCAGCAACGGGCGGCGGACAAGGGCAGCGTCGGCTGGGACACGTACCGCGAGCCGGGCGGGCTGGCCCAGCTGCGCGGCTCGGAGCAGACGGGCCAGTTCTCCAGCTTCGCCCGGGACGGCAGCAACGACGACGGTTTCGAAGGCACCTTCTCCTGCCTGCGCGAGAGCGACCGCGGCTGCGTGATCGCGGAGCGGGCCGGGCCGGGCGAGATCTCCTCGATCTGGTTCACCCGCGAACCGTGGGGCGACGTGACGGGCACCGGCAACATCGTGATCGAGCTGGACGGCCGCACAGTGCTGGACGCCCCGCTGATCGACGTGGTCAGCGGGCGGGCCGGTGCGCCGTTCGAATGGCCGCTGGTGGGCAACGCGGACGATTCGGCGGGCGGCGCTGTGATCAAGGTGCCGATGCCGTACCGCGAGTCGATGCGGGTGACGGTGCAGAACAACCCGAACTTCTACCACGTGGACTACCGCTCCTTCGGCGACGCGGAGGGCGTGGACACGTTCGACCCGTCGGACCCCGCCGAGGACGTGCTGGCGCGGCTGCGGATGTTCGGCATCGCGGACCCGAAGGGCACCGACCCGGAGGCGCAGCCGACCCGCCGCGACTTCGGCGTCGTCCCGGGCACGGCGGCCCCGGTGGCGCAGATCGAGGGCCCGGGGCAGATCAACGAGCTGCGGCTGCGCATCCCGCAGGTGGTGCCGAGCCCGCGGGTCGTTGACGACGGTCGCGCGTTCGGCGCGGGCGGCGGCAGCCGGTTCGACGCGGCGGTGGCCCCGGACAACGAGGGTGTGCGCATCGTGCGCCGCTCCGACCCGCAGGTCGCCGACCAGGTGGCGAGCCTCAGCGTGGACGGCGCCCCCGCCGGTGAGTGGCGCAGCGGTCCGGCGGCGCCGGGCGGCTGGGCGGTGCAGGCGATCGACGTGCCCGCCGAGCTCACCGCGGGCAAGTCCTCGGTGGAGGTCGCGAGCCGTTTCGTGTCCTCGTCGCTGGACGTCAACGAGTTCCGCTACGACGTGCAGAGCCTGGTCGACGGGGAGTGGGTGCGCACCGACGTGCTCGACGTGGGTCCCGCCCACCCCGGCGAGGAGGCCGCGCACGGCTACCGCATCGACAACGCGGTGTTCGCGCGGGAGAAGCTGCTGGGCCGCTACGGCTTCAGCGCCGAGGAGGTGACGGCGTCGGAGCACGTGCTGGAGTCGGCGCGGCTGCGCATCACCTTCGACGGCAAGACGACTGTGGACGCCCCCATCGGCGAGTTCTTCGGCTCCGGCCTCGGCGAGCACGACGTCCGCAGCATGATGACGTCGATCGATCCGGGTGACGGCGGCTGGTACACCTCGTGGTGGCCGATGCCGTTCAGCCAGAGCGCGACGGTGGAGATCGTCAACGGCGGCGGCGTGCCGATCGAGGGCATGACGGCGGAGGTGTCGACCGCGCCGAAGGACGTCGACGAGAACACCGGTTACTTCAACGCCACGCACCACCGTGGCCCCACCGTGGAGGGCCAGGACTGGAACTTCCTGGACGCGAAGGGCTCGGGCACGTTCTACGGCGTGACGCACACGATGCGCGGGTTGATCCCGCCGAACGCGGCGGCGACGCACCGCAACCAGCCGCTGTCGATGCCGGAGACGAACGCGGTGGCCAACCAGCGCAACTACTTGGAGGGCGACGAGCGGTTCTACGTCAACGGTTCGGGAACTCCGGCGTGGCACGGCACGGGAAGTGAGGACTACTACGAGTCGGGCTGGTACTTCCGCGACGGCACGACGTTCTCGATGCCGCTGGCCGGCAACCCGGCGCACGAGCTCAACGGCGACGGCTGCCAGTACGACTGCACCGGTGCGTACCGCCTGCAGGTGCCGGACGCGGTGCCGTTCAACGACGGCCTGATCGCGGACATCGAGCACGGCCCGAACAACGACGAGCCGGGCGACTACAGCTCGACGGCGTACTGGTACGGCGGGCATCCGGTGTCGCAGGAGAAGGTCGACGACCTCGACTTGTCGGACCGCGGCAGCCGCGATTCGCACGGCTACGAGGCGGACGGCGAGACGGTCGAGCCGTTGCAGTCCCGCTTCGAGGGCACCGGCGCGGAGCGCAGCGGCCAGGTTGCGGCGTCGACGGGGCCGGTGAGCTTCGACGTGGAACTCGGCGACGACAACGCGGGTGCCCACCTGCGCAGGCTCGGCGATCAAGCGCAGGCCTACCAGCAGGTGGAGGTGCGGGTCGACGGCGAGTCGGCGGGCACCTGGTTGCAGGCGTTGGGCAACGGCACGCACCGCTGGTTGGAGGACGGCTTCGAGCTGCCCGCCGCGCTGACGGAGGGCAAGGACAAGGTGCGGGTGGAGCTGATCCCGGTGGAGGGCGCTCCGCCGTGGACGGCTTCGCGGTACGAGGTGTTCAAGTACTGAGTTCTTCCCGCTGACGGTGCCCGGTGGTTCGTCGACCACCGGGCACCGTCATGTCCGGGGGTAGCAGCGCGGGCATGCGGTCAGTGGCCATTGGTTCGAAGTGGGTGGCGCGCAGACCGCGCCGCAGTCGGCGAGGCCGAGTCGATTCCGTTGCGTGCCATGGGAAATCCGCCGCGCGTTGGCAGGGGAGACGTGGTGCACCCGGTCGCTGGTGAACACGCCGGGCCAGCCGCGGGACGGATCAGGCGACGACATGAGCGGGCAGCCAGAGCTCACTCGTGCTCCCGGTGCGGCCGGGTGCGCCGCGCGTGCCGTGCGGGGGCAGTTCGAGCAGTTCGGCGACGACGTCGGCGACGTTCCCGTGCCGTTCCCACGGGGGCCTCGGGGAGCCGTGGTCGAGGTCGTCGAGCCGGTAGCGCGCGGCGGTGGCGTCGTGCCGGTCGTGCGCGACGTAGGTGTCCATCGCGCCGTGCGAGGCCCGAAACCCGTACACCGCGAGGACTTCGTCCCGGCTCGGCAGGTGCTGGAACCGGAACCCGGCGCACACGCTGGCGCGGATCGCCGCGAGGTGCGGGAGGTAGGAGGACTCAACTCCGGATTGCATTGCCACCCCCGGAAATCAGATGGAGGACGTGGAGCCGGTGACCGGTCGGGGAGGAGGGGAGCCACCGGCCCCACGCCAGCGGCGGGAGGTGCCGCTAAGGGAAAAGTAACTGAGAATATTCGCCGAGCATATTGCCCGATGGAGTGATCGCGGGTGCCGTTACGATGTCGCCGCTGATCAAGGGAGGCACTCATGCCGAGCACGCAGACGCGCCGCAAACGTCGTCTTGGTCAGTTCCTGCTGAGCCTGCGCGAAGCGGCCGGGATGAACCACGAACGGATCGCGGGGCTGCTGCGCAAGTCCCAAGCCACGATCTCCAAGATCGAGAACGGCTACAGCCTCTGCAACTTCTCCGAACTCGGGGCAATGCTGGCGTTCTACGGCGCGACCGATGAGCAGGCCGCCGAGGCTCAAGCCATGTGGGACGACGCCCGGCAGGACAGCAAGCGCGTCGAGCACTCGTCGTCTTCGCCGCCGAAGTACCGGGCCTACATCCGGGCGGAAGCCGATGCGGACAACGTCCGGTCGCTCGCGACCGAGGTCGTTCCGGGATTGCTCCAGACGCCGAACTACGCCGCTGCCGTGCACACCGCAGCTCACCGATTCGTGGACGACACGATCTCGTTCCGAGCGGTGGAGACCAAGCGTGCTCGGCAGAAGCGGTTGTCGGGCACCGGTCCGTTGCGCCTGCACGCCTTGATCGACGAGTCGGTGCTGCGACGTCTCGTGGGTGGCCCCGAGATCATGGCCGAACAGTTGCGGCACCTCGTGGACATGGCGGCACAGGAGAACGTGACGGTGCAGGTCATTCCATTCGAACTCGGCGCTTACGGCACGTCCTCGGGTGCTGTCACGATCGTCGGCTTCAGCGAGGAAGACGATCCGGACGCCGTCTATCTGGAGTACCCCGGCGGTGGAGAGTGGGTGGAGAATGATCGCGACGTACAGGCGTTCGGCGCGATGTTCGCCGATGTCGCGGATGCTTCACTCCCGCCTGCTGCGTCGATCGACTGGACCCGATCACGTGCCGAGGAGCTAGAAGCGCGATGAGGCAAGGCTTGAACTGGCGAAAGAGCAGCCGCAGCGGTGCCAACAACGAGTGCGTCGAGGTCGCGTTAGCCGTCGGTCGCTCCGCGGTCCGCGACTCCAAGCTCGGCGACACCGGCCCGGTCCTGAGTTTCGACGCGAGCGCTTTCGCCGTGTTCCTCGATTCCGTCAAAGCAGGCCGGCTCGACGCCTGATCAGCCCTGGAGCGGTTGCTCGGTCGTCCTGGTGCGGGAGTTTCCGCGAATCAACACCGGTACCGCCTGGTCTGGGTAGGGTGCCCACCCGTGGATCAACGGTGGCAGCTGAACGAGGAAGATCTCGAGCCGGAAGCAGCCCGGAACTCCGAGCGATCGGACCCGACGGACGACCTGCTTCGAGGCCAGGACCCGGAGGGCGTCGTCACGGTCCGCGTGACCGGCACCGGCGAGTTCCGCTCGGTCGAGCTGGCCCCCGGCTGGAAGGGCACCACCGATCCGCGCAGCCTGTCCACGCACGTCGTGGCTGCCGCGACCGACGCGACCATGCGGGCGGCGACGGCACAGGCCGAGGCCGTGCGAACAGCTCCGCCCCGGACTCCGGCTCAGCCCGCTGGAGGAATCGCCGCCTCCGACGAACCGATCACGGCCGCGGACGCGATGCAGCTGATCAACACGGTGTCCGCCGGCCTCGCCTGCGGTCCTGTCCGGGATCGCTTTTCTAGTGGTTATTCGAAGGCTCCGCTCGGAGTTTAAGGGCGGTGTTTTGTGGTCGTCTTCATTCCGAGCGGTCCGCCGCCACCGCCGAGGTACATCCCGGTGTCAGCCGCGTGGGTTCGGCACGCGAGGCGATGCCTGCTGCTGGCCGGGCTGCCATTGTTGCTCGCTTCCGCGCTGGTGGGCGCGGCTGGAATTCCGACGCCCTTCTTCCTGGTTGCCGTGGGCGGTTTCGCGGTGGTCACGGCGATGATGACAGGAGTAGCAGCGTTGTTCGGGATCACGCACGGCGTTGTCACGATGCTGGCGCGGTCGTACTTCAAGACCGGGTGGCTGGAGGCGAACGGCGCCACCGGCTGCCGTCGCAGTTCGGTCATCCTGACGGGAGGTGTGTTCGCCCTGAGCGCGCTGGCAGCATTCTCCCTCCATTTGGATTCCGAAGGCGGCGGCGAACTCCTCGCATACACGTTCTTCCTGTTCCTGCCCGCCTTCCTGTCGTTCGTTGCCACGATCATCACGCTCACGGTGCTGCGCTCCGACCTGCGGGGAGTGCGGTGAGCCGCAGAGCTAGCTGTGCCGTCAGGTCACGGTGAGGTTGAGATCTCGCTCTCTTCCGGAGGGAGGTCGGCGGTGCACTGCTCGCGGTCGGACAGGGGCGCTCTGCGCGGAATTGAGTGTTGACGCAGGTCAGTGCAGTCCCGAATTAGTTGCCACGAAAGAGAATGCTCTTTTCGGGTGACGATCACGCTGGGTGCGCCACCGGCTACTGTGTTGATCGTCATACCGGTAGTTGAGTAGGTTCGCGCACGCGTGGATGCCCGAGCGTGCACCATGCTCAGCTGACGCGTGGACATGCCCATGGGGAGGAAGCATGACCGGGTTCAGAATTGACCCAGAAGCACTTGAGGGCGCGATCCGGCAGCTCGAAGATGCTCGGGACATTGCTGAGCAGACATCGTTCGACGCTGCTGGTGTGAAGCCGGGTGAGCTGACGGCCAAAGATTCGGTGACTAGTGAAGCTCGGCAGAAATTCGCTGACATGGCGAACGGAAATGCCGACTCGCTGCGCGGCGCCGCACTGGCAGTTCGTGACAAGCTGAACGAGAAAATTCAATCTTATCGAGACACCTTAGACGAGTATCGACGCGCTGAGGACAATGCGACGGTCGATGCTGATCGAATCAACAGGCGGGCGTGATTTTGCTGTGAGTATTTCCTTCCGGGGGTTCCTCTTGCGTAGTGGGGCGTTGCTCGTTGCCAGTGTTTCGGCCGTGCTCGTGACGTCTTGTTCCCTGGGGTCGGGCGCCCCAGAGACGACTCCTGCGCCGAGCCCGCCTCCTTCGGGGGTGGAAGTGCCCAACCCGAAGGACGCGTCAGCGGTGGACGTCTGCGAACTGCTCCCCGCTCAGGCGGCTCAAGGGTTGGGGCTGAGCCCGGAGGGGAAGAAGAGCGAAAACTCCCTGAACGAGGATCTTGCTGGCAACTGCATGTGGCACACGCCTGATGGTGCTATCGCGGTTGGTCTTGCTTCCCATGGCGATAGGACGCTGCAGAGCTACTACGACAACTCTGCTGATTTCGTCGACTTCGAGAAGCTGGACATCGCGGGTTACCCGGCTGTTCGTGCCAATACGAGCGACCCCAAATCCGATGGTGGCTGCGCAATCTTCCTTGCGTCGAAGTCTGATCAAGTCGTTCAGTCCATGAGTATCGTTCCAACTGCTGATATCAACTCCGTTGATCCGTGCGACTTGTCGAAGCGGGCCTTGGAGGCAAGCGTCGCTTCCTGGCCTGCTGCTAACTGAGGGGAATATATGTCCGGCGGGATTTCTAGCGATCCTAGCGCGATGGCGTGCTTTGCTGGGGCGGCAAGGCAACTTCGCGCGAATATGGCGGGTTCGGGGGATGCCACCAATCTTCCCGCCTCGTTGGGCGATGGTGCCCAGTCCTGGTCCAAGGCAGCCGAAAAGTTCGCGGAACTTGAAGCGCAGATCAAAGAGGCGTTGACAAAGGCGGAAACCGCACACGAAGGACGTGCCGCCGATTCCGCTCAGTCCTCGATCAACGAGATCACGCCGCATCTCACGGCCGCTCAGCAGACCTGCGACGGAGTGGGCAAAGCTCTTCTGGATCAGGCGACGGCTCAGCGTGAGGCTTTCGCAGGTATCCCAGGCGAGGGCGAGACGCTGTCCAACGGTCGCCCGGTTCAGCTCGATCCGCCGGAGAAGGGGTGGGTCGACGACTACGACGACACCTGGTACCTGGGATGGGCGAGCGATTACGAAGAGCGGCAAGAAGACTTCCAGCTGACGAACGATCGCGCGACCGAGGTCCAGGAGCGCTACAAGCGCGAGACCGAAGCGAATCTCGCGGCGGTTCCCGAGTTCCAGCCGATGCCTGGTGAGCCCGCCAACGCCACTCCGGTCGGGGCCACCACTCCCTCCGCAAGTGACGCGATGGGGAGTTCGCAGTTCAGCAGCCTTTCCTCCGGTGGTGGGGCGCCTGCGGGCAGTTCCTCGTCGTGGGCTTCGTCGCCGACCTCGGGTGGCGGTGCTCCGTCGCTGGGTGGTGGTTCTGGTGCGGGTGCTCCTCCGGCCGGGTCCGGTTCGGCTTGGGCGCCTGCTCCGCCGAGCGGTGGTCTGCCTCCGGGTGTCGTGCGCGGTCCGGACGGGACGCTGTACCGGCAGAACCCGCGCACGGGGGCCTGGGAGCGGCAGAACCCGCACAACGGTCGCTGGGCGCAGTCACCCAACGGTGGTCCTGGTGGTCGTGGTCCCGGTGGTTCCGCTGGTGGTGCCGGTGGCCGCGCGGGTGGTCTCGGCGGTGGCGCCGGTGCCGGTTCTGGTGCCGGTGGTCGCGCCGGGGTCGGCGGTCTCGGTGGTCCTGGTGGCGGTGCGTCCGCCGCCGGTGGTGCCGCAGCGGGCGGTGGCCGTGGTGGCGCGGGTGCGCCCGGTGCGGGCATGGGCGGCGCCGGTCAGCGCGGCGGTCAGCAGGGCGACGACGCCGAGCGCGAGCGGCCCAGCTGGCTCATCGAGGAGGAAGACGTGTTCACCAACGACATGCGCGCGGTGGCCCCGCCGGTCTTCGGCGACTGGGAGAACCAGGACCGCTGATGAGCCGAGGCAGAATGTCGATCAGCCCGCTGGCCGCCGCATACCTGTGCGAGCGGTTCGACAGCCACATCCACCCGCTGCTGCGGGTGGGGCGACTGGCGGGCGAACCCACCGAGGACGAGCGCACCCGCGCCTCCCGCGCGGGCAGCCAGGACCTGGCGCGCCTCGGATACCTGGAACGCGATGATCTGCATCCGTTCCTGGACGACGCGTGGCAGCTGCTGAGCAAACCGCCGCTGGCGGTGGGGGTGGCGGTGCACGCCAAGCGCGGCGCCTCGTTCAACGCGGTCTGCGTCGAACAGGGCCGCGCCACGGTGCAGGCGTACCAAGCCGACGGTGAGAACAACGATGACCTGCAGGACATCGTGCTCAGCAGGCAGGAGTACGGCGGCCCGGCGGGCAACGCGGTGGAGCTGATCGGCAATCTGACCCCGGGGCGCGGCGGAACGGCGAGCGTGCCGACCGAAGTGCTCGACAACGCCACCAAACGCAGGCGCAACAACCCGAACGGGACGTTGCTCAGCGCGCTCACCGGTGCGGGGGTGAAGAGCGCCGACGCGCGAGTGCTGGCGACGGTGCTCACCGCCGAACGAGAGCTCGACGGGGTGTTCACCGCGCGCAGCCACGACCGGCGAGTCGGACGCACGCACCGGCCGCCGTACTCGGTGTCGTTCTTCACCGGTGCGGACGGCTGCTACATGACGCAGAAGCGCGAAGGCGGCGACGGGAGGCAGTGGTTCACCGTGGCCCCCGCCGACCGGCGCAAGCTCACCGCGAAGATCGACGAAATGCTCCGGACGGTGGCGCTGCCCGCCGCCCGGTGACTCAGGTGGAGCGCTCGGTGCTGCCGCGCGCGACGAGGTGAGCCGACAACGTTCGCGTGGTCGGCTCACCCCGGTCACCGCCGATGCGGCGCAACAACAACTGCGCCCCCAACGAGCCCATGTCGTAGGCGGGCTGGGAGACCACGCTCAACGGCGGGTCCAGCAACGTCGCCCACGGCGCGTCGTCGAACGCGATCACACCCACGTCGCGGCCCGCCCGAAGGCCCAGCTCGCCGAGCGTTTCCAGCACTCCCACCGCCATCGCGTTGTTCGCGATGAGCAGCGCGTCCGGCGGCTCTTCCTGATCCAGCAGCTGCCGCGCCGCGCGCCGGGCGCCGGCCGCGCGGAACTCCGTGTGCCGGACCAGGCCCAGGTCCGCGAGCCCCGCCGTCCGCAGACCCTCCCGGTACCCGTTCAAGCGCGCGTCCGCGGTGGGCATGCCGCTCGGGCCGGTCAGGCAGCCGATCCGGAGGTAGCCCTGCTCCGCCAGGTGCAGCGTGGCGTTCTTCGCGGCGTTGCCGCTGTCCACCAGGACCGTGTCCCCGCCTCCCGGTAGCGGCCGGTCCAGCGCGACGACCGGGGTGGCGTGCGCGCGCAGCAGCTCCGCGCCCGCCTCCCGGCCGGTCGGGGACAGCAGGACGCCCGCGACGCGTTCCTGCAACGCCACGTCCAGGTATTCGCGTTCCTTCGCCGGGTCGTCGTCGGAGTTGCACAGCACGACCGAGTAACCGGCGGTGTGCGCGACGTCCTCCACGCCGCGGGAGATCGCGGTGAAGAACGGGTTCTCCACGTCCGAGATGATCAGGGCGAGGACCGCGGTCTCCTGCTTGCGCAGGTTGCGGGCCGGTCCGTTCGGCCGGTAGCCGAGCTCGTCGGCCGCCGCGGCCACCCGCGCGGCCAGCTCCGGATCCACGGTGCTCTTGCCGTTGAGCGCACGGGAGACCGTCGCGGTGGACACGCCGGCCCTGGCCGCCACGTCACTGATCGTCGCCACCGGACCTCCTGATGTCGGCTGGCCGCGTGGTTGCGGCGTGGATTCCTTGACAGCCTCGCCAAGCCCAGAATAGCTTCCGGGAAAACGATTGCTCATAACCCGGTCGGTCAACGATGAACGAATTCGGGTGGTAGCGGCAGGCGCGGAACCCCCAGCGCAGGCACGCCCGTGGCGTTCTCCGAACCCGGCCAGGCGCGGCGAGAGTTGACCCGGAACAAAATCGTTCTCGAATCGGGGCGGCTCGTCCCGGACCGGTCCGTTCGACGATCTCGTTCCCCGTGATCCGGAACAGCAATGGCACGTCCCGACGCAACCCTGGCACGTTCCGCAGAACCTGGGAGGACCCGTGGCCCGCATCGGTGTGGTCGGCATTTCCGACGGTCGTGATCATGTGCACGCTCGCAACGCGGAATTCATCGAAGCCAAGCAGGACGCCCTCGTGGCCTCGCTGCGGGCTGCAGGGCACGACGTCGTCGCAGGTGACGACCTCGTGGCCACCAACGTGCTCGCCACCTCCGTGGCCCGCAAGGTGGCCGCCGCCGACGTCGACGTCACGGTCTTCTACTACACCGTCTGGTCGTTCCCGCACTTCACGATGCTCGCCGCCGACGCCACCCGCAGCCCGCTGGTGCTCGTCGCCAGCACCGACCCCACCGAACCCGGACTCGTCGGGATGCTCGCCGCGGGCGGAGCGCTCGACCAGATCGGGCGCAAGCACACCCGGGCCTGGGGCGCCCCCGACTCCGCGGAACTCGCCGCCGCCATCGGCGTGCGAGCGACCGCCGCCGCCGCGGTGAAATCCCTGCGCGGATCGACCTTCGGCCGGTTCGGCGGGCGACCCATGGGGATGAACACCGCCGTGGCCAACACCGACCAGTGGCAGCGCCAGTTCGGCATCGACGTCGAGGAGATCGACCAGTACGAACTCGTGCTGCGCGCCGAGAAGGCCGACGCCGCCGAAGCCCGCAAGGGCCGCGAGTGGATCGAGCAGTACGCCGCCGGAGTGCACTACGACGGCAAGAAGCTCACCCCGGACCTGCTGGAACGGCAGATCCGCTCCTACATGGCGGTCCGCGACATCATCGCCGAGCGCAACCTCGACTTCTCCGGCATCAAGGGCCAGCCGGAACTCACCGAGAACTTCGCGACGATGGACGTCACCGAGGCCTTCCTCAACGACCCCTACGACTGGAACGGGCCGAAGGAGACCCACGTCTGCGCCACCGAAGCCGACATGGACGGCGCGCTGACCATGCAGCTGTTCAAGCAGGTCGCCCGCACCCCGGTGCTGTTCGCCGACGTGCGGCACTACCACGCGGACCGGGACATCTGGGACCTGTGCAACTCCGGGCAGCACGCCACCTGGTACGCGGCGCGCAGCGACGACCCGGCGGAGAACCTCGCGAAGGTCAACTTCTATCCGGAGGTGTTCTTCTTCCCGGCGGGTGGCGCTTCCGTGCAGCACATCGCCGCACCGGGGCAGATGACGCTCGGCAGGCTCACCAGGGAAGCCGGTGAGTACCGGCTGCAGATGATGCTCGGCGAGTTCGAGAGCTACGACGACGACACCAACCGCACCCTCGTCGAGCAGTCCACCCCGGAATGGCCGCACGCGTTCGCCAGGCTCGACGCGCCCGGCGACGTGTTCCTGTCCAAGTTCGGCGCCAACCACCTGCACGCCGTCCCCGGTGACCACCGCGCGGAAATGCGCGCCGTCGCCGAGCAGCTCGGAGTGCGCCTGGACGAGTGGCCCCGGGGCTGAGGCGTCCGGCTCCGGCCGCCGCGCACGGCGTACAACCGGTGAGGCAAAGCCGAACAAGCTGAAGCGGGCAGAGCCAAAATCAGACCTGGAACGGTTCGATTTCGCCCAGCGCCAGGTCACGGGCCATGTCCAGCGGCCATCGGTCGGAACCACGCTCCGACCGATGGCCGACCGGGCGGCCCGCGAAGTCCGAAACGGACAGGAGTGCGGATCACCCGGTGCAGGGGTCTTTACGATGCCGCGGGGAACACCGGACGAGCGGGAGGAACAGGCGATGTCTGAGGGCGTGCTGATCGGAGTCGACGTCGGAACGGCGAGCTCCAAGGGTGTGCTGGTCACCACCGACGGGCGCATCGTGGCCCGGGCGACCCGGCCGCACGAGACCTCCTACCCGCATCCGGGCTGGGTCGAGCACGACGCGGAATCGGTGTGGTGGAACGACTTCGTGGGCATCGTGCGCGAACTCGTGCCTGCCGCCGAAGGCCGCAGCATCGAAGGGCTCGGCGTCAGCGGCATCGGGCCCGTGCTGCTGCCCGCCGACGGCGACGGCAACCCGCTGCGGCCCGCGATCCTCTACGGCGTGGACACCCGCGCCACCGCCGAGATCGCCGAACTCACCGAGGAATTCGGTGCCGACGAGATCCTGCGCCGCGGCGGATCCGCGCTGACCAGCCAAGCCGTCGGGCCGAAGATCCGGTGGCTCGCCAAGAACGAACCCGAGGTGTACGCCCGCACCGAGAAGCTGCTCATGTGCAGCTCCTACCTGGTGCACCGGCTCACCGGGCGCTACGTGCTCGACCACCACTCGGCCAGCCAGTGCGACCCGCTCTACGACCTGCAGGCCCGGGACTGGTCGAAGGACTGGGCGCAGCGCGTCGCCCCGGACCTGCCGCTGCCCGAACTCGCCTGGCCCACCGAGATCGTCGGGAAGGTCGGCCCGCAGGCCGCCGCCGAGACCGGGCTGCCCGAAGGACTGCCCGTCACCACCGGCACCATCGACGCCTGGGCGGAGGCCACCAGCGCGGGCGTGCGCGAACCCGGCGACGTGATGCTGATGTACGGCACCACCATGTTCTTCGTGCAGGTGCTCACCGACCCCCGGCCGCACTCGGCGCTGTGGGGGACCTGCGGTGTCTTCCCGGACACGTACACGCTCGCCGCGGGCATGGCGACCTCCGGTGCGGTGACCGACTGGATCCGGCGGCTCGTCGACGGCGACTTCGCCGAACTCGTCGAGCAGGCCGCCGGTGCACCGGCCGGGAGCCGCGGGTTGCTGCTGCTGCCGTACTTCGCGGGGGAGCGGACGCCGATCTTCGATCCCGACGCGCGCGGTGCGCTGCTCGGGCTCACCACCAGCCACGGCCGGGCCGAGGTGTACCGGGCCGCGCTGGAAGGAATCGGCTACGGGGTGCGGCACAACCTGGAGGCGATGAGCTCCGCCGGTGGCCGCGCGGGACGGCTCGTCGCCGTCGGCGGCGGTACCCAGGGCGGGCTGTGGACGCAGATCGTCTCCGACATCTCCGGGCAGGAGCAGCAGGTTCCGAGCGAGACCGTCGGAGCCGCCTTCGGCGACGCGCTGATGGCGGGTGTGGCCACGGGAACCGCCGTGAATGAGCGCGAGTGGAACCCGGTGGCGCGGACTGTCGTGCCGGACGCGGCCCGCACCGAGCGCTACGACGCCTTCTACCAGCGCTACCTGGAGCTCTACACCGCCACCGCCGACATCCAGCACTTCCTCGCGGCCCAGCAGCACGCCGCCGACGCCTGACCTCGCACACCCATGGCTCCGAGTGAACGGACCGTTCGTCCAATCCCGTTGGACGAACGGTCCGTTCACTGGTTTCCGGCCGTGCGTGGCGGTGCCTTCGTCCGAGTGAGCGGACCGTTTGCCTGATCTCGTTGGATGAACGGTCCGTTCGCTCACTTCTGGGCAGGTGCTGGCGCCACTCGAACGGGTGAGGGGGTTGTTATGGTCCTTGGCGGTCGGCACCGGTGATCGGAGCCAACGGTTCCGGGAGGGCTGCATGGCCTCGGCGCGGCGGGTCTGGCGAGCGGTGCTGGCCGGAACGGCGGTGCTGACCGCGGCCACGCTCACCTCGGGATGCCTCGCGTCGTCCGAAGCGGGAAGCGGGACGTTGATCGGCGCGGCAGCCGCCGACCTGGGAGCGACCCGGATCGTGGCCGATCAGGTGTACGCGCAGCGCCCGAGCGGGCCGCTCGCGCTCGACCTGTTCCTGCCGGCGGGAGACGGCCCGCACCCCCTCGTCGTCTACGCGCACGGCGGTGGCTGGGACGCGGGTGATCGGGCGATCGACGGGCGCCTCGCTGCCGGCGGGGCAGCCGAGTCGCTGGCGGCGGAGCGGATGCTGAGCAAGGGGTTCGCGGTGGCCACCGTGGACTACCGGCTCAGCGACCTGGGGCCCGCGCCTGCACAGGTGGAGGACGTCGCCGAAGCGGTCCGCTGGTTGCAGCGCCACGCCGGGGACTGGCGGCTCGACTCGGAGCGCGTCGTGCTGTGGGGCGCCTCAGCGGGCGGATTGCTGGTCTCGCAGCTCGGGGCGGTCACCGACGATCCGGACGAACCCGGCGGCGGGCTCACCGGGATCCGCGGCGTCGTCAACTGGTTCGGCCCGACAGACCTGAGCGTCGAAGCGGAACTGGCGAACCCGCAGCTGTCCGACTACTCACGACGCACGGTGCGGAAGTACCTGGGCTGCATGCCCAACGAGTGCCCGCGCCACGCCGACGCGGCCAGCCCGATCCGCAACCTCTCCGGTGCCGAGCCGCCGTTCCTGATCCAGCACGGCACGAAGGACTCGCTGGTGCCGGTCAAGCAGAGCCTGGACTTCGCGGACGCGCTGCGCGAACTCGGCGTGGACGTCGCGCTGCACCCCTACGACGACTTCGACCACGGCTTCACGCCGGGCCCGAGCGTCCCGATGATCGTCGACGCGATGGACGCCTTCCTCGCCGAACACGGCTGAACCGGGCGAGCCGCACACCACCCACCGCCCCGCGAAAACGGCGAGGACAGACCCTCAACCACTGCCTTCGATCTTGCCGTGGTGAGCCCGGTCTTTGATCTTTGTCTTGTCAGCGGCGAAGCCGACGAGCAGCGACCACCAAAGCAAGCTGAGACAACCCGACTCAGTTCTCGGACGCTTCGGTGCCGACCAGGCCCTCCTCCTCGCGCCGGACGGTCCCGATGGAGGCCGAGCCGCCCGCGCTCTCGGCCAGCGGCTGCACGGCGCCGCGGAACGACTCCAGTGCGTCGAGCTCCCGGCGGCGGGCCGAGACGAACCGCTGCAGGTGCGTGCTGGAGAGGTTCACCGCCTCCACCGCGCCCGAGGCCGCCCGCTGCGCCCGCACCGCCTGCGACCGCACCTGCTCGATGTCCTCGGCGATGGTGCGCTCGGTCGCCGCGAACAGGGCAGCGGAGGCGAGCACCGCGAAACTCGTGGGCCCGCACAGGAAAACGCGCTTGTCCAGCAGCCAGGACAGCAGGCTGGGGTCGGTGTCCAGCGCGGTCACCACGGCCGCGTCGGAGGGCACGAACATGATCGTGCCGTAGATCGCGTCCGCCCAGCGCTGGTAGCCCTTGCCCGCGAGCTCCGAGGCGCGGGAGCGGATGTTGCGCACGTGCACCCGCAACGCCTCGCCGCGTTCCTGCGGATCGTTGGTCTCCATCGCTTCCGCCCACACCGCGAGGCTGGCCTTCGCGTCCACCGGGACCTGCCTGCCGCCGCCGACGGTGAGCACCAGGTCCGGCCGGGCGGCACCGCCGCCCGCCAAGTCGGTCTGCACGCTGAAGTGCACCCCTTCCCGCAGCCCCAGCGACTTCGCCGTCTCGACGAGGACCTGTTCGCCGAGCTCGCCGCGGCCGGTGATCGACGCGAACGCCACCTCGTACCGGCGCAGCGCGGCCTGCTGCTCGACGGTGCGGGCGCGTTCGGTCTCGACCATGCGCAGCGCGTCGTCGGCACGGCGCGCGGAGTCGGTGTAGAGCCGCCAGATCAACAGCAGCGCCCCCGCGAACAGCAGCATCAGCACGATCACGACGGCGGTCAGCACGCCGGTACCCATGACGATCTCCTCTCGGCGGGGAACCCGATCATCCCGCATCGGCCCGACGATCCGGTCGCCATCGCCGCGAGCTCCGCGTGATCGGCCGAACGCGCGGTGTTTCGCCTGCTGGACAAGGGTGATCCGACACGCCGAGGCATGTCGTGCGAACTGCCCGGACACCTCCGCGGCGGCAGCCGAGCAGCAGCGGCGCAGGGCGTGCTCACCCCGCTTGAGCTGCGGTGTCGATGCGGCCGGATGCTCGGATCGGCGATCGGTCCGCGACGGAGCGGACGCGGTGCGTGGTGACATCCGATCTTTCGAGCGATGCCCGCCGACGCAGCGCGATCAGGGCGGGAGGAGTTCGGTAACTTGACCGCCATGCGGGTGCTGCACACCTCCGACTGGCACGTGGGACGCACGTTCCACGGCCGCGATCTGCTCGCCGAGCAGGAATCGGTGCTCTCCGGGCTGGCCGACCTGATCGCCGACGAGCACGTCGACGTCGTCGTCGTGTCCGGCGACCTCTACGACCGCGCCGTGCCCTCGGGCGAGGCCGTCGAGACCTGCGTGCGCGTGCTCGGCCGGTTGCGCGCGGCGGGCGCGCAACTGGTGGTGACACCGGGCAACCACGACTCCGCTGCGCGCGTCGGGGCGTTCGGCGAGTTCGCCGCCGCGGGCGGCCTGCACCTGCGCACCCGCATCTCCGCGTTGCACGAACCGGTGCTGCTCGACGACGAGCACGGGCCGGTCGCCTTCTACGGAATCCCTTACCTGGAGCCGGATCCGGCGCGCCAGGTGCTCGACTCCCACGCCGACGTGCCGGGTGCGAGCCCGATCGAGCAGCGCGGGCACCAGGCGGTGCTCACCGAGGCGATGAACCGCATCCGCGCCGACCTCAAGTCCCGCGACGAGCCGCGATCCGTGGTGCTCGCGCACGCCTTCGTCACCGGTGGCGACGTCAGCGACTCCGAGCGCACGATCGCCGTCGGCGGCGTGGACGACGTCCCCGGCGCGGTGTTCGACGGCGTGGACTACGTCGCGCTCGGGCACCTGCACGGGCCGCAGCGGCTGGCCGAGCACCTGCGCTACTCGGGCAGTCCGGTGGCGTACTCGTTCTCCGAGGCGGCGCAGCGGAAATCCGTCTGGCTGGTGGACCTCGACGCCACCGGGCTGCACGACGTGCGCCGCCACGAACTGCCCGTGCCGCGCCAACTCGCGACCGTGCGCGGCGAACTCGAAGCGCTGCTCGCCGAACCGGAGTACGCGGCCTACGAGGACTGCTTCCTGTCCGCGACGCTCACCGACGAGGTCCGGCCGCTGGACGGGATGCGCGCCCTGCAGGAACGCTTCCCGCACGCGGTGCACCTGGAGTGGCAGCCCGCGGGCGGCAGGGCCACCGCGGAGCTGCGCTATTCGGAAGCCGTGCGCGGCCGGGACGACACGGCGGTGGCCGACGGCTTCGTCGCCGACTGCCGGGGCTCCGAACCCACCGAGGGCGAACGCGCGCTGCTGGCCGAAGCCCTGCACGCCGTGCAGCTCGCCGAGGTGCGCGAATGAGGCTGCACCAGCTGACGATCACCGCGTTCGGCCCGTACCGGGACCGCGCCGAAGTGGACTTCGACGAGCTCGGCACCGACGGCCTGTTCCTGCTGCACGGCGACACCGGCGCGGGCAAGACCAGCCTGCTCGACGCGATCTGCTTCGCGCTCTACGGCGCCGTGCCAGGTGCTCGCGAACAGGTCAAGCAGCTGCGCTGCGACACCGCCGCCGACGACGTGGCCACCTCGGTCGAGCTGGAGCTCACTGTGCAGGGCCACCGGCTGCGCATCGTCCGCAGCCCCAAGTACGACCAGCGCAAGAAGCGCGGCGAAGGCACCACCACCCGCAACGCGAAAGCCTCGCTGACCTGGATCAGCGACGCCCCCGACGGCGCCGCGTCCGAAGGTTCCGCCCGCATCGACGAGGTCAACCGCACCGTGCAGCGGCTGCTCGGGATGAGCGTTGACCAGTTCACGAAGGTCGTGCTGCTGCCGCAGGGCGAGTTCGCGAACTTCCTGCGCGCGGAGACCACCGAACGCGAGAAGCTGCTGGAGAAGCTGTTCGGCACCCAGCGGTTCGCCGACGTCGAGCAGTGGTTCGTCGAGCACCGCAGGCAACGCGGCCGGGCGGTGGAGGCCCACACCCAGCAGGTCCGCGAGCTCGTGGCCCGCGTCGCCCAGGTCGTCGGGCAGGACCCGGAGGACGGGGCCGACGAGCGGTTCTGGCTGGAGGGCTGGGAAAAGCACCTCGCCGCAGAGCTCGACGAGACCCGGCGCGCCCGCGCCGAACTGGCCGACCGGCGCGAGGCGGCGGACGAGGAGCTGACCGCGCGCCGCGAACTCGCCGACAAGGTCCGCCGAGTCCGGGGCGCCCACGCGGAACTGGCCGACCTCGACGCGCAGCGACGCACCCACGAGCAGTGGCGCGCCGAACTGGACGCCGCGCAGCGGGTGCTGCCGGTGCTCACCGTCCGCCGCGCGACGACCGAAGCCGAGACCGACCTGGATCGCGCGGCCCGCGAAGCCGGACGCGCGGAGGCGGACTGCCCCGGAGCGGACCTCGACGCCTCGCTCGACGAGCTGCGCTCGCTGGCGGGCACCCACCGGGAGCGCGCGGGGGCGCTCACCGAACTGCTCCCCGAAGCGCGGCAACAGGAAACCGACCACGCCCGGCTCGCCGAACTCGCCCGCGGCATCGAGGCCGACGAGCGGGCGGGCGCCGAGCTGGCCGAGCAGCAGGTCGCGCTGCCCGAGCGCATCAGCACCGCTCGGGCGCGGCTCGACGAGTCGAAGCAGGCCGAGACCCGCCGCGAGCAGGCCGACGCGAAAGTCGCGGACCTCACCGAACTGCTGCGCACCGCGCGCGCCGTGCCCGCGGCGCGGCAGGCCCACGAGCAGGCCGCCGAGGCCGCGCAGCGAGCGGTGGACGCCCACCAGCAGGCCCGCGAAACCCTGCTGGACCTGCGGGATCGCAGGCTCGCGGGCATGGCCGCCGAACTCGCCGCCGGCCTCGCCACCGGTGCCGCCTGCCCCGTGTGCGGTTCGGCGGAGCACCCCGAGCCGCGTGCGGCCGTGGACGACTCGGTCACCGCCGACGACGAGGAACGCGCTCAGCAGGCCGAGCAGCAGGCGCAGACCCGTCGCGAGGCCGCGGCGACGAAGGAGACCGAGGCGCGCAGGCACCTCGACCTGCTGCTGGAGCGAGTAGGCGAGCGGACCACCGACGACCTCGTGGCCGACACCGCCGCCGCCACCGAGCAGCGCGACGCCGTCCGCGCCCTCGCCGATCAAGGCCGCGCCCGCGCCGATGAACTCGCAGACCTGGAGTCCTCCGCGCAGCGGCTCACCGAGCGGCGCGGCGAACTGGATCAGCGGATCGCCGCGGCCCGAACCGAGCGCGCCGGACTTCGCTCCACCGCGGATGCTCGCGCGGAGCGGTTGGACGCGGCGCGCGGCGACCACCCCGGCATCGCCGAACATCGCGCGCACCTGCTCGACCGCGTCGCGCGCCTCGACCGCCTGATCACCGCTCGCGGCGCCCGGGACGAGGCGGAGAAACGCCTCGCCAAGCAGCGCGCGGCGCTGCACGAGGCGGCGGTCGAAGCGGGCTTCGACGGCATCGACGCGGCACTCGCCGCCGAACGCGACGAAACCCGCCGCGCCGAACTCACCGACGACCTCACCCGAGCCGAGCAGCGCCGGGCCACCGCGAACTCCGCGCTCGGCAGCGAAGAGCTCTTCGGCATCGACGCCGGCACCGAGATCGGCCTGGAAGCCGCCGCCGAAGCCGCCACCACCGCCCGCGAAGCCGCCGAGCGGGCCACCGCCACCGCGCAACGCGCCGAACAGCGCGAACAGGACGTGCGGCTGCTCGCGACCCGGTTGCGCGCGGCCTGGGACGAACTGGGCCCGGCGCTGGCCGACCACGCCGAGCTGGAGGCGCTCGCCGACGTCGTCAACGGGCGCGGACAGAACGCGCGCAAGATGTCGCTGCGCTCCTACGTGCTGGCCGCCCGGCTGGAAGAGGTGGCGGTCACCGCGACCCGCCGGTTGCAGCGGATGAGCGACGGGCGCTACTCCTTCGTGCACTCCGACGCGGCGGGCGCTCGCGGTACCCGCGGCGGGCTCGGGCTCGACGTGCTCGACGACTACTCCGGCCACACCCGCTCCGCGAAGACGCTCTCCGGCGGGGAATCGTTCATGGCCTCGCTGTCGCTGGCGCTGGGCCTCGCCGACGTCGTCGCCGGGGAGACCGGTGGCGCGCTGCTGGACACGCTGTTCATCGACGAAGGCTTCGGCACGCTCGACGCGAACACCTTGGACCTGGTGATGGACACCCTCGACGAACTCCGCGCAGGAGGGCGGGTCATCGGCCTGGTCTCGCACGTGGACGAGATGCGCCAGCGCATCGGAGTCCGGCTGCGCATCCGGAAGTCCCGCGAGGGTTCCACGATCGAACTCGACACCTGAGAACGGTCCGCGCCCGACTGATGACAGCGACGTGGTTCATCCCTAATGTCGGAGTCATGGCTCAATCCATGATTCGGCGTTCCCGTGGCTTCAAGGTCGTCGGCGGTGTGGCGGGTGCGTTGCTGGCGCTCACCGTCACCGCAGGCTGCAACGACCCCGCCGCACCGCCGCAACAGCAGCAGGAGCAAGAGGACGGCGGCAACCAGCAGGACGGCGACCAGCAGAACGACCAGCAGGACGGCGACGACCAGGACGGCGGGGACGACCAGGACGACGACTGAGTCGTGACGATCGGCGACGGGCGCGGGTCGGTCGTACCGGCTCGTGCCCGGGCCGCCTGAGTCGATCGACCCCCGGACCACCTAGAATCACCGGCCGTGAGCCTCACCCTCGGAATCGTCGGGCTGCCCAACGTCGGCAAGTCCACCTTGTTCAACGCGCTGACCAGCAACGACGCGCTCGCGGCGAACTACCCGTTCGCCACCATCGAGCCGAACGTGGGTGTCGTGCCGTTGCCCGATTCCCGGCTGGCCACCCTCGCCGAGCTGTACGGCTCCGAGAAGCTGGTGCCCGCCACGGTGTCGTTCGTCGACATCGCGGGCATCGTCAAGGGCGCTTCCGAAGGCCAGGGCCTCGGCAACAAGTTCCTCGCGAACATCCGCGAAGCCGACGCGATCTGCCAGGTCATCCGCGTGTTCGACGACCCGGACGTGGTGCACGTCGACGGCAACGTCGACCCGTCCAGCGACATCGAGACGATCAACACGGAGCTGATCCTCGCCGACCTGCAGACCCTGGACAAGGCGCTGCCGCGGCTGGAGAAGGAAGCCCGGACGAACAAGGACAAGCGCTCGGCGCTGGAGGCGGCCAACGAGGCGAAGGCCCTCCTCGACGGCGGCACCACGCTATTCAGCGCGAACAAGGCCGACGTGCCGGAGCTGCGCGAGCTGAACCTGCTCACCACCAAGCCGTTCCTGTACGTGTTCAACGCCGACGAAGGCGTGCTCTCCGACGACGCCCGCAAGCAGGAACTGCGCGACCTGGTCGCCCCCGGCGACGCCGTCTTCCTGGACGCCAAGGTCGAATCCGAGCTGATCGAGCTCGACGAGGAGTCGGCCCGCGAACTGCTGGAATCCGTCGGCCAGCCGGAACCGGGCCTGCACGCCCTGGCCCGCGCCGGGTTCCACACCCTCGGCCTGCAGAGCTACCTCACCGCGGGGCCCAAGGAGGCCCGCGCCTGGACCATCCCGCAGGGCGCCACCGCCCCGCAGGCCGCCGGCGTGATCCACACCGACTTCGAGCGCGGCTTCATCAAGGCCGAGATCGTGTCCTTCCCGGACCTCGTCGAAGCGGGTTCGATGAGCGCCGCCCGCTCCGCGGGCAAGGTCCGCATGGAAGGCAAGGACTACGTCATGACCGACGGCGACGTGGTCGAGTTCCGGTTCAACGTGTAGCGCTGTTGACGCTCCTCGTCATGGGAGTGGTGGTGTGATCAGCTCGGTCGCCGACCGCGGCACCGAGCAGGTCTGACGTCGCGAGCCGGCGAAGCGGGTCAAACCGCGACTGCACGAGGCGGCGAACAGGAAGCTGGACCTGGCTGCTGGATGAGATGACGCTGGATGCGGTGCGTGTACCGCCCGGCGATCATCTGGAAAGCGCTCAAAAGCGGCAGGGCAGGGCGGCACGGCATCCGGATCAACGTCAACGACCAAGGGCGGATCTGCTTCCGCTGAGCGCTGCTGAGCGGCACCCCTCCGATGGTGGTGAGCCTCAGCGCTGGACGTGTTGGTGGACTCCGCTGCGGAACGCGCACGTGCTGTGTGCTGGATTCGGAGCGCGACTCGGTGAGCTCGCCCCTACGTCCTCCGCCAAGTGACGTGCCGTGAACACCGAAATGAGGCTGGACGACCGTCCTGCTCCAACGTGAGGTTGGTCTGCGCGGCGACGTGGTGGAGTTCGGTTCAACGTGTGAGTCGGCGATCGGTGGCGCGCTGCGCGCCGCCGCCCGTCGGCGCTCCTGATGGCGATGGTGCGCGGCGGCCGGGCACGTCGGCGTCTGGCTCAGCGGTGGGCGAGCACGTTGATGACGTTGCCGCCGGGGTCGCGGAAGAAGAAGCGCCGAACGCCCCACTCCTCGTCGGTCAGCGGGTGGACGATCTCGAAGCCCTGGCGCACGATCTCGTCGTGCACCGAGTCGACATCGGCGACCTCCAGCGACGCGACGGGGTTGCAGGGCGCGGTGCGGTCGGTGGTCATGAGGCTGAACTGGGCCGTGCCGCCGCTGCCCAAGGTGGCGATCCAGCCGTGGTCCATCAGCACGTCCAACCCGAGCGCTCGCCGGTACGCCGAGACGGCGGCGGGCAGCTCCGGAACGGTCAAGATCGGCACAGCTCGGTTGAGGTCCATCCCTCGAGTATGCGGCGGTCGCCGCCGTCGTGGTCTTCGCGATGTCCGAAGTCCGGCTCGGCCGCCCGCATTGAGCCGGTTCTCGACCGGCCGGTCGAGTTCCAGATCCTCGACCTGGCGGAGAGCCCGAGCCGGCCGGCGCGTTCGGCGAGAGCGGTGATCACGGAAGTACGCGCGAGCTGCGCATGGCCTTCGTGAGGGTGATCGGTTCGCCCGAGTCGCCACTACGCCGGCCGGAGGTGAACTCCGCGTACTCCGGACCGTCCACGGCGTACAAGGCCAGTCGGCCACGAGCGTCGGCGTGGATGCCCCAGCCGTAGCGCTTGCCGAGCTGCGACGAACGCAGGCACGGCTGGCTCCGCGCGTAGAACTCGAGGCGAGCGTTGACCCGATCTTCGTCGGGGATGCCCTGCCGATCCGCGAAGACGGTGAAGATGACGTCGCCGGACGTGAACTCGTACGGATGCTGGGAGATCAGCTTGTAGGTGCGTGCGGCGACCGAGGGATCGTCGCCCTTGACCGGGGGCACCGTTCCTGTCGCCGCCGGGCAGTCCTCGGCCACGGCGATGAACGTGTCCACGTAGTCCACCCGCTCCATGCGGCAACTTTAGTCCTGGGCACCCGCCGAGGCGAGGGAATCCGCAGGTCGGTCGGGTTCAGGCCGACGGCGGCGGGAGGACGTTCCGCTTGGACCGCGGGAGGTCCGGATTCGGTTCGGGATCCGGCCGACATCCGGCGTCGAACGAGTCGGGGAGCAGGCCGCGACGCGTTCAACCGGCGGCGGGGTGCCATGGGTGGGGAACGATTCTGTCGTTGTCGATCGGTTGACCCCTGATCGAGGGTTGGGGCGTGGTGCACGCGGGATTCTCTTGAGCGCCAGATTGCTGATTCGGCACTTTCGGGTGAAACGTCGCGAGGTGTCGGTAGCTGAGCGCTGGTGCTGCTCAGCTGCTGGTAGAAGCGCCAGTCGTCATGATTCGCATGGCGTTACCGGCCGCTTTAGGTTGTGCCCATGCAGCTCATCACCTCGATCTGCGGGGACTGCAACGGCAAGGGTTGCGGTAACTGTGGTGACACCGGAACGATCACCATTCTTGAGGACTAGCAGGCGAAATCCGCGATTTCGCGGGATGGCCCGCCGCGCGATGCGGCGGGCGCCGCCGCCCACCCCGCAACGTTCGAACGCTGCTCCTGTTGCGCCGCCGACAACGGCCGCGACGGCGCGGTGGCACCGTCCGCCCGCGCCCGTCGCAGCGGTCCGTGCGCAGCGGACATCGCTGCTAGCGTGCCGAAGATGGCTACCACCGAGCCCGTCCTGGTCATCGGTGCCGGAGTGACCGGTCTCAGCACTGCCGTCACCCTCGCCGAGACCGGTGTCCCGGTGCGCATCCGCACCGACGAACGGCCCGCCGAGACCACTTCGGCCGTCGCCGGAGCGATGTGGGGACCGGCGCTGCTGCAACCCGCCGACCGCGTTCGAGGCTGGGTCGCCCACACCTACCACCGCCTCGTCGAACTCGCGGCCGACGACACCAGCGGCGTGCACCTCGCCGCCGGGCGGATGGCCGCCCGCGTCGACCTCGGCGACCAGTTGCCGCCCGAAGCGCTGCTGCTCCCCGACCTGCGCCGTTGCCCGCCCGAGGACCTTCCGGGCGGGTTCGTCAGCGGCTACCGGGCGACCGTGCCGCTGATCGACATGCCGCGCTACCTCGGCCACCTCACCGCGAGGTTCCGGGCCGCCGGTGGGGAACTGCTGCTCAGCCCGGTGTCCTCGCTGGTCGAAGCGGTCGAGGAAGCGAGCCGGGTCGTCAACTGCACCGGAGTCGGCGCGCACGAACTCGTCGGTGATCCCGGCGTGCGTCCCGTGCGGGGCCAGCACGTCATCGTGCGCAACCCCGGCATCACCGACTACTTCGTGGAGATCGGAGCCGGACCCGACTTCACCGCGTACATGCCGCACGGCGCACACGTGGTGCTCGGCGGTACGGCCGTCGACCAGGACTGGTCCCGCATCCCCGAGCGCGAGGCGGGCGCCGCCATCCTGCGGCGCTGCGCGCACGTCGAACCCCTGCTCGCCGGAGCCGACGTGCTCGGCGAGACCGTCGGGCTCCGGCCCGGACGGGACGCGGTCAGGCTGGAAGTCGAGCGGTTCGGCGGCGGCACCGTCGTGCACAACTACGGGCACTCCGGTTGCGGCGTCGCGCTGTCCTGGGGCTGCGCCGCCGAGGCCGCCGAGCTGGTGCTGTCCGGCTGAGGCGTTCAGGACAGGGCGTCGACGACGCCGTCGATCTCCTCCGCCAGCGTGACGTCCTTCGACGTGATGCCGCCTTGCGAATGCGTCGACAGCGAGAACGTGACCTTGCGCCAGCGGATGTCGAAGTCCGGGTGGTGGTTCTCGCTCTCGGCGATCTCCGCGATCCGGTTCACGCACTGGATGGCCTGCGGGAAGCTCGCGAACTCCACCGTCCGCGTGATCTTGGCTCCGTCTTGGGCCCACTCCGGCAACCCGGAGAGAGCTTCGGCGACCTGGGTGTCGTTCAGCAGTTCGGTCATGCCCACATGGTGGTCGCCGATCGGCCGGAATGCGACCGTCGGCCCTCGTCGGAGTGGCGGCACGTAGACTGCCGTCGCCACGGGAGTCCAGCGCGCTGGGCTGAGAGGAGGGGCGAATCCCCTCGACCGTCCGCACCTGAACCGGATCATGCCGGCGCAGGGAGGTGTCGCGATCAGCTCGACGTTGCACACGTGGCCGTTGCCGGTGTGCTGCTCGGGAGGACCGTTGAACCGTTACCTGCGCTGGGTCGCCGCCCTTGCGGTCGCCTCGCTCGCCACCGGGTGTTCGCTCACCGGGAGTTCGGGCCAGGAGTCCGCCGGGCGCACCGTCACCCTCGTCGCGCACGACTCGTTCGTCGCCGATCCCGCCGTGCTCGCCGACTTCGAACGGCGCAGCGGCATCCACCTGGACGTCCGCAACAGCGGTGACGCGGGCGAGCTGACGAACAAGCTGGTGCTGTCCAAAGCCGCGCCCCTCGGCGACGTCGCCTACGGCGTCGACTCGACGTTCGCGTCCCGCGCGCTGGGCGAAGGCGTGTTCGCGCCGCACCGGCCCGCCGCGGCCGAACGCGGACCGCAGCGGTACGCGCAGGACCAGCAGCACCGGCTCACCGCGATCGACGTCGCCGACGTGTGCCTGAACATCGACACCGGCTGGTTCGCGCAGCACCGGGTGCCGGAGCCCGCGACCTTGCACGACCTCACCGACCCCCGCTACCGCGGCCTGATCGCATTACCGGACCCGACGACGTCCTCGCCCGGACTCGCGTTCCTGCTCGGCACCGTCGCCGCCTTCGGCGACCCCGGCTGGCAGGACTACTGGCGGGACTTGACCGCGAACGGCGTCAAGCTCTCCGCCGGGTGGGAAGAGGCGTACAACCAGGACTTCTCCGGATCCACCGGTCGGGGGCCGCGGCCGATCGTGCTGTCCTACGCCTCCTCGCCCGCCGCGGAGGTCGACGAGAACGGCCGGCCGCGCACCCGGGCGCTGCTCGACACCTGCTACCGGCAGGTCGAGTACGCCGGTGTGCTGGCCGGGGCGAAGGACCCGCAGGCCGCCGGAGAAGTCGTGGACTTCCTGCTCTCGCCCGAATTCCAAGCCCAGGTGCCGGATCAGATGTACGTGTACCCCGCGGTCGACGGGGTCGCGCTGCCTCCGGGCTGGGCGGAGAGCGCGCCGCTGCCGCAGGCCCCGGCGGAGTTGCCTGCCGCCGAAGTGGAACGCAACCGGGACCGCTGGGTGGAGCAGTGGCGGACGCTGGTGCGGGGATGAACCACGGCCTCCGCAGGCGGTTGCCCGTGGCGCTGGCGGCGGTGACCGTGCTCGGGTTCCTCGGGCTGTTCTTCGCCTGGCCCGTCGCGGCGATCATCGGGCTGGGGCTGCGCGGTGAGGTCGGGTCGGTGCTGGCCGAGCCGTCGACGTGGCGGCTCGTCGGGTTCACGCTCGGCCAAGCCGCCGCGTCCACCGCCGTCGCGCTGCTGGCGGGACTGCCGCTGGCCTACGTGCTGGCCCGGCTCGCGGTCCCCGGTCGCGGGCTGCTGCGGGTCGCGGTGACCGTGCCGTTCGTGCTGCCGACGATCGTGGTGGGCATGGCGTTCCGGGCGTTGTTCGGCGCCGATGCCGGGGTGCTCGCGATCGTGCTGGCCAACGCGTTCTTCAACGTCGCCGTCGTCGCGCGCACCGTGAGCGGGCTGTGGAGCCACCTCGACCGGCGGATGGAGGACGCGGCCCGATCGCTCGGCGCGAGCCGGTTGCGCGCGTTCACCTCGGTGACGCTGCCCGCGCTGCTGCCCGCGCTGGGATCGGCCGCGTCGGTCGTGTTCCTGTTCAGCGCCACCAGCTTCGGGGTGGTCCTGGTGCTCGGCGGTGGTGAGCTGCGGACGCTGGAGACGGAGATCTACCTGCGCACGGTGCAGCTGCTGGACCTCCCCGGCGCGGCGGCGCTGTCGCTGCTGCAACTCGCCGCCGTCGTCGCCGCGCTGCTGGTCGCGACCGTCGCGCGGCGGCGCCGGGAGACGGCACTGCGGCTGCGCGCGCCGTCCGACACGGCGCGGCGCCCGCAAGGAGCGGAGTGGTGGGTCGTCGGGCTCGCCGGGCTGGTGCTGTGCGGGCTGTGCACGCCCATCGCGACCTTGCTACTGCGATCGGTGTCCACGAGGGACGGGTGGGGGCTCGCGGGGTATCGGGCGCTGCTGGGGACCGGGCAGAACGGGACGTTGGAGGTCACCGGGCTAGAGGCGGCGCTCAACTCGGTGCGCACCGCCGTCGACGCGACCTGGATGGCGCTGCTGTTCGGGCTGCTGGCGTCCTTCGTGCTCGTCGCGGTCCGGCGCCGGGCCGTCGCCGAAAGCCTCGACCTGGCCCTGATGCTGCCGCTGGGCGTGTCCGCGGTGACCGTCGGCTTCGGGTACCTGATCACGCTCGGCTCGCTGCCGGGTGATCTGCGGACCTCGCCGCTGCTGGTGCCGTTCGCGCAAGCACTGGTGGTGACGCCGCTGGTGATCCGCATGGTGCTGCCGGTGCTGAGGGCCATCGACGAACGACTGCGCCAGGCCGCCGCGACGTTGGGCGCTGGTCCGTGGCGGGTCCGGCGCGAGATCGACGTACCGCTCGCCGCGCGGGCCGTGCTGGCCGCGGCGGGCTTCGGATTCGTCATCGCGCTCGGCGAGTTCGGCGCCACCGGGTTCCTCGCCCGGCCCGACGCGCCGACCCTGCCCGTGGCCATCGCCCGGTTGCTCGGCAGGCCCGGCGAGCTCAACTCGCAACTCGCCTACGCCGCCTGCACCTTGCTGATGATCGTCACCGTGCTCGGTGTCGTGCTCATCGAGCGGCTCCGGGGACGTACCGACGCCGTGGAGGAATTCTGATGGGGCTGGAAGTGCGCGGGCTCACCGTCCGCTTCGGCGGGACGACGGCGGTGCGCGAGGTGGATCTCTCCGTGCTGGACGGTGAGGTGCTGGCGCTGCTCGGGCCGTCCGGCTGCGGCAAATCCACCCTGCTGCGGACCGTCGCCGGGCTGGAACGGCCCACCGCGGGCGCGGTGCGCTGGAACGGGCGGGACCTCGACGCGGTCCAGGTGCACCAGCGCAGGTTCGGGCTGGTCTTCCAGGACGGGCAGCTGTTCCCGCACCGCGACGTGGCGGGCAACGTCGGCTTCGGGCCTCGGATGCGCGGTGTCGGCAAAGCCGCCCGAGCCGCGCGCGTCGCGGAACTGCTGGAGCTGGTCGGCCTCGCCGGATATGGCGAACGCCGGGTCACCGACCTCTCCGGCGGGGAAGCCCAGCGGGTCGCGCTCGCCCGCGCGCTCGCCGCCGACCCGGAACTGCTGCTGCTGGACGAACCGCTGTCCGCGCTCGACCGGATGCTCCGGGAACGGCTCGCCGTCGACCTCGCCGCCCTGCTCGGACGCGGCCCGTCGACCGCGTTGGTCGTGACGCACGACCACGACGAGGCGTTCACCCTCGCCGATCGGGTCGCGGTCATGGCGCGGGGAACGGTCCTGCAAGCCGACACACCCGAACTGCTGTGGCGGCACCCGGCCGACGACGAAGTGGCCGAGTTCCTCGGCTGCACCACCTTCCTGCCTGCGACCGTCCGCGACGGAGTGGCGACCTGCGCGCTGGGCACCGTCGAGGTGACCGCGAAGGATGGCGACGCGCGGCTCGGACTGCGAGCCGCCGGAGTGCGCGCCAAGCGGGTCCGGCCGGACGCCCACCGCGGAGCCGAACCGGTCGGCACGGTGCGGGAACGCGTCCACCGGCACGATCACGTGCGGCTCGCGGTGAACGTGCCCGAGCTCGGCCAGGTGGAGGCGGTCGCACACATCGCCGACGCTCCTGCCGTAGAGGACGAGGTGCGGCTGAGGCTGGATCCCGACGGAGTCGCGCTCGTCGGCGGAGACTGAGCGGTCCCTCAACCGGACGGTCGCTCCAGGAAATCCGAGTCGGGTGCCGCGAACCCGAACCGCTCGTACAGGCCGTGCGCGTCCGCCGTGTGCAGCATCCACCGGAAGTCCCGGCCGGGCCCGTCTTCGATCATGGCCCGCACCAGTTCGACTCCCACCCCGTTCCCCCGCGCGACGGGCAGGACGAACACGTCCGCGAGGTAGGCGCTGAGCACTCCGTCCGAGAAGGCTCGGGCGAATCCGAGCAACCGGCCGTCCGGCTTCCGGTAGGCGGCGACGATGCGCCACGCGCCGTCGACTTGGCGGTCGAACGCTTCTCTGGTCCGGTTGCGACCCCAGTACGCCTCGGTGGACAGGAACTCCCACACGGTGTCGCGATCGACGCGTCGTGGGTCGTCATCGATCTCGAAGTCCATCGCCGAAGCTTAGAGGTTCGTCGACGTGGCGGTCGGCGACTTTCCGGGCGAACCGCCATCGGCGCGATGCCCGGATTGCGGTGTCGTCCCGTCGTCGCATCGGGTGATCGAGGCTCGGCCGCGCGGCCCGCCTGAGCATCCGCGACTGCGGATGCTCAGGCGGGCACGGGTCACGCGTCCCTGGTGACCATGCGCAGCACGGTCGCGGACAGGCCGATGACCAGGTAGCAACCGGCGCGCAGCAGGCCCGTGGACAAGGTGTCCGTGAAGATCGGATCCCGCAGCACGTCGATCACGGCGGACCAGTCCGTGGTGATCAGCAGCGGACGCATCCACTCCAGCGACGGCACCGTTCCCAGCACGCCGAACACGATGAGCGCCGCCATCGTCCCGGCCATCACCACCAGCGGATGCTCGGTCAGCGAGGACAGCGCCAGCGCCACCGCGCCGATCGCCGCCATCTGCGCCGCGCACCAGAGCACGGCCAGCGCGATCCTGCCCAGCGCGGCGCCCAGCGACAGCGTCGTCCCGGACAACGTCACCAAGCCGTCCCCGCCGACGATGATCAAACCGGTGAGCAGTCCGCTGACGGCGAGCACCAGCACTGACAGCAGGACCATCAGCAGGACGCCCGCGGACTTGACGCCCACCAGGCGAACCCGGCCGAGCGGGGCGATCAGCAGACCGCGCAGCGTGCCGTGGGACGCCTCGCCCGCGATCGCGTCCGCCGCGACCATCGCCACCACCAGCGGCAGCAGCATCGATTGCGCCAGCAGGATGCTCGCCACCGGGAGCACCAGGCCGTTGCCCGCGACCGAGCTCAGCAGCCCCGGGCCGCCGCCGCTGCCCGGCTCGCCGGTCAGCGCGATCCCCACCCCGATCAGGACCGGCAGCCCCGCCAGCATCAGCAGCGCGAGCAGGTTGCGCGGGCGGCGCAGCACCCAGCGGAACTCGGCCAGCAGCACCCGCCCCAGCGGCGCCGACCGGCGCCCGGCAGGTGCCGGGGAAACCTCGGCGGTCGCGGTCATGACTCCTCCTCGGTGAGCCGGGCGAACAGGTCCTCGAGGCCCGCGCGCCCGCGCCGCGCTTCGTGCACTCCGACTTCCGCGCGCACCAGCGTCGCCAGCACCTCCGGAGCGTCCACTTCGGACAACTCCACGCGCAGGGCGTGCTGCTCCACGCGAGCGGAGATCCCGTTGTCCCGCAACGCGTCCAAGCCGGCGGTGAGGTCCGGCGTGGAGATCATCAGGTGCGGGCCGCCCGACTCGAGCAGCTCCGCCAGCTCTCCCTGCGCGACCAGCGCGCCGCGGTGCATCACGGCCACGTGGGTGCAGGTCGCCTCGACTTCGGCGAGCAGGTGCGACGAGACCAGCACCGTCGTGCCCACCGCGTGCAGCTCGGCGATGATCTGCCGGATCTCCCTGGTGCCTGCCGGGTCCAAACCGTTCGTGGGCTCGTCGAGCACCACGAGCTCGCGCGGCACCAGCAGCGCCGCGGCCAACCCCAGTCGCTGCTTCATGCCCAGCGAGTAGCCGCGGAACCGGCGGTCGGCCGCAGCGGTGAGCCCCACCCGGCGCAACGCTTCGTCCACCGCCGAACGGATGTCCGGGCTCGCCAGGTTCGGCTCCATCGCCGCGCAGCGCAGCAGGTTCTCCCGACCGGACAGGAACGGGTGGAACCCCGGCCCTTCGACCAGCGCGCCCACCTTCGGCAGCACTCGGTCCGCCTCGTCGGGCAACGCGTGGCCGAGCAGTTCCACGGAACCCGCCGTCGGCCTGATCAAGCCGAGCAGCATCCGGATCGTGGTGGTCTTGCCGGACCCGTTCGGCCCCAGCACCCCGACCACCGCACCGCGCGGGACCGCGAGATCGATCCCGGCCACCGCGGCCGTGTCGCCGTAGGTCTTGCGCAACCCGGAGGTGCGCGCGGCGTACGCCTCGACCGGGGTGGGGGCGGCAACGGCCGCCCCCACCTGTGCGGCCTGGTCGGCCACTTCGGTCATCACGGGGTCCCGACCGAGGCGGTGAGCACCTGCTCGGGAACCGCGCCCGCGGCGACCCGGCCATCGGAGGTCACCAGTGCGGAACCGACCTTCGTGCTGATCAGCCAGCCCTCACCCCACGGGCCGTTGACGGGCTTGCCGAGCTGCTGCGCCAGCGCCTGCGGATTCGTCCCCTCGCCACCCCGCTCCGGGGCGAAGCCGTGCGAAGGCCGGGGGCGTCCCGGCTGTTCGCCCTGCGGCAAGCGCGTGACCACCACCGTGTCCCAACCGTCGCCGACCACGGTCGGATGCTGCCCGGCCTGGTGCTCCGGCCGGTCCGCCGGGGACCGGTCGCCGTCGGGGCGTTCCTCGACCTTCGCGCCTTCCGGCGGGGTGAAGCGGAACATCGCCGGGTCCGGCTGGGACAGGTCGAGGTCGGAGAAACCGGCGCGCAACGCAGGGTCGTCCGAACCGTTGGTCAAGACGGTGACCTCCAGCGGCGACCGCGTCTGCGCGTCCACCGCCAGCCGGACCTCGCGCAGCACGGTGCGCTCGGAGGGCTTCGGCGTCAGCACCAGCTCGTAGGCGTCCCGGCCCGCGACCCGCGCGGTGCCGTCCACCGCCACGTCGCTGGTCTGCTGCAGCTTCCCCACGATCTCGCGGGACAACGTCGCCGGGTCCTGCGCCGCGGCGTCCGGGCCGCCAGGCCCGCCGGCGTGCGCTCCCGGACCGCGCTGCTGCTTGTCGCCCTTGGTGGCGGTGCGGGACTGCGAGTCCCACTTCCAGATCGCCGCGCCGTCGTCGACGACGGTCACCTCGCCGGAGGCCGACGGGATCGAAGCCCGCTTGTGGCCCTGCCCGTCGTTCCACACTCGAAGCGTGCTGGTCCCGTCGGCGAGCATCGAAGTGGCGCCGCCTTCGGCGCCGGGCAGCGACGGCAGTCCCAAGGCGTTGTCCACTCGAACCGTTCCGGACAACGCCGGGGGAGTCGCCGTCAGCACCGATTCGACCAGCTGCTCGGGGGCGACCGGGGGCAGCTGCGGGTCCTCGTCCGCACCGGCGGGCAGGGTGAGCACGGTCAAGCCGAGCAATCCGGCCAGCCCACCGGCCGACGCGGCGAACACGACATTCCTGCGTTTCATGCGGTCCTCCTGGTTTTGATCCGCTGCCGTGAGCGTGGCCCTGCCGAACTGAGATGGACCTGAGAACAGTCCGGGGAAGCTGAGAGGGATCTCAGGGCTCGGTGCGTGAGCGGGTTCGGCAACGGCATGCTGAGCAGATGCAGCCGCGGGTGTTGGTGGTCGATGACGAACCGGGTGTCCGGACGGCGTTGCGCCGTGGCCTGACCGCCGAAGGCATGGAGGTCACGGTGGCGGTCGAAGGGATCGAGGCGCTGCGGCTCGCCGCGACCGGCTCCTTCGACGTGGTGGTGCTGGACGTGATGCTGCCCGGTCTGTCGGGGTATCGAGTGCTGGAACGCCTGCGCGGCCAAGGGGTGAGCACTCCGGTGCTGCTGCTCTCGGCGAAGGACGGTGAAGTCGACCAGGCCGACGGCCTTGATCTCGGCGCCGACGGCTACCTCGTCAAACCATTCTCCTTCCTGGTGCTGACCGCGCAGGTGCGCGCCTTGGCGCGACGCGGGGAGAGCTCCGTGCGGCACGACGTGCTGCGGGTGGGCGAGCTGGAGATCGACCGCGACGGCCGCGAGGTCACCTGGTCAGGATCGACCGTGACGCTCTCCCCTCGGGAGTACGGGCTGCTCGTCGCGTTGGCCGGCCGGCCGGGCACGGTGGTGCCGAAGGAAGATCTGCTGCGGCTCGTCTGGGGAGCGGATCAGTTCGTGACCCGCAACGTAGTCGAGGTCTACATCGGCTATCTGCGCCGCAAGCTCGCCGCGGTCGGTGCGGAGCACCTGGTGCGGACGGTTCGCGGACACGGCTACCAGATCAGCGCCGAGCAGGTGCCCGACGACGGACCGGGCGCCGATCCCGCGAAGATCACCCGTGACGGGAGCTCGTCCGCGTGAGGTGGTGGCCGTTGCGGCAGCTGCGAGCGTGGTGGGCACGCCGCACCCTCCAGTTCCGGACCAGCGCGGTGGCGACTCTGGTCGCGCTCGTCGGGCTCGGGGTGCTGGCGCACATCAGCGTCGGGCTGATCGGCTGGCTGCTGATCGAATCGGTCGACACCGAGTTGCGCTCGAAGGTGGACACCACTGCGCGGCAGGTGGCCTCCGGCGCCGCGCCGAACCGGCTCGCGGGCGGCGAGATCCGGATCCTCGACACCGCGGGAGCTCCCGTCGACGGGCTGTCGCCTCCCGAACTCACCTCGTGGGAGGTCAGTGCGCTCAAGAGCGGCGAAGGCCTCCTCGATACGTCCTCGTACGGCGTGGACCAGGGCTTGTACCGCTGGGTCGGCATCGTGGTGCCCGATCCGGTGGGCAGTCCGCGGCTGGTGCTCGGCGCCGCGCACCTGGTCGGGCACGGCGACGCGCTGCGCACCGCGGGACGTGCCCTGACCCTCGGCCCGATCCTCGCCGCCGGGGCCGTCGGGATCGCGACCTGGCTCGTCGTGCGCCGATCGCTGCGCCCCGTCGAGCGGATGCGGCTCGCCGCGATGAGCCTGCCGGAGGGCCACCGACTGCCGGTCTCCGACGCCGACGACGAACTGCGCGCGCTCGCCGTGGCGCTCAACGAGATGCTGGCCCGCCGGGACGGGGACACCGAGTGGTTGCGGCGGTTCACCGGAGACGCCGCGCACGAGCTGCGCAACCCGGTCGCCTCCATCCGAGCTCAGGCCGAGGTCGCGGTCGTGCACCCCGACCCGGAACTCGCGCACGAGACCTTGCAGGACATCGCCGCCGAGGCGCGGCGGCTGTCCGACCTGGTCGACGGCCTGCTCGCACTCGCGCGGGCCGAGTCGGGTTCGCAGCCGCAGCACCAGCCGATCGAGCTCGTCAGCGCCGTGCGGGCCGCGGCGGACCGGGCCAACCTGCGCGGGGCCGGGCCCAGGGTGCGGGTCACCGCACCGACGGGAACCGTGGTGATCCTCGCCGGCGAGGCGGAGGTGGGCAGGGTGCTCGACAACTTGATCACCAATGCGCTGCGGTACGCGCGGGCGCTGGTGCGGGTGTCGTTGCTGCCCGCGGCCGAGTCCGTCCGGCTGGTCGTCGACGACGACGGCCCCGGCATCCCCGCCGCGCACCGCAGCCTGGTGTTCGACCGGTTCCACCGGGTGCAGCCCGATCGGGCTCGCGGCACCGGAGGATCCGGGCTCGGGCTCGCGCTGGTCGCGGAGGCCGTGCGCGGGCGCGGCGGTTCGGTGCAGGCGACGGAATCGCCGGAGGGCGGCGCCCGGATCGAGATCCGCTGGCCGCTGCCCGGCCCGCTCCGCCCCGCGCCACGTCAGCAGTGAGGTCGCCGCCGCGAGCGCGGTGCGCGGTGTCCGGCTTGCACGCGATCCCGCTGCCGGAGTGTTCGGCAGGGAGCGCGCCACCTCGGCAGCTGCCGTCCTGCCGGGCGGTCGCGCTCGCTGCTCGGCATGCGTCCCGAACCGCTCGACGAGCGACTTCGCGAACCGGAACCACCCCGGAAACAGCCCCACGCGGTGTGGGGCAGGATGTTCGCACGTGTCGGTGTTGCGAAGCACAGGTTTGATAGCGGCCCCGTTGACCACGGTCGGAGCGGCGCTGCGCCACACCCGCACCGCGGAGGACGGCTTGCGGGCGCTGGGCATCCAGGGACGGGCGCTCACGCCCACCGCGGAACTCCTCGTCCCCGGCGACGACCTCGCCTTCCGGGTGCGGAAAGCCGGGCTGGCGAGGCTGCGCACCCGCATCGTGCGGGCCGATGCCGAGCGGCTGGAATCGGTGCTCATCGCTGGTCCTCTCCACGAGTTGCGGCATGAATCAGTGCTGGCCGAAGCCGGTGGTCACGCGCTGCTGACCGACTCGCTGCGGTGGACGACCCCGTTCGGGCCGCTCGGTCGGCTGGCCGACGTCGTGCTGGGTCGACGGGTGGTGCTGGCGGTGCTGGCGGGAAGGATGCGCGCGGTCGGCGAGCTCGCCGAGGAGTGGGCGGGCAGGCCTGTGGTGGTCGGGACCGCCATCACGCGCGGCGGACGCCTGCTGGTGCAGCAACGGCACTTCCCGGCGCGGGACGCCGGGAAGTGGGAGCTGCCCGGCGGCCGGGTCGAGGCCGGCGAGAGCGAGCAGGACGCCGTCATCCGGGAGTGCAAGGAGGAACTCGGCGTCGACGTGGTGCCGACCGGTCGCGTCGGTACCGACGTGCCGCTGCACAACGGAATGCTGCTGCGGGTGCACACCGCGGAGCTGACCGACCCCGGCGCAGAGCCGACGGCGGTCGAACATCGTGCGGTGCACTGGGCGCCCGCGGCCGAGCTGAGCGCGTTCGACTGGCTGGAGGCCGATCGCGTGCTGGTGCATTCGCTGCGCGACCTGCTGGCCTGACGATTCGCTCGGCGTTCGTCCGGACTTCGGGCCGGGGGCTGATCCAGGTGGCGTTCTCGGTGGTCATGAGCCCAGGTTGCCGACGTCGATCAGGTGTTCGCCATCTTTTCGACCGGAGTGCACTCGAACTGGTGAACGAACGGGTCGGTCGCGCTGGTGCGCGCGACCGACCCGTACCCGCGCCTAGCGCAGCCCGGCCAGTCGCAACGCGGCGTCCAGCCTCGGCCGGGCCCGCTCCGCCGCGCGCCCGGCCCCCTTCTGTCGGACCCGGTCCAGCTCGGCCGGATCGTCGAGCAGCTCCCGGGCGCCGTCGCGGACCGGCCGCAGCTGCTCGATCACGGCCTCCGCGACGGCGTCCTTGAGCTCGGAGTAGGTGCTCGCCGTCGCCGCGGCCGCGTACGGGCTCACGTCCGTGCAAGCCCCGAGGACCTCCAGCAGGTTCGCCACCGCGGGCTGCTCGTCGGGGGCGTAGCGGACGGTGCCGAGGTCATCGGTCACCGCGCGGCGGAACTTCCGCCGCACCACGTCCGGCTCGTCCAGAGCGAACACGACGCCCGCGTGCTGCTGCGCGGACTTGGCCATCTTGCGCGCCGGGTCCGACAGGTTCCGCACCGCCGCGGCGGTCCTCGGCACCACCGCTCGGGGCACCGCGAACACCTCGCCGTAGGTGCCGTTGAACCGCCGCGCCAGCGTGCGCGCCAGCTCCACGTGCTGGTTCTGGTCGACGCCCACCGGCACCTCCGTCGTGCCCTGCAGCAGGATGTCCGCGGCCATCAGCACCGGATAGGTGAGCAGGCCGAGCCGGGCGGTGTCCTGACCGGCGCCCTTCTCCTTGAACTGGATCATCCGGGCGGCCTCGCCGTAGCCGCAGGTGCACTCCAGCACCCAGTTCAGCGCTCCCAGCTCGCCGGCCAGGTCGGACTGCACGAACACCGTCTCCGGTGCGATCCCGCTCGCCAGCAGCACGGCCAGGTTCTCCCTGGTGAGGGCGCGCAGGCGTTCCGGTCGGTAGGGCAGGGTCATCGCGTGCAGGTCCGAGATGAAGTACAGGTCGTCGGGCCCGCCTTCGCTCGCCCAGCGGCGCAGCGCGCCGAGGTGGTTGCCCAAGTGGACGTGGCCGGACGGGGTGATGCCGGACAAACGGGTCACGATCTCTCCTGCTGGTCGGAGGTCGCTCACCAGTCCGGTCCTCGCACCGCTCGGCCGCCTGGTGGCGACCGATGTGCGTGCGGGTTCAGCGCACGACGAGCCGGGGCCGCCCTGGGGCGGCCCACCACATGCTCAGACGCTGATGCGACATTTCGTGCACGGCGCGCACTTTAGCAGAGAGATATAGGCATTGGTGGCGAGGTAGGGCTATCGTGGAATCATGTTCGTCGTATTGCTGAACTACACCGCTCCGCAATCTGACATCGACGGCGCATTGGTGGATCACTATGAGTGGGTGACTCGACATTACGAGGCCGGTGACTTCATCACGACCGGTCATCGAACTCCGGAACCGGGCAAGCCATTGACCGGTGGTGTGCTCATCGCCCGTTCCATGACCCGCGGAAGGCTGGAGGCCATCCTCGCCACCGATCCCTTCGAGCTGCGCAAACTCGCCCGGCACGAAGTGATCGAATTCCAGGCGCTGCGCACCGTGCCGGAGATGGCGAAGTACGCGGACCAGCTTGTCCCGGCGACCGAATAGTGCACGACATCGATCCGCACCTGGGCTCGCGCCGAGGTGCGGATCAGTGCGACTTCTTTCCCTTTGGCTCTTTCTTTGACTTTTTTTGCGCTTTCTTGACTTCCTGCTCTTTCGCGTCCTTCAACGCCTCGCGCAACACCACGATCGGGCACTTCTTGCACGGCGGACGCGAATGGCAGCACTTTCGCTTGACCTTGATCGTCTTCTTGCCCACGCCTGGCTTCCCGCTGCCGGAGAGGTCCGCTGGGGACCGGACGCCGCCAGCGTAGGGCCCGCGGGACGCCCGCGGCGAACTTGATGTGGCCTGCGCGGGTGTTGCGCTCAACACCTGTCGTCGGGCTCGGCCGTCAAGTGCTCTACGCTGGAGTAGGCCGCGTGTCGACAACGCACCGAAGCCTTAGCAGTGTCGGGCCTGTGACGTGTCGGGCCCCGCCGTCCGTGATCGGTCGCCTTTCTTCGATGGGCGGACCGTGCCGGAACAACGGGGTCCCCGGAGCGCGGGTCCGTGCCGGGTTCGCGAGTTCCGCAGCGGCGGCAGCGGAGCCGCGGCAGCCCAGGTCGACAAGCGCCGCCGCCATGCCAGACCCGATCTTTGTCTTCCAACTCATGGAGTGCTCGCGTGCCCGCCACCAGCGTCGCCGAACCGAACCAGCGGATCCGTACCGATCTGCGCAACGTCGCGATCGTCGCGCACGTCGACCACGGTAAGACCACCCTGGTGGACGCCATGCTGCGGCAATCCGGCGCCTTCTCCGAACGTGCCGAGCTCGTCGACCGGGTCATGGACTCCAATGACCTGGAACGGGAAAAAGGCATCACGATCCTGGCCAAGAACACGGCCATCCGGCGGGTGACCGAAGGCGGCCCCGTCACCATCAACGTGATCGACACCCCCGGCCACGCCGACTTCGGCGGTGAGGTCGAGCGCGGCCTGTCCATGGCCGACGGCGTGGTGCTGCTGGTCGACGCCAGCGAGGGGCCGCTGCCCCAGACGCGGTTCGTGCTGCGCAAGGCGTTGGCCGCCAAGCTCCCGGTGATCCTGGTCGTGAACAAGGTCGACCGCCCCGACGCGCGGTGCTCCGAGGTCGTCGAAGAGGCCCACGACCTGCTGCTGGACCTCGCCTCCGAGCTCGACGACGGTGAGGGCTCGGTGGACATGGACGCCGTGCTGAACCTCCCGGTGATCTACGCCTCCGCTCGCGCGGGCCGTGCCAGCCGCACGCAGCCCGCCGATGGCGACCTCCCCGAGGACGAAGACCTCACCGCGCTGTTCGACACCCTGATGGAGCACGTGCCCGCGCCGCTCGGCGACCACGAGGCGCCGCTGCGGGCGCTGGTGACGAACCTCGACGCGTCCTCGTTCCTGGGCCGGATCGCGCTGTGCCGCATCCACGCGGGCACCTTGAGCAAGGGCCAGACCGTCGGCTGGTGCCGCGAGGACGGCACCGTCGAGAAGGTGCGGCTCACCGAGCTGCTCATCACGGAGAACCTCGACCGGGTGTCCGCCACCGAGGCGTACGCCGGTGACCTGGTGGCGATCGCCGGTATCCCGGACATCACCATCGGCGACACCCTGGCCGACCCGGACAACCCGCAGCCGCTGCCGCGGATCACCGTGGACGACCCGGCGATCTCGATGACCCTCGGCGTGAACACCTCGCCGATGACCGGCCGCAACGGCGGCACCAAGGTCACCGCGCGGTTCGTGAAGAACCGCCTCGACGCCGAGCTGATCGGCAACGTCAGCATCAAGGTCGTGCCGACCGAGCGCCCCGACACCTGGGAGGTCCAGGGCCGTGGCGAGCTGGCGCTGGCCGTGCTGGTCGAGACCATGCGCCGGGAGGGCTTCGAGCTCACCGTCGGCAAGCCGCAGGTGGTCACCAAGACCATCGACGGCAAGCTCTCCGAGCCGTTCGAGCGGCTGACGATCGACTCCCCCGAGGAGCACCTGGGGGCGATCACGCAGCTGCTGGCCGGCCGCAAGGGCAAGATGGAGACGATGGACGGTCACGGCACCGGCCGGATCAAGCTGGACTACGTGATCCCGTCCCGCGGCCTGATCGGCTTCCGCACCGAGTTCCTCACCGAGACCCGGGGCACCGGCATCGCCAACCACGTGTTCGAGGGCTACTTCCCGTGGGTCGGCGAGCTGCGCACGCGCCACACCGGCTCGCTGGTGGCGGACCGCACCGGCCCCGTGACCAGCTACGCGATGATGCAGCTCGCGGACCGCGGCACGTTCTTCGTGGAGCCCGGCGCCGAGGTGTACGAGGGCATGGTCGTGGGCGAGAACCCGCGCGCCGAAGACCTCGACATCAACGTCACCAAGGAGAAGAAGCTCACCAACATGCGCTCCGCCACCGGCGACGAGCTGGAGCGGCTGGCCCGCCCCCGCACGCTGGGCCTGGAGGAAGCGCTGGAGTTCTGCTCCGCCGACGAGTGCGTCGAGGTCGGCCCGGAGGCGATCCGGGTGCGCAAGATGGTGCTCGACAGCACGACGCGCGGCCGCGAGCGGTCGCGGGCGAAGGCTCGCGACAACGGCTGAGCTCCACGTTCCACCTGAGCGGAAGCTGAGCGTTTCCACCCCGGTGTGCAGTGTTGAAGGGACGCGCGGAACCATGAGGGCTTCCGCGCGTCCTTCTTCAGGGGGACATCGCGCCCGCCTGGATTCAGCAACCGGGGACAAAGGGGAGGTTCGGCAGCGTGCACCAGGGTCGACGTCCGTTCACCGTGGTCAGCTTGCTGGTCACCATCGGGAGCTTGGTGGTGGCCTGCACCGACGCGCCGCCGCCCCCGCTGGTCGAGCCACCTGAGCCCAGCCCGCAGACGGCTCCCTCGACGCAACCGATGCCGACCGAGGTGGTCGTCGGCGTCGACTCGCTGGAGGGCGGGTTCAACCCGCACACGCTGGCCGACCTGTCGCCGACGAGTTCGGCGCTGTCGAGCCTGATGCTGCCCTCGGTCTTCCGGCCCGCGCCGGACGGCGCGCGGACGCTGGACACGACGCTGATGGAGTCGGCGGACGTGCTGCCGGAGGCCGAGCGGTTCACGGTGCGCTACCGGATCCGCAAGGAGGCGGCCTGGTCGGACGGTGCGCCGATCGCCGCCGAGGACTTCGTCTACCTGTGGGAGCAGCTGCGCTCGCAACCGGGCGTGTCGGATCCGGCCGGGTACCAGCTGATCGACGACGTGCAGTCGCGGGACGGCGGCAAGGCCGTCGAGGTCACCTTCGAACGGCCCTACCCGGGCTGGCAGAGCCTGTTCACGAACCTGCTGCCCGCGCACCTGCTGCGGGACGCGCCGCGAGGCTGGGCGACCGCGCTGGACAGCGGCTACCCGGCCTCGGGCGGGCCGTTCGCGATCCGGCAGGTCGACCTGCAGCGCGGCGAGATCATCCTGGAGCGCAACGACCGTTTCTGGGGTCCGCCCGCGGTCTCCGACCGGATCGTGCTGCGCGCCAGTGACCAGGCCGGGCAGGTCGATGCCCTGCGCAGCGGGGACAGCCACCTGGCGGTGTTCGGCGCCGACCGCTCGACGATGGCCGCGCTGCGCGAGCTCGGATCCTCGGTGCAGGTCAGCACAGTGCCCCGGCCCGCCACGATGCAGGTGCTGCTGCGGCCGACCAGCGCCCAGCTCGCCGACGCGCGAGTGCGCAACGCGGTCGTGGCCGGGCTCGACCGGCAGGCGCTGATCGACGAGGGCAGCGGCGGTGGACCCGGCGACCAGCTGCACGCGCACAGCCAGGTGCTGGCGCCGTCGGAACGCGGCTACACGCCCACCGAACCCCCCGGCGGGGACGGGCCGTCCCCGGAACGGGTTCGGCAACTGCTCGCCGAAGCCGGATACCGGCATGAAGCGGGCGCCTGGACGAAGGACGGGCGCACGCTGAACCTGGTGATCGCGGCCCCGTTCGAGCACGAGCAGTACATCCGGATCGCCGAAGCCGCCGCGAAGCAGCTGCGGGCGCAGGACGTCCAAGCCACCGTGGTCACGCCGACCAGCGATCAGATGTTCGGCGAGATGCTGCCGACGAACCCGCTGTCGGAGGAGCCCGGAGCGGCGAGCTCCGTCGACATGGCGATCGCGCCGCGGCCCGCCGACGGGGATCCCGCGGCGATGATGGCGGCCTCCTACGGCTGCCCCGGCGTCGACTCCGACGACCAGCCGTTCCCGTTCACCGCCACCGGATTCTGCGACCACCTCCTGCAACCGACGATCGACGCGGCGCTCAGCGGCGCGCTGCCGTTCGAAAAAGCCTCGGCGAAGGTCGAATCGGTGCTGTGGTCGCAGGCGGTGGCGCTGCCGCTGTACCAGCAGGCGCAGGTGCTGGCGTTCGGCCGCGAGGTGCGCGGCGTGCAGCGCGGCAACGGACTCGCCGGGCCGTTCTCCACGGCCGCGCAATGGCAAGGGACCCCCAGCGACAACGACGGGTACTGAGTTCTCGACGTCGGCTAGGCGCCGACGCGCATCCAGGCAACGGCCTCCGGCCGCGAGGCGGTGGGGCTTGCCCGGCTTGTGCCGGCTCGTTCCTGGTGAAGCGGGTGGGCTGAGGGTTCGGGCCTCGGCTTGCCGGAGATCGGAGGAGAGATGGTGGAGACGGGGCGTTTGCAGCAGGCCGGTGTTTTTCACATGCGGCAGCGCATGACGTTGATGGTGAACCGGTACGAGATCCGGGCCGACGACGGGCAGGGCGGCGAAGGTGAGCTGGTCGCGTTCGCCCAGCAGAAGCGGGTCGCGTTCAAGGAGCAGGTCACGCTCTACACCGACTCCGACAAGACCGAGGTGCTGGCCGGGTTCCGGGCTCGCAAGGCGCTGGACCTCGCCTCCGGTTACGACGTGACCGACGCGGCGGGTACGCCGATCGGGCTGTTCCGCAAGGACTTCCGCAAGTCGCTGGCCCGCTCGACGTGGCACCTGGAGCAGCCGGGACACCCGGTCTGCACCGGTCACGAGCGGAGCAAGCCGATCGCGGTGCTGCGCAGGCTGTGGGAGTTCATCCCGCTGCTGGAGAACATCCCGTTCTTCTTCCCGTACCACTTCGACTTCGCCGTGGACGGCAGGAACGTGGTGTCGGTGGAGCGGAAGGTCTCCCTGCGGGACCGCTACGTGATCAAGGTCGAGGACGAGCGGCTGGACCGCCGGCTGGTGTTCGCCCAAGCGATCGCGCTGGACGCGTTGCAGGGACGGTGATCCGTCCGGGCGATTCGGTCCACCGGCACGGGTGAAGTTCATCCGCGCTGGTTGACAGGCCGGCTCGGCAGCCGCTCGACCACCGCGTGGAGGTGGAGACCGTTCCGATTACGCTTGCCTGGTGACGCTGACGGCTCCACCCCGGCTGCTGCTGGTACACGCGCATCCGGACGACGAGACCCTCTGGACCGGCGGGACGATCGCGCGCTACGCGGCGCGTGGAGTGCAGGTCACCGTGGTGACCTGCACGCTCGGCGAAGAGGGCGAGGTCATCCCGGAGAGCCTGCGCGGACTGGCCGCGGACCAGGCCGATCAGCTCGGCGGCTACCGCGTCGGCGAGCTGCGGTCGGCCTGCGCCGCGCTGCGGGTGGCCGACCACCGCTTCCTCGGCGGCATCGGGCGCTGGCGGGACTCCGGGATGCTGTGGGAGGAACCGGGCCGGGCGGGGGCGCTGCCCGCCGCCCATCCGCGGGCGTTCGCCGTCGGCGACCTCGCGGAGCAGACCGAGGCGCTCGCCTCCGTCCTGCGCGAGGTGCGGCCCCAGGTCGTGGTCACCTACGCCGCCGACGGCGGGTACGGCCACCCCGATCACGTGCGGGCCCACGACGTCACGATGGCCGCCGCGGCCCAGGTCCCGGACGTGCTCCGGGTGTTCCACGCCGTGCCGTCCCGCGACCGGCTCCGCGAAGGCCTGGCCGCGCTGGCCGCGGCCGAGTCGCTGCCCTTCGAACTTCCCGGCGTCGACGACCTGCCGAGCGTGGCCGACGAGTCGATCACCACGGTGATCGACATCGCGGACCACCTGTCCGGCAAGATCCGCGCGCTGCGGGCGCACGGCACGCAGGTGCGGGTGTGGGTCGACGAGTGGAACAACGGCGAGGGCGTCGGCGCCTACGCGTTGTCGAACGACGTGGCCCAGCCCCTCTCGGACACCGAGCACTACGTGCTGGCTGCGGGCGATCCGGCGGGCGGTGAGCACGACCTGTTCGGCGGGCTCGGCGTGAGCGGGACCGAACCGGTGGCGCCGCGGTGACGGGCTACGACCGGCTGGTGTTCGGGTTCCTGCTGCTCGACGCCGTGGTGCTGGCGCTGGTGGAGCTGCTGTTCCTGCCGCTGTGGATCGGCAGCGTGCCGTTCCCGATCACCACGGCGGTCGCCGCCGTGACGACGCCGCTGCTGGTCTCGGCCGCGGGGCGGCTCTCAGCGAGCAGGCGGGTCGCGGGCGCGCCGCTGGTGGCGTGGTTCGCGACGATCTTCGTGTTCGGTCTCTTCGGGCCCGGCGGCGACGTCATGTTGCTGGGCAACGATTGGCGGGCGCTGTTGCTGATCGGTGCGGGAACGCTGCCGTCGGCGATGATGCTCGGGATCGTCCTGGGCAGGCCGGCGGGGAAGTAGCGAGGTGCGGTCGTGACCGAGGTGGTGACCGACGAACGCGTCGCGGTGGTGCTGCGCCCGTTCGTGCGCGCGAGCACGCCGCTGCTGGACGTGCTGCGGCAGTCCGACCCGTTCCGGCTGCGCGGCCGGTTCGAGGACACCGCGGCCGATGCGGAGGCCGAAGGCGCCGCCCCCGCTGACGAGGTGGTGGCGGGCGAGCAGCAGCCTCAGCGGAACTCGCCGCACGACGCTGATGACGCCGACCGGGTGGTCGCGCGGCGGCCGTCCGCATCGGCTTCACCGGCGATACCGGCTGCTCCGGCACCGTCGGCGTCATCAGCACGGTCGGCGTCATCGGTAGAGGACGAGCCGGACGAGGGGCCGGGCCTGCTGCACAAGATGCTGCGGCAGCTCGACGGCATGCGGCTGCCGGGCAGTTCGACCTGGGACGCGATGGGCGTGGACGAGCGCTGCGACTGGTGGGCGCAGCGGGTGGGACGGCTGGTCGCGGTGGTCGCGGGCCTGCCCCGGTTCGGTGGCGTGCTCACCTCGCGGCTGCCGATCCGCAACGCGCTGGGCTTGGCGGGGCAAGGCCTGGTGCTGTCGGCCATCGCGGCCGAGCACGGCGTCACCGACCACCCCACGAGGGTGCGGTTGATCGCGAAGGTGCTGCTGGACCGCGACCTCGCTGAGGGCGTCGCCTCCGGCGCGCGCGGCGGAGCGCAGGCCGAGGAGGACGCGAAGACCGCGGAGCTGACCGAGGAGCTCGACGCCGCGGAGCGCTCCGGGGGCTCCCGGCTGAAGGCGGTCGTGCGCACGGTGTGGCGAATGGCACGTGCGCTCTGGGAGATCGACTCGGAGTTGGACAAACGCCCGCAGGGCCGCTTCTACCACGAGTGGCTCGGCAACGTGCCGATCGTCGGTGTCGTAGGTGGTTACCTGGGTGAACGGTCCGCGCTGCGGCGCATCGGCAAGCTCGGCGCGAAGTGGTTGCGAGCGGAGGGCTACGCGGTGACGCGTCGGTGATCTAGGGGTTTACGGCGTTTACCGCTGTGGTCGGGCCGTCGTATGGTCGAATCGGATCCCGTGCGGTGGGACCACCTTGGCCCTCCGCGCCGGGGGCGGGGGATACTGTCATCGGCCGGGTAGCGGAAGCCTGGTCCGGATCGAAAACAAGCAGGAGAGCAACCGTGACCTACGTGATCGCCGAGCCCTGCGTCGACGTGCTCGACAAGGCGTGCATCGAGGAATGCCCTGTCGACTGCATCTACGAGGGCGGGCGGATGCTCTACATCCACCCCGATGAGTGCGTCGACTGCGGTGCTTGCGAGCCGGTCTGCCCGGTGGAGGCCATCTACTACGAGGACGACGTCCCCGACGAGTGGGGCGCCTACACCAAGGCGAACGTGGACTTCTTCGACGAGCTCGGCTCGCCCGGCGGCGCGGCCAAGGTCGGCAAGGTCGAGAAGGACGTCGAGCCCGTGACCAGCCTGCCGCCGCAGGGAGAATGACCTCCGAGGCGCATCCCGTGGACGGGACGCACGCGCTGCGCGGTCCGCGGCTGCCGGATTTCCCCTGGGATTCCTTGGCGGAGCAGACCGCGACGGCACGTGCGCATCCTGACGGGCTGGTGAACCTCTCGGTCGGCACTCCGGTCGATCCGGTGCCGGAGCCGTTGCGCGCGGCGCTGGCTTCGGTCTCCGAGATCCCCGGCTACCCGGCCACGCACGGCACTCCCGAGCTGCGGGCTGCCGCGGTGGACGCGCTGCTGCGCAGGCACGGCGTGACCGTCGATCCGAGCGCGGTGCTGCCCACGATCGGTTCCAAGGAGCTGGTCGCCTGGCTGCCGACGCTGCTGGGGGTGCGACCGGGCGACGTCGTCGCCATCCCGGAGCTGGCCTACCCGACCTACGAGGTCGGCGCGAAGCTCGTCGGTGCCGAGGTCGTGCGGCTCGCTCCGGGGGAGACCCCGCCCGCCGGGACCGCGCTGGTCTGGCTGAACTCGCCGTCCAACCCGACCGGCCGAGTGCTCGACGCCGCCGACCTGGCGGCGTCGGTGCGGGCGGCGCGCGAAGCCGGGGCCGTGGTGGCCTCGGACGAGTGCTACCTGGAGCTCGGCTGGGAAGCCGAACCGGTGTCGGTGCTGCATCCGTCGGTGACCGCGGACCCCACCGGGGTCCTGGCGGTGCACTCGCTGTCGAAGTCGTCGAACCTCGCGGGGTACCGCGCAGGGTTCGTCACCGGCGACCCGGACCTGGTCGCGCGCCTGCTGGAACTGCGCAAGCACGCGGGCATGATCATGCCGCGACCGGTGCAGCAGGCCATGACGGCCGCACTGGCCGACGACGAGCACGTGGGCGTGCAGCGCGACCTGTACGCGTCCCGCCGCGCGGTGCTGCGGCCCGTGCTGGAGGCGGCCGGGTTCACCATCGAGCATTCGCACGGCGGCCTGTACCTGTGGGCGACGCGCGGAGCGGACGCCTGGGACACGGTGGGCTGGCTGGCGCAGCGCGGGATCCTCGTCGCGCCCGGCACGTTCTACGGCCCGGCCGGGCAGCGGCACGTCCGGATCGCGCTGACCGCCACCGACGAGCGGATCCAGGCCGCGGCGGACCGCTTGAGCTGAGCGCTCACACCTTCGCGGCAGTACCTCGCAGCTCCCGCCAGCTCTCGTGCCACTGCTCCCGGTGGGCGAGCCGGCGGGAGCGCTCCCGTTCGACCAGGCGACCGGCCACGAACGCGATCGCCGGGTCGGGGCCGGGACCGCGGGCGGCCAGCAGCTCCAGCACCCGCCGCTCGGCGACGCAGGCGTCCTGGTGTTCGCCGAGCACGTCCTGGAAGCGCTTCGCCGCGCTGAGCAGCTGCCGCATCGGTTTGCCGAGCACCGGTTCGGCGAGTTCCGCGGTGTAGCGCAACCGCTTGCCGAGGATGCGCAGCGCGTGCAGCTCCGCGTTGGTCGGGTCGGTGCCGATCTCGTCGACGGTGCGCCGCAGCCTCCGGTACTGCTTGGCGACCAGCGCGCGGAGCTCGCGCGGGCCGCAGTGCTCGACGCCCGAGGCGGGCAGCGGGCGGTGCACCGCCTCGACCAGCGCGTTGATCAGCGCTCGATGGCGTTCGCCGTCCAGCGCGACCACCAGCGACTCCCGCGCGGCCCGGTGCTCGAGTTCCAGCGGGCCGATCAGCCGCGCCGCGGATTCCCGTTGCGCGGCCTCGAAGTCCGCGGCCTCCCCGCGCAGCCGGCCCACCAGCACGTCCAGGTCGCGGACCTCGCCGAGTTCGCGGCCGAACCATCCCAGTTCGGCGCGCAGCGGTTCCGACCAGTGCTGGTCGAGGAACGGCGCGGCGGACTTGAGCACCGACCGCATCCGGCGCACCGAGACGCGCACCTGGTGCAGCTGCTCGGGTTCCTCGCCGCCTCTCGCGCCGGGCTCGTGTTCCAGCAGCGTGCGCAACCGGGCGTCCAACGCGGCCCGGACGTGCTCGGCGATCGGGTCGGTCCGGCCCGCCACCACGGGTTCTGGTGGCAGGCCGGACGTGCCGAGGGGGCGGTTCATCCCACCAGTGTCACCGATTCGAGACCGGTGAACCCCCGTCGTTCGGCGGTCGAATCGGCTTAGCGGTCTTGCGGGATGAGCCGCGCGGCCGGTCAGTCGTTCGCGTGCAGTGCCGCGTTCAGCTCGACCTTGCCGCCGGAGCGCGGCCGGACCTCCACGGCGCCGGTGCCGGAGTTGCGCAGGAACAGCAGGCCGTTCGAACCGGACAGCTCCCGCGCCTTGGTCAGCGTGCCGTCCGGCAGCGAGACCTTGGTGCCCGCGGTGACGTACAGCCCGGCCTCCACGACGCAGTCGTCGCCGAGGGTGATGCCGACGCCGCCGTTGGCGCCGATCAAGCAGCGCTCGCCGATGGAGATGATCTCCTTGCCGCCGCCGGAGAGGGTGCCCATCACCGAGGCGCCGCCGCCGACGTCGGAGCCGTCCCCGACGACCACGCCGGCCGAGACGCGACCCTCGATCATGGAGGCGCCGAGCGTGCCCGCGTTGAAGTTCACGAAGCCCTCGTGCATCACGGTGCTGCCGCTGGCCAGGTGCGCGCCGAGCCGCACCCGGTCGGCGTCACCGATGCGCACGCCGGACGGCATCACGTAGTCGACCATGCGGGGGAACTTGTCCACGCTGTAGACGGTGACCGGGCCGCGCGCCCGCAGGCTCATCCGGGTCGCCTCGAACCCTTCGACGGGGCAGGGGCCGTGATTGGTCCACACGACGTTGGACAGCAGCCCGAACATGCCGTCCAGGCTCTGCCCGTGCGGGCGGACCAGGCGGTGCGAGAGCAGGTGCAGGCGCAGGTAGAGGTCGTGGGTGTCGGCGGGCTGGTCGGAGAGCCTGCCGATCTCGGTGCGCACGGCGACGACGTCCACGCCGCGGGCGTCGTCGCGACCGAGCAGCGCGGCCCCGGCCGCCCCCAGGGAGTTCGTCGCTTCCTCGGCGCTGAGCCGGGTGCTGCGGGATTCGCCGGGCTCGCCGAGCTTGACGGTGGGGAACCACGTGTCCAGCACGGTGCCGTCGTCGGTGACGGTGGCCAGGCCGACGCCGTGGGCACCGGTGTTCTGCGGGTCGGGTGTCTGCGCGCTCATGCGAAAAACGGTAATCGGCGCATTCCGGCACCGCCCTCCAGGGGTCGGCTGGTCCGGTGACCCGCGCACGCTTCGTAATCGCGCGATTGCCCACCGCGATGGGGAATTAGGTCGCTCGCAGTGTCCACCGTGGACTGCGAGAGTGGTGTTGATCACTCCCGCGTCTCGGCGGCGGGCAGGAGCCGCGGCCGGGTAGCCTGCCTGGGGTGACCGCGCCCCTGGATCTCCGTGCCGAGCCCGTCGAGCTGACCGCCGCGCTGGTGGACATCCCCAGCGTCTCCGGTGACGAGCGGCGCATCGCCGACGCCGTCGAGCACGCGCTGCGCACCCAGGCCCCGCACCTGGAGGTCGTGCGCAGCGGTGAAGCCGTGCTCGCCCGCACCGACCTGGGGCGGGCCTCTCGGGTGCTACTCGCCGGGCACCTCGACACGGTGCCGATCAACGACAACCTGCCGTCGCGCCGCACCGGCTCCGGCGACGACGAAGTGCTGCACGGGTGCGGAACCGTGGACATGAAGGGCGGCGACGCCGTCCTGCTGCACGTGGCGGCGGCACTGCCGGAGCCTCGCCACGACCTCACGTTCCTGTTCTACGACTGCGAGGAGATCGCGGCCGAGCGCAACGGGCTCAACCGGATCGAACGGGACCTGCCGGACTGGCTGCAGGGCGATCTGGCCATCGTCGGCGAACCCTCCAACGCCACCATCGAAGCCGGGTGCCAGGGGACGCTGCGGGTGGAGATCCGCACCAGCGGCACCCGCGCCCACACGGCGCGCGCGTGGATGGGGGACAACGCCATCCACGCGGCCGAGCCGATCCTGCGGCGGCTGCTCGACTACACCCCGCGCGAACCGGTGATCGACGGCCTGCAGTACCACGAGGGACTGCAGGCGGTGCGGATCGAAGGCGGTGTCGCGGGCAACGTCGTGCCGGACTCGTGCGTGGTCGCGGTCAACCACCGCTTCGCCCCGGACAAGTCGCTGGCCGAAGCCGAAGCCCACGTCCGCGAGGTGTTCGACGGCTTCGACGTGACCGTCGTCGACGCCTCCGGGGGCGCGCTGCCGGGCTTGGGCTCGCCCGCGGCGGCGGAGCTCGTCGCCGCGGCCGGCGGGGAACCGGTGGCCAAGCTGGGCTGGACCGACGTCGCGAGGTTCGCCGCGCGGGGACTTCCCGCGGTGAACTTCGGCCCCGGTTCGCCGACGCTGGCGCACACCCAGCAGGAGAACGTGCCCACCGCCGACATCCGCCGCTGCGCCGACGTCCTCACCCGCTTCCTGCGCTGAGGCTTCGCCGCGAGATCAGCGACCGCTCGGCGACCCGAGGTCCTGCGCGGGAGTGCCGGGCAGGATCCTGGCGTCGTGCACCGCGGGCATCCCCTCGACGTCGGGCACGCCCGCTGGTTCGGGGACCTGGGCGATCGTGTCCGGGGCCGCGGCGGCGGGCTCGTCCTGCGACGTGGTGGCCTGGGCCTGGGCCTGCTGCGGGCCCTGGACGTGCTCGACGAAGCGGAGCAGCTCCACCGGGAACGGCAGGACCAGTGTCGAGTTCTTCTCCGCCGCGACCTCCACGACCGTCTCCAGCAGGCGCAGCTGCAGCGCGGCGGGCGCGTCGGCCATGACCCCGGCGGCGTCGGAGAGCTTGCGCGAGGCCTGGTACTCGCCGTCGGCGGCGATGATCCGGGAGCGACGTTCCCGCTCCGCCTCGGCCTGCCGGGCGATGGAGCGCTTCATCGACTCCGGCAACGACACGTCCTTGATCTCCACCCGGTCGATGTGCACGCCCCAGTGCAGCGCCGGGCTGTCGATCATGACTTCGAGGCCCTCGTTGAGCCGCTCCCGGTTGGAGAGCAGGTCGTCGAGGTCGCTCTTGCCGATGATCGAACGCAGCGAGGACTGGGCGACCTGGCCCATCGCGAACAGGTAGTCCTCGACGTTCACCACGGCCCGAGCCGGGTCGGTGACGTTGAAGTACACCACCGCGTCGACCCGCACCGTGATGTTGTCGCGGGTGATGCCCTCCTGCGCGGGCACCGGCATGGTGATGATCTGCAGGTTCACCTTCCGCAGCCGGTCCACCACGGGAACGATGAAGGTGAGGCCCGGCCCGCGCACCGACTGCTGCAGCCGGCCGAAGCGGAACACCACCCCGCGCTCGTACTGCGTGATGATCTTCGCGGCGAAACCGGCGCAGAGCACGGCGATGGCCAGAACGATGACGAGCAGCTCGATGAGCATGGCGGCCCCCAACCTGGATCCGCGGCCTCGGTGCCGCCGGCCTGCGCCGGACGGGCACCAGTCGGGTCGTCGTACTGCTCACGGTACGCCTCGGGTCCACCCCGTTCCGAGCGTTCCACCGCAGGTCGGTTAGGGGGCACGACCGAGGACCGCGTGGATCGGGCGGCAACACGGCACCACGTGGTCACCGGCGCGGAACCCGGTGTTCTTCCGGGGGTGCTTACCCTCGTTCCATGACCATCGAGGGCTCACCCAACGGCGCGGAGCGCCCGCAGGAGAAACGACGCGGACCGGTCGTGCTGCGCCGCTCCCGGCTGCACGAATCGACGACCACCGACCAGCGCCTGCTGGACTCGCGCGGCCCGACCGACTGGGTGCACACCGACCCGTGGCGAGTGATGCGCATCCAGTCCGAGTTCGTGGAGGGGTTCGGCGCGCTGGCCGAGGTGCCGCGCGCCGTGACGATCTTCGGTTCCGCCCGAACCCCGCGCGAACACCCCGAATACGAGATCGGCAGGCGGCTCGGCGCGGCGATGGCCGGCATCGGGTGCGCCGTCATCACCGGCGGCGGCCCCGGCACCATGGAGGCCGTCAACCGCGGCGCCTCCGAAGCGGGCGGGCTCTCGGTCGGACTCGGCATCGAGCTGCCCTTCGAGCAGGGGCTCAACCCGTGGGTTGATCTCGGCGTGAACTTCCGATACTTCTTCGCCAGGAAGACGATGTTCATCAAGTACGCCCAGGGCTTCATCTGCCTGCCGGGCGGCTTCGGCACGATGGACGAGCTGTTCGAGGCGCTCACCCTGGTGCAGACCAAGAAGGTCACCAAGTTCCCCGTCGTGCTGTTCGGACGTTCCTACTGGCAGGGGCTCTACGACTGGGTCCGGGACACCATGCTGGCGTCCGGCAAGGTCGGCGAGAAGGACTTGGCCCTGCTGCACCTGACCGACGACGTGGAGGATGCCGTGCGCATCGTGGAAGAGGCATATCAGGCATGGGAGGACGCGCATTGAGCGAGCAGGAGACCACCGAGGTGGCGGTGTGCGTGTACTGCGCATCCGGACCGGTGGACCAGCGCCACCTCGACCTCGCGGCGGAGGTCGGCAGCGGCATCGCCAAGCGCGGCTGGACGCTCGTCTCCGGTGGTGGCCGGGTGTCCATGATGGGCGAGGTGGCCAGAGCGACCCGCGCGGGCGGCGGCCGTTCCGTCGGGGTCATCCCGCGCGCTCTGGTGGACCTGGAGGTCGCCGACGACGACGCGGACGAACTGCTCGTCGTGGACACCATGCGGGAGCGCAAGGGCCTGATGGACGCGCACGCCTCGGCGTTCCTCGCGCTGCCCGGCGGCATCGGCACCTGCGAGGAGCTGTTCGAGGTGTGGACGTCCCGCTACATCGGCATGCACAGCAAGCCGGTGGTGATCCTGGACCCCGACGGGCACTACCGCGGGATGCTGGACTGGGTGCGCGGTCTCGTCGCCGACGGGTTCGCCTCGCAGCGCTCGCTCGACGCGCTGACGATCGTCACCGAGGTGGACGCGGCACTCGACGCGTGCACCTGATCGGCCTCGCGGCGGTCGGCTGACGCGCGTGGCCGCTGCTCATCGGCTTCGCCGCCGGCAGGCGGGAAGGCGTTCAGGGCCGATGTGCGGCGTGCCAGGATCGGGGGCATGACGTCTCAGCCCGCGATGCGGTTCGGTGACAAGGACGTGGCCGCGGATCGCGCGCTGGTCATGGCCATCGTCAACCGCACCCGCGACTCGTTCTTCGACCGCGGCGCCACGTTCGCCGCCGAGGCCGCGCTGGCCGCCGTGGACGCCGCGGTCGAGGACGGCGCCGACATCGTCGACATCGGCGGCGTCCGCGCCGGAGCGCAGGGCGAACGGGTGGACACCGACGAGGAGTCCCGCCGGGTGGTGCCGTTCGTCGCCGCGGTCCGGGAACGGCACCCCGAGCTGGTCATCAGCGTCGACACCTGGCGCGGCGAGGTCGCCAGGCGGGTGTGCGAGGCGGGCGCCGACCTGCTCAACGACACCTGGGCCGGGGCGGACCCGGAGGTGGCGCGGGTCGCCGCCGAGTTCGGCGTGGGCGTCGTGTGCTCGCACACCGGAGGGCTGCCGCCGCGCACCGACCCCTACCGGGTGCGCTACCCGGACGTGGTCGCGCAGGTCGCCGCGGAACTGGTGGAACGCGCCGAGCTCGCCGTCTCGCTCGGGGTGCCGCGCGCCGGGGTGCTGATCGACCCGACGCACGACTTCGGCAAGAACACCTGGCACGGGCTGGAGCTGGTCCGCCGCATCGGTGAGCTCGTCGACACCGGGTGGCCGGTCCTGATGGCGTTGTCGAACAAGGACTTCATCGGCGAGACCCTCGACGTCGAAGTGTCCGAGCGGCTGGAGGGCACGCTGGCGGCGACCGCCATCGCGGCCTGGTCCGGTGCGCGCGTGTTCCGCGCGCACCAAGTCGCGGCGACCCGGCGGGTGGTGGACATGGTCGCCGCCGTCGCCGGGACCCGTCCGCCGAGCCACGTGCTGCGCGCCCTGGCCTGACCGGCCCGGAGGTCAGAAGGCGTCGTCGATCATGCGGCCGGTCGCGGCCACCGGCAGCGCCGCATCGAGCTCGCGCAGCAGCGGTGCGAGCCGCAGCCAGCGGGACCGCACCCGCGGCCCGCTCGGATACGGGCGGTTGATCTCCTGGGCGAGTTCGTCGATGCGCCACTGCGCCTCGTCGAGCTCCAGCCCGGTGGCGGGCAGGTGGTGCACCGCCTCGACCAGCGCGGCGATGCGCACGCGCAGGTCGTCGAGGCTGGACCGGACGAACGGGGTGCTCTGCGGCGCCGAGTCGGCGTCGGGCTGGCTTCTGGGAGACGGCAGGACGACCTCCCGGTCGTCGATCGAACCGGGAGCGTGTCGTTCGCTGTCGTCGCGCACGCCGACCTCCGTGCCTCCGCGTCGGCACGCGCCCGCTGGGGCGCGCCTGGTGATCCGCAGTGTGGGCCGCGGAGTCGCCACGATGAGTCGCTTGTGAATCGATCCACTCGTTCGGCCGAGCAATGCCCCACGAACGGGGCCGTGGCTCGCCGCCGTCGATCACGAACCGCGATCTCCCGCGCCACCTCTTCGGCTCATCGGCGCGGCATTCGTCCGAGGGAGTCGCCCGCCACGTGGGTGAGTGATCCAATTCACGCCTGGGAGAATCGGGAAAGGACCAACGGCCCCTTGTGTCCGGACGGTGACAGTGGTGGCAAATGACCGTAGAGTCGCTACCTGTGAAGGCTGATGCGCTCCGCGGCCACCTTGATGCCCTGCTGCTCGCCACGCTCGATGGCAGACAGCTGCACGGCTACGCGATCATCGAGGCGTTGCAGCAGCGCAGCGGTGGTGCACTGGACCTGCCGACGGGCACCGTCTACCCCGCGTTGCGCCGGTTGGAGCGCGCGGGCTACGTGAGCAGCGCGTGGAGCACGGTCGGTGGCAGGCAACGCCGGACCTACCGCCTCACCCAGTCCGGAGTGGAGACGCTGCACTCGGAGCGCCGGGCGTGGCGGGAGTTCACCTCGGCCATCGAAGGCGTGCTCGAAGGCAAGATCATTCCGTCCCAGGCCTCCGCCAAGACCTGACGCTCGCGCACGGACGGGTGACGCGTCGCGCGCGACCGGACCGAGCCCGCGCACATCGAGGTCTGCTGCCGCGGAGCGCGGGCGCCGTGCCACGATCGGAGCGTGGCTAGTGCGCTGATCTACCTGTTCGTCGTGCTCGTGGTCGCCGCGGTGATCTACCTGCTCGCTGCCCTGGTCTTCGGGCGGGGGGAGCAGCTGGAGGCGCTACCGCCGGGCGCGACGCCGACCAGATTGCCCGCCGTCGACGTCGAAGGCGCCGATGTGCGCTCGCTGCGGTTTCAACAGGTCGTGCGCGGGTATAAGGCTGCCGAGGTGGACTGGGCGCTGGAGCGGCTGGCCAACGAGGTCGACGACCTGCGCGGCCAGGTCGCCGTCCTGCAGCGGCAGCTGGACATCGCCGGCGAGCAGCTGCAGCGGGCCCGGGCGGTGGACCGGGAGGAGTGAGTCGGGTGGGCAACGCGCAGCTTCGGCTGGAGGTACCGGTGCGCGCCGCGCCGGAGCAGGTGTGGGCGGCGGCGACGGACTGGTCGCGGCAAGGCGAGTGGATGCTGGGCACCACGGTGCACGTGGTCAGCGGCGACGGTGGCCGCGGTACGACGCTGGCCGCGTTCACCGGACTGCGCGGGGTCGGCTTCCTGGACACGATGGAGATCATCGAGATGCGGGCGCCGCTGTGCTGCCGGGTGCGCCACACGGGGGCGCTGGTCTCCGGTGAGGGCGGCTTCCGGGTGATCGCGCGCGGCGAGTCGGACGAGTCGACGTTCGTGTGGTGGGAGGACCTGGCGACGCCCGCCGGGGCCGGCGTGATGTGGCCGGTGCTGCGGCCCGCCTTCACCTGGGGGCTGCGGCGGTCGCTGGACCGGTTCGCCGAGTTCTGCTCGAGGTATCCGGCTCTCGCGCGGTGAGCGAGGGCCGTTCGCCGCCGTCGAGCGGAGCGAACGGCCCTGGAAGGCTCAGTGACCGGTGAAGTTCGGCGTGCGCTTCGCGACGAAGGCCGCCACCGCTTCGCGGTGATCGGCGGTCTGGCCCGCCTCGATCTGCGCGCCCGCCTCCACGTCGAGGGCCTCGTCGAGCCCCTCCGCCGCGGCGGCGCGCATCGTCTCCTTGATCCGCGCGTAGGCGCTGGTGGGGCCGGTGGCCATGCGTCCCGCGAGTTCCATCGCCGCCTCGGTGGCGTGGCCCGCGTCCACCACCCTGTTGACCATGCCGATGCGCAGGCCCTCTTCGGCCGCGACCGGCTCCGCCAGCAGCATCAGCTCCATCGCCCGTCCGTAGCCGATCAGGCGCGGCAGCGTCCAGGACGCGCCGGAATCCGAGGACAGGCCCACGTTGGCGAAGGCCATCAGGAACTTCGCGTCCTCGGCGGCGATGCGCAGGTCGCAGGCGAACGCCAGCGAAGCGCCCGCGCCCGCGGCGCTGCCGTTGACCGCGGCGATGATCGGCTTCGGCATGGTCGCCACCGCGCGGATCAACGGGTTGTAGTGCTCCTCGACCGTCCGCAGTGGCGTGGGATCGTCCGACTCCAGCATCGCGATGTGCTCTTTGAGGTCCTGGCCCGCGCAGAAGGAACGTCCCGCACCAGTGACCACCACCGCCCGCACCGCGTCGTCGGCCGCGGCTTCGCGCAGCGCCGCGGTCAGCGCGAGCTTGAGCTCCACGTTGAGCGCGTTGAACGACTCCGGCCGGTTCAGCGTGATCAGCCGCACGCCACCGGTGGCCTGGGTCAGCAGTACATCCGACACTTCTCGCCCTTTCGTCGCTTGAGGTGTGCGGGCCGCGGGCACCCTGACCAGCGCATCCACAGTGGACTGCGCACGGGGAGTGCCGGCGCGATGACGGTGCGCATCTCGGGAACGGTCCTGATGGGACGGTCGACCGGAAATGCCGCAATGGCAGCACGACACTCGCACGAATGGCCGTGCTGAGAGCCGAAAAGTCCCGAACATGCCCGCACGACGGCTGAGTCTGCCACCCGGCGCCGGTATTCGACCAGCGCAAGAGCGACACGAGTTGATCGGTTCGGTTTCGCGGCTGCGTCCGGATGGGGGAGAATGGGATCGGACCCGACTGATTGTGGGCGATCAGCGGGTGGGAAGAGTTCACGGAGGGAGCACGCTATGGCGGCCATGAAGCCCCGGACCGGTGACGGTCCCCTCGAGGTGACGAAGGAGGGTCGCGGAATCGTAATGCGCGTCCCCCTTGAGGGCGGTGGGCGGCTCGTCGTCGAGATGTCGGTGGAGGAGGCAACGAACCTGGGCGAGGCCCTGGAATCTGTCACCGGCTGAGGCCGCTGCGCAAGCGATCGGCGTGCACCCGATCGTCGCCGGCCCTGGCATCCGAGGTAGATGCCGGGGCCGGTATCCGTGGAGTGGCCGAGACGGCCTTTTCTTTTGAGTGCGGGAAGGATTTCAATCCGTGTCCGATTCCTCGGTGTTCGGCTCGTCGCGGACCCCGGAGCACGCGGTGCTCCCGGTGATCCCGACGGCACTGGTCGAAGTGGACGTGGTCTCGCGGTGGCGGGACGGCGTTCCGGCGGCGGTGCCGGTGTTCGACGGGGCCTCCGGGCCTGACCTGGCCGCGGCTGCCGAACCGTGGGGCGTGGATCCCTCGCTGCTGGAGGCGCTGGGCGTGACGGCCACCGTGGGCGATGTGCGCACGGTTCCGCTGCCGGACGGCCGTTTCGGCTGGGTGGTCGGTGCCGGTTCCGGCGTCGGCCGGTGGCGCTCGATCGGCGCGTCGATCGCGCGGGCGGCGCGCGCCCGGCTCGGCGAGGGAATCGCGGATGAGGACGCCGACCCGGCGGACCTCGGCGACGCGGCGGAAGCGGAGTACGTCCAGGTGCGGTTGCCCGCGGACGCCGATGCCGAGCTGGTCTCGGCGTTGACGCTCGGGTTGTCGCTGGGCGACTACCGGTTCCGGGTGTCGGCCGAACCGGCCGCGCCGCGGATGCGCAAGGCATTACTGGTGGTGCCCGACGGGGTCGACCCGGCGGAGCTGCGCGCGGCGGCTGCCCGCGCGCACGAGTGGGCCGCGGCGACCTCGTTGGCCAGGGACCTGGCCAACGCTCCCTCGAACGTGAAGAACCCGGTGTGGCTCGCCGGTGCGGGCACCGAGCTCGCGGGACCGCTGCCGGGTGTCACGGCGACGGTCCGCGATGAGAAGTGGTTGGCGGACAAGGGCTTCGGCGGTGTGCTCGCGGTCGGCGGCGGCTCGGTGAGCCCGCCGCGGCTGCTGGAGCTGACCTGGCGGCCGGAGGGCGTGAAGTCCGGCCCGCACCTGGTGCTGGTGGGCAAGGGGATCACGTTCGACACCGGCGGGATCTCGATCAAGCCCGCTGACGGAATGCACTTGATGCGCACCGACATGGCCGGCGGCGGCGCGGTGCTCAGCGCACTGCTGTCCATCGCCCGGCTGCGGTTGCCGGTGCGCGTGACGGCGTTGGTGCCGTCCGCGGAGAACCACGTCTCCGGCAGCAGCTACCGGCCGGGCGACGTGGTGCGGCACTACGGCGGCAAGACCACCGAGGTCGCCAACACCGACGCCGAAGGCCGCATGGTGCTCGCGGACGCGCTGGCCTACGCGGTACAGCGACACGAGCCGGACTTCATCGTCGACGTCGCCACGCTGACCGGTGCGATGAAGGTCGCGCTGGGGCTGCGCACCGGTGGGCTGTTCGCCACCGACGAGAAGCTGGAGCGCGCGCTGCGCGAGGCCGGGGAGCGCGTCGGCGAGTCCTGGTGGCGGATGCCGCTGCTGGAGGACCACGCCGCGGACGTGCAGGGCGAGCTCGCCGACGTGCGTCAGGCGCCGCAAGGACCGGGCGGCATCACGGCCGCGTTGTTCCTGCGCGAGTTCGTCGGCGCCGTGCCGTGGGCGCACCTGGACATCGCCGGGCCGGGACGCGCGGACAAGGCCTACGACGACGTGGTCCCGGGCGCGACGGGATTCGCTGCCAGGACCCTCGTGGAGCTCGCCGCCTCGCTGGCCGAGTGACACCGCTGTTCTCCTGGTGATCCCGCGGCGGACGTGATCCGCCGCGGGATCACGCGCATCCGGCCGGTGGTCGTGGTCATCGCCGGGAGATCGCGTGCTCGCGGAAGGCGTGTACGGCGGGCGGCGGGGTGCGGTGGGCCGGCCAGGCGATGCCGACGGTGCGGTGCGCGGCCGGGCTCAACGAGATCTCCGCGGTGCCCGCCACGGCGCCGCCGAGCGCCCTGGGCAGCACGGTGACGCCGAGACCTGCCGCGACCAGTCCGCGCACGGTGTCGACCTCCTCGCCTTCCCAGGCGGGCCGCAGCGCGACGCCGGCGGCGTCGGCCAGTTCGGTGACGATGCGCCGCAGCCCGTAGCCGGAGCTCAGCAGCGCGAAGTCCTCACCCGCCAGGTCGGCCAGCCGGACGCTGGTGCTGCGCCCGGCGAGGCGGTGGCCGGTGGGCACGACCGCGACCAGCTCGTCGCGCGCCACCGGGGTCGCCTCCCAATCCGGGCCGGACGGCATCGGCGAAACCAGGCAGAGATCGATCCGGCCGTCCCGCGCCCCGGTCAGCAGATCGTCGCGCGCACCTTGCACCAGTCGGAACCGCACTCCGGGATGGTCGGTTCGGAAGCCCCTGATGAGCTCGGGAACGAGGGCGCCGCCCATGGTGTGCTGGAAGCCGAGAGCCACCCGGCCCCGGTTCGGATCGAGTTCCTCGACCACTTCGCGGCACCGATCGGCCAGTTCGCGGTAGGCGTCGTCGGCGGCGGTTGCCAGCTTCGCCCCGGTGCGGGTGAGCCGAACCCCGCGCCCGTCGCGCGTCACGATCTCGGTGCCGAGGCGGTCGGCGAGCCGGGCGAGGGTGCGGCTCACGGTGGGTTGCGGGATGCCGAGGCGGTCGGCCGCCCGTGTGAGATGCCCCTCCGCCGCGACGGTGCGCAGCAGGTTCAGCGTCGGGGCCAGATCCGCGGTGAGCTGGGCGGCGTCCAGCGGCCGGTCTGATTCATGCGTCACGGCATGAATTGTCGGTGTTCGGTGAATTGGACGCATTAGTTAGCGTTGCTTACCGTCGCCGACGTGCTCACCGATGACCTGAACCGGATCCGGCGCATCCGGCTCGCACTGCTGGCAGGCGCCCTGGCCTTGTTCGCGTTGCTGTACGCGCCGCAGCCGGTGCTGCCGCAGTTCGCCGAATCGTTCGCGCTCGCCCCCGGCACCGTGGCGCTGCTGGTCTCCGCGGGCACGCTGGGCCTGGCGGTGGCCGCGATCCCGCTTGGCACCCTGTCCGAGGTGTTCGGCAGGCGGCGGATCATGGTGTCGTCGTTGCTGCTGGCCGAGGCCATCGGGCTGCTGCTGCCCTTCGTGGCGGACTTCCCGCTGCTGGTGGCGCTGCGGCTGGTGCAGGGAGCCGCGGTGGCGGGCATCGCGGCCGTCGCCGCCGCCTACCTCGCCGACGAGACCGGCGGTCGCGACCTCGGCACCACGATGGGCCTCTACGTCGCGGGCACCACCGTCGGAGGCATGTCCGGGCGGTTGCTCGGCGGCGTCGCCGGTGACTTCGCGGGCTGGACCGGCGGACTGGCGGCGGTCGCCGTCCTCGCCGGGATCTGCACGGTCGCCTTCGTCCTCCTGCTGCCGCAGGAGCGCCACCAGCGGCGGCAGGAACTGCGCTGGAAACCGCTGCTGACCGGGGTGCGCGCCGCCGCGGCCGATCCGGGCCTGCGGCCCCCGTTCCTGGTCGCGGCGCTGGGCATGGGGTCGTTCGTGGCGGTCTACAACGTGCTCGGCTTCCGGCTCATCGAGCCGCCGCTGTCGGTGCCTCCCGCGTTGGCCGCCCTGGCGTTCCTGGCCTACGCGGCGGGCACGGTCACCTCGGCGCTGGCCGGGCGGCTCGCGGACCGCTGGGGACGACGTCCGGTGCTGCTGATCGGACTGGGCACGGCGGTGCTGGGGCTGCTGCTGATGCTGGCCGGGAACCTGGTGGTGATCTTGGCCGGGCTGGTGGTGTTCACCGGTGGGTTCTTCGCGGCGCACTCGGTGGCCAGCGGCTGGGTCGGGCTGCTCGCGTCACCCTCGGCGCGGGGGCAGGCCTCCGCGATGTACCAGCTCGCCTACTACGGCGGCAGCAGCGTCGGCGGGGTGCTCGGCGGGGTGGCCTACGCGGCGTGGGGCTGGGCGGGCATGACCGCCGTGCTCGGTTGCTGGCTGGCTCTCGCCGGGGTGGCGGTGCTGCGCAACCGGCGAGCCCGGCCGGTGGGAGGCGCGGTCGCGCCGGAGCCCGAGGCTCAGGTGGCGTCCGAATCGTAAGGCGGCCGTTCACCCGGAGCGAGCGGCGACTGCGGTTTGGGCGGGGCGGGCGTGGACCCGTTGCCGTTGCCGTTGTTGCCGTTCAGCGGAGGGTTCAGCGGGTTCTCGCCGTCCAGCAGGTGCTTGGTCACCGCGGTCCGCGGGTTGAAGTCGCGGATGCCGCGCAGGTCTTCGAGCGGCTTGCGGAGGTCGTCGAACTCCGGGCCCAGCTCGGAGCGCAGCTGGTCGCGCGCACCCGTCGCGTACTCCTTGACCTGGCGAATCGTGCGGCCCAGCCACGCCGCGCCCTCCGGCAACCGGTCCGGTCCGAGGATGAACAGACCGGCGACGATGAGGACCAGGATCTCACCCCAGCCGATGCTGTCGAACACCTCGGATCACCTTTCACTCCATGCCGTGCGCGTCGCGCTCCGCCAGCCTACCCACCCGGACGGACCTTGCGGAAACGCCACTTTCCCAACTGGATGCGCATTCAGCGCAGCGCCACGTCCAACACCAGCTCACGGCCCTGGCGCACCACGGTCACCGGAACCGTCCGGCCCACGGGATACCGGTCCACGGCCACCACGAGCTCGTCCGCGGTGCTGACCTCGCGGTCGCCCACCCGGATGATCACGTCGCCTTCGGCGATGCCCGCCGCGGCGGCGGAACCGTTGTCCCGCACGTTGAGCACCTGGGCGCCGTCGGTCGTGCCGTCGTTGACGGACTTGGCGTTCACCCCGAGGTCGGCGTGCACGGCCTTGCCGCCGCGGATCAGCTCCTGCGAGATGCGCCGCACGTCGTCGATGGGGATGGCGAAGCCGAGGCCGATCGAGCCGCCCTCACCACCGGAGCCGATGGTGCGGATGCCGCTGTTGATGCCGACCACCGCTCCGTTGCCGTCGACCAGCGCGCCCCCGGAGTTGCCGGGGTTGATCGCCGCGTCGGTCTGGATCGCGTCGACCACCGCGTTGGTGTCGGTGCCTTCCCCGGCCAGCCGCACCGGCCGGTGCACCGAGCTGACGATGCCCGTGGTCACGGTGCTCGCCAGTCCGAGCGGGGAGCCCACGGCGATCACCTGGTCGCCCACGGCCAGATCCGCGGAGCGTCCCAGCTGAGCGACGGTCGGGTTGGCCACCTCGACCTTGATCACCGCGAGGTCGGTCTTCACGTCCCGCCCCACGATCCGGGCGGGCACCCGGCTGCCGTCGCTGAACACCGTCGACACCCTGGCGCCCGGGGTGTCCGCGGCCATCGACACGACGTGGTTGTTGGTGACGATGTAGCCGTTGCCGTCGATCACCACGCCGGAGCCGCTGCCGCCCTGCGCGCCGACGTGCACCTCCACCGAGACCACGGCGGGCACGATGCGGTGGGCCACGCCCGCGACGCCGCCACTGGGGCGTTCCATGCCGGGTTCGACCTCGGCCAGCGTCACGTCCGGGTTGGTCAGCGGGTTGCCCTCCTCGGCGGTGATGCGGCCGACGAAGCCGCCGACACCGGCCAGCAGCACCGCGACTCCGGCGAGCGCGGCGAGCGAGCGGGGGCGCACCCGGCGGCCGAACAGGACCTCGCGGGCGCTCAGCAGCGGGCCGGGGCCGGGTTCGACGTCGGGTTCGGCGGTCTCCTCGGGCAGCGCGGGCGGCCCGATGACGGAACTCGCCGAGGGGTTGCGCCACGGGTCCCGGTCGCCGCGGTCGTTCCAGAACGTCGCGGGCTGCTCGGGGGTGGTCGCGGGCGGGGTCTCGCCGGGTTCGCGCTGCAGCGAATCGGGCGTGCCCTGGGGGCGGCCGAACGCCTTGGTCAGCGCGTCCGGCGGTGGCGGTGCCTGCTCGACGCCCGAGGCCGGCTGCCGGGAGGCGTCGGGGTGGAAGCTGCCGGACACGCCGCTCGGCCTGCTGAAGGTCCGGGCCTGCGCGGGGTCGACGTCGGGGCGCTGCGTCGGGCGTGCCCCGAGCCGTTGCGGGTCGTCCTGCTGAGCGGCGGCGGGCGGCGTCGGCTGGGCCTGCCCCGGTCCGGCGGGTCCTGCCGGGGCGGGGTTCGGCGGCGGGGAAGCCCAGGGGCCGGTCCCGTGCGGCTCGGAAGGCCCGTTGCCGGACCGCGCCACCGGTCGTTCGCCGCTGGCACCAGGTCGCTGGAAGTCCTCGGCTGGAACCCCGCGCGCGGGCGCTGCGGAGCCCTGCTGCCACGGGTGCAGCGCCGCCTGGTCGTGCGGCGTGCCGCCGGTGGGGAAGGCGCGGTCCTGGTCGCCGTGCGGACGGGTTCGATCAGGCCGCACCGGGTCGGATCCCTGCGCGGGTTTCCTCGGTTGCTCGCTCATCGCTCCCCGGACCTGCGAAGTCGTCGACACATCGGCATGCGAGTGGATCACATGAAGGTGGCGTCCCGCGCACCGGTACCGGTGGTGGGCGTCCACCGCACATCCTGCCCAGCATCAGGTGAAGTCCGCGTAGGTGCCCGCTCGCGCACCGGATTTTCCCGGGGGCGGCTGGTTCAGGGCTGGACGGAGGCCGAGATCAGCGGTGAGCTCGACGGCACCGCCGGGGTACCCGAGGTGGGGAAGGCCGCCGACTCGGACGGCGGTGTCGGGACCGGCGCTTCTCGCGGCGGCTCGCTCAGCCGGGCGGAGGCCGGGATCATCGCGGAGTCGTAGGCCTCACCGGGGTGCGGCATCGGGCCCGCGTCGGTCGGCGGGAGCTGCTCGTCCGGAACGCTCACCAGGGCCAGGGCGCCGAGCACCAGCCCGGAGAACACCACACCCGCGCCCGTCCGCCTGCCGCGACCGGCGCGCTGGTCCGGCGACGTCGCTCCGAGCGGAGTGCTGGTCCCCATCGGCTGCTGCCCGCCGCCGAGCGGAGTGGTGGAGCCGAGGGCGGCTCCGGAACCGAACCGGCCGGGCCGCGCTCCGGGATTGACCGCGACGAGCTGCCCGTCCTCGGTCAGCGCCAGCCCGTCGGGCTGGGCGGGGAGCTCAGCGCTCGACGGTATCGCCTGGAGCGCCTGGAGCAGGCCCGCCGAGACGGACGGGACGGGTGCGGACCGCACCGCCGTGCGCGCTTGCCGCTGAGCCGCGGCGTCCGCCGCGCAGGCCGGACACCGGGCGAGGTGGGAGGCCGCGCGGTCGTGGGCGCTGGCGGTGAGCTCTCCGTCCACGAATGCCACGAGCGCGTCCAGTGCGAGGTGCTGTTCGGACAGCCCCCACCCTCGCCGAGCCGTCATGCCGACTCCTCCTGAACCTGTTCTCGCCGAGCTTCCAACGTGGCCTTCAACATCTGCCTGCCGCGGTGGATCCTGCTGCGCACAGTACCGAGCTTCACCCCGAGGGTGGTTCCGATCTCCTCGTAGGAGAGTCCTTCGACGTCGCAGAGCACGACGGCCGCTCGGAACTCCGGCGGCACCTCGTCCAGCGCGGCCTGCAGGTCCGGGTCCAGGTGCGTCTCGTAGAACACCTGCTCCGGGCTCGGGCCGGTGCTCGGCAGCCGGTCGGTGTCCTCGGGCAGGCCTTCCATCCGCAGTCGCGAACGGCGCCGGGCCATGTCGAGGAAGAGGTTCGTGGTGATCCGGTGCAGCCAGCCCTCGAACGTCCCCGGCTTGTAGGACGCCAGCGAGCGGAATACGCGGATGAACGTTTCCTGCGTGAGGTCCTCGGCGTCGTGCTGGTTGCCGCTGAGCCGGTACGCGAGCCGGTAAACCCGGTCGGCGTGCTCGCGGACGACCTCGTCCCAGGACGGCGGCGTCCACTCCGCATCCGAGACGGGTGCGGCGGCGACGGTGTGCTGGTCGGCTCGAACGGCCGGACTCATCGACTGTGTTGGCATCGGACGTGGAGCCACCTCCTGCGGCTGGTGCACAAGGGGAACGAACCCGCCCGCCGCTTTGTTCCCGGTGGAGGTCCGAAACGGGTGGTGCGGAGCGTGTTCCGCGGTGCCGCCGCTATCGCTGAGGACGTGGTCCGCCCTCGATTCGCTCCCCACTCTCGCGCGCGCTCGTGAGGGACGGATGAAAGGGCGCTGAGAGCAGCCTGAGAACCTGACTTTCACCTGATCGGCGCAAGACCGGCGGGTTCACGGAAACAGGCGTCTAACGATGTGCCGAAACGGGGCAACCGAACCCGTCCGCGAAGATAATCTTGCGACTCGTGATACCCGAGACGTCGATCGGCACCGGTCCGCTGGACCGGCCGGGCAGCATGCTCGGCGACGCCCGCGGATCCATCGGGCCCGTGGCCGACCCTGCGCACGACACCATCGATGCGTCCGTCGGGGCCGCGCTGCGGTTCCTGGCGACCGTGCTGCGCGCCAAATCCGTCGTCGAGGTGGGCTCCGGCACGGGCGCCTCGGCGAGCTGGCTGCTCAGCGGCATGGTGCCGGACGGCGTGCTGACCTCGATCGACGTCGACGCGTCGGCCCAGCACATCGCGCGCGAGGCGCTGGCCGCCCAGGGCGTGGCGCGGGGTCGCACTCGGTTCATCGCCGGGTTGGCCGAGCGGGTGCTGCCGAAGCTCACCGAGGACGCCTACGACCTGGTGTTCGTCGACGCCATGCCCGGCCGCTACCCGATGTTCCTGGAGCTCGGCGCGCCGCTGCTGCGGCCCGGCGGAGCGATCGTGTTCGCCGGTCCGGTCGACGCGGCCCAGCACCAGGAGCCGCGCGCGCAGGCGGTGCGGGAGCTGATCAGGGCAGTGCGGGCCGACGAGTCGCTGGTGCCGGTGGCGCTGCCCGTCGGCGACGGACTGCTGGCCATCGCGCGCACCTGACGACCGCACCTCGCCGCGGTGCCGTGCTCACCTGATGCCCCCACGAGCGGTCCCGGTCGGCGCCGGGACCGCCTCGTGGCGGCGGAAGCGGCTCAGGCGGGGGAGACGGACAGCAGCTGACCGGACAGCCCGCGGGCACGGGTCGACAGGCGCTTCGCCACGTCGTTGAGCACCTGGGCCGCCGGGGAGTCCGGAGCCTCGATGACCAGCGGGGTTCCGCTGTCGCCGGCCTCGCGCAGCCGGGTGTCCAGCGGCACCTGGCCCAGCAGCGGGACCTCCGCGCCCACCGCGCGGCTCAGCGAGTCGGCCACGATCTGGCCGCCGCCGCTGCCGAAGACCTCCATGCGCTGGCCGTCGGGCAGCTCCATCCAGGACATGTTCTCCACGACGCCCGCCAGCCGCTGCCGGGTCTGCATCGCGATGGCGCCCGCGCGCTCGGCGACCTCGGCGGCGGCCTGCTGCGGGGTGGTCACGACCAGGATCTCCGCGTTCGGGATGAGCTGGGCGGTGGACAGCGCGATGTCGCCGGTGCCGGGCGGCAGGTCCAGCAGCAGCACGTCCAGGTCGCCCCAGAACACGTCGGAGAGGAACTGCTGCAGCGCGCGGTGCAGCATCGGCCCGCGCCACACGACCGGCGTGTTGCCGGGGGTGAACATGCCGATGGAGATGACCTTCACGCCGTGCGCCTGCGGCGGCAGGATCATCTTCTCGACCTGGGTGGGCTTGCCGCTGGAGCCGAGCATGCGGGGCACCGAGTGGCCGTAGATGTCGGCGTCGACGACGCCGACCGACAGGCCGCGCTGGGCCATCGAGGCGGCGAGGTTCACCGTGACGCTGGACTTGCCGACGCCGCCCTTGCCGGAGGCCACGCAGTACACCCGCGTCATCGAGCCGGGTTCGGCGAACGGGATGCGCGGTTCCTCGGAGTTGCCGCGCAGCTTCTTGCGGAGTTCGGAGCGCTGCTCGTCGCTCATCACGTCGAGCTCGACGGTGACGGCCCGGACGCCGTCGACGGCACTGACCGCGGAGTCGACCCGCTGGGTGATCGTCTCCTTCATGGGGCAGCCCTGCACCGTCAGGTACACCTCGACGGTGACCTGGCCTTCTTCGCCGATCGTCACGGCTTTGACCATGCCGAGCTCGGTGATCGGCTTGTGGATCTCCGGGTCCTCGACCTTGGTGAGGGCCTGGCGAACGGCCTCTTCCGTGGGAGCGGAGTGCGTGCTGGTCACGGTTGCGGTGACACCGACCCTTCCTGCGGCTGTGCTTGCCCTCGATGCTACGGACCGACCCGCGATGTTACGGGCCGGTAGCCCCGGAATCGCAGGCGAGGTGCGCAGCGGGTGACGGCGGGGGAGTCGGTGCAGGGTGCGGAGCGGGTGTCCGGAAGCGGGTTGCACGGGCCTGTGCGCTGGATTATTCCAAGCACCGGGTCCGACGTGCTCGCATTGTGAAATCCGGGGGCGCTTCGCAATCGTGTGACTGCCCTCCGTAGTATCACTCATCGTGACCGAGACGGGTCTTGATCGATTACCCACTCGTGGCGAGCTGCTGGCCTATCGGACCTTCCTGCGTGCGCATGCCCGCGTCACGCGCTGCCTGGAAGGGGATCTGATCGCCGAGCAGCGGCTGACGCTGGCCGCCTACGACGTGCTGCACGCGCTGTTCGAGGCGCCGGAGCGCAGGCTGCGCATGACCGAGCTCGCGGACACCGTGCTGCTGTCCAGGTCCGGGGTGACCCGGCTGGTCGACCGGTTGGAGCGGATCGGTCTGGTCAGTCGCGTCCGGGTCGATTCGGACGGCAGGGGAGTACTCGCAGTGATCACCGAGGCCGGCGAGGGCCGGTTGCGCACCGCATCCAGCACGCACCTCGGTGGAGTGACCCAGTACTTCCTTTCGGTGACCGAGCCGCGCGAGCTCGAAGAGTTCGCCCGCACCTGCGAAAAGCTCGCCGCGGGCGGGGTCCCGGCACCGCCGGGCCAACGCGCCCAAGCCTGAGCCTCGAAGCCGCACGCCGATAATCCGATTTAACTTCCGCCCGAGCCTGCACGCGACGGGCGAAGCGCCCTCGCGCTCCTCAGCGGCGGCCGTCCTCGTGGCCGTCAGCGGAACCCTGGCGCCGTCGGCGCGCGACCGCGCTCTCCGTGCCGGGCAGCTCGTCGCGCAGCCGGTCCAGCTCGACCCGCAGGTAGTCGCGGGTGGCGACCTCGCCGACGGCCAGCCGCAGCGCGGCGAGCTCCCGCGCCAGGTACTCGGTGTCGGCCTTCGTCTGCTCGGCGCGCGCCCGGTCCTCCTCGAGCGAGACCCGGTCGCGGTCGTCCTGCCTGTTCTGCGCGAGCAGGATCAGCGGCGCCGCGTAGGAGGCCTGGGTGGAGAACGCGAGGTTGAGCAGGATGAACGGGTACGGGTCCCACCGCAGCCCCACCGCGAACAGGTTCATCCCGATCCAACTGATCACGAACACCGTCATCCAGAACAGGAACTTCCCGGTGCCGAGGAAGCGGGCGACGCGTTCGGAGACTTGGCCGAACAGCTCGGGGTCGAAGTCCACGGTGAACCGGCGGGGCATCCGGGGCTGGTCCAGCCGCCGCCGGGAGAGCAGTTCAGGCATCGTCGCTCGCTTTCGGTGCGTCCGGGGAGTGCGCGCCCGGCCGGTCGTCCCGGTCGGGCAAGCCGCTCTCCCGCCAGTTCTCCGGGAGCAGGTGGTCGAGCACGTCGTCCACGGTGACCGCGCCGATGAGGTGCTCCTCGTCGTCGAGGACCGGGCCGCACACCAAGTTGTAAGCGGCGAAGTAGCGGGTCACCTCGGCCAGCGCGGCCGTCGGCGGCAGGCTCGCCAGGCTGGTGTCCAGCGCCCCCGCGACCAGCGTCGACGGCGGTTCCCGCAGCAGCCGCTGGATGTGCACGCAGCCGAGGTAGCGGCCGGTGGGCGTGGCCGACGGCGGGCGGCAGACGAAGACCATGCTGGAGAGCGCGACCGGCAGCTCGGGATTGCGGACCATCGCGAGCGCCTCGGCGATGGTGGCGTCCGGCCCGACGACGACGGGTTCGGGCGTCATCAACCCGCCCGCCGTGTCCGAGGAGTACTCCAGCAGTCGCTTGACCGGGGCGGACTCGGCGGGCTCCATGAGCTCCAGCAGCCGGTTCTTGTCCACTTCGGGGAGTTCGGCGAGCAGGTCGGCGGCGTCGTCGGGGCTCATCGCCTCCAGCACGTCGGCGGCCCGGTCCTCGCCGAGGTGACCGATCAGGTCCTTCTGGTCGTCCTCCGGGAGTTCCTCGACGACGTCGGCGAGCCGTTCGTCGTCGAGCGCCTCGGCCACCTCGTAGCGGCGCTTGGCGGGCAATTCGTGCAGGGTGCTGGCCACGTCGACGGCGCGCATCGTGTCCAGCAGCGCCAGCAGCTGCTCCACGCCCTGCGGCCGGTCGGTGAGCTCGGCCGCGGCGAGCCCCGTGATCTGGTCCCACTCCAGCACCTGCACGGGCCCGCGGCGGGCGAGCCGCCCGGTCCGCTCGCGCACCGCGAGCCTGCTGATCCGCCAATCGCGGGTGCGGGTCTGCTCCAAAGCGGCGTCGACCAGCACCGCGGACGCGCCTGAGGCGGCGACGGTGACCTTCGCGTCGAGGAGCTGACCGAGCACCAGGACCTCGTTGGGGCGCTGGTGGAACTGCCGGGTGTTGACCGAGCCGGTGGCGAGGGTGACCGCGTTGGGTTCGAAGCGCACGACCCGGAGCATCGGCACGAAGATCCGCCGCCGCGCCGCCATCTCCATCACGATGCCGAGCACCCGCGGCGGCTGGTGCGCGGTGCTCAGCCCGGCGACGACGTCGCGGACCTTGCCGATGGACTCGCCGTCCGGTCCGAACACGGCGAGCCCGGCGACTCGTGCCGCGTAAACCCTGGTCGCTGCCACGCTGATCAGGCTAGTCGGCGGTGGGTATTGGAGCAGGGTTCCTGGGGGGCGGTTTGCTTTGGTGGTCGGGTGGCGGAACCTCAGCGGCTTCCTCGCGAGGACAGCTTTTTCCCTCGTGGCGGAGCCACTCGGGAAAAAGATCCCGCAG
>NZ_JAPFGB010000025.1:2096-89685 GCF_026241095.1 Saccharopolyspora sp. NFXS83 | reverse complement strand
TCTTTTTCCCGAGTGGCTCCGCCACGAGGGAAAAAGCTGTCCTCGCGAGGAAGCCGCTGAGAACCCGCGGGTGGGCGCTTTTCGACGTGGGCTATGCGCTGGCGCGCATCCAGGCACGGCCTTCGGCCGCGAGGCAGGCGTGGCTTCGCCGTCTACTGCACGGCCTTCGGCCGCGAGGCGCGGCTTCGCCGTCTACTGCACGGCCTTCGGCCGCGAGGCAGGCGCGGCTTCGCCGCTTACTGCGCGGCTTCGCCGCAGAGCACGGCTTCGGCGTGAGGCAGGTGGGCGTCGCGTCCTTGCGGCTTCGCTGCTTGCTGCACGGCCTTTGGGCGCGGGGTGGGCGCGGCGTCGTTGGGCGCGCAGGTGGTCTGCGGTCTTCTTGGCTGCTCAGCGGGGGTCCAGGACCCAGGTTCCGGAGATGCCGAAGTCGACTCCGCCTTCGGCGCCCGCGGTGAGGACGGCCGAGTACTGCTGGACTTCGACGTGTTCCAGGCGGGTGCCGTCCTCGGGGACGCGCAGGGTGTAGGAGTGCCGCGTGTCCGGGGTGAACACGGGGGTGCGGCCGTCGATCTCCTCGCCGTTGGCGCCGCGGTAGATGTAGGCGACCTGCCACGGCGTTGCGGCCACGTCGCCGGGCACCGAGATCTGCAGCGGTGCCCTCTCGGGCACGCGCAGTTCGCCCACGGGGTCGGCGGGCGGCGGGGAGCACTGCTCGCCCGTCGCGTCGCAGAACCGGGCGGGGGCGACCTCGACCGCGTCGCCATGCGAGTAGAAGGTGACCTGCGGGTCGGCCGGCGCCGAGCATCCGGCCAGCGCGGCGATGCCCAGCGGAGCCGCGAGCAGCAGCGACTTCAGTCCACGATGCACACCGTGAGCCTACGGCCCGGCCGGAACCCGTTCGGTGCCCGGTCGGGGGGTGTGGCCGCGGCGCGGTCGCGGAACGAGGCTGCCGCCGCGCCCCACGATGATCGTCTGGGTGAGCACGAGCGCGAGGATCGCGGCGGTCGCGGTGAACCCGATCCACCACACCGGCGGCAGCAGCACGCCGAGCGCGCCGCCGAACACCCAGCTCAGCTGCAAGATCGTCTCGGAGCGGCCGAAGGCGGAGGCCCGCGCCCGCTCGGCCACGTCGCGCTGCACCACCGCGTCCAGGCACACCTTGGCCAGCGCGCTCGCCGTCGCCCCGACGAGGCCGACCGCGACCGCCACCGGCACGCCCGCCAGCACCGCCGCGCACACCGTGATCGCGAGCGCGGCGCCCAGGCAGCTCACGATCAGCCGGTCCGGGGCGCTGAACCGCATCCGGGCACCGGCGGCGTTGCCGATGAAGCTGCCCAGCCCGGCCGCGCCGCCGACCGCGCCGAGCAGCACCAGCTGCAGGAACGGGTCCTGCCGGGCGCCTTCCTTGATCACGAACGCGGCGAACAGGGTCAGGAACCCGGTGAGCACCCGGATGCCGCCGTTGCCCCACATCGCGACGACCACGTGCGGGCTCAGCGGGGCGCGCTTGCGCTTCCCGGCCACGTCCCGCTCACCCGCCGAGCTCTCCACCTGAGGCGTGACGCGCAGGCACAGCCAGGCGCCGAACGCGGCGAGGGCAGCCATGAACCACAGCGCCCCCGGCGACCCCAGCAGCCACGCGAATCCGGAGGCCGCGGCGCCGAAGACGCCTCCGGCGGCCAGGCCGAACGTGGTGAGCCGCGAGTTCGCCGTGGTCAGGTTGATCGCCCGCGGCAGCACCCGAGGCGTCATCGCCGCCTTGAGCACGCCGAACGATTTGGACAGCACCATGCAGCCCAGCGCCGCCGGGTACAGCAGCCAGCCGTCGAAGTTCAGCGCCATCACGACCGCCAGCAGCACGCGCACGCCGAAGGACACCGCGAGCGCGGTGCGCCTGCCCTGGCGCAGCCGGTCCAGCGCTGGTCCGATCACCGGGGCGATCACGGCGAACGGGGCCACGGTGATCAGCAGGTACAGCGCCACCTTGTCCTTGCTCTCGCCGGTGGCGGCGGAGAAGAACAGCGTGTTGGCGAGCGCCACCGCCATCGCGGCGTCGACCGCGTAGTTCAGCATCACGGCGTAGGTGAAGCGGGCGAGGCCGGATTCGGCGGCGCCGTCGGCGTGCGCGGCGGAGAAGAACAGCCGCATCGCCCGCCGGGTCAGCTCGCGTCCGCGCCAAGCGGCGACGCGCGTGATGGTGAGCTTGCGCGGCGGGGCGGGGGAGTCCCACCGGCCGCGGGCGGAGCCGGTGTCCTCGGGGTGGTCGCGCGGCGCGGAGTCCTCGGAGGTCCGCTCGCGGGGCTCGTCGCGCACCGCGTGCTCGGTGGTGCCGGTGTGCTCGGCGCTCGCGGCACGTCCGGTGCCGCTCGGCTCGTCGTCGGCCGGGGGGCCGGGCTCGCCGGGGCGAGCCGAGGTTCCGGTGCCCGCAGCGCCGGCCGGGCGGCGAAGAGCGTCCGCGTGATCGTCCGCCCGTCCGTCGCGTGGCCGCTCGACGCCGAAGTCGTGCGGGATCCGGGCGCGCCTGCCGCGGCGTCCGGCTCCCCAGCCGGGCCGTCCGGCCGGTTCCTCGTCGGCGTGCCCGTTGCGTCGGAGCCCCATGTGCTCATCCTGCCCTAGGCGAAACCTCGATCGCGCCCGTTGCTGCGCTGCTCAGCCCACCGGTGGAGAGCGCGGCGTCCGACACGCCGACCGGAGTTGTCCACAGCGAACCCCGCCCTGTGGACAACCTCCGTGATCACGCGAGTTCTCCACAGCTGAGGCGTCGTCACGTCCCCACCGGAACGAGGGTGTGGAGAAGTCCGGCGATTGGTGTGGACCGATCACTCGGGTGTGAAGCGCACCCGGTACGCGTGCGGCCACAACTTGCCGGTGAGCAGGAATTCGTCGGTGCCGGGCACGGCGGCGATGCCGTTGAGCACGTCCGTCCCGGACCGCTCGGTCCACGGCAGCAGCCCCGAAGCGTCCACCACCGCGCCGACCCGACCGGACGCCGGGTCGATGCGCACGAGCCGCTCGCTTCCCCACACGTTCGCCCACACCTGCCCGCCGACGCATTCGAGCTCGTTGAGCTCCGGCACCGGCCGCCCTTCGAGGGTGACGTCGACCGAGCCGGTCGGGGCGAACGTGGCCGGGTCGCGGAACGTGAGCCGCGAGCCGCCGTCGCTCATGATCAGCCGCGTCCCGTCGTGGCAGAGTCCCCAGCCCTCGCCGTCGTAGTCCACTCGGCGCAGTTCCCGCAGGCTCTCCCGATCACGTTCCAGCGCAACCCCTTCCTGCCAGGTGATCTGCCAGATACGGTCTCCGACGACGGTGATGCCCTCGCCGAAGAGCTCCGAGGGGAGACGTTGCTCCCCCAGCACGCGGCCGGTGTCCGGGTCCAGCGCCCGGAGCGCCGAACGCCCGTACTGACCGGTGCCCTCGTAGAGCGTCCCGCCGGACAGTTCGAGGCCCTGGGTGAACGAGGAGCGGTCGTGCGGGAGCACGCGGGTCACCATCGCTCGAAGGTGTGGCACGCTGCGCGCGTGCCCAATGCTCTGATCGGTGTGCTCGCGGTCGTCCTGGCCCTCGTGCTGGGTTGGTACGTCCGTCGCGCACGCAGCCAACCCCAGGCCGCCCAGCAGGCTCGCGATGATCACGCCTGTGGACAGACGGTTGCCCAGCACAGTTCTCCTGGGGAGATCTCCGGTTCGCACCCCGAAAGCCTGACACGGGCGGCGACCGCACCGACCCCGTACGGCACAATCGAGCACGTGACGCCTATGCCTGCTCCGACCACCGACCCGGACGCTCCGCTCGGAGTTCCTGGGGAGCCGAGCGGCGAGTCCACGGGGACCCAGCCTGAACCGGCCCGGCTCGACCCGACGCTGGCCGCGGCCGTCGACACGGCCCGCGCCGCAGCGGAGGGCGAGGCCGGTCCCGCGACCGATCCGAGCGGTTCACCGGTGCTGACGGTGGATTCCGACGACGCCCCGGTCGGGGCGCACGCCGGTGTTGAACCGGAAGGCCCGGACGCGGCCACGCACTACTTCGAGTCGAACTACCCGGGTTACGTCGGCTGGCGCTGGGCGGTGACGGTCGCCATCGCCGGTCCGGGTGAACCCGTCACGGTCAGCGAGGTCGTGCTGCTGCCCGGACAGGACGCGTTGACGGCTCCCGCGTGGGTGCCGTGGAACGAGCGGGTGCGAGCGGGTGATCTCGGCGCGGGCGATCTGCTGCCCAGCGCCCCGGACGATCCGCGGCTGGCGCCCGGCTACCTCTCCGATGACCCGACCGTGGAGTCGGTGGCGTACGAGGTCGGTCTGGGCCGCAAGCGGGTGCTGAGCTTCGAGGGCCGGGTCGCGGCAGCGGAGCGCTGGCACGGCGGCGACTTCGGTCCGGGCAGCGACATCGCGAAGCTCGCCCCCGGCGCGTGCGGCACGTGCGGTTTCTTCCTGCCGCTGGCGGGGTCGATGCAGGCCGCGTTCGGCGTGTGCGGCAACGAGATCGCCCCGGCCGACGGCCGGGTGGTGCACGTGGAGTTCGGCTGCGGCGCGCACTCGGAGGCCGAGGTGGACACCTCGTCGACGGTGCCGATCGCCGAGGTCGTCTACGACGACACCACGCTGGACTTCGAGTCGCGCGGGTGACCGCGAACGACGTGTTCGGGACGGCCGAGCTGCGGCGGGCCGTACTTCAGTCCTGGGAGTCCTCGCCGACGAGGTTCCGGGAGGACGCGAACGCCGAGGAGGACCTGCGCCTCGGCGGGTACCGCGACCGGTTGCTGGTGGAGCTCGCGCAGAACGCCGCGGACGCCGCCGGTGCGGACGGGGTGCTGCGGGTCGGGTTCGAGGACGGTGAGCTGCGGCTCGCGAACACCGGTGCGCCGCTGACCGCGGAGGGCGTGGAGGCGTTGGCCTCGCTGCGCGCTTCGGCGAAGCGCGACGGCGCCACGGTCGGCCGGTTCGGCGTGGGCTTCTCCGCGGTGCTGGCGGTCACGGATCGTCCGCGAGTGGTGTCGACGTCGGGTGCCGTGGAGTTCTCCGCGGAGCGCACCCGCGCGGAGGCCGCGGAACTTCCCGGCCCGGCGAAGGAGATCGAGTCCCGCGAGGGCGGCGTCCCGGTGCTGCGCTTGGCGTGGCCCGCCGAGGAGACCCCGCCGGAGGGCTTCAGCACGGAGGTCCGACTCCCCGTTCTGTCCGATGTGGACGGTGACGCGCTGCTGGCGGGTTTCGCCGAGCACGCGTCGGACCTGCTGCTGGCGCTGCCCGCGCTGCGCGAGATCCGGGTGGGCGCGCAGTCGTGGCGCCGGGAGGACCAGGGCGCGTCGCGGTCCGTCGTGCACGGCCCGCACCGCAGCGATCGCTGGCTGCTGCACCGGGTTTCCGGCCGCTTGGGCGAGTTCGCCCTGGAAGGCCTGGGATCCGAGGCGCGCCAGGGCGCCGAGTGGTGGGCGTGCTGGGCGGTGCCGCTGGACCCCGACGACGTGCCGATCCCGCTGGCCGAGGACATCCTGCACGCCCCGACTCCCACCGAGGAGCGGTTGTCGCTGCCCGCGCGGCTGCTGGCGGGCCTGCCGGTGGAGGCGGACCGCCGCCGGGTGACGAGTTCCCCCGCGGTCGATTCGGTGCTGACGTTCGCCGCCGAGAGTTACCCGGACCTGGTCGCGAAGGTCTCGGCGGAGCACCGCACCGCACTGGTCCCGCTGCCCGGCTTCCCGCTGTCCGATGTTGACGGGAAGCTGCGGCAGGGCGTGCTGGACCGGTTGCGCGTGACGGAGTGGCTGCCCGGCGGCGCGGGCGGTTCCGTCGCCCCGCACGGCGCGGCGGTGCTCGACTACTACTCGCCGGAACTGGTGTCGTTGCTGGCGGACGTGGTGCCCGGCCTGCTGGCCGCGGACCTGTCGGATGCCCGGCAGCGGCGCGCGCTGAGCACGCTGGAGGTGCGGCGGCTCGGTTCGGCGGATCTGGTGCAGGCGGTGTCCGGGCTGGAGCGCCCGGCCTCGTGGTGGCACCGGTTGTACGACGCGCTGGCGCCGATCCAGCGCACCGACCTGCGCGCCCGCGAGGAGTTCGCGGCGCTGCCGGTGCCGCTGGCCGACGGCCGCACCATCACCGGCGTCCGCGACGTGCTGCTCGCCGACGGCGACGGCGATTCCGGCCCCGCCGCGGTGCTGTCCACGCTGGACATCTCAGGCCTGCGCATCGCGCATCCCGACGCGGCGCACCCGCTGCTGGAGCAGCTGGGCGCGCACCGCGCGGGACCGGCGGAGCTGCTGGACGCCCCGCCGTTGGCGGAGGCGGTCCGCGGCAGCGTCGCCGACGCCCAGGCCGGGGCGGACGTGCTCCCGCTGACGGAGTCGGTGCTCGGTCTGGTGCGCGATTCCCACGCGCACGACTGGCTGAGCGCGCTGGCGCTGCCGGACCGCGACGGCGAGATGCGCCGCGCGGACGAGCTGCTGCTGCCCGATGCCGCGCTGCTGTCCGTGCTCGACCCGGACGAGATCGGCCCCGACGCGTCGCTCGGCGTGCTGGACGCGGCGTTCGCCGCCCGCTGGCCGCGTGATCTGCTGCGCTCCATCGGGGTGCTCGACGGTTTCGCCCTGCACGTCGAGGACGACCCCGTCGACCCCGACGACCGGTTCGCCGACAGCGAGCAGTGGTGGCGCGAGCAGGAACTCGCCGCAGACGGCGCCTGGCCGCCGGCCCGGTTCACCGCCGTGCGCGATCTCGACCTGGTCGCCGACGAGGCGTGGCCCGCGGCGATCCGCTTGCTCAGCGCCTCCACCGGCATCGCGCAGGCGCTCGACGACCCGCACGGCCACCCGGCGTGGTGGCTGTCGCGCTTCGCGCTGCTCGCCGGGCACCCGCCGCGTTCCTGGCGGCTGCCGGGCGCGGAGGAGATCGCCGGGATCTACGACCCGGTGCCCGACGTCGGCTTGAGCGAACCGCAGCTGCGGCTCGCGGGCGTGCGCGGCGAACTGCGCGTCGACGACCCCGACGACGCGGCGGACCTGGTCGCCAGGCTCGGAGACCCCGACCGCGCCGTCCGCGCCGGCACGGCGCTGCGCGCCCACCGGGAACTCGCGAACGCGGTCGCCGACGGCGTGATCAGCCCCGGATTCACCGGCCCGCCCGAGTCGGTGCGGTCCATCTCCGGAGCCGTCGTCAGCGCCGAACGGGCCGTGGTGCTCGACGAACCGTGGATGCTGGGAGTGCTCGAAGCGCCCCTGGTCATCGCGGGCGGAGGCCCCGACCAGTTCGACGCCGAAGCCCTCGCGGAACTGCTCGACCTCCCGCTTGCCTCCGAGGAGAGCACCATGCGGGTGCTGGGGGAGGGCCGCGCCCAGAAGTGGGCCGAAGTCGGCCGGGTCCCCGGATCCTGCGAACTGCTGGGAATCGCCGTCCCGCGCGGCGAAGTCACCCTGCACGACGGTCTCCGCGTGAGCACTCGCTCCGGGGAGCAGCGCGTGCACTGGTGGGTCGACGAAGCGGGCGCCGTGCACGCCGAACGCACCCCCGACGGCCTCGCCCGCGCCCTCGCCTGGGCGGCGGGCACCTGGGACACCCGCTTCGCCCTGGCGGCTCTGCTGGCGGACCCGGAAGCGGTCACGCTGCTGCGCTGACGTGGTGAGCGGACCGTTCGCCCAACCCCGTTGGACGAACGGTCCGCTCGCTTCAGCCTCGTAGCGAGCGGATGAAGCGGCGCCATGCTTGGCGCTCAAACACCAACATCCCGCCGTCCCGATCCTTGGTGTCCCGCACGCCGACGACCTCGGGAGAGCCGCCGACCTCGACGCAGCTCCCAGCCTGCCCGCTGTAGCTGGACTTCTTGAAGCCGACTTCCACGCAGTTGCCCTGTCCTGCACTTCGGGTCGACTTCCGGAAGTTCACTTCGAGGCAGCTACCGTTCGCCGCCGAGTAGCTCGACTTGCGCCAGCCGACCTCCACGCAGTTGCCCTGGGGGCCGCTGTAGCTGGACGTCCGCCAATCGACTAACCCGGCAGTCATGTCGCCTCGCTCTCGTACTTGTGTATGTACTTCGCAAGTATCTCGGCTGAGCCGGTTGGCGAGAAGGCCAGCTGTTCGACTCTGGCGACGGCATCGGTGAACAACGCGACGTCATCCGGTTCGTCGATGAACGCACCGGAACTTCGGGCTTCCAGGTAGATCACGTCGCGCGACTTGACGAACTCCAGCAGGACGAAGGTGCCCGCCAAGCCCGCGTGCGCGCCGAGTTCGAGTGGGAGAACTTGAACGGAGATGTTCGGCTCTCGGCCCGCAGCGACGATTCTCCGAAGTTGTTCAGCCATCACTCGTGGCCCACCTATCGGGCGAATCAGGGCTGATTCGTCGATCAAGCAGCGCAACGTGGTCGGATCGCTGCTGCTCAAGATTCCTTGGCGAACTTGGCGTACCGAGATCAGCGCGTCGGCCTCATCCGCTGACATACCGCTGGATTCCATGACTGCGCGCGTGTAAGCACGCGTTTGGAGCAGCCCCGGCACCAGGTTGAGCGTTACGTCGGTGATGCGGACGGCCCGCTGTTCGGCGTCGATCAGCGCGGTCAGCTGTTCAGGCAGTGAGCGCCCGAGCTCCCACCAAGCCGGTTGATCGATTTCCCGCGCCATCTTGAGCAGCCGTTCCCGGTCGACTCCGGTGACCCGCAGGACGGCGAGCATCGCGGACACGTCCGCTTCCTTGATGCCCTGTTTGGCGTTCTCGACGCGACTGACCTTCGCTTCGGACCAACCGAGCTGCTGACCGACGAGTTTCATCGACAGGCCGACATCTTGTCGCGCTGCCCGAAGCTCTTTGGCGAGCGCTCTGGCTCTGGACGTGTTCGACACTTGCACAGCTTATGTGAGCTCAACTCACTGTCCGATTCCCCCAATCGTGGATCTTGCAAGACTTGCAGATTCTGTAACAGACTTACGTTGATCGCATCGGAAGATCCAACGGGAAGGAGCGGACATGTTGGCGAACGGGGCGAAGGTGGGGCTGTGGCAGCCGGTGGGCGGTGGTCGGCACGCCTTCGACCTGGCCGCGCGCAGCTCCGAACCGGGTGAGCTCGTGAAGGCGCTGTGCGGCGTCGTGGTGAGCACCGACGAGTTGCAGCGCATCGCCGACGAGCTCGCGTGGATCCAGGAAGCGACCTGCATGGACTGCTGGCGCGAGCTGGCGAACCGTCCGCGCTGAGCGCGGACCCCTGACGCGGCCCGGTCGTGGTGACCCCCGACTCCACGCCGGTCCGTTCGGGTGGCCGGGCGGGTCCACCTCCCCTCCCGCTCGGCCACCCTCTCAACTCGAGGAGATCCCCGGATGGCAGCAGAGATCGAACAGCCCGAAGGTTGCTGGGCGGCCTTCGGCTACCAGAACCACGTGATCCCGGTCGGCGTGGTCCAAGCCGTCGGCTTGTGCGGAGTGATGGCCGACCCGGCCGACGTCGTTCCCCGCGACGACCGCCCGACCTGCTCGGTCTGCTCCGCCGAAGCCCGCAGTGGTGATCACCGCATCGTCCCGTTCCCGAGTGACGAATGAGTGTTAATAGCGAACCGTCCCGAGGGCGAATGCCCGCGAAATCGGGCATTCGCCCTCGGCAGAGCCTCGCCGCGTGCTGAGCTGATCGACGATCGCCACATCGGAGAATCGGACCCCGCGAGATGACACCGCCTCACCCGCCGAACGGGAACCGGCCGCTACCCGGCCCGCCGCAGAACGGCTGGCCGCCACCCGGCCCGCAATCGCCGCCGAGCTGGCAGCAGCAGAACTGGCAGCAACAGCCCCCGCCCTCCGCGCAACAACCCCGCCGCACGAGCAAAGCGCCGCTGATCATCTCAGTCGCCGCAGGCGCGGTCCTGGTGCTGCTGCTCGGGTTGGGCATGTTCGCCTTCCGCGGTGGAGGCGGTACGGAGGCGGCAGGGGAGGAGCGGGGCGGTGAGCGGTTCCTCCAGCTGACCCCGGGCGGGCCTGCGGCGCGGTACGGGGCGACGCCCGCGTACGACGCTTGCGCGACCGTTCCTCCGGCCGTCCTCGAACAGATCGGTCTGAAGCTCGCGCTGGACCGCCAGCTCGAACACTCCTACGCCAAGGACGACGAGCTCCCGGAGCGTGCGATCGAGGACAGCGAGATGAGCGGCTGCGACTACTTGATCGATTCGACCGCCAGTCCCACGGATCTGGTCTCGCTGAAGGTCTACCAGCAGCCGCGTTCCTCCGAGACCGAACTGGAACTGGTCGCCGAAAGCCCCGCGAGCCAGGACGTTCCAGTCAGCACCAGCACCGACCGTGGATTTCAGGTCGGCTACTGGCAGGACCCGGATCAGCGGGGCGGCTGGCGTGCGACCGTCGCACGGCCTGACGTGGCAGTCGACGTGCTGATCACCTTGAGCGACCCCGAATACGGCGGCCGTCCCGTGGACCAGGTGGTCGGGGAGTTGACCACCCGCATCGTGGACGGTCTCGCGGCGGGCCCGGCGGCGCTGGACATCAGCTACACCGGTCGTTATGCGGACACTCCGAACCCCTGCGACGTGTTGAACGGGGCCGCGCTGGAAGCGTCCTTCCCGGTCCAGGCGAGCAACTGGGTGCGCGACTACTACTTGCCCGGAGAGCTGCGCATGGCTGAGGCCGACGGATATCGAGTCGACACCGGCTGCACCCGCACCGCCGCCGTGGACGGCGACATCTTCGGCCCGGACCCCGACAGCATCAGCGCGGACTTCATGAACTGGGAAGACGTCGAGGTCGGCCGGAAGTACGTCGCCAACAAGTGCGACCACCCCATCCTCGGAAAACCGCCGGTCCGGACCGAGGTTCAGATCGGTGACGGCACGACCTGCCTGACCGACCTCAACGGCGACTGGCGGCTGGAATTCCAGTCGGGGAGGACAACGGTCACCTTGGGAAGTTCGAGCGCGTCGCAGGATCCGCAGGAAGTGGCGCGGATGCTGGAACCGGCCGCGCGGGAAGTCATCCGCAACCTGGGCTGACCACCGGAGAAGAATCGGCCGCGCACCGGAATCCGGTGCGCGGCCGACCTGTCAGCTCACTGCTGCGCTAGCTCACTCCCCGAAGACCGGGGGAGCGGTGCGCGGCATGTCGTTGAGCCAGACGTCGTCCTGCTCCTCGAGCCAGCTCGGGTGCTCGTGCTCGTCGTCCTCGCCGCCCTGGCCACCGCGACCGGCACCAGCGCCGCCGCCCATGCCCATGCCGCCACGACCACCGGCCCCGGCGCCCTTCGCGCCGGCGCCACCGGCACCGGCCATGCCGCCGCCCGGAGTCCCGACGCCCGAACGGCCACCGGCACCAGGCTGGTTCGCGGCACCCGCACCGGCGCCGGCGCGACCACCGGCACCCATGCCGCCCGCACCGGCGCGACCGCCCGCACCGGCACCCGCGCCGCCCGCGCCCATGCCGCCAGGCATCATCCCGAGCCCGGCACCGCCACCGGCGCCAGCACCGCCGCCCGCACCGATCGCACCCGGAGCCGGAGCGGGAGCGGGCATCGTCGAACCGCCACCAGGAGCCCACGACGAGCCGCTGCCAGAAGGCGTGTCCGGGAAGTTCGAGCCACCAGAGCCGAACCCTGAACCGCTGCCAACGCCGCCGATCCCACCGGAACCACCACCGGCACCAGGACTACCGCCCGATCCGACACCCATCGGCGAGTTGATGGCGCCACTGCGGTCGAAGGAGCTCTGCCCCTGATCCCCGCTCTGGTTCGGCGGCGGATCGAACCGCGGCGGGTTCTGAACCTCGGGGCGGATCGTGTTGTCGTAGGTCGAGTAGGTCTGCTTCGCGGCTTGCGCGGCTTCGGTCGCCTCCCGCTCCTGCTGCTGCAGATCCGTTTCACCGCCGACGAGCCAGGCTCCGCCCTTTTCGGCCAGGCTGTCGGTGGCATCGACCTTCTTCGGTTCCGGCATCGAGTTCCGGACCGTGAGGAAGCCGTCCACTTGCCGGTCGACCGAGTCACCGGCGGCCTGAGACGTGGACTGCGCGTTGGTCAGGAAGCTCGTCATCGGCTTCGTCGAGTTCCCGAACTGCTCGGCGGCCTTGCCCTCCCAAGCGACGTTCGCATCGCGGTTCGCCGTTTCGAGTAGCTCTTGCGCTTTCCCGAAGTGGGTCTGGATCGCGCCTTTCAGGTCCTCGGCAGCCTTGGTCATCTCTTCGTGACCGGCGCCTTCGTGGATCTGCTTGTACTTCTCGGGGTGGTTGAAACCCACCTTCTGCATGATGTCGTCAAGGCTGCCGCTGTCCGATGGGCCGAGCACCGCACCGCCGACGACGACCGCGCCGGCGGCTATAAGAGGAACGGGCATTGAAGTCTCCCCAGTGTTCGATGGTCAACCGGCGCAGGAGATCATGCGCTCGGGATGTTCTTGATCACTTCGGTGGTGATCTTCTTGGCGTACCCGCAAGCGTCGTCCATCTCGGGCGTGCCACCTGCGTTCTTCGCGTAGAAAACTTCGATGGACTGGTCATCGGCGATACCGGCGGCCACTGTGCACACGCTGCTGTCAGCGTTGATCTGAGCGGCAGGGTAGCCGGACACTTCGGTCGGGGCGAAGTTGTCGAAGTTGTCCTTTCGCGCGTTGGCTGCCGTCATTCCACCGTTCTTCGTGTTGATGTCAACGGTGATGTCGAAGGCGTCGTTGGAGATGTTGCACGTGGGCTCTTTGTATTGATCGTTGATGGAGGGCTTCAACTCCGAGCCGCTTGCGCCGAGTGCGGAAAGTTGCTCGGAGGTGAGCAACTGGCAGGAGTCGGAGATGCCAGCAAGATTCTTGGGGTTTTTTACCTTCAGCGCGGGGTCGACCGCTTCCGACGCGGGCGGCGCGGGTTGCTGGCCACCTCCGCTTTCTCCTACGGAGCACGCGGAGGCTGCGGTGAGCGTGAGGAGGGAGGCGGTGATCACGCTGGCGCGTCGTAGCACAGAAATATTCCTTACGATTGAGTTGGCGTAGCCGCTTCATCGGCAGATCGGTAGTCCTTCTGGGCAGCCTTTAGCTGATCGATCTGCTCCTGAAGGTGTTCCCTGGCGTCGGTGACGACTTTGGTGATCCCTTGGTCGCTTCCTCCCATGAGATCACCGATCGCCTTGGCTGCGGCCTTGCTGACCTCGTCATTGCCGGGCGGTTTGAGCATCCCCGAACGCCTCGTCAAGTTGAGGATCTCCCCCAGTTGTTCCCGAGCATCCTCGTATTTCGCGATCATCCCCGGAATGGCGTCCGTGTCGACGGAGAACGACGCCCCCGAAGAGGTGCCCCCGTTGTTCACAGTCGTGTTGATGGTGGCCATGTGGTCTTACCCCCTAGTGTCACGTTGATCCGTGATCGGGCCTCAGCTTGCCAGATCACGCCTGTGCAGTGCACCGATACGACGTCACAACGCCGCATCTCGTTCCCGCGCGCGGGCCCGGATCACGCGTTCGGCCCAGCGCGCGGAAGATCACCAGACGGAGCGGCGTTGCGCGGCGGTGGTGAGGTCGCCGAGGACGCGGCGGAAGGTGCCGATGTCGGCTCCGGCGACCATGCGCTGGTTGCCGGAGTTGTAGATGGACACCCGGCCGCCTTCGACGTCGACGACCTGCACGGTGTGGTCGCCGCGGAACTCCTTGCGCTGCGCGTTCCACGCGGTGACACCGATCTGGCCCGCGCCGAGCTTGGTGCCGTCGAGCAGTTCGGTGGCCTTCCGGAAGCTCGTCACGTCGACGCCGCGGCTGCGCAATCCCTGTTCGATGGCGCGCGGGTCGGTGAGGCCTTTCTTCTCCACGTCGGCCATCACGGCGCGCATCTCGGCGAGGTCGATGTTGACCGGCTTCATCTTCACCGGCGGGTGCTCGGGCAGCACCGAGATCAGCGCGGGCACGGCGTCTTCGACGCGGACGCGTTCCAGGACGTAGCGGTCGCCGTGCATGACGGTCCGGACGGCGACCTGCCCGGATTGCGATACGGCGGCCCGCAGCTCGGTGCCTTTCTGCGCGGAGAATCGCAGGTCGTATTCGATGGCGGTGCTGGGGTAGACCGCGAGCAGGTCCCACACCTCGTCGCTGACCTGGTTCGCGCGATTGACCAGCCCCCGCTGGCGGCATCGCGCGTCCGCTGCTTCCAACTCGTTGTCCATGTCCTGGACGGGCGTCCCGTAATGGCTGTACTGGACGACCGGCGGTAACCGCTTCAGACCTGCCCAGCCCGCGAGGATGACGAATTCCAGGCGGTCGACATCAAGCTTCGACGGCACGGCGTGTACTCCCCCAGTTGTCGGTACTTCGCGAGCAGCAGACTAGCGAACGGCCCAGCACCGGAGGAGGGGTTTCCCCTATCGCACTATCCGTCCAGACCGGACAAACCCTTCCACGCCCCTCGGGAGCCGCGGCGCGACGCGTTGCGCTGCCAGCGGAACACCCCGTAGCCGGTCAGGCCCAGGACGAACCCGGCCACGCAGGTCCAGAACTCGAAGCCGCCGGGGGCGGTGACGGCGAACAGCACGAGGCCCGCGAGCCAGAGCCCCGTCCCCGCCAGCACGACCGGCGTGGGCTGGGCCAGCCTGCGTGGCAGCGCGGGCACGGTGCGTGGCGCCTCGGCGGTCGTCGTCGCTGGTGAGGCGGGGGTGCGTGCGCTGTCTTCGGCCACGTCGGGCAGGCTACCCCGGTAGTCGTCAGCAGGGTGAGGTAGTGATGGCGGACAGGAATCCGGACGATCCGCGCACCGGGTCGGACAGCGGCTCCGAGCAACCGGGGGAACGTTCCGGTAAACCCGACGCGCAGCCGGTTGCGGGATCGGATCGCGGTCTCGAAGATCCACGCATGGCGAGTGGGAACGAATCGGAACCGGTGGCCGCTCGCGGCGGAACCGGTGTGCTGGACCGGTACTTCAAGATCACCGAGCGTGGTTCGACGCTGAGCCGGGAACTGCGCGGCGGGCTCGTCACGTTCGTCACCGTCGCCTACATCATCGTGCTCAACCCGCTGATCCTCGGCAGCTACTCGGCGGACTCGCCGACGGCGAAGCGCGACGTGCTCGGGAACATCCTCACCGTGCCGCAGGTCGCGGCGAGCACCGCGCTCGTGGCGGGCGTCATGACACTGCTGTTCGGGCTCGTCGCGAACTACCCGTTCGCCATCGCCGCCGGGCTGGGCATCAACACGCTGCTGGCCGTCACCATCGCCCAGCAGGTGAGCTGGCCGGAGGCGATGGGCCTGGTCGTCGTCGACGGCATCATCATCCTGATCCTCGTCGCCACCGGGTTCCGCACCGCCGTGTTCAACGCCGTGCCGCCCGAGCTGAAAGCGGCCATCGCGGTCGGCATCGGCCTGTTCATCAGCTTCGTCGGCCTCGTCGACGCCGGGTTCGTGCGCCGGTTGCCGGACGCCGCGAACACCACCGTGCCCGTCGGGCTGGGCATCGACGGTTCCATCGCGTCCTGGCCCACCGCGGTGTTCGCGTTCGGCCTGGTGCTCACCTCGATCCTGGTGGCGCGGAAGGTGCGCGGCGGCATCCTGATCGCCATCGTGGTCAACACCCTGGTCGCGATCGCCGTGGAGGCCCTGGTGCACGCGGGACCCTCGGAGGGCACCGACCCGCAGGGCTGGAACCTCGGTTACCCGGCGCCGCCGGAGCAGATCTTCGGCTTCCCCGACCTGTCGCTCGTCGGCGACATCTCCTTCGGCGCGTGGACGCGGCTGCCCGCGCTGGCCGCGGCGATGCTGGTGTTCACGCTGGTCCTGGCGAACTTCTTCGACGCCATGGGCACCATGACCGGCCTCGGCAAGGAAGGCGGGCTCGCCGACCGCAAGGGCAACCTGCCCGGCATCGGCAAGGCGCTGGCCGTCGAAGGCGTCGGCGCCGTCGCGGGCGGTGTCGGCTCGGCGAGCTCCAACACGGTGTTCGTGGAATCGGCCTCCGGCATCGCGGAGGGCGCCCGCACCGGGCTCGCGAACGTGGTCACCGGACTGCTGTTCCTCGCCGCCATGTTCCTCACCCCGCTCTACAGCGTGATCCCCGTCGAAGCCGCCGCGCCCGCGCTGGTCGTGGTGGGCGCGATGATGCTGGCCCAGATCCGCGACATCGACCTGTCCGACTTCACCATCGCGCTGCCCGCGTTCCTGACGATCGTGGTCATGCCGTTCACCTACTCCATCGCGAACGGCATCGGAGTCGGCTTCATCAGCTACGTGCTGATCCAGTCGGCGACGGGGCGGGTGCGGTCCGTGCACCCGCTGATGTGGGTCGTGTCGGCCGCGTTCGTGCTGTACTTCGTCGCCGACCCGGTCTCCGCGCTGTTCTCCGGCTGACGATCGGGTACGAATCGGCCACCTCGGGTGATCGTCGGACGTCGGGTCCCCTAAGCTCCGCGCATCGCGCCCGACCATGGGTCGATCGTCCGATTTGTCGTCAAATAGTTTGGTAGACTAACGACGTGTCCGAGATCGCTGAACGTGAGCGCACGCTGGCCACTCGGCTGCGGATGGCCTCCGTCCGACTCAACCGCAGGTTGCGGGCGCAGAGCACCGACTCCGTCGTCACGCTCTCCCAGTTGTCCGCGCTGTCCTGCCTGCACAAGGCCGGAGCCATGACACCGGGTGTGCTCGCCGCGAAGGAAGGCGTGCAGCCGCCCTCGATGACCAGGGTCATCGCCGCCCTCGAAGGCCTCGGCCTGGTGGTGCGCACTCCGCACCCGACCGACGGGCGGCAGGCCGTCGTCGACCTCACCGACGCGGGCCGGGCCCGCATCGACGAGGAGATCTCCGCTCGGGAGCGCTGGCTCGACATCCAGCTCGCCGAGCTGACCAAGGAAGAACGCGCGGCGCTGAGCCGCGCCGCCGAGATCATGGAACGGATCTCGGAGCGCTAGAGGGGAGCTGAGCACGTCGGCGGTGCCAGGTGAATCGCTGCACCCGTCAGGGCACGACCCGGACGGTGCGAATCGCACATCCACCACCGGCGGGATCGCCGCTCCGCCAGGCCGGGAGGGCTCCGGAAGCGGCGGCATGTTCGGCTCGCTGCGGGTGCGCAACTACCGCTACTACGCCTCCGGCCAGGTCGTCTCGCTCACCGGCACCTGGATGCAGCGGGCCGCGCAGGACTGGCTGGTGCTGGAGCTCTCCGGCGGCAGCGCCGGCGCGCTCGGCGTGGCGGTGGCGCTGCAGTTCCTGCCGACGCTGCTGCTCACGCTGTGGGCGGGCACCGCGGCCGACCGGTTCGACAAGCGGCGCCTGCTGATCGCGACGCAGATCGCGCTGGGAGCCTGCGGGCTGCTGCTCGGCCTGCTCGACGTCTCCGGGGTCGTGCGGCTCTGGCACGTGTACGCGTTGTGCGCCGTGCTCGGCGCGTTCGCGGCGATCGACGCCCCGGTGCGCCAGTCGTTCGTGGTGGAGATGGTGGGGCCTTCGCAGCTCACCAATGCCGTCGCGCTGAACTCGATGACCTTCAACCTGGCGCGGATCGTGGGTCCCGCCATCGCGGGCGTGCTCATCACCGCCGTCGGCACCGGCTGGGTGTTCCTCGCCAACGGCATCAGCTCCGCCGCCGTGGTGGGCGGGCTGCTGCTGATGGACGTGGCGCTGCTGCACCGCCCGGACCGGGTGCCGAAGGAGCGCGGCCAGGTGCGCGCCGGGCTGCGCTACGTGCGGCGGCGGCCCGACCTGGTCGCGGTGATGGTGCTGGTGTTCTGCGTGGGCACCTTCGGCATGAACTTCGAGAGCACCTTCGCGGTCATCGCCCGCAACGTGTTCGGTCGCGACGCCGACGGCTACGGGCTGCTGATCACGATGCTCGCCGTCGGGACGCTGTCCGGCGCCACCCTCGCCGCTCGCCGCAGCGGCAAGGCTGGTTCGCGGCTGCGGCTGATGGTGCTCGGCGCCGCCGCGTTCGGGCTGCTGGAGGCGGTGGGCGCGCTGATGCCGGGCTACTGGTCGTTCGCGGTGATGCTGATCCCGGTCGGGGTGGCGGTGATGACGTTCACGACCAGCGCGAACTCGACCGTGCAGCTGGGTGTCGATCCGTCGATGCGCGGGCGCGTGATGGGCCTGTACATGCTGCTGTTCCTGGGCGGGAAACCGCTGGGCGGGCTGGCCTCGGGCTGGCTCGCGGAGGTGCTGGGCCCGCGGTCGCCGGTGCTGCTGGGCGGGCTCGCCTCGTTGCTGGCCGCGGTGGGCTGCGGACTGCTGCTGTGGCGGGCGCGGAGATCGGGGTTGCAGAGCCTGGGAGGTTAGGCTAACCTAATACATGTCCGCTTCGTGGTGGGAGCGGCAGTCAGTTCGGGAACAGAGCGAACCCCGCTTCCTCCGGGAGGCGGGGTTCGCTCGCGTTCGGACCCGCGTCCGCCGGAGCACTACGCGCGGTGCTCCGGCACCACCCCGGACAGCACTTCGGGGCCTTCCCGCAGGAAGGCCCCGAAGTGTCGAGCGTCCGCGATCGCGCCGGTCGTCCGGCGCGGCGGGATCAAGCGGTGGGCAGACGCAGGCCGTTGTACCCCGCGCGAGCGTCGGCGAAGCGCTTGCCGACCTCGTCCCAGTTCACGACGTTCCACAGCTGCTTGACGTAGTCCGCCTTCACGTTCTTGTACTGCAGGTAGTACGCGTGCTCCCAGATGTCGAACACCAGCAGCGGCGTCGTGGCGATCGACAGGTTCGAGTGGTGGTCGCGCAGCTGCTGCGTGATCAACCGCTGACCCACCGGGTCCCACGCCAGCACGCCCCAGCCGTTGCCCTGGATCGTGGTCGACACCGCCTCCATCTGAGCGCGGAACTTGTCGAACGAACCGAAGTCCTGATCGATCGCCGCCGCCAGCTCACCGGTCGGCTTGTCGCCCCCGTTCGGCGAGAGGATCTTCCACCACACCAAGTGCAGCGAGTGCCCCGCCAGGTTGAACGCCAGAGTCGTCTCCAACCCCACGATCGACCCGAAGTCGCCCTTGTCCCGCGCCTCCGCGATCTTCTCGATCGTGTCGTTGGCGCCCTTCACGTAAGTCGCGTGGTGCTTGCTGTGGTGCAGCTCGTTGATCTCACCCGAGATCGCGGGCTCCAGCGCCGCGTAGTCGTAATCCAACTCGGGCAGCACGTACTGAGCCATTGAGCGTCTCCCTGTGCGCGTATCGCTGACAGTCCCTAGCAATGGCAATCTAGTAGCAACTGTCCGGCCGCCGCAGTCCGGGCGGGGTTGATCTCAGTCACCGGGACCTCAGGCCCGCGCACAGGGGTTTCCGCGCCTCACTCCACGGGCCAGCCGTGCACCGGTTCGCCGGAGTCGGTGAGCTCCACGTAGCGCCGCAGCATCCCGGTCAGCGCCGCCCGCCGGTCGTGGCCGCGCTGCTCCAGCCGCGCCACCACGTCCCGCTGCCACGACGAGCCGGTCTGCTTGCGCAGGCAGCGCGCTTCGATGATGCCGAGCGTGCGTTCCCGCGCGGCATCGGACACCCCGCACAGCCGCAGGCCCTCGTGCGCCATCGGCAGCAGGCGGCGCAGGACCAGCTCATCGGGGGTGATCCAGCCCGCCCCCGGCCAGTACAGGTGCGAGTCCATGCCGTGCCGGGCACCGGTGTAGAAGTTCTCCTCCGCCGCGGCGAACGACATTTGAGTCCACACTGGACGGTCCTGTTCGGTCAGCGCGCGCTGCACGCCGTAGAAGAACGCGGCGTTCGCCATCACGTCCGGCACGCTCGGTCCCGACGGGAGCACCCGGTTCTCCACCCGCAGGTGCGGAACGCCGTCCACCAGGTCGTACACCGGGCGGTTCCACCGCCAGATGGTGCCGTTGTGCAGCCGCAGCTCCGCCAGCGTCGGTGCCCGCCCGGCCTGCAGCGCGGCCACCGGGTCCTCCTCCTCGGGTTCCGGCAGCAGGGCGGGGAAGTAGCGGACGTTCTCCTCGAACAGGTCGAAGATCGAGGTGATCCAGCGTTCCCCGAACCACACCCGCGGGCGCACGCCCTGGTTCTTGAGCTCCTGCGGCCGGGTGTCGGTGGCCTGCTGGAACAACGGCACCCGCGTCTCGTGCCAGAGCGCTTTGCCGAGCAGGAACGGGGAGTTCGCGCCGATCGCCAGCTGCACGCCGGCCAGGCATTGCGCGGCGTTCCAGTGCGCGGCGAAGTCCTCGGGCGCCACTTGCAGGTGTAGTTGCACTGATGTGCACGCGGATTCGGGAACGATGGAGTCCGCGTAGCACCGGAGCTGTTCCGGGCCGCCGTCGCCGAGCGGGGCGCCCTCCATGTCCAGCAGCATCTCCTCGCCCTTGGCGGTGAAGATCTGCTCGTTGAGCTGCGAGTACCGCGGGTTGTGCGAGAGCCAGGCCGGGTCGAAGTGCCCGCGCTGCAAGGTGGGCAGCGTGCCGATCAGCACCAGCTTCGCGTTCGCGTCCTGCGCCTTGCCGTCCGCGCGCAGCAACGCCTTGCGCAGCTCGCGCTCCAGCTCCAGCGCGCCGTCCCCGGCGAGCGCGCGGGGCAGCACGTTGAGCTCGATGTTGTGCTGGCCCAACTCGGTGGTGAAGGAGGGATCGTTGATCTTCTCCAGCACCACCGAGTTCGACATCGACGGCTCCATCCGCTCGTCGACGAGGCTCAGCTCCATTTCCAGCCCCATCTGCTGGTGCGGGAAGGAGAAGTTGCCCTCGGCGAGCATCCGGGCCAACGCGTCGAGACCGCGCTGCATCTTGTCTCGATAGCGTTGCCGGTCCACAGGAGTGAAAGCCCGACTGGTCACGTGCTTTCCCATGCCGTCTCCCCGCTCGGTCGGCCAGCACGCCGGCTAGGTGGACACCAACCGTGACACATCGGTACCCGGCGGACCAGCGTCCAAAACGGTGTTCGAGCGGGCACTCGAATACCGCATTTGACCAGCGGGAAAAGTGACTTTCCGGACCTCAGCCGGAGGCCGTGGTGAGCCGTTCCAGCTCCGCTCCGGTCAGCTCCAGCTCGGCCGCTACCAGCAGCGCCGCGAGCTGATCGGTGTTGCGGGCGCTGGCGATCGGGGCCGCGACCGACGGGCGGGCGCGCAACCAGGCCAGCGCCACCGATGCCTCCGGCACTCCACGCAGCGTTGCGATCTCCTCCAATGCGGTGAGGATCTTGACCCCCCGCTCGTCCAGGTAACTACGCGCGGCATCCGCGCGCGGGCTGTCGGAGAACGTGTCGCCCGGCCGGTACTTGCCGGTGAGGAATCCCCGCGCCAGCGCGAAGTACGGCAGCACCGGCAGCTTCTCCCGCGCCACCAGCTCGGCCAGGTCGGTTTCGTACCCGGCGCGCTCGACGAGGTTGTAGTGCGGCTGCACCGCCCGGTAGCGGGCGAGGCCCTCGCGGTCGGAGGTCGCCAGCGCCGACGCGAGCCGGTCGCCGGTGAAGTTGGAGGCCGCGAGGTGGCGCACCTTGCCTTCGCGCACCAACCCGTCGAACGCCGCCAGCGCCTCGGCCTGCGGCACCGACTCGTCGTCCTCGTGCGCGTAGTACAGGTCGATGTGGTCGACGCCGAGGCGGCGCAGCGAATCCTCGGCTGCGGCGCGGATGTTGCCGGGGGACAGGCCGCGGCGACCCGGCAGCTTCGCGACCTTGGTGGCGATGACGACCTGGTCGCGGTTGCCGCGAGCCCGCAGCCACTCGCCGATGATCGTCTCGGACTCGCCGCCGGAATTGCCGGGAGCGGAGGCCATGTAGAGGTCGGCGGTGTCGATGAAGTTGCCGCCCGCGGCGACGTACGCGTCAAGCACGGCGAACGAGTCGTCGCGGTCGGCGGTCCAGCCGAAGACGTTGCCGCCCAGGCAGATCGGGTGGACGTCGAGGTCGGTGGTGCCCAGTGGGGCCATGGAAACCCTGCCTTCGGTCGTCGTGTCCTCGCCGGGAGCGCCCGGCGCTCACCCGGCCCGGAGCTCGCCGGGGCGGGGTGCGGCGTGCGGTCGGAGTTCAGCGGCGCGAGCCGCCCGGTCCCGAGCCGGGCGTGAACGCGACTCCGAGCCGCACGATATTTCCTCGTCCGCGCGCGTCGTCCACCTGAGTGCGGTGCACGACGCGCGCGGAGCGGACGAGGAGGTCAGCGACCGGAACCGGTCCGGCCGGGCTCCGCGGGGGCCTCGACCGGAGTGCTCCGGCGCACCTCGGCGGAGCTGGCGACGACCTCCGGGCGCTTCAGCCCGCGCCGCCCCAGCGTCAGGAACATGACGGTCGCGGCCACCACGACGCCGAACATCACCATCGTCATCGGCACCGCGGACCCGGTGCCGCCCAGCCCGACCAGCGGAGCGGCCAGCGCGCCGACGATGAACTGGCACACGCCCAGCAGCGCCGAAGCGCTCCCGGAGACCTCGCGGTTGTCGGCCAGCGCCAGCATCGTCGTGTTCGGCATGACGAAGCCCAGCGCCGAGACCATCACGAACAGCGGTCCCAGCAGGAACGGCAGCGGCAGGTTCAGCAGCGCCGCCGTCAGCAGCACCGCGCCCGCCACCGAGGAGGTCAGCAGCGCGCCGACCAGCAGCTGGGCCTCCGAGGCCACCCGGCCGACCAGCCGCGCGTTGATCTGCCCGGCCAGCACCAGGCCGATCGCGTTCGCCCCGAACGCGATGCTGTAGGTCTGCGGCGACATCGCGTAGATGTTCTGCAGCACGAACGACGAACCGGAGATGTAGGCGAACATCGCCGCCATGCCCAGGCCGCCGGTCAGCGCGTTGCCCAGGAACGACGGCGCCGACAGCAGCGCGCCGAACGTCCGGAACGTGCTGCCCAGGTGCGCGGGCTGGCGCCACTGCTTCGGCTTCGTCTCCGGCAGCAGGAACGCCGCCACCAGCAGCAGCACCGTGCCGAACGCGGTCAGCACGACGAACACGCCGCGCCAAGTGGTGTGCGCCAGGACCTGCCCGCCCACGACCGGCGCCAAGATCGGCGCCAGCCCGGTCACCAGCATCAGCGACGAGAAGAACCGGGCGGCCTCCACGCCGGAGTACAGGTCGCGGACCGCCGCGCGGGCGATCACCATGCCCGCCGCGGCCCCCGCGCCCTGCAGCAGGCGCAGGCCCGCCAGCGCGTAGATCGACCCGGACAGCGCGCACAGCACCGACGCGACGATGTACACGGTGAGCCCGACCAGCAGCGGGCGCCGCCTGCCGACGGAGTCGCTGATCGGCCCGGCGAGCAGCTGGCCCAGCGCGAGGCCCAGCAGGACCGCCGTCAGCGTCAGCTGCGCCTGCGACTCGGTGGCCCCCAGCTCCGTGGTCAGCTGCGGCAGCGCGGGCAGGTACATGTCGATGGACAGCGGCCCGAAAGCCGTCATCCCACCGAGGATGAGGGCGAATTTGGTCTTGCTCCCCAACCTGCGTTGGGCCCCATCGATCGTGGTGTCCTCGGGGGTGGACATGGGTCTCCTCATCGGGTTGCCGCCGGACGTGCTCCTGTCCGGCGGAATCGGTGTGAGTGCGGTCGGTGGTGCCCCCCTGGCACGCCACCCGCGGACCGCCTCAGCGCGTCGCGACCGCCGCTCGCGGGCGGACCGCGCGAACCGGGCGCCTCGGAATTCCGGCGTCCAGGCTCTGGTCGTCCGAGTCCCTGGAGCGCGGTGGGCGACGACGACAGTTTGCTCTCTGCAACTAACAACCCAGGAGTCCCCGTTATGCCCAGCGCGCACACCCGGTCGTTGTGAGGTCGATCATCACGGGCGCCGCGGGCCCGGCAAGATCGCGACACCGTTCCGGCCGGGGCGATGCGGAATGCGAAAATGCACGCGTGGCACGCGTGCACGAGGTGACCGACGTCGGCGACCCGAGGGTCGACGACTTCCGGGATCTCGCCACCGCCGACCGCCGCCCGGACCGCCCCGGCGGTCGCGGCCTGGTCATCGCCGAAGGCACCGTGGTCGTCGAACGGCTGCTCGACTCCCCGTACCCGGTGCGCGCGCTGCTCGGCGTCCGCAAGCGCCTCGACGCGCTCGCCGACCGGCTCGCCGGCGTCGACGTGCCCGCGTACGAGGTGTCCGCGGACGTGATGAGCCAGATCGTCGGCTTCCACCTCAACCGGGGTGTGCTCGCCGTCGCCGACCGCGCGCACACCGTCGACGCGGACGAGCTGATCAGCGGCTCCCGCAGGCTCGCGGTGCTGGAAGGGGTCGGCGACCACGAGAACCTGGGCGCGCTGTTCCGCAACGCCGCCGCGCTCGGCATCGACGGGATCCTGCTCGGCGGGGGCTGCGCGGACCCGCTGTACCGGCGCAGCATCCGGGTGTCCATGGGCCACGTGCTGCGCGTCCCGTTCGCGCACCTCGACGCTTGGCCCGACGGGCTGCGGACGCTCACCGCGCACGGCTACCGGATCGCCGCGCTGACCCCGCGCGCCACGGCCTCCTCGCTGCGGGACGCCGGGCTCGACCGAGGGCGCGTCGCGGTGCTGCTCGGCTCGGAAGGGCCCGGCCTGGCGGAGGACACCATCTCCGCCGCGGACCTGCCGGTGCGCATCCCGATGAACCCCGAAGTGGACTCGCTCAACGTCGCCACCGCCGGTGCGATCGTGTTCCACGCGATGAGCGGAGCACGATGACCCGAGCAGCGCAGCGCTCGCGGTGGGAACTGCGGGTGCGTCGAGGACGCGCCGTGCTCGTCAACCGCGCCGACCCCGCCGACCAGGAACGGCGAGCCGTCCACGAGTACGACCCGGCGCGGCTCGCGCTGCCCTCGACGCTGGTCGAGGACCTGCACGAGTGGGCGCACGTGGTGCACACGGTGCCGCCGGACCAGGACATCTCCGGGGAGACCTCCGCGGTCCTGATGTCGCGCCGCGGCCGTCAGCTCGCGGCGCGGCTCGCCGCCGAGACGGGCGGCGAGGTCGGCTACTGGGACCCTTCCCGCGGCCGGATGAGCCGGGTCCGCCGGGCCTCGCCCGCGGACGGGCCTCCGGAACCGGCGCCGTGGGCCACCGGGATCACGATCAGCGTGGTGATCGCCGCGATCGTGACGGTTTCGCTGGTGGTGGTGAGCCGCGGCCTGGCCGAGGTGAGCCTGGTGCTGGCGTTGCTGGTCAACGCGGTGGTGGTCGGCGGATTCGCCCCGTCGATCTGGCTGGGCAGGCGAGTTCCCGTCTGGCGCTGGGTCGCGTTCGGCGTGGCAGGCGGAGTCGCCCTCGCCTGGCTGGCGTTGTTGCTCTCGCTGCTCGGCTGATCGAGATCGGATCTTCGACTCGGCTTGCTAGGTGGGTCGGGTGGCGGAACCTCACCGGTTTCCTCGCTGCGGGATCTTTTTCCCTGGTGGCTCCGCCACGAAGGAAAAAGCTGTCCTCGCGAGGAAACCGCTGCGAACCCGCCGGTGGTCGACCTGCGCAGGTGGTCGATGCTCAGCGGCTTCGCCGCCGACAGGACACGGATCAAGAACGCTGCTCGGCTGGAACGACGAGACCAAGGGCAGGCTCCCGGGCCGGGAGGCCCTGACGGCTCACCGCAGCGGGATGTCCCGGCCGTGCTGATCGGCTGGGCGCGGGCCGAACCAGCGGCGTTCGTCCGCGCTGATGCGGACGTCGTTGATGCTGGCTTCGCGGCGGTGCATCAGGCCCGTGTCGGTGAACTCCCACAGCTCGTTGCCGTAGCTGCGCCACCACTGGCCGTCGTGATCGCGGCACTCGTACTGGAACCGGACCGCGATGCGATCGCCGCGGAAGCTCCACAGGCTCTTGCGCAGCGCGTAGTCCAGCTCGCGCTCCCACTTGGCGGTGAGGAACGCGACGATCTCCTCGCGGCCGGTGACGAAGGTGTCCCGGTTCCGCCAGGCGGAGTCGGCCGTGTACGCGAGGCTGACCCGGTGCGGATCGCGGGTGTTCCAGGCGTCCTCCGCGGCCTGGACCTTCCGCAGCGCCGCCTCCTCGTCGAAGGGCGGGAACGGCGGGCGAGGTTCGGACAAGGCGATCTCCTCCAGGTCGTCGCGCCGGTCGAGCATTCGCGGCGCACGCGAAAGGCCCCTTCGGACGGCACGCCGCCGGTGAAGGGGCCTTTCACACGTGCGTCGAGGTCAGCGGTGGGAGCGCACTCCCAGCAGGACGTCCTCCCAGGACGGGACCATCGGGTGGTTCTTGCGCCGCCGTGCCGGTTCGGTCTTGCGCGCGGCCTCGTCCTCCACCGCTTCCAGGTCGTCCTCACCGGCCTGCTCGGCCAGCGGCGCCGACTGCGACTGCTCCGGCTCCGGTTCGGGCGCGGCGGGGGTCGGTTCCAGGTCCAAGGACGGGATCACCGGGCTCGCCTGCTTCGGCGGCGCGGGCGGAGGCGGGGTGGTGGCCTCGTCCTCGACCGCGTCCTCCTCGGACTCGTCCAGTTCCAGGGCCTCGCGGGCCAGCGCCGTCACCGGCCGGACCGTCCGCAGCGGGCGGTTCGGCGACGGGTCCAGCAGGTCCACCGCGTGGTCGTCGAGCGGAGCGACGGTGCCGCCGTGCGCACCCGGGTGGAACACCCAGTGCGCGTGGTTCTCGGAACGACCGGCCTGCCAGTGCAGCCGGACGACCCACTTGCCGTCCTCGCCGCGCCACGCGTCCCAGTTCGCGTCGGTGAAGTCGTGCCCGCGCATCCCGAAGGTGTGCGCGACTACCTCGCCGAGGGTCTGCACGTCGGGACCGTCCTCGCGGACGGGGTGGGCGCGCTGCGAGCGCTCGGCGATCTGCGCGCGCTCGAGCAGCACCGGGTAGGCGTAGCGCTCCACCCGCTGCTCGGGGATTCCGGCGGCGGTGGCGACGTCCTCGACCGAGGCGCCCGCGCGCACCCGGGCCTGGATCTCGCGGGGGCGCATCTGCGCCTCCATCTCGATCTGCACCTGGCCGAGACGGGTCAGGTCACCGCGCGCGGCGGCACGTAGCCGTTCGTCGGCGGGCACCGAAAAACGGTCGCCGTTCTCGGGGTCCTCGCAGATGACGGTCTCACCGTCCTCATCAAGCCCGACAACCCGCAGCGCGCGCATACGCCAGCCTCCCCGGTCGTTGTCACCAAGCTGTGACCGTAACCCGGCGTGCCCTCTTGACGGAGGAGCCACGCCGGGTTCGGTGTCGCTTCGTGACCATCCTCTCCCTACCCGATCTTGCCTGAATAGCGGTCGACATGCGAACACTTGGCGAAATCCGACCACTATTCCGATCACAGCAAGTGATCAACAGCCAGTTCGGGTGACACGGATGTGTCGGTCGCCATGGTGAGGGGGCGACCTCGTGAGACAGGCGCGCCGCGCTCAGGAAAGCTGCGAGACCACCCAGTCGATGGACTTCGTCAGCGCCGTGACGTCGTCCGGCTCGATCGCGGGGAAGGTGCCGACCCGCAGCTGGTTGCGGCCCAGCTTGCGGTACGGCTCGGTGTCCACGATGCCGTTCGCGCGCAGCGCCTTGGCGATCGCGGCGGCGTCGATCGAGTCGTCGAAGTCGAGCGTGACCACGACCTGCGAGCGCTTCGCCGGGTCCTGCACGAACGGCGTGGCGTAGCTGGAGGCCTCCGCCCACTGGTACAGCCGCTGCGAGGACTCGCGGGTCCGCGCCGAGCACCAGTCCAGGCCGCCCTGGGAGTTCATCCAGTCGATCTGGTCGGCGAGCAGGAACAGCGTCGCCACCGAGGGCGTGTTGTAGGTCTGGTCCTTGCGGGAGTTGTCCAGCGCGGTCGGCAGCGACAGGAACTCCGGGACCCAGCGGTCCGAGGCGCCGATCTCGCCGATCCGCTCGATGGCGGCCGGGCTCATCGCGGCCAGCCACAGCCCGCCGTCGGAGGCGAAGGACTTCTGCGGCGCGAAGTAGTAGACGTCCACGTCGGCGGCGTTGAACGGCAGCCCGCCCGCGCCCGAGGTCGCGTCGACCGCGATCAGCGCCTGCTCCGAGCCCGCGGGGCGGGTCGGCGGCACCATCACGCCAGTGGAGGTCTCGTTGTGCGCCCAGCCGATCAGGTCGACGCTCGGGTCGGAGACCGGAGCCGGGGCGTCACCGGGGTCGGCGGACACGACGATCGGGTCGGCCAGGAACGGCGCGCCCTTGGTGGCCTTGGCGAACTTCTGGGAGAACTCGCCGTAGGTCAGGTGCAGCGACTTCTCCCGCACCAGGCCGAACGTCGCGGCGTCCCAGAACGCGGTGGTGCCGCCGACGCCGAGCACGACCTCGTAGCCCTCGGGCAGCGAGAACAGCTGGCCCAAGCCTTCGCGGACCCGCCCGACCAGCGCCTTGACCGGCTTCTGCCGGTGCGAGGTGCCCATCACGGCGGCGCCGTCGGAGGCGAGCCGGGCGAGCTGCTCGTCGCGGACCTTCGACGGGCCGCAGCCGAAGCGGCCGTCGGACGGGCTGAGCTCGCTGGGCAGCTTCAAGGTGGTCGGGTCGGTTTCGGCCTGCGTCATTCCGGCGCCTCCGGGTGTTGTCGAGTCGGCTTGTCGCACGGGTGCCCCGTTTACGGGGAACGCCTGCGTGGGGACGATGGGGTTCGGCGGACCCCCGGTCGCCTCGGTGACCGGCGCCGTTGCCGGTTCAGGGCTCGGTGCGTGTTGCGGCTACGGGTCGGAAAGGTGAATTTCCGGGTGCGCCGCAGGTGCCTGAGCCGCTTGGCAACTTACTGCGCGGGAGGCGCTTTGGCCAGCAACCGGACCTTCAGGTGATCGAACCTAGGCCGTGTGACCAGGCACTTCAGGCATCGGTACGGCCGGGTGCGCCGCAGCACTTCTTGTACTTGCGCTCCGATCCGCACCAGCACGGCGCGTTGCGCTCCGGTGGCCAGCTGCGCCATTCGCCGCGCAGCAGCAGATCGGTCCGGTACTGCTCCAGGGAGCCCGCGTCGCCGTTGGGCAGGTCGACCTCGGCGCAGAACGCGGCGTAGCCGTCGGCGGAGCCCGTCACGACGGTCGTGCGCTTGCCGTCGCGGTCGGCGAGCAGCATCTCGCGCTGCAGCTCCAGCCGGTGCGCGCCGTGGTCCCGGTCGAGGGGCAGCTCCGGTTCGCGGCGGCGGAGTTCGGCGAGGTCGCCCGCCGGCCAGTGCAGCACGACCACGTCGTGCCGGTTCGCCACCTCCTCGGAGAACGCCTCGGAGAGGCCCCGGTCGAAAGCCGCGTCGGAGATCATGTCCAGCGCGCGGTCGAGGTCGTCCGGCTGCTCGCCGAGGTCGGTGCGGATCTCGCGCCGCACACGCAGCAGCTCCACGCCCTTGTCGTCGACGGTGAACTCGGAATCGGGATCGGCCGCGTCCGGGATCAGGCGGCCGATGCCGACGTCGAGCCAGCGCAACGCCGCCGCCGTGTTTCCGGCGTGCTGGTAGGCGGCGGAGGCGGCGATGTAGGTGTGCTCGCGGGCGTCGAGGTCGCCCATGAGCTCGTCGAGCAGCTCGTCCGCCGCGGTGCGTTCCCCGCGCCGCATGAGCATCTCGGCGTAGGTGGCGCGCGGGTCGAACAGCGACTCGCCGGTGTCGGCGTCGATCGCGGCCAGCAGCGCGGCGCGTTCCCGTTCCGGTTCGTGCGCGTTGCGCCAGTAGCTCGCGGCTTCGACCAGGTCGTCGGTGCGTTCACCGCTGTGCTCGGCGTCCGCTTCGAGTTCCTCGGCCCGCGCGATGGCGGCCTCGCGGCTGCTGTCCCCGCTCATGCCGCCACTGTACCGAGATCGACACCCGCGGTGACGAGGCGTCGACGTTGCGTCACGACTCGTTCCCGTCGGGCGCGGCTCGGGCGCGAACAGGCTCGTGCGGAGATCGAACTCCGCACGAGCCTCCCGCGGCGGAAGGCGAGGTCAGACCGCCACCGGCAGGGACTTGACCGAGTTCCAGCCCTGGACCTGCTGCGGCGAGCGCGGTTCCGGGCCGACGTACTGCGCGGACGGGCGCACCAGGCGGCCGGTGCGCTGCTGCTCCAGCACGTGCGCGGACCAGCCCGCGGTGCGGGCGCAGGTGAACATCGCGGGCATCATCTCGGTCGGCACCTGGGCGAAGTCCAGGATCACCGCCGCCCAGAACTCCACGTTCGTCTCGATCGGCCGGTCCGGGCGCCGCTCGCGCAGCACCGACAGCGCGGCGCGCTCCAGCTCGGCGGCGGCCTCGTAGCGCGGGGCGGAGAGCTGCTCGCAGGTGTTGCGCAGCACCCGCGCCCGCGGGTCCTCCGCGCGGTACACGCGGTGGCCGAAGCCCATCAGCCGCTCGCCGCGGTCCAAGATGGACTCGACGACCTTGCGGGCGTCTCCGGTGCGCTCGGCCTCGGCCAGCATCGGCAGCACCCGCGCCGGCGCCCCGCCGTGCAGCGGGCCGGACATGGCGCCGACCGCGCCGGACAGGCTGGCCGCCACGTCGGCGCCGGTGGAGGCGATGACGCGGGCGGTGAAGGTGGAGGCGTTGAGGCCGTGCTCGGCCGCCGACACCCAGTAGGCGTCCAGCGCCTGCACGTGGGCCGGGTCCGGTTCGCCGCGCCACCGGGTGAGGAACGCTTCGGTGAGGGTCGCGGCCTCGGCGACGCGTTCCGCCGGGACGGCGGGCAGGTCGGTGCCACGAGCGGACTGGGCCACGTAGGACAGTCCGAGCGTCGTGGTGAGCGCGAGCTGGTCGCGGGCGGTGTCCTCGGTGATGTCCAGCAGCGGCTCGAACCCGTGCGCGGGCGCGAGCATCGCGATCGCGGCCTGCGCGTCGGCGCGCACGTCGCCAGTGCGCACCGGCAGCTCGGCGGTACCGGCGTCCGGCAGGCCCCGGCCGAAGCGGCCGTCGACCAGCAGCTGCCACACGTCGCCGAAGGAGACCTTGCCCGCCAGGTCCTCGATGTCGACGCCGCGGTAGCGCAGCGCGCCGCCGTCCCGATCCGGTTCGGCGATCTCGGTCTGGAACGCGACGACGCCTTCCAGGCCGGGGCGGAAGTCGGAGCCGCCTGTGCTGGTGCCCATGATTGCCTCGTCTCCTCGTTGAGTCGTTCAGGTGGCCGGGCGCTCGGGAGCGCTCGGCGGGACGTGGCGGGGTGCATGAGCACGAATGCGATCGGTCGCAGCCTGTGCCGTGCCGGTAACACTGCACCCGGCGTGCGGGCGGAGGCAATCGGTGCGGACGGTCCCGATGGCGAAGATCACACGGCCTCCGGTGCGGGGCGGTTGTGACAATCCCGCGAAAAGGGTGTTAACCAGGATCAATTCCGGTGCCGGTCGGTCGTCGGCGATCGGGTCACCGTGCTACAGAGATGTCATGCACCTTGCCCCGCACGAGCGAGACAAGCTCCTCGTCCACGTGGCCGCGCGGCTCGCGCGGGAACGCCTGGACCGGGGGTTGCGGCTGAACCACCCGGAAGCCGTCGCGCTGATCACCGATCACGTCGTGGAGGGCGCGCGGGACGGGCGCGGCGTCGCCGAGCTGATGCGGTCCGGCCGCGACGTGCTCCGCGCCGACCAGGTGCTCGACGGGATTCCGGAGATGCTGCTCGACGTGCAGGTCGAGGCCACCTTCCCCGACGGCACCAAGCTGGTCACCGTCCACGACCCGATCTCCTAGGCCATGTCGGATCCCGTGATTCCGGGCGAGGTGCTCCCCGGTGCCGAGCCGGTGCCGCTGCATCCCGGCCGTCCGCGCGTGCGGCTGATCGTGGTGAACACCGCGGACCGGGCCGTGCAGGTCGGCTCGCACTACCACTTCGCCGCGGTCAACTCCGCTTTGGCGTTCGACCGGGAGGCCGCGTGGGGGCACCGGCTGGACGTGCCCGCGGGCACCGCCGTGCGGTTCGAGCCCGGCGTCGACCGGGAGGTCGACCTGGTGCCGATCGGTGGCGCGCGGGTCGTGCGCGGGCTGCGCAAGGAGTACGCGGGGGAGTTGGACGCGCGGGACGCCGCGCCCGGTGCACCCGGCTACGGCGGCGTCGGGGAGGGGAACGCATGAGCACTCCGTCCGTGGATCGCGCCCGGTACGTGGAGCTGTTCGGGCCCACCACCGGCGACCGGATCCGGCTCGCCGACACGAACCTGCTGGTGGAGGTCACCGAAGACCGCAGCACGGGTCCCGGCGGATCCGGCGAGGAAGCCGTGTTCGGCGGCGGCAAGGTGATCCGCGAGTCGATGGGCCAATCCGCGGCCACCCGAGCCGAAGGCACCCCGGACCTGGTGATCACCGGAGTCGTGGTGCTGGACCACTGGGGCGTGGTCAAGGCCGACGTGGGCGTGCGCGACGGGCGCATCGTCGGCATCGGCAAAGCGGGCAACCCGGACGTCACCGACGGGGTGGATCCGGCGCTGGTCATCGGACCGTCCACGGAGATCGTGGGCGGCGGCGGCAAGATCCTCACCGCCGGTGGGGTGGACTGCCACGTGCACTTCATCTGCCCGCAGGAGATCGACACCGCCATCGCCTCCGGGCTGACCACGCTCATCGGCGGCGGCACCGGGCCGGTCGAGGGCAGCAAGGCCACCACGGTCACGCCGGGCTCGTGGAACCTCGGCCGGATGCTCACCGCGCTGGAGCAGGCGCCGGTGAACCTGCTGCTGCTCGGCAAGGGCAACACCGTGCGCGGCGAAGCCCTCGACGAGCAGCTGCGCGCCGGGGCGGGCGGGCTGAAGCTGCACGAGGACTGGGGCTGCACGCCCGCGGTGATCGATGCCGCGCTGCGCTGCGCCGAACGCTCCGGGGTGCAGGTGGCGATCCACACCGACACGCTCAACGAGACCGGGTTCCTGGAGTCCACGCTGGCCGCGATCAACGGCCGCTCCATCAACGCCTACCACGCCGAAGGCGCCGGTGGCGGGCACGCGCCGGACATCATCGAGGTCGCCGCCGCGGCGAACGTGCTGCCGTCCTCGACGAATCCGACCCGGCCGCACACGGTGAACACCATCGACGAGCACCTGGACATGCTGATGGTGTGCCACCACCTGAACCCGGCGGTGCCCGAGGACCTGGCGTTCGCGGAGAGCCGGATCCGGCCGAGCACCATCGCCGCCGAGGACGTGCTGCACGACCTCGGCGCCATCTCCATGATCAGTTCGGACGCGCAGGCGATGGGCCGCGTCGGCGAAGTGATCACGCGGACCTGGCAGACGGCGCACGTGATGAAGGACCGGCGCGGCGCGCTGCCCGGCGACGGCGCGGCCGACAACCTGCGCGCCCGCCGCTACCTCGCGAAGTACACGATCAACCCGGCGCGGGCGCACGGCATCGACCACCTGGTGGGTTCGGTGGAAGTGGGCAAGCTCGCCGACCTCGTGCTGTGGGAGCCGAAGTTCTTCGGCGTCCGGCCGGACGTGGTGTTCAAAGGCGGATTCCCCGCATGGGCGCAGCTGGGCGACGCGAACGCGTCGATCCCCACGCCGCAGCCCGTGCTCGGGCGGCCCATGTTCGGAGCGGCGGGGCGGGCCGCGGCTCGCGGTGGCGTGCACTTCGTGGCGCCGGAGGCGGTGGACGCCGGGCTCGGTGACCGGCTCGGGCTGGAGCGGGAGCTCGTCGCGGTGCGCGGCACGCGGCAGGTGGCGAAGGCGTCGATGCTGCTCAACGACGCCACTCCGCACATCGAGGTGGACCCGGACAGCTTCGCGGTGCGCATCGACGGTGACCTCGTGGAACCGCAGCCGGTGCGCGAACTCCCCATGGCCCAGCGGTACTTCCTGTTCTGACCTGATCGGAGGCGGCGGATGACGGGGCTCGCGGTGCTGGCGCTCGCCGACGCGCGGTTCCCCGGTGGCGGCCACGTGCACTCCGGCGGCGTGGAGGAGGCCGCCGCGCGCGGACTGCTCACCGATGTGGCGAGCCTGCGCGAGTTCCTGTTCGGCAGGCTGCGCGGCGCGGGCGCGGTGCAGGCGGTGTTCGCCGCGGCCGCGGCCCACGCCGCGCGCCGGACCGCCCGTTGTGGACATTGGGCGGAGCTGGACGCGGAGCTCGACGCGCGCACCCCCTCGCCCGCGCAGCGCGCGGCCTCCCGCGCGCAGGGGCGGGGCACGGTGCGGTCCGGGAAGGTGGCGTGGCCGTCAGCGGCCCTCGACGACCTGATCGCCACGACACCGCGCCCGCACCACCCGATCGTGCTGGGCGTGCTGGCGGCCACCGCCGGAGCCGCGCCCCGCGAGGCGGCGCTGACCGCCGGGTACCTCGCCATCAGCGGACCGTCCTCGGCGGCCGTGCGGCTGCTGGGCCTGGACCCGATGGCCGTGAACGCCGTCGTCGCCGACTTCGCCGCCGATCTCGGCGAGATCGCCGACACCGCGGCGTCGACCGCCGGCGCAGACCCGGCCGACCTGCCCGCGCCGGGCGCGCCCGCGCTGGACCTGCTCGCCGAATCGCACGACCGCCACCACCAGGAAGAGGTGCGTCTCTTTGCCACCTGACCACGGCCACGGGCACACCCACGAGGTCAACTTCGACCCGGCCGCCGCCGAACCCGACCCGCACGCCGCGGTGAGCCGCCTCGGCAGGCCGTTCCGGCTCGGCATCGGCGGACCCGTCGGCAGCGGCAAGACCGCGCTGACCGCCGCGCTGTGCCGGGCCCTCGGCGCCGAAGTGCGGCTCGCGGTGGTCACCAACGACATCTACACCACCGAGGACGCCGACTTCCTGCGCGCCGCCGGAGTGCTCGACCCGGACCGCATCGAGGCCGTGCAGACCGGGGCGTGCCCCCACACCGCGATCCGCGACGACATCACCGCGAACCTGGACGCGGTGGAACGCCTGGAAGAACGGCATCCGGGGCTGGAACTGGTCATCGTGGAAAGCGGCGGGGACAACCTCACCGCCGTGTTCAGCAGGGGGCTCGCCGACGACCAGATCTTCGTCGTGGACGTCGCGGGCGGGGACAAGGTGCCGCGCAAGGGCGGACCCGGCGTCACCACCGCCGACCTGCTCGTGATCAACAAGGTGGACCTGGCCGAGCGGGTCGGCGCGGACATGGCGGTGATGCTCGCCGACGCGCACCGGATGCGCGGCGAGCTGCCGGTGATCGCGCAATCGCTCACCGAAACCCCGAACGCCCCGGACGTCTCCGCCTGGGTGCGGGCGCGGCTCGGCAGCCCGGAGGCCGCGGCGCCGGACCCGGGCTCCCGGTGATGCGGGCCCGGCGATGAAGGCCTCGGCGGTGCTGCGAGTGGAGCTCGACGCGCACGGCCGCAGCGTCGTGCGGGAACTCCGCTGCGCGGCTCCGCTGACGCTGGTGCACCGGCGCGCGGCGGTCGCAGGCGCGGGCGGAGCGATCGTGCACCTGGTGAGCTCGGCGGCCACCCCGCTCGGCGGCGACGAACTGCGGCTGCGCGTCCACATCGGACCCGGCGCGCGGCTGCTGCTGCGCGGCACCGCCGCGACCGTCGCGCTGCCGGGGCAGCGCGGAGGGACCGGCCGCACCACGGTGCGGATGGAGATCGGCCCCGGAGGCAGCGTGGACTACCGGCCCGAAGCGACCGTCGTGACGGCCCGCGCCGAGCACCGCTCCGAATTCCACGCCGACCTCGCCGCCGACGCCCGGCTGCGCTGCCGGGAAGTGCTGGTGCTCGGCAGGCACGGCGAACCGCCAGGAACGCTGCGCACCACCACCGACCTGGTGCGCGACGGCGTGCCGCTGCTGCGCCAGCACCTCGACCTCGGGCCGGGACGGCTCGCGGCCGGCGCCAGCCACCTCGCGGGCGCCCGCGTGCTCGGCACCGAAACCCTGGTCGGCGGCACCGATCCGGCCGCCCCGAGCAGCGGCCCGTGGTGGTCCCTGGTGCCGCTGGCGGCAGGGGGAGCGCTCGCCACCGCGCTCGCCGCCGACGTCGTCACCGCGCAGCGCAGACTCAGCCGAGCGCTCCAACACCACCCGGAAGCAGCAGTGCAACCCCCGGAAGCGTCGGATGACAACCCGGACGGCGACACCGCGGGCAGCGCACCCGGACGGAACCGGACGAACCGGCCCTGAACCTGCTGCCATTCGAGTGTGCTCGCCGTCACTGCATCGTTTGCGGGATCGATCGTGACGTTTCGGCCGGTTCGGCGTGCGTTCCCAAGCCGTTTACCGTCATAGCGGTGCCCGTGGCGCACCGCGGTTGCCGCGCCGACCGGTTCGGCTCGTATCCTCCGGCGCCGCCGATCAACAGGCACACCAGTCGGGTCAGGGAGGAAATGACGGATGTCCGAAAGCACCGTGAGCACCGGCACTTTGTCGTCCATGCGGGTGTCCTACGAGGCGGGCTCCCTGCAGGAGGGCCTGCTCGCCGACACCTGGCACGAGCAGCTGCGGATCTGGTTCGACGAGGCCGTCCGGGCGGAGGTGCCGGAGCCCAACGCGATGGTGCTGGCGACGGCGGACGCCGACGGATTCCCCTCCTCGCGCACCGTGCTGTGCAAGGGATTCGACGAGCGCGGAATCGTCTTCTTCACCAACTACACCTCGTCGAAGAGCCACGACCTCACCGCGACCCGCGTCGCCGCCGCGACCTTCCCCTGGCTCTCGCTGCAACGCCAGGTCAACGTGCGCGGCACCGTGGAAAAGGTCAGCAGCGACGAGACCGCGGAGTACTGGGCGGTGCGCCCGCGAGGGTCCCAGCTCGGCGCGTGGGCCTCGCCGCAGTCCCGCGTGGTGACCGGGCGGGAGGCGTTGCAGTCCTCGCTCAACGGCATCGAACGCCGCTTCGCCGACGCGGAGAAGGTGCCGGTGCCGCCGCACTGGGGCGGCTGGCGGATCCGGCCCGAAGCCGTGGAATTCTGGCAGGGACGGCCCGACCGGTTGCACGACCGACTCCGCTTCCGCCGCAACGACGAGCGCTGGACCGTGGAGCGGCTCGCTCCCTGACGCTGTCGCCGGCTTCGGAGTCGGGTTCGGCTTGTGGTTGCGGGGCTTGGAGTCGGGTTCGGCTTGGCGTGTGGGGTCGGGTTTTAGGGCCTTCCCCGGTTTGGGTGTGTGGTTGCTGTGGTGCGGTGGAAGGTCTTCTTTACTGATTGCTTCCACGGCTCGTGTTGCTTTGGTGGTCGGGTAGCGGAACCTCAGCGGCTTCCTCGCTGCGGGATCTTTTTCCCGAGTGGCTCCGCCACGAGGGAAAAAGCTGTCCTCGCGAGGAAGCCGCTGAGAACCCGCGGGTGGGCGGCTTTTCGACGTGGGTTATGCGCTGGCGCGCATCCAGGCACGGCCTTCGGCCGCAAGGCAGGCGGGCTTCGCCGCCCACTGCACGGCTTCGGCCGCCAAGCACGGCTACGCCGCAAGGCAAGCATCGCTTCGCTCGCCTACTGCACGGCTTCGCCGCGAGGCACGGCTTCGCCGTGAGGCACGGCTTCGCCGTGAGGCACGGCTTCGCCGTGAGGCAGGTGGGCTTTGCCGCCTAGTGCGCGGCCTTCGGTCGCCAGGCATGGCTTTGCCGCCTGCTGCGCGGCCTTTGGCCGCCCGGCACGGGCCTTCGGCTGTCAGGGAGGCTGGTTTCGGCGCCGGAGGCAGGGCTTCGTCGTGGGGTTCGGTGTCGCTGCCGGGGTGAAGGTGGGTGTCGGGGTGTTCACCTGGACGGCGGTGCGGGGGCGTCGGGTGGGTCACAACGAATGGTTTCTTTAGCGAGGCTCATGGCTAGGGTGGCCCTTCGTGGACGACGACAGCGGGCGCGCTACGGAAACCCGGCGATCTTGGCGATCGTTGCTCGGCAAGGTCGTCCTCGACACCCGGCCGCTGAAGTACCCGGCGTACCGGCGGCTGTGGACCTCCAGCATCGTCACCTCCGTCGGGGCGCAGTTCAGCGCCGTCGCGGTGCCCAAGCAGCTCTACGACCTCACCGGCAACTCCGCCTACGTGGGCCTCGCCGGGATCTTCGGCCTGATGCCGCTGCTGGTGTTCGGCCTCTGGGGTGGTGCCGTCGCCGACATCGTGGACCGCCGGAAGCTGCTGCTGGTCACCAACAGCGGGCTCGCCGCGACCGCGATCCTGCTGTGGCTGGTGGCCGCCGGCGGCGTCGGGTCGGTGTGGCTGGTGCTGGTGCTGTTCGCGCTGCAGCAGACCTGCTTCGCGGTGAACATGCCGACGCGCAGCGCCGCCATCGCCCGGATCATCCCGGCCCCGCTGCTGCCCTCGGCGCAGGCGCTGGGCTCCACCGTGTTCCAGCTCGGCTCCGTCGTCGGGCCGCTGCTGGCCGGCGTGCTGCTGCCGCTGCTCGGGCTGTCGGTGCTGTACCTGGTGGACGCGCTCGCGCTCACCGTCGCGGTGTGGGCGGTGTTCCGGCTGCCCGCGCTGCCGCCGCTAGCGGGAGCGCCGACGACGGCCGGGCTGCGCTCCGTCATCGACGGCTTCCGCTACCTCGCCACGCATCCGGTGCTGCTCACGTCGTTCCTGATGGACATCATCGCGATGGTGTTCGGGATGCCGCGCGCCCTGTTCCCCGAACTGGCCGAGCGCGTCTACGGCGACCCGCCGGGCGGCGGCGCGGCGCTGGGCTGGCTGTACGCGGCGATCCCGCTGGGCGCCTTCGTGTTCGGGGTGCTGTCCGGCTGGCTGCACCGCATCCTCCGCCACGGCGTCGGCGTCACCATCGGCGTCCTCGTGTGGGGCGTGGCGATCATCGGCTTCGGGCTGGCGGACTCGCTGTGGCTCGGCGTGCTGTTCCTCGCCATCGGCGGCGGAGCGGACCTGGTGAGCATGGTCTACCGGAGCTCGATGCTGCAGGCGGCGGCGACCGACGAGATGCGCGGTCGCATCCAAGGCGTTTTCACCGTCGTCGTCGCGGGCGGCCCGCGGCTCGCGGACGTGCTGCACGGCAGCGGCGGCGCCGCGATCGGCGCGCAGGCCACCATCGCCGCGGGCGGCGTGCTCGTGGTGGTGTGCGCGCTCGCCGCGGCGCTGCTGACCCCCGCGTTCTGGCGGTACCGGGCGCCGACCGCCTGATCCGCCCCCGGTGCGGTGTCCGTCGCGGAGCGGTCCGCGATCTCACCGGATCGGAGCAGTGAACGCGCGGTGCAGCGGGAGGCGGTGACGGTCCGGTTTCGATCCGGTTGCGGACTCGGCCGATCGGGTCCCCCTCCGGTCACCGCGAGGCGGGAAAAGCGCAGGCCACGACGTGCTGTTGCGGCATTCGGCCGCAGCCGCTGAGCCTGGTGGCGCAGGCGTTCTACCAGGGGTGCCCCAAGATCGTCCCAGGCGAACCGGCACACTCTCCTGCCATGGCCAACGACACGACCATGGACAACGAGGCGCACGACGGTGCGCAGCCCGGCCTGAAGAAGGTCATGGGGCCGAAACTGCTCCTGTTCTTCGTGGTGGGAGACATCCTCGGCACCACGGTGTACTCCCTGACCGGCAAGGTCGCGGGCAAGGTCGGCGGCGCGCTGTGGATCCCGTTCGTGGTCGCATTCGTGGTCGCGTTCCTCACCGCGTGCAGCTACCTGGAGCTGGTGGGCAAGTACCCGAAGGCCGGTGGCGCGCCGCTGTACGTGCACCGCGCGTTCGGCATCCACTTCATCACCTTCATCATCGCGTTCGCCGTGATGTGCTCCGGCATCACCTCCGCGGCCTCCGCGGCGCAGGCGTTCAGCGGCAACTACCTGGAGGAGATCTTCCCCAGCGTGGGTCCGGCCGCGATCGTCGTCGCGCTGGCCTTCCTCGTCGTCCTGGCTCTGATCAACTTCAGGGGCGTGGGCGAGTCGGTGAAGATGAACGTGGTGCTGACCTGCGTGGAGCTCGGCGGGCTGCTGCTGGTCATCCTCTTCGGCGCCTACGCGCTGATCAGCGGCTCCAGCGACCCGACGGTCGCGCCGGATCCGGGCAGGCTGCTGGAGTTCAACCCCGAGTCCAGCCCGCTGCTGGCCGTCACCTCGGCGACCGCGCTGGCGTTCTTCGCGATGGTCGGCTTCGAGGACTCGGTGAACATGGCCGAGGAGACCCGCAACCCGGCGAAGGTCTTCCCGCGCGCGCTGCTGCTGGGACTGTCGATCACCGCCGCCATCTACCTGGTCATCGCGGTGATCACCTCGACGCTGGTGCCCACCGCCGAGCTGGCCGAGACCGACGCGCCGCTGCTGCTGGTCGTCAAGGCCGCCGCGCCGTGGTTCCCGCCGATCCTGTTCTCCATCATCGCGCTGTTCGCGGTCACCAACACCGCCCTGATCAACATGCTGATGGCCAGCCGCCTCGTCTACGGCATGTCGAACGAGCGGATCATCCCGTCGGTGTTCGGCCGCGTGCACCGCTCCCGGCAGACGCCGTGGGTCGCGATCCTGTTCACCAGCATCCTGGCCGTGGTCCTGGTGAGCCTGCTGGAGATCGAAGACCTGGGCAGCACCACCTCGCTGCTGCTGCTGGTCGTGTTCGCCATCGTCAACGTCGCGGTGCTGGTGCTGCGCAAGGACGTCGTGGAGCACAAGCACTTCAAGGCCCCGACCTGGATTCCGGTGCTGGGCGCCGTGCTGTGCCTGTTCTTCGCGAGCCCGCTGTCGGGCCGTCCCGTCGCCGAATACCTGGTCGCCGGGGGCCTGCTGCTCATCGGCGTCGTGTTCTGGGGCGTCAACCGGCTGATCACCGGTCGCGTCGACTTCGACGCGGACAAGCTGGCCAAGTAACCGGTCTCGCCGAAGCCCCGTTCCGCGGTGAAACATCCGCGGGGCGGGGCTTTTTCGCGTCGCCGACGGTCGCGGCGCGCACGTTCTAGAGTGGTCGGTGTGAATGATCCAGTCGCGGCCACCGGCAGGCAGTTCGAGATCGTGCACGGCGCCGCGCGCGCCGTGGTCACCGAGGTCGGCGCCGCGCTGCGCTCCTTCGAAGTGGACGGGGTGGCGTACTCCGAGACCTACGACGCCGACCAGCGCCCGCCGGGCGGCGCCGGTGCGGTGCTGGTGCCGTGGCCGAACCGGGTCGCCGACGGCGCGTGGACCCTGGAGCGGGAGCCGCAGCAGCTGGCGCTCACCGAACCGGAGCGGCACAACGCCATCCACGGCCTGCTCCGGCACACCGCTTGGACGGTGGTGGAGCACGCCGAGTCGACGATCGTGCTGCACGCGATGGTCCCGGTGCAGCCGGGCTGGCCGGTGCCGCTGCTCACCTCCATCGGCTACGCCCTGGACGACTCCGGGCTGACCGTCACGCACACCGTGGAGAACCTGGGCAAGCGCGCGGTCCCGTTCGGCGTGGGCGTGCACCCGTACCCGCGCGCCGGGCTGGCCGAGACCGACGAGTGCACGCTGCGGCTGGCGGCGGCGACGGTGCTGCCGGTGGACCCGGAGCGGCTGCTGCCGGTGCGCCCGCCGCGCGCCCTGGAAGGCGACGAGCAGGACTTCCGCCGCGGTCGCCGGTTGGCGGGCGTGCTGCTGGACACCGCGTTCGGCGGCGCCGCGCCCGATCCCGGCGATTCCCTGGTCCGGCACTCGCTGACCGGCCCTGCGGGGCACGGCGTGGAGCTGTGGGCGGACCCGGTGTTCAAGTGGGTGCAGGTGTACACGAACGACGAGTTCCCCGGCCGCGGCCGAGCCGTCGCCATCGAACCCATGACCTGCCCGCCGGACGCCCTGAACTCCGGCACCGACCTCATCACCCTGGCCCCCGGCGAGGACTGGATCGCCCAATGGGGCCTGCGCCCGTTCTGAGCGGCAGCGCAGCAAGGCGACGTGGTGGCCGCTGAGCTGAATGAGTGCCGCAGGGACGTGCGGGATCGCGGTGCCGGACTCGACCCCGGCGGGGACGAATACTGGACATTGGTCGCCGAAGTCGCAGTGGAAGCGGTGCTGCACGACATCGCGCACCTGGCGAAAGAGGATGGGGCCGTGTTCAGCCGCGACACCTTCTTGATCGCCGAAGACCCGGACGCGTAGTCGCCGGTCGCTCAGCTCTTGTCGAGGGTGCGGGCGATGAGCATGCGCTGGATCTGGTTGGTGCCTTCGAAGATCTGCAGGACCTTGGCCTCGCGCATGTAGCGCTCGGCGGGGAAGTCGCGCGTGTAGCCCGCGCCGCCGAGGACCTGCACCGCGTCGGTGGTCACCTTCATCGCGGCGTCGGTGGCGACCAGCTTCGCCACCGAGGCCTGCATCGCGAACGGCCTGCCCGCGTCGCGCCGCCGCGCCCCGTCCAAGTAGGCGGCGCGGGCGGTCTGCACGGCGGCGGCCATGTCGGCGAGCAGGAACTCGACGCCCTGGAACTCGATGATCGCCTTCCCGAACTGCCTGCGCTGCCGCGCGTAGTCCACGGCGAGGTCCAGCGCGCCCTGGGCGAGCCCGACGGCGCAGGCCGCGATGCCGAGCCGCCCGGAATTCAGCGCGTCCAGCGCGATGGACAGCCCCTGACCAGGCTCGCCGATGAGCCGTTCCGCCGGTACTCGGGCGCCCTCGAACCGCAGCTCCGTGGTGGGGGAGCCGGTGAGGCCCATCTTGCGTTCCGGCGGTGCCGCCGACAGCCCCGGCGTGCCGCCGTCGACAAGCAGGCAGCTGATGCCGCGCGGCCCGTCGTCGGAGGTCCGCGCCATCAGCGCGTAGAAGTCCGCCACACCGCCGTGCGTGATCCACGACTTGCTGCCGGTGACGACGTAGTCGTCGGCGTCGCGCTCGGCGCGGGTGCTCAGCGCGGCGGCGTCGGAACCCGCGTGCGCCTCGGACAGCGCGTAGCCGCCGAGCAGCTCGCCGCCGATCATCTCCGGCAGCCACCGCTCCCGCTGCTCAGCGGTGCCGTGGTGGGCGAGCGGGTAGCAGGACATGGTGTGCACGGACAGGCCGACGCCGACGGTCATCCAGGCGCTGCTGAGCTCTTCGAGCACCTGGAGGTAGACCTCGTAGGGCTGGGCGCCGCCGCCGTGCTCCTCCGCGTAGGGCAGGCCGAGCAGGCCGGACGCGCCGAGCAGCCGGAACGCCTTGCGCGGGAAGTGCGCCTGCTCCTCGGCGCTCGCGGCGGCGGGGGCGAGCTCGTCGCGGGCGATCTCCGCGGTCAGCTCGAGCAGGTCGGTGGCTTCCTGGCTGGGCAAGAGGCGGTCGACGGCCATGGTGGCGCTCCTTGGGCGGAACCGGGGCGGGATCGGGTGCTCGCGAGCCGGGGTGGTGGATCGCGGCGGACGGGTCCACGAGTTCGCGAACGCCGGGACAGATCGACGGTACTGAAATCAGTACTGCAGGACTTGTCAGAGTACTGACGGTGTCCGTTTCGCGCCAGGCCCGGCGGACCACCGAGGTCCCGCGCTGTGGCAGTCTCGTGCGCATGAACGCCCCTGACCCGGCCGTGCGCGCCGACCAGGCGACCGCCGGAGCGGTCCGCCGCGGCACCGTGCGAACCCAGGAGCAACGCCGCGCCGACCTGCTCGACCGGTTGTGCGCGCTGTTCCTGGAGGAGGGGTTCGCCCGCTTCACCCTCGACGACCTGGCCGCCCGCCTGCACTGCTCGAAGTCGACGCTCTACACGCTCGCGGGCAGCAAGGAGCAGCTCGCGGTGCGGGTCGTCGGGCAGTTCTTCAAGAACGCCACCGCCGGGATCGAACGCTCCGTCGCCGAGGTCACCGACGTGCGCGCCCGGATGCGCGCCTACCTCGACGCCGCCGCCGAACAGCTGCGCCCGGCGTCGCGGCGGTTCATCGCCGACATGGCCGCCAACGCGGCCACCAGCGCGACCTACCAGGCCAACGCCCGCGCCGCCGCCGAGAACATGCGCCGCTACATCCGCGACGGCGTCCGCGAAGGCGTGTTCCGCGAGGTCCACGCCGCGTTCGTCGCCGAGATGGTCAGCGGCACCATCGGCGCCATCCAGCGCGGCGAGATCGCCGAACGCACCGGCCTGACCGACGCGGAGGCCTTCGCCGAACTGTCCCAGTTCCTGATGGGCGGCCTGTTCGAACCGGCGGCCGACGATTCACGGATCACCCCACTTGTCGCGGAGCACACTGGTCCGTGACACCCGACCGGCCGGCGGTGATGCCGCGGGCGCGGTGTCCGGCCCCGGCCGGACCGGAAGTTCAGCACGTCAGCATCCAGCACGGAGGAATCGTGATCGTCATCGGTGGAGAGGCCCTCGTCGACCTCGTCCCGGACTCCGCCACGGCAGGCGGCGAACTAGGGCCGTTGCACCCCCGGCTCGGGGGCGGCCCGTACAACGTGGCGATCGCCCTGGGCAGGCTCGACGTGCCCGCCGGTTTCCACGCCACCCTGTCCACCGACCAGTTCGGCGACAAGCTCCTGGAGCGGCTGGTCGACTCCGGGGTGAGCACGGACCTGGTCCGGCGCGGACCGGAGCCGACGACGCTGGCCGTGGTGGGCCTGAGCGAGGACGGATCCGCGCGCTACAGCTTCCACACCGAGGGGACCGCCGCCCGCTTCGTGGCCGACCCCGGACCGCTGTCCGACGAGGTCACCGCGGTCTCGTTCGGCACGCTCGGCATGGTGCTGGAACCGGGCGCGACGACCTACGAGGCGGTGCTGTTCCGGGAGGCCGAGCGCGGCCGGTTTGTGGCGCTGGACCCGAACATCCGCGCCGACCTGATCGCCGACCCGGCCGCCTACCGCAAGCGCTTCGAGAGCTGGCTGCCGTCGGTGCACCTGCTGAAGCTGTCCGTGGAGGACGCGGAGTGGCTGGCGGGGGACGCGGACCTGCGGTCGGCGCTGCGCCGCTGGCAGCAGGCCGGGCCGGCGGGCCTGGTGCTCACCCGGGGTGCTGACGGGCTCGCGGCGCTGGTCGGGGACGGTGAGCTCGTCGAGGTGCCCGGCGTGCGCGCGCAGGTCGCCGACACCATCGGCGCCGGCGACACGGTGCACGCGGCGCTGCTCGCCTGGCTGCACCGCGCCGACGCGCTCTCCCCGGAGGCGGTGCGCGGCCTGACCCACGACCAGTGGCGCGAGGCGCTCGGCTTCGCCGCCCGCGCGGCGGCCATCACCGTCTCCCGCCCCGGAGCCGAACCCCCCACCTCCGCCGAACTCGCCTGACGCTCGCGATCCCGCGACGAATCGTTCGCGGTCGCCCGCGGGTCGCCCCGGCGTTCTCCGAGCGCAACGCGGTTCGCCGTGTGCTCGGGGGCGCCGGGGCCCGCGCACTTCCTCCCGGCGTCGCAGTGGTGACGCTTCGCGCGCCGGTGCTGAGCTGGGGCGGAGTTCATTTCCGGGATGTCGACGTCGCCCGCCTGAAGTGGCGTCGCCCGCGAGGTGCGGGGAGCGGCGCGCAGTTCGGGCATACCGGGCGGAGGAGCAGTGCCGGAGGGCCGGTTGCGGCAGTCGGGTGCCGGGTGCCCGGCGTCCGGGCTGATCGGTGATGTGATCGTGGTCCCACCTGCCCAAAAGGGCTAACACGATTGCTGCGCGAGGGGCCTGGAGCGGTCTAGCGTGGCACGTGACAGGACCCCAACGGGGTGGTGCTGCGGCGGTCCGGAAACCCCGACCGGCGCACGCGCGCGACCGACCACGCTGCCCGAGCACTGCGGTGCCGGGAAGTGCGCAGTCGTCGGCGAAGCGCCGCCCCCATCACGAGCGCGAGAGGTTCCCGAATGCCCGACGACGCGACCGCCAAACGTACCGTCGCGCTGCGCTACGACGGTGGCGAGCACGAAATGCAGGTGACGGAGCCGACCGAAGGCTCCGCCGGTGTTGATCTCGGGAAGCTGCTGTCGCAGACCGGTTTGGTGACGCTCGATCCGGGTTTCGTCAACACCGCGGCCTGCAAGTCCGACATCACCTACATCGACGGTGACGCGGGCATCCTGCGCTACCGCGGCTACCCGATCGAAGAGCTGGCCGCCAAGTCGAACTTCATCGAGGTCAGCTACCTGCTGATCTACGGTGAGCTGCCCACGCAGGCGCAGTACGACGAGTTCGCCGACCGCATCCAGCGGCACACCCTGCTGCACGAGGACCTCAAGCAGTTCTTCGACGGCTTCCCCCGCGACGCGCACCCGATGCCGGTGCTGTCGTCGGCGGTCTCCGCCTTGTCGACCTTCTACCAGGACAGCCTGGACCCGTTCGACCAGAACCAGGTCGAGCTCTCCACGGTGCGCCTGCTGGCGAAGCTGCCCACCATCGCGGCCTACGCCTACAAGAAGTCCGTCGGCCAGCCGTTCCTGTACCCGGACAACTCGCTGGGCCTGGTGGAGAACTTCCTGCGGATGACCTTCGGGTTCCCCGCCGAGCCCTACGAGGTCGACCCGGCGCTGACCCGCGCCCTCGACCTGCTGTTCATCCTGCACGCCGACCACGAGCAGAACTGCTCCACGTCGACGGTGCGCATGGTGGGCTCCTCGGAGGCGAACCTGTTCGCCTCGATCTCCGCGGGCATCAACGCCCTGTTCGGCCCGCTGCACGGCGGTGCGAACAGCGCGGTGCTGGAGATGCTGGAAGGCATCCACGCCAACGGCGGCGACGTCGACTCGTTCGTCGAGCGCGTGAAGAACAAGGAGCCCGGCGTCAAGCTGATGGGCTTCGGGCACCGGGTCTACAAGAACTACGACCCGCGCGCCGCGATCATCAAGAAGACCGCGGACGAGGTGCTGGGCAAGCTCGGCGCGAACGACCCGCTGCTGGAGATCGCGCTCAAGCTGGAGGAGAAGGCGCTGGCCGACGACTACTTCGTCGAGCGCAAGCTCTACCCGAACGTCGACTTCTACACCGGCCTGATCTACAAGGCGATGGGCTTCCCGACGAAGTACTTCACCGTCCTGTTCGCGCTCGGCCGCCTTCCCGGCTGGATCGCGCACTGGCGGGAGATGCTGGAGGACCCGGCCCGCAAGATCAGCCGTCCGCGCCAGGTCTACACGGGTGAGGCGGAACGCTCCTACCGGTCCATCGGCGAGCGCTGAGCCCGCGCCGCCGGAGGCGCGCCCGGTGAGCTGTGCGGGCTCGACGGGACTCGTCTTCGGCGGAGCTGAATCGAAAGCTGAATCGTCCTAGCGGCTCCGGCCGCGGCGGGTATCGGCCCGCTCATCCCGTCCAGGCCCCGGTGCCCGGCTACCCAGCCGGTCCCGGGGCCGACTCGTGCCCGGCCACGTCCCGGTGCGGTGCGTAGGGTCGGAGGGCATGAGCGCACCCGCGATCCTGTGGTTCCGGCGCGACCTGCGCGTCCGCGACCATCCGGCGTTGGCGGCGGCCGGGGACGGCGGTCGCCGGGTGATCGGGGTGTTCGTGCTCGACGAGGCGCTGCTCGCGCCGGCCGGTCCGGTTCGGCGCACCTTCCTGTACCGCTGCCTGCGGGAGCTCGACGCGAGCCTCGGCGGCCGGTTGCTGGTGCTGCGCGGAGATCCGGCGGAGGCGCTGGCGGAGCTGGTCGCGGAGGTCGGCGCCGATTCCGTGCACGTCTCGGCGGACGCCGGGCCCTACGGCAGGGAACGCGACGAGCGGGTCCGGGCCGCGTTGGGGGAGCGGGTCGAGTGGGTCGCGACCGGATCGCCGTACGCGGTCACCCCGGGGCGGATCACCAAGCGGGACGGCACCGCCTACAAGGTGTTCACCCCGTTCCGGCGCGCCTGGGAGGAGCACGGCAGGCCCGCTCCCGCGGAGACCGACGAGTCCACGGCGGACTGGTGGCTGCCGCGGAAGGTGCGCGCCGCCGGGATACCCGAGGACGAGGACCTGGACGGGACCGTGCTGCCGCCGGCGGGGGAGCGGGCCGCGCTGGAGCGTTGGGACGACTTCCGCGACTTCTCGCTCACCGGCTATGACGGGGACCGGGACCGCCCGGACCGCGCGGGCACCAGCCGCATGTCGCCGTACTTGAGGTGGGGCTGCGTGCACCCGCGCACCCTGCTCGCCGACCTGGACGGCGGCACCGGCGACGGCGCGCGCAGTTATCGCAACGAGCTGGTGTTCCGCGAGTTCTACGCCGACGTGCTGTGGCACTGGCCGGACAGCGCCCGGTACAACTTCGACTCCCGGTTCGACCGGATCCGCCTGGACACCGGCGGGGACGCCCGGGAGCGGTTCGAGGACTGGTGCGCGGGCCGCACCGGTTTCCCGATCGTCGACGCGGGGATGCGGCAGCTGCTCGCGGTGGGCTGGATGCACAACCGGGTGCGGATGGTGGTGGCGAGCTTCCTGGTCAAGGACCTGCACCTGCCGTGGTGGTGGGGTGCGCGGCACTTCATGCGGCACCTGGTCGACGGGGACCTCGCGTCGAACCAGCACGGCTGGCAGTGGTCGGCCGGTTCGGGCACCGACGCCTCCCCGTACTTCCGGATCTTCAACCCGATCACGCAGGGAACCAAGTTCGACCCGGACGGCAGCTACGTCCGCGAGCACGTCCCGGAGCTGCGCGGTCTCGGCGCGAAGCAGGCCCACCAGCCGTGGACCCTGCCGGACGGCCCGCCGAACGGATACCCGCCGCCGATGGTCGAGCACGGCGTCGAACGACAGGAAGCCCTCGCCCGCTACGGCGAGATTAAGAACTCGACGCCGACTTCGTGAGGAGCCCCTCGGGACGGCTTGCTCCGCGGGACGGGTAGCGGGACCGCGCCGACAGGGCGCGGAGCACGAGCCGTTTCCCCGCAACGAGAACGGCCCGCGCCTCCGTGGTGGAGGCGCGGGCCGTTCGTGCGGTGCGGAGTCAGTCGCCCCGGCGGATGGGGCCGAGGATCTCGCGTTCCTTGGCGCCGCTGACCAGGGTGATCGGTCGCCACATCATGTCGCCGAGAGCGATCACGCCGTCGTCCGGCAGTTGGGTGAGCTGCTGGATCTGCGCCTGCCGCCGCTGCGGGTCGAAGTACCAGAACCGGGCCGCCAGCTGCGCCTGCTGCAACGGCAACCGCTGCAGCAGGATCAGGTCGGCGGCGTTCACGGCGGTGCCGCTGCCCGCTTGCGGGTGCAGGTAGGGCAGCACGTACATCGTGGTCTGCCACGCGGTCCGCGGTGCGAACATTTCCTGCGGCACCGCGCCGCCGTCGTGGATGACCAGCAGCGGTGCGTCCTCGCTGCCGCGCGGCAGGTCGTAGGGGGCGAGCCTGCGGAAGCTGAACACCGGTGCGGGCTTGCCGTCGGGGGTGCGGCCGGCGGCCTGCTCCACCGCCCGCCACGCCGCGGGCCGCCCCGTCGCCACGTGCACCCAGGCGCCGGCGGCGATCGCGCGCAGCGCGATCTGCCGGGCCAGGTACAGGCCGCCGACGGTGACCAGGCGGGTCGGTTCGGGCCGCAGGATCGAAGTCGTCATCGGCTCGCGGTTCGGGCCCGCACCGATGATCATGCCGCCGCGGTCCCCGGGCGGAGCGACCAGGTCGAGCATGTCGGGCCGCACCAGGAATTCCGGCGCGGTACCCGTGCTGTTGCCCGGAGTGTCGAGCGTGCGCGTCCGGCTCATGCCGCACCTCCCAGCGGAAGCGTTCCGGTCAGCCCGGCCAGCTGCATCCCGCGCAGCGGCGTGAGCGTGAGGTTGAGCTTGTTGCTGATGTTGCGCAGCTGGTGGTCTGCGGTGCTCAGCGCCTCCGGGTTCCGCGCGCTGATGCGGACCAAGCCGCGCAGTCCGACCTCGCCGTCCTCACCGGACGGTGCGATGGACAGCGCGATGCTGGTGGACCGCCCCCGGACGCCGGTGAGCGCGTTGATGCTGTCGCTCATGTGGTTCGGCCAGCCGGTGATCGCGTAGCTGGAGTGGCTGAAGCGGTCCGCGGTGACGCCGCTCCACCGTTCCTTCAGGCCGATGGGGCGCTGGGTGCCGAGCGCGTCCTGCAGCTCGGCCGAGGCGACTCCGGCCTGCAGCAGCTCGTCCGGGTCCAGCGGGCGGGTCACGATGCCCTGCCCCGCGAGCGCGTTGCGCACTCGGGACAGCGCGCCGATCAGAGCCCGGTGCGCGCCGACGATGCCGCCGCCGCGTTCCCCGATCGCCTTCGCGCAGGTCTGCGGGTCCAGCCGCACGGCGACCCAGGTGGTGCGTCGCGCGGCGGCGGACGAATTGCCCATCAACTCCAGGTAGGAGTTCAGCGCGGGTGAGTCGGGCATCAGGGCGGTGCTGCCCGGGTAGCAGTGCCAGATCACCTGGATGGCGTCGAGCACCACGCCCCGGTCCTCCAAGCACGGAGTGAGCACTCCGAGCGGCAGGTTCGGCGCGGAGTTGGCGGGGTTGAGCAGCGGCGGCGTCGGGTCGACCATCAGCACCGCGGTCCACTTGCCGTTGTGCCAGGACAATCCGACGGGATTGCGGTCGTGGTCCTGGCCGCGGGCGACGACGAGGTCCTCCACGAGGATGCGCAGCAGCGCCACCCGGTGGTTCTCATCGGGACCGATGATGCCGTCGCCGTTCTTGTCCTCGGCGAACTCGCTGACGTCGTCCGACGGCGGCACGGAGCGGCGGGTGTGGGTTCGGGTGCGGTAATCCATGACGAGGCCGAACCACTGGGTGAACCAGCGTCCGCGCCTGCGCAGCAGCGCGATGATCAGCGCGAGCGCGGCGACGCCCACGGACACCGGCCACAGCATCTCGTTGAGCAACACGAGGATCAGGCCGAGCGCCAGACCGACCTCGATGACGACGATGTTGGCCACCGGCATCGCCCCGAGGCTGGCCCCGACGGTGCGCCGACGCGCTCGGATGCGCGTGCGAGCACCGCCGGTACCGGAGGCGTTCGGCTGGGCCGGATGTTGCGTACTGACGGACATCCGTTCGGTCTCTTCCCCTCGCAGGTAGTGCGCACGCGGTAGGTGCGCCAACCAGGTCATTCGGCAGCCGTTCTCAGAGAATGCGGAAGGGTTCCATCGAACCGGACCCGTGCGGCGCCTCTCTACGGCTATCCTGCGGAACCGTACCTCGGACGGGAGAGCTGTAGGCGAAGAATGGCATCAACACCCACAACGAAGTCACAGGTTCAGGCGTATCAGTTCGTCCTTCGCCGCATGGAATCGGCGCTGGTGCGCAAAGACGCGGTGATGCTGCACGATCCGATGGGCTCGCATAAGCGCGCGACCGTCGCCGGCGCCATCCTCGCCTGTATCGGGCTGATCGGGTTCCTGGTCTGGGGCCTGTTCGGCGGGAAGGGCTCGGTTCCGGAACCGGGGTCGATCGTCGTCGGCAAGGACAGCGGCAGCGTGTACGTCGTCACCGCCGACGACGCGGCGCAGAAGCGACTGATCCCGATGCTGAACATGGCATCGGCGAAGCTCCTGGTGATGGCGCAAGGCGGCGGCCAAGGCGGCCAGGCCGTGCAGGCGACCACGGTGAAGGAGTCGGCGCTGGCCGACTTCCCGCGCGGTCCCCGCACCGGCATGGTCAACGCCCCCAACTACCTGCCGGATCCCGGCAACATCGCCGAGCCCGCGTGGGCGATCTGCGATGTCGGCCAGGTCCGGGACAACCTCGACGAAGCGCAGACGCAGCGCTCGACCAAGGTGGAGACCACGGTCATCGGCGGCGACGCCAACCACGGCACCGAACTGGCGCCGGACGAGTCGCTGTTCGTGCAGGACGCCAGTTCCGGGCAGGAGTACTTGATCTACCGGGTCGAGAACCTGCCGGGCCGTCCGCACACGAAGGCGGTCAAGGCCCAGGTGGACCGCTCCGAGCAGGCCGTGATGGACATCTACGGCCTCAACGGGCAGACCCCGCGCACGATCAGCACGAACATGCTGAACTCCGTGCCGGACGCGCCCGCGCTGCAGATCCCCGACGCTCCGAGCGGTTCGGTGGACTACATGCAGAACCCGTACGACTCGGGCGACGTGGTCAAGCAGACCGTGGCCGGTGCGCCGGAGAAGTTCTACGCGCTGCTGCCCGAAGGCAAGCAGGAGATCAGCCCTGGTGCGGCGGCGGTGCTGCACGCCAGCAAGCGCGGCAGCCAGGAGATCCCGAACTCGACGGGCACCATCACGCAGGCGCCGACGGCGGAATCGCAGAAGCTCGACATGGACGCGTTCCCGACCGTGGTCCCGAAGCCGCTGAACTTCCAGCAGGCGGCCACGTCCTGCGTGAGCTGGCGCAACATCAACGGGCAGCACCACATCACGGTCACCACGGGCGAGAAGTCGCCCGCGAAGACCGCCCCGGTGAAGCTGGCCCAGCACGACGGGACCGGGCCGAAGGTGGACTACTTCTACATGCCCGCGGGCAAGGCCGCGGTTGTGCGGGGAGCGTCCAACGAGTCCGGGTCCGACTCGGGCCCGCTGTACCTGGTCTCCGACCAGGGCGTGATCTACGGCATCAAGGACGCCGCGACCGCGCAGGGACTCGGCGTGATCAACAGTCCGGTGGGGCTCCAAGCGGGACCGTCGGGAATCCTGCGCACGTTGCCCAAGGGCGACCTGCTCGACCCGGCGCAGGCGAGCTACGTCTACGACTCCGTCCCGGTGCCGCCGGGCGGGGTGAACCGCCCGCCGCCGAATCCTCAGGCCCAGCAGCAGTCCGGGAGTTCCGCGACCGGTGGCTGATTCGTAGAGGGAACCGTTGCGCCTCGGTTCCCGTCCCAGGGATGGTGCGTCCGCCCGCAGGTCCACTCCGGATCTGCGGGCGGACCGCTTTCCGGCCCTCGGGGGCGGGGACGACTTGGCCGAGGACGACTGGGAGGTGCCGGATGGCGGGGATCCGGATCGAGACCGAGGAGCTGGCGCGGCACGCGGAAGCGTTGCGGGCGGCCGGATCCGCGGTCGGGGAAGCAGGACGGGAACGGGGCGCGGCGCCGACCGGTGCCGATTTCGGTGCCTGGGGCGCGGAAGCCGCGGAACCCTACGACCGGTTGGTCGGGGCGCTGCGGCAGCGGATCTTCGGGACCGGGCACGCCGTCGCGGACGCGGGCGACGAGCTCGCCGCGGTGCTCGCGCGGCACGCGGCCGACGACGAGGACCACGCCGCGGAACTGGGCCGCGAGGAGGACTCGTGATGGCGCCGGCGGATTCGGGGGACTCCGGGATGTTGCAGTCGAACGACTTGTGGACGGTTCGCGCGGCGGTGGAACAGACGCCCGCGGTGGAGAACGCGGAAGGCGGCTCCGCGTCGGCGGTTCCGGCCGAGCCGCCGGGCGCTGAAGCCGAGACCGCGACGCCGCCCGCTGAGCCCGCGTTCGAGATCGACCGGCAGGACGTGGTGGTGCAGCTGGAATTCCTGCGCCAGGCCATCGGAATCCTCGAAGTGCCCGATCCGTTCGGCCCCGAGTTCGCCGTCGCCACCGGCTCGGGGGAGGAACTGCGGCCCGCGGCCGAATCCTGGCGCGCGGCGGCGTCCGTCCTGCACCCGAGCATGTCCCTGGTGTCCGATCAGGTCAGCGGCATCGACGGCTGCTGGGACGGGGCGGACTCCGACGCGTTCGTCGCGCAGGTGCGCCGGATCGGCGCGCGCGGCGGCGAGCTGGCGGACGCCGTGACCGCGCTGGCCGACGCGCTGGACGCCACGGCCGAGTCGTTGCGGGTGCTGGGCCGGGAGATGCGGGAGCTCATCGCTTCGGTGGCCGGGCCGGTGCACGTGGCGCTGCGCGAACCGGACTCCGACCTGCCTGCGGCCCGCGAACAGCTCATGCGGATCCGGCGTCCCGCGGCCGGGCTGGCGGAGTCCGTCAACGAGACGATGGCCGCCTTCGGCAGGTTCTGCGCCGAGCAGGAGGAGGCGCTGCCGTCCGCGCCCGGCCTCGCCGCGGTGACAGGTGGTCCTTTGTGGACGGATCTCGCCGGGGCGTCGTCATCCCCCGGGACCTCGGAACCGGTCGCACCGGCGCACTCCGCCCCGGCCGTCGCGGAATCCCGGCCGTCGGTGGAAGCGGTGCCGGACGCTGAAGGGGCTCCCGGCCCCGCCGCCACGACCGCCGCGCAGGCCGACGATCCGGACGCCACGAACGGCGCCGACGCGGTCCCCGCAGCCGGTCCCACGGCGGCGGCCACCGGCGGCGCGATGGCCGGGGGCGGCATGGTCGGCGGCATGATGCCGATGGCGGGCATGGCCGGAGCGGGAGCGGGCGGGCGGCGCCGCCCGAAACGCCCCCGCGCCAAAGCGGACCCGGCCGAACTGTTCGGCGCCCCGGCGCCCGCGGTCGAACCGGTCCTCGGCGACACCAAGAAGAAGCAGCAGGAGTAGCGGCTCGGGTTTCCGCCTGAGCGCGCGAAAAGGCCCGGGGGAGTCCGAGGGGACTCCACCGGGCCTTCGTCGTTCGCGGCCTCAGTCCTCGTCGTCACCCGCGCGGCGAGCGCGGACGGTGCGGACGGCGTTGAGCAGGAACGCGGTGAACAGGACCGCGCCGATGCCGCCGAGCGAGCCGCCGACCGCGATCGTCATCGCGGCCCAGTCGGTCTGCGGGATGGCGTCCGCGCCGAGCCGGGCCGGTTTCGCCGGCGCGGGCTGCTTGCCGTGCTCGGCGGGCACGATGTCGCTCAGCGCCGCCATCGGATCGATCATGCCGTACCCGACGATGTCGTTGCGCCCGTTCGGGCCGCCGGGGCTCAGCGTGGTCTTCTCGATCCGATCCATGACCTCCTTGGCCGACAGCTCGGGGAACTTCTCCTTGATCAGCACTGCCAGCCCGGACACGTAGGGCGCGGCGAAGCTGGTCCCCTGGATCGGCCCCGGCTCGCCCTGGGGGCCGGTGGCGAGCTGGTTGATCACGCCGCTGCCGCCCCGGCCGGGGTCGAGCGCGGCGAGGTCCTCGCCCGGTGCCGCGACGTCCACCCACGGGCCGGGAACGGTGAACTCCGACGGCTGCCCCTGCTGCCCGATCGAACCGACCGTCAGCACGTACTCGTCGAACCACGCGGGCAGCACGGCCGTCGTCGGGTTGCCGCTGGGGTTCTTCTGGCAGCTGTCCTGCGTGTTGCCCGCCGCCGCGACGATGACGATGTTCTTGTCGTAGGCGTTCTTGACGGCGTTGTACAGCAGGTTGTTGTAGCCACCGCCGTCGGCCATGGCCGCGGCCATCGACTGGCACGACGACTGCGAGATGTTGATGACGTCGACATTCTGATCAGCCGCGTACTGGATGGCCTGCGCCATCGTCCGGGTGTCGCCGATCGTCTTGTTCTGCGCCTTGTCCTGGAACAGCGCCGACGACTGGCGCAGCGACATGATCGCCGACTGCGGGGCCACCCCGACGAAACCGGTGCTGGGATCCTCCGAGGCCGCGATGATCCCGGCCACCACGGTGCCGTGGCCGTCGCAGTCCGAGTTCGCCCCGCCGTCCGGCACGGCGCTGCCGCCTCCGCCGCTGAGGTTGAGCCGAGGATGCGGGTTCACCCCGGTGTCGATCACACCGACCGTCTTGCCCGCGCCGGTCAACCCCTCCTCGTGCGCCTGCTCGAAGCCGAGCACGAGCTGGCTCCACGGCTTCTCCTCGACGGAGGCACCGCTGGTGTTGGCCTGCATGCACCCCTGGGTCGGCTCGAAGTTGCCGCTCACCGACAGCGGTCCGGACGGCGGAGTCGCCGGGGACAGCGGCGGCGGCTGGAACTCCACTTCGTCGGCCAGGGCCGGCTGGGCGGGGCCCAGCGCGGTCAGGCCGAGCACGGAGATCAACGCCAGGCCGCACCGCAGCTTCCCGCCACGCGAGTTGAAGCGCATCGAATTCGCCCTCAGAGAGAGATGTTGAGGTCGCGGATGGTCATGTACAGATCCATGACGCCGAGCGCGAGCGGCAGCACCAATGCGATCAGCACCGCCTCCAGGATGTCCACCATGCGGCGCTGCACCGGGGAGAACCGGCGGTTCGGGAACACCACGCCGAACACCAGCGCCAGCACGCCGAGCAGCACCAGCGGCGGGAACACCCACGCCACGGCGACCGGCACCAGCGCGGTCTGCACCAGCAGCCCGGCGGCGACGCCGACGGCGGCGAGCAGACCGTTGAGCAGCAGTGCCACGGCCTGGCTGCCGTTGGCGTAGTTGCGTCCGCGCAGCAGCAGCACCGCGGCGACGACGATCGCGTACAGCGCGCCCCAGACTCCGCCGCCGGGGACGGTCACGGCGAGGATCGCGCCGAGCGCGGCGGTGAGGCCGCAGCCGATGATCAGGCCGGTCATGTACTGGTGGGCGAGGCCGGTGCGGCGCTCGATCATGCGGTAGTCCGGGAAGCCCTCGTCCTCCTTGAGGTCGTCGGCGTTGCCCGGCACGTGCGGCAGCGGCAGCTTCGCGAGCTGGATGGTCAGCCTGGGCAGCAGCGAGATCCCGGCGAGCCCGACGGCTCCCGCGCCCGCCGCGACACCGGCGGCGCTGGCACCGCTGGGCAGCAGGAGGGTGGCGATGAACGCGAGCACCGCGAACGCCGACACGGTGGCCGCGGCGATGAACGTCACGATGCCGGTGCCGATCACCATCAGCGAGATCGCGGCGAAGATCAGGACCAGCGCGCTGGCCAGCAGCAGCGCCGGGCGCAGGTTGTTGCCGGGGACCGCGTTGAGCCCGGCCACGAAGGCCATCGGCAACGCGCCCGCCCCGGCGATCACGGTGCCGGTCGTCGCGGCGCCGTAGGCGCGCGTCACGACCGAGCCGATGCCGGTGGCGAACACCGCCACCACGACCGCCACGATCGCGGTGACGATGTGGAACAGGATGCCGCCGAACTGACCGGCGAGTCCTAACGAAGCCGCCGCCGCGACGAGCCCGAGCACACCCGCGGTGTGCCCGATCTTGGCCGCGGTCTCCTTCGTCCAAGGCCGGTAGCTGCCCGGCTCGGCCTCCGCGAGCGCGTCCACGACGTCGTCGTACAGCGGCGGGGGCGGATTGTCCGAACGACGCCGCAGCTGGAGCAGATCACCGTCCACGATGCCCAGCGACGCCAGCGTCTGGCTGTTGTCCAACGGCTCGTCGCCGAGCTTCGCCAGGCACCAGCCGCCGTGTCGCGAACCGCCGTCGACGCTGCCCTCGCGGGCCATGTCCAGCAGCATCGGCAGCAAGTCCGCCACCGCGACGTCGGCGGGCAGCGCCAAGTCGATGCGAGTATTCGGCGCCACCACTGTCACGCGGCTGAACACCGTGGTCCCGGTCGCCACTGAGGCCCCCTACTTCCTAGGTCCTTGCATTTGGGTCCTTCTGCGCCTCGATCCGGCCAAGTGCGGCTTTTCTCGCCGAAAGCGGCCCGCCCGGCCGAAGAGCGCCCCTAGTATGGCCGCACCGACCACGCAGGGGTGAAGGGTTTGGTCGAACTCGTGCCATCGGGTTCATATCCGGTTGGTCACGGACGAGCCGGAACGCCCTGGGTCCTGCTGAAGTCAGTGCCGTGGACGGTACAGAATGCCGCCTGCGGCAGTAGGGGCGTCGCTACTGAGCCCGCCGCTCCACATTGCTACGACTTGAAAGGTTGCTGCCTCCGGTGAGCACGCTGCAGTTCAAGCGAACGCCACGCATGGCCGCTCCGAGGCCTCCGGGCGGCGAGGTGCACCTCGAACCGCCACCCGAGATCCCCCGGGTGATTCCGGGCAACATCGTCCAGAAGGTGCTTCCGGGCGTCATGATCGTGGCATCCCTCGGGATGATGGTCTTCATGCTTCAGCGGGCGAAGGACAACCCGATGATGATGATGATGCCGATGATGATGCTCGTGTCGACCTTCGGGATGATCGCGGGCGGCGGCAAGGACGGCGGCCAGAAGAAGGCCGAGATGAACGAGGACCGCAAGGACTACCTGCGCTACCTCGGTCAGATGCGCGACCGCGCCCGCGAAGCGGCCGACGAGCAGCGGCTCGCGCGCGAGTGGGTGCACCCCGACCCGCAGACGCTGTGGTCCGTCGCCAACGGCACGCGGCGGATGTGGGAGCGGCGTCCGAACGACAACGACTTCTGCCAGGTCCGCGTGGGCCGCGGTTCGCAGCGGCTGGAGACGCGCCTGGTGCCGCCGCAGACCGGCCCGGTCGACGAGCTGGAGCCGATCACCACGCTGGCGCTGCGCCGCTTCGTGCGCGCCCACTCGCTGGTGTCGGAACTGCCGATCGCCACCTCGCTGCGCGGTTTCGCCGCCGTCGGCCTGCAGGGGGAGCGCGCGCTCACCCGCGGGCTCGCGCGGGCGATGCTGACCCAGCTGGCCACCTTCCACTCGCCGAACGACGTGATCATCGCGATCGCCTCCAGCGGACGGTCCCGCACCGAGTGGGACTGGGTGAAGTGGCTGCCGCACGCCCAGCACCCCACCGAGACCGACGGCATCGGCCCGATGCGCCTGATGGCCGGTTCGCTGTGGGGCATCGAGGAGATGCTCGCCGAGCAGCTCGCCGAGCGCGCCCGGTTCCAGCGCAACGCGGCCCCGCCGGAGGGCCAGCCGCACATCGTGATCCTGCTGGACGACGCCGAGATCAGCCGCGAGGAGCAGCTGATCGTCGAAGGTGGACTCGCCGGCGTCACGATGATCGACCTGTCCGATGTGCTCGGTCAGATCACCCAGCGCCGCGGCATGCGCATCGTGGTGGAGGCCGACCGCATCGGCGCCCGCGGTCCGGGCAGCGTGGAGTGGTTCGGCGAGCCGGACTCGCTGACCATGGAGGAGGCCACCGCGGTGGCCCGCCTGATGTCGCCGTACCGCATCGCGGCCGGTGCCTCGGCCGTCGAGGACAGCGGAGCCGTCGAGCCGCTGACCACCCAGCTCAACTACATCGAGCAGCTCGGCCTCGCCGGTGACCCGGTCACCTTCGACCTCAACGAGGCCTGGCGCCCGCGGCCGAAGGAGGACCTGTACCGGGTCGCGATCGGCCCCGGCGAGCAGGGCGAGATCGTGCACCTGGACATCAAGGAGACGGCCTCCGACGGCATGGGCCCGCACGGCCTGTGCATCGGTGCGACCGGTTCCGGCAAGTCCGAGTTCCTGCGCACCATCGTGCTGGGCCTGCTGGCCACGCACTCCTCCGAGTCGCTGAACTTCGTGCTCGTCGACTTCAAGGGCGGTGCGACGTTCAACGGTTTCGAGACCGCCCCGCACGTGTCGGCGAGCATCTCGAACCTCGGTGACGACTCCACGCTGGTCGACCGCATGCAGGACGCGCTGGCGGGGGAGACCAACCGCAGGCAGGAAGTGCTGGACAAGGCGAAGGCCAAGAACGTCTGGGACTACCGGAAGCTCTACGAGGCCGGTGACGCCAACGCCCAGGAACCGCTGCCCGCGCTGTTCGTGGTCATCGACGAGTTCGGCGAGCTGCTGCAGGCGAAGCCGGAGTTCGCGGACCTGTTCGCGAAGATCGGTCGTGTGGGTCGTTCGCTGCAGGTCCACCTGCTGCTGGCCTCCCAGCGGCTGGAGGAGGGCAAGCTGCGCGGCCTGGACGCGCACCTGTCCTACCGGATCGGTCTGAAGACGTTCAACGCCTCCGAATCCCGCGCCGCGATCGGCATCCCGGACGCGGCGGACCTGCCCGCCTCCGGTGGGCACGGCTACCTCAAGCACCCGGAGGGCATGGAGCGCTTCCGCGCCTCCTACGTGTCCGGCCACATGCACCAGACCAGCGGTCGGCGCCCGATGGGGCAGGCCGCGTCGCCGGTGACGGGGGAGAAGCGCCCGCGCTTCTTCATCCCGGACTTCGTCGAGAAGCCCCCGGAACCCGAGACGCCGGTGGTCGAGGAGGAGCCGAAGGAGAAGAAGGACGACCTCGCTCCCACCGACTTCCAGCTGGTGATCAAGAAGGTCGAGGGCCAGGGGCCGCCCGCGCACTCGGTGTGGCTGCCGCCGCTGGACGCGCCGCCCACGCTGGACGGTCTGCTGCCGCCGCTGCAGGCCACCGACGACCGCGGTTACACCGCGGCCGGATCGGCGGGCGCCGGCAAGCTGGAGGTGCCGATCGGCCTGGTCGACGTGCCCTACAACCAGCGCCAGGACCACCTGATCCTCAAGTTCGCCAACGGTTCCGAGGGCAACGGGGCCGTCGTCGGCGGGCCGCAGACCGGCAAGTCGAACCTGCTGCGGACCCTGATCACCTCGATGGCGCTCTCGCACACGCCGCAGGAGGTGCAGTTCTACTGCATCGACCTCGGTGGCGGGTCGCTCTCGGCGCTGCGGAACCTGCCGCACGTCGGTGCTTACGGCAACCGTCGTGACCTGGACACGGTGCGTCGCACCATCGCCGAGGTCAAGTCGCTGGTGGCGGCGCGCGAAGGCCGGTTCCAGGAGGCGGGCATCGACTCGATGGCCGACTTCCGCAACCGCAAGCGCCGCGGCGAGATCACCAACGACCCGTACGGCGACGTCTTCCTGATCATCGACGGCTGGGAGGCGTTCCGCGCCGAGTCCGAACTGGAATCGCTGGAGCCGGAGATCAACAACCTGGTCCAGCAGGGCTTGGCGTTCGGCGTCCACGTGTTCCTCGCGGCGAACCGGTGGGCGGGCATCCGCCCCCAGCTCAAGGACGCGCTGGGCACCCGGATGGAGCTGCGGCTCGGTGACCCCGGCGAGTCCGAGTTCGACCGCAAGATCGCCAAGATCGTGCCGGTCGGCCGTCCCGGCCGCGGCCTGCACCCGTCGGGGCTGCACTTCCTCATCGCGCTGCCCCGAGTGGACAGCGAGCAGCTCAGCGAGCGCGTCAAGGCCGAGGCCGCGCGCGTCGAGGAGCACGAGCGCGCCGCCAAGGAAGGACGCCCCGCTGAGGGCTCGCCGACCCCGCGGCCCGCGTGGGAGCTCTACAACGAGGACCTCGCCGACGGCGTCGCCGACCTGGTCAACAGGGTCAAGAGCTCCTGGAAGGGGCGGCCCGCGCCGCAGGTCCGGCTGCTGCCGGAACTGCTGCCCTACGAGCAGCTGCCCGCCAAGGAGCAGCAGCCCCGGCCGCACCTGGTGCCGATCGGCATCAACGAGGACGGGCTCAACCCGGTCTACCTGGACTTCAAGGCGGAGCCGCACTTCTACGCGTTCGGCGAGCGCGAGTCGGGCAAGACCTCGTTGCTGCGCACCATCGTGCAAGGCATCACGACCCGCTACACGCCGCAGGAGGCGATGATCCTCCTGGTCGACGTGCGGCGGACGATGCTGGGCGTCGTGCAGACCCCGCACCTGATGGAGTACGCGGTCAGCGTCGACCAGCTCAAGAACAACGTGCGCGACGTGGGCGCCGCGCTGAAGAAGCGGATGCCCGGCCCGGACGTCACCCAGGACCAGCTGCGCAACCGCTCCTGGTGGAAGGGGCCGGACCTGTTCATCGTGGTCGACGACTACGAGCTCATCTCGCCCCAGGGCAACAACCCGCTGGCGCCGCTGGCGGAGTACGTCGCGCAGGCCTCCGACGTGGGTCTGCACATGGTGATCGCCCGCAACTCGGGCAACGCCAGCCGTGCGCTGTTCGAGCCGATCATCGGCAAGATGCGGGAGGTCTCGGCGCCCGGTCTCGCCATGAGCGCGAACAAGGACGACGGCCAGCTCGTCGGCAACGTCAAGTCGCGGCAGCTGCCGACGGGCCGCGGCATGATGGTCAGCCGCACCTTGCGCGGCGGTCCGCAGTTGATTCAGACGGCGCACATCCAGCCGGAGTGATCGGCGGGTGAACACGTGGAACCTCCCCCATCCGCGCGGTGGGGGAGGTTCTTTGTCGCTCTCGGTGAATGACACGATCGAGCGAAGATCTTCGCCGGTCGTCGCGCCTAGGGTGTGGGCCATGCCGGATACCCCCCGAGCCCGAGCGCTAGGAAAGGAATTGCGCGTCGCCCGCGAACAATCCGGTCTGACCTTGCGCCAGCTCGGCGATCTGATCGGTTGTTCGGAGGCGAAGGTCAGCCGGATGGAGACGGCGCGCCGCCGCCTCGCGCCGAATTCCGTGCGAGCATTCCTGGATGCGGTCGACGTGCGCGGCGCGAACCGGGACCGACTGCTGCGGCTCGCGTACGACATCGACGAGCCGGTGTGGTGGGAATCCGGTATCGGACTGCCCACGCAGCTCACCGAACTCATCGATGCGGAAAAGCGCGCGGTGCGCATCACCGAAGTTTCCGAAGTCCTCATTCCGGGCCTGCTGCAGATTCCCGATTACGCTCGCGCCTTGTTCGCCGCCACCGATGTCGCCGTCGAACAGCTGGACCGCCTCATCGCGGTGCGCCTGTCCCGCCAGCGAATACTGAACCGCGGGGATCCGGTGCGTTACCTGGTTCTGCTGGACGAGGCCGCGCTGTGCCGCGCGGTAGGAGGGCCCGCGGTGATGGGCGCCCAGCTGCGCGCCGTGCTGCACGCCTGCGAAGCACCGAACGTCACCGTGCAGGTGGTGCCGTTCACGGCGGGCGCGCACACCGGGATGGACGGCCCTTTCCTGCTGCTGGAGTTCCTCCGGAGCAGACCGATCGTACATCTGGAACAGCGCCGCTGCGGGGCTTTCCTGGATGACCCGGAAGACGTAACGCCCTTCCAGCACGCTCGTTCTAGGCTGTGCCGGACGGCGCTGAGCCCGAATTGTTCAATAGAGCTCGTCGCGGCTTATGCGCGCAGGTACGAGTGCTGGGAGGGCGCTGCACATGGGGACGGGACGTTGGCGGAAATCGAGCTACAGCGGTAGTCAATCGGCATGCGTAGAGGTGGGGTCCCTCGCGATGCGGGTGGATGTGCGGGATTCGAAGGACCAGACCGAGGTGTTGTGCTTCCGACGCGAGCAATGGCGCACTTTCCTGGCTGAGCTCAAGTATTCCGATTGAGTCCGCGGTAGCGGACGAAGCGCGTCCGGAATTCACCGCGCAGCGCGCGTCCGGACGCGCGAACCGCCTCATCGATGCCGGTCGCAGCGGTTGGTCTCCCGCTCCGACCGGCATCGCCGCCTCCGGCGGCCGGTAGCCTGCGAACCAACCCGACGGCAGGCGAATCCGCGCCGCACCGCTCCGGCGAAAATCGGGGCATCGCGTCAAGAGCCGGTCGCGAAAGCCACCCGATCGAGGGCAGACTGTTGAACCGTGCGCACCCTCGGCCTCTAGGGTGCTCGGTGGATTCGGGATCGGAGCCCGACTCGCGCGAACCGTTCGGGGGAATCTGGGTGCGCGCACGGTTCGTCCCGCCGCGAGAGCGGCCCGGCGAAGACACCGCCACGACCACGCGGCGGTGCGCGAAGGAGTAGTGGGTGTCCCTGCACGTCTCGGTCGACTTCGGCACCTCAAGCACGTGCACCGTGGTCTCCGTCGGCGGTGGTGAACCGCAGGTGGTCGTCGTCGACGGCCAGCCGCTGGTGCCGTCGGCGGTGTTCGCCGCGGCCGACGGCACCCTGTTCGTCGGCCACGAGGCGGAGCGGCAGGCGGCCGTCGACCCGTCCCGGTTCGAACCGCACCCCAAGCGCCGCATCGACGAAGGCGAGCTGCTGCTCGGCAGCAGCGTGCTGCGCGTCGGCGACGTGGTGCGCTCCGTGCTGCGGCGCGCGGTGGGCGAGGCCCGCCGCTTCGCGGGCGGCGCAGGCATCGACCTGCTCGTGCTCACCCATCCCGCCGACTGGGGTGCCGTCCGCGCGGGCGTGCTGCGCCAAGCCGCCGCCGGATTGGCGAAGGAACTGGTGCTGGTCCCCGAACCGGTGGCCGCCGCGGTGTTCCACTCCGCCGGGCACGGCCTGCCCGACGGGGGCGCGCTGGCCGTGCTCGACCTCGGCGGCGGCACCGTCGACGCGAGCGTCGTGTGCAAGCAGGGCCAGGCGTTCCGGGTGCTGGCGACCAAGGGCGACCCGAACTTCGGCGGCGCCGACATCGATCAGGCGTTGCTGGAGCACATCGGAGCCGTCGTGTCCGGAATGGACCCGGCCGCGTGGCACAAGCTCGTCGACGGCAGGGAGATGGCCGACCGGCGCCGGCGTCGCGTGCTGCGCCAGGACGTGCGCGGCGCGAAGGAGACGCTGTCCCGGCACACCTACACCGACGTGCCCATGCCGCCGCCGTTCTCCGATGCGCACGTCACCCGCGCCGACCTGGAACGGCTGGTGGCCGCGCCGCTGGCGAAGGCCGCGGACCTGGTGACGGCCACGCTCCACGACGGGCAGGTGCCGAGGGAGCGGCTCGCGGGCGTGTTCCTCGTCGGCGGCTCCAGCCGGATCCCGCTGGTGGCCAGGCTGATCCACGAACGCACCGGCATCCTGCCGACCACCCTGGACCAACCGGAGACGGTGGTGGCGCGGGGCGCGTTGCGCGCGGTGCGGCTCGACCCGGAGCGCACCGGCGGGCTCGCTCCCGCGGGCGGGCACCGGGGCACGAACATGCCGACCGTGCGCCGCCCCGTGGCGGGCGGGCCGCAGCAGACCTGGGCCCGCCAACCCGCGGCGGCCCCGGCGGACGACTCGCTGAGCCGGGCCTCGACCGTCGTCATCGGCGGCAGCGACCGGACCCGCCCGGTGTTCCACACCCCCGCCCCGCCACCGCGGTCGGCGCGGCCGTGGGTGCTGGCCGGTGGAGCGGTGGTCGCGCTCGCCGTGGTGATCGTGGCGGTGCTGCTGGTCGTCCAGGCCGTCGGCGGGCAGGCCGAGCAGCCGACCCGCCACGTCGCGCAGTACGAGTACGCCTTCGACTACCCCGGCGACTGGCAGCAGACCGGCGGCGATCCGGCGCTGTGGCAGACGGTGATCGCGCCGCCGACCGGGGGCGACGACCTGATCCTGGTGCAGCAGGGCGATCTCGGTTACGACACGGAGGACGGCCGCTCCCGCGCCGTCGCCGATCTGCGCGCCCAGTACGACCGGTTGAACGCGGAGGGCGGCCGGTTCTCGGACTTCGACGAGCGGCTCCCGTACGCGGGCGAGGACGTCGTGTACTACCGGGAGGCGCTGCCGAGGGCGACGGTGGAGTGGTTCGTGCTGCACCGGGGGCACTTCCAGGTCAGCGTCGGGTGCCGCTACACCGGCGCGGGCAAGCAGCAGGTCGAGTCCGCCTGCGAGCAGGTCATCTCTTCGCTCGCCGTCGGAGGCTGAACCCGGCGCGCCGGTGCGTGCCCTTTTCGCGGCGGAGTCCCGCGGGCGGGAAACGAAGAATCGATAGCGGGTGCAAATCGCTTTTGCGAATCGAGTTCGCCGAGCTCGCCCATGCGCGTTGTTCGCGTTCGTTTCGCATTCGCTAATGGCTTTTGACCAGCGAGTTCCGCGATTTTCGTTCACAGGCGCAACCGTTTGCGGAAAAGCCGGGACAGGGCGGAACCGAACGTGGCAATGTCTGCGTCGTAGGTTCATCGATCTTCGAGCAACGAATGAAGGGGGCCACCTATGAGCGGGATGGGTACCGACGCGGACCTGATGGCGAAGGCCGCAGGCCAGGTCGAAGAGGTTCGGGGCAACGTCGAGACCGCGGTGAGCACGCTGGAGGGCCAGATCTCTCCGGTCCTGGGGACCTGGAAGGGCGGCGCGTCCGACGTCTTCCGCCGCCTGATGGACGCGTTCAACGAGAACGCCAAGACCATCAACCAGAAGCTGGGCGAGATCAGCGAGAACATCCAGTCCTCGGGTCAGGCGTACACCCAGAACGAAGAGGAGCAGGCTCAGGAGATCTCCAAGATCGAGGGCATGCTCGGCGGCTGAGCTCGCCTCCGACGTTCTTTCTCCACCTTCTTCCGACCACTTCACGTGAGGGGACTTCACCATGGAAATTCGGGTTGATTTCGGCCAGCTGAGCCAGGCCGCCGACGACCTGGGCGGCGCCGCCACCAAGATCCAGGCCGAGCTGGACGAGCTGGAGAACATGCTCAAGCCGCTGGTCAGCACTTGGGAAGGCCAGGCGCAGGAGGCGTACCGCGCCGCGCAGGAAGAGTGGGACAAGGCCGCCCAGAACATGATCGAGATCGCCGCGAAGATGGGCATGGCCGTCAACGCCGCGAACGAGTCCTACCAGGCCGGTGAGGCGAAGAACGCCGGCCGCTTCGGTGGCTGATCTTCCCGCCGTGCTCGTCGCCGACCCCGTGCGCCTCCGTGGCCCGGGGTCGGTGGTGTTCCGGTGGGCGGGTGTCCGGCGCGTCCGAGGCGCCCGGTAGCATCCACTCGGCGACTAGACACGTCGACGGCGTTTCCCGGCGAGGGGGACCCCGTATCGGTGGGTCTTTTCGCCAGCGAGTACCCTGATTGTTTGTTGTGCGGTGCGCGACTGCGGTGTTGGAGCGGTGACCGGCCCAACGGAACGCCCGGCGAGAGCCGAGGCCGAACCGGGGCCACAGGTCTCTGGTGACACCCAGGACGTGCCGGTTCCCCGGCCAGATCGGGGCTTCCGACCCGGCACGGTTCCGATGGGCTCCCCAGAGGAACACACGGGGTCCGCACCGAGATTCCGACGCGAACGACGACGAGGTAGATCCGTGCGCACGTACAGCCCTAAGGCCGGCGAGGTGACCCGCGCCTGGCATGTCATCGACGCCGAGGACGTGGTGCTCGGTCGGCTGTCCACCCAGGCCGCCCTGCTGCTGCGCGGCAAGCACAAGCCGACTTACGCCCCGCACCTCGACACCGGCGACTTCGTCGTCATCGTCAACGCTGAGAAGGTGGCGCTGACCGGCAAGAAGCGCGACCAGGCGTTCCACTACCGGCACAGCGGCTTCCCGGGCGGTCTGCGCAAGCAGTCCCTGGGGCAGGTTCTGGACTCCCAGCACCCCGAGCGGGTGCTGGAGAAGGCCATCAAGGGCATGCTGCCGAAGACCAAGCTCGGCCGGGCCATGGGCAAGAAGCTCAAGGTCTACGCCGGCCCGGAGCACCCGCACGAGGCCCAGAACCCGCAGCCGTACCAGATCAACGCGAAGGTCGAGAAGTGACCGAGGGACCCGAGGACCAGCCAGTGACCACTCCTGCGCCGGAGGAGACTCCGGTTATCGAGACCGTCGGCGAGGACGTCGTCGAGAACATCGGCGAGAACTTCGCCGAGACCGCTGAGGCGGACGTCGAGACCGCTGAGGCAGACGTCGAGACCGAGGTCGAAGACGCTCCTCAGGAGTTCGCGCCGATCCCGTCCGGCCGCGCCGTGCAGACCGTCGGCCGCCGCAAGGAGGCCATCGTCCGCGTGCGCCTGACCTCCGGCAGCGGTGGGTTCAAGCTCAACGGCAAGGCGCTGGAAGACTACTTCCCGAACAAGGTGCACCAGCAGATCGTGAAGGAACCGCTGGTCCTCGTGGAGCGCGCCGAAGGCTTCGACGTGCACGCGAACCTCAACGGCGGTGGCCCCTCCGGTCAGGCCGGTGCGCTGCGCATGGCCATCGCGCGTGCGCTCATCGAGCTCGACGCCGATGACCGCCCGGCGCTGAAGAAGGCCGGCATGCTCACCCGCGACCCGCGGGAGAAGGAGCGCAAGAAGTACGGCCTCAAGAAGGCCCGCAAGGCTCCGCAGTACAGCAAGCGCTGACCTTTCGTACGATTCACGGGAGCAGCCGTGGCGTCCGCGCGACGCCGGGGCTGCTCCCGTGGTCTTTTTGTATGCCGGGTTCGGGCCTGGCATGGCTCTGCCGTCGATCCAGGAGGATTCGCTGCACATGTCCCGGCTGTTCGGCACCGACGGAGTGCGTGGCCTCGCGAACTCGGACCTGACGCCGGAACTGGCGTTGTCCGTGGCGGCTGCGGCGGCCCGCGTCCTCTACGACCGGGACGACTCGCGTCGCAGGGTGGCGCTGGTGGGCCGCGACCCGCGGGCCAGCGGCGAGATGCTGGAGGCGGCGGTCACGGCGGGCCTGACCTCGGCGGGCATGGACGTGCTGCGGGTCGGCGTGCTGCCCACGCCCGCGGTGGCCTACCTGGTGGGCGAGCTGGGTGCCGACATCGGCGTGATGATCTCCGCCTCGCACAACCCGATGCCCGACAACGGGATCAAGCTGTTCGCCGCCGGTGGTCACAAGCTGCCGGACGCGGTGGAGGACGAGATCGCCGCGCGGCTCCACGAGGACGTGCAGCGGCCCACCGGGTCGCACGTCGGCAGGGTGCGGGACGTGCCGGATTCGGTGCAGCGCTACGTGGACCACCTGCTGGTGGCGACGCCGCAGCGGCTGGACGGCATCCGGGTCGTGGTGGACTGCGCGAACGGCGCGGCCTCCGGCGCCGGTCCGGAGGCGTACCGCAGGGCGGGCGCCGACGTGGTGGCGCTGCACGCCGACCCGGACGGGCTCAACATCAACGACGGCGTGGGATCGACCCACCTCGACAAGGTGCGGGCGGCGGTGCTGGAGCACGGCGCCGACCTGGGCATCGCGCACGACGGCGACGCGGACCGCTGCCTGGCGGTGGACGCGGCGGGCGAGGTCGTCGACGGGGACCAGATCCTGGCGATCCTGGCCGTGGCGATGAAGGAGACCGGTGAGCTCGCCGACGAGACCTTGGTCGCGACGGTGATGAGCAACCTGGGCCTGCACCTGGCGATGCGCGACCACGGCGTGAAGCTGCGCACCACGAAGGTCGGGGACCGCTACGTGCTGGAGGAGCTGCGCGCCGGCGGGTTCTCGCTGGGCGGCGAGCAGTCCGGTCACGTGGTGCTGCCCGGCCACGCCACCACCGGGGACGGCGTGCTCACGGCGCTGCGCCTGATGGGGCGGATGGCCGCGACGGGCGAGACGCTCGCAGCGCTCGCCACCACGATGGTCCGGCTGCCGCAGGTGCTGGTGAACGTGAAGGTCGTGGACCGCTCGCTGGCCGTGGCGGCGCCGGAGGTGTCCGAGGCTGTCGCCGCGGCCGAGGCCGAGCTGGGTGAGCAGGGCCGTGTGCTGCTGCGCCCGTCCGGTACCGAGCAGCTGGTGCGGGTGATGGTGGAGGCGCCCAGCGAAGAGGTCGCCGACGCCACGGCGCGGCGTCTGGCCGAAGTCGTTGCTGCCATCCGGTGATCTTGTGATCTGAATCTCCCTTGATCGGCCAAAGTGTGAGACGGTGCTCACATGGGTGCCATCGTTGTCGCCGTTCTCGTCGGGCTTGTCGCCATCGGCCTGGTCGCTGCCGTCCTCGTGCTCTCCGCTCTCGGCATAGCCGGGACGAAGGCCCTCAACGCCGTGCACGACGGCGGCCAGTGGTGGGTCAACCGCCGTTCCCGCAGGCACGGCTGAGCGGGGGCCGGAGATGCGCGGGGAGCGGTTCGCGGATCTGTTCGTCATCGTGCTGCTGCCGCTGGCCGGGATGGCGCTGGCGGTGATCCTCACGATGCTGATCATCTCGATCTGAGCCGGAACCTCCTGCCACCGGCGATTCCGCGGGTCCTGAGCTCGCGTTGAGCCGCCGGTGGTCCGTGTGCGCCCTCCGATACGTTGTGCGCGGCGAAGGCGGGGACTCATGAACGTGTTCACGTTGCTGGCGAGCCTGCTCGTCGGTGGGGTGCCGGCGCTGTGACCGCCGCGCTGGTCGTCAAGGTCAAGCTCGGCGGAGCCGCCGCGCAGTACGGGCCGCCGCCCGGATATCCGCGGGGGCCGGGCGGTCCGCCGTTCCCGCAGCAGCAGATGCCGCAGCCCTACCCGCCGCAGGGCCCGTATCGGCCGCGCTGAACCTTCGCGTATGCAAGGAGATCATCGGATTCGGCCCGTTCGCCGCGCTCAGCTGCCAGGGTGAGGAACCTGGCGTTGCCACCTGACGTCGCAACGTTGCGATCCGGTGGGGGCGTGTAGTGCGCGAGGAGGGGCAACGATGGCAGGTTTCGGGACGAACTCGGGGGAGTTGGTCGCCGCCGCGAGCAGCATCAGGGGTACGGCGGATCCGGTCCGCGACGAGCACGCCAAGAAGATCGCCGACCTGGGCTTGGGGGCCGGGGACTTCGGCCGGGTGCACCAGCAGGCGTTCGGCGGGTACCAGGACGCGATGGCCAAGCTGGCGAAGTGCGTGACGTCGATGGCCGACGCGATGGACGACTTCTCGCAGAAGCTGGAGCAGACCGGTCAGGGCTATGACTGGTCCGACGCGGACGCCGCCGACACCGTCGGCAAGTCGGGGAGCAACTGATGGCGGACGAGAAGGTTCCGTCGGTCGACGAGGTCAAGGCCATCATGGCCAACGGCGACGTCTCCGACGAGGCGAAGCGCAACCTGATGTTGATCTACCGCCAGCGCGGGCACGACCCGGACGGCGAACTTGACCAGTACATGGACAAGTACGACGACAGCGGCTGGCGCGTCGCCGGTGAAGGCTTCACCGCGTGGGACATGGATGATCACCTCACCGAGTCCTACGAGGAAGCGAAGAAGCAGGCCGACGCCGCTGGGGAGAAGGATCGCAAGCACGACGAGGCGATCAAGGGCGGTCAGGCCACGATCGACGGCACCCAGCGCGCAGCCGACAACGGCGAGAAGGGCGGCGCGGGCGCCGACTCCTCGGATGAGCTGCTGGACGCGGGCAACGCCGGGTTGCGCTTCTTCCGCGATCTGCTGCCGGTGTACCACCGGATCGGGGCGATCAAGAACGACAAAGCCGGGGTCGGCCAGGTCGAACAAGCCGAAGATCGCTTCCACGAGCAGCGCGGCATCCAGTTCGCGAAGTTCGCCCGGGGCACCGAGGACCTCAACGCCGCCGAGCAGGGCATGCGCAAGGCGCACGAGGAGATGTCGACGCGCCTCGGTCAGCTGTGGGGCGGCTGGAGCGGGGCGGCATCGGACAGCTCACAGCAGTTCTTCGCGGGCAAGTTCACCCCCACGGTCAACGAGCGCGTGATCAACAAGGTGAGCACGGCGGCGCAGAGCACCACCGCGGCGATGAAGGGCCTCGGCGACCTCTGCCGGGAGAAGTCCCGCTACGTGCTGGAGCTGGAGAAGCGGCGCGAGCAGGTCACCTGCGGCAAGAGCACCAAGGACTGGGACACCACGATCGACCTGGCCAACGGCAACCAGGACGACGAAGTGCTGCGCAAGGTCGCCGCCATCTGGGGAATCGAGATCGGCGAGTGCAACTGGGGTGACGTCGACGATCGCACCAAGAAGGAAGCGATCGCCAAGGCGCAGGAGATGACCGATTCCTTCGCCGAGGCGATGGAGGCGGAGTGGGAGAACTTCGACAAGAAGTGCACCGACACCAAGACCGCGGTCGATGAGACCTGGAAGAAGCTGAACGAGGAACTCGGCAAGGCCGAGGAGAACCCGTTCAGCAACCCCGGACCGGCGCAGGACGGGGCCGGGCCGCAGGGGCCGGGCCAGCAAGGTCCTGGTCAGCAGGGTCCTGGAGGCGCTCCGTCCGGCGGCTCACCGGGAGGTTCTCCGGGTGGCTCGCCCGGTGGTTCTCCGGGGGGCTCCCCTGGCGGTTCTCCCGGTGGGCCGCCGGGTGGGGCGGCGGCGATGCCGGAAACCCCGGCAATGCCGGAAGCGCCGAAGATGCCCGAAGCCCCCGAGATGCCCGAGGTACCGGGGATGCCGCAACCCGGCATGGCCGGTCCCGGCGCGCCGGAGATCGAGACGATCGGCGACGGCCAGGACGCCGTTCAGATCCAGGAGCCGGACCAGCAGGGCACCTCGCAGGTCACGGTCATCGGCGAGGACGGCAAGCCCAAGACCTACGACGTGCGGTTCGGTCCGGAAGGCGGAATGCCGGGTGTCGGGGCGAACCCGACGCCGGGTGCGGTGCCGGGCCAGCCGGGAATGCCGGGTGTCGGGACGAACCCGGCGCCGGGTGCGGTGCCGGGCCAGCCGGGAATGCCGGGTGTCGGGGCGAACCCGACGCCGGGTGCGATGCCCGGTCAGGAGGGGGCCCCGCTCGGTCCGGGCGCCGCGGTCCCGGGAGGTCAGCCCCCGCAGCCGGGCATCCCGGTGGTGCCGGGCGAGGACGGCAAGGCCGTGATCCACGAGGGCGACCGCACGATCACCCTGGAGCGCGCTCCGGACGGTTCGATCAAGGTCGACGTGGACAACGGCGGTGGTCGGCCGCCGATCCAGGAGACCGTGGAGTTCGGCTCGGACGACCGGCCCGGAGCCGACGCCCGCCCCGCCGCTCCCGGTGCCGTGCCGGGCGCTCCGCTCGCACCGCACGCGATGCCCGGCGCGGAGCCGATCGGTCAGGACGCCGTGGGGGCTCCGGTCGGACGCGACCCCGGCGCGATCTTCGATCCGTCCGCGCCGGTGGGAACTCCGCCGCAGGTCGGCGGGTTCGACGCCCCGGCGTCGGGCGGCACCGAGCCGGTGTTTCCGGCGGCGTCGGCGATGAGCGCCCCGGAGGTCGCCGAGGTTCCCGACGGCCCGGCACCGACGAGCTCGCAGTCGGCGGGCTTGGCGAGCGCGTTCACCAGCGAGGGCGTGTCCGGCTCGTTCGCGAGCATGTCCGGGCAGCTGTTCGCCGGTGACCTCGGCGCCGAACCTCCCGCGCAGCACCCGTCACCGTTCGGCGGCCCGCCGCCGCAGGCGGGCGCGACGGGGCTGGCCAGCGCGGACGACGCGGCCTCGGGCAGCCCGCAGGGCGCGACCGGGATGGGCACGATGTCCGACCCGGCCGCAGCGCAGGGCGGTCAGCAGCAGTCCGGTGGCGGCGCCATGGGCGGCGGCATGATGGGTGGCATGGGAGCCACGGGCGGCGGCCAGCAGGGCGGTGGCGGTGAGCAGGAGCGGACGAACTCCAGCCCGTGGCGCACCCAGGGCCAGCTGTTCGACGACGTGGTGGACGACTCCGGCGCCCGGCATCGGGCGGTGCTCGGTGAGGACCGGCAGGGATGAGCGTGACGCGGGGAAGGACCGTCTGAGATGAGCACCGAGACGCCGGAGGCACGCGCGTTCCGGGAGTCGATGAACCGGCTGGTCAGCGACGACGTGAACCGCAGCCACGAGCTCACCAAGAGCTCCAGGGAGAGCGCGGAGAAGGCCACGGCCTCCATCGAGAGCACGGTCGCCACGGCGAAGAAGATGGCCGAGCGGATCCGGGAGCGGACCGAGAAGGAGAACGCCGAGCGCAACCGGGTCGCGGAGATCGACGTCGGCATCGAGGACGACGAGGAGGAGTACACCGACCCGCCACCCCGAGCCGTGCCTGCGGGCAGGCCGGAACCGGTCGCGGAGACCAGGCCGGAACCGCCGCAGCAGAGCCGTCCGGAACCGCCGCAGCAGGGCTGGCAGCAGCCGCCGCCGCGTCCCGCTCCGCGCCCGGCGGCCCGGCGGCGGCCGGTCCTCGACGACGATGACGACGACTTCTCGAACCGCACCTGGCTGAGGTGAGCCGCCCGCCGCGTCAGCGGTACTGCGGCGGGTAGCCCTGCGGCATCGGCGGTCGCGCGGCGGGACCGCCGTTGAACGCGGGGACGAACGAGAGGCCCGCGATGATCGAGCCGAGCACCAGGACGATCACGAATCGCGTGTCGACGATGTCGTCGAAGTTGAACCGCAGGTGCGTCGTCGCGACGGTGTGCAGCTCGTAGCAGGCGTTGAGCAGGAAGCCGAGCACCGTCGCGCCGCCCGCGATCACGGCGAACACCCGGGCGGCGCGTGCCCGGGCGAAGTAGAGGATCGCCGCCGTGAGCGCGAACGCACCCGCGAGCACGATCCCGGCGCCGCGCAGGACCGACAGCGCGATGTTCAAACCGACCTGCGTCTGCCCGTCGAGGACGATGCTCGACGCGGCGGCGCTGCCCAGGATCGACGCGATCCCCTCTTCGGCGAAGAAGAGCGCGAGCACGCAGAGCACGACGGCGAAGGTGATGCGCGGGCCGTTCGACGCGGGTTTCGCCGGTCCGCCAAGCTGCTGCGGCGCCGGGAACCCGGGCTGCTGCGGGGAGGTCCACTGCTGGTGCCCCGGAGCCTGCGGAAATCCCGGCTGCGACGGGTACCCGTGCGGCGGGTGGCCCTGCGGGGGCGGGGCGGCGTGCGGGGAACCGTGGGGTCCGGGCTGCGGTGGTGGTTGCGGCGCGCTCATGCCGGTGATTGTGGCCGACATGATCGCCGCGCAGGGCGGCTTTGCCGCGCCCGTGCGAAATTCGACCGGAGCCGCCGCCCGGTCAGGCCGTGAGCTGCTTCGCCGTTCGGCTGTGCTCCTGGTCGATGGCGGCGCCGGAGACGTCCCCGTCGAGCAGCGCGTCCCACCGCTTGTCGGCGTTGAGGTGGCGCAGCAGGAACGCGGTGATCAAGGCGCGGGTGGTGCGCTGGGTGCGGTACTCGGCCTTGCCGTGCAGCACCAGTTCCGTCCAGTGCCTGCCTTCGGTGATCCCGAGGTGGCTGGCCTTGGGCAGGTCGCGCAGCTGCACCGGTCCGCCCCACGCCGCGGCGATCGGTTCGGCGTTCGCGACGGACGGGGCCAGCAGGTCCTTCCCGCCGGTGAGGTGCAGTCCGGGTGCCGTGACGCGGTGCGCGGCGGCCAGCGCCGACGGCATCGTCTCGGTCACCGCGAACGTCGCCACGGCGCGGACCCGCGGGTCGTCGGCGGCGGCGAGCACGGCGCTCCCGCCGCCCAGCGCGTGCCCCGCGACGCCCAGCTTGCCCTGGTCCACGCTGATGTCGCCCTGCCCGAGGCGCACGCCGGTGCAGATGTCGAGGGCGGTGCGCAGGTCGGAGGCCAGCATCCGGTGCGAGGCCAGCGGGCCGCGCTGGGTGCCGGGAGCGGCGGCGACGATGCCCCAGGACGCGAGGTGCCGCAGCAACCCGGTGTACCGGCGGGCCGATTGCAACCACCCGTGGCCGAACGCGACGGCGGGCAGCCCGCGACCGCTGCGCGGCGTGCACACGATGCCGGGCAGGCCGACCAGCGCGAGGTCGCCGTGCAGCACCTCGTGCGGTCCGCGGTGGGACAGTTCTTCCAACGCCTTCTTGGCATTCCGCGCCATGGTGGGTCACGGTAGCCGACGCGGCAGTGGGCTCGCCCACGCGAGGCGGACCGCCCGTGACGTGGCGGACGCCTCGGGTGAGATTCACCGGTGGTTCCGGGCCGCCGGACCGTCCTCGTTCGGGTACCGGTGCGGTGATCGATCCGCCGCGCTCACCACGTCGAATCCCGCCTCGATCCGCTGACCAGCGCCGATGATCGCGCGAGGACGATCGCTGCGCACCGGGGGCGCCGGGTCGCACCGTCAGGTGCGGGCGCCGTGCCCGTTCTGAGGGGTTCGGCGGCGGTGGCTACGCTGACTCGGGTGTGCGGCATCGTGGGTTACGTAGGACATCGTCAGGCGCTGGACGTGGTGCTGGACGGGCTCAGGCGGCTGGAGTACCGGGGATATGACTCGGCGGGCGTCGCGATGCTCGACGGCGCCGGTGGTCTCGCGGTCGAACGCGCCGCGGGCGCGCTGTCGAACCTGGAGGGCAAGCTCGCCGGGCAGGACGGCTCCCGGTTCACGGCGACCAGCGGCATGGGCCACACCAGGTGGGCCACGCACGGCGCGCCGACCGACCGCAACGCGCACCCGCACCGGGACGCGGCGGGCAAGGTCGCGGTCGTGCACAACGGCATCATCGAGAACTTCGCCGCGCTGCGCGCCGAGCTGGAGACCTCCGGTGTCGAGATGGCCAGCGAGACCGACACCGAGACCGCGGCGCACCTGGTGGCCGCGGCCTACGCCTCCGGTCCGACCGCGGGCGAGCTGACCGCGAGCGTGTGCGCCGTGGCGCGTCGCCTGGAAGGCGCGTTCACGCTGCTGGTCACGCACGCCGACGAACCCGACAAGATCGTCGCCGCGCGCCGGTCCTCCCCGCTGGTGGTGGGCGTCGGCGACGGCGAGAACTTCCTCGCCTCCGACGTCGCGGCGTTCATCGAGCACACCCGCGACGCAGTGGAGCTCGGCCAGGACCAGGTCGTCACGATCGACCGCGGCGGCTACCGGGTCACCGACTTCGACGGCGCCGAGGTGCAGGCGAAGCCGTTCACCGTGGACTGGGACCTCTCGGCCGCCGAGAAGGGCGGCCACGACTACTTCATGCTCAAGGAGATCGAAGAGCAGCCCGAGGCGCTGGAGAACACGCTGCGCGGGCACTTCGTCAACGGCGGCATCGTCCTCGACGAGCAGCGGATGACCGAGCAGGACCTGCGCGACATCGACAAGGTCTTCGTGGTCGCCTGCGGCACCGCCTACCACTCGGGCCTGCTCGCGAAGTACGCCATCGAGCACTGGTGCCGCATCCCCGTCGAGGTCGAGCTGGCCAGCGAGTTCCGCTACCGCGACCCGGTGCTGGGCCGCGACACGCTGGTCGTGGCGATCTCGCAGTCCGGGGAGACCGCGGACACCCTGGAGGCGGTGCGGCACGCGCGCACCCAGCGGGCCAGGGTGCTGGCGATCTGCAACACCAACGGCGCGCAGATCCCGCGCGAGTCCGACGCGGTGCTCTACACGCACGCGGGCCCCGAGATCGGGGTGGCGGCGACGAAGACGTTCCTGGCGCAGATCACCGCGAACTACCTGGTGGGACTGGCCTTGGCGCAGGCGCGGGGCACGAAGTACTCCGACGAGGTGGCGCGCGAGTTCGAGGAGCTCGCCGCGATGCCGCAGGCGGTGCGCCAAACGCTGTCCACCGTGGATCAGGTGCGCACGCTCGGGCGCGAGCTCGCCGATTCGAAGGCGGTGCTGTTCCTGGGGCGCCACGTGGGCTACCCGGTGGCGCTGGAGGGCGCGCTCAAGCTCAAGGAGCTCGCCTACATGCACGCGGAGGGCTTCGCCGCGGGCGAGCTCAAGCACGGGCCGATCGCGCTGATCGAGGACCGGTTGCCGGTCGTCGTGGTGATGCCGTCGGCGAAGGGCCGGGCGCTGCTGCACTCGAAGATGCTGTCCAACATCCGCGAGATCCAGGCGCGCGGTGCCCGCACCGTCGTCATCGCGGAGGAGGGCGACGAGGCGGTGCGCCCGTTCGCGGACGAGCTGATCGAGATCCCGGCGGTCGCCACGCTGTTGCAGCCGCTGGTGTCGACGGTGCCGCTGCAGGTGCTCGCCGCGGAGATCGCCCGCGCCCGCGGCTACGACGTGGACAAGCCTCGCAACCTGGCCAAATCCGTCACGGTGGAGTGATCACCGCCGCTGCACCGCACCTCTGAACGGGCCGTTCGACCACCGCGTCGAACGGCCCGTTCTCTCATGCGGAGCCGAGGGAACCCGCCCCGGGTGAACGCCCCGTTCGTCCAACGGGATTGGGCGAACGGTCCGTTGACGCGGAATCACTGCGCTCTCCGGATGGAGTGAGCGGCCTGTTCGTCCAACGGGATTGGGTGAACGGTCCGTTCACTCGGAAACGGTGTCGCTCCGTTCGGTGCGGTGGGTGGCGCGACAGGGGCGCGGTGATCGGGTATGACGGCAGCAACCGCGAGTGGGAGGTCTCCGTGCAGGGAGTGTGGACGCCGGATCAGATCCGGGCCGCCGAGCGCAGCGTGTTCGCCCGGACCCCGGAGCCGGTGGTGATGCGCCGCGCAGCGTTCGCCGTCGCCGCGCACGGCGCGCGGCTGCTGGCCGAGACGACGGGCGCGACCGCGGGCCAGCACGTGACGTTGCTGGTCGGCGCGGGCAACAACGGCGGGGACGCGCTGTGGGCCGGTGCCGAGCTGCGCCGCCGAGGAGCCGGGGTCACCGCGATCCTGCTGGCTCCGGACAAGGCGCATCCGGCCGGGCTGGCGGCGTTGCGCCGCGCGGGCGGCCGGGTCGTGGAGGCATCGGGGCCGGGTGCGGACACCGCCGGCATCGGGGCCGCGGCGACGGACGCGGTGCAGCGCGCGGACCTGGTGATCGACGGCATCATCGGTCTCTCGGCGCGGGGGAGCCTGCGTCCGGTGGCTGCCGAGCTGGTGGCTCGGGTCGATGCGCCGATCGTGGCGGTCGACCTGCCCAGCGGCGTCGACCCGATCACGGGTGCGGTGGACGGGCCCGCGGTCGACGCGGATCTGACGGTCACCTTCGGCGGGCGCAAACCGTGCCACGTGCTGGGGGCGGGCGCGGTGCTGTCGGGTTCGGTCGTGGTGGCCGACATCGGCCTGGGCGATGATCTTCCGGAGCCTGATCTGCTCGTGCTGGAGCCGGCGGACGTCGGTGCGGGGTGGCCGGTGCCGGGGGCGTCGGACGACAAGTACTCGCAGGGCGTCGCGGGCGTCGCGGCGGGGTCGGCGACGTATCCGGGCGCGGCGGTGCTGGCCGCGGGCTCGGCTGTGCAGGCGACGTCGGGCATGGTCCGCTACGCCGGGCCCGCCGCGGACGTGGTGCGGTCCCGATGGCCGGAGGTGGTGGCGACCGGGTCCGTCGCCGATGCGGGACGGGTGCAGTCCTGGGCGGTCGGGCCGGGCATCGGCACCGGGGCGAGCGGGCGCGAGGTGCTGCGGCACGTGCTGGAGTCGGGGCGCCCGGTGTGCGCCGACGCGGACTCGATCACGTTGTTCGCCCAGGATCCGACGCTGTGGGACGCGCGGGATCCGGACGCGGCGGTGGTGCTGACGCCGCACGCCGGTGAGTTCGAGCGGCTCGCGGGCGAGGTCGGCCCGGACCGGGTCGCCGCGGCGCGCGAGGTGGCGCGGCGGAACGACGCGGTGCTGCTGCTGAAGGGCAACACCACGGTGATCGCCGCTCCGGACGGCCGGGTGCTGGTCAACCCGTCGACGCACGCGTGGCCTGCGACAGCAGGGTCGGGCGATGTGCTCACCGGGCTGATCGGGGCGCTGTTGGCCACGGGGATGGATCCGTGGCTGGCCTGCGGTTTCGCCGCGCACGCGCACTCCCTCGCCGCCGAGCTCGCCGCCCTCGGGGGTGCAGGGGAGGAGACCGAGGCCGGTGCGCCGATCGGGGCTTCCGCGCTGCTCGCGGCGCTCCCGGCGGCGATCCGCACCCTCCGCTCGACCTGATCGCACCGCCCGCGCTTCGCGGCATCGCCCCACGGCGCCGCTGGAACGGAGTGAGCGGACCGCTTGTCCAACGGGTTTGGGCGAACGGTCCGTTCACTCGGAACCTGAGCCGGCGCAAGCCGGGGTGCTGTGGTGCCTCGTGGACACGAAGCGTGATCGGTTGATCTCGAAGGGTGGTATACAAGGAACGTGATGAGGGGTCTGCTTCACAACCAGGCGGTGATCGGCAATGCGTGTGCGACGATGTCGGCGCCATGACTGAGCAGCCCGCGCACCGCGCCGACCTGCGCATTGACGTCGATGCGCTCCGCCACAACGTCGCCTTGCTGGCTGAACGGGCTCAGCGCTCGGGCGCCCGCACGATGGTGGTGGTGAAGTCCGACGGTTATGGCCACGGTGCCGAGGTGGTGGCCCGCGCCGCGCTGGACGCGGGTGCCTCCGCCTTGGGCGTGGCGGCCATCGGTGAGGCCTTGCGGCTGCGGGCTGCGGGCATCGCGGCGCCGCTGCTGTGCTGGCTGCACGTTCCGGGCGACGACTTCGCCGCGGCCGTCGAGGCCGATGTGGAGCTCGCCGCGTCGTCGGCCGCCGAGCTGGACGCCATCGCGACCGCCGCGCACGCCCGGTCCCAGGTCGCCAAGGTGCACCTCAAGATCGACACCGGGTTGAGCCGCAACGGCTGCCCGCCGGAGCTGTGGCCGGCGCTGGTGGAGCGCGCGGCGAAGGCGCAGGCGTCGGGTGTGCTGGAGGTCGTCGCGGTCTGGTCGCACCTGGCGTGCGCGGACGAGCCGGGCCACCCGTCGATCGACGCGCAGGCCGCCCGCTTCCAGGACGCCTACGAGCAGGCGCGCGCGGCCGGGCTCACCCCGATCCGGCACCTGGCGAATTCGGCGGCGCTGCTGACCCGCCCCGACCTGCACTTCGAACTGGTCCGCCCGGGGATCGCCGCCTACGGGCTGGACCCGGTGCCGCACGCGGGCGACCACGGGCTGATCCCGGCCATGACGTTCCGCTCCGAGGTGGTCCTGACCAAGCGCGTCGGCCCCGGCGAGAGCGTGTCCTACGGCCACCTGTGGACGGCCGACCGCGAGTGCACGTTGGCGCTGGTGCCGGTGGGCTACGCCGACGGCGTGCCGCGCAGCCTGTCCGGCCGGATGGACGTGTGGCTGGCCGGGCGCCGCAGGCCCGTCGTGGGCCGGGTGTGCATGGATCAGCTGGTGGTGTGCTGCGACGACGATCCGGTCGCGGTGGGCGATGAGGTCGTCCTGTTCGGCCCTGGTGAGCAGGGTGCGCCGACCGCCGCGGAGTGGGCGGACAAGCTGGGCACGATCCACTACGAGATCGTCACCGGCATGTTCCGGCCGCGGGTGACGCGCACCCCTACGGAGGTGGCGACATGAGACCGGTGTGGCAGGCGCTCGCCTGGACCAGCGGGGTGCTGGGCGCGGCGGTGACGGGTGCGGCCGTCGGCGTCGCCGCGCACAGCTCTCGGATCGCCACCCGGCGCCACGACGAGGACGACCTGTACGCGCAGGAGAGCCTGGGGCGGCTGCGTCCTGATCGGCAGTCCACGGTGGCCGCGGACGACGGCGTGCCGCTGGCGGTGCAGGAGATCAAGCCCGCCGACGGCGGTCACGCCGATCTCACGGTGGTGCTGGTGCACGGCTATGCGCTGGATTCGCGATGTTGGCACTTCCAGCGCCGCGACCTGCCGTCGATGACGGATCCGCGGGTGCGGGTGGTGCAGTACGACCAGCGCAGCCACGGCCGGTCCGGGCATTCGTCGCGGCGCAACAGCACGATCGAGCAGCTCGGCAAGGATTTGGACGCGGTGGTGCGGGCGACCGCGCGGCGCGGGCCGGTGGTGCTGGTGGGGCATTCGATGGGCGGCATGGCGATCATGGCGCTGGCCGAGCAGCAGCCGAAGTTGTTCCGCGACCGGGTGTGCGCGGTCGCGTTCATGAGCACCTCGGCGGGGGAGATCGGCGCGTCCGGCCTGCCGAAGCCGTGGCTGGCCCGCAACAACCCGCTCACCCGCGGCCTGGGCGTGCTGGCGGGCCTGCAGCCGGAGCTGGTGGAGCGGGTGCGCCGCACCGGCGGGCAGCTGACGTGGAGCATCGTGCGGGCGCTGTCGTTCGGTGATCGCGAGGTCAGCCCGTCGCTGGTGGACCTGATGAACAAGATGATCTCCGCGACGACGGTCGAGGTCGTCACGGATTTCCTGGAGACGCTCGGGTCGCACGACCGCAAGGCCGCGCTCGCCGGGCTGCGCCACACCGAGGTGCTGGTGCTCAGCGGTGATCTGGACCGGATGACGCCGTTCTCGCACTCCGAGGTGATCGCCGGCGAGTTGCCGGAGGCGGAGCTGGTGCGGGTCGAGGGCGCCGGGCACATGGCGATGCTGGAGCAGCACGAGCTGGTCACCGGGCACCTGGTGGGCCTGGTGGAGCGCGCGGCGCAGCGGATTTCGGGCGGGGAGAAGAAAGTGAGCGGCCGGTCATGAGCGCGGATGTGGCGTCCACCGCCGAGTTGGCGACTCCGGAGGAGGCGCTGGACTTCGGCCGCCGCCTGGGCTCCGGGCTGCGAGCCGGTGATCTGGTCGTGCTGGACGGCCCGCTGGGGGCGGGCAAGACGGTGCTGGCGAAGGGGATCGCCGCGGGCATGGGCGTGACGGGTCAGGTCACGTCGCCGACGTTCGTCATCGCCAGGGTGCACCGCCCGACGGGGGACGGTCCGGCGCTGGTGCACGTCGACGCGTACCGGCTGGGCGGGCTGGAGGACATCGACGACCTGGACTTGGACACCGATCTCACCGACGCGGTCGTGGTCGTGGAGTGGGGTGCCGAGGTCGCGGCGCGGTTGGCCGACGAGTACCTGATGGTCCGGTTGCACCGCCGGGCCGATGACGTGCGCGAGGTCGTCTTGGAGCCCCACGGCGAGCGCTGGCACGCCTGGTCCCGCTCCTAAGCCGCGTTCACCCTCCCGAGGTACCCCCGAGCAGCCGGGGACGAACTCCCCACCTACGGGCGATTCGCGCGATCTCGCGGGGAAGTGCGAGCCCTCGAAGTGACTGCTTCACCAGCTACTTGGCTTGACCTGGGGTCATTGCCGGGTTCCGGGTTGCTGTGGGGGCTCGATTTCTCGCGCGATTCCGGGGTGGCTGTGGGTGGTGAGGTCGCTCGTTCGGGGTGGGGCGGACTGGCCTCGTGGGCGGGGTGTGGTGACCGCCGGTAATCCTGGGGTCATGATCCGGCCGTACGCTGAGCACGCACATCGCTCGTGGCGCGGAAGGGCACATCGGTGATCGAGTTCTTGTCGGGGTTGCCGGTGCACGGGCTGTTCGTGGTGGCCGTGGTGGTGCTGGCGATGGAGTCCGGTTCGCCGATCGGCCTGTTCCTGCCCGGTTCGCCGACGCTGCTCGCGCTGGGGCTGCTGTCGCGGCAGGGCGTCACGAACCCGTGGGCGGCGGTGCTGGTGGCGGGCGCGGCTTCGGCGCTGGGCTGCCAGTGGGGTTTCCTGCGAGCCCGTCGGCTCCGGTTGCTGGACCGGGAGGCGGGTTCGGCGGATCTGCTCGACCCGCCGAACCGCTTGGAGCGCAAGCTGATCCGGCGCATCGGGACGGAACGGGTGCGCCGGTTGCTGACGTTCCTGGATCGACGTGCGGCGGCGACCGTGGTGTCCGGCCAGTTCTTCAGCGTGGTGCGCACCCTGATGCCCCGCCTGGCCGGGCGGGCGGGCGTCTCGCACCGCAGGTTCAGCTTCGTGAACGTCCCGGCGGCGTTCGTCTGGGCCGCGTTGCTGGTCACGCTCGGCCGGATCGCGGGCGCCGCGTTCGACCAGGTCTCGTCCGCGGTCGGGTTGGCCGGGCTGCCGGTGGTGCTGGTCGCCGCGGTGGTCGGGTCGATCGTGCTCGTGGTGCGGCGGCGCCGGTCCCGCGCGGACGCGCGGCCCGGCGCGGAGACCTCACGCGCTGTGTGAGGTGGTCCGCAGCTCGGCGCTGAGGTCCTTGGCGAGCCGCCGCATCAGCGGGATGATCGTGTCCGTCGCGATCCGCGTCATGCGCCCTTCGGGCCCGCTGATCGAGATGCCCGCTCCGGCGGGGGCGCCGGGCACCGCCACGGCGTAGCAGCGCACGCCCACTTCCTGCTCGCCGTCGTCGATGGCGAAGCCCTGTTCGCGCACCCGCCCCAGCTCGTCCTGCATGGCGTTGACGGTGGTGATGGTGCGTTCGGTCTGCGCCCGCATCCCGGACCGGCCGAGCAGTTGCGCGACGGTGTCGGTGGCCAAGTCGGCCAGCACGGCCTTGCCGACGGCGGTGGCGTGCACGTCGACCCGGCGGCCGACCTCGGTGAACATCCGCATCGAGTGCTGCGACGGGACCTGCGCGACGTAGACGATCTGGTCGCCGTCGAGCACCGCCATGTTCGAGGTCTCGCCGGTGGCTTCGGTGAGTTCCGCCAGGTAGGGCCGCGCCCAGGAGCCGAGGGAGCGACTCGCGGTCTCGCCGAGCCGGATGAGCCGCGGCCCGAGCGAGTACCGCCGCGATGGCTGCTGCCGGGCGTATCCGCTGGTCACAAGGGTTCGCATGATGCGGTGGATGGTCGGCAGCGGCAGCCCGGAGGCTTCGGCGAGTTCGGAGAGCGCGACTTCGCCACCCGCGTCCGCCATCAGTTCCAGCAGGTCGAAGGCGCGCTCGATGGACTGCACCCCTCCGCCTTGGTTGGCACGGCGTGGCCCGGTCATCGCTGCGGTCCCTTCGTCGGCCTCGGAGGTCGGCCTGGTGATCGATTCTAGTCGGCGGTGCCCGAGCTCATGTTGCCTCGGGCCATACGTGGAAACTAACATCCACGATGCAGAAAAGCACTGAAGCGTTGTGGCGCTGCCGGGCGTGACCCGGCGCGGCGGCGAGCGCAGGTACCCGAGAGAAGGTGGGCTTCCATGTCCGACACGACCCCAGCGACGAGCGTGCAGGTGCTCGGCGGCTCCGTGGAGCGGGGCGACGAGATCCTCACGAAGGAGGCTCTCGACTTCGTCGCCGGTCTGCAGCGGAAGTTTGGCGCTCGCCGGGACGAGCTGCTGGCCCGCCGCGTGCAGCGCCGGGACGAGGCCACCCGCAACGGCCGCCTCGACTTCCTGCCGGAGACCGAGGAGATCCGCGAGTCCGACTGGCAGGTCGCCACGCCCCCGGCCGACATCGCCGACCGGCGCGTGGAGATCACCGGACCGACCGACCGCAAGATGTCGGTGAACGCGCTCAACTCCGGTGCCCGCATCTGGCTGGCCGACCTGGAGGACGCGAACACCCCGCACTGGGAGAACGTGGTCAGCGGCCAGGTCAACCTCTACGACGTGGTGCGCAAGCAGGTCGAGCTCACCACCCCGGAGGGCAAGCAGTACAAGCTGCGCGACGACGTGCAGCACGCGGTGCCGCTGGTGCGCCCGCGCGGCTGGCACTTCGACGACAAGCACGTGCTGGTCGACGGCACGCCGATCGTCGGTGCGCTGCTGGACTTCGGGCTGTACTTCTTCCACAACGCCCAGGAGCTGGTGAACCGGGGCAGCGGCCCGTACTTCTACCTGCCGAAGATGGAGAGCCACCTCGAGGCGCGGTTGTGGAACGACGTGTTCACCCACGCCCAGCAGGAGCTCGGCATCCCGCACGGCACGATCCGCGGCACGGTGCTGATCGAGACCTTCCCGGCGGCGTTCGAGATGGAGGAGATCCTCTACGAGCTGCGCGACCACTCCGCTGGCCTCAACGCGGGTCGCTGGGACTACCTGTTCAGCGTCATCAAGACCTTCCGCGACTCCGACAAGTACATCCTGCCGGACCGCAACACGGTCGGGATGACGGCGCCGTTCATGCGCGCCTACACCGAGCTGCTGGTGCGCACCTGCCACAAGCGCGGCGCGTTCGCGATCGGCGGCATGGCCGCGTTCATCCCGAACAAGAAGGACCCGGAGGCCAACGACAAGGCGATGGCCAAGGTCCACGACGACAAGAACCGCGAGGCCGGCGACGGTTTCGACGGTTCCTGGGTCGCGCACCCCGGCCTGGTGGAGATCTGCTTCGAGGAGTTCGACGGCGTCCTCGGCGACAAGCCGAACCAGATCGACCGCAAGCGCGAGGACGTCTCGGTCACCGCCGACGACCTGCTGGCCGTGAACCAGACCCCGGGTGAGAAGACCATCCAGGGCCTGCGCGCGGCGGTGGACGTCGGCGTCCGCTACATCGTGTCCTGGCTGGGCGGCAACGGTGCCGCGGCGATCCACAACCTGATGGAGGACGCCGCGACCGCCGAGATCTCGCGTTCGCAGATCTGGCAGTGGCTGCACAACGACGTGGTCCTCGCCGGTGGCGAGCAGGTCACGGTCGACCTGGTGCGCCAGGTGCTGGCCGACACGGAGAAGGCGCTGCGCGCCGAGAACGGCTTCCCGACGGACAACCTGGGCCCGGCCGTCGAGCTGTTCGAGCAGGTCGCGGTCGCGGACGAGTTCGTGGACTTCCTGACGCTGCCCGCGTACGAGCGGATCTGATCCAGTTCTTCCCAGAGGGGGCGGTGCGTCGTGCCGCCCCCTCTTCCTTCTCACCGGAGGTGCGTGTGCGGACGTCGTTGGACGCTGAGCAGGTCGGAGCGCGGTTGGCCCGGTTGTCGGCTGTGGACGAGGACATGGCGCGGCGGTATCCGGGGGCCGGTGCCGCGCGGCAACCGGTGCACACCTGCTACGTGCCCGCGGGTGCGGTCGACGCCGGCACTTCGCGGCACTGGGCGGACGCGGCGCTGAGCACGTTCGACGAGCACCTGCCCGAGCCCGCCTCGCTGACGTTCCTGCTGGGGCTGGACGGTCCGGTGGCCGACGCGGTGCATCCGCGGGTGCGGCAGAAGCTGGCCGGGGCGGCCGTGGAGGACCTGCGGATCGACTTCGAGGACGGCTACGGCGCACCTGGTGACGAGGCGGAGGACGCCGACGCCGAGCGCACGGCGGGTGTCGTCGCGGGCTGGTTGCGCGACGGGCAGCAGCCCGCGGCCTTCGGGCTCCGCGTGAAGTCCTTCGACGACCCGCAGTTGCGCGCGCGTTCGGTGCGCACCCTGGACGTGTTCCTGACGTCGTTGTTGCAGCGGTGGGGGAGCCTGCCGAGCGGGTTCGTGCTGACCTTCCCGAAGGTCGTCGACGTCGCGCAGGTGGAGGTGTTCGTCGAGCTGCTGGAGCTGTTCGAGCAGCAGCTGGGCTTGGCGGCGGGATCGCTGCGCTTCGAGATCCAGGTGGAGACCACTCAGTCCATCGTGGACGGTGGGGGCCGGTTCGCGTTGCCGCGCTTCATCGAGGCCGGTTCCGGGCGGGTCAGCGGCCTGCACTTCGGCACCTACGACTACACCGCGAGCTGCGGCCTCACCGCGACCCACCAGCACTTGGCGCACGGTGCCTGCGATTTCGCCCGGCACGCCATGCAGGTGGCGGCGGCGGGCACCGGGATCTTCCTGTCCGACGGGTCGACGAACGTGCTGCCCGTCGGCGACCAGCGGGACTACGGCTGGCGCAACCATTACGAGCTCGTGCGGCGTTCGCTGGCGCACGGCTTCTACCAGGGCTGGGACCTGCATCCGGCGCAGCTGGTGAGCCGGTACGCGGCGGTGTTCGCCGCGTTCCGCGAGACCGCGCCCGCGCAGGCGGAGCGGCTCGCCGCCTACGTCGGTTCCGGCAACGGCGCGGTCCTGGACGAGCCCGCCACTGCCCGCGCGATGGCGTCGGCGTTCGTCCGCGCGCTGGACAACGGGGCCATCGACGCCGCCGAGGCGCAGGTGATGACCACGATCGACGAACCCGGTCTCCGGGCTCTCGCCCGCCTCTGACCTGACGCGACCTGGCGGGCGGATCGTTCGCCGGGGCGGAGGCCGACTCCGCTCGTTCCGGTGCGCTGTTGCGCCGGGCGGGCGGATTTTTTGCGCGTCCTGCCCGGATCGGCGCCTGTTTGACGAAGCGGAACACTGCTCCGTATATTTAACGGAACAGTGATCCGCTTTGGTGTGCTGAAGCGGCCGGCGCCGACCCGCGAAGCGGGGCGCGGCGGCCATCGAAGGGACAACGCGCACCATGAACGACTCGACCCACGCGGCCGACGCCGCCACGCCCGTCCTCTCGGTCCGCCCGGTGGTGCTGCCCGTACCGGGCCGCGCAGTGGACCTGGAAGTGCGGGTCTCCGCGCCCGTCACCGGAACCGGCCTGCCGGTGATCCTCCTGTCGCACGGGCAGGGCCACTCCCACCACCTCTCCTCGCTCGACGGCTACGCGCCGCTCGTCGACCACTGGGCCGCGCACGGCTTCGTCGTGATCCAGCCGACCCACCTGAGCTCGGCGACGCTGCGGTTGAACTCCGACGCCCCCGACGCGCCGCTGCACTGGAGGTCGCGGGTGCTGGACGTGAAGGCCGTCCTCGACCGGTTCGACGAGATCGAAGCGGCCGTCCCGCAGCTGAGCGGACGGCTGGACCGGACCAAGGTCACCGTGGCCGGGCACTCGATGGGCGGGCACACCGCGAGCATGCTGCTGGGTTCGCGGCTGACCGACCCGGACGACGGCGCGGTGATCGACCTGGCGGACTCGCGGATCAAGGCGGGCGTGCTGCTCGCCGCGCCCGGTCGGGGCGGCCAGGCCGTGACCGAGTTCGTGGCCGAGCACTACTCGTTCTTCCTGGGGAGCGACTTCGCCGAGATGACCACGCCCGCGCTGGTGGTCGCCGGGGACGCGGACGCCTCCGAGCACCTGACCGTTCGAGGCCCGGAGTGGCACGCCGACCCGTACTTCCTCGCGCCAGGCCCGAAATCGCTGCTCACCCTGTTCGGCGCCGGGCACGGGCTCGGCGGTGTCTCCGGGTACGACGTCGCCGAGACCACCGACGAGAACCCCGAGCGGGTGGAGGCGGTGCGGCGGCTCACCACGGCGTACCTCCGCTCGGCGCTGCACCCCGGCGACTCCTCCTGGCAGGAGGCGTGCGCCGAACTGGCCACCGCCCCGAACCCGCTCGGCCGAGTCGAGACGAAGTAGCCCGAACGCCCGCACCCGAGGGGAGTGAGCGGACCGTTTGCCCAATGGGTTGGACGAACGGTCCGTTCGCTCGGACTGGAAGTGCGCGTCGGGGGTCGTGGGTGGGGTGAGCGGACCGTTTGCCCAATGGGTTTGGACGAACGGTCCGTTCGCTCGGACTCGGAGCCCGCGTCGGGGCGGCCGTGTGCGGAGTGAGCGGCCTGTTTGACCAATGGGATTGGATGAACGGTCCGTTCGTGCGGACTGGAAGTGCGCGTCGGTGCGGGCGGTGTGTGGGGTGAGCGGCCTGTTTGACCAACGGGGTTGGTCGAACGGTCCGTTCGCTCGGACTCGGAGCCCGCGTCGGGGCGGCCGTGTGCGGAGTGAGCGGCCTGTTTGACCAATG
>NZ_JAPFGB010000025.1:0-1996 GCF_026241095.1 Saccharopolyspora sp. NFXS83 | reverse complement strand
GGATTGGTCGAACGGTCCGTTCGCTCGAATCGGAAGTGCGCGTCGGTGCGGGCGGTGTGTGGGGTGAGCGGCCTGTTTGACCAACGGGATTGGGCGAACGGTCCGTTCACTCGGGGAACGTCGGGGTGTGGAAGCGGGCCGGGTGGGGGTGGCGGGCGATTAGGGTTGGCGGGGACGGTTGATCGTCGTTCGAGGAGGCGCCATGTCCGGCAACGACAACGAGCTCGTCGCGACCGAGGACACGTTGTCCGCGCTCGCCGCTCGGCTCCGCGACGACCAGGTCTTCGGCCCGGTCGTGCAGCAGGGCGACACGACGTTGGTGCCGGTCGCGCAGGTCCGCACCGGCGGTGGGCTCGGCGGCAGGAAGAAGCGGGGGTCCGGCGGGGGAGTCGGCGTCGTCGCCCGGCCCGTCGGTGCGTGGGCGGTCACCTCGCAGGGCGCCGTCTGGCATCCGGCGGTGAGCGTGAACCGCATCGTGCTCGGCGGCCAGCTCGCGCTCACGGCGATCGGCGTGGCCTGCGCCATCGCGTTCCGCCGCAAGCGCTGAACGGCCGGGCCGCTCAGGCCGTCGGGTCGATGCCGGACCAGGTGATGAGGCGGGTGGCGACCTCGTCGATGCTCGGGCGCGCTCCTGGGTCGGGGGCCAGGCAGGCGTCGACGGTGCGGGACAGCCGGGCGGGCAGGCGGCGGCGGGTGCGCAGCGGCGGTGGTGCGCCGTCGAGCTGCGGGTAGTGCCGGGAGCCGTCGTCGCGGCGCTGCCGGTGCGAGACGTCGGCCCACGGCGGAGCGCCGGAAAGGGCCTCCCACAAGGTGATTCCGAGGCCCCAGACGTCGGTGGCGGCGGTCATCTCGCCGCCGCGCGCCTGCTCGGGCGAGAGGTAGTCGAAGGTGCCCGCGGTGTTGTGCTCGCCGATGCGGCAGGCGAGGCTCAGGTCGAGCAGCACGGCCCGCCCGCCCGCGGAGACCACATTGGACGGTTTGACGTCGAGGTGCGCCCAGCCCTGCCGGTGCAGGTAGCCGAGCACGGAGCACAGCTGGATGCCGAGGATCGCGGCGTCGACGGGCCGCAGCCGCGCGTGCTGGTCGAGCAGGTAGCTCAGCGTCGCGCCGGGCAGCGTCTCGGTGATCACCACGGGGCGGGCGGGATCGATGCTGAGCACCGTTTCGTAGCCGCGCACCAGGTGCGGGTGGGTGAGGGAACCGAGCAGCATCCCCTCGCCGCGCAGCCATCCGGCGGCGGTGGTGTCCTCGGCGCGTTCCGGGCGCAGCGTCTTGCCGACGCAGCGGCAGCCGCGCTCCTCGCTCCAGAGGTCGTAGACGTCGAGCCGATTTCCCCGCCGCAGCAGGGAGATCACGCGGTAGCCGGGCGCGAGGTGCTCGCCGGCTTCCAAGACGGGGCCGGGAGCTCCCCAGTCGTCGTCTTCGCCGTAGTAGGAACTCGGCGCGTCAACGGCCACGTGCCACCGTTTCGTTCGCAGGTGCGGGGTGCTCGGCCGAAGTCCGGCGCGGTGACGCCGGACTTCGGCACTGCGGACTCGGCTGGTCCGGACTCGATCAACTGCGGCTGCGGTGGCGGCGACGGCCGGATCCGCTGCGGCTGGAGCTGTCGCGGCGACGACGGCGGTGGTCGCTGCTGGAGTGGCTGCGCCCGCGGTGGTGCCTGCGGCGGTCGCTGCTGTCGCGGGAGGAGCGGTGGTCGTGCTTGGCGGGCGAGAGGGAGCTGAACAGCTTGCCTAAGTCCATTGTGGATTCTCCTGCGTCCGGTGCCGGGGGAGTGACCTCGCCGCGGACGGCTCCGAGATCAGCTCTTCGCCAGGTTACGCGAAGATCGGTCATACCGGACCGGGCTGCCGTCGATCGACGCCAGCCCGCCGGGTGCGGAGCCCGAGTCAACGGACCGGTCGCCCAACAGGTCCGGGTGAACGGACCGTTCGACCAACGGGATCTGGGTGAACGGACCGTTCGACCAACGGGATCGGACGAACGGTCCGTTCAC
>NZ_JAPFGB010000024.1 GCF_026241095.1 Saccharopolyspora sp. NFXS83 | reverse complement strand
GCCCCGCCCCCTCGCGGGCGCCCGCGGATGCCGGGGCGGCCTCGCGCGAACCGCTCCCCGGCCACCGCCTGCGGATGAGCCCGCCCCGGTAGAGCCACCACCCCGCGCCCAGAGAGGGAACCCATGCCGCTCGGCACCTTGCTGTCGCGAGCCTCGCAGGTGGCCGTCCCCGTCCTCGACGCCGTGCGCACCTTCGGGTCCGCACCGCTGACGCGGCGGGCCTACTCCCAGGACGGCCGCACCCACCTCGAGGTGCGCGGCCTGCACGTGCCCGAGTCGGCCGACGCCGTGCGCGACCTGCGCACCCGGATGTCCGAAGTGGACGGTGTCCGCGAGGTCGAGGTGAACGCGGTGCTGGGGCGGGTCACGGTGCACCACGATCCCGGCGTCGCCGGGCGCGCAGCGCTGGACGGGGTGGTCGACGACGTCGAACGCGACCACGGGCTGCACGACCTCGGCCGCGCACCCGCCGGTGCCGCGCACCCGGGCAACGCCGACGCGCTGCTGCGCGACGTCGGAGCGCTCGGGCTCAGCGTGCTCGGGCTGGGCTACACCACCGTCGCCTCCCTGCTCCCGTTCCAGCCCGGCTCGCCGCTGGTGCCCGCCGCGGTCTCGCTGGCCGACTCGGTGCCGTGGCTGCGCGCCGGCGCCGAACGCACCCTGGGGCGTTCCGGCACCGACGCCGCGCTCGGCGTGGGCGGTGCCGTCACCCAAGGCCTCTCGCAGAACCCGCTGGCCGTGTTCACCGACCTGTCGTCCCGGTTCTGCTCCGCGCGCGAAGTCATCGCCAGGCGCCAGGCGTGGACCCGCTGGGAGCGCGCGACCCACTCCGGCTCGCACGAGTCCACCGCGTTCGACGCCCGGCCACGCCCGAACGCGCTGCCCGACGGACCGGTCGAGCAGGTCGCGAACCTCTCCGGCACGTTCGCCCTCGGCGGGTACGGCACCGTGCTCGCCGCCACCCGCGACCATCGGCGCGCGCTGGCGACCATGCTCGCCGCGATCCCCCGACCGGCGAAGAGCGGCCGGGAGGCGTTCGCCGCGCAGCTGACCACCGCACTGTCGGCCCGCGGCACCGTGGTGTTCGAGCCGAAGTCGCTGCGGCGCCTGGACCGGGTCGACGCCGTCGTGCTCGACGCGCCCGCGTTGCTGACCGGACGGCGGATCGTCGACGAGGTGCTGCCGTGGGACTCCGACGCGGACGGGGCCCGGCTGTTCGCGCACGCCGCCGAGCTCGTCGACCCGGAACGACCCAAGGCGCACCAGCGCAGCGGCAAGTGGTCCTGCGCCCCGCTCGACCGGCACGGCACGAGCGTGCCCTCGCACCTGCACGAGCCGATGCGCGCGCACCGCGACCACGGCGCGACGCTGCTCCTGCTCTGCAGGCACGACGAACCCGCCGCGGTCGTGGCCGTCGCCGACGAGCTCGACCCGCTCGCCGAAGCGCTCGTCGACGCTGCCGGCGCCGCCGGGACCGTGGTGCTCGCCGGGATCGGCAGCCGCCTCGACCGCAGGCTCTCCGTGGACGACGTCGTGCACGGCGGCACCCGGCTGGCCGGCTCGGTGCGCCGGTTGCAGGAGGACGGCCGGGTGGTCGCGCTGGTGTCGCCACGCGGGCATTCCGCGCTGGCCGCCGCCGACGTCGGCATCGGACTCACCGAGGCCGACAAGCCCACGCCGTGGGGCGCTGACCTGCTGTGCCCGAACCGGACCGAGGCGTGCGCGGTCCTGTTCGCCACCGCCGAAGCGCGCGCCGCGAGCAAGCACGCCGCCGCGCTGTCGGTCGGCGGCACCTGCCTGGGCGTGCTGTTCGGCGCGCTCGGCCCCTCGCTCGGCGCACCCTCCCGCGCGAGCATGCCGGGCCACGCGGCGAGCCTGTTCGCGATCGGCACCGGCACCTTGGCCGGGATGCAGGCGGGCAACCGCCCAGCACCCGCGCCGCGGCAGCGCACGCCGTGGCACGCGCTACCGGGCAAAGCCGTGCTGGGTCTGCTGGACAGCTCGGTCGACGGCCTCACCGGCGCCGTCGCGCACCGTTGGCAGCACTCCCAGCCGCAAGCGGGCGGCCGGGACTCCGGCGTCGCGGGGGCCACGCTGGAAGGACTGGTCAACCCGATGACACCGGTGCTGGTCGCGGGCGCCGTGGTCTCCGCGGGGCTCGGTTCGGTCGTCGACGCGGTGCTGATCACCGGCGTGCTCGGGGTCAGCGCCCTGGTCGACGGGGCGCAGCGGGTCGCGACCGACCGGGAACTCGCCCGGCTGCTCGACGCCGGGCAACTGCCCGCGCAGGTACGCAGGGGCGGCGAGACGATCACCGTGCCCGCCGACCGGCTGGTGCCCGGCGACGTCATCGAACTGCGTTCCGGCGACGGCGTGCCCGCCGACTGCCGGGTGCTGGAGGCGGAGTTCCTGGAGGTCGACGAGTCCAGCCTCACCGGGGAATCGAACCTCGTGGTCAAGACGCCCGAGGCGACCACCGCCGCCGCGCTCGGCGACCGCACCGGCATGGTCTACCAGGGCACCACGGTCGCCACCGGAACGGCGACCGCCGTCGTGGTGGCCACCGGCACCGCCACCGAGATCGGCCGCACCACCCAGGACGACGGTCACGCCACCGGCGGCGCGGGCGGCGTCGAAGCGCGGCTCGCGGAACTGACCCGGCAGATCCTGCCGCTGTCCATCGGAGCAGGTGGCGTGCTCATGGCCGTCGACCTGCTGCGCGGCACCCCGCTCGCGCACACCGTCGGGCGAGCCGTCGGCCTGGCCGTGGCCGCCGTACCGGAGGGCCTGCCGTTCGTGGCGACGCTGGCGGAACTGGCCGCCGCGCGCAGGCTCTCCCGGCGCGGCGTGCTGGTGCGCAGCCCCGCCACCATCGAAGCGCTGGGCCGCGTCGACGCTTTGTGCTTCGACAAGACCGGAACCCTCACCCAAGGCCGGATCACCCTCGGCCAGGTCTCCGACGGCAGGCACAGCAGCACACCGGATCAGCTCGACACCGCCGAACGCGCCGTCGTCGAGGTCGCCGTGCGGGCCAACCCGCAGGCCGACGACGACCAGCCGCTGCCGCACCTCACCGACCGGGCCGTGCTCGAAGGGGCGCTGGCGGCCGGCATCGACCCCAACGGGCGGGAGGTCCTCGCGGACCTGCCGTTCGAGCCCTCCCGCAGCTTCCACGCCACCCGCACCCGCGGCGAGGACGGCATCGCGCTGCACGTCAAGGGAGCACCGGAGGTGGTGCTCGAACGCTGCGCGCGGTGGCGGGGCACCGAGGGCCACCGGAACTTCGACGCCGCCGCGCGAACCGAGGTGGAGCAGGAGATCGAACGCCTCGCGCTGCGCGGTTACCGGCTGCTCGCGGTCGCCGAGAAGTCCACACCGGACGAAACCGGGTCCGAACTGGACGACTCCGATGTGGACGGACTGGACTTCGTGGGGCTGCTCGGACTCGCCGACCCGGTGCACCCCACCGCCGCGGAGGCCGTCTCGCGGCTGCGGCGCGCCGGGGTCGACGTCATCATGATCACCGGCGATCACCCGAGCACCGCCGAGGCCATCGCCGCGGAACTCGGCATGCTCGGCGGCAGGCGGGTCATGCACGGGGCGGAACTGGACGAGCTCGACGACGAGGAGCTGGCCGCGGAACTGCCCGCGATCTCCGTGTTCGCGCGGGTCAGCCCGGCGCAGAAGGCGCGCATCGTGCGGCTGCTGCGCGCCGACGGGCGCACCGTGGCGATGACCGGCGACGGCGCCAACGACGTGCCCGCGATCAAGCTCGCCCACGTCGGCATCGCGCTCGGCTCCCGGGCCACCTCGGCGGCGCGCGAATCCGCGGACCTCGTCGTCGCCGACGACCGGATCGAGACCATCACCGACGGCATCGTCGAGGGCCGCGGCATGTGGGCCTCGGTGCACGACGCGCTGTCGATGCTGCTCGGCGGCAACCTCGGCGAGATCGGCTACGCGGTGGGGTCCGGGTTCTTCGGCGGTGGCGCGGGGCTCAACGCCCGGCAGCTGCTGGTGGTGAACATGCTGACCGACGTGCTGCCCGCGATCGCCATCGCGGTGCGCCCGCCACCGCACGCCACCCCGGAGCGGCTGCTGTCCGAAGGTCCGGACGCGTCGCTGGGCACGGCGCTGACCCACGACGTGTACCTGCGCGCCGCCGCCACGGCCGGTGCCGCAGGGCTCGCATGGGCGCTGGCCCGCCCGGTGTCCACGCCGGGGCAGGCCCGCACCACCGGACTGGTGGCGCTGGTGTCCGCGCAACTCGCCCAGACCCTCGCGGTGCGCGGTCGCACCCCGCTGGTGCTGGCCTCCGGCGCGGTGTCCTTGGTGGTGCTGTTCGGGGTCGTGCAGGTTCCCGGCGTCAGCCACTTCTTCGGCAGCAGTCCGCTACTACCACACCAGTGGTGCCTCGCGATCGGATCCGCGGTCGCTTCCACCACAGCCGTGGTGATGTGGCAGCACCTACCTGCACCGAAGGAGTCCGCGGAGCCCCGCGCACTGCCCGCGGCGACGGAGGAGGACCCGGCCGCCCTCACCGCGGAGGGCGAAGCAGGCGACGCCGTGGAGGGCGCGGTGCTGCCCGCGGATCCGGCCGCGCACCGGAACGGTTCGGTGAGTCGCGCTCCCGCGGGTTCCCGGCCGCTGGTCGCCGCGCCCCAGTGAGCGGGCGGGCGGCCTCGGCCCGCCTCGGCGGTCCCCCCACCAGGTGAAACGGCGGATTTTCCCCGCCGCTTCACCTGCTCGTCACCCGGAACCAACCCGGTCCTCACTCCCGACCGGCACCGTCGGGGCGTACGAGCAGGATCCGAGACGGCAGAAAGCGCACCCACCATGAACTTCCTGACGACCCTGCTGACCAGCGTGGCCGTGGCACTCCTCGAGGGGCTCATCGTCCACGCCGCCAAGACCGCCTACCAGCGCATGCTCCGCACCCACGCAGCCTGACCCGAGGCCCGCCAGGAGCGGGGCACCGACGCTTCAGCCGACCGGAGAGGACCGCGCGGTTCGGCGACCGAGGCGAGCAGGATCCAAGAAGGAAAAGAGAACTCGCGTACGCGCAAATTCTCGTTACGCTTTAAATCTTTTCAGGATGAACATCCTTACCGGTACATCCCGCCCATTTTCCACCCGTCGACCATCCCAATGAATATCGCGATCCGCGATCTCGGTTGACAGCCGCACAATTGTTCGCTATTCAATTCACGAGCCAGAAAACGCTGGCCACGAGCGATCGATGCGAGTCGTCACCGAGGACGCCGATGACCGAGAACAGGTCGCGCGAGCACGACTCCACCCGAGTCGACGACCGCGTCGAAACAATCCGCGCGCGCCCGTCCGCCGAGGACGGGCGGAGAACAGCGCCCTGGTTCGCCGTCGCGGTCCTGGCCTACGCCGTCGTCGTCAGCACCGCGTTGGCCGTCGTCATCCCCGAAGCCGCGCTCGTCGGCGACCCCGAATGGGGATTGGATTACCGCGTGTACGCGCGCGCCAGTCGGGAATTGTGGACCCCGGCGCTGTACGAACCCCGGCCCGAACTGCCGTTCCTCTACCCGCCGATCGCCGGGCTGCTGTTCGCCGCGCTGCGGTTCACCCCGGAGGCCCTCGGCCACGCCGTGCTCAACATCGCGACCGTCGCCGCCACCGTGACGTCGACGTATTGCGTGCTCGATCGGTACGACTTCGGGACCCGCACCCAGCGGCGCGCCCTCGCCTTCGCCGCAGCCGGTTTCTTCTCGCTCACGACACCGTGGCGCACCGAACTGGTGCTCGGGCAGATCAACTCGATCCTGCTGGCCGCCGTCATCATCGCGGTGACGCGCACCGGTGACAGGGCTCGGGACGGCGTCCTGCTGGGAGCGGCGACGTCGATCAAGCTCGCCGCCGGAATCGTGGTGCCGGGATTCCTGCTCGCCCGGCGGTGGCGGACCGCGGCAGGCGCCGCCCTGACCTTCCTGGTCAGCGTCGCGATCGGCGTGCTCGCCCTCGGCGACACCGCGGTGCACTACTGGCTCGATGTGCTCCCGAGGATGTCGAACGGGCCGGTGCGCACCGAGATCTTCAGCCAGAACCTCGCGGCGGCGCTGTCGCGGCTCGGCTTGGCCCCGCCACTCGGGTGGGGACTGCTCGCCGCCTCGACCGTGCTCGGTCTGAGCATCGCCGTCCGGCGGCGGGACCACCTCACAACCGTTCTGGTGCTGGGCATGGCGGGACTGCTGGCGCAGCCGGTGACCTGGACCCACCACTGGGTGTGGCTCGGGCCTGCCGCCCTCGTCCTGCTGGTCGGAGTCGCACGGTGCGCGCACCGCCTCCGGTGGGCGTGCTGCCTGGTGCTGCTGCTCGGCACGATCCTGTTCCCGGTGGGCTACGCGCTTCCGGAGCACAGCCTGTCCGGCAGCGGGCTGAGCATCGGCCAGGCGCTTCCGGCGTCCGGCTACGCGCTGCTCGGCCTCGCGCTGCTCGTGCTGATCCCGCTGTGCCCCACCGGCCGACGCTCGCAGGGCGCCACGACCTGACGCGCGCGGATCAGACCTCGACGGGTTCCGCGGTGGGTTCGGGCTCGGGTGCGGAGCGCTGCGCGATGAACGCGCCCGCGAGCACCAGCGCGCCCCCGGCCAGCTGCCACGGCCCCACGTGCTCGCCGAGCAGCAGCCACGCCAGCACCGTGGCGACCACCGGTTCCAGGAACGCGACCGCGCCCGCGACCGGCGGCGAGAGCCGCCGCACCGCGACGATGCCGGTGAGGTAGGCCAGCACCGTGCTCACCAGCACGACCCAGCCGACCACCAGCAGTGCGGGGAACGGAGCACCGGCCAGCTGCACCGGCCCGCCGAGCAGCGCCCAGTCCAGCTCCCAGGGCCGGGCGATCACCGTGACGATGGCGGTGCCGATCAGCAGCCCGTAGGAGGCCAGCGCCCGCGGGTCCACGTCGGCGGAGCTGTCGGACAGCAAGAAGTACCCGGCCTGGCACCCGGCGGCGGCCAGCGCGAGCAGCAGCCCGACGGCGTCGAAGCGCAGGCCCGCGGCGATCTCCACCACGCACGCCAGCCCGACCAGCGCGAGCACCGTGCCGATCGCGGCCTGCTTGGTCACCGGCGCGCGCCGGACGAACCGGATCCAGCCCAGCACCAGCACCGGCCCGAGGAATTCGATGAGCAGCGCCACCGCCACCGGGATCGAGGCGATGGCCGCGAAGTAGAAGGTCTGCACGCCCGCGATGGCGAACACCCCGTAGCCCAGCAGCAGCCACGGCGCCCGCCGCAGCACCCCGGCGTGGCGCACCGCGAACGGCAGCATCAGCAGCGCGCCACCCGCCAGCCGCATCCACGCCACCTGCAACGGGGTGAACCCGGCGTTGATCAGGGGTTTGGCGAACGGGCCGGATCCGCCGAAGCAGAACGCGGAGAGCATCGCGGCAGTGACACCGGCGGTCTTCGGGTCGTGGAGCGGATTGCGCACGCCGATCATCGAAGCACAGTCGGGACCGGGACCGGAGGCGTTGGTCTCGACAAGCCGGGCGGCTCAGCGCTCGTCGGATTCCGCTCCCGGCACGCGCCCCGGTTCGGGCGCCGTGTCCCGCGCCGCCAGCACCTTGCCGATGAACGCGTCGTAGATCAACGCCCCCAGCACACCGCCGATGAACGGCCCGACGATGGGGATCCAGAAGTAGAAGCTGAACCACTGGTAGGTGCCGGGCAGCGCGATCTCCCCCCACCCGGTCAGATACGCCCACAGGCGGGGCCCGAAATCGCGGGCCGGGTTGATCGCGTATCCCGCGCTGACCCCGAAGCTCAGCCCGATCGCCGTCACGACCATGCCGATCAGGAACGGCCCCATGTTCGACGCGGGCGCCGAGTTCCGGAGATCGATCAGCGCGCAGATCAGCGCGACGAGGATCGCGGTGCCCACGACCTGGTCCAGCAGCGGTCCCAGCCAGGAGGAGCCGAAGTACTTCGCCGGGAAGGTCGCGAAGATGGAGAACGTGTCCAGCGATTCGCCGCGGCCGACGCCCGCTTTGGCGTTGAACGCGTCGATCGCCCACCGGTAGCAGGAGAACACCACTCCGGCGGCGAGGAACGCGCCGACGACCTGGGCCACGACGTAGGGCACCACCTTGCGCCACGGGAACGACCGGCGGACCGCGAAGGCGAAGGTCACGGCCGGGTTGATGTGCGCGCCGCTCACACCGCCCGCGATGTACACGCCGAACACCACGGCGAACCCCCAGCCGAACGCGATGATCAGCCAGTTCGCGGGCCCGAAGGCGTCCTCCTGCCTGCCCGAGCCGGGCAGACCGGCGAGCGCGACGGCCACGGACCCGCAGCCGAGCAGGATCAGCACGAAGGTGCCCAGGAATTCCGCGGACAGTTCACCGCCGAGCCCGGAGGCGAACTTCGAGCGGGATCGCTCACGTGTGGCCATCATTCCCCCTGCGCGGCACGGGCTTTCGCCGATCGCATGCCGATGGTGTTCTGTCACGACGCCTTGCCGCATCGAGCGTAAATCCGCGACTCGGGGCGTGCCCGCCATTGACCGGGCATCCGGAATCCGGCCACGCACCGCTACTGCGACTGCGCCGGATTTCTCGAATCGGTGAGTTCGGAGCGCCGAGGGCATCACTCTCGGGAGGGAGGTCGTGACCGGGCCGGCGCGCCGCGAACACCTGTCGGCCGCCCCGTCCCGACACCCCGGGGTGAAACGTGATCTCTCGCACGCTTCCGGAAGGTTCCGCGCGGGATTTCACCGGAAAAAACGAGGTTGTGCGCGAACCGGAACATCGAGCGGCCGATTCGGACGGCCCCGGCCTTGAGCGGATTTACAGGACAAGCGTACTGTTACGGCCACCAGACCGTCGAGGTGTGCGCGCACGCTCGGCCGACGTGCGCGAGACTCGCGGTCGTTCCCGAATTGACTTGCGCCCGTCGCGAGATGGAGTTGAACGTGACTGCACCTGCGAGCAAGGACAGCTTCGGTGCCCGCGGCACGCTGAAGGTCGGTGACGCCTCCTACGAGGTGTTCCGGCTCAACGCGGTCGACGGCGCGGCACGGCTGCCCTACAGCCTCAAGATCCTGCTGGAGAACCTGTTGCGCACCGAGGACGGTGCCAACATCACGGCCGACCACGTGCGCGCCCTGGCGAGTTGGGACTCCCAGGCGGAGCCCTCGACGGAGATCCAGTTCACCCCCGCGCGGGTCATCATGCAGGACTTCACCGGAGTCCCCTGCGTGGTCGACCTGGCCACCATGCGCGAAGCCGTCGCCGAGCTCGGCGGTGACACCTCGAAGGTCAACCCGCTGGCTCCGGCCGAGATGGTCATCGACCACTCGGTGATCATCGACGTGTTCGGCAGGCCGGACGCCTTCGAGCGCAACGTCGAGTTCGAGTACGGCCGCAACAAGGAGCGCTACCAGTTCCTGCGCTGGGGCCAGGGCGCCTTCGACGAGTTCAAGGTCGTCCCGCCGGGCACCGGCATCGTGCACCAGGTCAACATCGAGCACCTGGCCCGCACCGTGATGTCCCGCAACGGCCAGGCCTACCCGGACTCCTGCGTCGGCACCGACTCGCACACCACCATGGTCAACGGCCTGGGCGTGCTGGGCTGGGGCGTCGGCGGCATCGAGGCCGAGGCCGCGATGCTGGGCCAGCCCGTCTCGATGCTGATCCCGCGCGTCGTGGGCTTCAAGCTCACCGGTGAGATCCCCGCGGGCGCCACCGCCACCGACGTGGTCCTCACGATCACCGAGATGCTGCGCCGCCACGGCGTGGTGGGCAAGTTCGTGGAGTTCTACGGCTCGGGCGTGGCCTCGGTGCCGCTGGCCAACCGCGCCACCATCGGCAACATGAGCCCCGAGTTCGGTTCGACCGCGGCGATCTTCCCGATCGACGACGAGACGATCCGCTACCTCAAGCTCACCGGCCGTCCGGCCGACCAGGTCGCGCTGGTCGAGACCTACGCCAAGGAACAGGGCCTCTGGCACGACCCGGACCACGAGCCGGAGTACTCCGAGCTCCTGGAGCTGGACCTGTCCACGGTCGTGCCGTCCATCGCCGGGCCGAAGCGCCCGCAGGACCGCATCGAGGTCTCCGACGCCAAGCCGGCGTTCCGCAAGTCGCTCACCGACTACGTCCAGGTGCAGAACGCCGACGACGCGGCGCTCGACGAGGCCGGCGAGGAGTCCTTCCCGGCCAGCGACCCGGTCTCGGTGACCCACCACGGCGAGGGCGACAAGCCGCGGCTGGTCTCGGCCGCCGACGGCGCCTCCGGCCGTCCGACGAACCCGGTCAAGGTGTCCTCGGACGAACTGGGCGAGTTCGAGCTCGACCACGGTGCCGTGGTGATCGCCTCGATCACCTCCTGCACCAACACCTCGAACCCCTCGGTGATGCTGGGTGCCGCGCTGCTGGCCCGCAACGCCGTGGACAAGGGCCTCACCCGCAAGCCGTGGGTGAAGACCTCGATGGCGCCGGGTTCGCAGGTCGTCACCGACTACTACGAGAAGGCCGGTCTCTGGCCGTACCTGGAGAAGCTGGGCTTCCACCTGGTCGGCTACGGCTGCACCACCTGCATCGGCAACTCCGGCCCGCTGCCGGAGGAGGTCTCCGCCGCGGTGCAGCAGAACGACCTGTCGGTCACCTCGGTGCTGTCGGGCAACCGGAACTTCGAGGGCCGGATCAACCCCGACGTCAAGATGAACTACCTGGCCTCGCCGCCGCTGGTGATCGCCTACGCGCTCGCCGGCACGATGGACTTCGACTTCGAGACCGACCCGCTGGGCCACGACCCCGAGGGTCAGCCGGTGTTCCTGCGCGACCTGTGGCCCTCGCCGCAGGAGGTCCAGGAGACCATCGACTCGGCGATCACCCAGGAGATGTTCACCAAGGACTACGCCGACGTCTTCAAGGGCGACGAGCGCTGGCGGGCGCTGCCCACGCCGGAGGGCGAGACCTTCGACTGGGACACCGAGTCCACCTACGTGCGCAAGCCCCCGTACTTCGACGGCATGGGCATGGAGCCGAACCCGGTCACCGACATCTCCGGTGCCCGCGTGCTGGCACTGCTGGGCGACTCGGTCACCACCGACCACATCTCCCCGGCCGGTGCGATCAAGCCGGACTCCCCCGCGGGCCGCTACCTCAGCGAGCACGGCATCGACCGCAAGGACTTCAACTCCTACGGGTCGCGCCGCGGCAACCACGAGGTCATGATCCGCGGGACCTTCGCCAACATCCGGCTGCGCAACCTGCTGCTCGACGACGTGCAGGGCGGCTACACCCGCGACTTCACCCAGGACGGCGCTCCGCAGGCGTTCATCTACGACGCCGCGCAGAACTACGCCGCGCAGGGCACGCCGCTGGTGGTGCTGGGCGGCAAGGAGTACGGCTCCGGGTCGTCGCGCGACTGGGCCGCGAAGGGCACCAGCCTGCTGGGCGTGCGGGCCGTCATCGCCGAGTCCTTCGAGCGCATCCACCGCTCGAACCTGATCGGCATGGGCGTCATCCCGCTGCAGTTCCCGGAGGGTTCTTCGGCGAAGTCGCTGGGCCTGGACGGCACGGAGACCTTCGACTTCTCGGGCATCACCAAGCTCAACGACGGTGAGACCCCGCAGACGGTGAAGGTCGTGGCCACCAAGGCCGACGGGTCGGCCGTGGACTTCGACGCGAAGGTCCGCATCGACACCCCCGGTGAGGCGGACTACTACCGCAACGGCGGCATCCTGCAGTACGTGCTGCGCAAGATGATCCGCTCCTGATCACCTGCCGATCCGGCAGGTAGCTGATCGGCGGCCCCGGCACGTCACAAGCGTGCCGGGGCCGTCGCCTTTCCAGGTCCGGGCACCGCCGGTCAGTTGATGCAGTTGACGCCGTCGGCGGTGATGGGGTCCGGAGCGATGGGCTGTTCGACCGGGGGCTCCGAGGTCGTGGTGCGCGCGGTGGAGCGCGACGTCGAGGACTCCGAGGTCGACGAACGCGTCGTCGACGACTCGCTCGTGCTGGACCGGGTGGTGCTGGACCTGGTCGTCGTCTCGGACTCGCTGGAGCGGGAGCTGCGGGTCGATCCGGTCGGTTCGTCGGCGCTGGACGAGGACCGGGTGGACTCGTCGTCGCGGGTGCTGCGCGGGGAGGACGCGGTCCCGGTGGACTGCGCAGCACCGTCACCGGTGCTCGGGTCCGGCCGCTCCCCTGTGCTCTGCTCGCCGGTCTCGCCCGCCTGCCGCGGCACCGGCCTGCCGTCCGCGGCGCCCTGCACGATGCGGCTCACCTCGGCCGGGTCGACGCGCACCGCCTCGCCGTCGGGGGTGTCGTAGTTCGCGTCCCGGATCGGGATGGTCGCGAATTCGACGTCGCCCCCGGCGATGCCCTGCATCCGCTGCGCGAAGGTCAGCACGTCCCAGTTCCGGTCCAGCACGACGGACTGCCGCGCCGAGTCGACCAGCTCGCGCAGCCGAGCGGGCTGGGACAGCAGGCCGCCGGAGGTCGCGGTGTCCACCAGCCCGGCGAGGAACGCCTGCTGGCGCACCATCCGGTCCAGGTCGCCGCGCGGGAGGCCGTGGCGCTGCCGCACGAACGCCAGCGCGTCGGCGCCGGAGATCCGCTGGTGTCCGGCGGCGAACGCGGCTCCGGAGTACGAGTCGCGCACCGGCCGCTTCAAGCACACCGGGACTCCGCCGACCGCCTCGGTGAGGCGGGCGAAACCGAGCAGGTTCACTTCGGCGTAGTGGTCGATCTGCGTACCGGTGAGCCGCTGCACCGTCTCGGTCACCAAGGACCGCCCGGCGTCGGCGGAACGGCGCTCCCGCTCCTGCGCGTCGAGCCCGCCGAGGTTCGCCGCTGCCGCCGCCTTCCCCCGGCCGTACGCCGAATTGATCTTGTGCTGGCCGTGCCCCGGAATGGTCGCGAACGTGTCGCGGGGAAGGGAGAACGCAGTGGCCCGCCGCCCGTTCTCCGGGACGTGCACCAGGATCAGCGTGTCGGTGAGGCTCGCCGGGTTCTGCCCGGCCTTCAGCTTCCGCAGCACGTCCTCCGGCAGCGGGCGGCCCTGCGCGTCGGTGCGGCTGTCCAGCCCCACCAGCAGGATGTCGGTGGCCCCGTCGGCGGTGGCGCCGTCGGTGGCGGCGCTGGTGCTCAGCGCCCACTGCAGGTCGCCGTAGTTCGCCCAGCCGTAGCCGGCCACGGCGAGCACGGTGGCGGAGAGCAGGGCGACGGCGATCTTGGCGCCCGTCGCGGCGCGCGAGCGGTACGGCACATCCGGCGCGGCGAACTCACGTCGTTCTCGGCTCAACGAGTTACCCCCTGGATGTCGATGGCCGCTGGTCAGGCTATCGGGCGATGCTCCGTTCAGCCGTGCGCCGAGAGCCCGACGCCGGATCACCGCTGATGCTCCATTCCGCCGAATTCCCCGACCAACCGGCGGAGAATTCGCCGAATCATCACTGTGCGCACCGAGAATGCGCCGATCGGCCGGAGCCTTCCGGCCTCCTCCCGCGATCGTTAACCTGGTCGGGTAGCGGTATCGCCTACCCCGCGTCACGTTGTGCGGGCGGGCGCGTCCCACCCCCGGAGGTGAACCGGCTTGCCCGACGCATCGGAGAACGCGCCCCCTGACGACCGGCTCCCGACCCCCGCTGCCCGCATCGTGGCGGTGCGCTACGCACCCGGTGTCGTCGCCGAATCGCGCCGGCAGGCGCACCTGGCCCAGACCTCGCAGCCGGCGGAGGAGGTCGCGCAGTGGCTCACGGCGTGCGGTGAGCTCATCCCAGCCGAGTCCGCGGAGGTCTCGCACGGCCCCGCCGGCATGCCGTGCCTGCGCTGCCTGGTCGGCCTGCCCGCACCGGGACGGGCGTGACCAGACCGCTCGGCCGCCCGGCCTGGTTGCACTTGACGCACACCAGGCCGCCGCCCTGTTCCGGGATCAGGACGTGGTCACCTCCCGCCGGGCACTCGTCCCGCACGTGCCGGTCCGGGTGATCGGCCAGGCTCGGACACCGTGCGGCGGTACGGGGTCGGCGCACGCGGGGCATCGGCTCTCCTCCCAGACGGAAACGCGCTCGCCGCGACTCTTCTCCAGTCCACCGAACGCGCTAAAGATCCATCCCGGCGGTTCTCGTGCGCCGTGGTCGCCGATTCGCTCCGAGCCGCCTTCGCGAGGTCCGCTACCCTTGCCGCCGATGAGCGACATCGACTACTTCTCCATCGTCGAATCCACCCACGACATCCAGAATCCGAGCAGTCCGGCGAAACTCCGCGAGGTCGCCGAGCACTTGGAGATCGGTGCCGGTGATCAGGTGCTCGACGTCGGCTCCGGGCGCGGCTGGTGGGCGGGCGAACTGGCCGCGATGGGCGCGGAGGTGGTCGGACTGGAGATCAACGACGAGTTCGTGGACGCGGCCCGCAAGCGCGCCGACGGCGCCGGGTTGACCGACCGGGTGCGCCACGTGGCCGGTCCGGCGCTGGACTTCGAGCCCGGCACGTACTCGGTGGTGACATGCCTGGGAGCGAGCTTCGCGCTCGGCGGGTACCGGGCCGCGCTCGAATGGATGGTCGGCACGCTCGTCGAGCGGGGCCGCATCGCGATCGGTGACGTGCATTCCGTCGACGGCTCCTCCACCGATGAGTTGCCCTCGCTGATCGAACTCGTGCACATCGCCGAAGAGTTCGGCGTCGAGGTGACCGGGCTCGTGTCCGCGTCGGTCGATGACTGGGACCGCTACGAATCCGGGCATTGGAAGAACGTGCACAGCTGGGTCAAGCGCAATCCGGACCACCCGGACCGGCACACGGTGCTCGCCGACTCGCGCCGCTTCCGCAACGATTACCTGACCCGCGAACGCGGTTCCGTCGGCTGGTCGATCCTCATCGGGGAACTCAAGTGAGCGGCCCGTCAGCGCGGGGTCAGCACGAAGACGCGTAGTTCGCGGTCTCCCGCGCGGCGGGCGTAGTCGTCGTAGGCGGGCCAAGTCGGGATGATCACCTCGCGCCACAGCCGGTCCCGCTCCTCGCCGGTGACCAGCCGCGCGCGCACCGGCACCCGCCGGGACACGAGGTCCACCTCGGCCTCGGGGTGCGCGAGCAGGTTCGCCGACCACCCGGGGTGCGTGGACTGGCCCCAGTTCGACCCGATCACGATGTGCTCCGCGCCGTGCGGGACGTACATCAGCGGCACCGACCGCGGCAGGCCGCTCTTGCGCCCGGTGCTGGTCAGCACCAGCGACGTCAACCCGCCCAGCCGCGCCAGGCTCACCCGGCCGCCGGTGCGCCGCTGCACCGCGAGATCGGCGGGCACCAGCTTCTTGCCCACCGACGCGAACCACTGCTGCCTGCCCAGGTGCTGCGCCACCTTGATCATCGGATTCACGCCCGCAACCCTGTCACACCTGGTCCCGAACGCGGTGGACGAGTCCGCCGCACCGCGCCCGGGTCCCGTCGGAGCTCGTCGTCGACCTCCCGGTCCGGGCCTCGCGGTCGTCGTCCCGTCGGCGGCGAAGCCGCTGAGGTTCCGCGGCCCGGCCCGCCACGCAGAACGAGGTCGAAGACGAGCTCTCAGGTCGCGGTCGCCAGCGACAGGGCGAAGTCGCCGCCGTCGTCGAGCCACCAGCGGCTCAGCTCGAAACCGGCGGCGGCCAGTTCACCCGCCACGCGCTCGCGGCGGAACTTCGCCGAGATCTCGGTGCGGATCTCCTCCCCCTGCTCCAGTTCGACGGTGAGCCCGAGCCCCTCGACCGGTACCCGCATCGCACGGCTCGCGCGCAACCGCATCTCGATCCACTCCTGCTCGGCGTTCCACCGCGCCACGTGCTCGAAGGCGTCCGCGTCGAAGTCCGCGTCCAGTTCCCGGTTGAGCACGCGCAGCACGTTGCGGTCGAACTCGGCGGTCACGCCCTGCGCGTCGTCGTAGGCGCGCACCAGCCGATCCGGGTCCTTCACCAGATCGGTGCCCAGCAGCAGCCGCTCCCCCGGCCGCAGCGACGACCGCACCGCCGAGAGGAACCGGGCGCGCTCGGCGGGCAGGAAGTTGCCGATGGTGCCGCCGAGGAACGCCACCAGCCGGCCCCGACCGGCGGGCACGGCGGCCAGCTCGGTGGTGAAGTCGCCGACGATGCCGCGCACCCGCAGCTCCGGGTAGCCCACCGCGATCGCGGTGATGGCCTGGCGCAACGCCGACTCCGAGACGTCCAGCGGCACGAACTCCCGCAACGTCGAGGTCTTGCGCAACGCGTCGAGCAGCAACCGGGTCTTCTCCGACGAACCCGATCCGAGCTCGACCAGGGTGCCCGCACCGGTGATCTCGGCGATCTCCACCGCGTGCCTGGTGAGGATGTTGTGCTCGGCGCGGGTCTGGTAGTACTCCGGCAACGCCGTGATCCGCTCGAACAGCTCGCTGCCCGCGGCGTCGTAGAGCCACTTCGGCGTCAGCCACTTCGGCCGGTCGGTCAGGCCCGCGCGGGCGTCGGCCCGCAGGTCCCGCGCCGCGTCGGCCTCGGTGAAGTGCACGATCAGTTCGGGCTCGCTCACGGTAGTTCCCCCTCGTCCACTGGCTGAACACGCACGTCGCGGGAATCGGCGACGACGAGGCTGCGGTCGGGCACCGCCGTCCACTGCTCGTCGTCGCCGAACGGTTCGGACGACACCGTCACCGAGCCACCGCCGCGCCGCACGGACAGCGCGTGGCCCCACGTGGTGGCGATGAGCGTGGCGCCGTCGGTGAGCAGCAGGTTCAGCCGGGACTCCGGCCTGGTCCGCACCACCTGCCCGAGCACCTCGCGCACCGCCTCGGCCGGATCAGCGCCGCGCCGCAGCCGGTGGCGCAGCAAGGCCCACAGCACGGCGGAATCCGTCGGCGCCTCCAAGGTCATCAGGTCGACCACGTCGAGGTCGCCGGCCGCTTTCGCCAGCGACTCAGGCCAGCCCGCCACGACCCCGTTGTGGCTGAACGACCAGCGCCCCTCGGTGAACGGCGCGCAGGCCGTCTCGATCACCGGCATGCCCACCGTCGCCGAGCGCACCGCCGCCAGCACCGCGCCCGCGCGCTGCCTGCGCGCCAGCTCGGCGAAGGCGGTGTCCGTCCACATCGGAACCGCGGCGCGGTAGCGGGCGGGTTGGCCGTCCTCGTACCAGCCGACTCCGAACCCGTCGACGTTGACGGTGCCGCCGCCGCGCATGTCCCGCGGCGACCAGGTCTGCTCCAGCAGCGAATGCGCCGGATCCAGCAGCAGCTCCGCCAGCGGGACCGGCGGTCCGAGATAACCCAGGTGCCTGCACATGCCGGGTCAGCCGAGCTCGCCCGGGCGCGGCGTGCGCGCGCAGCGGAACCCGGCGAAGATCTGCCGCCGGATCGGCAGGTCCCAGTTGCGGAAGCTGCCCCGGCAGGCCGCGGCGTCGGTGCCGAACGAGCCGCCGCGCAGCACCTTGTGCTCGGGGCCGAAGAACACCTCCGAGTACTCCCGGTACGGGAAGGCGACGAACCCCGGGTGCGGCAGGAAGTCCGAGGACGTCCACTCCCACACGTCACCGATGAGCTGCCGCGCTCCGCACGGGGCCGCGCCGCGCGGGTACGCCCCGGCCGGTGCGGGCTGCAGGTGCCGCTGGCCGAGGTTCGCGTGTTCCGGTCGCGGATCCTCGTCGCCCCACGGGTAGCGCAGCGACCGGCTGGTGCGCGGATCGTGACGGGCGGCCTTCTCCCACTCCTGCTCGGTGGGCAGCCGCTTGCCCGCCCACCGCGCGTACGCCTCGGCCTCGTAGAAGCTGACGTGCAGCACGGGTTCGTCGTCGGGCAGCGGTTCGACGTGCCCGAAGCGCCGCCGCAGCCAGCCTCCGCCGTCGCGCCGCCAGAACCGGGGCGCTCCGAGCTCCGCGTGCTGCCGGTACGCCCAGCCCGCGTCGCTCCACCACCGCGGCGCGTCGTAGCCGCCGCCTTCGACGAAGCGCCGGTAGGCGCCGTTGGTGACGGGCGTGGTGTCGATGAGGAAGTCCGCGACGTGCACCTGGTGGGCGGGGCGTTCGTTGTCCAGCGCCCACGGCTCGGTGGAGGTGCCCATCGTGAACGGCCCGCCGGGAACGAAGACTTCCGGCGCCAGGTCTCCGGAAGCGGCGGGCGGCGGCTCGGCCGTCAGCACCGGCGGTCCTTCGCGCAACTGGTGGGTGGCCAGCATCGTCTCGTCGTGCTGCTGCTCGTGCTGCACGATCATGCCGAACGCGAACGCCTGCTCCACCAGCCGCCTGCCCTCCAGCGGGGCGCGGTCGAGCAGGTCGAGCACCTTCTCCCGCACCATGCCCACGTAGGAGCGGGCTTCGGCCGGGCCCAGCAGCGGCAGTTGCGGTCGGTCGCGGCGCGGGTGTTGGAAGGCGTCGTAGAGGTCGTCGATGTCGGGGCGGATCGCCTCGGCCCCGCCGACGTCGCGCACCAGCCAGAGCTCCTCCTGGCTGCCGATGTGCGCGAGGTCCCACACCAGCGGCGACATCAGCGGCGAGTGCTGACGGGTGAGGTCGCCGTCATCAACGCTCTGGGTGAGCGCGACGCTGCGTTCGCGGGTGCGGATCAGTTCGTCGGCCACGCGTGAGCGCAGCCGTTCGATGCCGAGTTCGGCGAGGTCGCCGCGGCTGACCTCCGGCGCGGTGTCCGTCTCGGGATCGGTGCGTGCCTTCGACCTGGTGCTCACCGGGTCACCTCCAAGTTCGCGGAAGACGAGCGCGCTCGGGGAGTCGTCGCCCCTGCCCCCGACGCGCGGGACTGCGCACGCGTCGATCAGCGGGCTTCGGCGAGCCGCCGGGCCACCGCGTCGGCCAGCGGGCCCACCAGTTCCGGCGCTTCGCCCAGGTCATCGAGACATCGGCAGGCGAGTTCCACCACGGCGGTGGCGGTGCGCGCCAGCACCGGGTCGGCGAGGCCGCGGCGTGCCGCGTCGACCCACCTGCCGGTCACCGGAGCGGCCAGCTCCAACACCTCGTCCACGGTGGACTCGTCGTGGAAGAGCGCGACCAGCGCCGCGGCGGGAAGCATCCACCCGTCGCCGAACTGGGCGTCCAGGTACCGCACCTCGAGGTAACCGCGCGGTCGTACCGGCGGGAACATCGTGGTCAGGTGGTAGTCGAGGTCGTCGAAAGTCGGCGGCTCCGGCAGCGCCCCGCCGATCCACTCGGCGAAGGTCACCCCGCCCGGAGCGCCCCAGTCGGCGCCGTCGCGGCGCAGGCACAGCAGCGCGGTGTCGAGCACCCGGCGCGCCCAGTCCGCCGCCGGATCGGCCGTCGCCGGGCCGGGGCGCATCCGCGGGATGTCGGTGCGCAGCAGCGACCGGGTGCGCGCCGACGCCCAGCCGGTGGGTTCACCGAGCAGCTCCGGCGAGTTCGCGAACGCGGCGATCAGCACCGGCCCCAGCGCGTGCAGCGCGGCCCAGCGCGGCGCGACCCGGTGCGGTTCGCCCGCGTCCAAGCACACCTGCACTCCGGCGGTGCTGCACATCATGAGGCGCCCGCCGATGCCGATGCGGTCGAACGCGCATTCCATCGCCGCGTAGCGCGGCACGTGCAGCAGGCGGTGCGGGGTGCGCCACGGGTCCGTGCCGTGCTCCCCCAGCAGCAGCGCGGCATCGGCGAGCCTGCGCCGGACGTGCTCGGCGTCGGCGGCGACCGTGTCGAACAGGGAGCGCAGCGAAGGCGACGGAAGGCTGGAGACCTCGACCTGGCCACCGGGTTCGACGGTGAGCGCGGAGCCGTTGGGCAGCGGGCGCTGCGGGCTGTCCGGGACCAGGGAGTGCGGAGCGTGCGGGCCGAGCGCGCGGATCAACGTCTCGGCGTCGAGCGGCCTGCGCGGATCATCGGCGTGGTGGACGGTCCATTCGAGTTCGACGCCGAGCAGCCTCGGGGGCCCGTGCTTGAAGCAGACCGAGGCCACGTAGGTCTCGGCCTCGGCGCGAGTGCGGATGCGGGAGCTGGGGACCTCGGCGGGCGGACGCGCCGCGGTCGCGGAATCGATCGACACGGTCATGCTGATCACCACCTGGGTGGGAACCGACGCTACCGAGGACCGACGTTGGTCGCACCCGTCCGGTCGAGCACCCGGCACGATTCGCGAACGAACGTGGAAATGACACGAATCGGACGAACATCACTCGAATTGGCGGGATCGGCGCGCAGGTGTGCGGAAAAGTCCAGTGCCTGTGCGCGATAATTCCCCAACAGGTGGACGGTTGCCAACAATACGTACGTACGGATTGCATTGGACGCCGCCGACCTGGGACGATCATCCAATGCCCAGGGTCAGTCCGGATCACCTCCAGGCCAGGCGCCGCCAGATCCTCGACGGTGCCCGGACCTGCTTCGCGCGCCACGGATACGAAGGCGCCACGGTTCGCAGACTGGAAGAAGCCACCGGATTGTCCCGCGGCGCGATTTTCCACCACTTCAAGGACAAGGAATCGTTGTTCCTCGCCTTGGCCGAGGACGACGCCGCTCGAATGGCCGACGTGGTGGCCGAACAGGGCCTGGTGCAGGTGATGCGCGACCTGCTCTCCGATCGCACGCCCGGTGGCGGCGCCGAATCGGAGACCGAGTGGCTGGGCACCCGGCTGGAGGTGTCCCGGCGGCTGCGCACCGACTCCGAGTTCCGGGCGCGCTGGGCGCAGCGCTCCGAACAGCTCACGGCCGCCACGAAGGCCCGGCTGCAGTGGCAGCGCGAAGGCGGCAACCTGCGCGACGACGTGGACGTCGACGTGCTCACCGCCTACCTGGAGCTCGTCCTCGAAGGGCTCGTCTCGCACTTGGCGATGGGGCTGCCCGCCGACGATCTCGGGCCCGTGCTCGACGTCGTCGAGGAGAGCGTCCGGCGCCACCGGGGCCGGTGATCGCTCCCCCGCTCGCGCGGCGCGGTTGAGCGGGTCGCCACCACCCGCGCGGGCGTAAGGTCGCGGCGGCGGCCGGACCGGGCCGCCGGGAGAGGAGCGGGCGCACGAGATGGTCAGCGAGTGGTGGAACCGCTTCCTCGCCTCCGACCCTGCGCTTCGCCGCCTGCGCAACGCCACGCGAGTGACGGCGGCGACGGCCCTGGCGCTCGTGGTCACGCTCGGACTCCTGGCGCTGTGGGACCGGCCGCTGACCAACGGGATGATCGCGGCCGTGGTCGCGGTCAACTCGACCACGGCGGTCAACGACGAGACCGAGCGCGAGCGCCGCCGCACGACGTTGCTGATGCCGCTGCCCGCGGCCGTCTCGCTGGTGCTGGCCGTCTCGACCGCGAGCATGCCGGTGCTGCACGTGGCGCTGTTCCTGCCGGTCGTGTTCCTCGCGACCTACATCCGGAGGTTCGGGCCCCGCTACTTCGCCTTCGGCATGGTCGCGTTCATGGGGTACTTCTTCGCGATGTTCCTGCGCCCGCAGCCGCCCCAGCTGCCCGACCTGCTGCTGGCGGCCGTGCTCGGCGCGCTCAGCGCGTTCGTGCTGAGGTTCGTGCTGCTGCGCGACGACCCGCGCGGAATCCTCGACCGGGGCCGGCGCACGTTGCGCGCCCAGGTGCAGGGGCTGCTGCACGACGTGCGCAACGTCGCCCAGAACCCCGAGGGCACGCGGTACCGCAAGCGGCTCCAGCACCGATCGACGCGGCTGAACGAGACCGCCCGGATGCTGGAGAACGCGGTCTCCGAGCTGGAGGGCCTCGACGAGGCGGAACGGGAACTGCTGCGGCGGCGGATCCTGAGCGTGGAGCTGACCGCGGAGAACCTGCTCAACCCGCTGATCCGGGTGATCGACCACCCCAGCGGCGGCACCGCGGTGGCGCAGGCCGTGGCAGGGCTGCTCGCCGTCGTGCGCAGCGACGCCTCGGAGATCCGGGCCGCGGCCCGCGGGCTCGCCGACCGCATCGAGCGCGACGGCGTCCGGCCCGCGGACGACTCCGCGGCTCCGGAGCAGAACCGGCCGGGGCGGGACGGTTCGGTGGAGCTGGCGATGGCGATCCGCAGGCTGGGCGCCGCGCTCGCCGAGTTCACCGCCGCGAGCGCGGACCTCGGCCGGGTCGCGCCCCGCCCCCGCGACACCGGCTCCGACGACGAGAACGACGACGGCGCGGACTCCGATGAGCGCGACACCGACGGCCGCACCGAGCAGGAGACCGGGTTGCGGCGTCCCGAGGTGCGGGCCGCCGTGCAGGTCACCTGCGCCGCGGCGGTCGCGATCGTGCTCGGCCAGCTCGTCTCGCCGAACCGCTGGTACTGGGCGGTGATCACGGCGTTCGTCGTGTTCATCAGCGCCAACAGCCGCGGCGAGCTGGTCGTGCGGGCCTGGCAGCGGACCGCGGGCACCATGCTCGGGGTGGTGGCCGGCGTGCTGGTCGCCTCACGCATCACCGGGAACTCCGCGGCCGAGCTGGCGATGATCCTCGGCTGCGTGTTCATGGCGTTCTACCTGGCAGGGGTGTCCTACGCCGGGATGACGTTCTTCATCACCACGATGCTCGGCGCCCTCTACGGCGTGCTCGGCACGTTCGACGTCACCGTGCTCGGCGTGCGGCTGGCCGAGACCGCGATCGGCGCCGTCGCCGGAGTGCTCGCCGCGACCCTGGTGCTGCCCACCGGCACCCGGCGGCTGCTGCGGGACAACACCGAGGAATTCCTGCTCCGGCTGCGGGACGTGCTGCGCTCGACGGGCACCTCGGTCGGCGCCGGCACCCCTGACGACGGGCTGCGGGAAGGGGTCCGCGAGGTGGACGACGCCCTGCACAAGGCGCTGTCCAGCGCGCGTCCGCTGGTCGCCTACCGGCTGCCGTCGCGGCGCAGCCCGCTGGACCGGTCGTTGACGGTGTTCACCGGCTGCGCCTACGCGGCCCGCAACCTCGCCCAGGTCCTGCCGCCCGCGGTGGAGATGGTCGACGACGACACCAGGACCCGGCTGGCCGAACTGCTGTGGGCGCTGGCCGAGATGGCGAACGCGATGACGAGCGAAGCCGAGCAGAGCTTCGGCGCCGCGCGGGACTCCGCTCGCGGATGGGCCGACGACCTGCGCGACATCGCCGAGTCGCTGCCGCAGGATCCGACGTCGCTGCACCGGACGCTGGCCGTGCTGGACAGGCTGCGTTCCCTGCTCGACGATGCCGCGACCGAGATCGGCGTGCCGAACCAGGGCACGTCCCCCCTCGGCCGCGAGACCGACGCGGCCCGAACATGACGCGGCGGGCGGCGCCGCTTCCGGGACCGCCCGCCGCTGTGCCCACCTCAGATCACGGCACGCCGTGCATCAGCTTCTTGATCTTCGGTGCGGCCAGTGCCAGCAGACCGCCGCAGGCGATGGTGGCCACCCCGATCACGCCGAAGTACAGGGTCTGGTTCGCCGGGTCGTAGAGCTTGACCACCTGCGCCCCGATCCCCTGCCCCATCGCGGGCGCCAGGAAGTACAAGCCCATGGTCTGCGAGGAGAACACCGCGGGGGCGAGCTTCGTGGTCACCGACAGGCCCACCGGCGAGAGCATCAGCTCCCCGATGGTCATGATGACGAAGACCATGGCCACGACCAGCGCGAGCTGCTTGCCCTCGGCGTTGGTGACGAAGCCGGACAGCACCACCCACAGGAAGCCGAGGCCGACGAACACCAGGCCGCCGACGAACTTGATCGGAGTGCTCGGCTGGCGGTCGGCGAGCTTCAGCCACAGCGCGGCGAACACCGGCGCCAGGATGATGATCGTCAACGAGTTGATCGACTGGAACCAGCTGACCGGGAACTCCCAGCCGAACACCTCGTTGGTCGTCTGCATGTCGGTGACGATCACCAGCGTGGACGCCTGCTGCTCGAAGAGCAGGAAGAACAGCGCCGTCGCGAGGAACAGCGGGATGTAGGCGATCAGCCGTGCCCGTTCGACCTCGGTGATCTGCTTGCTGCTGAGCATCACCACGAAGTAGATGACCGGCAGCACGGCCGAGATGATCGTCACCAGGTTGACCAGGCCGTCGAGCCCGATCGTCCCGGTGCCCACCAACGCCACCAGGCCCACCACGAACACGGCCGCGATGCCGCCTGCGCGCCCCAGCACGCCGCCCTTGTGCTCGGCGGGCAGCGGGTTCGCCGGGATCTGGCTGATGCTGGCGAGGTTGCCCTTGCCCAGCACGTACTGCACGAGGCCCAGCGCCATGCCGACGGCCGCGGCGCCGAATCCCCAGTGGAATCCGATCTCCGACTGCAGCAGCCCGGCGATCAACGGCCCGGCGAAGCCGCCGAGGTTGATGCCCATGTAGAAGATCGAGAAGCCGGAGTCGCGGCGCTTGTCCTGCTCGGTGTACAGGTCACCGACCATCTTCGACACGTTCGGCTTGAGCAGACCCGTACCGGCGATGATCAGGACCAGGCCGATGCCGGTGGTGGTGAGCCCGCCGGGCACCGCCATCGCGATGTGCCCGAACATGATCAGCACACCGCCCCAGAACACGGCGCTGCGGGCGCCGAACAGGCGGTCGGCGAGCCAGCCACCGGCGACACCGGTCAGGTAGACCGAGGCACCGTAGGCGGAGACCAGCGAGGTGGCGGTCGTCTCCGGCAGCCCGAGGCCGCCGTCCTGGATCGCGGTGTACAGGTAGAGCGCGAGGATCCCGCGCATCCCGTAGTAGGAGAAGCGCTCCCACATCTCGGTGAAGAACAGCGTGGACAATGCCCGCGGGTGCCCGAAAAAGCCCTGCTGCGGCGCGTCCGCAACCGTGGGGGTACTCACGATCACGACCTCTCTGGTGCTGGATGCGGCTGGTGGCCGCCTGCGGAACTGCGCAGAGGTTACGCCCTCGGCTAATGGTGTGAACCACAACCCGGAAATACGGTGAAAACTCGGGGGAGCCCCCTCACATGATCATCGAGCGGGCGCGGCCACCGCGGCACCCGCTCCCCCGTCGCCACCCCGGACCAGGCCCACGCGCCACGCGCAGCCCCGGAGGGTTTTGTCGATCTCCGCCAGAGCGCGTTCGGCGCTCGGCGCACGACCGCCGCCGGGAGCCCCCGGGAAACTCGAAACCGCTGCTCAACGACGTGCCGAGCAGTTACCACGACGTCCGCCGCGAGGAGCCTGAACCGGTGGTGACCAGCGTCGCAGGCATCACGGTGTGCGGTCCTGGTGCTCCATTCGGGATATACTCGGGTCGCATATTTCCGTTTTTCCCGAGGAGTGACACGTTCGGTGCCCACGGCACAGTCGACTGAAGGTAGTACCGAGCCGGGACCGAGTAGTCCCGGCTTTCCGCTCACCGTCTCCGGCCCGCAGCGAGGTGATCGCTGATGGCCATCGTGCTCTCCCTCCTCGGACTCCTGTTCGTCGTGGTGCTCACCTTGGGCACCGCGCTCGCCGTGGCCGCGGAATTCTCCCTGACCTCCCTGGAACGCAGCACCGTCGACGCGCACGTCAGCAACGTCGGTGACCGGCGTGCGAAAGCCGTCCAGCGCGCCCACCGCACGCTGTCGTTCCAGCTCTCCGGCGCCCAGGTCGCCATCACCCTGACCACGCTGATCACCGGTTACGTGGCCGAGCCGCTGATCGGCGAACTGCTGCGCCCGGTGTTCCTGGCCGTGGGCCTGCCCAACGCGGTGGCCGGGCCGATCTCGCTGGTGGTGGCGATCCTGCTGGCCACCACGCTGTCGATGGTGTTCGGCGAGATGGTGCCGAAGAACCTCGCCATCGCCCGGCCACTGCTGACCGCGCGGGCCGTCTCCGGGTACCACTCCCGCTTCTCCCAGGTGTTCCGCTGGCTCATCGACAGCATGAACAACAGCGCGAACTGGGTGGTGCGCCGACTCGGCATCGAACCGCAGGAGGAGCTGCGCTCGGCGCGGTCCCCCGACGAGCTCGGGTCGATCGTGCGCTCCAGCGCCGAGCACGGAACGCTCGACGAGTCCACCGCGGCGCTGATGGACCGCTCGCTGCGCTTCGGCGACCGCTCCGCCGACGAGCTGATGACCCCGCGCGTGAAGGTGGAGTCGCTGCCCTCGGACGCGTCGATCCTGGACCTGCTGGCGGTGGCGCGGCGCACCGGTTTCTCCCGGTTCCCCGTGCACGACGGCGACCTGGACAACGTCCAGGGCGTGGTGCACGTCAAGCAGGCGTTCGGCGTTCCCGGCGATCAGCGCGACACCACCCCGGTCGGTTCGCTGGCCCGCCCGGTGCCGACCGTGCCGGAAACGCTCGACGGGGACTCGCTGCTCAACAGGTTGCGCGGCTCCGGGCTGCAGCTGGCGCTGGTCGTCGACGAGTACGGCGGCACCGCGGGCATCGTGAGCCTGGAGGACGTGGTCGAGGAGATCATCGGCGACGTGCGCGACGAGCACGACCGGCGCGAGACCGCGGCGGTGCGCCCGCTGGCCAAGGGCACCTGGATCGTGTCCGGCCTGCTGCGCGCCGACGAGATCGAGGAGGCCACCGGGTTCGAGATGCCCCACGGCGAATACGAGACCGTCGCCGGGCTGGTGATGTCCCGCTTGGGCCGCATCCCGTCCCGCGGTGATCAGGTCGACGTCGGCCCGTGGCGGCTCACGGTCACGAGCATGGACCGCCACCGCATCGCCGAGCTCCGGCTGAGCCAGGCGCACCGCCCGGCCGCCGACGCCGCCGCCGATTCCACCGGCACCCTGGGGGGGACCCGATGAGCGACACCGTGGCGATCCTGCTCGGAGTGCTGTTGCTGCTGCTCAACGCGTTCTTCGTGGGCGCGGAGTTCTCGCTGCTGTCCTCCCGCCGGGACCGGTTGGAGGCGTTGCTGGACCAGGGCGTGAGCCGGGCCCGCACCGTGATCAAGGCGAGCCAGGAGGGCTCGCTGATGCTCACCAGTGCCCAGCTGGGCATCACCCTGTGCTCGCTGGGGCTGGGGCGGCTCGGTGAACCCGCCGTGGCGCACCGGCTGGAGCTGCTCATCGAACCGTTCTCGGTACCGGCACCGGTCGTGCACGCGGTGGGCTTCACGATCGCGCTAGCGATCGTCGTCGTGCTGCACGTGCTGGTCGGCGAGATGGTGCCGAAGAACCTGGCGCTGGCCGACCCGGAGCGCCTCGCGCTGTGGCTGGTGCCCGCGCTGGTGGCGTTCGTGAAGCTGGCGCGGCCGTTGATCGCGCTGTTCAACATGATGGCCAACGGCGTGCTCAAGCTGCTCAAGGTGGAGCCGAAGGACGAGCTGGACACGGCCTACACGTCCTCCGAGCTGGCCGAACTGCTGGTGGAGTCCCGCCGGGAGGGGCTGCTGGAGCAGTCCGAGCACCGCAGGCTGGCGCAGACGTTGTCCTCGGTGGAGCACACCGTCGCCGATGTGCTGGTGCCGCTGGACCAGGTCACCAGCCTGCCGGGCGATCCGACGCTGGGCGATGTGGAGCACGCGGTGTCCAGCACCGGCTTCTCCCGCTTCCCGGTGCGCGCGGAGTCCGGTGAGCTGCTCGGCTACCTGCACGTGAAGGACGTGCTGGACCAGGCGGGCGCCGAACCGTCCACGCGGGTCGCGGCGAGCCGGGTGCGCAGGCTCCCGACGGTGCCGGTGGCGGCCCGCCTGGACCAGGCGCTGACCTCGCTGCGGCGGGCGCGCAGCCACCTGGCCACCGCGGTCGACGCGGACGGGACGCCGCAGGGCGTCGTCGCTCTGGAAGACCTCGTGGAGGAGTACGTCGGCACCGTTCGGGACGGCACGCACGTGACCGCCTGACGGGTCGCCGTCCGCACCGCGAGCGCGGGTCGTTCCTCGGGAACGGCCCGCGCTTTCGCATGTGCGGGCCGTTGTCCGGAGACGCGGCCGAACGAGTGGTCGGCCGCTTGGTCTGAACGCATGAATTCGATCGATCCGGACACCCGCGGTAATCATCCGCATACCGTCCGCATTCGCCCATGTGCCCAGGGAACAGGTCTGCGGCCCGCGTCCGGCGCCGTCCGGCGAGCTCCGGACCGAGGTTTCAGCGTCCTTGACACCAAGATCGGGCTCGACATACTCCCAGGGGGTTCAAGGCGCCGGCACGACACGTGGATCGGACGCCGACCTCCGGACGACAGTGAGGGAGAGGCGGACGCATGGCCGATCGGATGGCGGGCAAGGTCGCTTTCATCACCGGCGCGGCGCGCGGTCAGGGCCGTGGCCACGCGCTGCGGCTGGCCGCCGAAGGCGCCGACATCATCGCCGTCGACCGGTGCGCCGAGGTCGACTCGCCTCCGTACCCGATGCCCACCGAGGCCGACCTCGCCGAGACCGCGCGCGAGGTCGAGAAGCTCGGCAGGCGGGTCGTCCCCCGCGTGGCCGACGTCCGCGACTTCGACGGGTTGCAGGCCGCGTTCGACGCGGGGGTGGCCGAACTGGGCAGGATCGACGTCGTGGTGGCCAACGCGGGCATCGTCAGCTTCGGCCGCACCTGGGAGTTCACCGCCCAGCAGTGGCAGGAGATGATCGACACCAACCTGACCGGGGTGTTCCACACCGCGAAGGTCGCCATCCCGACGCTGATCGAGCAGGACGAGGGCGGTTGCCTGCTGTTCACCGCGTCCATCGCCGGGACCAAGGGCATCCAGACCGTCGGGCACTACACGGCCGCCAAGCACGGCGTCGTCGGCCTGATGCGCACCCTCGCCAACGAGCTCGGACCGCACGGGATCCGGGTGAACACGATCAACCCGACCAACGTGAACACGGCGATGATCCGGCACCCCGAGATGTACGAGACGCTCAGCCCGTCCGACGCGGAAGCGACGCTGGAGAACGCCGAATCCACGATGCGGTCGATGAACGTGCTGTCCACCCCGTGGGTCGAGGTGTCGGACGTCAGCAACGCGGTCGCTTTCCTCGCCAGCGACGAGGCGCGGTTCGTCACCGGCGCGGCCTTCCCCGTCGACGCCGGTGCCGCCGTCAAATGAGCACGGTCACCGGCCGACGCGGCACCACCGAGCAGGAAACGGACGTCCCGATACCGGCGGCCGAGGTCCGCGCCGAGGTCGAGGACCTGCTGGCCCGCTACGCGCTCGGCTACGACGAGGGTGACCTGGAGCTGATCGCCGAGTGCTTCACCGCCGATGCGGTGATGTCGCTGGAAGTCGGTGGCGAGGAGCCCGCCGGTCCGTTCCGCGGTCGCGAGGCGATCGTCGAGCTGATCCGCACCACTGCCCGTTCCCAATCGGACCGGCGCAGGCACGTGCTCACGAACCTGGTGCTCCAGCACGAGGGAGGCCGGGCGCGGGCGCGCTGCTACCTGACGCTGTTCGCGGTCGCCGACGGCGCGCTGCGCGCGGTCACCACCGGCGACTACCTCTGCGAGCTGCACCGCACCGAGCAGGGCTGGCGGCTCACCCGGCTGCGGGTCCGGCTGGACCTGCCGTACTGAGGAGCCCGCCCCCATGAGTTCCGCCGTGAGCCCGCCATGACGCTCAACCAGGGGTTCGTCCCCGCCAAGTGGGCGGCGCTGACACCGCGCGCGCAGGCCGTCCACGACGTGCCGAACGAACGGCGGGTGAGCTGGTCGCAGCTCGACGAACGGGTGCGCAGGCTCGCGAACGGGCTGCTCGGGCTCGGTGCGCGTCCCGGTGATCGGGTGGCGGTGCTGGCGCGCAACCGCCTGGAGTACCTCGAGCTGTACTTCGCCTGCGGGCGGGCCGGGCTGGTGCTGCAGCCGCTGAACTGGCGGCTCACCGGCGACGAGCTCGTCCGGCTCGTGCAGGACGGGACGCCTCGGGTCGTGGTGGCCGACGCGGAGTGGTCGGCGCGGGTGGGGCTGCTGCAGCGGAGCTGCGACGTGCCGCACTGGCTGGAGTTCGGCGCCGGGTACGAGGAACTGCTCGCCGCCTCGAGCGACGCCGAACCCGACGGCAGCGAGCACGTCGGCGGCGACGACCCCTTCTTCATCCTCTACACCGGGGGCACCACGGGCCGCGCCAAAGGCGCCCTGCACACGCACCGCAGCGCGGAGGCGGGCGGGCTGAACCAGACCGTGGCCGAACGGATCGTGCCCGGCGACATCTACCTGATGACCGGGCAGATGTTCCACATCCCGATCGTGCTCGCGATGAACTACCTCCGGCACGGGTGCCCGCTGGTGCTGGTGAACTTCGAGGCCGAGCAGGTGTTGCGGATCATCGAGCAGGAACGGGTGTCGGCGTTCCTGGGCATCACCACCATGCTGAACTGGATGATGGCGGTGCCCGGCTTCGCCGCTCACGACCTGTCGAGCCTGCGCAACATCCAGTACGGCGGCGGCCCGATGCCCTCGTCGATCGTGCGCGCCGCCCTGGACTCCTTCCCGTGCTCGCTGATCCAGGGCTACGGCCAGACCGAGGGGCCGGGCATGGCGTTCCTGTCCCAGGAGGACCACGTCGCGGCGATCGCCGGGCGGCACCCGCACCGGCTGCGCTCCTGCGGGCGGGAAGGGTTCGGCGCGCGCCTGCGGGTGGTCGACTCCGGCGGGGCCGAGGTCCCGCGCGACGGGCGCAGCCCCGGGCAGATCATCGTGCGCTCCGAGGCGAACATGGCGCGGTACTGGAACCGCCCGGAGTTGACCGCGCGCACCGTTCGCAACGGGTGGATGTGGACCGGCGACATCGCCACCTGGGACGAGCAGCGCTACGTCTACATCGTCGACCGCGCCAAGGACATGATCGTCTCCGGTGGCGAGAACATCTACAGCGTGCAGGTCGAGGAGGCCGTCGCCGCCCACCCCGCAGTGCTGGAGTGCGCCGTGATCGGTGTGCCCGACGACGAGTGGGGCGAGAACGTCAAGGCCGTCGTCGTGCTCAAACCGGACGCCGCAGCCACCGAGGCGGACATCATCACCACCGCCAAGCGCCACTTGCCCTCCTACCAGAAGCCGAAGTCGGTCGATTTCGTCACGAGCCTGCCCAAGGCACCGACCGGCAAAGTGATCAAGCGCGAACTGCGCGCCCCCTACTGGGCTGATCAGGAGCGGTCGATATGACACCTGCCGTACCCGACGAGGCTCGGCTGGCCGAGCTCGTCGGCACCGAGTTCCCCGGCGGCGAGTTCACCTTCGAGCCGTGGTGGGTCCGGCTGGTCAACGACTGCGCGCTGGCCGACCCGGCCGACGAGGCGGGCAGTCCCGTGTTCGTGTTCCTCGCCGCGACCTCCGCGATGGGCGTGTCCTGGGAACAGCTCTGGTCGTGGTTCGGCGCGCGGGAGTCCGACGGCCCGATGGCCGGGGAGATCCACACCGAGCTGCGCCGCCCGCTGCGGGTCGGCGACACCTACGCGGTGCGCGGGCGCATCGAGTCCGCCCGGCGCAAGCGCGGTGCGCGGACCGGGGTGTTCGACCTGGTCGGGTACCGGCTCGAACTGCACGAGGCCTCCGGTGAGCCGGCCGCGTCCTGCACCAGCTCGATCATCTTCCCGAGGGAGGCTCGATGAACGCCGTGCGCCCTGGCGACGAGCTGCCGGCCTACCGGGTCGGCCCGATCAGCGCCGAGAAGATGAAAACGATGTCGGCGCTGATGCGGGACGCGAACCCGATCCACTTCGACGTCGCGGCGGTGCGCGCGCTCGGGCTCGGGGACCGGGTGATCAACCAGGGGCCGCTCAACCAGGCGTACGTGGTGTCGCTGCTCGGCCGCTGGGCAGGCGGGGCGCACCGCGTCCGGGAGCTGCGGCTGCGCCACCTCGGCGCGGTGCGCGCCGGTGACCGGCTGCGCGCGCGCGGCACGGTCCTCGACGTGTCCGAACAGGACGGCGAGCTGCTGGCCCGCTGCGATGTCGGGCTCGACGTGCTCGGCGGCGATCCGGTGCTCTCCGGCACCGCGACGGTCCACGTAGGAGGGTGAACGGTGGTCGACGACGTGCAGCGGTTCCGGCTGTCCTACGGGGACTGCGACGCCCTCGGCATCGCGTACTTCGCGATCTACTACCCGTGGATGGAACGCACCTACAGCAGCTGGCTGCACGGCCACGGGCTGCGTTCCGCCGAGCTCGCCACCGAACTCGGCGCCGGCACCGTCGGCGTGCACTCCGAGGCGACCTACCTGGCACCGGTGCGCGTGTTCGACGAGCTGGCCTGCACGGCGGTGCGCGAGCGGATCGGCACCAGCTCGTACTCGCTGGGCTTCGAGTTCACCAGGGGCGCCGAGCTCGTCACCTACGGCCGGATGACCTTCGCCTGCCGCACCCTCGAAGGCACCAAGGCCCCGATCCCGGACCGGCTGCGGGCCCTGCTCGAGACGCTGCGAGCCACCGACGCCCCGGAAGGCTGATCGAGCTCCGGCGGTGAGCCCGACACCGAGCCGGATGGGCTCGGGACCGCCGGAACGTCCGCACCGGCCGCCACCTATCCTGGCGGCACTATGCGAGTGCTGGGCGAACAGGAATGGCGTGCCCGCCGAGCCGCGCACCAGGAGCGGGTCGAGCTCTGGACCGGACCGCACCGGCGCAGGCAGCGCGCCGGGCAGAAGCACCCGGTGATGGACTTCCTGTTCACCTACTACTCGCACAAGCCGTCGCTGCTGGAACGCTGGCAGCCGGGCCTCGGGGTCGCGCTGGCGGGCGGCGAGGAGTTCCTCGAACGCCGCGGCTACCTCCCCACCCCCGGCGGGGTCGCGCTCGACCCCGCCGTGCTCACCGCGAAGCGCCGCGACACGGCGCGCTTCGTGCACGGGCTGCTCACCGCCGTGCGCTCCCGGCGCCCGCACCTGGGATGCTTCGGCTTGCACGAGTGGGCGATGCTCTACCGCACCTCCCCCACTGACGTCCGCCACGAGGCGTGGCCGCTGCGGCTCGGGCACGCGGGCACCGACGAGGTCGTCGAGTCGATGCCGATCAAGTGCAGCCACCACGACGCGTTCCGCTTCTTCACCGAACCGGCCCGGCCGCTCAACGCGCTGCAACCCACCCGCGCCGAGCAGACCGCGCTGGAACAACCCGGCTGCCTGCACAACAACATGGACATGTTCAAGTGGGCGTACAAGCTGGACCCGCTGGTGCCCTCCGAACTCGTCGCCGACTGCTTCGAGCTGGCGGTGGAGATCCGGGAAGCGGACATGCGCGCCAGCCCGTACGACTTGAGCGAGCTCGGCTACGAGCCGATCGCCGTGGAGACGGCCGAGGGCCGCGCCGAGTACGTGCGCAGGCAGCGCGACTTCGCCGACCGGGCCGCGCCGCTGCGCGCCCGCCTGATCCAGGCCTGCGAGGACCTGCTCGCCGTGGAGCCGCAAGCCGCGTCGTGAGACCGGACCCCGTCACGGGAGCCCCGGACAGCACGATGGCCAGGCCCCGACCGGGCCTGGCCGACACGTTCATCGCGGCGGTCACCGCCGCACCCCCACCCGGGACGAACGTACCGGCCCGCCACCGAAGCGGCGGGCCGATCACGTTCAGTCCCGAACGGCCAGGTTCAGCTCACCGTTGTCGTCGCGCTCGGCGTCGAGCACCTTGTCGCCCAACAACTCCGCGGCCTGCGGCTCGAGGAAGACCCGAGCACCGGATTCCTCCACCACCTGGTCGTCTCCCTGCGGCTCGCTGGCGATCGCCGCCTGCAACTCGGCCTGACCGGCCTCGTCGGCGACCGGGGCGATGCGCAGCCCCGAACCCTCGGGCGAGTCACCACCGGCCAGGACGACCTTGATGACCTCAGCTGCACTCTCGCTGATCGTGAGCATTGCTGCACTCCTCTCGGAGGCGATTCGGATGATGGAGCCGCCCACCGTAGTGCATCGCCCACGGCACCCGCTCACCCCCGCAGGAGGCTCAGCCTTCGTACGCCGAAAGCGGAGGGCACGAGCACACCAGGTTCCGATCGCCCCGCGCGCCGTCGATCCTGCGCACCGCGGGCCACACCTTCTGCGTCCCGGTACCCAGCGGGTAGGCGGCCTCCGCTCGACTGTAGGCGTGATCCCAGGGACCGGCGAGCGACGCGGCGGTGTGCGGGGCCTGGCTCAGCGGGTTGTCGTCCGCCGGCCACTGACCGCTCGCCACCTTGTCGATCTCACCCTTGATCGCGATCATCGCCTCGCAGAACCGGTCGAGCTCGGCGAGGTTCTCGCTCTCCGTCGGCTCGACCATCAGCGTCCCGGCCACCGGGAACGACATGGTCGGCGCGTGCAGGCCGTAGTCGGCGAGCCGCTTCGCCACGTCGTCCACCGTCACGCCGGAAGCCTTGGTGATCGGCCGCAGGTCGAGGATGCACTCGTGGGCGACGAAACCGCCGGTGCCCGTGTAGAGCACCGGGAAGTACTCGTCGAGCCGCCGGGCCACGTAGTTCGCCGCGGCCACCGCCGTCAGCGTCGCCCGCCGCAGCCCGTCGGAACCCATCATGCGGACGTAGGCCCAGGAGATCGGCAGGATCGACGCGCTGCCCCACGGCGCCGCGCTGATCGGCCCCACACCGGACTCCGGACCGGCCGCGGGCTGCAACGGGTGGTTCGGCAGGAACGGCGCCAGGTGCTCGCGGACCCCGATCGGGCCCACGCCGGGACCGCCACCGCCGTGCGGGATGCAGAACGTCTTGTGCAGGTTCAGGTGCGAGACGTCCGACCCGAACTTGCCCATCCGCGCCAGGCCGATCAGCGCGTTGAGGTTCGCGCCGTCGACGTAGACCTGGCCGCCCGCGTCGTGCACCAGGCCGCACACCTGCTCCACGGTGTCCTCGTAGACGCCGTGCGTGGACGGGTACGTGATCATGATCGCGGCGAGGTCGTCGCGGTGCTGGTCCACCACTTCGCGCAGGTGGTCGAGCTCGATGTTGCCCTTGTCGTCGCAGCGCACCACGACCACGCGCAGCCCGGCCATCACGGCGCTGGCGGCGTTCGTGCCGTGCGCGCTCGCCGGGATCAGGCACACGTCGCGGGCCGACTCACCACGGCTGTGGTGGTAGGCGCGGATCGCCAGCAACCCGGCGAACTCGCCCTGGCTGCCCGAGTTCGGCTGCAGGCTCACCGCGTCGTAGCCGGTGATCTCCGCGAGCCAGCGCTCCAGGTCGCGCACGATCTCCAGCAGCCCCGTCGCGTCCTGCGCGGGCGCGAACGGGTGCACCTCGGCGAACTCCGGCCAGGTGATCGGCTCCATCTCCGCGGTCGCGTTCAGCTTCATCGTGCAGGACCCCAGCGGGATCATGCTCCGGTCCAGCGCGACGTCGGAGTCCGACAGCCTGCGCAGGTAGCGCAGCAGCGAGGTCTCCGAGCGGTGGGTGTGGAACACCGGGTGCGTCATGTACTCCGAGGTGCGCAGCAGCACGCCGGGCAGCGCGTCGGCGGTCTCCGCGTCCAGCGCGTCGACGTCGGCCACCGATCCGCCTTCGATCCCGAACGCGGCGACCACCCGCACCAGCGCCTCCCTGGTGGTGGTCTCGTCGCAGCTGATTCCGACGAGGTCGTCGTCGATGTGGCGCAGGTTGATGCCGCCCTCGCGGGCCGCCCGCACGACCTCGGCGGCCTTGCCCGGAACCCGCGCGACGATCGTGTCGAAGAACTCCGCGTGCTCGATGCGCACACCGCCCCGGCGCAACCGCTCGGCCAGCACCGCGGCCATCCGGTGCGCCCGGCGCGCGATGGCCCGCAGCCCGCTCGGGCCGTGGTAGACGCCGTACATCGACGCGACGACCGCCAGCAGCACCTGCGCGGTGCAGATGTTGCTCGTCGCCTTCTCCCGGCGGATGTGCTGCTCCCTGGTCTGCAGGGCGAGCCGGTAGGCCTGGTCGCCGTCGGCGTCGACGCTCACGCCGACCAACCGGCCGGGCAGCTGCCGCTCGATGCCCTTGCGCACCGCCATGTACCCGGCGTGCGGGCCGCCGAAGCCCATCGGCACGCCGAAGCGCTGCGTCGTGCCGACCACGACGTCGGCACCGATCTCACCGGGAGCGCGCAGCAGCGTCAGCGCCAGCAGGTCGGCGCTGACCACGGCCATCCCGCCGCGCTCGTGGACCCGCTCGATGATCGCCTCGTGGTCGCGGAGCGCGCCGGAGGCACCGGGGTAGGCCAGCAGCACGCCGAAGAACTCGTCTTCCGGCAGCGCCTCGGGACCCGCCGCGAGGTCGGTAACGATCACCTCGATGCCCAGCGGTTCGGCCCGGGTCCGCAGCACCTCCAGGGTCTGCGGCATCACGTCCGCGTCCACCACGAAGCGCGGCGACTTCGTCCGGCCCGCGCGGCGCACCAGCGTCATGCCCTCGGCGGCGGCGGTGGCCTCGTCCAGCATCGACGAGTTCGCCACCGGGACCCCGGTCAGGTCGGCGACCATCGTCTGGAAGTTCAGCAGCGCCTCGAGCCTGCCCTGCGAGATCTCCGGCTGGTACGGCGTGTACGCCGTGTACCAGGCCGGGCTCTCCAGCACGTTGCGCAGGATGACCGGCGGTGTGATCGTCGAGTAGTAGCCCAACCCGATCATCTCGGTGTGCGGGCTGTTGAGCCGCGCCAAGTCGCGGAGCTGCTTGAGCGCCTCGGCCTCGGTCGCCGGCTCCGGCAGCGCCAGCTGCAGGTCCCGCTCGCGGATGCCTTCGGGCACCGCGGCCTGGCCCAGCTCCTCCAGCGAGCCGACACCGATCACGTCCAGCATGCGCGCCAGCTCGGCGGGCAACGGCCCGACATGGCGGTCGGCGAACGGAGTGCCGTGTTCCAGGGCGGCCAGCGGGATACGGTCTTCGGTCGTCATCGCCACACCTCATTCATCGCGACGGACATAGGGCGGCAGCACGAATGCTGCTCTCCCCCTCTGTCACCGTCCGCGATACGAACGCCTGAGAGCTTCACCCGGTACGGCGATCGGGCTTGCACCGTCGGCGGGGAACCACCTACCGGTGGTCCCTCTTTCCAGAGGTATCTCGCCCGTGCGGTCCAGCAGGCCTGAGAGGTTGTCGGGGAGGGTTTGCTCCTTCGGCGCCGCCGGTGACCAGGTCACCGGCGAACTCTCCCGCGCGGGGTCAGCGATGCTCAGCAGCCTACCCGATCCAGTGACGACCGAAAGTGCGATCTTCATCCCGTTCGATCACCCCGATGCGCCGGTCACGGCGCTGACCGGCGGTGACGCCCCCGTCACGGGGCGAGGGGCTCAACCGGTCTGGCGATCCCGGCGCCGCCGGGACAGCTCGTCGTTGACCGGCTCCTCGTGCTCGCCGCCATCGGCCCGCTCGGCGGGGAACTCGTGGATGGTCCCGGTGATCTCGCGCATCGCACCGCTGACGGCGATGCCGAACACGCCCTGACCGCCTTGCAGCAGGTCCACGACCTCCTCCGCGGAGGTGCACTCGTACACGGTCGTGCCGTCGCTGAACAGCGTGATCTTGGCCAGGTCCTGCACCCCGCGGTGGCGCAGGTGCTCCACGGCGACCCGGATGTTGTGCAGCGAGACCCCGGTGTCCAGCAGCCGCTTCACGACCTTGAGCACCAGGACGTCCTTGAACGAGTACAGCCGCTGCGACCCGGATCCCGCCGCGCCGCGGATCGACGGGCCGACCAGCTTGGTGCGCGCCCAGTAGTCCAGCTGCCGGTAGGTGATGCCGGCGATCTGGCACGCCGCGGGTCCGCGGTAGCCGACGAGCTCGTCCGGGAGCGCGGTGTCGGGGAACGGCGCCGACTGCTCCGCGGCGGAATCCTCGCCAGGTGCTCGCTCCACCACGCCTGCCTCCCCTCGCCCGGCCCGAGGCCGGCGAACCACCAGAACCCGGCTCGACGCATGATCAACCGCCGAACGGATGAACGATCATGGAACCGGGGCTTCGACCTTCCCCGACCTGGAAAATCACATCGGGGCGATTCGCGCACTCCGACGGTAAGCCCGGCCCGTGGGCGGGTCAACGCGACGCGCGGAGCCGCCCGCCCACCCCCGGGTGTGACGCAACCCCGATCCGGTTCGCGCCGCACTCCGAGCGTGCGAAAAGGCTCCCGGCGCGAACTCGCACCGGGAGCCGGGTACAGCGCCGGGGGTGAGCGGACCGCACGCCCGCCCACCTGATCACGTGTCGGCGCCGCGGAAGTCCTCCGGAGAGACCGAGTCCAGGAATTCCCGGAACTTCTCGACCTCGTCCTCCTGCTCGTCCGGGATGATCAACCCGGCTTCGTCCAGCACCGACTCGTCAGCGTGGATCGGCACTCCGACCCGCAACGCCAGCGCCACCGAATCGCTCGGGCGTGCCGAGACCCGCACATCTCCGTCGAAGATGAGTTCGGCGAAGAACGTGCCCTCCTGCAGATCGGTGATCCGCACCTCTTCCAGGTCCCGCCCCAGGGCGCCGATGACGTCCTTGAGCAGATCATGGGTGAGCGGTCTGGCGGGTCGCACGCCCTGCTGCTCCAACGCGATCGCGGTGGCCTCCACCGATCCGATCCAGATCGGCAGGTACCGCTCGCCTTCGGTCTCGCGCAGCAGCAGAATCGGCTGGTTGGCTGGTAGTTCCACTCGCACGCCGACGACGCGCATTTCGCTGCTCATCGTCTCATCGCCTCCTCCAGCGCGCCGAAGCGTGACATCCTTGGTCGAGGATCGCGCACCGACGCCTCTGACGCTACCCGCGATACGGCGGTGGCCATCGCCTCCGCCCGGATTTCCCGCTCGGTGGACGGCTCTTCCGGCCCGTTCACGGCCTCGTACCGACCGATCGCCGATACCCGGCATTCCCTTGTCCGACTCGGTCCGCACATCGGTCCGAGGCGATTTCTGACGCCGCCGCTGCCTTCCGCGAACGCCCGGAGGTTCCTCACGGAGAGGGCCCGCGCGGCTGCGCCGACCGGCCCGTCCGATGAGGGACTCCGACCGCTCCCGACGCGAACGATGCCCAACGCCACGATACACCGCACCGCCATCCGCAGAAGCCGTTGCGCGCTGCGGAAAGCACCTCGCAACATCACCGCGCTCCGGCGGCGCCGAGCGGCCGTGAAGATCATCGGCCGTGCGGCGGACCGGGTTGCGATCCCCGCCGAGCACGATCGGGGCGACGCCGCAAGGCGCCGCCCCGATGCGCTCGGTACGCGGAACGCTCGGCTCAGCGGCCCTGGCCCTCGATCGGACCGGTCAGGAACACCAACCGGAACTTCCCGATCTGAACCTCGTCACCGTTGGCGAGCACCGAGGTGTCCACCGGTTCCCGGTTGACGTAGGTGCCGTTGAGGCTGCCGACGTCGACGACGACGAAGTCATTGCCCTCTCGCCTGAACTCGGCGTGCCGACGGGACACCGTCACGTCGTCGAGGAAGATGTCGCTGTCCGGGTGGCGTCCGGAGCTGGTGGTCTCCCGATCGAGCAGGAACCGCGACCCGGCGTTCGGGCCGCGCTTGACCACCAGCAGGGCAGCCCCGGCGGGCAGCGCATCGACCCCGGAGGCCGCTGGCTCCGGGGTCGCACTCTCGGTGCTCTCCGGCTCCGAGAGGAACGGCCTGAAGACCGAGGTGGTCTCCGGTGACTGCTCCGGCGGAACGCCGCCGGGCCCGTCGTTCTGGCTCACCTGAGCTCTCCTCTGCGCGGATGGGTCGTGCAAGTGCGTTCAAACGTACCGTGCCGCCCCAGGTCGCAGACGCGGGACTCCCACCTCAAGCCGCCTGCGAACCCGAGATCAACGATCATCCCTGGTCGATGAGGCCTTGGTAGTCGCTTTCCTCGAGCAGGCCGTCGGGCGCGGCCGGGTCGGCGAGCTTGATCTCGATCATCCAGCCGTCGCCGAACGGTGCCGAGTTGACCAGCTCGGGCTGCTCGTCGAGCTGCTCGTTGCGGGCCACGATCTCACCGGCCACGGGCGCGTAGATGTCGGAGACGCTCTTGGTCGACTCGACCTCGCCGATGCCACCCCCGGCTTCGACGGTCTCCCCCACGTCGGGCAGCTGCACGAACACGACGTCGCCGAGCTGCTGCTGGGCGTAGTCGGTGATCCCGACGCGCACCGTGTCCGCGCCGGTGCGCAGCACCCACTCGTGCTCCTGGGTGTACTTGATCCCGTCCGGGGCCACTGGGGTCCCGCCTTCCTCGTCGAGCCGTGGAGCGGGGGCCGAGTGCGCCACCGCACCCGCGCGCGGTGATCGCGACGGGCCAAGCGAGCGTAGGTCGCGGCCGCTTTCGGCCGCAAGATGGGCACGCCGTGATCGACACGGCACCGGACTCCCCCGCCGGACCGCTCGGCGAGGAAGGCGCGGGCGTCAGGCCGGGCGGGACCGCGCGGCGCGCACGGCGGCGATGACCTGCATCAGGTACAGCACACCCGCCCACACGTACAGCACACCGCCCCAGCAGGTGAAGGCGTAGGCCACCGGACGCACGACGCCCTCGAAGGCGAAGTCCTCCTGCACCAGCAGCAACAGCGGGAACGCGTACATCAGGCAGAACGTCGCGGCCTTGCCGAGGTAGTGCACCTCCGGCGGTTCGAAACCGTGCCAGCGCAGCACCGGCAGGCACAGCGTGAGCACGACGTCGCGGCCGATCAGCGCCGCGGCGGCCCACCAGGGGATCACGTCGCGGAGCACGAAGGCGACCAGCGTCGCGACGATGTAGAGCCGGTCGGCCGCGGGGTCCAGCAGTTCGCCCACGCGGCTGTACTGGTCGAGCCAGCGGGCGAGCTTGCCGTCGAGCCAGTCGGTGGCGCCGCTGACGACCAGCACGAGCAGCGCGAGCAGGTCGGATTGCGGCCCGAGCAGCAGCCACAGGAACAGGGGGACGCCGGCGAGCCGCACCAGGCTCAGCAGGTTCGGCCACGTCAGCCAAGGATCGTCCCAGACGCTGGCGGCGACTTCCTTGATCCGGGCCATGCCGGGATCCGGCGACGAGCCCGCTGCCGGGCTCTCCGCGCCGGGCTCCGGTTGCTCAGCGGCCCGGGCGGGTTCCGCGGACTGCGACGACCGATCCGGGGCATCCGCGCCCCGGTCCGGTTCGTCGTGTTCGGCCTTGCTGGAGCCCGCCGGTTCCGGGGACGTGGGATCGCCCGCTCCACCTCGGCCTTTGGCTCCGGCCGTGGTGCCGTCGGCGTCCTGCACCACAGCCCTCCCTGACACGGTTGTCGATCCACCGCGAAGCGCTCACCTGCGCCTGCGGGTTTCGGGCGCCTCGGGCGCCCACTCGGATCAGGGTGCCACACCCCCCTTGCGGTGGCCGGAGCGGCCGGGGGTGGGCGGACCGGTCAGCCGCGGTTGTGGCTCCAGCCACGGCGCTGCAGTTCCGCGTCGGTGAGGAAGCGGGCCCGGCCGCGGTCGTCGACGCCCGCCCAGCGGGCGCGCCCGCCCGCGCCTTCGAGGACGAACGAGTGACCGCCGCTCCACACCACGCTGCACGGAGTGGTGGGCAGTTCCGCCGTCTCGGCATCATCGTCCACGATGCCGTCCCGGTAGGTCGTTTCCACGCTGATCAATGCTTGACACCTCCATCACGGTTGTCGGCCGGGCCGCGGTGCGCGTTATCCGGCCGCCTCCCCACCCACGCATTGTGTTCGCCCCATGACCGCACGTTCCCCCGAATTCGACGGGGGTGCGCCCAGCGGAAGGACCGCACCGACGAGCGGATGATCTTGAAAGTGCGCGGGTTCGGCGCGGCAGAAACCGAACCGACCGCTCGTCGCGAATCCGACGATCATCGTGTTGTTGCGGCGGAAACCGGCCGGCCCGCCGATCGCCCATTGTGGACTGTCGTACGGTTCGGCGCGGGACGGAGCACGCCCCCGGGCCCGCGCGGCGCGGATGCTGGCGCGAACGCCCGCCGTCAGGTAGGACTCTGAGGCTCGTCGACACCGCCAGCGGGAGGTCATGACCATGGGTGCCTACGCCGACGCCTACCAGCGCAGCCGCACGGACCCCGAGGGGTTCTGGCTGGACGCCGCGGCGGCCGTCGACTGGGACCGAGCCCCGTCCAGGGCCCTGGACGACTCCGGCCGGTGGTTCCCGGACGGAGTGCTCAACACCTGCTTCAACGCGCTCGACCGGCACGTCCGCGACGGGCGCGGCGACCAGGACGCGGTGATCTGGGATTCGGCGATGACCGGGCAGGTGTCCCGGTGGACCTACCGCGAACTGCTGGACCGGGTGTCCCGGTTCGCGGGAGCGCTGCGGGCACGCGGGGTGGGCAAGGGCGACCGGGTGATCGTGTACCTGCCGATGATCCCGGAAGCGCTGGTGGTGATGCTGGCGTGCGCGCGGATCGGCGCGGTGCACTCGGTGGTCTTCGGCGGCTTCGCGCCCAAGGAGCTCGCCGCGCGGATCGACGACGCCCGGCCGACGGTGCTGGTGGCCGCGTCCTGCGGCCTCGAACCGAACCGGGTGGTCGAGTACAAGCCGATCGTCGACGAGGCGCTGCGGCTCGCCGAGCACCGGCCGGAAGGCGGCGTGCTGATCTTCCAGCGGGACCAGGTCCGCGCCGAGCTCGGCCCCGGCGAGGCGGACGCGGCCGAGGAGCTCGCCGCGGCGGAGCCCACCGATTGCGTGCCGGTCGCGGCGACCGATCCGCTGTACGTGCTCTACACCTCCGGCACGACCGGCCGCCCGAAGGGCGTGGTGCGCGACAACGGCGGCCACGCCGTGGCGTTGCGCTGGTCGATGAGCGCGATCTACGACATCGGCCCCGGCGAGGTGTTCTGGACCGCCTCCGACGTGGGCTGGGTCGTCGGGCACTCCTACATCGTCTACGGGCCGCTGCTGGCCGGGGCCACGACGGTGGTCTACGAAGGCAAACCGGTGGGCACCCCGGACGCGGGCGCGTTCTGGCGGGTCATCGCCGAGCACGGCGTGAAGGCGCTGTTCACCGCCCCCACCGCCTTCCGGGCGATCAAGCGGGTGGACCACGAGGCGGCCGAGCTCGCCCGCTACGACATCTCCGGCCTGCGGACGTTGTTCCTGGCGGGCGAGCGGCTCGATCCGGAGACCTACCAGTGGGCGGTGCGCACGCTGGAGGTGCCGGTGGTGGACCACTGGTGGCAGACCGAGACGGGGTGGCCGATCTGCGCGAACCTGCGCGGGCTGGAGCCGATGCCGATCAAGCCGGGTTCACCGACGGTCCCGGTACCGGGGTTCGACGTGCGGGTGCTGGACCAGGCCGGTGAGGAGCTGCCGCCCGGATCCGACGGCGCGATCTGCATCAAGCAGCCGCTGCCGCCGGGCATGCTGCCGACGCTGTGGGGCGATCACGAGCGGTTCCGCGAGTCGTACCTGTCCCGCTATCCGGGTTACTACCTCACCGGCGACAGCGGGCACGTCGACGAGGACGGCTACGTGTTCGTCATGGGCCGCACCGACGACGTGATCAACGTGGCCGGCCACCGGCTCTCGACGGGGTCGATGGAGGCGGTGCTGGCGACGCACCCGGCGGTCGCGGAGTGCGCCGTGATCGGTGTGCACGACGAGCTCAAGGGCCAGGTGCCGCGCGGTTTCGTGGTGCTCAAGTCCGGGGTGGAGGCGGATCCGGACGCGTTGCGCGCGGAGCTGGTCGCCGCGGTGCGGGACCAGATCGGACCGGTCGCGGCGTTCCGCGACGTCGACGTGGTCGACGGCCTCCCGAAGACCCGCTCCGGCAAGGTGTTGCGCAAGTCGATGCGGGAGATCGCCGATTCCGGGGAGACTAAGGTGCCGTCGACGATCGAGGACCCGGCGGTGCTGGAGGACCTGCGAGCGGCGCTGCGCGGCGACCGCTGACGGCCGCCGCGGGGCGGGGCGGGATCTGCGAGCGGCGCCCGATACGTCCGTTCGGGCGCTGCCTGAGCGGGACGCGTGGTCTATACCTTTATGACCACGTCCCCTACCGGGAGCGAGCCCCATGCCCCTCACCTCCGCACGGCCTGCACGCGCGCGCCGGGTCCGCGCCGCGACGGCCGCACTGCTGACCGGTGTGCTCACCGCCGGAGCGCTGAGCACGATCGCGCCCGCGGCGACCGCCGCACCGGAATCGCCGCTGCACCAGGTCATCCCAGCGCCGGAAACCGTCCGGGAAGCGCCCGGCGTCGAGTTCGCGCTGACGGCCGAGAGCGCGATCACCGCTGATCCGGGCGCGAACGAAGTGGCCGACTACCTGGCCGGAGTGCTGCGCCCCTCGACCGGATTCCCGCTGCCCGTCGCCGAAGGCGGCGAAGGCGATGTCGCGCTGCGCCTCGACGATGCCGCGCTCGGGCCCGCCGGATACCGGCTCGAGGTCACCGGCGATGCCCTGACCCTGCACGCCGGTGCGGCCGAAGGGTTGTTCCACGGCGTGCAGACGCTGCGCCAGCTGCTGCCCGCGGCGATCGAGAGCCCGCAGGCCCAGCCGGGGCCGTGGACGGTGCCCGGCGGCGAGATCACCGACCGGCCCCGCTACGAGCATCGCGCCGCCGGGCTCGACGTGGCCCGGCACTTCTTCGACGTCGAGCAGGTCAAGCGCTACATCGATCAGATCGCGCTCTACAAGATGAACTTCCTGCGCCTGCACCTGAGCGACGACCAGGGCTGGCGGATCCAGATCAACGACTGGCCGCGCCTCACCGAGCACGGCGGCAGCACCTCCGTCGGCGGCGGACCGGGCGGGTTCTACACCCAGCAGGAGTACTCCGAGATCGTCGCCTACGCGGAGTCCCGGCACGTCACGATCATCCCGGAGATCGACACGCCCGGGCACACCAACGCGGCGCTGTCCTCCTACGCGGAGCTCAACTGCGACGGCGTCGCGCCGCCGATGTACACGGGCATCGAGGTCGGATTCAGCTCGCTGTGCGTGGACAAGGACATCACCTACGAGTTCCTGGACGACGTGATCCGCCAGATCGCGGAGCTCACCCCCGGCCCGTACCTGCACATCGGCGGTGACGAGGCGGACGCGACGACCGACGAGCAGTACCGGGCGTTCATGGACCGGGCGCTGCCGATCGTGCAGAAGTACGGCAAGACCGCCGTGGGCTGGCACGAGTACGCCAAGGCCGAGCCGCAGGCGGGTTCGGTCGTGCAGTACTGGGGCGTCGAGGGTGCGGAGGCCGCCGAGATCGCCGCTGCCGCCGCCCGCGGCAACAAGATCCTGATGTCGCCCGCGGACCGGTCTTACCTGGACATGAAGTACGACGAGTCCACCGAGCTCGGCCTGAGCTGGGCGGCCTTCATCGAGGTGGCCGACGCGTACGGCTGGGACCCGGCGAGCCACCTCCCCGGCGTGCCCGCCGAGTCGGTGCTCGGCGTCGAGGCTCCGATGTGGACGGAGACGCTGGAGAACTCCGCGCACCTGGAGACGATGGCGTTCCCGCGGCTCCCGGCCATCGCCGAGCTGGGCTGGTCGCCCGCGGCCACGCACGACTGGGAGTCGTTCCGCACCCGGCTCGCCGAGCAGGGACCGCGCTGGACGGCGGCGGGCATCGGATTCACCCGCTCACCGCAGATCCCCTGGCCGTGATCGCATGAGCGAACGGACCGTTCGTCCCACCGGACGGGACGAACGGTCCGTTCAGCACGCAGATCGTTCGGCGTCGCATCAGCTTCCGCCGAGCGCCGCCCACTCCTCGTCGGTGAGCAGCCGGGAGCGGATCAGGAAGCGCACGCCTTCGGGCGCCTCCAAGGAGAAACCGCTCCCCCGCCCCGGTACCACGTCGATGGTGAGGTGGGTGTGCTTCCAGTACTCGAACTGGGCACCGGACATCCACATCGGCACCGGGTCCGGCGTGCCCGTCTCGTCGTCCACGGCCAGATCGCCGAGGTGCACGTCCGAGACACCGGTGCGGAATTCGCCTTGCGGGTAGCACATCGGGGCGCTCCCGTCGCAGCACCCGCCGGACTGGTGGAACATCACCGGGCCATGTTGCGCGCGGAGGCGGCGGATCAGCTCCGCCGCCTCCGGCGTCACGGCCACCCGTGCGGGAGTGCCCGTGTCCGTGTCGCCCATCAGAACAGCCCCGGGCCGCTCTCGGCGTAGCTCACCAGCAGGTTCTTCGTCTGCTGGTAGTGGTCGAGCATCATCTTGTGGGTCTCGCGGCCGATGCCGGACTGCTTGTAGCCGCCGAAGGCCGCGTGCGCCGGGTAGGCGTGGTAGTTGTTCACCCACACCCGGCCGGACTGGATGTCGCGGCCCGCCCGGTAGGCGGTGTTGCCATCTCGGGCCCAGACCCCGGCACCGAGGCCGTAGAGGGTGTCGTTGGCGGTCTTGAGCGCTTCGTCGTAGTCCGAGAACGACGCCACCGACAGCACCGGGCCGAAGATCTCCTCCTGGAAGATCCGCTGCTTGTTGTGCCCCTCGAAGATCGTGGGCTGCACGTAGTACCCGCCCGCGAGATCGCCGCCGTGCTCGATGCGCTCCCCGCCGGTGAGCACCTTGGCGCCTTCCTGCTTGCCGATGTCGATGTAGGAGAGGATCTTCTCCAGCTGGTCGTTGCTGGCCTGGGCGCCGATCTGGGTCTCGGTGTCCAGCGGGTGGCCCTGTTTGATCGTCTCCGTGCGGGCCACCGCGTCAGCCAGGAAGTCCCGGTAGATGCCCTGCTGGACCAGTGCCCGCGACGGGCAGGTGCACACCTCGCCCTGGTTGAGCGCGAACATCGTGAAGCCTTCGAGCGCCTTGTCGTAGAAGGCGTCGCGCTGCGCGGCGACGTCGTCGAAGAAGATGTTCGGGCTCTTGCCGCCGAGCTCCACGGTGACCGGGATGATGTTCTCGCTGGCGTACTGCAGGATCAGCCGGCCCGTGGTGGTCTCGCCGGTGAAGGCGACCTTGCGGATCCGGGAGTTCGAGGCCAGCGGCTTGCCCGCTTCGACGCCGAACCCGTTGACGACGTTGAGCACGCCCGGTGGAAGCAGGTCGCCGATCAGCTCCAGCAGCACGTGGATCGACGCGGGCGTCTGCTCGGCGGGTTTGAGCACGATCGCGTTGCCCCCCGCCAGCGCGGGCGCCAGCTTCCAGGTCGCCATCAGCAGCGGGAAGTTCCACGGGATGATCTGGGCGACGACGCCGAGCGGCTCGTGGAAGTGGTAGGCGACGGTGTCGGCGTCGATCTGCGACAGCGTGCCCTCCTGCGCCCGCAGCGCGCCCGCGAAGTAGCGGAAGTGGTCGATGGCCAGCGGGATGTCGGCGGCCAGCGTCTCCCGGACGGGCTTGCCGTTCTCCCAGCTCTCGGCGACCGCGAGCTTCTCCAGGTTCTGCTCCATGCGGTCGGCGATGGCCAGCAGAACACCGGCGCGTTCGGCGGGCGCGGTGCGCCCCCAGGCCACCGCGGCGCCTTCGGCGGCGTCCACCGCCTTCTCGACGTCCTCGGCGGTGCCGCGAGCGATCTCGGTGAAGGCCTTGCCGTTGATCGGCGAGGGGTTCTCGAAGTAACCGCCCTTCGCGGGCGCAACGTACTCGCCGCCGATGAAGTGGTCGTAACGCGAGCGGAACTCGACCACCGATCCGGCGGTTCCCGGTGCTGCGTAGAGGGTCATCTGGTGCCTCCCGTACGACGTTGTGCGGTGTCGTCGGGAAGCTACGGACGGCGACGTTGCAGTGACGTTGCCGGTGCGCCGCACGCGAGCGGGATCGGACGACAACGGGGTGACCATGCTTGCCTGTCGCCTGCGTCACGGTCCAGGATGGTCCGATCGGGCGCGCTCGGCTGCACCGGCCGAGCGGCTTTCCGAACGCGAGCGCTTCAGCACCGTTCGGTACCGTAACGGATCCGGATCTTGAACCCGGGCCGTTGCCGCTTCGCGGCGATGCCGAGGCTCCGCGCTCGGCTGGAGAGGAGAAGACGCTGGTTCACCGTGGCGTCCGGGCATGCGCGCACCTGGTCAGGGCGGTTCGACGCAGTGCTGCGGCAGGTCTCCGGCGGACTCCGCGTCCGCCCCGCACCGGCGGCGGGTGGCGCCGCCCAGTCCTCGCAGCGAGTACGGAGTCATGAAGCGCACCGACGACGCACCGGCCGACCCGGTGGAACGCGCCCGCCTGCTCCGGCGGGTGCACAGCGCCGTGCTCTCCGGCCAGCGCGCTCCGCAAGCGCCGCGCCCGGTGGTGTTCGAGTCGTGGCGCCGATCGCTGGCGGCCAGCGTCGATCCGGAGCGGTGGGAGCCACCGGTGGTGTTCGGCTCCGACCGACTCGCCGAGGTCCGCGCGGCGCACCCGCTGGCGGCCTGCGTGCCGCTGCTGCGGCGCACCCTGCTCGACGCGGCGGACGGCACCACGCACATCATGATCGTCACCGACGCCGAGGGGAACATCCTGTGGCGCGAGGGCCATCCGAACGTGTGCCGGGCGGCCGACCGGGTCCACTTGGCCGAGGGAACCACCTGGTCGGAGTCCTCGATCGGCACGAACGCCATGGGCACCACGCTGGCCACCGGCCGCGCGGTGCAGATCCACTCCGCCGAGCACCTGGTCCGCCGCTACCACTCGTGGACCTGCGCCGCGTCCCCGGTGCACGATCCGGAGACGGGGCGGATCCTCGGTGCGATCGATCTCAGCGGCCCGCTGCACACCATGCATCCCGCGCTGCCCGCGCTGGTCTCGGCCGCGGCGACGCTCGTCGAGGGCACCCTGCGGGACTGGATGGCGCGGCGCGACGACCGCCTGCGGGAGCGGCACCGCGACGTGCTGCGCTCGCTGCGCGGTGAGCCGGGGGCGTTGCTGAGCTCGTCGGGCAGGGTGATCGCCGCCGAGCCGGGCGACCTGGGGCTCCCGGAGCGGGTCGAGTTGGACCGGCCGGACGGGATGCTGCTGCTCGGTGGCCGGGAGGCCCTGATCGAGCCGCTGGACGACGGCTACCTGCTGCGCGCGCCACGGCAGGCCACCGCGGTCACCGCACCGGAGCCGCCGGTGCGGGCTCCGACGTTGCGGCTGCGCTTCCTCACCTCGCGCCCGGTCGCCGAGCTGCGCGGCCGGGAGGTGTCGCTGAGCCCCCGCCGGGCCGAGCTGCTGGCGGTGCTGGCGTTGCGCCCGGACGGGGTGAACGCCGAGCAGCTGGCCCTCGCGCTGCACGGCGAGCAGGGCAATCCGGTGACGGTGCGCGCGGAGATCCACCGGCTGCGCACGCAGCTGGGCCACGACGTGGTGCACACGAAGCCGTACCGGCTCGCCGCTGACGTCGACGCCGACTTCCTGGACCTGCGCGCCGCGTTGCGAGCGGGACGGCTCAATTCGGCGCTGGAGCTGCACCGCGGCGCGCTGCTGCCCTCGTCGGAGGCACCGGCGGTCCGCGACGAGCGGGAGGACCTCATCACCGGGTTGCGCGGCGCGGTGCTGGCGGCGCGCGACCCGGAACTGCTGTGGCGATTGGCCGACGGCGCGGCGGGCAGCGACGACATCGAGGTCCACGAGGTGCTGCTGACCCTGCTGGCCACCCACGACTGGCGCCGCCCCACGATCACGGCCCGCCTGAAACGACTCCTCCACGACCCGGCCTGACGCGCACCCGCGCCCGCTCCTGGATCAGTGCCTCGTCGGCGGCGAAGCCGCCGTGCAGCGACCACCAGAGCAACCGGCACCGCCGCGGGTTCTCAGCGTTCTTCTCGCGAGGTCCGCGATTTCGCACGTGGCGGAGCCACTCGGAAGATCGCTCCCGCAGCGAGAAGAACGCTGAGAACCCGCCACCCGCCCCACCGCGCAGAGCGAGCGACGATCAAGACTTGGGTTCGAGGACCGTCCACCACTCCGCCAAGGTGGGCCGTTCGGCGAGGTCGGCGAACGTGACCTCCACGCCCTTGGTGCGCCAGCGCTCCACCAGGCTCATGATCCGCACCGAGTCGAGTCCCCAGTCCAGCAGGTTCTCCTCGTCGGTGAGTTCCTCCGGGTCCTCGTAGAGCAGTTCGGCCACGTCGGCCCGCACGCCCTCCAAGGTCAGCTTCGCGCTCATCTTCTCCTCCTGCACCCGATCTTCCCCGGCTTCGGCGAAGCCCGGTCCTGCCCGACCCGCCACCGATCGTCAGCGGCGAAGCCGATCCGCCTCGGCGGCCCGTCCGTCCGAGCGGGTCACGCGACCGCGGACGGCTGCGACGCCAGGTCAGCAGCGAGCCGTTGCGTCGAATCGACCACCGCGCACCGCTTCGCCGCGTACTGCACCGCCATCCGGTGGTCGTCGGCGGAGAAGTCCGCGACGGCGTCGGCGGCCAGGAACGCCTGCACCTCCTGCTGGAACGCCTCCGCGGCCGTCATCAGGCACCCGATGTGCGCGTAGATGCCGGTGATGATCAGCTGGTCCCGGCCCCAGCCCCGCAACATCTCGCGCAGGTCGGTGCGCTGGAACGCGCTGTAGCGCCACTTCGTCAGGTGCACGTCGCCCGGCTCGGGCGCGAGCTCGTCGATGATCGCCTCCTGCGAGGCGTCGGACACGCCCGGCCCCCACCACTCCAGCTGCAGCCCGCGCTGCTGGGGCGTCTGGCCGCTCGGCTGCGCGCAGTACACCACCGGCACACCTGCCGCGCGGGCCTGCCGCGCCAGCGTGCGGATGTTCGGCACGACCTCCGTCAGCGGTTCGGCGTCGGGCTCGAACACGCCCACGAAGTGGCGTTCCATGTCGTGCACCAGCAGCACGGCGCGGCTCGCGTCCGGCCGCCAGTCCACCCGGTTCGCGGGCAGCTCGTCCTGCCGCGGGACCTGGTACGGCGCGATCGTCGGCAACCCCACCTGCACGTCCTCCTGTCCTGCTTCCTCTCCCGACCGCTCCCCGGCCGGGTTCACCGAGATCGATCGGTGGTCAACGACGTTCGAGTTCCGGCACCAGTTCGCGCTGCACCGCCTCTCGCAGGTCGCGCTTGCTGACCTTGCCCACCCCGGTCTGCGGGAACTGATCGACGAACTCGACGCGGTCGGGCACCTTGTAGCCGGCGAGCCCCCGCTCCCGGACGAACTTGATCAGCTCTCGGGGCTTCGGCGGTGTCCCGCGCGGCACCACGAACGCGCAGGTGCGCTCGCCGAGGTAGTCGTCCGGCATGGACACCACCGCGGCGTCGTGCACGGCCGGATGCGCCAGCAGGTGGTTCTCCACCTCTTCGGCGGCGACCTTCTCGCCGCCCCGGTTGATCTGGTCCTTCGCGCGCCCCTCCACCACGATGTTGCCCTCCGCGGTGAACCGGACGACGTCGCCGGTGCGGTAGAAGCCCTCCGCGGTGAACGCCTTCGCGTTGTGCTCCTCGGCCCGGTAGTAGCCGCGGATCGTGTAGGGCCCGCGGGTGAGCAGGTGCCCGGTGCCGCCGGGTGCCACGGGTTCGTCCGCGTCGTCGACGACCAGCACTTCGTCGTCGGGCGAGATCGGCCGTCCCTGGGTGCTGACGATGACGTCCTCGGGATCGTCGAGCCTCGTGTAGTTGACGAGCCCTTCGGCCATCCCGAACACCTGCTGCAGCGTGGCGCCCAGCACCGGGCGCACGCGCCGCGCCACCTCCTCGCTGCACTTGGCGCCGCCGACCTGCAGCACTTCCAAGCTGGAGAGGTCGTGCCCGGTGTTCGCCGCCGCGTCGAGCCACACCAGCGCCAGCGGCGGCACCGCGGCCAGCAGCGTCACGCGTTCCCGCTCGATCAGCGGGAAGACCTCGTCGGGACTGGGCCTGCGGGCCAGCACGATCCGGCCACCCGCCTGCAGCACGCCGAACGCGCCCGGCGAGCTCATCGGGAAGTTGTGCGCGGCGGGCAGCGCCACCAGGTACGCGGTGTCGGCGGTGACGCCGCAGATCTCGTTGCTGGCGCGGAACGAGTAGGCGTAGTCGTCGTGGGTCCGCGGGATCAGCTTCGGCACCCCGGTGCTGCCGCCGGACAGCTGCAGGAACGCGATGTCGCCCGGCCCTGGTCCGCCCACATCGGATGGTTCCGCGTCGATCCCGGACAGCGGCCGGAAACCGGACTCCCCCGGATCGCCCGCGATCAGCACGTGCCGCAGCCCCGGCACCTTCGCCGCGACCTCCGCTGCCAGCGCGCGGTGGTCGAATCCGGCCTCCACGTCGCAGGTGATGTAGGCCGCCGCCTCGCTGAACTCGCAGAAGTACGCGACCTCGGTGAGCCGGTGCGACGGCAGGGCGAACACCGGCACCGCCCCGATGCGGAACAGGGCGAAGCACACCTCGAAGAACTCGGCGATGTTCGGCAGCTGCACCACGACCCGGTCCTGGGCACCGATGCCGAGCTCCCGCAACCCGGCGGCCAGCCGGTCGGCGCGGGCGTCGAGCTCGGCGTAGGTGACCGAGCGCGCGGCGTCCACGATCGCGATCCGCTCGCCGCGCTCGTCGGTGCGAGCGCGCAGCATCTCGCCGAAGGTCTCACCGCGCCAGTAACCGGCTTCGCGGTAGCGGGCGGCGGCCTCTTCCGGCCAGGTAGGACATCCGGGCAGCATCGTCGTTCCTGTTCGTTCGGGGATCACCGGTGGCGGGCGGACGTCACAGCGCGTCGGACCAGCCCATGGCCGACAGCGCGGTGCGGAACTTCGCGGAGGTCTCGGCCAGTTCGTCGGCCGGTTCGGAGCCCTCGACGATCCCGGCGCCCGCGTACAACCGCAGTGAGGTGTCCTCGATCTCGGCGCAGCGGATCGTGACCACCCACTCGCCGTCGCCGGAGGCGTCGCACCAGCCGACCATGCCGGTGTAGAAGCCCCGCTCGAACGGTTCGGCCTCGGCGATGGCGGCCCGCGCGTCCTGCGGCGGCGTGCCGCACACCGCAGGCGTCGGGTGCATCGCCACGGCGAGCTGCAGCGACGAGGTCTCGGGGTCCGCCAGCTCACCGGTGATGTCGGTGGACAGGTGCCACATCGCGGCGGTGTGCACCACCGAGGGGTGCTCCGGCACCACGAGGTCGCGGCACAGCGGGCGCAGCGCGGCCACGACGGCCTCGACGACCGCGGCGTGCTCGCGGAGGTCCTTGCCGGAGTGCAGCAGTTCGTCGGCGCGGCGGCGGTCCTCGACGGGGTCTTCGCTGCGCGGCCGGGAACCGGCCAGCGGGTTCGCCCGCACCCGCACGCCGTCGCGGGACACGAGCAGTTCGGGGCTCGCCCCGAGCAGCGTGCGGCCGAGGGCGGGTTGCTCGCCGAAGGCGTCCCGCGAGCCGTCCTGACCGCGGCGCGGCAGGTCGACGGCGTACGTGTAGCCGCCGGGGTCGGCGCCCGCGAGGTTGCGCAGCATCACGCCGGGATCGACCGGGTCCGGCGTGGTCAGCTCCAGGGAGCGCGCCAGCACGACCTTGCTCATCTCGTCGTCGCGCAGGCGCTTGAGGACCCGTTCCACCGCCCGCTCGTACTCGGCCGGTGCCGGGACCTGCTTGAGCCGGTAGTCCAGCCGGGGCATGTCGGGTGGGGTCTGCGGGGCGGTCAGCGGCGCGGCGCGGCGCACCTCGCTCGGCAGCACCAGGTGCGCGGGCAGGTTCTCGCCGAAGGGCACGGCGCCGACCACCAGCGGGTTCACCCGGCCGAAATCCTCGGCGTGGCGCAGGAATTCTGCGACCTGCTCCGGTAGCCGCCCGCGTCCGCCCGAGCACGTCGTCTTCGGCACCACTGCGTCGACGCCGCGCGCCAGCATCGAGCCGCGCGGCGAGGCGAAGAAGAAGGACGAACCGGCTCGATATCCGGCGAGCAGTTCGGCCGGGCTCAGATGCTCGCCGAGGTCGTCGGATTCTCCGCGCAGGGTGGTATCGCTGTCGGTGGTCATGTGTGCCTTCCGTGCGGGCGGGTGTCGGGGCGGCTCAGGCGCGCAGGGTCGCGCCGCCGTCGACGTACAGGTCGTGCATCGTGATGTGCCCGGCCTGGTCGGAGAGCAGGAACGCGACCGCCTCCGCGATGTCCTCGGCCGTGGCCAGCTTGCGCAGCGGGATGCCGGTCTTGTAGGTCTCCGGCGAGCCGGCGATGACCGGTTCGGCGCCGCGCTCGTCCCACAGCCGGTGCTGCATCGGCGTGTCGGTCGAACCGGGCGAGACCACGTTGCAGCGGATGCCGTGTTCGGCGAGCTCCAGGCCCAGTGATTTGGTGAACAGCGTCGAAGCGGCCTTCGAGGCGCCGTAGGCGGCCATCCCGTGCCGCGGCACTCCCGCAGCGTTGGAGCCGACCGTGACGATCGAGCCCCGCCGGCGCGGGATCATCCGCTTCGACACCGAGCGGCACAGGTGGAACACGCCGGTCGTGTTGACCGCGAACGTCCGGTGCCAGTCGTCCTCGGCGATGTCCTGCACGGTGCCGGGGCGCAGGATGCCCGCGACGTTGACCAGCAGGTCAACCGGTCCCGCCTCGGCCTCGACCCGCTCGACCGCGGCCTCGACCGCAGCTGCGTCGGCGACGTCGGCGGGGCACGCCAGGACGTGGCGCCCCTCGTCCGCCCCGGTCCCGACCACCTCGGCGAGCGCGTCGGCGTCCACGTCCACGGCTGCGACGGTCGCGCCCAGCTCACCCAGCGCGTGCACCACCGCGGAACCGATACCGTGGGCGGCACCGGTCACCACCGCGGTTCGGCCGCTGATCCCCCTGCGGTCCATCTTGCCCTTCCCCTCGGCGGCGCGAGCCGTACCTGAGATCGACTCGCGCCTGTATGGTTAGGCTAACCTGACCATTGAGCGATCCGGTAGGGGATGACCATCACATCTCGCACCCGGCGGCCCGCCAGGGCCTTGAACCCGGCGCCCTTCGCGATCACACGATCCAGCGATGGCGCACAGGTGTTCGAACCGGCAGAGTCGAAGGCATGGACCTCCGCTCAGCGCACTTCCCGCCCCTTCACCCGCGCCGATCGACCGACCGGCACAGCATCGGCCCGCACGACGACGTCGCACGGCCCCGGCCAGGGGGATCGGCCACCGGGCTCCTGGACGCGGCATCGGCCTCGCCGCCACGCCGCGCCATCGGGCGCGTCAGGCCTCAGCTCGGCGGGACCACTCCTCGGACGAACCCGAGTTCGAGCAGGTCCCGCGGGCGCAGCTTCAGCCGCTCGGCGAGCTCAGGCACCTGCTCCGGCGGCTGCTTGAGGATCGCCGCGCTCGACTCCGGAGCGATGACGGCGAAGTACGCGTCCGCGGTGATCCACGTGAACTCCGGCGCCGCCAGGGCCAACGCTCCTCCGGATCCGCCTTCGCCGATGACCAGCGTCGTGATCGGCACGCGGGCTTCGGCCACGGCGGTGAACAGCTGCCCGATGGCGGCTCCGGCACCCGCGCGCTCGGCCTCGGCGTCGTTGGCCGCGCCCGGCGTGTCGACCAGGGTGAGCACCGGCAGGCCCAGTTGATCGGCCAGCCGGACCAGCCTGGCCGCTGTGCGGAAACCGGCCGGGGTGTTCGCCGTTCCTGCCTGCGCCGCGTAGGCGACGGGGCGGCCGTCGTGCTCGCCGATCCCGCACAACATTCCCGAGTCCGTGCCGCCGGCACGGTCCCCGCTGAGCTCGAACCGGGAGGTGAAGTAGCGATCCAGGTAGTCCGCGGCATGTGGGCGGTCGGCGGCCCGCGCCCGCCGGACCGCGTCCCAACCGCTGTCCGCTCCCGATCGCCCCTGATCCGGATCGAGCATCGGTGCCGGGACGTCGGCGGGATCAGGCGGGCGCACCAGGCGTTGCGGATGCAGCAGGCCGACCAGCTCGGCCAGCACGGCGGGGAGTTCGGCGTCCGACACCAGGCGATCCACCTGGCCGTCGGCGAGCTTGCCCTCCGCGGTGAACGGCTCACCGGTCTCGGTGGCGCTGCGCACCCGGCTACCGCCGAAGGCCACCGCGGCCTCCGGTGCGGCGAGCACGATGTCCGCGCCCGCCGCCAGCGACGCCCACATGCCGCCGGTCGTCGGGTCGCGCAGCACCGTGATGTGCGGAATCCGGGCCTGCCTGGTCAGCAGGCAGGCCCGCGCGATCGCCTGCAACTGGACCAGCGCGCGGATCCCCTCCTGCATCCGGCTGCCACCGGAGGCGACCAGGGACACCACCGGCAGCCTGCGCTCGCGCGCCTGCTCGAACGCGGCGACGACCCGCGCACCCGCCTCCTCGCCCACCGAACCGCCGAGGAAACCGAACTCGAAGGCGATGAACACCGCCCGGCCCGCACCGACCCTGCCGTGCCCGCACAGCACCGACTCCTCGGAACCCGTGCGTTCGGCGGCGCGGCGGCGCTGATCGTCGTAGCCGGGCCAGGCCAACGGCCCGTCCGCGTCCGAGGTGCGCCCGGTGCCGCCGCGCGGGGACTCGAACTCCTCGAAGTCCTCGCACACGGTGCTGATCAGCTCGCGCACGCCGGTCACCTCATCCATGCAACGCCTTCTTCATGACCTTGCCCATCTCGTTGCGCGGCAAGGAGTCCACGAACCGCACCTCGCGCGGACGCTTGTGCGGGGTGAGCAGCCGGGCCACGTGCTCGACGAGTTCGCGCGCCGTCGCCTCCGAGTCGGTGAGGTCCGCTGCGGGCACCACCCACGCCAGGATGCGCTCGCCCAAGTCTGGATCGGCCTGACCGGTCACGGCGACCTCAGCGACCGAAGGGTGCTCCAACAAGGCGTTCTCGATCTCGCCCGCGCCGATCTTGTACCCACCGCTCTTGATGATGTCGGTGGCCTTGCGCCCGACGATGCGCAGATACCCGTCGGGAGCTCGGGTGGCGACGTCGCCGGTGCGGAACCAGCCGTCCACGAACGCCTCTGCGGTGGCGTCGGGGCGGTTGAGGTAGCCGGTGAACAGGTTCCGCCCGCGCACCAGGATCTCCCCGACCGTCTCGTCGTCGCTGATCTCGATGTCCCGGCCCGCGTCGTCGACGAGCTTGATCTCCACACCGTCGAACGGCAGCCCCACGTAGCCTGGCCTGCGGTCACCCGAGGCCCGCACGCCAGAATTCATGATCGTTTCGCTCATGCCGTAGCGCTCCACCACCCGCTGCCCGGTCAGCCGCGAGATCCGCTCGTGCTCCACCGCGGGCAACGCCGCGGACCCCGAGACCAGCAACCGCGCGCGGCCCACCGCCTTCGCGAGCTCCGGATCGCGTTCCGCGTCGTCGGCGAGCCGGTGGTACATGGTCGGCACCCCGAACAGCATCGTCGCCGACCCGGCCAACTCCTCCGCCGCGGCCTGCGAGGAAAACTTGCCCAGGTGGCGCACGGTGCCGCCGAGCCGCACCGGCCCGAGCGTGCCGAGGATCAGCCCGTGCACGTGGAACAGCGGCAGGGCGTGCACCAGCACGTCCTGCTCGGTCCACTCCCACGCGTCGGCCAGCGCGTCCAAGTTGGCCCGGATCGCGCGGCGCGGCAGCACCACGCCCTTCGGCGGACCGGTCGTGCCCGAGGTGTAGACGATCAGCGCGGGCGCGTCCTCGCTCGGTTCGGCGGGCAGCTCGCCGCCGGTGCGCGCGAGGTCGACCTCCTGCACCGGAACCCACCCCAGCGCCTCCGGCGGCTGGAACCCGGGCGCGGCCAGCAGCAGTTCCGGTTCGCTGTCCCCGATGATGTGGGCGAGTTCCCGCTCCCCCACCTTCGGGTTCACCGGCACCACGGCCGCACCGGCGGCGAGCGCGCCGAGCACCGCCACGCAGGTCTCCAGCTCCGAGGTCGCCCAGACCGCGACGCGCCGAGCGGAACCGACCCGTTCGGCGATCCCGGCCGCGGCGGCGGCCAGCTCCGGATAGGTCAGAGCGCGGGAACCGAACCGGAGGGCCTCCTTGCCCTCGGGCCGGCGCAGCTTCGGGAACAACTCCATCGCGCGATCCATGCGTACCTCCGAGCTCGGTTCCATGTCACCCCAGTCCGGGGAGGACGAAAATGAGCCACGCCACAAGCGGGCCCACGGCCACGACCACCCCGCCGTAGATCATCAGACGGCGGAAGAAGACTTCGCGGTCCACGCCCTTCGCGTTGGCCAGCACGATGGCGCCGTTGGTGGAGAACGGGCTGACGTCCACCAGCGTGGCGGCGACCGCCAGCGCGGTCACCATGCCGATCGGGCCGATCGTGCCGGTGGCGAGGAAGGGCACCGCCAGCGGGATCAACGCCCCCATCAACCCCACGGAGGAGGCGAACGCCGACACGACGCCGCCGATGTAGCACAGCAGCAACGCGGCCAGCAGCGGCAGACCGACCCCGGCGACCGCGTTCCCGACGTAGTCGATCGTGCCCATCTCCTGCAGCACGCTGACGTAGGTCAGCACACCGCAGATGAGCAGCACCGTCGGCCAGGTGACCTCGGCGGGCGCGTTCGCCGCGGTCTTCGGCGAGACCACGGTGAGCACCACCGCGACGCTCATCGCCACCAGCCCGGCATCGAGTTCGAACACGAGGGTGCACACGACGAGCGCGGCCAGGCCGAGCAACGTCAGCACCCGGTCGCGGGTGAGCCGCAGGCGCTCGGGCTCATCGGCGGAGTCGTCCGGTGCTGCGGTGGCGTCGGCGCGGGCGGTGCGCAGTCCGCCGAACACGACGAACACGACCGCCGCGATCATCAGGTTCACCGCGAAGCTGCCCAGGAACAGCAGGAGCGGGCTGCCCGCCAGTCCGTTGTCGGCGACAACCCCGTTGACGATCACGCCGTACACGCTGATCGGCGAGAACCCGCCCGCTTGCGCGCCGTGCACGACCATCGCGCCCATCAGCAGCGGGTTGATCCCATGTCGGGCGGCGAGGTTCAGCGCGATCGGCGCGATGATCGCGCAGGCGGCGGGGCTGACCGCGCCGATGGCGGTGAGCAGCGCCGCGATCCCGAACATCACCCACGGGATCACCACGAGCCTGCCGCCGACTAGCCGCACCGCCCAGTGCACCAGCCAGTCCGTGGTGCCGTTGGCGCGGGCGATGGCGAACAGGTACGTCACCCCGACCAGGACCACGAAGATGTCCCCGGGGAAGCCGGCGAAGATGTCGTCGTCGGAGAGCCCTCCGGCGAGCTTGCCGACCGCGAAAGCCGCGGCGAACGACAACACCCCCATGTTCACCGACATCGTCGTGGCCAGCACGAAGCAGGCCACGAGCGCGAAGATGGAAATCAGCTCGGGCGACACCGTTGTCTCCTCACCGTCCATGCGCCTCGGAGGAGACCGGACACAGTGGTTTACTGGCTGGACCACTTTGCGCCGCCAGAACTGGAGCGTCAAGACCCGAAGTGGTCCAGTGCTCGAACCACTGCTCCGCTGCACCGCTGCTAGTCTTGGCTTCCGCGATCTCCGGAGGAACGGGGGATGGAGTGTCCGACGCGCTGCGGCCGTTGACCCGACCGAGGCTCTACGAGCAGGTCGTGCTGCGGTTGCGCGAGCACGTCGCGGCGTCCGGCCTCGAAGTCGGCGATCGGCTGCCGCCGGAGCGCGAGCTCGCGGAGCGGCTCGGCGTCAGCCGGGCATCGGTGCGCCAGGCGATCGTGGTGCTGGAGGTGCAGGGACTGGTCGAGGTCCGCCACGGCGGCGGCACCTACCTGCTGCGCCGCACGCTGGACAGCGAGCCCGTCGACGAGCTGGTGGCCCGCCGCAACCGGCTCCCCGACGTGCTCGACGCCCGCGAAGGCCTGGAGACCAAGCTCGCCGAGCTCGCCGCCGAACGCCGCACCGAGGCCGACCTCGCGGAGATCGACGCGGCGCTCGCCGACATGCGCGCCCAGGTCGAACGCGGCGAACTGGGCGGTGACGGCGACCGCCGCTTCCACGCCGCGATCACCGCCGCCGCGCACAGCGCGATGCTCGCGGAGTTCATGCGCACCATCGCCGAGGAGATCGCCGAGAGCCGCCAGGAGTCGCTGCGCCAGCCGAACCGGCCACCGAAGTCGCTGGCCCAGCACGAGCGCATCGCGGAGGCGATCCGCGCGGGCAATCCCCGCACCGCTAGCACCGCGATGCGCCGCCACCTGCGCACCGTCAGCAGGGTCCGCTTGCTGGCCTGGAACCCGGACGCCGACGAGCAGCACTGAGCGGACCACGATCCGGCCGCACGGTGTCACCACGAATTCCCAACCGGCTCCGGATGTTCCGACCGGCCGTCACCGCGCGGAACAGGACGTACCGGAACAACTCGCGCACCGCCCCACTCCCCCGATGACCTGCCCGGACGCCCCGGTAAGGTCGCCCCGTTCCCCCGTTCGAGTTCCGTGGAGTATCGCCTGATGTCCGCTCGCCCCCGCCCCGACGACACGCGGCCGGGACTCGCACGATGATCGGATGGCTGCTGGCCACCGCCGGAACCGCCCTGCTGGGCAGCGTCTTCCCGCTCGCCAACATCGAGCTCTACCTGGTCGGCGTCCTCACCAGCGTCGACGGGCTGAACTGGTGGGCACTGGCGCTGGCCGCCGCGATCGGGCAGATGACGGGCAAGACGCTGTTCTACTTGGCGGGCCGGGGCGGTTTCAGCCTCGGCACCCGGCTCGGCCGCATGACCGAAGCGCGCAAGGGCGGGCGCTGGGCGGCGTGGCTGGAGAAGTTCCAGGACCGCACTCAGCAGCACCCGTGGTGGGGCCTCGGCGTCCTGTTCGTCAGCGCCGTCGCGAGCTTCCCCCCGTTCACCGTCCTGTGCTTCCTCTCCGGCGCGGCGGGCCTCCCGCTGCTCGGTTTCCTGGCGGTGAGCCTCGCCGGACGGGCGATCCACTTCCTGATCATCGCGGGCGCACCGGAACTGATTTACCAGCTGCCCTTCTTCGGCTGACCGCCTATCTCTGATCTTGCCTACCCAGGTGAGCGACGTTGTTGGTCGTTGTGTTGTCAGCGGCGGAGCCGCTGAGCAGTGACCAGCCAGAGCAAGACGACCACCGGCGGGTTCTCAGCGGCTTTCTCGCGAGGACAGCAATTTTGCGTGTGGCGGAGCCACTCGAAAAATTGATCCCGCAGCGAGGAAGCCGCTGAGGTTCCGCTGAGCGACCACTGCTCACGCCAAGCTCAAACAGGCAGTGAGGCGTAACGACCCGCCGGGGCGGGCACCCACCGGGGGCAGGCGAACCCGCTCCCGGAGGTCGGCATGGCTTCTCAGCACGGCGACAAGCAGGAACAACTCGACGGTGTGCGCCAGGATCCGGACGGCACCTACCTGACCACCCAGCAGGGCGTGCGGGTCGACCACACCGATGATTCCTTGACCGTGGGAGCACGCGGCCCCACGCTGCTGGAGGACTTCCACGCCCGCGAGAAGATCACCCACTTCGACCACGAACGCATTCCGGAGCGGGTCGTGCACGCCCGCGGCGCGGGCGCCTACGGCTACTTCGAGGCCTATGACGATCGCCTCGCCGACTACACGGCGGCGAAGTTCCTGACCGACCCGGGTCGACGCACCCCGGTGTTCGTCCGGTTCTCCACGGTGGCGGGGTCGCGCGGTTCGGCGGACACGGTGCGCGACGTGCGCGGGTTCGCGACGAAGTTCTACACCGCGGAGGGCAACTACGACCTGGTCGGCAACAACATGCCGGTGTTCTTCATCCAGGACGGCATCAAGTTCCCCGACTTCGTGCACGCGGTGAAGCCCGAGCCGCACAACGAGATCCCGCAGGCGCAGTCGGCGCACGACACGTTGTGGGACTTCGTGTCGCTGCAACCGGAAACGATGCACATGATCATGTGGCTGATGTCGGACCGGGCGCTGCCGCGCAGCTACCGCATGATGCAGGGCTTCGGGGTGCACACCTTCCGCTTCGTCAACGCCGAGGGCACCGGCACGTTCGTGAAGTTCCACTGGAAGCCGCGGCTGGGCACGCATTCGCTGGTCTGGGAGGAATGCCAGCAGGTGCAGGGCAAGGACCCGGACTTCAACCGTCGGGACCTGTGGGACGCCATCGAAGCCGGGCACGGACCGGAGTGGGAGCTCGGCGTGCAGCTCGTCGAGGAGTCCAAGGAGCACGACTTCGACTTCGACCTGCTCGACGCCACCAAGATCATCCCGGAGGAGGAGGTCCCGGTTCGCCCGGTCGGGCGCATGGTGCTCGACCGCAACCCGGACAACTTCTTCGCCGAGACCGAACAGGTCGCCTTCCACACCGCGAACCTGGTGCCGGGCATCGACTTCACCAACGATCCGCTGCTGCAGGCGCGCAACTTCTCCTACTTGGACACCCAGCTGATCCGGCTCGGCGGGCCGAACTTCGCGCACATCCCGGTCAACCGCCCGGTCGCCGAGGTCTCCACCAACCAGCGCGACGGCTTCCAGCAGCAACGCATCCACCAGGGGCAGACCAGCTACTCCAACAACAGCCTCGGCGGCGGCTGCCCGGTCATCGCGGGCGCCGGCAACGGCGCCTTCCAGCATTACCAGGAGAAGGTGGAAGGCGCGAAGATCCGCCAGCGCAGCGACAGCTTCCAGGACCACTACCAGCAGGCCACCCTGTTCTGGAACAGCATGGCGCCGTGGGAACGCGACCACATCATCGCCGCGTTCCGGTTCGAGCTCGGCAAGGTCGAGCACCACCACGTGCGCGAAGCGGCCGTGGAGCAGATCAACCGGGTCGACCACGATCTCGCGATCGCCGTCGCCGAAGGCGTCGGCGTCACGCCCCCGTCAGCCGCGGCGGGGCCCAACCACGGCAAGCACTCCCCCGCGCTGAGCCAGTCGCACTCGGTCAGCGACACCATCGCCACCCGCACCGTCGCCGTGCTGGTCTCCGATGGCGTCGATCAGGCCGAGGTCGCCCAGATCCGCGAAGCGCTCGCCGAACGCGGCGCGACCGCCGAGGTCCTCGGCAGCCGGGACGGCAGCGTGCGCGGTGCCGACGAGAGCGACGTCCCGGTGGACCGTGCCATCAACACGATGTCCTCGGCGCTCTACGACGGGGTCATCGTGCCCGGCGGCAGCGGCAGCGTGCGGGCGCTGTCGGCCGACGGCTACGCGGTGCACTTCGTGGCGGAGGCCTTCAAGCACGCGAAACCCGTCGCGGCCAGCGACGAGGGGCTGGCGATGCTGCAGCGCGCCGGAGTGGACAAGGTCCGCCACGCCGGCGACGGCGACGGCGTGGTGTCCGACAAGGGTGTCGTGACCGCCGCGGCCACGGGCGGGGCGCTGCCCGACGGTTTCATGGCCGAGTTCATCGCGGTCCTGGCCGGGCACCGCGTGTGGAACCGGGACACCGAGCACGTGGTCGCCTGACGATCGCGGCGCCCGTCCGCCGGTCGCCGCGATCGTTGCCCCGATCGGCGGCGCGCGGGTGAGGATCGGATACCGGGTCGGTCACGCCGCGGACGATGTTTCGCTTTCAGCTCCGGGACGTTCTAACGTGCCGTCCCGTGAGTGTTCTGCGAACCCTTCCCGTCGAGGACGTGCTGGAACGCACCGAGCGCAGCAGCTTGGCTCGGCGGCTCTCCGGTGTCGACCTCGTCGGCTTCGGCATCGGCATCATCATCGGGACCGGCGTGTTCACCTTGGCGGGGATCGAGGCCAAGGAGCACGCCGGGCCCGCGGTGGTCCTCGCGTTCCTCGTGGGCGGCGTCGTCGCCGCACTCGCGGCGCTGTGCTACGCGGAACTGGCCTCCGCGGTGCCGACCGCCGGCAGCGCCTACACCTACGGCTACACGACGCTCGGCGAGATCTTCGCCTGGATCATCGGGTGGGACCTGCTGCTGGAGTTCGCCCTCGGCGCCGCGGTCGTGTCCCGGAGCTGGTCGGGATACGTGTCCAGCCTGCTCGGGCTGCCGCCGGAGTGGTTCAGCGAGGACGCGACGGTCAACGTCGGCGCCATCCTGATCATCGGCGTGCTCACCGTCGTCGCCGTCCTGGGAATCCGCGAGTCGTCCTGGCTGACCAACGCGCTGGTCGTGGTCAAGGTGTCGGTGTGCGTGCTCGTGATCGTCGCCGGGCTGTTCTTCTTCAACGGCGCGCACCTCACGCCGTTCGTCCCGCCGGCGCAGCCCGCGGAGCAGGGCGCGAGCATCCTGGAACAGCCGCTGGTGTCGGCGGCGCTGGGCATGGAGCAGTCGATGTACGGGTTCGGCGGCGTGCTCACGGCCGCCGCGATCGTGTTCTTCGCCTACACCGGTTTCGAGGCGCTGGCCAACCTCGGCGAGGAGACCAAGCGCCCGCGCCGCGACCTGCCGGTGGGCCTGCTGGGCAGCCTGGTGGTGTGCACCGTGCTGTACGTGCTGGTGGCCCTGGTGCTCAGCGCGATGGTCGACTACACGCAGATCGACGAGGCGGCTCCGCTGGCGGCCGCGTTCCACTCCGTCGGAGCCCACTGGGTGGCGGCGCTCATCGCGCTGGGCGCGGTGACCGGGCTGACCTCGGTGATGCTGGTGGAGCTGGTGACCATCGGCCGCATCGGATTCGCCATGAGCCGGGACGGGCTGCTGCCGCCGAAGCTGTCGCAGGTGCACCGGAAGTGGGGCACTCCGCACCGGGTGACGATCGGCGGTGCCGTGCTCGTGATGCTGCTCGGCGGTTTCGTGCCGATCGCGGAGCTCGCGGACATGGTGAGCATCGGCGCGCTGTCCGGGTTCGTCATCGTGGCCATCGCGATTCCGGTGCTGCGCCACCGCAAACCGGACCTGCCGCGCCCGTTCCGGATGCCGTGGTCGCCGGTGCTGCCCGTGCTCACGGCCCTCGCCTGCCTGTACCTGATGACGAACCTGAGCGTGCTCACCTGGGCGCGGTTCGCGGTCTGGCTCGCGCTGGGCCTGGTGATCTACCTGGCCTACGGCTACCGCAAGTCCCGCTTGGCCACGGGTGCCCCGGTCACCGACGACGCGTCAGGATGAGCTGCTCGGTGACGGCCAGCAGCAGGGCCAGCGCGACGAACCCGACAGCGACCAGCAGGCCCGTGGAGATCGCGGCGTCGTAGCCGCCGACGGCGAGCGCGCTGAAGAACAGTCCCGACGCGGTCGCCGTGCCGATCGCGGTGCCGAGGCGCTGCCCGGTCTGCTGGATCCCGGCGGCGGTGCCACCTCGAGCCGAGTCGACCTTGGCGAGGGTGACGGTCTGGTTCGGCGAGATGACCAGGCCGCTGCCGATCCCGGCCAGCAGCAGCGGGCCCGCGACGAGCAGTCCGGCGACGTGTCCGGGCCCGCCCGCGAGCAGCAGGTCCGTCACGACCAGCCCGGCCAGCGCGCCGACCAGGCCCAGCACGACCAGGGAGCGGCCGAACCGGTTCACCAGCCTGCCGCTGAGCGCGGAGGACGCCGCCGAGCCGATGGCGAACGGCGTCATCGCCAGGCCCGCCTGCAACGGCGAGTACCCCAGCCCGCGCTGGAAGTACAGCGCCAGCACGAAGAAGATGCTGGTGAACCCGGCGAAGTACAGCATGCCCAGCGCGGTGCCGAAGCTGTAGCTGCGGATGCCGAACAGGCCGAGGTCGATCAGCGGTTCCCGCCCACTGGCGCGGTAGCCGCGTTCCCACAGCACGAACAGCACCAGCAGCACCGGTGCCGCCGGCAGCAGGTACCACGGCGCGCCGCTGCCGCTCTCCCGTTCGATCAGGGGCAGCAGCAACGCCAGCAGCGCGGCGCCGAGCAGCAGCACGCCCACCAGGTCGAGGCTGCGAGCGCCTTCCGCCGACCCGGCCTTCGGCAGGACCCTGGCGGCGAACACCAGCGCGGCCACGCCGATCGGCACGTTGACGAAGAACACCCAGCGCCAGCCCTGCTCGTCCCCGGCGAGTTCGATGATGAGCCCGCCGAGCAGCGGGCCGATCGCGGTGGACAACCCGATCACCGCGCCGAACAGTCCGAACGCCTTCGCTCGCTCACTGCCCTGGAACAGCTGCTGGATCAGCCCCAGCACCTGCGGGTTGAGCATGCCGCCCGCCACGCCCTGCACGAGCCGGGCGATGACCAGCCAGGTCGCCGACGGCGCGAACCCGGCGGCGGCGCTGGCCGCGGTGAACAGCAGCAGCGCCAGGAGGAACATCCGGCCGCGACCGCGATCGTCGCCGAGCCTGCCCGCGGGCACCAGCACCAGTCCGAAGGTGAGCGCGTAGCCGGACACCACCCAGCCCAGCGCGACCGGCGGGGCGTTCAGGCCCTGCTGCATGGACGGCAGCGCGACGTTGACGATGCTGACGTCGAGCAGGGTCATGAACCCCGCCAGCAGGCACACCACCAACGCCTGCCAGCGCTGCGTCGGCCGCCGTGCGAGCCGCGAGGCACTTGTTCCCATCACCCTCACATCCTGACGGTGTCCAGCAGCGGCGGCGCAGCTGAGGGGGCGGCGCCGCCGAACACCGCTGGTGCTAAGGACTTCGCGCGGATGTTCGGGCTTCGCGACGCCCGTGGTGGCGCCGGAAGCGCTCGGTGGAACCCGCCGAGCCCGCCCGCCGACGACCGCGCGGTCGACCGATGCCGTTCGGAGCGGTCGGGTGCGCTGGTAGCGTCCTGATCGTGCGTGGTCACGGCGCTGGACGGCCGATCCGGCGGTCGTGGGGATGAAGCGCCCGATCCGCGCACACTCCCGATCCCGCGACGCCCGGACGAGCCGCTCACCACCATGACCTCCGAATCCACACCTGCCGACCACGACGCCGATTCCGGCCCCGCCGCGCTGCGCGCGAGGGTCCGCGAGGTGGTGGCGGGGTATCCGCACAGCCACCGGGCGTTCGCCGACCGAATCGGTCTAGACGCCACCAAGCTCTCCAAGTCGCTCACCGGCGTCCGGCGCTTCACCCCGGTCGAGCTGACGCGCATCGCGGAGATCGGCCAGGTGACGGTGAACTGGTTGATCAACGGCAGGGACGACGCGGAAACGGTCGCCGCCGCGCCGCGCCGCGCCGCGCGGCCCCCGGAACGCACGGGCGGGGACCGCTACCAGCAGATCCTCGACGCGGCCTGGGAGCTCATCGCCGAACGCGGGTTCCACGCGGTCCGGGTCGCCGACATCGCCGAGGCCTGCGGGGTGAGCGCCGCGGCCATCCACTACCACTTCCCCGGCCGCGACGACCTGCTCACCGAAGCGCTGCGGCACTCGGTCCGGCAGGCCTTCGACAGGCAGGTCGCCGAACTGCACAGCATCGACGACGCCCACCAGCGGCTGCTGCGGCTCGTCGAGCTGCAACTGCCGGAATCGCCGGGGCTGCGCCGCGAGTGGTCCATCTGGCTGCAGGTGTGGAACGAGAGCGCGCTGCGCCCCGAGCTTCGCGGCCTGCACGGCGATTCCTACACCCGCTGGCACGACACGATCGAGCGGACGATCCGCCAGGGCCAGCACCAAGGCGTGTTCACCGAGGGTGACGCGGAGGAGCTCGCGGTGCGGTTGACGGCGCTGATCGACGGGCTCGGCATCGGCGTGCTCACCGGCCGCCCGGAGCGGTCGGTTCAGCGGATGCGCCAGGTCCTGCACGACTTCATCGGCCGCGACGTCGTCGGCGAGAACGCGTCCGGCACCTCCCCGCACGCACCTGACGATCACTGGTCGTGATCGCTCGCAGGGAGCTCGGGTCGCTCGTTTGCCCGGTTGAACCACTCGGTCCCGCTCGGTAGTTTCCGAGGGCAATCGCCACGGAGGTGATCAGGTGCCGGAGGACGATGAGATCCTGGTCGAGCACCGCGACGCGGTCCTGCTGCTGACGTTCCACCGACCGGAGCGGCTCAACGCGTGGACTCCGAGCATGCGGCGGCGCTACTTCGACCTGTTGGAGAAGGCCGATGACGATCCGTCGGTGCGGGCGGTGGTGGTCACCGGTGCGGGCCGCGGCTTCTGCGCCGGAACGGACCTCTCCGCGCTGGACGCCGCTCCTGAGCGCGACGGCGACGACCGAGCGGTCTCGCTGTCGATCCGGATCCGAAAACCGATCATCGCCGCGATCAACGGCCCCGTAGCCGGGATCGGCCTGGTCGCGGCCTTGTTCGCCGACGTGCGCTTCGCGGCGGAGGACGCCAAGTTCACCACCGCGTTCAGCCGTCGCGGCCTCGTCGCGGAGCACGGCATCTCCTGGCTGCTGCCCAAGCTCGTCGGCGCGGGCACCGCGCTGGACCTGATGCTCTCCGCTCGCACCCTGCTGGGCGGCGAGGCGCACGCGCTGGGCCTGGTCGATCGGGTGCTGCCCGCGGCCGAGGTGCTGACCGCCGCGCTGGAGTACGCGCACACGCTGGCCACCGAGTGCTCCCCGGCTTCGATGGCCGAGATCAAGGAGCAGATCTACGCGGGCCTGGACAGCGGGCTGGAGACGGCGAGCGCGGACGCGAACAACCGCATGATCGCCGCGTTCGACCGCCCCGACGTCCGCGAGGGCGTGCGCAGCTTCCACGAGCGCCGCCGACCAGACTTCCCGCCGCTCGGGAGCTGAACCGCGCCGCGCCCGATACGGTGGCCGCAGGGCCGCCCAATCGTGGGAAGGAGCGCGCCATGGATTCCGAAACACCCGAAGCCGACGCCGCCGAACAGGCGAGGCACGCCGAGGACCCGGTCACCGAGGACGTCACGGTCGAAGCCGACCCGGTCAACGAGGCCGACCCGGCGGATCTCGCGGATCAGCACAGCGACGTACCCGTCGACGAGGACTACGACCGGGAGTAGCGCTCCGGTTCCCCGCTCGGATCTCGCACCGCGCCGCATCGATTCGGAGCACCCGCACCGATGCGGCATTCGCGGTGATGCCGGGTGCGGTCGATCCGCCGAATGCGGAACGCTTACCGCATCCGAATCCCTGAGACAAGTTCCTTCCGGAACTTTCCACGAACCAAGCGGCTCGTACGCCGCCAGAGGAATTCATGAAAGCGGGAACCGATTTCACTTAACCGTGATCAGCAGACGACATTCGGACCTATCGGATCACCCGAGCCCCTAGCACGTTCCGGCCGAACCGGGCAGCGCGTTCGAGCAGATAAGGACTCGTCATTTCCAGCACGAAGTCGTGCGACGCCTCAGCCCGGCCACAAGCCGAACATCGTCGCGAATCCCTCCCGCCAACTGGGCCATCCCGGGCGCCAGCCGAGCGTCTCGCGAAGGCGGAAATTCGTCGCTCCCCGCTGCTCGGTGAGCCGGTGCACGGTGAGCCAATCCAGCTGGGCCCTGGCCTGGTCCAGGGTCAGCGACAACGGCGCCGGGCCGCCGATCATCCGGGCGTAGGCCGGTAACCACTCCGCGCATTCCGCCGGTTCGTTGTCCACCACGTTGTAGGTGCCCGTCTCGCCCGCGGTGAGGACTTCGAGGACCGCGCTCGCCGCGTCCTCCACGTGCGTGAACGAGGTCAGCCCCACGCCGTCGGTGACCAGTGGCAGCGCGCTGCCGCGGACCTGCTCGTGCACCAGCCCGCCGGGCGCGTACCAGGTGTTCGGGCCGTACAGCGACCCGTAGCGCAGCACCACGCCCTCCAGGTCGGTCCGGTCCACGACCGCGCTCTCCATGCCGGCGACCGCGCGCACCGCCTCGCCCCACCGGCCCGGCGCGTCGATCCACAGCGGGGAGTCCTCGTCCAGCACGTCGTGCCCGTTCGGGCAGTACGCGGCGACCATGCTCTGCGCCACCACCCGGCGCACGCCCGCCTCCGCGGCAGCCGCCACGAGGTTGCGGGTGCCGTCCTCCCACAGCCGCGACGTGCGGGCGAGCGCGTCGTCGTAGTCGGGCCCCCGGAACCCGGAGACCTGGGCCACGACCACGTCCGGCTCGGCGTGGCGCACCACCTGGCGCAGCCGCGGCAGGTCGAGCACATCGCCCACCACGACCTCATCTGCACCGGGAACGCCCTGCGCGCGACCCGCGGTGCGCAGCAGCGCCGTCACGTGATGACCTCGCTGCCGCAGCCTGGGCAGCAAGGTCCTCCCGACCACACCGGTGGCACCGGCGACGAACACACGAAGGGGCACCCGGAACCTCGCAGAGATCGACATCAGCGGGGAGCGAAGCCTACCGCGAGGACCTCGACAGCCACGACGAACATGCGAGGGGCCCACGCCTGGCAGGCGTGGGCCCCTCGGTGTCGACTGAACTCAGATGCCGCGAATCTGAGAAGCCTGCGGCCCCTTCGGGCCCTGGGCGATCTCGAACTCCACCCGCTGGTTCTCGTCCAACGTGCGGAAACCGGAGGCGTCAATCGCACTGTAGTGGGCGAACACATCGGAACCGCCCCCATCGGGGGTGATGAACCCGAAGCCCTTTTCAGCGTTGAACCACTTAACGGTACCGGTAGCCATTCTCTTTACTCCTACTTCTGATGGCCAGGGTCGACACTGCGTCAACCCCCGAGTCGCCGAGATGATCACCCGGGCCGAACGGCCTCCGGCACAACAAAGCGCCTGCGCCACACTTGTATCGCAGGCACTTTCAAGTACTTCTGGGAACCAAAACTGCAACCACGGCTAACGCTAGCACCCCGAACGCGGGTTGTCACACACTTGTCACCCGAAGTCGTGGCGAGCTGAGATCGATGTAACGCCGATCCCCATTTCGACGATTTCCCTGAAATGCCCGTGCGTGCCACCCCTTGACGGATGGCACGCACGTTTCGGCTTCGACTGCGGCGGGCTACGGAATGCTGACCAGCAACCGCCCTTCCGCCTCGGCCACCTTGTTCTGCTCGGTCTGCCAGTCCGCGAGCCGCAGCGCGGCGACCCGCGGAGTGGTCCCCTCCGCGTCCCAGGCCGCGATCAGCGGCGGGATCTTCGCCAGCATCTCCTCGCGGAGCACGCTGAACGAGAGCACCGGGTCCGCGTCCACCCGGCCCAGCAGCAGCCACCAGGCCCAGGCGACGGCACCGGAGTTGGCCACGAAGTCGGGGATCACCGGGATGCCCCGCTCCGCCAGCAGCTGCTCGGCCTCCGGGGTGATCGGCGTGTTCGCCGCCTCGATGATCACCTTGGCGGCCACCTGCGGCACCCGCTCCGGAGTGATCGCGTAGGACACCGCAGCCGGGATCAGCACGTCGACGTCGACCGCCAGCACCGCGTCCCTGGGCAACCGCTGCACGTCGGCCGGAACCTGATCGCGGTCGATCTCCCCGAACCGGTCCCTGGCGTCCAGCAGCGCCGGGATGTCGAGCCCGTCCGGGTGGTAGAGGGAGCCGGCCGCGTCCGCGACGGCGACGACCTTCAACCCGGCCTCGTGCAGGTACCAGGCGGCACCACCGCCCATGGTGCCCACGCCCTGCACCGCGACGGTCGTGCTGTCGTGGCCCCAGCCGCGGGCGTGCAACACGCCGAGGCAGCACTGCGCCACGCCGTAGCCGCCGACGACATCACCGAGCAGCAACCCGCCGGGAACCGGGGCGTTGAGCCCGGCGCGGACCCGGCGCAGCGTGTGCTCGACGTCCGGCGCCCGGCGGATCGCGGCGTGGTAGGACTGCTCCAGCCCGGCCTCGACGAAGACTTCGTCGATCAGGTGCTGCGGCACGCCCAGGTCTTCGGCCGTGACCCAGTGCGCGTCGATCCACGGGCGCATGGCCTCGACGAACCGGCGCAGCACACCATGCGCCTGGGGGTCCTTGGGGTCGCAGTCGATGCCGCCCTTGGCGCCACCGACGGGCAGGTCGAACACAGCGGTCTTGCGAGCCATGCCCCGCGCCAAGTCCTCCACTTCCGACATCGTGCATCCGGCGCGCATCCGGGTTCCGCCGGTCGCCAGGCCGGACACCAGAGTGTGCACGACGAGGTATCCGTGCTTTCCCGTCACCGGGTCTGTCCAGGTCACCCTCATCATCGGGTCACAGTCGACAAGTGCCACCGGCCGAACCTCCTCCCAAGTGCAGTGCATGAAATGGGCGCACAGGTCGGCGCCCACCAGAGTTACCTACAGAAGGGGCGTGTTCCGGCCGAGGGATTCCAGGCACCGCTCAGGGTCGAAGACCCACGGGGCCCGGGTTCGGCCGACCGCACGCGCTGCGGAGTGACCACCGCCGGCAGGCGGTGGCCAGCCTCTAATGTCGCAGCCAGAGCGATGAAGACGACAGCCAGCGGAGGGGACGGGGAAGGCCGTACTCGTTGGCCCGCATGGTCACCTCCGTGTCTCGCTGGCGATGGATCGAAGCTAAACCCGCGCTGGATTTATTGTCAACAATCGTCGTATCCGACATTCACGCCGTCATCCGAAGTTCACGGCGAAACCTCGGCGTGATCTGTCGACAAGCCTCTGACCAGGCTAATCGAAGATCCGGCGGATACCGGCAACTGGCCGCCGACACTCACTCGTCCGGGGTCTTAAGCTCTGAGCGCGGCAGTTGTTCACCGCGTCGGGGCCAGGCTTCGCGCGGGTAAGGGCAGGGCGTCGCGCGGGTATGAGTTCGGGGAATCGGCTCCGCTCCCCGCGCGCGACTGGGAGGATGCAGGCATGAGCCAACCGGGACTCCCCGAGCAGGGACCCCACCGACCGGACCCGCTTGGTCCACCGGGCGCGCTGGACCAAGCGGCGCAGCAGAACCTCATCCAAGACGTCGGCCGGGTGCTGCTGCGCTCAATGCCGCCGGCGTGGAGCGAGGTGACCGTCGAGTACCGCGCGGTCGGCGCGCACTCGGAGATCTCCGCGCAGCTGCTGGCCCCCAACGGCACGCCGATCCCGCTGGCCGTGCCCGCGGAGTCCGGGGAGCTGTTCGCCCGGCTCCGCCACGGCATGCACGAACCGGACCGGGGCACCTGGATCAGCGCGCTGTACCGATTGCAGCGCCCCAGCAGCTACAGCGTGGACTTCAACGGCGACTACGAACCGACCTGGCAGCACCCGCCGCCCGCCGAGGCCTTCGCCGCGGAGCTGCGCACCTACCCCCGTGCGGGCGTGAACATCCCCGGTTGGCTCGCGCGCAACGCTGGGGTGCCGGACGCGACCGGCACCGCCACGCGCGCGCCCGCACTGCGCACCGCGGAGGTCTTCGACGCCGTCGACGAGGACGGTCGCCCGCAGGTGGACCGCCCGGAGGTCGCCGCGGACGAGCTCACCGGTCTCGTCGACTACCTCGACCGCGCGCCGATCGTGCTCGCCGCGCGCAGCTACGACACCGATCAGCTCGACCCCGCGTCGCCCGCGTCGGTCCCGCTGACCTTCCACACCGACGGCCAGTGGATCTGGCCCGGCGCGGTGGGCTACTACCTGCGCACCCACGGTGTCGCGCCGGACGCGGAGCTCGTCTCGCACATCCGCCGGGCGGGGTTCCGGGTGCCCGAGGTCGACGAGCACCTGCGGGAACTCGCGGTATCGGTGATCACCGGAGAGGAGCATCGCTGACGGGGGCCGAGTTGGCGTTCGTGGACGGCCCGGTGGCCACCATGGACGCCGCCGGTTCGCGGACGGACGCGGTCGCCGTGCGCGGGGGCCGCATCGCCGCGCTGGGGTCGGCGGGCGTGCGTGCGCTGATCACCGACCGGACCGAGCTCGTCCCGCTGCGGGGGCGGTTGCTGCTGCCCGGTTTCCAGGACGCGCACGCGCATCCGCTGTTCGGCGGGCTGCTCCGGTTGCGCTGCGACCTCATGGAGGCGGCGGACGCCGCGGACTGCCTCCGGACGATCGCCGGACACGCCTCCGGCGGCGGGTGGCTCCTGGGCGGCGGCTGGGACTCGGCGCACTTCCCCGGAGGCGCGCCGACCGCCGCCGCGCTGGACGAGGTCACAGGTGCCCGTCCGGCGTACCTGATCAACCGCGATCACCACAGCGCCTGGGTGAACACCGCAGCCCTGCGGCTCGCGGGAGTGGACGCGGGAACCCCTGACCCGCCGGACGGGTGGATCGAACGGGACTCCCGCGGTCGTCCCGCCGGAACCTTGCACGAGGGCGCCGCCGATCTCGTCGGCCGCGTGCTGCCCGCCCCGGATCCCGGCGAGTACCGGGCGGCGCTGTTGGAGGGGCAGCGGCTGCTGCACGCCCACGGCGTGACCGGGTGGCAGGACGCGATCGTCGGCGCCTACCTAGGGCACTCCGACGTCCTGGACACCTACCGGGCGCTCGACGAGCAGGGGCTGCTGACCGGGCGGGTGCAGGGAGCACTCTGGTGGGATCGCCGCCGCGGTCGGGAACAACTGCCGGAGCTCGTCGAACGCCGGGCGCGGGCACGCGGTCCCCGGTTCCGCGCGGACCACGTGAAGCTCATGATCGACGGCGTCTGCGAGAACCGGACGGCGTCGATGGTGCGGCCCTACCTCGGCGAGCACCGCAGCGGGCTCTCGCACCTGTCGGCCACCGCGCTTCGCGAGGTGGTCGGCCTGCTCAGCGCCGAGGGATTCGCGGTGCACTTCCACGCCGTGGGGGATCGCGCGGTGCGCGACGCGCTGGACGCGGTGGCCGCCGCGCCGGGCTCCGGCCTGCGCCACCAGATCGCGCACCTCCAGGTGATCCGGGACGAGGACCTCCCCCGCTTCCGGGAGCTCGGGGTCACGGCGAACGTCCAGGAGGCCTGGGCGATCAACGACGCGGCCATGACCGAGCTGACGATTCCCCGGCTGGGCGCCGAACGCGCCGCGCGGCAGTACCCGTTCCGGTCGTTGCACGACGCGGGAGCGCCGCTGGCCGCGGGCAGCGACTGGCCGGTCTCCGATGTGGCGCCGCTGGGCGCGGTGCACGCCGCGGTCAACCGCTGCGAACCGGGCGGGACGGTTCCGTTCCTGCCGGAGCAGTCGCTCGAACTCGGCACGGCGCTCGCGGCGCACACGCGGGGCAGCGCCCGGGCGAACGGGTTCGCCGCCGAGACGGGGTCGCTGGAAGTGGGCAAGGCCGCCGATCTCGTGGTGCTCGATCGCGACCCGTTCTCCGCGCCCCGCTCGGAAATCGGGCGCGCCAAGGTCGATCTGACCATCGTGGACGGAGCCGTCGTGCACCGACGCTGATCCGGTACCGCGGACGCGTTCGCCCCTGGCGCGCAAGGCATCGTGGTCGGCGCCGGCGCTGATCGGACGGGGACCCCTTCCCCGCGGGGACTTTCTCAGCCGAGCGCGCGGAACACCCGCAGGCCCAGGTCCGCGATCCGGTCGTACACCGGACTGCGTCCGGCGCCTCGGCGGGACGGTTCGTCGGTGAGCTCGTCCACCAGCACCGCGACCACCGCGCGCGGCCGATCGTCCCCGATCAACGCCACGTCGTGGCGGGATCCCTGGATCTCACCGGTCTTGTTCCAGCACCGCGCCTCCCCCGGCAGCGCGGCGGGCAGCCGGTCCCTGATCTGCTGGCGGGACAGCACGCCCAGTGCGTGCACGGTGAGCTCCACCGGCAGCGCCCGGCCGGTCGCGAGCCGGTCCAAGATCCGCGCCTGGTCCAGCGCGCAGGTGGTGTTGCACCCTGGCGCGTCCACGTCCATCAACCGCCGTTCGACCTTGGTGGCGACGCAGCCGAGATCGGCGGCGCAGCTCGCGATCGCGGGGAATCCGACGTTGTCGACCAACGCGTTCGTCGCCGCGTTGTCGCTGATGACGATCATGAGCGTGATCAGGTCGGCGATCGTGAGCCGGTGCACGCCGGACAGTTCGCGCAGCACCCCGAAACCGCCCGCCCGCTGCGCGGGGAGGGGGACCTCGGTGTCCAAAGCGAACCGTCCAGCCTGGACCTCCCGCAGAGCGGCGATCATGACGAGCACCTTGATGGTGCTCGCCGGGTGCACTTCGCGCTGCGCTCCGACCAGCACCGGAACGCGCTCGTCCAAGTCCCACGCGGCGAACCCGACACGGCCGGGGAATTCCCGCCAAGCCTCGTCGAGCGACGCCTCCAGCCGTTCCGCGAAACCCATCCGGCCGCTCCCCCTCACAACGTTCCGAGCACGGCGTGCGCGGCGGCGGCGTCCTGGACGCCGATTCCGACGCTGTTGTAGAACACCAGCTGCCCCGGGTCGGTCCTGCCCGGCGCACGCCCGGTCAGCACCTCGCCCAGCGAGTGCAGCCGCTCGCGGGTGCGGTCACCGCGTTCCAGCGCACGCATGATCGGTCCGGCGTGGTGGACGGCGGTGTCCACGTCGTCGACGACGACCAGACCGGCCCGCCGCACGAGTTCCTCGTCGACCTCCCGCCGGTGCGGTTCGAAGCTGCCCACCGACACCACCGTCGCGCCGGGCTCGACCTGGTCCGCGGTGATCACCGGCTCGGCGCTGAGCGTGCAGGTTGCGACGAGCGAAGCGCCGCGCACCGCCTGCTGCGCGGTGTCCACCGCGCGCACGTCCAAATCCAGTTCGGCGGCGAGTTCGCGCGCGAGGGCCTCCCGCCGCTCCCGGTCCCGGCCGTGGATTCGGACCGTCCGCAACGCGCGCACCCGGGCGATCGCGCGCACGTGCGCGCGGGCCTGCACCCCGGAACCGAGCACCGCCAGCTCGTCGGCCGCTTCCGGTGCCAGCACGTCGACGGCCACCGCGCTGCCCGCGGCGGTGCGCAGCTCGGTCAGTGCGGTGCCCGCCATGACCGCCCGGACCCGGCCGTCGTCGGCGTCGAGCACCAGCACGGTCGCCGAGATCACGGGCAGTCCCCGCTCGGCGTTGCCCGGGTGCGCCGCGACGAGCTTGCTCACCGCGCCGTGCTCCGCGGAGACCGTGCCGAGGTAGCCCAGCGCGGTACCGGTGCCGCTGGGGACCGAGACCTTCTGGGCGAGCCGCGCCCGGCCGTCGCCCAGCGCCGTGAAGGCCGTGCGCTGCGAGCGGATCGCCGTGTCGAGGTCCAGCGCGGCGGCCACGTCCGCGTCGGTCCACATCATGTCCGTCATCCGTGCCTCCAAGCTCGCCGCTCCCCCGCCACCGGCACACGGTAGGCGGGCAGCGGTGGTGATCGTTCTGAGCGACAGCAGCACTGTCGCTCAGAGAATCAGGAAATCACTCTTCTGATGCTCGATGTTCGAACGCCTGCGCGGTTACGGTGGGTTTCGTGACCGGCGGCACAACGCAAGCCGACCGGTCCGCCCCGGGTCCGGACTGCGCTCCGGCCCTGTTCCGGAAGACGCCAGCCCGGCCCCCGAGCCCGCGACCGCTGCGGCCACCCGGCCGCCCGGCCCTGACATCGGCACTGACCGTCGCGATCTCCGCGACGTCTCGACCGGCAGCACGACCGCACTGCACACGCCCGCACGGATGAGGAAGAGGTGGACCACGGTGTCGACGACGGTGAGTTCGGTGATCGGAGCAGCCCCGCGCGAGGCGGCCCCCGGATCCGGAGCCCCCGGGTCAGGATCGGCGGAGTACGCGTCCCGCAACCCCGCCCGGCTGGACGACGTGGTCGCGCGGGTCGAGTTGAGCGGCCCGGAAGCGGTGCACGCGGCGGCCGGCGCCGCCCGCACCGCGCAGCGCGAGTGGGCGCAGGTGCCCGCTCCGGTGCGCGGACGGGTCGTGGCCGAGCTCGGCAGGCTGGTCGAGGCGAACAAGGAATCGCTGGCCCGGCTGGTGACGCGCGAGATCGGCAAGCCCTACGCGGAGGCTCTCGGCGAGGTCCAGGAGATCGTCGACACCTGCGACTTCTTCCTGGGTGAGGGGCGCAGGCTCTACGGCCAGACGGTCCCCTCGGAGATGCCGGACAAGCAGCTGTTCACCTTCCGGGTTCCGGTGGGCGTCGCGATGGTGATCACGGCGGGCAACTTCCCGGTGGCGGTGCCGTCGTGGTACCTGGTTCCGGCTCTGCTGTGCGGGAACGCGGTGGTGTGGAAGCCGGCCGAGTACGCGGCGGCGGCAGCGCGGGCGGTGGCCGAACTGGCCTGGCGAGCCGGAGTCCCGCAGGGCGTGCTGAACCTGGTCTACGCCGACGGGGAGGCCACCTTCGCGGGCTTGGAGTCCGCGTTGCGGGACGGCCTCGTCGACAAGGTGGGCTTCACCGGTTCCAGCGCGGTCGGCTCGCGGGTCGGCGAGCTGTGCGGCAAGTACACGCAGAGCCCGTGCCTGGAACTCGGCGGGAAGAACCCGATGATCGTGGCCGCGGACGCGGATCTCGACCTCGCCGTGGAAGGCGCGCTGTTCTCCGGGTGGGGCACCGCCGGACAGCGCTGCACCTCGCTGGGCAACCTGATCGTGCACCGCGACGTGCACGACGAGTTCGTCGGCCGGCTGGACCAAGCGCTCCGGGCCGCGGTGATCGGCGATCCGGCCGGGGACGTGCTCTACGGACCGCTGCTGGACCAGAAGTTCGCCGACGGCTTCGAATCGGTGCTGGGCACCATCGCCGATCACCACAAGGTGCTCGGCTCCTCGGCGGTGGGCCGGATCGGTGCCACCGCCCCGCGCGCCGGTTTCCAGGGCGATCCGGAAGCGGGGTTATTCTACCACCCGGTGCTGCTGGACGGGCTGCGTCCCGATGATCACGTGTTCACCCAGGAGACCTTCGGCCCGATCGTCGGGGTGAGCACCTTCGACAGCCTGGACGAGGCGATCGAACTGGGCAACGCGCCCGGTTATGGGCTCTCCGCTGCCGTCTACACCTCCGACCCGGCCACCGCTTTCCGGTTCCGCCAGGGCACCGGCGCGGGGATGGTCAGCGTGAACAACTCGACCTCCGGAGCCGAGGCGCACCTCCCGTTCGGCGGGAACGGCCGCTCGGGCAACGGGAGCCGCCAGTCCGGCATCTGGGTGCTCGACCAGTTCACCCGCTGGCAGTCCCTGAACTGGGACTTCTCCGGAAAGTTGCAGAAGGCGCAGATGGACGTCGCCACCGTCGAACCGGACCGGGGATACCGGCTGCCGCCCGAACTGGGCGGCACCTCGTGACCCTGCCTGGCCGGGCCGAGGTGGTCGTGATCGGCGGCGGGGCGATGGGCACGTCCATCGCCTTCCACCTCGCCGAGGCGGGGACGCACGTGCTCCTGCTGGAACGCGACGAGCTCGGGTCGGGTAGCACCGGCAAGGCCGCGGGCGGAGTGCGGGCGCAGTTCTCCGATCCGGTCAACATCGCGCTGGGCGCCCGCAGCCTCCGCGCGTTCGAGCGGTTCGCCGAGCGACCGGGCGGGGAGATCGACCTGCGCAGGCACGGCTACCTGTTCCTGCTCTCGGACCCGGCGGACGTGGCGGAGTTCGAGAATTCCGTGCGGTTGCAGAACGAACTCGGGGTGCCCAGCCGGATGCTCACCGCGCGGGAAGCGGGCCAACTCGCGCCGCTGGTGTCCGTCGACGGCGTCCTGGCCGGTGCCTTCTCCCCCACTGACGGGCACTGCACGCCGGACGCGGTCGTGCAGGGCTACGCCGCCGGGGCACGACGGTTCGGCGGTGACCTCCGGCGCCACTGCGCGGTCGAGGGCATCGAGGTGTCCGGCGGTGTGATCACCGGCGTGCGCACCGATGCCGGCACGGTTGCGACGTCCACCGTGATCTGCGCGGCCGGCGCCTGGTCGGCCGAGGTGGGCGCGATGGCCGGGGTGGAGTTACCCGTGCGGCGGCTGCGGCGGCAGATCCTGGTCACCGAACCGGTCCCTGGTCTGCCTGATCGGCTGCCGTTCACGATCGACTTCAGCACCGGGTTCTACTTCCACGACGAGGGACCCGGTCTGCTGATGGGCATGCCGGATCCGGTCGAGAGCACCGAATCGCGCACCGACGACCGGTGGCTCGACGGTCTCGCCGACACCGTGGCTCGGCGGGCACCGGCACTGGCCTCGATCGGTGCGGCGCATCGCTGGGCCGGGCTGTACGAGTTGAGCCCGGACCACAACGCCCTGATCGGGGCATCGTCCGAAGTGGACGGATTCCTCTACGCGACGGGCTTTTCCGGGCACGGATTCCTGCAGAGCCCGGCGGTCGGCGAGGTGGTCCGCGACCTCGTCCTCGGCCGACCACCCGAGGTGGACGTCGCAGGGTTCAGCGTCGACCGCTTCGCCCGCGCCGCCCACCGCCCGGAACGCAATCTCGTCTGACGGTTCGTTCCAGCACGATTCGCCGGTGCGCCCGGTCAGCCGCAACGCCGCTGACCGGCGGCCACCGGAGCAGCACGACCACCGGCGGTGTCGCGCGGTTTCCGCACGAGGGCGGTGATTCCTCGTACGGCTCCTCGTACGGCGGAGCCACCGTGGAAGCGACCTCCCGACGAGGACGCCGTTGCGGTTCCGCCACCGGCCACTACGCAGCTCACTTCGGACAGACCACGCAGGAGGCAGTCGTGAACGACCTGTTGCAGTCGATCGACGAATGGGGACCCGAGAAGATCGTCTGCGTCTCCGATTCCCGCAGCGGGATGCGGGGCGTGCTGGTGGTCGACAACACGGCTCGCGGCACCGGCAAGGGCGGGATCCGGATGAGCCCGACGGTGAGCGTCGCCGAGATCGCCAGGCTAGCCAGGGTGATGACGTGGAAGTGGGCGGCGGCCGACCTGTTCCACGGTGGCGCCAAGGCGGGGATCGTGGCCGACCCGGCGGCACCCGACAAGGAGCGGATCGTGCGCGCCTTCGCCCGGAAGCTCGCCGATCAGATCCCGGCCAGCTACGTCGCGGGCCTGGACATGGGCATGACCGAGCGGGACGCGGCGATCATCCAGGACGAACTCGGTGACCGGGGCACCGCGGTCGGAGTCCCGGAGGTGCTGGGCGGGGTCCCCTACGACGAGCTCGGCGTGACCGGGCACGGCGTGGTCGCCGCACTCGCCGCCGCGCTGGAACTGCGGGACCGGCCGATGGCGGGGGTGCGCGTCGCGGTCCAGGGGTTCGGCGCGGTGGGCGCCGCGGCGGTGCGCCGGTTGCACGAGCTGGGCGCCCAGGTCGTCGCCTTGTCCACGGTGGACGGTGGTGTGCACGATCCGGACGGGCTCGACGTGCCGTCGTGGCTGGCGCGGCGCGCCGAGCACGGCGACGCGTGCGTGCAGGGCGCTCCGGCGGCCAAGCGCCTCGACCGGGGCGAGGAGCTGGTGGTCGACTGCGACGTGCTGATCCCCGCGGCAGGTCAAGACGTGCTCGGGGAAGGCGTCGCCGCGGAGGTCCGGGCCGAGGTCGTCGTGGAAGGCGCGAACCTCCCGACCACACCGGACGCGCGTGCCGCGCTGGCGGCGCGCGGGGTCACCGTCGTGCCGGACTTCATCGCCAACGCGGGCGGAGCCATCGCCGCCGGTTTCGCCATGGACGCACGTCGTTCCGCGTTCCGCCCGGCACCGGGCCGCATCCTCGACGAGGTCGCCGAGCGGTGCCGCGACAACACCAGGCTGGTGCTGCGCTCCGCGATGGAGCACGGGGTCGATCCGCACACCGCGGCTCTGGACATCGCGAAGAGCCGGGTGCGCGCCGCGATGGAGCTGCGCGGACGGCTCACGACGGTCGAGGCCGAACCGGTCGGCGCGGGCGGCTGATCGCATGCTCAACCCGATCCACCTGCGCACCTTGCAGGAATGCGTGCGCACCGGCTCCTTCGCGGAGGCGGGACGAGCACTGGGATACACCGCGTCCGCGGTGTCGCAGCAGATGGCGCTGCTCGAACGTGCCGTCGGGGCAGCGCTGTTCGAGCGCTCCGCGCGAAGCGCCCGGTGCACCGCACTCGCGTCCCGGCTGGCGGAGCGCAGCCGGGACGCGCTGGGCGCGCTGCAATCCTTGGAACGCGAGGTGCGCGCGATGGTCAGCGGTGAGGAAGGCAGCCTGCGGCTGGCCGGGTTCGCCACCGCCAACGCCCGCATCCTGCCGGGCGTGCTGGCCTCCGTGATCGAGCAGCGCCCGCACGCCGAGCTGCAGCTGGACGAAGGCGAACCGGACGAGGTCGTCGACAGCGTGCTCGACGGAGTGCTCGACGCGGCGGTCGTGTTCGAGTACGACCTGGACCCGCGGCAATGGCCGACGGACCTGCGGGTGGACGAGGTGGTGTCCGAGCCGCTGCGCCTCGTGCTGCCGGGCGCGCACCGGCTGGCCGGGGCCGCGGAGATCTCGCTGCACGAGCTCGCCGACGAGCCGTGGATCTGCACCCGCCGCGACACCGCCGGGGCGCGCTCGCTGGTCCGGCTCGCCGCGGCCAGCGGCTTCGTCCCGCGCATCACCTTCCGCAGCAACGACTACTCGGTCATCCGGGACCTGGTGGCCCGCGGGATGGGGGTCGCGATGCTGCCCGGATTGGCGCTCGGGGCGGGGTCGGTCCGGGTGACCCGCATCGCCGGGCGGCAGCCGCAGCGTCGAGTGCGCGCCTTGTACCGCAAGGAGAACACCAACCCGCTGCTGCCCCTCGCGCTGGACTGCCTGCACCGGGCGGGCTCCGAGCTCGCCGTGCTCTGGGGGCCGGACACCGCGGCGCACCACCCCGAACCGGATCCGCGGGACCTGCCGGTGACGTCGCTGCCCGGCGGGACGGCTGATCTGCGGTGGCACGGCACCGGTTCCGGCGCCTCGGGAACTCGGCACAGCGGAACGGAGCGGTCATGACCCAGGGCAGCGATCGGATCGAGCAGATCGACGAGCACTTCCTGTCGGCGGTGCGCGGACTCGCCTCGGCGAGTTCCGCCGTCTCGTCCGGCGCAGGATCGGCTCGTCCCGGCGTCACGGGCGAATCGGGCGCGAGCTCGTCGGCGCAGCTGCTCGCGCTGTTCGACGCGCAAGCGGGCAGCAGGCACCTGGACTTCGCCGCGCGCGAGTTGGGTCGCCGCAAGCTGGGCTACTACAGCATCGGCTCCTCGGGCCACGAGTCGAACGCGGCAGTGGCCGCGGCCCTGCGCCCCACCGATCCGGCGCTGTTGCACTACCGCTCCGGTGGGTTCTACCTGCGCCGGGCGCAGCAGGTCCCGGGGCGGGATCCGTTGCGGGACGTGCTGCTCGGGGTGGTCGCTTCAGCCGAAGAGCCGATCTCCGCGGGAAGGCACAAGGTCTTCGGCCACGGCGAGCTCGGGATCATCCCGCAGACCTCCACCATCGCCTCCCACCTGCCTCGGGCGATGGGGCTGGCGTTCTCGTTGGGCCGGGCCGAACGGTTGGACGTCGCGTCAGAGTGGCCCGCTGATGCGGTCGTGGTGAGCAGTTTCGGCGATGCCTCGGCGAACCACTCCACCGCGCTCGGCGCGATCAACGCCGCCGCGCACTGCGCGCACCAAGGATTGCCGATGCCGCTGCTGCTGATCTGCGAGGACAACGGACTCGGCATCAGCGTGCGCACCCCGCCGGACTGGGTGACGTCGGCGCACTCCCGGCACCCGGGGATCAACTATTCCGCAGTGGACGGTGACGATCCGGCTCGGTGCCTGGAGATGGCGGCGGAGCTCGCGGATTGGGTGCGCGAGCACCGCAGGCCCGCGCTGCTGCACCTGCGCACCGTCCGCCTGATGGGGCACGCGGGATCCGATGTGGAATCCGGCTACCGGACGCGATCGGAGATCCTCGCCGACTACGACCGGGATCCGCTGCTGGCCACCGCCGCGGCTCTGATCGACCGCGGCATCCGCTCCCCTGCCGACGTCCTCGAACGGTACGAGTCGTTCCGCGCCGAGGTCACGCGGATCGCCGACGAGGTGCTGTCCCGCCCCAAGCTCGCCGACCGGGCCGAGGTGATGGCCGCCATCGCCCCCGCCGATCCCGGGGCGGTGCGGGATCGGGCGGCCCACCGGACCGCGCAGCGCGCACGGCACTTCGGCGAGAACGCACCGGAATCGGCCGGACCGCTCACCCTGGCCGAGTCGATCAACCGCGGCTTGGCCGACGCGCTGGCCACCGATCCGGGCACGCTGGTCTTCGGCGAGGACGTCGCGGGCAAGGGCGGCGTGTACGGGGTGACGCGGGGCTTGCGCCGCGCGTTCGGCGGACTCCGCGTGTTCGACACGCTGCTCGACGAGCAGAGCATCCTCGGCACGGCTCTCGGCGCGGGTCTCGCCGGGATGGTGCCCGTCCCGGAGATCCAGTACCTGGCGTACCTGCACAACGCGGCCGACCAGCTGCGCGGCGAGGCCGCCACGCTGGGGTTCTTCTCCAACGGCCGGTTCCGCAATCCGATGGTGGTGCGCATCGCCGGTTACGGCTACCAGAAGGGCTTCGGCGGGCACTTCCACAACGACAACTCGGTGGCCGCGCTGCGCGACATCCCCGGCCTGGTGGTCGCCTCCCCGTCCTGCCCGGACGACGCCGCCGCGATGCTGCGCACCTGCGTCGCCGCGGCGCGGGTGGACGGCCGGGTGTGCGTGTTCCTGGAGCCCATCGCGCTCTACCACGAGCGGGACCTCCACGAGCCGGGCGACAACGCGTGGTCCGCGCGCTACCCGGCGCCCGGCGACGGGCACGTGCCGATCGGGAGCGCCCGCACGCACGGCACCGGGAACGAGTTGGCCTTGGTGACATTCGGCAACGGCGTACCGCGCTGCCTGCGGGTGGCGCGGCGGCTGGAACGCGAAGGCGTCGGGGTCCGGGTGCTGGACCTGCGCTGGCTGAGCCCGCTGCCGACCGAGGACCTGCTCGCCGCGGCGATGGCGACCGGACGGGTGCTGGTGGTCGATGAGACCCGACGCTCCGGCGGCGTGTCCGAACCGGTGGTGACCGCGCTGGTCGACTCCGGTTTCACGGGCGCGATCGCCCGGGTCACCAGCGCAGACAGCTTCATCCCACTCGGGGGCGCGGCGCAGCACGTGCTGCTGAGCGAGGATTCCATCGAGGGCGCCGCCCGCGAACTCCTCCGCCGACGCGCGAGGTGACCCCATGAACCACGCCACCCCGCCGGAACGGCTGCCGCGCCGGCACGAGGTAGCCGGATGATCAGCTGGCGCACGCTCACCGAGCAGGACTTCCCGATGCTGGGGCGGTGGCTCGCGGAACCGCACGTGGCCCGGTGGTGGCAGCACGAGACCTCCGCCACGGCGGTCGCGCGCGATTTCGGTGCGGCGGCACGCGGCGAGGAGCCCTCGGACGACCTGCTCGTGCTCCTCGACGGGCGGCCGGTCGGGCTGCTGCAACGCAGCCGGTACGCCGACTACCCCGATCACGCGGCCGAGCTCGCGCCGATCATCGAGGTTCCCGCGGAGGCGGTGTGCATCGACTACTTGATCGGCGATCCGCAGCTGATCGGGACCGGTCTGGGCACCCGCGTGATCCGCTCGATAGTAGAGGCGACCTGGAACGACTACCCGAACGCGCCGTCGATCGTGGTACCGGTGTCCGCCGCCAACCGGGGGTCCTGGCGCGCGCTGGAGAAAGCGGGACTGCGCCGGGTCGCCGAGGGCGAGATGACCCCGGACAACCCGCTCGACGACCGGGACCACTACGTCTACGAGGCGGTCCGCCCACCGGCCGGTTCCTGACCCGCAGCCCGCCGCACCCCGGAAGAGAAGGGCCGACGACGCACTCCCCTGCGCCGCCGGCACTCGCCATGCTAGGTGCCGAACCCGCGCGGATCATGTTGTTCATGAGGCGCTGACCTGCGACTTGATCCTGTCGCAGCGCAGCTCGTGGGCGTGCCGAAGACCTTCCCCGGGTTGAAGATCCCGGCCGGGTCGAGCCCGTTCTTCACCGCGTGGTGCATGCCCACGACGGTGGGCCCGAGCTCGTCGTGCAGGCCTGCCCGCTTGAGCAGGCCGATGCCGTGCTCGCCGCTGACCGTGCCGCCCAGCGCGATGGCGTCGGCGACGATGTCGTCGAACGCGCGCTGCGCCCGTTCCCGGGCGGCGTCGTCCCCAGCCGGGGTGATGATCAGCGGGTGCAGGTTGCCGTCGCCCGCGTGCGCGATGTTGGCGATCAGCGTGTCGTGGCGGACCGCGGCGGCCTCGACCTTCGCGAGCATGTCCGGCACCAGTGCTCGCGGCACGCACACGTCCTCGGTCAGCAACGGGCCGAGCCGTTCCAGGGCCGGGTAGGCCAACCTGCGCGCGGCGAACAGCGCATCGGCTTCGTGCTGGTCGGTGGAGGCCGCGCTGAACGTGGCGCCGGCCTTCTCGAAGCATTCGACGAGGGTCGCGACCTCCTGCTCACCGGCTTCGCCGGGCGTGTCGGAGCGACCGAGCAGCAGCACCTCGGCCTCGTCGCTGAGCCCCATGTTCTTCCACTCGTCGACCGCCCGCAGGCAGTGCCGGTCGAGCAGTTCCAGCGCGGAGGGCACCACACCGGACGCGGCGACGGCGGCGACGGCCTCGCCCGCGGCGACCAGCGAGTCGAAGTAGCCGACCACGGTCCGCTCCGGCGCGCGGACGCCCGGCAGCAGCTTGACCGTGATCTCGGTGATGATGCCGAGGGTGCCTTCGGAGCCGACGAACAGTCCGCACAGGTCGTAGCCGGTGACTCCCTTCGCTGTGCGCCGCCCGAGCCGCACGACCTCCCCGTCGCCCACCACCGCTTCCAACCCGAGGACGTAGTCCCTGGTCACGCCGTACTTCACGCAGCACACGCCACCGGCGTTCGTGGCGACGTTGCCGCCAATGGTCGACCACGGGGAGCTCGCGGGGTCCGGCGGGTACCAGGCCCCGTGTTCCCGGCAGGCGGCCCGGAACTCGTCGTTGATCACTCCAGGCTGGGTGACGGCGAGCTGTTCGCGCGGGTTGATCTCCAGCACCGAGTTCATGTGCTCGAACGAGATCATCACGCAGCCGTCGAGGGCGTTGGCCCCGCCGGACAGGCCGGTGCCCGCGCCGCGCGGCACGACCGGAACCCCCAGTTCGGCGCAGACGCGCACGACCTCGACGACGTCCTCAGTGCGCACCGGTCGCACGACGGCGGCAGGTGTGCCGTGCGGGGCCCATTCGGCTTCGTCGTGGGCGTAGCGGCCGACGGAGTCCGGGTCGGTCACCAACAGCTGTTCCGGTACCCGCGCCCGCAGTGCCGCGAGCGTGCTCTCCGTGTCCATCACGCCTCCGTTTCGCCTGTCCGCACACCACGTTAACCCGCTGCCGCGCCGGCACCCAGCATCGTTCCGGAAAACGCGATCATGGCTTTCACCACGGGTTTCGCGAGTGCTGACGCCCTGTCAGCGCCACCCCACCTAGCGTGGCGATGACTCCGCTGGCGCCGGCCCGGCGAGCTCAGCGGCCACCGGAACCGACGGCGCACCCCTGCTCCGAGCTCAGATCGATGTCGCGCCGACCGGCCGCGAACGACGCCGCACGGCCGTGGTCAGCGCGCCGAGGCGTCGCGCTGCCGACGCCACTGGTCGGAGCCGACCAGGAGGAGGAACCCGCGCCACCGCTCCCGCGACACGCACAGCCGAGCGCCGTGCGGCTGCTTGGAATCCCGGATCAGCGTCACCCCCGCACGCCGGGCAACCTCGACGCAGTTGCCCACGGACCCGCTGCGGGTGCTTCTGTGCCACTCCTCGGACATGGCGGCCCCTCTCTCGTGGCGTCAGGGACCCTGCCCATCTTTCTTGCTCCCGGAACGGATTCCAGTGGTCAGCTGTCGTAACACCCTGCGCTCAACGCGCACGCGAGACCGTCCGATCGACACCCGCTCGCACTGCCCCGTTCGCCCACGAGCCGGAGTGATCCGCGCGGCGGGTTCTCGCCGAGTCAGGAATTCCGGGAGATCACCTCGTCGATGAGGTCGCCGCCGGGGAAGTCCATCAGCACCACACCGGTGCGGGGCACGTCGTTGCCCGTCAGGTGCTCCAGCGCGTAGTCGTTGACGCCTCGGGTGCCTCCGGTGCCGCAGGACACGGTCTTCGGGTTGGCGCCGAGGCTCGAACCGCTGGTGAAGTTCCAAAACATCTCACCGGAGTCGGCGGAGTTCGTCTTGTCCCAGTGGTCGCGCACGTGGTTCCACTTGTCGTCGATGTCGCCGATCGTGGGCACCTCGTACTCGTCCTGCACGTAGTCGCCCCAGTTGTCGTTGGTGAACTGGGAGAGCCCGTAGCCGTCGACCAAGCCGCCCTTCGCCTCCTGCAGCGATCCGAGCACGATCTTGCCGCGGGCGTCGCCGAGCGTCGGCATGCCGCCGGAGGCGGGGTTGTGCAGCCGCCCGCCGTTGGGGTCCTCGTCCTGGTACCGGTCGAGGATGGTCGCGGTGTCCTGGTCGCTGTTCTCGTCCGTGCAGGACCCGATCTCCCCGGTGCATTCGGCCTTCAGCCGCAGCACGATCGTCTCTCCGGGGTGAGCGGCGAGGAAGTCGTCCGCTTTCGCCAGCACGTCGGCGAAGTTCGCGTTCTGGTAGAAGGTGCCGTGGTGGATGGTGAACTGGTTGTCCACCTTCCGAACCCGGATGTCGATCGCGCGGACTCCCGCGTCGAGCTGCGCGGTGAGAGTTTCCGCGCTGTCGCCGTGGTTCTCCTGGGTCTGCGTGATGTCCCCGCCGTGCAGGGACAACGTGTCGTGGGTTCCTGGGATGGACAGCGCGGCGAGGCTGGTGTCGTCGGGCAGCCCACCCATCCAGTCCGGGTTGGAGGCCTCGGTGAGGCTTTCGCAGTAGGCCGTGGCGGCGTGCGCGGTCCCGGCGGGAACGAGGGTGACCGCTAGCGCCGCGGCGAAGGTGGCGGCGATCCGGGCGGTGGAGGAGGCGACTCCGGTCATGCGCCCATGATCTCCACCCGCAGGTCACGACGGGGCCACCCTGGCGTGATCCCGCCACGGCGCCGGATGTTCCAGGCCGCCATCGGATCGGCCCCGCTCCGGCCGATTCGTGACGGCCGAGGCGGGACCGGCGTGGTTCGAGATCAGCCTTCGTAGCGGCCGGAGGTCACGGCGTCCAGGAAGCTCCACCACCGTTCGCGCGAGACCCGCAGCCGACCCTCTCGCGGTGCTTTCGAGTCCCGGACGTCCACCTCACCCGTCGAGACGGCCACCTCCACGCAATTGCCGTTCGACCCGCTTCGGGTGCTCTTGCGCCACACCTCAGTCATCTTCCAGTTCCTCGCCGATTTGCCCGATGAGCTCCGCCGAACGCGCTTCGCACAGCGCCTTCACCTCGAGATCTTCTACGCCCTCGATGAACGGTTCAACATCCTGGGGACGAGTCAGGAACAGTCCTACTCGGCGTGCTTCGACGTACACATGCGGCTCGCGCTCCGGGAACGTCAGGACGACGAAAGCGCCGTCGAGGCCTGCGTGGACACCGGCGTACCGGGGCACGACCTGGATCCTGACCTGGGAACGCTCTTGCATCCGGATCAGATGATCAAGCTGGTGCCGCATCACTGTGCTGTCGCCGATCACCCTGCGCAACGCGAATTCGTCGATGAGGAAGCGCACCAACGGCGCTTCCGGTCGCGTCAACAAGGCTTGGCGCGCCAACCTCGTGGAAAGCAACCATTCCGCGTCCCCGCCCGCACCGATGACCGCACGGGCATATTCCGCGGTTTGCAGCAATCCCGGCACCAATCCGAGTGAGACGTCGATGATCTCCGAGGCCTTCGTTTCCAAGGCGACGAGGCTCGTGATCTGCTGCGCGGTCGCGGGGCCGGTGGCCAGCCACGCCGTGCTCGCATCCGTGCCGTCCACCTGCTCGACCATCTGGTCCCGCCGCCTGCCGGTGATGCCGTAGACGGCGCACAGGGCGATGACCTCCTCCGGCTCCGGTACCCGCGTGCCCAATTCGGTGCGCGCGACCGAGGTGTGCGAGACACCGATCCGTTCGGCCACCGATCGGGTGGACATCCGGCACTGCTCGCGGGCTTTCCGGAGATCCGCTCCGAGCCCCATCTGCCGCACCTTGCTGCGCTGCCGCACCCACCGACCTCCGAACATCCGAGAACAATTGTCACAGATTCCGTTACAAGCGTTCCAAAGCACTTCTCCGTCGCTTTTGTAACCGCTTGCTGTTCCTGCCGGAAGCCTTCTAACCTCCGCTTCACGCAATCGGTTGATCACGAACTGGAGGAATCATGAGGCAGGAAGGCTGGCGCATTCCCGCGAGCGCGGACCCGGCGACGGGCGAAGTGGTGCTGGGCATGGCGACGCCGCAGACGGTGGCGATCCGGCAAGGCGACTCGGTGCTCGAGCTGACCACCGAGCAGCTCGGCGAGCTCAGCGATCGGATCTTCTACCTGCACGAACTGCTGCGGATCGACCTCGCCGACATCGCGGAAGGCCTGCAGCCGAGTTGGTGATCGAGCCACGCCCTGCTCGGTCGTGCGCGGTCGACGGCGTGAGCGAGCGTTCCGGAGGGATTACCGTTCGGGTATGAGCATCGCGGCGCAGGATCTCTTCCGGGACGGTCCGCGCATCCTGGACGGTGGGCTGGCCACGGAACTGGAGGCTCGGGGCGGAGATCTCTCCGGCGGCCTGTGGTCGGCCCGATACCTGCTCGAGGCACCGGAGAGGATCGTCGACGCGCACGAGGCGTTCTTCGCTGCGGGAGCGGACGTGGCGAAGTCCGCCGGGTACCAGGCCAGCTTCGAAGGGTTCGCCGAGCACGGGGTCGGCCGCGAGCAGGCGGCCGAGCTGATGCGCCGCAGCGTCGAACTCGCCGGGGAGGCGGCGCACCTGGCGCCGGTGCGGGACCAGGTCGCCAAGACCGCGGCGCACCGCACCGGGCGGCTCGTCGCCGCCTCCGTCGGACCCTACGGCGCCGTGCTCGCGGACGGGTCGGAGTACCGCGGGCGCTACGGGCTCGGCCACCGCGAACTCGTCGCGTTCCACCGGCCCCGGCTGGAGGTGTTCGCGGCGGCCGAGCCGGACCTGTTCGCGCTGGAGACCGTTCCCGACGTGGACGAGGCCGCCGCGCTGCTCGATGCGCTCGACGGGCTCGGCGTTCCGGCCTGGTTGTCGTACACGATCTCCGGTGAGCGCACCCGCGCCGGGCAGCCGCTGGAGGAGGCGTTCGCCGTCGCCGCCGACCGGGACGACGTGCTGGCCGTCGGGATCAACTGCTGCTCCCCCGCCGACGCGACGCGCGCCGTGCCGATCGCGCGCGCGGTCAGCGGCAAACCGGTGGTCGTCTACCCCAACAGCGGTGAGGGCTGGGACGCCGAGCACCAGGTGTGGACCGGCCGCTCCGGCTTCGACGCCGCCCTCGTCAGCCGCTGGGTCACCGACGGCGCCGGCCTCGTCGGCGGCTGCTGCCGAGTCACCCCCGCCGACATCGCCGAAGTAGCCGCCCACCTGCCCCGCCAAGCCCAGTAACCAGTTCCCCCAGGCCCCAACCCGCCCACACACGCAAAGCCCTGCCGCACGGCAAAGCCATGCCTCGCGGCCGAAGGCCGTGCAGTAGGCGGCGAAGCCACGCCTGCCTCGCGGCCGAAGGCCGTGCCTGGATGCGCGCCAGCGCATAGCCCACGTCGAAAACTTGGTCACCCGCGGGTTTGAGGTTCCCCCGTGATGCCGGAGACTTGGTTATCTGGCGATGGCTTGGGCTGGTTCGATGGGCTGGGAGTCGTGTT
>NZ_JAPFGB010000023.1 GCF_026241095.1 Saccharopolyspora sp. NFXS83 | reverse complement strand
CTCGATCATGCCGAGACCATGCACCGAGTCGATCAAACATCGCCATCAGACACGCCGATCATTCTGAAACGAGCTGTTAGCTTGCCCGATTCCATGTAACCGAGGAGCGCGCTCATGGTCTCCCCCAGCTTGGGGTACAACGATTCGAGCGCATGCGGACGCCAGTCGAAATCCTCCCCCTCACCGAACTTGTCGCGAACCGCGCCCAGTCCGGCCCGGTACGCAGCCTCGGTATGCGGCTCCTGACTGAAGTCATCGGTGCTGAACGGCTCGTACAAGTACTTCGGCGGTGTTCTCCCCGAAACCGCTTTGATCACGTCGGGCAAGGTGACGCTGGTGTGCCGCTCTCCTAGCACGTTGATGCCCGTTCGGGAGAACCGAACCCACTGTTTCCGAAGACATGTTGCCCAGGTAGTCGGTGCTTTCCGCGGCGTGCTGCTCGAACTCGTTCATCGACTCGTACTTGCCCACCACTGATCTTTGACCCATTCGACCATCTTGTCGGTGGTCAGGCCCGGGTCATCTGCCGTGAGCGATTGCTAGTTCACCACTGCGGTCCGCTGAACGGGCAGCGCGGTCGTCGTGCCCCTGCCGACGCGGGCGCCCCGCAACGCGGCGGGACGCGGGTTCGCCCCGGGCGGAGCGGAGGGCTGCGCGCGGTCGGCAAGCAGCTTCGCCACCGCCGCGTTTCCCACCGTCCGCTGCAATTCCAGCAACGCCGGCTCTTCGACGTTCGGCGTCGGGCCATCGTGCGACGGGCGCGGCGGCCTGCGGAACTCCGCTTCGCGTGAATCGCGGGAACGGGCGGGCATCTCGCCTCCTCGGCTGAGCTCATCCGCGGCGGCGGACCACGCCCACCGCGACTCGAACGACCAGCCTTCCCCGCCCGCCGCGTGCCCCGCCAGACCCAACGAACCCCCGTAGCGGGCAACGCGGCTGCCCGTACCGCCCCGCGGAGCCTCCCCGGACGCCCGTCGACCCCGGGCACCGGCGTCCGCAAAGCCTCGACCTACGCCGTGCGGCCCAGGACCGTGCCGTGCGGGACGCCGTCGAGGGCCTTCTCGAACTGCTCCAGGACGTCCAAGAGCGGGCCGGAGCTGTCCTCGTGGATCGTCAGGTCGTCCCCGGTCACCGTCAGGTGCTTGTCGATCAGGAAGAAGCTCTGCACCACGTGCCGCGCGCCCAGCGAGCTCACCACCGGGCGCAGCCCGTAGTCCAGCGCCAGCACGTGCGCCAGGCTGCCGCCGGTGGCCAGCGGCAGCACCGCCTTGCCGCTGAAGCCGAACTGCGGCAGCAGGTCCAGGAACACCTTCAGCAGCCCGGAGTACGCGGCCTTGTAGGTCGGCGTGGCCAGCACGATGCCGTCGGCGCGGTGCACCTGCTGGATCGCCTCGGCGATGGCGGGGGCCTTCGTGTCGGCGCCCAGCAGCGGTTCGGCGGGCAGGGTCCGCAGCCGCAGGTGGCCGGACTGGCGGCCCGCGGCGGTCAGCCTGCGGGCGAGGTGGTCGGCGACGCGTTCGGTCTTCGAAGTCTTCGAAGGGCTGCCGGAGATGACCAGGACGGTGGACACGCGCGTTCTCCTCACGGGGATGTGGCCGATTCGAGCGGAATCAGACCGGGACGCGGCCGAACCACCAGGAAACTCCACAGTGGACGTGCGGGGAGACTCGCTCACCCGCGGCGACGGCACGCGACGACCGGCTCAGCTGCTGGGACGACACCCTTGTGCAACGACACGCAGCAGATCCACGTGACGACGCTTGGTGAACAGGGCCGGAAGCACGAGGCCATCGCAACACCGCCACGAACGGGGTGTCAACGCCTCGGAACGCCGATCCCAACGCGCGGAACCGGGATCGAGCGCCGAGCGCTCAGTCCCCGGCACCCCTACTCAACCGGGCCAGCCTGCGCGGCGTCGGCCACTTCACGTGCGTAGCCCAGCCGAAACGCTCGAACATCCAGATCACCCGCGCCGAGATGTCGATCTGCCCGCGCCGCACGCCGTGGCGCGCGCACGTGGGGTCGGCGTGGTGCAGGTTGTGCCAGGACTCACCCATGCTCAGCAGTGCCAGCGGCCAGAAGTTCGCCGCCTTGTCCCGGCTCTGGAACGGGCGCTCACCGATGATGTGGCAGATCGAGTTCACCGACCACGTCACGTGGTGCAGGAACGCCACCCGCACCAGGCCCGCCCAGAAGAACGCCGTCCACGCGCCCCACCAGGTGCCCGTCACCGCACCGCCCACCACCGCGGGCACCAGCAGCGTCAGCAACGTCAACGGCCCGAACAGACGGTGCACCAGCACGATGTCGCGATCGGCCATCAGGTCCGGCGCGAACCGCTCCCGGTTCGTCAGGTCCCGCTCGAAGAGCCAACCCATGTGCGCGTGCCAGAACCCGCGCGCCAACGCCACCGGCGACGTGCCGAACGCCCACGGCGAATGCGGATCGCCCTCCCGGTCGGAGAACGCGTGGTGCCTGCGGTGATCCGCGACCCAGTGCATCACCGGCCCCTGCACCGACATGCTGCCCGCCACCGCCAGCGCGATCCGCAGCCCGCGCTTCGCGCGGAACGCGCCGTGGGTGAAGTACCGGTGGAAGCCCACCGTCACGCCGAGGATCGTGAGCACGTAGAAGCCGGCGGCGAGCCCCAAGTCCAACCAGCTCAGCCCCCACCCCCACGCCAGCGGCACCGCGGCCAGCAACGCCAGGAACGGCACCAGGATGAACACGTAGACCGACAGCTGCGGGGCCCAGCCACGACGCCCGGTCAACAGCGGCGAGCGCCCCTGCCGGGTCGCGGCGGATTCAGTGGTGACCATCGCGCGGGAACCTCGAATCTGGCGGGGGCTCGGATCGGCTGTGCGCCCCACAATTCAGGTACCCGAGCCGCCAAGCAACGAACCGCACCTCACACCATGGTGAATTTCGCCTGATCAGGGCCGATCGGGCGACGCGGAGCGCGGCTCAGCGCGTCACCACTTGGGCCAGCACCATCGTGAACGCGTCGCGATCGACGGCGGCGGGCTCCTCGGCGAGCCACTCGCCCACCTCTCGGACGAAGCCCTCCGGAGTCAGCGGCTCCACCGGCGCCTCCGCATCGGATTCGCCCACCGTGACCTCGCCCGCCCGGTTCGGGTACAGCAGCAGCACGCCGCGCACCTCGACCTCCGGCAGCAACGCCTCGAACGCCGCCACCCCGTTCGCGAGCCGGGTGGTGCCGCCGCGGAACACGTGGCCGTTGCGCCACACCTCGCCGTCCTCGTCGACCTCGTAATGCCCCGGCAGCCACCGCTTCGACTCGACCAGCACCAGCCTGCGCCCGCACAGCACCGCGTGATCGATGTCGGCGAACACCGAGCCCGGCCAGGCGACCCCGTGGAAGATCCGCACCCCCGGCATCCGGGTCAGGTGATCGGCCAGCAACTCCGCGGAGCGCTGCTTGACAGCCCCGTCCGCGGCGACCTCCTCCTCCGCGGTGCCGCCGAACACTCGGCCCCGGTTCTCGGCCTCGAACAGCCGGTCCGTTCGACGCGCCTCCAGCAGGCGGCGCAGCAGCACCAGCACCACCACCCCGGCGGAGACCAGCATCGCCAGCCACACGCCGAGCAGCACTCCGCTCAGCCCGACCAGCAGCCCCGTCGCCGCCAGCAGCACCCAGCCCCCGGCCAGCGCGAGCGCCGGGGTCCGGTCCGGTGCCGTGACCGGCAGGTACACCACCCGCTCCGCCGGATCGACCTCGTCCCACCAGGGGATGTCGGCCGGGTCCAGGTCCGGTGCGGGCGGGGTGAAGTTCGGATCGTCGCCGAAGTCGCGTCGTTTGCCGGGCCGGTACACCCAGCGCCGCGACGGCGAGCGATCACGTCCGGTCGGCCGCGGGTCCGGCTCCGGCTCGTCCGGCGGATCGTCGTAGTCGGCCCGGCGGACCGGGTCGTTGAGGGTCTCGTAGGCCTGCTGCAACAACCTGAACGTGCCGGCGGTGCCGCCGACGTCCGGGTGCATGGTGCGCGCCAAGGTCCGGTACGCGGACTTGATCTCGGCGCTCGACGCCGACCGGTCCACGCCCAGCAGCTCGTAATAGTCGACCCCGCGCACGAAACTCCGTCCACCATCGGCGATCGGCCAGCCACGACCGCGCGGCCATGATAGTTGTTCCGGGCGTTTCAAGATCAACCAGATGTGACGCGCGGGCCCCGCGACGCCACCGATTGGGCTAACCGGGTGACGCGCGCAGCCGCCACGCGAGCAGCCCGCCCAGCGCCAGCGGCAACCAGAACACGAACACCCGGAACACCAGCACCGCCGCCGCCGACACCCCCACCGGAACCCCGTAGGAGGCCAAGGCAGCCGCCGCACCCACCTCCACGAACCCGATCCCGCCGGGCAGCACGCCGACGATGCCGAACAACGTCGACACCGCGTACGCCACCAGCGCCACCAGCGGCCGGTCCCCCGCCCCCACCGCGATCATCGAAGCCCACAGCACCACCGCGCCGAGCAGATCGATCGCCACCGCGAAGCACACCGCGGGCACCGCCGCCGCTGGCCGGGCGCGGATGGCCGCCACCGCGTCGTAGAACTCGTCCGCCGCCTCCGTACCGCGCGGCTCGTGCCGACGGCGCAACAACCGGTCCCAGCAGCGGCCCGGCAACGTCCACACCCGGCGCAGCACCTCCCGGCTGCGCACCGCCGCCACCAGCGCCACCACCCTGACCAGCAATCCCGCGGAGAACAGCACCGTCGCGACGATCTCGGCGCGCTCCAGCCTGCCGTCCCAGGACACCACCGCCAGCCCCGCGGCGAGCGTCACCACGAAACCCACCTCGGCCGTCTGCGCGGCGGCGAGGTACGCCCCGGTGACCCGCCCCCGCTCGGACCGCCCGGCCGGATCACGCGCTTCCTGCCTGCGGGAGTCGAGGGTGAACGCGGCCAGGCCCGCGACGTTCCCGGACTTCACCGCCAGGTTCAGCGCCATCGACGCCAGCGTGACCGGCAGCAACCTGGCGAACTCGTGGTAACCGCCCGCTCCCGTCACCCGCCGCGCCGCCAGGTGCAGCAGCACCCAGTCCGCGATCCAGATCAGCAGCACCCCCGCGCCCACGGCCAGCCAAGCGGGATCGGCATCGCGCAACGCCCGTCCCGCCGCGGGCAGCTCGTGGCGGTTCGCCCACACCAGCGCGGCGACCGCCGCGACCACCACCAGCGCGGCCACCAACCGGAACCAACGGGACCTCACCCGGCTCAGCGTCGCAGCACCGCCGTCCCGTCGCCGCTCTATCCAGCAGCCACGAAGCGTGATCGAAGTGGCGCTGCGTCCGACTTCCCGGTGAAACCGTTCCTCTCGTCGGGTTCCCCTCGATCAGCGGCGTTGCCGCAGGGAGTCGTAGCGGCGCCGGGCCGTGTCGCGCTGCCGCCGCGCCCTGGTCACCCTCCGCGTCGTGTCGCGCAGCCGCGCGGACAGGTCGTCGAGGCGGGCGCGGAGCTCATCGCGGTCGCGCTCCTGCTCATCGCGTTCCTGCTCGGCCGCGCGCAGCTCGTCCTCGGCCTGCCGCAGCTGTTCGGACGCCTCGTCCACTCCGGAGTCCGCGGTGCTGCCACGGCCGGTACTCGGGCGCGGCGCCCGCTTCGTTCGGCCTGCGGAGTCCGATGTCTTCGCCCGCTCTGTCGTGCGCTCGGAGGCGTCGCGGTCCCAGCGTGCCTTGCGGTCGGTTCCTTCCTGGCGTGCTTTTCGGCCGACGCGTTCCGACTCGGGCTTCCGGGCAGTCCGTTCCGGCCGGGTACGGCGGTCGGTGCGTTCCGGCTGAGATCCGCGGTCGGCGCGTTCCCGCCGGGGCTGCGGCTCGGCCGCGCCGTCCTCCGCGCGTGCGCCTGCCGATGCCTCTTCCGCGGACTCGGCGGCAGGGGTTTCCGCGGTTCGCCGACCACCGCGCCGCTTCCCCCCGGTGCCGCGAGCCGCCCGCTCGGTGTCGTGCGCCCGCGCGGCGCTCCTGCCCCCTTCCCCGTCCGCGTCCGGACGATCCGCCCCGCTTCGCCCCACCCGGGTGTGCGCTCGGCGGCGACCGCCCCGACGTGCCCCGGAGTCGTGCGCGCGACGGCTCGACGCGGCACTGCGCATCGCGGCCACCGAGAGCTCGTCCAACCCGAAACCGCTGTAGGTCAGCGCCCCGCTGAGCGCCCCGGCCCGGACCCGGCGTGCCGACCCCGGTTCCGCGACGGCGGCGGCGAACGTCGACTCCACTTGCCGCCGAGCCTGCTCCCCCAGCCGCTTCCCGGCGCGGGAGGCCACGTCCGCGGCCTGCTCGGTCAAGTCCCGGACCAGTTCCGCGCGCCGCCGATCCAGCCGCCTGATCTCGTCGCCACGCAGGTCGCGTTGCGCCACGCGCAACTCATCGCCCACCTCGACCAGCTCGTCGACCCGGTCCCGCTGCTCGACCGAGACCCGGTTCACCGCCCACGCCGCCGTCGTCGGCTTCCGCAACGCCTTGATCTCCGCCGCGAGCCGGTCGTCGCCCGCGTCGCGCGCCTGCTTCAACCGGCGGTCCCGTTCGGCGACGAAATCCGCCGGATCGCCCTGGTAGAGCTCCCGCAGCACCGCCTCCGACACCTGCTCCCCGGCCATCGGTTCAGCTCAGCACGCTGCGCGTCCACCCGCACCCGAGCCCGCGGAAGCGTAAGCGGCGGCGCGGGCGGGCACCCTGCGGTCATGACGAAAACGCTGCAACGCCCCCGGCGCGGAGCCATGATCGCGGGAGTGTGCGCCGGGATCGCCCACCGCTTCGGCTGGAGCGTCGGCCTGGTCCGCTTCCTGTTCGTGATCTCCTGCGTCCTGCCCGGGCCGCAGTTCCTGATCTACCTCGCGCTGTGGATCGTGATGCCGAAGCAGTGAGGGGCGCCGTGACCTGCCATGGAACGCGAAAAACCCGCTGACTCTGCAGTCAGCGGGTCTTTCCACACGGGCGGCCGAGGCGACGTAGCCGCCCCTCCCTTGTGGCCACCCGGCACAGCCGTGCCCGGTCTTGAGGTGGCGCCCTGCGACCGGCACGGCCAGCTCTGTTCGGCGCAACCACCACGGTAACCGCTATGGGTGAAATAAGCCCATGCCTCGCCGCATTTCGAGACGCCGAGTTCAGATCGTTCAGGGAATTCCGCCGTTTTTCCGGCGGTTCAGGACGAACCCGTTCCTCCATGATGGTGAAACCGCGTTCCTCCGCGACGAGCACCGAGTCGCCCTGGGCGTCACAGGTGGTGACGCCGCTCCTGCACCCGGCGCTGGTACTCGGCCCTGGCGGCACGGGTGCTCTCCAGCGCCGACACCTCGGCGACCGGCACGTCCCACCACGCCTCCGGCGGCAGCTGAGCCTTCTCCGGGGAGGTTTCCACGTACACCGCCGTCGGCCGGTCCGCCGCCCTCGACGCGCGCAACGCCTCCCGCAGCTCGTCCACGGTCTCCGCGCGCAGCACGTCCACGCCGAGGCTGCGCACGTTCGCCGCCAGGTCCAGCGGCAACGGTTCCCCGGTGAAACGGCCGTGCTCGTCGCGGAACCGGTAGGCGGTGCCGAAGCGCTCGGCGCCGACCGACTCCGACAACCCGCCGATGGACGCGTAGCCGTGGTTCTGCACCAGCACCAGGTTGATCTTGATGCCCTCCTGCACCGCGGTCACCAGCTCGGTGGGCGACATCAGGTACGTGCCATCGCCGACGAGCGCGAACACCTCTCGATCCGGGTCGGCCAGCCGCGCGCCGACGGCCGCCGGGATCTCGTAGCCCATGCAGGAGAACCCGTACTCCACGTGGTACTGGCTCGGCTGCTTGACCCGCCACAGCTTGTGGAGGTCCCCCGGCAGCGAACCCGCCGCGTTGATCAGGACGTCCTCGTCCGCGAGGACCTCGTCGAGCACGCCGATCACCTCGGCCTGGCCGGGACGTTCGGCGCCGTCGGCGCAGCCGGTGACGCGGTCGACCACGTCGGCCCACTTCTCCGCGGCGGCGCGGTACTCGCGCACGTAGGCCGGGTCGACGTGGTGGCCAGCCAACCGCTCCGCGAGTCCGGTGAGCACCGCCCGCGCGTCCCCGATCACCGGCGTCGCGGCCTGCTTGTGCGCGTCTGCGGCCTCGACGTTCACGTTGACGAACCGCACCTCCGGGTTCGCGAACAAGGTGCGCGAGGCCGTCGTGAAGTCCGTGTAGCGAGTGCCGACCCCGATCACCAAGTCCGCCTGCCGCGCCATGTCGTCGGAGGCCGAGGTGCCGGTGTGCCCGATCGAGCCGAGCTCGCGCGGATCGTCGAAGCGCAGCGAACCGCGCCCCGCCTGCGTCTCCGACACCGGGATTCCGGTCACCGCCACGAACGCACCCAACGCCTGCTCCGCGCCGCTGTGGTGCACACCGCCGCCCGCGATGATCAGCGGGCGCCGGGCCGTCCGGATCCGGTCGGCCGCCTCGTCCAGCGACCGCGGATCGGCCTGCGGCCGGTGCACCCGCCAGGTCCGCTCGGCGAAGAACTCCTCGGGCCAGTCGTAAGCCTCCGCCTGCACGTCCTGCGGCAGCGCCAGCGTCACCGCCCCCGTCTGCACCGGGTCGGTCAACACCCGCATCGCCTCCAAGGCGGACGGGATCAGCGCCTCCGGCCGCCAGATCCGGTCGAAGTACCGGGACACCGGGCGCAACGCGTCGTTCACGGACACGTCCCGCGCGTGCGGCAGTTCCAGTTGCTGCAGCACCGGATCCGCCGGGCGCGTGGCGAACACGTCCCCCGGCAGCAGCAGGACCGGCAGCCGGTTGATCGTGGCCAGCGCCGCGCCGGTGACGAGGTTGGTGGCGCCGGGGCCGATCGACGTGGTGCACGCGTAGGTGGAGAGCCTGCCGCGCTGGCGCGCGTACCCGACCGCGGCGTGGACCATCGCCTGCTCGTTGCGCCCTTGGAGGTAGGGCAGCTCCGGCGTCTCCAGCAGCGCCTGCCCGATCCCCGCGACGTTGCCGTGCCCGAAGATCCCCCAACACCCGGCGATCAACCGCGCGCGCTCACCATCTCGTTCGGTGTGCTGCCGCGCCAGGAACCGCACCAACGCCTGAGCCACCGTCAACCGCCGTGTTCGGGGATTCATCACTGATCCTTTCCACGTCCAGCACCGACCGTCCGCACACCGCGTCCGAGGCGCCTCAGTAGAACGGCAGCCGCGGGTCGAGCGCCTGGTTCCACCAGGTCTCGCGCACCCAGGCGTGCGCCGGGTCGTCGCAGATCAGCCACGCCCGGTTCGGCGACGGCCCGGCCATGACGTTCAGGTAGTACATGTCGTAACCGGGCGCCGCCATCGACGGCCCGTGCCAGCCGTCGGGGATCAGCACCACGTCCCCGCTGCGCACCTCCGCCAGCACGTCGGTGTCCCGTCCCGGCCCGGACGGGTACACCCGCTGGTAGCCGATGCCTTCGCCGCTTCCTCCGGCGTCGATCTCGAAGTAGTAGATCTCTTCCAGCCGGGATTCGCCGTCGCGTTCGGTGTCGTGCTTGTGCGGCGGGAACGACGACCAGTTGCCCGCCGGGGTCAGCACCTCCACCGCGATCAGCCGGTCGGCTTCGAACACGTGCGCCGCGCCGAAGTTGTTCACCTGCCTGCTGGCCTGGCCCGCACCGCGCAGCTCGACCGGCACGTCGGAGGCCGCGCCGTAGCGCGCGGGAAGGCGGCGAGCGCACCTGGCGCCGGTCAGCGCGAACCGGCCTCCGGACGCGCTGCCGATCCGCACCCGCGCGTCCCTGGGCGCGTAGGCGAAATCGGTGACGCCGTGGAAGACGCTGCCGCGCCCGGTGAGCTCGAACACCGCGACCTCGCCGGCACCGTCCTCGCATCGGACGGTGCACCCACCGGCGAGCGGGAGCACGATCCATTCGCTGTCGCCGGTGCGGAACTCGTGCTCCGCTCCCGCCGCGAGCTCCAGCACGCGCAACGACGAGTACTCCCACCCGGCGGTGTCCGGGTCGACGTGCACGGCGTGCTCGCCGCGCGCCGCAGCCCCCGCGGTCAGGTGGAAACGCTTGTCCGCCACCACTTCCTCCTCCGTCCTCGTCGTCCGGGAGATCCGGATCGCGGTCGTGCGCGGGTCACAGGAGTCCGACGGCGGTGTCCACCGCCGCGGCCACGTCCCCGCCGGGCGGGTAGAGCAGGCTCCGGCCGACGACGAGGCCGTGCACGTTCGGCAGCCGCAACGCCGTCCGCCAGCGGTCGAACGTCGCGTCCTGATCGGTGGACACCTCGCCGCCCAGCAGCACCGTCGGCAGCGTCGTGGCCTCCATGACCGGCCCGATCCGTTCGATGTCGTCGACCACCGGCACCTTCAGCCAGGTGTAGGCCGACGTGCCGCCCAGCCCGGCCGCGATCGAGATGGACCGGGTCACGGCCGCCGCGGACAGGTCGTTGCGCACCTCGCCGTCCACGCGGCGGGACAGGAACGGCTCGACCATCGCCATCAGGCCGCGTTCGGCGAGATCGTCGACGGCCCGCGCGGCGCCGCACATCGTCTCCAGCGAACCCGGATCGGCGTAGTCGAGGCGCAGCAGCAGCTTCCCGCCGTCGAACCGCAGCCGTTCGATGTCCTGGGCGCGGTGCCCGGTGAACCGGTCGTCCAGCTCGAACGCCGCCCCCGCCAGCCCGCCCCGGTTCATCGAACCGATCACGACCTTGTCCTCCAGCGCCCCGAGCAGCAGCAGGTCGTCGAGCACGTCGGACGTGCCCAGCACCCCGTCCACTCCAGGCCGCCGCAGCGCCGTGCACAACCGCGCCAGCAGGTCGGCGCGATTCGCCATCGCCAGCGCATCGCCACCGGCTCCGAGCACACCGCGCGCCGGGTGATCCGCCGCGATGATCAGCAACCTGCCGCTCGCCCCGAGCAACGGCCTGCGGCGCCGGACCGAGGCCGCTTCCCGGATCGCTTCCGGCCGGGTGGCGCGGACCCGCGTGAGATCAGCTATGTCCATAGTGGACACGGTTCCCCCTTTTCCTAGCCGCTCAGCCGGAGACGCCGGGGCGATCGGCGGAGAGCAGGGACTCGATCTCGTGGGCGTAGGGCATCGCCGACGAGCAGGCGAGCCGCGAGGCCACCAGCGCCCCGGACGCGTTGGCGAACCGCATCGTGCGCGCCGGATCCCAGCCCGCGAGCAGCCCGTGGCACAACGCGCCGCCGAACGCGTCGCCGGCCCCGAGCCCGTTGACGACCTCTACCGGAACCGGGGGCGCCACCACCTCGGCGGCGGCGGTGCGCGCGAGCACCCCCGCCGGCCCCTGCTTGACCACCGCCAGTTCCACCCCGGCCGCCAGCAACGCGTCCGCGGCGGCGTCCGGATCACGGGTGCCGACGGCCCGTTCGCACTCGTCGAGGTTGCCGACCGCCACGGTCGCGTGCCGCAGCGCCCGCCGGTACCAGGAGGTCGCCTCGTCGTGATCGGGCCAGAACATCGGGCGCCAGTCCAGGTCGAACACGGTGTGGCCGCGACGGTCACGATGTTCCAGCGCGGCCAGCGTCGCCGACCGGCTCGGCTCCTCCGCGAGCCCGGTTCCGGTGATCCAGAAGATCCGCGCCCCGGCGATGGCGTCCAGGTCGAGCTCGCCGGGGTGGATCTCCAGATCGGGAGCCTTGGGAAATCTGTAGAAGTACAGCGGGAAGTCGTCGGGCGGGAACAGCTCGCAGAAGGTCACCGGTGTCGGATAGCGCTCGACCGGCGCGACCCAGCGGTCGTCCACGCCGAACTCGCGCAACGCCCGGCGCACGTACTCGCCGAACGGATCGGCTCCGGTCCGGCTGATCACCGCGGTTCCCCGCCCGAGCCGGGAGGCCGCGACCGCGACGTTCGTGGCCGACCCGCCGAGGTACTTGCCGAACGTCTCCACCTGCGACAGCGGCACGCCCGTCTGCAACGGGTACACGTCGACCCCGATGCGGCCCATGGTGATGACGTCGAACGTGATGCTCATCAGTTCTGACCTCCGAACGGGACGGGAAGCGGAATCGGCGCGGAGCTTCGGAGTTCCTGGAAATCGCCGCACGGCCGGAAGTCCGAAGGCGATGGGGTTCTCGGGCACCGGCAAGTCCACCGGCGGGTCGATCGAGGGGGCCGAGTCGCGGCCGATCCGGCTCGTCACCGAGCACCGGGGCCACGCGTTGTGATTTCGTGTCTACTCGGCCGAAATGCCGCCTGTCAATAGAATGTCCGGACATACTTACTTATGGGTGACACCCGACCTTGCTACCGTAAGGAACGTGACCTCCATGCAGCAGCGATCCCGACGCGAGGCCGGGAAGTCCACCTGGGACCCGGCGAGCCGGGTCACCGTGGACCACGCCAGCCCCGTCCCGCTGTACCACCAGGTGGCCAGCCAGATCGAGGCCGCGATCGAGTCCGGCGACCTCCCGGTCGGCACCCGGCTGGACAACGAGATCGAACTGGCGGGCCACCTCGGGCTCTCCCGGCCGACGGTCCGCCAGGCCATCGGCTCACTGGTCGACAAGGGCCTCGTCGTGCGCAAGCGCGGCGCGGGCACCCAGGTCGTGTTCAACAAGGTGAAGCGCTCCGTCGAGCTGAGCAGCCTGTTCGACGACCTCACCGAGATCGACCGGAAGCCCAGCACTTATGTGCTGGTCAACGAGGTCGAGCTGGTGCCGGACGTGCTCACCGGCACGCTCGGCCTCACCCGGACCGACAGCGTGCTGCACCTGGAACGGGTCCGCTACGCCGCCGGGGAGCCGATCGCGCGGATGAACAACTTCCTGCCCGCGGAACTGATCCACCCCTCGACGGACTCGCTGATCGAGCGCGGGCTCTACCAGCTGCTGCGCAACGCCGGCGTGCCGCTGCACGCCGCCCGCCAGACGATCGGCGCCCGCACCGCGACGAAGCAGGACGCCGAACTGCTCGACGAACCCGAGGGCGCGGCGCTGCTGACGATGGAACGCACCACCTACGACCAGTCCGGGCGGATCGTCGAGTACGGCTCGCACGTGTACCGCGCCTCCCGCTACTCCTTCGACCTCTCGCTCCGCGGCGACATCTGACCGCGCGCCGCATCCACGCCGCGCTCGCGCCACGGCCGATCACCCACGCCGCCTGACCGGGCGGCTTCCTCGCCACCCCCGGCCGGGTGACACGAGCTCACCTCCGCGCGCGGACTCCGCATCACCGGACCTGCGCGGATTCACCGTCACGACGCCCTCCGGGCGAGGACGCCGAATCATCCGTACGTAAGTATGTCAGGACCAAGTCTTGACAGCGCCGGACCGCCGGTGAAAACTACGGACCCGGAGATCGGCGTCACAGTCGGCGCTCACGCGCACCCCGACCGGCACCCCTTCGCTCCGCGACTCCCCGCCCGCGCGATTCTCCGGGCCACGAACGGACATCCGCACCGGCTCCTCCGGTGCCGCAGATTCGGACTTCCGCCGCGACGCGGCAGCACAAGGAGATTTCGATGAGCAACGGCAATGCGGCCGAGGGCCGGCTGCGGGTCGGTTCGGCGCCGGACTCCTGGGGCGTCTGGTTCCCCCAGGACGAGCGGCAGCCTCCGTGGCAGCGCTTCTTGGACGAAGTGGCCGACGCCGGGTACCGGTGGGTCGAACTCGGCCCGTACGGCTACCTGCCCACTGATCCGCAGCGGCTGCGGGACGAACTCGCCCGACGGGAGCTGACCCTGTCGGCGGGCACTTGCTTCACCGCGTTCCACCGCGGTGACGTCTGGGACGAGATGTGGGCGCACGTCCGCGAAGTCGCCGGGTTGACCGCGGCGCTCGGAGCCGGACACCTCGTGGTCATCCCCGAGATGTGGCGCGACCAGGCCAGCGGCGAACAGCTGGAGGACCGCGTGCTCGACGATGACTCGTGGCGCTCCCTGGGCGCCGGCATCGACCGGCTCGCCAAGGCGGTGCACGAGGAATTCGGGCTGGGACTGCGGTTCCACCCGCACGCCGACAGCCACGTCGACACCCAGCCGAACGTGGAGCGGTTCCTGGAGATGACCGATCCCGACCTGGTGAAGCTGTGCCTGGACACCGGGCACATCTCCTACTGCGGCGGGAACAACCTGGAGCTGATCGAGAAGTACCCGAGCCGCATCGGCTACCTGCACCTCAAGCAGGTGGACCCGCGAGTGCTGGCCGGGGTGCGCGACGAGGACCTGCCGTTCGGCCCGGCGGTGCGGCGCGGCGTGATGTGCGAGCCGCCGAACGGGGTTCCGGAGCTCGAACCGATCATCCAGGCCACCGGAGATCTCGACGCCGACCTGTTCGCCATCGTCGAGCAGGACCTCTACCCGTGCGGACCGGAGGTACCGCTGCCCATCGCGCGGCGCACTCGCGACTTCCTGACCCAATGCGGAGCGGGCACGGGCTGAGGCCTTCCCGCCGGGGCCGCAAACGGTTGCCGTGGCTGGAGATCCGAGACTGCACTGCCGACGACTACCGGTTCGTCCTATGTGGACGAAGTGGCGATCCGCCCCGCACCCGGACCACCCGACGCGATCGCCGACCTCCGTGGAGCAGGATGGCAGCGTGCCGCGCGACGGAGACTCGCCCCGTCAACGGCACTACGGAAACCCCTGGCCGAGTTCGGCTACAAGGAAGACGGCCGACGAACCCCGGCCGCGCGGTGAGAACTGAGAGGCCGATGGTGGCGAAAACGCTCTCGAACGACGGGCCCGGCGGGCCGACCGATGCCGCCGCGGTGCGCAAGGCCAAGCGCTTCATCCTGCTGGTCGCGGTGATCTCCGCGCTGGGTGGCGCGCTGTTCGGCTACGACACCGGCGTGATCTCCGGCGCGCTGCTGTTCATGACACCGCAGTTCGGACTCACTCCGTTCTTGGAAGGCCTGGTCACGAGCGCGCTGCTGATCGGCGCCGCCGCGGGTGCGCTGTTCGGCGGCCGGATCGCGGACCGCGCCGGGCGACGGCCGCTGCTGATCGGCACCGCGGTGGTGTTCGTGGTGGGCACGCTCGGCTCGGCGCTGACCCCGGACGTCCCGATCCTCGTGCTCTCCCGCGTGGTGCTGGGTGTCGCGGTGGGCGCCGCGTCGGTGGTGGTGCCGCTGTACATCTCGGAGATGGCGCCCGCGCACGTGCGCGGCAGCCTCGTCACGTTCAACGGGCTGATGATCGTCACCGGGCAGCTGGCGGCCTACATCGTGAACGCGCTGCTCGCGGAGGCGGGCGCGTGGCGCTGGATGCTCGGCCTCGCGACCATCCCGGCGGTGCTGCTGGGCGTGGGCATGGTGTTCCTGCCGGACAGCCCGCGCTGGTACGCGAGCAAGGACCGGTTCGACGAAGCCCGCGGCGTGCTGCACCGGGGCCGCTCGCACGACGAGGCCGAACGGGAACTCGCGCAGATCACCACCGCCAACGAGCAGGAGTCCGCGGCCCGCGGCTGGCGGGAACTGCGGTCGCGGTGGTTGCGCAGGCTGTTCTTCATCGGCATCGGGCTGGCGGTGGTGCAGCAGATCACCGGCGTGAACACGATCATCTACTTCGCGCCGATGCTGCTGACGCAGACCGGCCTGGGCGAGGTCGCCTCCATCGTGGCGACCATCTCGATCGGCGTCATCTCGGTGCTGGCCGCGCTCGTCGGCCTGCTGCTGATGGACCGCGTGGGCAGGCGACCGCTGCTGATCACCGGGCAGGTCGGCGTGACCGGGTGCCTGGTTCTGCTGGGCCTCGCGTTCCTGCTGCCCGCCGGGGCGGCCTGGGTCAGCTACCTGACCCTCGGCCTGATGGTCGTCTACATGGCGTTCCAGCAGAGCAGCGTCAGCACCGTGACCTGGCTGATGATCACCGAGCTGTTCCCGTTGAAGATCCGCGGGTTCGCCATGGGCATCGCGGTGCTGGTGCTGTGGTTGACGAACTTCGTGGTGGCGCTGGTGTTCCCGCCGATGGTGGCGTCGCTCGGCGGCAGCGCGACCTTCTGGGTGTTCGCGGCGCTGGGCGTCGGGTCGCTGGTGTTCAGCGTGCGGCTCGTGCCCGAGACGAAGGGCCGCAGCCTGGAGGAATTGGAAGCGGACATGCGACTGCGCTACGCGTAGCTCGCGAACCGGACGAAGGGATGACGATGCGGTTAGGACTGATCGGCACCGGCCGGATCGGCACCATGCACGCCCGCACCCTGCTGAACGTGGACGGCGTGACCGAACTCCGGATCACCGACGCCCTGCCCGAGCGCGCGAGCCGGCTCGCCGAGGACCTCCGAGCCGAGGGCTGGGCCGCCGACGCCGCCGACACCGAGGACGACCTCTACTCCGGTGGAGTGGACGCCGTGGTGATCACCGCGGCCACCCACGCGCACGCGGCGCTGATCCACGGAGCGCTGGACCGCGAGGTGCCGGTGTTCTGCGAGAAGCCGGTCGCGCTGGACGTGCCCGGCACCCGCGGAGTCGTCGAGCACGACGAGGCGGTGCGCACCCCGCTGCAAATCGGCTTCCAGCGCCGCTACGACGCCGGGTACCGCGCGGCGCGGGACGCGATCCGCAGTGGACGGCTCGGCTGGCTGCACACGCTCCGCGCGGTCACCGGGGATCAGGGCCCGCCGCCCGCGGAGTACATCGCCACGTCCGGCGGGCTGTTCCGGGATTGCAGCATCCACGACTTCGACGTGCTGCGTTGGATCACCGGGCGCGAGGTCGTCTCGGTGTGCGCGAGGGGCGCCAACCGGGGCGCCGCCTTCTTCGCCGAAGGCGATGACGTCGACACCGGCGCGGCCTTGCTGGAGTTCGACGACGGGTTGCTGGCCACGGTCACCGCCACCCGCTACAACGGCGCGGGGCACGACGTGCGGCTGGAGGTCTGCGGCTCGCAGGACGCGATGTTCGTCGGCAACGACGACCGCGCACCGCTGCCGTCGGCCGAGGAAGGCGTGACGTGGCCGTCGGCCGAGCCGTACCGCACGTTCCTGGAGCGGTTCCGCAGCGCCTACGTAGCGGAGCTCACCGAGTTCGTCGAGGTCGCCGCGGGTCGCAGCCCGAATCCGTGCACCGCGGCCGAAGCGTTGGAGGCGCTGTACGTGGCCGAGGCCTGCGACCTGTCCCGCCGGACGGGACGGCCGGTGACCATCGAGGAAGTGCGCGCCTGAGCACGTACCGGTCGCCGGACGATCGGCGCCGGGCTCCCGGCGCACGAGCGCTTTCACCACGCCCTCCGGTGCGGTATGCAAGGCGCGTGACGAATGTGGTGCTGGGGCCGATCCTCCGCTACACCGACGACACGTCGGCGACGGTGTGGCTGGAGCTGGATGAGGCCTGCACGGTCGAAGTGCTCGGCAATGCCGTCGACACGTTCCGGATCGGCGGGCACCACTACGCGCTCGTCCCGATCCGGGGCCTGCTCCCGGGCACGTCGACGCCGTACGACGTGCGGGTGGACGGCGCACTGGCGTGGCCGGAACCCGGTGATACGCACCCGCCGAGCCGGATCCGCACGGTGCCGCGCGGGTCGAAGGCGCGGCTGCTGTTCGGGTCGTGCCGGTTCGGGCCGACCGAAGACGCTTCACGGCGCCGTGCGCTCGGGCCGGACGCGTTGGAGTCCTGCGCGCGACGTCTGATGGACGCGCCGGAGCGGCACTGGCCGGACGCGATGCTGTTCCTCGGTGACCAGGTCTACGCCGACCAGACGGCACCGCAGGTGCGCCGGGAGCTCGCGCAGCGACGCGACCTGTCCGAACCGCCGGGCGAGGAAATCGCGGACTTCGAGGAGTACACCGCGCTCTACCGCAACGGCTGGGGCGATCCGCTGGTGCGGTGGCTGCTGTCCACCGTGCCCAGCATGATGATCTTCGACGACCACGACGTCCGGGACGACTGGAACACGTCGCTGGAGTGGCGCACCGCGATGGCCGCCGAGCCGTGGTGGCGGGAACGCCTGCTCGGCGGGCTCATCTCCTACTGGGTGTACCAGCACATCGGCAACCTCGGGCCGGACGACCTGGACGAGGACCCGACCTACCTGGCGGTGCTGGCGGCGGGCCGGGCCGGTGACGCGCTGCCGGTGCTGCGCGAGTTCGCGGCGCGCGCCGACACCGAACTCCGCGCGCCGGAGGCCGCGCCGGGTCACGGGTCCGGCGGCACGCACGGCCGGTACAAGAACGTGCGCTGGAGCTACCGTCGCGACCTGGGATCGCTGCGGTTGGTCGTGCTGGACACTCGCGCCGGCCGGATCTTGGAGGGCGGCGAACGCGCGATGCTCTCCGAGGTCGACTTCGCCTGGCTGCGCGATCAACTGCGGGTGGACGCGGACGGGCGGGAACCGCCAGCGGCGGACGTGTCCGGGGACGCGACACCCGTCGTTCGAGGCGACGTGCACGAGCACGTGGTGGTCGCGTCCTCGCTGCCGTGGCTGCTGCCGCACGCCGTGCACCACCTGCAGTCGTGGAACGAGGCGGCCTGCTCCGACCGCGGGCGGTGGCCGAAGCTCGCCGAGCGGATCCGCCAAGCCGGCGACCTGGAACATTGGGCCGCGTTCCGCGCTTCCTTCGATCGGCTCGCCGAGGTGCTGCGCGCCGCGGCGGACCGACCGGGAACGGCTTCGGTGTCCGTGCTGTCCGGGGACGTGCACCACAGCTACCTGGCGGAGGCCGAGTTCACCCCGCCGACGCGGTCCCGCGTGGTGCAGGTGACGTGCTCACCGCTGCACAACGCCACTCCCCCGCACCTGACCGTGCCGCTGCGCATGGCCTGGTCCCGGCTGCTCACCGCCGTGTTCCGGCGGCTGGCCGGACGAGCCGGGGTCCCGCCGGTCCCGCTGCGCTGGACGAAGTCGACGGGCCCGTACTTCGGCAACATGGTCGGCGTCCTGGAGGCGGACGGCGAACACGTCCTGCTCTCCCTGCAACGAGCCGACGACGACGGCGGCCTCACCACGATCCACCGCTCCGCCCTGACCTGACCTGACCTGACCGAAGAGTCCTCGAGCTCGGTTCTTGATCTCCACCTTGTCAGCGGCGAAGCCGCTGAGCGGCGACCCGGCACGCAACCGGGACGCCGCAGGTTCTCAGCGGGCTTCCTCGCGAGGACAGCATTTCTCCTGGTGGCGGAGCCACTAGGAAGATGCTCCCGCAGCGAGGAAGCCGCCGAGGTTCCGCTACCCGACCACCTGCGCGCTGAGACCGACGGCGGAGGAAACCGTGGGGAGGTAGCCGTCGGCGTGGCCGGAGACGTTGGGGTGGAAGGACTCCTGCAACGGGGTGCTCGGACCGTTGATCCACTCCGGGTCGCCGCAGACGCCGTGCCCGTCGAAGGCGTCGCGCGGGTCGGCGTAGGCGAACCCGGCGGCTTGGGCCTGCTCGGAGATGACTTCGGCGAGCACGTCGGCGCCGGCGTTGATCCGCTCCCGCTTGGCGTCGGTGAAGCCGGGGATGCCGCAGTCCCCGAGTTCGGTGATCCGCGGGTAGCCGACGACGACGATCTCCGCGTTGGGCGCCGCGGAGCGGATGCCCGCGTAGGTGGCGTCGAGCTTGGCGGGCAGTTCGTCGCGGGTCTGCGCCTCGCCGTCGGTGACGGCGCCGTCGCAGGCTTCGTCGTTGCCGAGCAGGCAGTTCTGGATGACCTTGGCGAAGCCGATGTCGTTGCCACCGATCTGCACGGTGACCAGCGTGGTGTCCGCGGACAGCGACCCGAGCTGATCGGCGTTGAGGTCGTCGGTGGTGGCGCCCGAGCAGGCGTCGAAGGAGAACGAGGTGGCACCGTTGGCGTCGGCCCACAGCTGCGGATAAGCCTTGGGGCTGCGCAGGCAGTCCCCGCTGTCCTCGAAGTAGTCCCTGGTTCCCGTGCCCGAGGCGAACGAGTCGCCCAGCGCCACGTAGTTCGTGTCGGCCTGCGCTGCGAACGCCGGCGCTCCGATCATGGATGTTCCGATGACGACGGTCGCCGCGACGGCGCGCGCGACCCCCCGAATGTGACGCATGGATCCTCCGAACGAACTCTCCGACCCCAGAACTCGGATGTTCCGGCTCGGATCGATTGAACGTCCCCAATCGACCACATCCACCGAGTTGGCGAATTGCCGACACGCGTTATTTTCACCGATGAATCAGGAAGGAACCAAAAGCCCGAAGTAAACTCCCCGATCAGGTGGATTCAATTCGAATTCGACTACTCAGCGCCCTTGATCTCACGACCCGGGTCGACCCTTTCGGCGGTGCCCGAAGTGAACAGTTCCTGATCCAGCACGTGCAGTGACCTGCCCGCGGAGTCCGGCATGCCCAGCAACCCAATGACGGCGAACAACACCAGCATCCCCATCATGATCATCGACATTCCTGCCAACCCGAACGAGGAAACGATCATGAGCGGGACGAGGAAGCTCCAAATTCCCAGCACGATGCGGGCGAAGGCGAACGTGATCCCCTGCGCGGTCGCGCGCAGCATCGTCGGGAACATCTCCTGCGACCACAACTTGTAGAACGATTCTCCCGCGAACGCCGCACCGATCCCGAACAGCGCGACGTTGGCGATCGCCACCCCGACCCCGATCGGCAGGAACGCGAAGCAGGCGAACGCGGCGATCTGCATCGCCGCCCCGAACGCGAACAGCGGCTTGCGGCGGGTGCCGTCGGCCATCGGCATGAACACCAACGCGACCGCCAGCATCGTGAGCAGGTAGTTGAACGCCTGGATGCCGACGCTCGTCGCCTGATCGACGTCGCCGGTGCGCTGCAAGATGTACGGCAAGAACGCGCCGTTGGTCCCGGCCACGGTGTTCCACAGCGCGTAGAGGCCGCCGGTGAACACCAGCGCGCGCAGGTTGCGCCCGGTGAACACGTCCCGCAGCCGCCCGGCGTCGAGCGGGTTCCCGCTGTCCACCGCGGCCTGCCTGGCCTGCTGCCACGGCACGGATTCGACCATGCCCCGCCGCAGGTACCAGGTGACCACGGCGACGACGAACAGGTGCGCGAACACGATCCGGACGCCCAGCAACCCCATCGGCGCCAGCGCGAACGCGAGCAGCAAAGTCACCATCGGCCCGAGGCTCCAGGCGACCTGGGTGACACCGATCAGCCTGCCCCGGGCGCGACTCGGCGAGAACTCGGCGACCAGCGCCAGCGAGGTCGGCAGGTCGGCGCCGACGGCGAGCCCGACGATGACATAACCGACGAACAGCATCGGCAGGTTCATCGCGAACACGATCCACAAGATGCCGAAGGCGAACACCAGCAGATCCCACGCGTAGATGCGCTTGCGGCCGAACCTGTCCCCGAGCCTGCCCCCGATCAGCGCGCCGATCGCGGCGGAGATCGCGTTGGAGCTGAACGCGGTGAGCAGCCCCACCGCCGTCGAGTTCAGCCCGAGATAGGCCTCCCACAGCGGCAGGCCCGCCGCCGCGGCGACGATCGATCCCGCGTCGATGTAGGAGGCCATCGAAGCCAGCGCCGTCCACTTCCACTGCGTGCGGGTGGGGCTCTCGTCGGCCGCCCCGGCAGGGCCGGTGGTGCTCATCGAAGCGCGCTCCCGTCGTCCGCCGTCCGGATGCCGCGCGAACCCGCCCGCCTCGCGGGCCTCCGGTGGTGTGCGAGGAGGCGGGCGGGGCCGAGCACCGGCCGCGCGTTCCGCGTGCGGTCGAGCCGCGATCCCCTCGGCCGCAACACCGATGGGAACGTGTTACCGAAGCCGCGTCGGCGCGAGAAGCCCCCGTCCGGGCGTTCCGGCACACCGGATGGGCGCATCCGCGCCGGAAGTGTCCGGTTGGGACGGATTCACCGGGACGACGGCAGGCTGGAGCGCCGCACCACGAGCTCCGGCTCGTAGATCACCTGCTGGTGCACGTGCCCGTCCGCGGTGTCGCGATCGGTTTCGGCCAGCACCAGCTCGGCCGCCTTGCGCCCGATGCGGAACGCGGGCTGGCGCACCGAAGTCAGCGGTACCGCCGCCGCGGAAGCGAACTCGATGTCGTCGTAGCCGACCAGCGCGATGTCCTCCGGCACCCGGATCCCCGCCGCGAACAGCGACTGCAACAGCCCGAGCGCGAGCAGGTCGTTGGCGCAGAACACCGCGCTCGGCCGGGACCGCAGCCCGAGCAACCGGGCGCCCGCGTCCCGCCCGGAGGCCACGTCCAGCGCAGGCACCTCCAGCACGTTCAGCGCGTCCTCGCCCAAGCCCGCTTCCCGCAGCGCCGTGAGCGCGCCCGTGCGCCGATCGAGGCACTGCGTCAGCGAAGCGGGCCCGCTGACGTAGCCGATCCGCCGATGGCCCTGCTCGATGAGGTGGCGCACCGCGAGCGCACCGCCCGCGACGTCGTCCACCGCGACCGAACAAGCCTGCTCGCTGCCGACCTTGCGGTCGACCAGCACCGAGGGAATCCCCTGACGCCGCAAGGAATCCAGATTCGCGCCGCCCACATCGGCAGGAGTCACCAGCACGCCGCGCACCCGCTGCTCGGCGAACAACGACAGGTACAGCGCCTCGGCCTCCGGGTCCTGGCCCGAGTTGCACAGCATCACGCCGATCCCCTCCGCGCGCGCCGCAGCCTCCACACCGCGGGCGACGTCGACGAAGAAAGGATTTCCCATGTCCAGCACGAGCAGCGCGATGATCCGGCTGTGCCCGGCGCGGAGCTGACGAGCGGACTCGCTGCGGACGTAGCCCAGTTCATCGATCACCGACAACACCCGCGCCCTGGTGGTGACCGAAACCCGGTCCGGGCGGTTGAGCGAATTGGACACGGTGGCCACCGAGACTCCGGCGCGTTCGGCAACGTCCTTGATGCTGACCATGACACCAGGGTGCCCTCCGGCGCTTCCCGGTGCCGAAGTGGGCGTTGCTGGGGGGTTCGGCTTGGCTGGTGGGGTGGGTTTCAGTGCCTTCCCCGGTTTGGGCGTGTGGTTGCTGGGGCGCGGTGGAAGGTCTTCTTCACTGAGCGCTTCCACGGCTCGTGTTGACGGGGTGTCCGGGTAGCGGAACCTCAGCGTCCTTCTCGCTGCGGGATCTTTTTCCCAAGTGGCTCCGCCACGAGGGAAAAAGCTGTCCTCGCGAGAAGGGCGCTGAGAACCCGCCGGTGAGCGGCTTTTCGACGTGGGCTATGCGCTTCGCGCATCCAGGCACGGCCTTCGGCCGCGAGGCAAGCATCGCTTCGCTTGCCCACTGCACGGCTTCGCCGCAAAGGCACGGCCTTCGGCCGCGGGGCAAGCTTCGCTTCGCTCGCCCTCGTGGGCTTTGCCGTTGGTCGTGCGCAGGTCGGTCGGTGCCCGCCGAGGCGCCTCAGACCTTCAGGCCCAGCCAGTTGGTGAAGTGGGCGATGCTGTCGGATTTGCGGCGTTCGGCCATGGCGATGGCTCGGGCCGTTTCCCGGACCTGCGGGTGGTAGCGGGTCTGCTGCGGGGCCGCGCGGCGCGCGTTGCTCAAGGCGCGCAGCGCGTTGGTGTGGTCGTTGGCGAGCACCCAGGCGCGGGCGACGTCCTGCCAGTGGTGGCCGACCCGGTTGGCCCGCATGTCGTCGGGCAGGCGCAGCTCGGAGCCATCGCGTGCCGCCTTGCCGGGATCGCCGCCTTCCAGCGAGACGGCGACGTCGTGGATCTCCACGTTGCCGGGCCCGAAGTTCGTGTCATAAGCGGCGGACGACCGGCCGAGGCGTTGACCGAGCACCCGCGCCTCGGCGATGTGCTCGCGAGCGCGGTCCAGCTCGCAGGCGCGGGCGGAGATCATCGCGCCGCGCAGGTGCGCCGATCCGCGCAGCGCCAGCACCTCCTCACTGTCCGGTCTGGACTCCAACAGGCCCAGCGAGTGCTGCACCAGACGGCTGCTGGTGTCGTACGCCGCGCACGACATCAGGATCAGCGCTCGGTGTTGCACAGCGTGAGCAGCCAGCAGCGGATCATCACTACGCTCCGCAGCAAGTTCCATCAGGTCCACGGCCTGTGTCGCAAGTGGAATCCACCCGAACCGGTAGACCAGTTGCGCTGTGTTGCCATAGGCCTGCGCGAGGTGCCGGTACCCCCGTTCGCGACCGGAGTCGGTGCTCGCCTGGTGGATGGCGCCGGCCATCCTGCGCAGCAACGACGGCGTCATCTCGATCGCCTGCCGGGCGCGGTCGGAGTGCCGGAGGTCCCGCGCCTTGTCCAGGTCGGCTTCGAGCTCCTCGGGCGAGCCGGGATCCAGCGGGAGGGCGTAGCGGCCTTCGGCGAACAACGTGCGCAGTTCGGTCAGCCCCGGCGGTACGCCGCCGTCGTCGTCGAGCGTGCCGCGGTAGGGCTGGCCGTAGAGCTCCTCGGCCTCGATGCCCAGCGCACGGGCCACGGCGGCGACGAACGCGGGCGATCCGGGCTCACGCCCCTGTTCGACCGCTCGGAGCATGCTGATGCTGTAATTGGCCCGCTGGGCTAGGGCCTGCTGGTTGAGTCCGGCGACTTTTCGGGCCATCGCGACGCGGTCACCGAGGGCCAGTCCCTGTTCGGGCCGTGGCACGGGACTCCTTCCACGTGGGTCCATGAGACCACCAGACTAGGTGACACACGTTGGAGTGAGCACTTTCTTGCCGCACTGTCACATAGCTGTCACTCCATAGTGCAGCACGGTCGTAGCTTGACAGGACAAGCGCTCACCCACCGCGAGCTAATCAGGTGAGAGACATGCCTGCTTTTCACGACCGCCAACCCGAACCCGGAACGGTGGCACTTCCCGAGATGGTCGACGCCGACCGCGGGCGCCCGCCGCCCGAACCCACCGTGCTCAACGTCCGCTACCGCGCCGGAATCGTCGGCGAGCGCGCTCGCGTCGTGCACGCCGCGACCTGGACGCCGCGCGATGTGCTGATCACGTTGTGCGGCATGCCGCTCGACCCCTCGCTCGTCGAGGAATCCACGGGCATGCCGTGCATGCGCTGCATCCGGATCGCCGCCCGGCGCGCACGTCCGAATGACCCCGACCAGCGCGGCATCGACGGCGGCTGAGCGAACTCCGCACGACCCGCTCCGACCGCACCGCGTTCCGTGATCGATTCGCGCCCCTCCGATGCCCCGACTGCGGCATCCTCCGAGGAGACATCGTTGATCACGAAGGGGTGCGGATTGGGCGAGCAGGAGTGGATTCCGGCTGACGTCGACACCACCAGGCCGAGTGCGGCACGGGTCTACGACGTGCTCCTCGGCGGTGGCCACAACTTCGAATCGGACCGCCGGTTCGCCCGCGAGGCCGAGCGGATCTTCCCCGGCATCACCACGTCCAGCCGCATCAACCGCGAATTCCTGCGCCGCGCCGTCCTGCACGCGCTGGAGTCGGGGGTGCGCCAGTTCCTCGACCTCGGCTCCGGCATCCCCACCGTCGGCAACGTTCACGAGATCGTGCACGAGATCGATCCGTCCTGCCCCGTGGTCTACGTCGACTGCGAACCCGTCGCGGTGGCCCACAGCCGGCTGCTGCTCGACGACGACGCGCAGGCGACGATCGTGCAAGCCGACGCACGTCGGCCCGACACGATCCTGGGGCATCCCGACACCCGGCGGCTGCTGGACTTCGACCAGCCGGTGATGCTGCTGATACTGGCGCTGGTGCACTTCATCCCGGACGACGACCACCCGGCCGAGCTCGTCGAGCGCTACCGGAGGGCCTTGGCGCCCGGCAGCATGCTCGCGGTCAGCCACGCCGCCGACGAGGCCCGCCCCGAGGAACTCGCCCAGCTCACCGCGCTGTTCGCCACCAGCACCAATCCCGCCACGCCGCGCCCGTCGCGGTGGATCGCCGACCTGTTCGGCGACTTCGAGATGGTCGAGCCGGGAGCGGTGTTCGTCTCGGAGTGGCGACCCGACGAGCACCTCGGCGAGGACGCCTCCGACTACCTGATCTACGGCGGCGTCGGCGTGCGCCGCTGAACGCCGGACCGCGACCGATCAGCCGAGTCCGGAGCGCAGAAGTCCGCCCGGCCCGGCACCGGTCTTTGCGCCATTCGCCCGAAGCCCGCCTCGGTCCGGATGGACGAACGGGCCGCGTTGCCACATTTCCCGTGGTGAGGCCGCTCGCACACGTGATTGACGAGGATGCGAGCATTCCGCGAACCACATCGACGAAAGGTGGGTCACGTGCAGGTGCTCTGGGGCGCGGCGGGCATGGTGGTGCTCTTGCTGATCGCTTTCGCGTTGTCCACCGATCGTCGGGCCATCCGGCCGCGCACCGTGCTCGGGGCGTTGGCGATCCAGCTGGTGTTCGCCTTCATCGTCCTGCGTTGGGACGCGGGCAAGCAGGCGTTGAGCGCTGTTTCCTCCGGGGTGCAGCGCGTGATCGACTCGTCGAAGGAGGGCATCGACTTCCTGCTGGGGCCGGTCATGCCGACCAACGGCGCGACGGTGGTGGCCTTCCAGGTGCTGCCGATCATCGTGTTCGTGGCCTCGGTGACGGCGGTGCTCTACCACTGGAACGTGCTGCAGTGGGTGGTGCGCGTGGTCGGTGGCGGGCTGCGCGCGGTGCTGGGCACGACGCGCGCGGAGTCGTTGAACGCGACGGCCAACATCTTCCTCGGGCAGACCGAGGCGCCGCTGGTGGTGCGCCCCTACCTGGCGGGCATGACGCGGTCGGAGTTCTTCGCCGTCATGGTCGGCGGTCTGTCCACTGTGGCCGGTTCGGTGATGGTCGGTTACGCGTTGCTGGGCGCGAACCTGGACCACCTCATCGCGGCGAGCTTCATGGCCGCCCCCGCCGGGCTGATGATGGCCAAGATCATCGTGCCGGAGACCGAGCAGCCCACCGGCGACGCCGAGCACGCGGCGACGCCGAGCCCCGAACGGCGCGGCCTGGCGGCGTGGTTCTCGAAGAACCCGAAGCCCGCCCCCGCCGAGAAGCCCGAAGCCGACACGTCCACCGTGGACACCGGTGAGCCGGAGAAGGCGGGCACCGCGACGGCGGTCGACGACGGCGAGGCCCTGGAAACCAAGCCGCGCAACGTCATCGACGCCGCCGCCACCGGTGCCTCCGACGGGTTGAAGCTCGCGCTCAACGTCGGCGCCATGCTGTTCGCGTTCGTCTCGCTGATCGCGCTGCTGAACCTCGTCCTCGGCGCGTTCGGCGGCCTGGTCGGCTTGGGCGACATCACCTTCGAGCAGATCATCGGCTACGTCTTCGCTCCGGTGATGTGGCTGATCGGCGTGCCGTGGGACGACGCGGTGGTCGCGGGCGGCTTCATCGGGCAGAAGCTGGTGCTCAACGAGTTCGTCGCGTTCAGCGACTTCGGCCCGCAGGCGGCGAGCTTCGAGCCGCACACCGCCATCATCATCACCTTCGCGCTGACCGGGTTCGCGAACTTCTCGTCGCTGGCGATCCTGCTCGGCGGCCTCGGCGGCCTGGTGCCGTCCCGCCGCCCGCTGATCGCCGAGTTCGGGATGCGCGCGATCGCGGGCGGCACGCTGGCGAACCTGATGAGCGCGGCCATCGCGGGAATGCTCATCTAGCGCGTCCTGCGTGAGTCGCACGACTGCGGAGCACCCCCGCGGCTCCAGGTGAACGCCTCCGCCACCCGATCAGTTCGGGAGCGAGGCGTTCACCTGCTCAGCTTCGGCAGCAGGTAGGACCGGAGTCCGGCGAGGCCCGCGGGGTCTCCGCACCAGCCGATGTAGCCGTCCGGCCTGATCAGCAGCAAGGCGGGGGCGTCCACGCCGTATTCGGCACGGGCGTGGCCGTGGACGTCCACGACGTCGCCGGGGCGGCCCGCACCGCGGACGACGGCGTGCACGTCCAGGTCGGCGATGCCCGGGTCGCCGAGCGAGCCGCCGAAGTCCAGCAGCGTCCACCGGGTTCCGCCGAACAGCTCGAAGAGCCGGACCGCGGCACCGTCGCGCACGCACGGCGCGTCCGGTGCCCGGTCGCCCGCGCGCACCGGGCCGGGGTCGGCGCGCTCCTCCGCCGACAGCGGACCGCCCCGGTAGTGCAAGCCGAGCTGGTTCAGCTCCGGGCCGCGCACGTGCGCTTCGGGATCGTCCGCGCGCATCAGGTCCAGCAGCCGTCCGCTCAGCTCCAGCACTTCCCGGGCCACCGGGCGCCGCTCGGCCTCGTAGGTGTCCAGCAGTGCCGCGTCCGCGCCGCGCAGCACGGCGGCGATCTTCCAGCCCAGGTTGTAGGCGTCCTGCACACCGGTGTTCATGCCCTGCCCTCCGGTGGGCGGGCAGACGTGCGCCGCGTCGCCGGCGAGCAGCACCCGGCCGTCCCGGTAGCGCTCGGCGAGGCGCGCGTTGGCCCGCCAGGTCGAGTTCCAGTGCACCTCGTGCACCCGCACGTCGAGCCCACTGGCCCACCGGAGCTGTTCCTGCAGCTCGGCGGGAGTCGCGGCGATGTCGTCGCGGGACGTGGTGACGGTGAACAGCTCGGTCCCGGCCAGCGGTTGCGCGGACACCATCTCCCCGCCCCTCGACCAGGCAACCGCCTGGCCCCGGTCGAGGCCGCTGAGCCGGACGTCGGCGATCAGCATCTTGGTCGTCTCGTCGGTTTCGCCGTGGAAGCCGATGCCCAGGGTGCGCCGCACGGTGCTGCGCCCGCCGTCCGCTCCGACGAGGTACCGCGCTCGGAGCTCGGTGCCGTCGGCGAGCAGCGCGGTGACGTGCCGGTCGTCCTGGTGGAACTCGCGCAGCTCCACTCCGAGCTCGACCTGGCCGCCGTTCCCGGCGAGCGCCTTGCGCAGGATCTCCTCGGTGCGGAACTGCGGGACGAACCAGGGGTGGGGGTGGGGAACGCCGGGCGTGGCGGGCACGGGTTCGCTGGGCCTGCCCTCCCAGACCAGTTCACCGTCGTCGTACTTGCGCATCGGGATGCCGCCGTCGCCCGCGGCGCGCAGCTCGTCGAGCACGCCGAGGTCGGCGAAGACCTCCAGGGTGCGCGGGTGGATCCCGTCGGCGCGGGAGCCGCCGAAGTGCTCGCCGGCCTTGTCGATGATCCGGAAGCCGATGTCGCGCCGGGCCAGTTCGCACGCCAGGACCAGGCCTGTCGGCCCGGCGCCCGCGATGAGGACTTCGATCTCCTGCATGTTCCGCCTCCATCAATTGGTACGGCGTACTCGATAGTCGTACGCCGCACGAACAACGTTAGCGGTACGGTGTACCGCATGGCAACCGAGCACGGCGGAACCCCGATCTGGGCCGAACCCGCACCGGGCACCCGGAGACCCCGCTTCACCCGCGAGCAGATCGCCGCCGCCGCACTCGCCCTCGCCGACGCCGAAGGCTTCGAAGCCGTCTCGATGCGCCGGGTCGCCGCTGAACTGGGCGCCGGGACGATGACCCTGTACCACTACGTGCGCACCAAGGACGACCTGATCGCGCTCATGGACGACGCGGTGATGGCCGAAGTGCTGATACCCGAAGGCGAACTTCCGACCGACTGGCGTGCCGCCCTCACCGCCATCGCGCGCCGGACCCGCGACATGTCACTGCGCCACCGCGGGCTGCTGCAAGGTCTGCGCAATGCCCGGCTGGGGCCGAACGCGCTGCGCCACAGCGACCAGTCCCTGGCCGCCCTCGCCGGCACCACCCTCGACCCCGGTTCGAAGCTCGACCTGCTGGCCGCCGTCGACGACTACGTCGTGGGCAACGTGCTGCGCGCCGGAGAGCCGCTGCACGACGGCGAGGTTTCCGCCGACACCGCCCGATTCCTCCGGGAACAGCTCGAGCACGACGACCTCCCGCACTTGCGCTCCCTGCTCGGAACCGAGGCACCGCACACCGAGTGGGCGCGGCTCGCCAGCGCGACCACCGCCGAGGAGCGCTTCGAGGAAGGGCTGCGCGCGCTGCTCGACGGCGCCGCCGGCCGCTACGGAATCTGAACCTCGGCCGAACGGCCCGGAAATGACCGTTCGGCCGACCGTTCGGCGGAGATCATCACGGGCACAACGGCCGATGCCCCCGCACCCCCGCGAACCCTAGTTTTGTGGACGACCAATCCACATGAGCCGACCGGTTCGCCGCTCCAGGGAGTGCAGATGACCACCACGTTCCCCGCCCCGACCCATGCAGTGGACGTGGACGGGGTCCGCGAACGGGTCGACGCGGCCCTCTCCCGGTTCCTCGACATGCAGGAGGACCGCTACCGGGCGATGGCCGCCGACGACACCGGGCGGGCGCAGTGGGCCGCGGCGATCGACACGCTGCGAAGCTTCCTGATCGGCGGCAAGCGGCTGCGGCCCGCGTTCTGCTACTGGGGCTGGCGCGGGGCGGGTGGCGACGCCGACGACGAGGGGATCATCGCCGCCGCCGCGGCGCTGGAACTGCTGCACGCGTTCGCGCTGATCCACGACGACATCATCGACGAGAGCGACACCCGCCGTGGTGCCCCGTCGTTGCACCGCCAGCACGCGGACCTGCACCACACCGAGCGGATGCGCGGCTCCTCCGAGCTGTTCGGCACCTCGGTGGCGCTGCTGCTGGGCGACCTGTGCCTGGCTTGGTTCCACGAGCTGCTCGGCTCCAGCGGGCTCCCGCAGCAGCGGCTGGCCGCCGTGCAGCCGATGGTGGCGCAGTCATTCGCGGAGCTCGTGCTCGGCCAATACCTCGACGTCGCCGAACAGGCCCGGTCCACGCACTCCGTGGAACGGGCGTGCACGATCATCCACTACAAGACGGCGAAGTACACCATCGAGCGCCCGCTGCACCTGGGCGGTCTGCTCGCCGGGGCCGACGCGGCGCTGCTCGACTCCTACACCGCCTACGCGCTGCCGCTGGGCGAGGCGTTCCAGCTGCGCGACGACGTGCTCGGCGTGTTCGGCGACGCCGCGATCACCGGCAAGCCCGTCGGCGACGACCTGCGGACCCGCAAGCCCACCGTGCTGCTGGCCACCACCCGGCGCCGCGCCGACGCCGCGCAGCTGGACGAGGTCGACCGCGCCTTCGCCGCGGGCGACCTCGACGACGAGCAGGTGCGGCGCATCCAGTCGATCGTCGTGGACAGCGGGGCGCTGGCCGAATGCGAACGCCTCATCACCCGCCGCGCCGACTCGGCCCGCGACGCGCTGGCCGCGATGCGCGTCCCGAACCACGTGCACGGCATGCTCACCGAACTCCTCACCGCCGCCACCGACCGGGCTTGGTGACCTAGCCGGAATGATCCGCTCAGCGGGCCGGGTCGTTCACCCCAGCGGGGTGCCGATGCGGAGGCGGTTGCCGTCGGGGTCGTGCAGTTCGATCTCCCGCGCCCACGGGGTCGGTTCCGGGCGCATCCCGAAGCGCTCGGCGATCTCGTCCACGTCGCTGACCCGCAGGTAGATCAGCGTGCCGGGACGAGCGTCGCCTTCGTGCTCGGACAGGAACAGGCGCACTCCCCCGCGCATGACCTCGACGAAGGCGGGCAGGTGCGGCTCGAACCGGTGCTCCCACTGCGCGGTGAAGCCGAGCAGCGCGTACCACTTCAGCGCCACGTCGGCCGCTTCCACCCTGATGATCGGGATGACGTCCTCGTCCATCGGCCCATCGTGACAGCCACCGCCGCCGACCTGCGCGTCGCGAGCGGGCCGGAAGGTTCAGCGGGCGCCGGTCAGCGAGCGGGACCAGCTCCACTCGCCCGGCTCGGGGACGCCGACGAGCTTGAGCCCGGCCGCTCGCAGGGTGCGGGCGATCGCGGTGTCGTCGACGCGGGTGTGGGCCTGGACGGTGGCGAGCCCCGCTGCCTCCGCCTGCTCCACCAGCTTCGCGGCCAGCCTGGTGCCGATGCCGCGGCGCTGCCAATCATCGCGGACCAGCAGGGCGACCTCCGCGGTCCGTCCCTCGCGCATCAGGTTGCCCACCGCCACGACCTCACCGTCCGGTCCCTGCACCAGCAGCGAACCGCCCAGCGCGGGCGTCAGCAGGCGCAGCGTTCCGCGCTCACCGCCCGGCGGGCCCGCGCTGAAGTAGCGGCGGTACCGCGCGGCCGGCGAGCACCGGGTGTGGAACTCGGTGACCAGGTCCAGATCCTCGCGGCCGGCCACGCGCACGGTGAGCCGCGCACCGTCGGTGGTGGTCAGTGCCTGCCTCTCCGGGCGCAGCCGCCTGCGGCAGGCCGCGGCCAGCTCCACCATCGCCCGCGCCCGCGCGAACTCGGCCGGCGTGAACGCGGCACCTGTCCGCTCCAGCACCAGCGCGCCACCGCCGGGCGCGGCCAGGCAGATCACCCCGCTCGCCACGCCGTCGAGCCCGGCCGCGGGGTGCGGTTCCTCCTGGCAGCGCACCTCGATCGCGCCGAGCGTGCTGCGCAACGCCCGCTCCAGGTCTCCGCGCCCATCGACCAGGTCCGCCGCCAGGTTCAGCGTCCGCGTCGGGACGTCGTCGAGTTCGCGGACCTCCGCGCGGCGGGCTGTGACGTCGCGGCCACCCGCGGCTGCGACCGCCCGGATCAGATCGCCCTCCCCCACCGTCGCGGGCACGTGCACGAGCACGTCGTCGACGGCTCCGTCCGCGACCGGGTGCACGTGCAGCGCGCGGATGTCACCGCCCAGTCCGGCGAGTCCCCGTGCCACGTCGGCGAGCCGTCCGGGGCTGTCGGACACCGACGCGCGCAACCGCCACAGCGCGCGCTCGCCGCCCGCGAGGTCCGTACCCGGGGATCCTCGTTCGGTGGCGGAATCGGCCGCCGGGTAACCGCCGCCGCGCGGCCAGGTCGAGTGCAGCGCCGCGCCCGCCACGAGCAGCGCGCCGAGCGTGACGAGCCCCCAGGCCGCCAGGTCGAAGGCGCGCGGCCCGGCGCCGATCAGGTGCACGATCCCGGCGACCGCGCACAGCGCGGCGAGCTCGACCACTTCGCGCGTCCACGTTCCCCCGCGGCGCGCGGCGGTGGACTCCGCCCCGTTCCCGCCTTCAGCTGTCATGTCTTCACGGTGCGGGCCGGATGTTTCCCCGCGTCGACCTGCCATGACCTTCTCGTTAACGGCCGTGCCCGGTCGCCCGCCGCAGGGTCTCGCCGGTGCTTTCCCCTGAACAGGCCTGGCGGTAACCACGCAGTACGCTAAGATGACGCCATGGCGACTTCGGGTGAGCGGCACGAACGGCGGCACCGGGTGGCGGTGCTGCCGACCACCGGGACGGCCCCCTTCGAGCTGGGCGTGATCTCCGCCGTGTTCGGCCACTACCTGCTCGACCTGATCCCGAGCCGGTACGAGCTGACCGTGTGCTCCGAAGCGCCCGGGGCGGTGCCGCTGGCCGGTGGGGCCGTGATGAGCACACCGCACGGTCTCGACGACCTCGCCGCCGCCGACACCGTCATCGTCACCAGCCGCGCGGACCCGCACGAGCACCCGTCGGCCGAACTCGTGGAGGCGCTGCGCTCGGCCCGCCACCGCGGCGCCCGGCTCGTGTCCACCTGCACCGGGGCGTTCGCCCTCGCCGCCGCCGGAGTGCTGGACGGGCGCCGGGCCACCACGCACTGGCGCTACGCCGACCTGCTGCGCACCCGGTATCCGCTGGTGGAGGTCGACCCGGCGCCGCTGTACATCGACGAGGACGACGTGCTGACCAGCGCGGGCAGCGCGGCGAGCCTCGACCTGTGCCTGCACCTGGTGCGCAAGGACCTCGGCGCCGACCTCGCCAACACCGTCGCCCGCAGGCTCGTCATCCCGCCGCACCGGGAAGGCGGGCAGGCGCAGTACGTCGAGTCGCCGGTGGCCGGCTCACCGGAGAACGACGGCGTGGCGCGGAGCATGAACTGGGCGCTGGAGCACCTCAAGGAACCGCTGACGGTCGAGCTGATGGCGGGCGCGGCGCACATGTCCGAGCGCAGCTACCTGCGGCACTTCGCGCACACCACGGGGAGTTCGCCGATGCGCTGGCTCACCTCGCAGCGAGTCCGCGCGAGCCTGCCGCTGCTGGAGAAGACCCGCGATTCGGTGGACGAGGTGGCCGAGGCCGTCGGCTTCGAATCCGTGGTGACCTACCGGTACCACTTCAGCAGGATCATGCGGACCTCCCCATCGGCGTACCGCCGGATGTTCCACACCCCGCAGGCCCCCGAGAACCCGAAGAATCTCGCGCGCCGAAGCGCGTAGTGCCCGCGCGCGAGAGAGCAGGCGACCGTCCTGTCACAGGGCGACGTAGGGCTGCTCAGCTCCGTCGCGCGTGGTGTGGGCGGTCCAGTAGTGCTGAGCGATGGTTTCGGGCTGGGTCTCGGGCCCGCCGGTGCCGATCCAGGCGAAGATCGGGACGTGCGCGACGTGCACACCGGTGCCCGCGGTCGCCTGGTGCAGCTTCAACGCGTAGGTGCGCAGCGCACCGCTGCCGATGGTGGTCGTGGTGAACTCGGCGGGCCCGGCGAGCGGGTCCTGGGAAGTGCCGCCGGTGGTGTAGAGGATCGTGCCGCTGCCGCGCTCGATCATGGTGGGCAGCACCTGCTCGGTGGCTGCGATCCCGCCGTAGAGGTAGTAGTCGATCTGCGGCTGGATGTTCGCTCTGCTCGCCTGCAACGGGGCCGGGTTGCTCAGGCCGGGGACGGGGGTGTGCGGGGCGGGCGAGTACTCCAGGACGTCCACGGCTCCGAAGCGCTCCTTGATCAGGTCGAAGGCGGCGGCGACCGAGGCCGGGTCCATGACGTCGGCGGCGAAGCCGGCGGCCTCGATCCCGGCCTCGTTCAGCTCAGCGGCGAGGGCATCGAGCTTCTCCTGGGTGCGGGCGACGAGCGCGACGGAGAATCCGTTGTCCCCGAAGGCCTTGGCGATGGACAGGCCGAGTCCGGGTCCGGCTCCGACGATGGCGATGGTGGGCATGGCGGGTCTCCCTTTCCATGATCGCGCGGCGAGGTGGCCCCGCGAGTTCGATCGGCTGCTACTTACTGATCGTGCGGTAACAGGCTGAAAGGTCTGTAAGCTGGTGAGCCCCCACGGGAGGCGGACGAGATGGTGGCACCGACGAGCATCAGCGGGCCGTGTCAGGCATGGCCCGAAGACAGCGCGTTCATCCGCGAGGTGCTCGACCGGATCGGCGACAAGTGGACCGTGTTGATCATCAGCACGCTCGGCGGCGGGACGCTGCGCTACTCCGAACTACAGGCGAGCATCCCCGGGATCTCGCAGCGAATGCTGACCCAGACGCTCAAGAACCTCGAGCGAGATGGTCTGATCACGCGGACCGCGTACGCCGAGGTCCCGCCGCGAGTGGAGTACGAGCTGACGGATCTGGGCCGGTCCCTGATGGATGCGGTGATGGCGATGGCCGGCTGGGCCGCCGCCCACCACGGCGAGATCGCCGGCAACCGGGCGGCCAGTGAACTCACAGGAGTCGGCCGAGGCAAGACCAAGGTCAGCGCGTCGGCAGGCTGAGCCGCCGGTGCTCATCGCTCGTTTCCACGGTCGTTGCCTCGTCGTCGGTGTCGATGCAGCACGTTCCGGTAGCAGGATCGCATCGCCCGCTGGAGGGGTCGCCACGATCTCGAACCCGTCCTTCGCCTCGTTCATGACACGCGCTCACTCGGCACGGGCCCCGCTACTCGCTCCAGCAACCGGCCGTAGACGGGGACCTCCTGGGCGCCCGGGGCGGCCACCCGGCGTCCGAAGACGACGAACGGGACGCCGGTCGCACCCAGCTCCAGGCCCTCGGTCCGGTCGGCGCGCACGCGGTTGGCGTACTCGTCGCCAGCGAGGATCTCGCGGACTCGCTGCCCGTCCAGCCCGACCGCCTCCGCGACGCCTGCGAGCACGCCCGGGGCGTGGGGGTCGAGGGCGCCGGCGAAGAAGCCGTTCTGGACGTCCGAGAAGAACTCGAACCCGCGGCCCTGGTCGTTGGCGAACTGGACCACGCGGTGCAGGTCGAACGTGTTGGCGTTCAGCCGGTCCGGAGAGAACTCGAGCCCCTCCTCGCGCGCGATCACCTGCATCCGGCGCTCGGCCCGGAGGACGTCGGCGGCGGTGCCGCCGTGCGCGCGGATGAAGCTCTTCTCGTTCTTCTCCGGCTCCCGCGGTGCGCCCGGGTCCAGCTCGAACGACCGCATTGCGATCTCGAACCGAGCTTCGTCCGGGCGCTGCGCGATCGCGGCCTGGAGTCGGTGCTTCCCGACGTAGCACCACGGGCAGCCCAGGTCGGACCACACCTCGACGACGACCTGCGCCTCCTCGGATTGCATTAGCCGCTCAACCACCCTGCTCACCTCACCAGTAGTTCGTAACCCCATCGTGAATGAGCAGGAGAAGGCTTACAAAAGGCACTTTGAAGTGCGTCAGGACCGACCGGCAGGCACCACGCGCACATCTGCGAAGAGCCGCAGAAGGATCCGCCGCAGGTTCTCAGCTGCATTCTCGCGAGGACAGCCGAGGTTCTTCACCTGACCACCTCGACCGGCAAACGAGGACAGCTCGCTCACCGGTCGCGGAGGAATGCGAAAAGGGCCGCTGCCAGTTCGGCGGGCGCGTCCTCCTGCACCAGGTGCCCCGCTCCCGGGATCACCCGCAACTGCGCGCCGGGAACGAGTCCGGCGAGTTCGTGGCCCTTCTGCACCGGGATCCAGGTGTCCTCCGCTCCCCAGCACACCATCGCGGGCAGGTCGAGCTCGCCGTAGGAGTGCTGCACTTCGTCGGTGTAGCGCTGATCCGCCTGGGCGATCTGGCGGTAGAACGCCGGCTGCCCGGATTCCCCCAGCCACGGCTCGGTCAGCGCGTCGACCAGGGCGTCGTCGAGGCCGCGGTGGCTCGCCGACCTGATGTACTCGCGCACCAGCGCCCGGTGCATGGCCGGGGGCAGCTGTTCGAAGACCTCCACGTGCTGCCCGATCAACCGGAAGAACGGCGATCCCCACGGGGCGAGCGCCACCGGGTCGACCACGGCGAGCCGCTCGTACCGCGCGCCGTGCAGCAGGTGCGCGCGCAACGCGACGGCGCCGCCGAAGTCGTGCGCGATCACGGCGGGCCGGTCCAGTTCCCAGTGCTGGAGCAGTTCCGCGAACACCTGCCCCTGCGCGGCCAGCGACACGTCCTGGCCGTCGTGCTTGTCCGACGCGCCGTAACCCGGCATGTCCCAGACGTACACCCGGAAATGCGGCGCCAACGCGCGGGCGACGCCTCGCCAGACAAAAGAGGAGAAGGGCGTGCCGTGCAAGAGCACGACCGGTTCCTTCTCCTCTTCGCCGAGGCGATCCCAGCGAACATCGCCGATGCTGCTGCGGTGGACTCGACCGAGTTCCCACTCCTGCACGAAAGCTCCTCGTCAACTTTTCCGGATCGTCGTCACTATTCGACCGGAAAGTATGCCAGCCCCGCGGGAATGCGAATCGCCGATCACTCCGATGCCATACCGGCCGCCAACGTCGCGCCGTCCGACGGATCGATCAGCAGCAGCGATCCGGTGGTGCGCGATGCCGCGTACGAGTCCACCGGCAGCGGTTCCGCGGTGCGCAGTGCGATACCGCCGATGTCGTTCACCTCCAGCCGTTCCGGAGCGGGTGTGCGGCCGAGCGTCTCCGGGGTGAGCCGGTACTCGATGTCCCGCACGATCGCCTGCACCGTCCTGGTCGTGTGCTTGAGCAGCACCCGTCTGCCGGGCACCAGCGGCCGGTCGTGCAGGTGGCACACGGTCGCGGACACGTCGCGCCGGGGCCGCAGCGGGCTTTCGGCGGGGACGATGAGGTCGCCGCGGCTCACGTCCAGGTCATCGGCCAGCCGCACCGTCACCGACTGGGGCGCGCGGGCATCGGCGGCGGGCACTCCCAGGACGTCGATGGCGGCGATGGTGCTGGTGAGCCCGGACGGCAGCACGGTCACCCGCTGGCCGACCCGCAGCGTCCCGGACGACAACCTGCCCGCGTAGCCCCGGTAGTCGAGGTGCGCCGCGGTCTGCGGCCGGATCACGTGCTGCACGGGGAACCGCGCGGGATCAGCCGCCGGGTCGCGGTCGGCGGGCACCGCCTCCAGGTGCTCCAGCACGGTCGGCCCGCCGTACCAGTCCATGTGCCGCGACGGGAGCACGACGTTGTCGCCCTCCAGCGCGGAGATCGGGATGGCGAGGACGTCGTCCGCGCCCAGCGACGCGGCGTAGGCGACGAACTCGTCGACGATCTCGGTGAACCGCTGCTCGGACCACCCGACGAGGTCCATCTTGTTCACCACGAGCACCAGGTGCGGCACCCGCAGCAGCGCCGCGACCGCGGCGTGACGCCGGGTCTGCTCGACGAGGCCGTGGCGGGCGTCGACGAGCACCACGGCCAGGTCGGCGGTCGACGCCCCGGTCACCATGTTGCGGGTGTACTGCACGTGTCCGGGCGTGTCGGCCAGGATGAACCGCCTGCGCGGAGTGGCGAAGTACCGGTAGGCGACGTCGATGGTGATGCCCTGCTCGCGTTCGGCTCGCAGGCCGTCGGTGAGCAGCGCGAGGTCCACCGCGGTCTCGCCCAGGTGGCGCGAACCGCGGGTGATCGACTCCAGCTGGTCGGAGAGCACGGACTTCGAGTCGTGCAGCAGCCGGCCGACGAGAGTGGACTTCCCGTCGTCCACGGAACCGGCGGTCGCGAAGCGCAGCAACGACATCGCGCGGGTCTGCTCGGTGACGCCCATCAGAAGTACCCCTCACGTTTGCGGTCTTCCATGGCGGATTCGGACAGCTTGTCGTCGGCGCGGGAGGAACCGCGCTCGGTCATCCGGGACTCGACGATCTCGGAGATCACCTTGGGCACCGTGTCCGCCTCCGATTCGACGGCGCCGGTGCAGGACATGTCCCCGACGGTGCGGTAGCGCACGGTCCGGCTCACCAGCCGCTCGTCCTCGCGCGGCCCGCCCCATTCGCCGGGCGCCAGCCACATCCCCGCGCGGGAGAACACCTCCCGGTCGTGCGCGAAGTAGATCTCGGGCAGTTCGATGCGCTCCCGCTCGATGTACTGCCACACGTCGAGTTCGGTCCAGTTGCTCAGCGGGAACACCCGCACGTGCTCGCCGGGGGCGTGCCTGCCGTTGTAGAGCTGCCACAGCTCGGGCCGCTGCCTGCGCGGGTCCCAGCCGCCGAACTCGTCGCGCAACGAGAACACGCGTTCCTTGGCGCGCGCCTTCTCCTCGTCGCGCCGCCCGCCGCCGAACACGGCGTCGAACCGGCCGGTGCGGATCGCGTCGAGCAGCGGTTCGGTCTGCAGCGGGTTGCGGGTGCCGTCGGGACGTTCGCGCAGCCTCCCCTGGTCGATGAACTCCTGCACGGACGCCACGTGCAGCCGCAGCCCGTGCCGCGCGGCGGTGCGGTCCCGGTGTTCGAGCACCTCCGGGAAGTTGTGCCCGGTATCGACGTGCAGCAGCGCGAACGGGACGGGTGCGGGGGCGAACGCCTTCAGCGCCAGGTGCAGCATCACGATGGAGTCCTTGCCGCCGGAGAACAGCAGCACGGGTCGTTCGAACTCCCCCACGACCTCCCGGATGATGTGCACGCCTTCGGATTCGAGGACGTCGAGGTGCGACAGGCCGCCCGCGAGTTCGGCGATGTCGGTGATCGGTCCGGCCACCGTGGTCATGCCAACCCCCTCTGGAACAGCAGCGCCCGCAGGCTCACCACGGATTCCTCGACGCTGTGCGCGTCGGTCTCGATCCGCAGGTCCGGCCGCGCCGGCGCTTCGTAGGGCGCGTCGACCCCGGTGAGCCCGGTGAGCCGGCCCGCCTTGTGCTTGGCGTAGAGGCCTTTCACGTCACGGGCCTCGCACAGCTGCACCGACGTGGCGACGTGCACTTCGAGGAAGTTCGTGGCGCTGCGGTCGTGGCGCTCGCGCACCGCGGCACGGCTCTCGGCGAACGGGGCGATCACCGGGACGAGGGTGAGCACTCCGTTGCGGGACAGGACTTCCGCCATGAGGCCGATCCGCGCGACGTTGGCTTCGCGGTCCTCGCGGGAGAAGCCCAGGCCCGCCGACAGCGTCGAGCGCATGACGTCGCCGTCGAGCACCTCGACGCGGCGGCCCTCCTCGCGCAGCACCGCGGACAGGGCGAGGGCGAGGGTGGTCTTGCCCGCGCTGGGCAGGCCGGTCAGCCACACCGTCGCGCCGGGACGGCAGGTGCACCAACGGGTTCCGGTCGTGGTGGGCGAAGGGGAACTCGGAGCAAGGGTCATCGCACTACCTCCGTGATCGGACGGGCCGCCGCAACGGGCGCCGGGTCGGCGGCTTCGGGAGTGGGGTCCGGCGCGTCCTGATCGGGTCCGCCGGCGACGGATCCTTCGCGCGGGAGCTGGAGGGTGAGGATTCCGAGGACCACGGTCGTCACGGCGATCACGACGTAGTACCACATGAATCCGCCGGTGAGGTTCTTCAGCGCACCGGCCAGGTAGTTGCCCGCGATGCCGCCGACGCCTTGGGTGACGTTGGTGACGCCGAAGATGATGGTCGCCGCGGCCCCGCTGGCGGTCTTGGCCACGTAGGCGGGAACCAGGCCGTAGATCGGGTAGAAGGCGAGCCCGAACAGCACTCCGGACACGATCGGCAGCACGCCCACCGGCGCCACGACGAGCAGCGCGGCGGCGATGAAGAAGCACGAGTAGCACAGGACGAGCGCGGCACGAACGCCGATCTTGTCCGAGAGCCAGCCGACCGCGAACCCGGCGACCATGCCGACGACTCCGATGACACCCCAGGCGTAGGAGGCGAACTCGATGTCGAAGCCCAGATCTTCCCGCAGGTACGGGGAGAAGTAGTTCTGGAACGGCATGGACGCGAAGCCGTTGAGGAACTTCATCACCCAGACGATCACGACCCAGCGGACCAGCACCATCTTCCAGCCGGCCTTGGCGCTGTCGGGCGCCGCGCCGCCGGTGGGGGCCGTCGTGTCCGCATTGGACAGGATGCCGATCCGCCAGAAGGTGAACGCGGCGACCGCGGTGACCATGAGCGTGCCGAATCCGACGGAGTACCAGAGCCCGCGCCAGTTGTCGTCGCTGACGAACGACGGCACCAGCATGCTGTTGACGAACACGCCGTAGCTGGTGCCGCTGGAGATGAGCCCGAGCACCTTGCCGCGGTGCTTGTAGTCGATGATGCGCCCGACGATCTCGACGAGCGGCACGTACACCGACGCGGCGGTGCCGCCGAGGATGGTCAGCAGCACGCCGATCACCACGATGTTGTCGGTGACCGGGACCAGTAGCAGGCACAGCCCGCACAGGATCGCCGAGCCCAGCGTCATCTGGCCGCCACCGATGCGGGTGGACAGCCACGTCCCCAACAGGGCGAACACCAGGAACCCGAGCTGACCGGCGGCCGTGATGGTGCCGACCGCGGTGAAGCCGAACCCCAGGTCGAGACGCATGTCCGTCACGATCTGCGAGAACAGGTAGAAGCCGAAACCGTAGGTCGCGGCGACGAAGCTCGTCAGCAGCACCGTGACGACGAAGCCGATCAGCGGGCTGCGCTGCGTGCGCACATGGTGCGTTGATGCGTTCATGAGGTGATCCTTTTAGGCCTTGCGGGCGACTTGGATGATGAAGTCGGCCGCGTACGGGTCGTACTCGGCGTGGAAGTCGCCGAACCGCTCGACGGAGTCGAATCCGGCTTCGCGCAAGAGGTCCGCGAGTTCGTCGGCGAGCACCGGGTACACCTCCAGGTGGTGGGTCACCCGCCCGGCGAACTCGTAGCGGAACCGGCATCGCTCGGAGTCGACGTGGGCCACCGACACCTGCACCCCGTCGCCGCAGTAGTAGTAGTTGCCGCTGCTGCGGTAGCGGTGCGCCCGGATCGCGTCGAAGTTGCGGTGGTCGAGGACGAGCACTCCCCCGGGTTCGAGGGCGTCGTGGAACTCGCGGAGCACTGCGGCGCGCTCCGCCGGGTCGAACAGGTGCGGGAACGAACTGCCCAGGCACAGCACGGCGTCGAAGCGGCCGTCGACGGTGTCGTGCAGGTCGTTCCAGTCGCTGCGGATCGTCGGCAGCCGCACGCCGCGGGATCGCGCGTTGCTCGCGGCGCGGTCGATCATCGCCTGGCTGCCGTCGGTGGCGGTGACGTCGTAGCCGGCTTCGGCGAGGGTGACCGAGTGGAAGCCGGTCCCGGCCGCCGCGTCGAGCACCCGGCGGGCACCGGCGCGGGACAGCAGCGAGTCGAAGAACCCGCCTTCACCGGCTTTGCGCTGCTCCCAGTCGATGAGCTCGTCCCAGTGGTCCACGAGGGATTGGACGTACTGGCCCGCACCGTCTTCGACGGCGGGTTCGGGCGTGGTCGCGCGTGCGGTCATGATGTCCTCCGGAGCTGGGAGTGGACGAGAGGTCGGGCGGGCCCGGTCACGCGTGCACCGCGGCGAACGCCCGGTACTTGGCGGCGAGCTCGTCGGCGTGGTCCGCGCTGTCGGCGAGCTTCATGGTTTTGCACTCGTAGCCGAGCAACCGCCGCATGATCGACATCTCGGGTTCGGTGAAGGTCACGGTGCCGTCGGCGTCGATGTGCTCGATGCCGTCGGCGGCCTGGCAGCGCTCGTTGATCCGGACGGCCTCGGCTCGCTGCAGTCCGGCGGGCAGGTCGAGGGTCGCGCCGTGGCGGCCCACCCGGACCGGGTAACCACCGGGCAGACCGCCCGGTGCCGGGGCGTGGGCGTGGATCCCGCTGTCGGTGGCGATGCCGGTGAGCACCCGCACCGCCGAGGACGCCGTGAGCAGCTGGCCGTCCACCCCGCCGAGGCGCTTGAGCCTGCCGTTGAGCTGCCCGAACACGTCGGTGTGCGGCACGTCCCTGCTCGGGGCTCGTCCGTCGACCTCCACGTCGAGGTGGTAGGAACCGCCGCCCGCGTCGCCGGCGCGCGGAACGTAGTGGCTGAAGTAGTGCTGGGCGACCAGCCGCAGCCGCACCGCCGCCGGGTCCACGCCGAGCTCGTCGGCGAACCCGAACGTCAGCGCCGGGATGATGTTGGCGACGTTGCCGACGCCGACCGTCGGGGCGAGCCCCACCGCATCGAGCACCGGCCCCACCGCGTCCGGGAACGCTGCGTTGACGACGACCGGCTGCGCGCCGGAGCTCTGGACCGCTCGCATCAGCAGGTGGTTGAGGGTGAGGTGCATCGGCAGCCACGGACCGAACTGGGCCTGGTCCAGCTCGTCGAACACGGCGGGCGGCAGGCCGGTGATGATGCGCCACGACTGCAACGAGGCGCCCATGAACACGATGTCCGGGCGCACCCGGGCCAGCGTCTCCGCGGTGGCGTCCACGTCGTGCAGGTCGACGTGAACGGCGTCGACGGTGCCGTGCACGCCCAGGTTGGCGGCGGTGAAGCGGGCGAGGTTCGCCCGGCGCCGGATCGCCTCGACGTCGCGTCCGGCCACGACGAGGCGCGAGGTCGCCGGGTCGTTCAGCAGCATCGTGAGCACCCGGGAGGACAGATCTCCCATGCCCACCAACATGATCAGCGGCTTGTCCGATGCGGATCGGTCGTTCATGCGTCCTCCTCGGAGGGAATGCGGGACGGATTCGGCGCGGGGACTCCGCCGCCCGCGCGGGACGGGCGGCGGAGTTCCGCTCGGAAGTCTTCGCGCAACGGAGTCGATCGGTGTCTCGCCAGCGGCGGAGCCGCTGCCCGAACCGCCCGCGAAGGCTCCTCAGCGCGGGTAGCAGCCGTTGTCGGCGCGGAGGACTGCTCCGGTCATCAGCGCGGACCGGTCGCTGAGGAGGTAGGCGCACACGTCGGCCACCGCTTCGGGCGTGATGTCGCCGTCGAGCTGCTCCTGGCGCTTGTACTCGGCGTAGCGGTAGTCCGGGATCCGGTCGGCGATGGCCGTCCGGATGATCAGGCCCGGCGAGACCACGTTCACCCGCAGGTGCGGGGCGAAGTTCATCGCGTTCGACTTGGTCAGGCCGATCACACCGGCCTTCACCGTGCCGTAGAGCGCATCGGAGCTGCCGACCTCACCTGCCACCGAGGCGAGGTTGACGATGGCGCCGCGGCGACCCTCGGCGATGACGTGCCCGGCGAACCGGCGCGAGAGCCACACCGGCCCCTTCACGTTGACGTCGATGACCCGGTCGATCGTGGCGTCGTCGTACTGCTGCACCGGCTGCCCCAGGTAGAGCCCGGCGTTGTTCACCAGGCCGGTCACCTCGGGGTGCGCGGCGAGCACCACGTCCAGGAACGCGTCGCAGGACTCGTGCGCGCCGACGTCGACGGTGTGCACCTCCAGCGGCCGGCCCGCGTGCTCGTCGGCGAGGGCCTTGAGGCCGGGTTCGTCGATGTCGCCCGCGATCACGGTCTGGCCGTCGTCGAGGCAGCGCCGCACCAGGGCACGTCCGACGCCGTTGGCGCCGCCGGTGATGATGACCTTCTCGATGCTCATGGCGTCGTCTCCATCTCGGGCCGCCCCGCCTGTTCGGGGATGTCGAACGCGCCGCGCGGCGCGGGGTGGATCCGGAACCGGTCGAGGTGGTCGTAGTAGGGCTGGCAGTGGTCCACGAACTCCCGCAGCCGCGGCTCGTCGGCCAGCGAGAACCGGTAGTTGCGCGCGGGTTTCGCAAAACCGCTGCTGGCCGCCACGTCGTCGTGCCAGCCGCTCCACGTCTTCCACTCCGGCGCCTCGCCGGAGGACCAGTTCAGCGCCTCTGCGCGGAAATCGAGCCCGATCGCGGCGCAGTAGGCGGCGAGCGTGCCTTGGGGGTCGGTGGCCAGGTCGGCGGCGTTGATCAGCGCCGGGACCTCGCCGGTCAGCTCGCGGACCTCGTCGAACAGCCGGGCCAGCTGCTCGTAGCCGAGCACCTCGCGGGTGAGACCGGGGTGCACGGTGGCGTGCGAGAGCACGGCCTCCGCGGGGTCGCGGATGAGGAAGGTGTTGGTCTGCCCCAGCAGGAACTCCGGGTCGGCCAGCAATTCCTCCAAGGCGTGGTAGGGGAAGTCCTTGTGGAACACCGGGGCCTCGCGGCGCGCGGCGCGCATGCGGTCCCGGATGTCCGGATAGGTCATCGGGTGGTCGGGGTCGGGGTTCTTGTGCGGGATGTCGGCGCGCTGCTCGTGCACGAAGAACAGGTAGGCGAACTCCTCGTGGAAGACCGTGAAGTCCCCGCGTTCGATGAAGGAGCGCTCCAGCGCCGTCGACATCGAACGGGGATGGCTCCACAACGTGATGGACCGGTGCATGTTCCTCTTTCCCTTGCGTAGTCGTGATCCCTGGACGGTCAGCTGGAGGCCGCCAGCAGCGGCGTCCGGTGCCGGTCTCCCTGGTGCGCCTGGCGGGCGGCGAAGTCCAGCAGCGCCCGGTTGTTCTGCATCACCTCGGCGTAGGTGGAGATGAAGCAGCCGTACTGCCCGAACTCCGCGGGTGCCATGCCGTTGACGGCGTAGGCGTCGCGGAACGACGGGAGCCGGTCGAGCTTGCGCAGCACGTCGTCGGGCACCTCGTCGTCGATGGCACCGGGGCGGAACTCGCCGAACTCGTCCTCGCGGCGGAGGAGTTCCGCGATGAACGACGGCTTGCAGGTGTAGGCGATGTCCGCACCCGCGCTCTGCTCCAGGTGAGCGCTGAGCCAGCCGTCGGCGGGATCGTCGGTCTGCAGGCTCGACAGCAGCAGCTTGATCGGGAGCCCGCGCTGCCGGATCATCGAGTGGATCCGCTTGAGGATCGCCAGTTCCGCCCACCGCAGGTCGCGGGTCTCCAAGGTGATGCCCCGCGCGGCGGCCTCCAGCTGCAGGTCGACGTTCGCGCCGAACCGGCCGATCATGTGCGTGAACACCGCGCGCCACCGGGAGAGGTCTCGGCCTGCGGCCCGTGCTTCGACCAACCCGTCCTCGACCGCTCGCACGCAGGCCGCGAACTGCGGCACCGTGTACGACAACGTCCCGTTGATCGAGATGCCTTCGGCTACCAGGTCGCGGACCACCTGGTAGCCCTGCGCGGTGCCGGGCACCTTCACCATCAGGTTCGGCGCGATCGCGGCGAACCTCCTGCCCTGCTCCCGCATCCGCTGTGCCTGGAACATCACCCGCGGGTCGAGCTGGCCGGAGACCCAGCCGTAGCGGCCCTCGGTGGCGTCCCACTGCGGTCGCATGTGGTTCGCGGCCCGGCGCAGCACCTCCTCGTAGACGGTGCTGAACGCGTCCTCAGGGTCGGTGAGCCCGGTTTCGCGCAACCACCCCGCCCACTTGCGGGAACCGGAGAGCACGCTCGCCGACACCAGCGACGGGTTCGTCGTCACCCCCCGCACCAGCGATCTGCCCGGATCCTCGGGATCCAGGAACCGGTCGAGCCGCCCGGCCCAGCGCTCGCGGGTCGCGGAGTCCGGCGCGGAGGCGAGCAGCCCGTCGCGCCAAGCGGGGAAGTCGAGCGGTGAGGAGTCCCACCAGATCTCGGCCGTGTCGTGGGTGCGCTGCAGCTTTTCCAAAACGCGTGACAAGTGGATCAACCTCGCTTCTCGTACCGGTGAAGGACGTTCAGGACGCGGCGGACGGGTGCGCCACCGCGTCGACGAGACCTCCCGAGCTCCGCAGCCGGTCGATCAACCGCGGCAGTTCGGACATCGCGGGGAAGGGGTGCGCGCCACGTTCCGCGAGCACCGGGCCCATCCCGCTGCCGGGCGGGGCGTAACCGAGGACGGTCATGCCTGCGGCGACTCCGGCGCGGACGCCGGGAACGCTGTCCTCGACGACGACGCAGTGCGCGGGGTCGACCCCGGCGTCGCGGGCGGCGTGCAGGAACAGGTCCGGGTCCGGTTTCCAGGAACCGACCTCGTACGCGCTGTGGACGCGGTCGCCGAAGTACGACAGCAGTCCGGTGAGCCCGAGCGTGTGGTGGATCTTGTGCAGCGGAGCGCTGGACGCGACGCAGTAGGGCACGTCCACGACGTCGAGGACCTCGCGCACTCCCGGTACCGGGACCAGCTGCGCGTCGAACGCCTCGGCCGTGCGCCTGCGGAATTCGTCAGTGAAGTCGGCGGGCACCCCGCCCCGGCGCAGGCCGGCCAGTTCCGCCACCCACTCGGCGACCTTGCGTCCCCGGAGGTGCTCCAGCGCCGCGCCCGAGGTGAAGGCGATCCCCAGTTCGGCTGCCATGTCCCGCAGCACCTCGGCGCTGAGCCGTTCGCTGTCTACGAGCACGCCGTCGCAGTCGAACACGATCAGTTCCACGTCCATGTCGCCCACTTTCCGGATAGCCTGAATTCGCCTTCACTCGAACAGCGGCCACCGAACGAGAAAGGAACGATTCAGGGCGCACTGCTTCCGGGGAATAATTCTCTAAATCGCATTCAACGGCTGATGCGGTCGCGCGAGGGAGAAGAATGACGGGGTGCGGTTCGGCCGTCCGCGGCACCGAATGGACCCGATCGGCGTCCGGCTGCCGACCGGATTTCGCGGCGGACTAGCGCACGCCGAACAACCCGCGGTAACCGTGGCAGACGTCGTCCGAACCGTGCACCTTGACGATCTCCCGGACGTGCATCGAGCGGAACATGATCCCGTTGTGGTCGCTCGCCTCGATGTCGAACACGGCGACCCGCGGGGAGGCGCCGACGGAGGTGACCCGGACGACCACGGCACTGCCTTCGACGACGGTGGTCAGCTGCCGCGCGTCGTGCCGGACGCTCACGCTCGCCTCGTCCTCGTCGAGCGCCGCTTCGAGGGATTCGACGGCGGCGACCTCGCTCAACCACACCAGAACCGGGGTCGCCAGCACCGGGAGATCGCCGCCCCAGCGCTGCGCGGTGTCCGACGGGCCGACGACGTGGTCGATCTCAACGTGGCTGCGCACCTTGTTCGGGTTCACCACATCCTCATTCCCGGGCCTGGTCGCCTCATGTCCTCGTCGCAAAGTGGGAGGCGCTCACACCGCGTTCGTCATCCGCCAGCCGTTGCCGTTGCCGTCCTGCGCGCCGAATCCCAGAGCGGATTCCGACACGATGGCGGAACCACCGGCGAGCCCCGGGGTGCCTCCCTCTGCCACGTGCGGGAAAACGAGCGCGCCGGCAATGATCACCATGGAAGTGGTCTTCGCGTTCACTGTGGTCCCCTTTTTTGCGAAGTGCTGCGACTGTGGTTCCGAGACTTTCGATTAACCCCTTGCCTCGGTGACACAATCATCGTGCGTGCTTCGCAACGAAGTCCAGATACGTCGGCTGTCAGCTTCCTGACTGGCAGCGAACTACCACGCGCACCCGCATCGCGAGGGTGCAAATACGCCGAATCAGCGGTACCCCTCGTCTTCGAGCAGGCCGAGGTGCTCCGAGAGAGCACCCGCCTGGAACCGGCTCTCCGCCCGCAGGTGCGACATGATCGCCGCGATGTGCCTGCGGCAGGTCCGGACCGACATCCCCAGTCGCCGCGCGATCAGTTCGTCCTTCGCCCCGGTCGCCAGCTGCCCCAGGATCGAACGCGTCAGCTCGGAGCGGATGTCGTCGACCTCGTCGTCGGGACCGACCCCCATCGGTCGCCCCGCATCCCACATGGACGTGAACGTGGCGGTCACGAAGTCGACCACCGCGGGTTCCTTGATGCGCAGCGCGCCCTTCGAGACGTCCCCGCCGTCCAGCGGGATGTAGGCGACCTCCCGGTCGTAGACCAGCAGCCGGCGCGGCACGATCGGCACCGTCTTGATCAGCCCACCCGCTTCGGAGACCTTCCTGGCGTGCTCCTGCGACGGCGGATGCGACCGCGTCGAGTGCTGCAGCAGGATCCGCAGTTCGATTCCGCGCGCCAGGATGTCCAAGTCCACCTGGAGGATGCGGTCGATGTTGCCGGCGTCCATACCTCCACCGGGATGCGCGATCAGGACCTGCTGGGCGGCCTGGCGGGCGCTGTCGGCGATCAGCTGGTTGATGGTGGCGACGTCCTCGATCACGTCGATCGCCTCGTGCCGCCGCTGCGCCCGCCGACCCTCGTAGTAGGTCGGCAGCAGGCACATCACCTCGCCACGCATCCGCGCCAGCTCGACCTGCCTGCGACGGATCTCCGCCTCGTCGTCGTACAACAGCTCCGCGAGCGCCGTTTCCGGGCCCACGGCGTCGTGTTCGCGCTGGCCGTCCGGCGACACGCGCAGCAGCCGCAGCGCCAGCAACAACTGCTCGGCGTCCACCACCTCGCGTTCGGTCAGGCCCAGTTCACGCGCGGCCTGCCCGTTCGTCCAGGACGGAGTGGACACCGCGAACTTGTACAGCGCGACCGACTCGGGGGACAACCGTGCCTGCATTCTCCGTCTCCTCCTGGCAGTTGCTCGGACCGCGAAGCCCGTTGAACTGGGAGAACCGATACGACCGAAACCAGCTCACTCTAACGGCCCGGATGCGTCAGCATCCGGGTCCCGGAAGAGATGCCGTTCCCGCTTCGATCCGCGTTCCCGCCCAGGTGGCGGGACCCGCGAATGCGGGTTTTCCGGACATCGGCACTGGTAGGAGAGCAGGAGCGGATCCGAGGCCAGTGAGCTCCGCTGAATCCGCCGAAGGTCGGCGAGGTCCGTTCGGTCCCGCGAACCACGTCCGATCAGACGTACCCGGGTACCGGTGAACAGGTGATCGAAATGGTCTGCCGCAACCGGGGCCGCCGGTGTCGCACCTCCTGTCGGCGTGGTGTCCCGGATGGCGACGGGACGTCCCCGCGGACCGTCCCGCGGGGACCGGCCCCTATCCCGCCACTTCCAACCGGGCGCTGACGGGGCGGTGGACGCGGGTGCGGATCGGCGCCTCGGCGCGACGCCGGCTCGCCACCCGCAGCGCGGGCTGCGGAGCCGGAGCGGCCCCGTGCTTGATGGCGTGACCGGCATCGATGCCGTAGGCGAAGTCTCGGACGACGTTCCCGCAAGCGGTGAGCAGTGCACGCATCGTCGGGTTCCCTTCTCGAAGGCTGTTCGGTGAGCTGCCACAAGCATGCGGCGCGCCCAGCGGCGTTTCGAGTGGCGGCAACGCCATTTAGCGACAAGATCCAGCCAAGGTCATGGACTCGCCGCGGCAGCGCCCGGCGGACGGGGGCCGGGCGGACGCGCACAATCAGCGCAGGGCGGCTCCGGCCCCCGCTCCGACGATCAGCGACATGTTGGGACGCGAACGATGACAACCGTGGCCTTCCTCGGAACCGGGACGATGGGCGCACCGATGGTGCGCAACCTGCTCGCGCACGGCTTCGCGGTGCGCGCCTGGAACCGGACCCGGTCCCGCGCCGAAGAACTCGCCGCCGACGGCGCCACCATCGCCGAAAGCCCGGCCGACGCGGCGCGCGGCGCGGACGTGCTCGTCACGATGCTGCTCGACGCGGAATCGACCGCCGCCGCAGGGCGCGCCGCCGCCCCCGAACTGCCCGCGGGCGCCCCATGGCTGCAGATGGCGACGATCGGCCTGACGGGCATCGCCGAGATCGCCGAGATCGCGGGCGAGCTGACCCTGGTGGACGCACCCGTGCTCGGCACCCGCGGTCCCGCCGTGCAAGGCACGCTGACGGTGCTCGCCGCCGGACCGGAACAGATCCGCGACCAGGCGGGACCAGTGTTCGACGCGGTCGGTGCCCGCACCCTGTGGCTCGGCGCGGACGCGGCGCACGGAGACGGGACTCGGCTCAAGCTCGCCGCGAACAACTGGGTGCTGTCGTTGACCAACGCCGTCGGAGAATCGATCGCGCTCGCCGAATCCCTCGGCGTGCGGCCACAACTGTTCCTGGACGCCATCTCCGGCGGTGCCGTCGACTCCCCGTACGCCCACATCAAGGGCGGCGCCATCGTGTCCGGGGACTACACCCCCTCGTTCACCGTGAGCGGCGCGCACAAGGACGCGAGCCTCATCGCCGAAGCGGCCGGCGAGTTGCGGCTCGACGTGGCCGAAGCCGTGCGCGAACGGTTTCGCCGCGCAGCAGAAGCAGGCCACGGCAACGAAGACATGGCAGCGGCGTACTTCGCTTCTTTTCCCGGGGCGTCGGGGTGACTTCGCTCAGGTTGCCCGGTAGCGGAACCTCAGCGGGTGAGCGGCTTCTCGACGTGGGCTATGCGCTTCGCGCATCCGAGCACGGCTTCGCCGCAAGGCACGGCCTTCGGCCGCGAGGCAGGCTTGCTTCGCCGCGCCTTCGCGGGCTTCGCCGCTGACAAGACAGGGGTGGGCCCTTGGTGCGGCGACGCTCTGGCGGGGTGTGGTGGCCGCGTCAGGCGTCGCCGCACTGCGGTCAGCGGGCGCTGATGTGGTGGAACTGGGCTGCGCAGCGGGACAGTTCCTCGTCGTCGAGCAGACTCGGTTCACCTGCTCGCCGCGCCGTGAGCCACAGTTCGCTGAGCCATTCCAGCTGCCGGGCCCGGTTGTAGGCCGCGGCCGGCGTCGAACCGACCGCGACCGTGCCGTGGTTGCGCAGGACGCACGCGCCCCGGCCCTCCAGCGCGGCCGACATGTTGCGGGCCAGCTGATCGGTGCCGAAGGTCGCGTACTCGGCGACCCGCACCACACCGCCCATCTCCGCCAGCTGGTAGTGCACCGCGGGGACGTCGTCGCGCAGCAACGACAACGCCGTGGCGTGCAGGGAATGCGTGTGCACCACGGCCTGCACCCCGTGCTCGACGTAGGCCGTCAGGTGCATCGGCAGCTCCGAGGTCGGGGGCAGATCGCCCTCGACCAAGGTGCCGTCGAGCCGGACCACCGCGATGTCACCGACGGTCAGACCGTCGTAGTCCACTCCGGACGGTGTCACCGCGACCAGCTCACCGCTGCGCACCGACACGTTGCCGGACGTGCCCACCACCAGACCATCGGTGATCATTTTCTGGGCGATGCGGATGACCTCCGCGCGCTCCTCGACCAGCAACGGGCTCAACACGTCCCGCCGGTGGAGCCACCCTCGTACTCGCCGATGGCCGCGACCTTCTGCGCCGACGCCGAGTTCTCGTCGAAGCGCAGGTCCAGCCACTCCGCCGCGAGCAGCCGCGCCAGCTCCAGGCCCACCACGCGCTGCCCGAAGCACAGCACCTGGGCGTTGTTGCTCAGCACGGAGCGCTGCACCGAGTAGCTGTCGTGCGCGGTCACCGCGCGCACCCCCGGCACCTTGTTCGCGCTGATCGCCACGCCGAGCCCGGTGCCGCACACCAGCAGCGCCCGGTCCGCCTCACCCGCGGCGACCTTGCGCGCGGCGTTGACGGCGACGTGCGGGTAGTCGGTGTGCTCGTCGGAACCGACGCCCACGTCGACCACAGAGGCCACCCTGGGGTCCTTCTCCAAATCGGCCTTGAGCACGTCCTTGTAGTCCAGCCCCGCGTCATCGGAGCCGACGACGACGCGCCAGCCGGCCTGCTCGTCCGCCATGATCGTCACTTCACCTCAGTCGTGTCGAGTTGCGTGTTCCGTCCACCGAGGACTTCCGCTGCTCGGTTCAGCGCCATCGCCAGCGAAGTGGCTCCCGGGTCGGGAGTGCCGACGCTGCGTTCCGCCAGCGGGCGCGCCCGCCCGGTGCGCGGGGTGAGCTCGGCCGTCCGCTCCGCGGCGGCGGTCGCCTCCCGCGTCGCCCGCCGGACCGCCTCGCCCGTTCCGGCCCCGTCCCCGACCGCGGCTTCCAACGCGTCGACGAACGGGATCAGCGCGTCCACCAGCGTCTTGTCACCCGCTTCGGCGCGGCCGAGCCGTTGCACAGCTTCCAGCGCGGCCCGCGACCCGGCGAGCAGGTCGGCGGCCGTGGCCTCCCGGTCGTCGGGCAGCAGGTCGCCGAACGACCGCAGCCCCGCGCCCCACAACGCGCCCGAGGTGCCGCCCGCCTTCGCAGCCCACTCGTCGCCCGCGGCCATCAGCACGGCGGCGGGACCCGCACCCGCGGTGGCGGCGCGCTCCGCCGCCTCCAGCGCGGCGCCGCTGCCGCGCGACATGCCCCGGCCGTGATCACCGTCGCCGGCCACCGCGTCCAGCCTGCCCAGCTCGTCCTCGGACTCGTGCATCAGCTCGCTGAGCGACCGCAGTCCCGCGACCACGAGCCGCGCGGTGTCCTGACCGATCTGCGGGGCCACGACGGTCGCCGCCGCGACCACCTCGGCGGCCTCCTCCACCACTTCATCGTCCACATCGGACTCGACGATGCTTCCCTTGCGGTAGGCGGGGGAATCGGCGGGCGCACTCCAGAGCCGCTCCAGCTCCGGGTCCAGCCAGGTCAGCGTCAACGAGCATCCGGCCATGTCGAGGCTGGTCACCAGCTCACCGACCTCCGGCTGCACCACTTCGACACCCGCCTCGGCCAACAGCCGGGACGCGGTCTTCCACACCACGAACAGTTCTTCGTACTTCGTGGCGCCCAGCCCGTTGAGGATCGCCGCCACGCGACGCGTCCCCGTTCCCTCGGGCGCTTCGGCGAGCACCCCGTCGACGAGCGTGCGGGCGAGCTCCGCCGCACTGGGCATGTCCACTTCGGACACACCGGGTTCGCCGTGGATGCCCAGGCCCAACCCCATCCGGCCGTTCGGAACCTCGAACAGCGGTTGCGGGCTGCCCGGCAACGTGCAGCCGTCGAAGGCCACGCCCAGGCTGCGGGTGCGGTCGTTGGCGTGCTCGGCGACCCGCACCACCTCGTCGAACGAGTAGCCCTCCTCCGCGGCGGCCGAGGCGACCTTGAACACCACGAAATCGCCCACCACACCACGGCGTTTGCCGATGTCCTGCGCCGACGCGCTCGCCACGTCGTCGGTCACGACCACGTTGTGCGCGGCGATCCCCTCCCGGCGCAGCCGCTCCACGGCCAGCCCGAAGTTCATGTTGTCCCCGGCGTAGTTGCCGAACGAGAACACCACACCCGCACCGGTGTCGGCGGCCTTCGCCACCGAATAGGCGTCCTCCGCCGACGGGGACGTGAAGATGTTGCCGATCACCGCGCCGTCGGCGAAACCAGGACCGACCACCCCGCAGAACGCCGGGTAGTGCCCGGATCCGCCGCCGGTGACCACGGCGACCTTGCCGCGGCGCGCACGCCGCGCCCGCACCACGCCGCCGCGCACCTCGCGCACGTAACCGGGGTTCGCGGCCACGAAACCGGCCACCATGTCCTCGGTGAACGTCGCCGGATCGTCGTACAGACGAGTCATCCGGATGCTCCTCCCCCCGACCGCCACACCGGTCGGGCCCGATCGATCGATTCCAGATATGCGCGATACCCGCGCTCGTAGAACTCCACCGCCGCCGCGTCCGGCTCCACCGTGTGCCGGGCGTTCGCCCACAGCTCGCGATCCACCGGTTCACCCAGCGAATCCCACGCGGTCATCGCCGCCCCGCGCGCACCGACGCCTTCTTCGTGCGGCACGTGCAGCGGCCGTCCCAGCACGCTGGCGAAGATCCGGCTCCACGCCGCCGACCGCGCGCCGCCACCGCAGGCGGCGACTTCTCCCGTCAAACCGGCGGACTCCAGGTTGTGCCGCGCCGCGTACGCGACCGCCTCGCACAACGCCCGCACCAGGTCCGCCGGGGTCGTCTCCAACGACAGCCCGGTGAACTGGCCGCGGGCGTGCGGCTCGACGAACGGGGCTCGTTCACCGGAGGACGACAGGAACGACAACGCCGACACTCCGTTGGCCCCGGCCGGGCTCGCCGCAAGCAGGGCCTCCAGGTCGTGCACGCCCGCGCCGACCATGCGCAGCACCCAGTCCAGGTTCGCGGTGCCGACCATCGCCGGCATCACCCGCAGGTACCGGTCCGGGTCCGGCGTGGCCAGCCACATGCCCGCGGCATCCGCGTCCGGGTCGATGGTGACCTCGTCGCGCAGCACCTGGCAGCCCAGCGTCGTGCCGATCACCAGGGCGGCGTCGCCGTCCGCGCGCACTCCCGAGCCGAACGCGCAGGCGGGCAGGTCGAAGGGACCCGCCGATACGGGCAGGCCTGGAGGCAGCCCGAGCTCGGCGGCACTGCGCGAATCCAGCGCGAACAGCTTGCCCGGCGGCGCCGGTTCCGCCAGCAGCGCGCGGAATCCGCTCAACCCGCAGGCTTCGAGCACCGCCGCGTTGTAAGCGCGAGTGGGCACGTCGAGGAACGGCAGCGACGCGTCGGAGGCGTCGACCGTGATCTCGCCGGTGAGCCGCTGCACTATCGCGTCCACGCAGTAGCCCGCGACCTCCGCCCGGTCCAGCCGCTGCGGTTCGTGCTCGGCCACGTGCGCCAGCAGCGGCGCCGCCGAACCCGGGAACATGCCCGAGCCCGTCAAGCCGTACACCCGGCGCAGCACGCCCTCCGATTCCCAGCGCTCCAGCACCGGCGCCGACCTGGCGTCCAGCCAGGACAGCCCGGGGCCGATCTGGGCGCCCGCGGCGTCGCGCAGCCACAGGCCGTCGCCCTGGCCGGTGATCGCCAGGGCCTGCACCGGCGCATCCGCCTCGGCGGCGACCGAGCGCACCACGCTGATCACCGAAGCCACGACCTCGTCGAGGTCCTGCTCCACCCGCCCGCCCGTCGAGCGGTGCAGGGTGCTGCGCACGCTGTGGGTGACTCGGGCCGAGCCGTCGCGGCCCAGCAGCGACGCCTTCGTCACCGAGGTACCGACATCGACTCCGATGATCATGGGCTCAGGCCCTCCAGCCGTTCCAGGACCTCCGGGTTGGCCACGTGGCGCGGCCGTCGTCCGTCGAGGAACAGCGCCGCGTCGCCCGCCACGATGGCCGCGGCGCGGTCGGCGGTCCGGCGGGTCGCCCCGGCCAGGTGCGGGGTGGTGATCACGTTCGGCGCGTTGAACAGCGGCCAGTCCCGCGGCGGCGGCTCGATGTCGTACACGTCGAGGGCCAGGCCCCCCAACCGGCCCGATTCGAGCAGCTCCGGCAGCGGCGCGTAGTCCAGCAGCCCGCCTCGCGCGGAGTTCACCAGCACTGCGCCCTCGGGCAGCAGCGCCAAGTTCTCGGCGTTGATCAGGTGCTCGGTCTCCGGGGTGAGCCGCGCGTGCAGGCTCACCACGGAGCTCGCGCGCAGCAGGTCGTCGAGCTCGACCAGCCGCACGCCGTCCCGGTCCGCTTCGGCCCGGCCGACGAACGGGTCGGAGACCAGGACGTGCGCGCCGAACGCGGACAGCACCCGCGCCACGATGCGCCCGATCGCTCCGTAGCCGACCAGACCGACCGTGGCGCCTTCGAGTTCGAGTCCTGCCTGCTCGTAGGCGTAGTAGTCGCCGCGCCAGTTGCCGTTCTTCAGCTCCGCGTTCGAGTCGGCGATGCGCCGCATCGCGGCCAGGATCAGGCCGACCGCGAATTCCGCTGCCGCCGCCGCGTTGCGCGCGGGGGTGTAGCTGACGATCACGCCCGCCTCGGTGGCCGCGGCGAGGTCGACGTTGACCGGCCCGCCGCGGGCGACGCCGACGAACCGCAAGTTCGGGCTCTTGCCCAGCACTTCCGCGGTCACCGGAGCCATCTGGGTGGCGAGGATCTCGGCGTCGCCCAGTGCTTCGAGCACCTGCTGCTCGGTTCCGCTGGCCTCGCGCACGCCCCCGACCGGGCCGAACGGTTCCACCGGCCAGCCCGTCTTCATCGTGCTGAAGCTCAGGTCGTGCCCGACCGCCCGTTCGGTCAGCGCGCTCACGAACAGCTGCGGGTCCACGAAGCGGTCACCCGCGGCGAGAACCTTCGTCATGTCCAGACTCCTCCGTCCGAGTCGGTCAGCCCACAACGGGCGTCGTCAACGATTCGAGCAGCCGGACGCGCACTTCGTCGAGGTCCGCGGCCACGAAAGACGCGCCGGTCAACGCGTCCTCGGCGGGTGGGTAGTCGGCGCTGGGGATGGCCACCACCGTCATCTCGGCCGCCGCGGCCGAGCGCAACCCGTTGCTGGAGTCCTCCACGGCCAGGCATTCTCGCGGGTGCCTGCCCAACTTGTTCGCGGCAGCCAGGTACACGTCGGGGCTCGGTTTCCCGCGCGGCACCTCGGCGCTGGACACGGTCGCGCTGAAGCAGTCGCTCAGCGCGTGCAGATCGAGCACGGCGTCGATGAGCCTGCGCGGGGCCGATGAGGCCAGGCCGATGACCACCCGCTCCGACACCTCCAGCACCATGCGCTCGGCGCCGGGCAGCAGCTCGATCTCCCCCGCCTCCAGCGCGACGATCATGTCGTCGACCACGATGCGCTCGGTCTCCGAGGCGGATTCCTCGGCGAGGCTGAAGCGGGCCAGGAACGCCGACCACTCCGGAGCGCTCATGCCCTGCACCTGGCGGGTCTGCTCGGCCGTCCAGGTCTGGTCGCGGGCGGCTGCGAAACGCGCCCACATCCGCTCCCACAGGTGCTCGCTGTCGACCAGGACGCCGTCCATGTCGAAGACGACCGCTCGGTGCGCGCCCGGCGCGCGGTCGGGCTGCGTCATCGGTGTACCTCCCAGTCGTTCAGTGACGGCGCTCAAATTAACATCGGGGTAGTTAATTGTCACTACATCGATGATACTTGGTCGGCTTCGGCCGGTCCCGCGGTCCAGTGCAGCAAGGAGGCAAGATGGCGGCCATGGCGTCCGCATCCAAGAAGCAGTCCCCCCGGCTCCTGCGCCAGCAGCAGATCATCGACCACGTCGTCGAGGGCGGCTTCGCCAGCGCAGCGGAGCTGTCCGCGCTGACCGGGGTCAGCCTGATGACGGTGCACCGCGACATCGACGATCTGGTCAGCCGCGGACTGCTGCGCAAGTTCCACGGCGGCGTCTCCGCGCAACCCTCCACCGTGTTCGAGAGCAGCTCGGACTTCCGCCTGCACACCCACACCAAGGAGAAGGAAGCGCTGGCCGCCGCCGCGCTGCCCCTGATCGCCCCCGGCATGTCGGTGCTGCTGGACGACTCGACCACGGCTCTCGCCCTGGCCCACCTGCTGCCCGACGTCGGACCGCTGACCGTGGTCAGCAATTACCGGCAGGTGCACGAGACGCTGCGAGAGGCTCCGGACATCCGGTTGATCAGCATCGGCGGCGAGTACTCCCGCACGCACGACTCCTTCATCGGACTGCCCTGCCAAGAGATGATCAGCGGGTTGTCGGTGGACCTGATGTTCTTGTCCACCTCGGCGATGAACGCCGAGATGACCTTCCACCAGGAGCAGGAGATCGTGCTGGTGAAGCGGGCGATGATCAACAGTGCCAGCACGCGGGTGCTGATGATGGATTCGAGCAAGGTCGGCCGCGCCGCGCTGCACCGGCTCGCCCCCGTCGCCGACTTCGACCACGTGCTGCTGGCCGGGGAGCTCGATCCCGCACTGGTGGAGTCGATGCGCGAGCACTCCGATGTGCGGCTCGTCCCCCTGGGCTGAGCCTGCGCTCGCACGTGCCACCTCGTGCCGCCCCGCGAGGCGGAGACCCGCGCCCGCCCTGCTCAGGAGGCCCACCCGACCCCGCCCGCAGCACCGTTCACAGCCTCCCTGGCATCTTTAACATTGATATTGGTATTTTCCCGTGCCGTACGACCAGGCTGCGCGGTGTTCGCGAGCCGGGGCCGCCCGCGGAGACGGCAGCCACCGACACCGCCGCCCCGGCAGGTGCGCCCGTCCCGCCGCGGCCGTCCGGCCGGGACGGGCGCCGCGAGCCTCTCCCACCGCCGGTACGCGCCGTCGGGTCCGGGCTCGCTGACGAGCAGTGCGCCGTCGTCGGCGGTGGCCGCCAGCGTGCCGTCGGCGCTCAGCGACGGCCGGTCCGCCACCGAGCCGCGGAGCACGGTCCGGTGCACCCCGCGCGGACTCAGGCGGAACACCTCGGTGCCGCCGAGTCCGGTGCGCACGGCCAGCACCAGGCTCGTCGCGCTCGCCGCCGCCAGCGCCGGGCCGGATCCGCCGCCGGAGGAGCGCAGCCGTGCCCGGACCCGCCACCCGCGGGCGGGCTCATCCGGCTCGGCGAGCACCACGAGCGCACCGTCGTCGGCCTGCCGGAACGCGAGCAGCGCCGTGCCGTCCGCGGCGGCCGTGGCCCCGATCGGCCCGGCCGGGCGCAATCCGGGCGGGACCGGCGCCGAGACGAACTCGTCCCCGGCGGACTCCCAGTGCGTCATGCCGTCGGGCGTGGCGGCGAAGACGTGCACGACCCCGCCTCGCCCGCGGACCACCGCGACGTCGCCGACGTCCTCGGCGTGGAGCCGAATCCACGGCCCATCACCGATCCGGACGTTCACCCCGGATCTCGCGTCCGAACGCGCCACCACCAACCGGCCGTCCGCGGTGGAGGAAGTGGCCATGTTTCCCAGCGCCGCCCCGTCGCCCGGTGGCGCCACGGTCCGCCACCTCGGCCTCCAACGCCCGCCCGCGTCCTGGCTCGTCGAGTACGACGCTCCGGTCCGGAAGTCCCGCACCACCACGCGGAGCCCGTCCCCTCCCCGCAAGAACGCGACATCACCGGACCCCACCGGCGGCGCGGGCAGCGGTACCGGCTCGATCCGCGACCCGTCCCGTTCGCCGAGCAGCAGTCGCCCACCGCGCACGTCCGCGAAGTGCAGCCGCCCGCGGTCGTCCCGCTCGACCCGGTGCCCGCTCGCGGGCCAGCGGTAGCGCATGCTGCGCAGCCAAGTCCCGTACGGTTCGCCCAGCCCGACCATCGGATCGTGCGGCGCGTAGCGCGCGAAGATCCGCCGCTTGGTCTCCACGACGTCCGGTGAGAGGTTCGGCGCGGCGTCGGCGACGTTGTAACCGCGGTAGTGCACCACGCGGACCGGCCCGTCGTGCCGCGCCGCTGCCGCCGTCGCGAACCGGGTGGTCGCCACGTGGTCCGGGTGGTCGTGCCCGTCCCAGTGCGCTTGGTACCGAGGATCCGGCAACGGATCTTGCGTCCGCAGCACCGTCGGGTCGTACCGGCGCAACAGCTCGGCCAGAGCGCCGATCAGCTGGTCCCGGCCGTACTCGGACGGGCCGGGCAGCGGAGCGCCCTCCGGCACCACGGTGCGCACCGGCCCACCGCCCGCCCACAGTCGACTCAACGCGTGCTTTCCGCCCGCTGCGAGCGGATCGTTGTCGTCCGGCAGGTTCAAGAACACCAGCCGGATCGCCGGACGCGTCCGCAGCGCGTGCACCTCGGCGAAGCGACCGGGCAGGACCTCGGTGGCCGAGCGTTCCCACTCGTCGGGTGCTGCCGCCATCTCCGCGAACGCGGCACGGCTCCCGGCCTGCCTGCCGGCCGCGTACGGCTCGGCGGGCCGCACATCGCTCTCCCCCGCCGTCAGGTACACCGTGGTCACCGGCGCCCCGGATCGCACGGCCGTGCGGAGGTCCGGGTTCATGAACAGGATGTCGTCGTCGGGATGCGCCACCACCTGCACGTACCGCGCTCCACCGGTGTCCGCCGCCCCGGGCGTCGGGGCGAACGACAGCGGCACGCAGGCCGTCACCGCCAGAACCGACGCACGCCAACTTCCCCGCATCAGGCCCACCTCCTGCCGCCGAGCAACGCCAGCAGCGCCCCTGCGAGCGCCAGCGCGATCCCCACTCGATACCCCGGCGGACTCCAGTCCAGCCGCACCGTGCCCGCACGGGTCCCTTCGGGAAGTTCGACCCGCACGAGTCCCGCGGAGGTCGCGCGGACCGGCAACTCCGCTCCGTCCGCGGTGGCTCGATATCCGGGCCAGGCCAGACGGGCGAACACCAGCTCCGCCCGCGGCCCCGCGCGGTCGAAGCGCACCTGTTCGGACCGCGCCGAGCGTTCGTCGTCGGCGAGCACGCGCACGTCGGACGCCACGCTCAACCGGCCCGCGGGCCACGGCACCGGCTCCGACCGCTGCAGCCGGGTGACGGCCGCATCCCGGTGGACCACCCGCCAGCCGGGCGGCGCGACCGGGAAGTCGAGCGATCGGCGCTGCACCACGACGTGGCGCACCCGCAACTGGTCCGCCAACGGCGCACCGGTCTCGTCCGCCTCCCACAACCGGCGGTACGCGTCCGGGCACTGCGCGCCGAAGTACCCCAGGCACAGCCGTTCGTGCAGCGAGCGGAATCCGATCCCGGTGTAGGACACCAGGCTCGGCACCCCGGCCACCGCGTGCATGTTCCCGAACAGCAGCTGCCGCCATGCCGCACCCGACTCGACGTCGCGCGCCGCGATGCGCGACCGGTCGGCGATCTGCACGACCGTTCCCGAACGCAGGTGCGCGAAGTCAGCGCGGATCCGCCGCACGTCGGAGGGGAAGGAGTACACCGCGACGTCGTGGTTCGCCGGGAACCAGCACACCTGGCACACCAGCGCGACGACAGTGCCCAGCTGCAGCCCCCACGGCACGAGCGCACGCCGGCCCAGCGCCACCAAGCCGAGCACCGATCCCATCAGCACCACCGACACGACGTGCCGCGCCCACAACGACGGCCAGGCGGCGAACGACAAGTACCCGCACAGCGCCACCGCCAGCAGCGTGATCAGCGTTCGCGTCCGGCGGTGCTCGGTCCGCACTCCCGAGCTCAGCGCCACCGCCAGCACGACCGCCAACGCCAGGTACACGACCGGGAGGTGCCGCAGCGGCCACCGCAGCATCCCGACCTGCGACGGGCCGAGGCACAGCAGCACGCCCGCACCGGCGACGACGAACACGCCCGCGCAGTGCCGCGCCCGCGCGCGCAACACCCGCCAGTCCAGCCAAGGAGCCAACGGCAGCGCGAACCAGGTGAAGTACAGCGCGGGCACCGTCATCCGGAACGAGCCGAACGAACGGATCTGCGGCACGAACCCGGCGACGCTCAGGTTCAGCAGATCACCCGCATCCGGAGCCAGCAGCCCCGCGTTGAACAGCAGCAGACCCGTGCGCCAGCCGACCGGCGCCGTCGCCAGCACCGGCACGAACACCAGCGGCACCACCATCGCCACCGGCACTGCCGCGAGCAGCAACCGCCGCACCCCGAGCCGCGCGAACCTGAGCTCCAGCAGCAGTCCCGCGCCGACCAGCACCAGCGCGAGCACCGCGTACGGATCACCGGCCGACACGCACAGGTACCCGAACACGAACGCCACCCACACCGGAGCGCGATCGCGACCAGCCCGCCGCAGCGCCCACCACGCCCACGGCACCCAGGCCAGGCCCATCAACCCGCCCGCCCAGGTGGCGGCCTGGAAGTACAGCACGAAACCGGACACCGGCAGCGCCACGCCGAACACCGCGGCCACCGGGCGGGAGGCGCCGTACTCCCGGCACAGCACGTGCGTGCCCACTCCCAGCAGCACCAAGAACTGCGTCTTGACCACGACGGCCGCGACCGCCAGGTCACCGATGGCGACGACGAGCACGAATTCCACCAGGTGCACGGGATTCCACACGCCGAACAACGCCTCCGCCGCGATGTCACCGCCCATCCACGAGTCCGGTTCCAGCAGCGGCGGCCATTGCCCGGCTAGCACCCGTTCGCCCAGCCGGTGCCACATCGGCAGGAACTGCGCGGCGCTGTCGTCCCAGAAGTAGAACGCCGGATTCACCAGCACCGGCAACTGCGCCAGCAGCGCCACGACCACCGCCACCCCGCAGGCGGCGCCAAGGTCCCGACGCCACGGGCCTGCCACGATCGGCGCCCTCATCGCAGCCTCCCGTCGCCCCGCGCGCCGCGAGTCAGCACGGCACGGGTGATCAAGAAGGTGGCGGGCATCGCGACCACACCCGCCGCGACCGTCGCCACCCGCGCGTCGATCTCCGCCGTTCTGGTCAGCACCGCCATCGCGGCCGTACCGGCGACCAGATCTCCCAAGTGCGACAGCGGGTACCGCAGCAAGGACCGCGCGCTCGGCGCCACACCGAAGGTGAACCGGCAGTTCAGCAGGTACGAGCACCCCATCGCGGTAACCGTCGCAGCCACGTGCGCCGACAGCACCGACATCACCGCGGACAGTCCGATGTAGACGCCGTAGTGCACGGCGGTGTTCACCCCGCCCACACCGGCGAAGCGCAGCAGGGGCCACCCGCCCCTGTTCGCCGACACCACCTACACCCGCTCGGCGGACGCCGCGCACAGCGCGTCGTACCCGCGATCGCCCGCCGCGCCACCGATCCCGAACGCGAGGCCGCCGGACTCCTTCACCAGGAAGTGCGGCCGGCCCATCGTTTCGAGGTGGATCCGGCCCAGGTACTCCCCGACCACGCCGAGCAGCAGCATCTGCACCCCGGCCACGCACAGCAGCACCGGCGCCAGCAGCGGCCCACCGCTCGCCAACTCCCGGAACGCCTGGCCCGCGCCCGCCGCGGCGACGAGCGCACCGAGGTAGCCCGCGCAGCGCAACGGCCTGCGGTGGAAGGAGAACAAGCCGTCCACCCCGTGCTCGACGAGAGCGCGCCACGTCCACCGCGACCGACCGCCCTGCCGGGCACCACCCCGGAACGGCACGTGCGCGGTGTCGAACCCGATCCACGCGAACAGGCCTTTGGAGAACCGGTGCTGTTCGGGCAGCGCGAGCAGCGCCTGCACCGCTCGCCGGGTCAACATCCGGAAATCACCGGCGCCATCGGGCACCCGGATCTCGCAGAACCTGTTGAGCAGCCGGTAGAAAACCCGCGCGGTCAGTCGTCGCGACAACGGCTCACCGGAGCGGTCCCGGCAGGCCACGACCTGGTCGTGCCCGGAGTCCAGCACCGCCAGCATCCGACCCAGCAGTTCCGGTGGATGCTGCAGATCCGCGTCCATGATCACGACGCGACGGCCGTGCGCGCGCCGGAGACCGGCCAGCACCGCAGCCTCCTTGCCGAAGTTGCGGCTCAGCGACAGGTACCGGAACCGCGGATCGGACGCCGCGAGCTCGCGCAACCTCGGCAGGGTCCGGTCGGTGCTGCCGTCATCGACGGCCACCACCTCGTAGTCGGCGGCGACGCCGGGCAGCACCCGCAGCAATTCCGCGTGCAGGCGGGGAATTCCGTCTTGTTCGTTGTAGCAGGGAACGACGACCGTGAGATCCATGGACAGCTCTCATCCGGACGGCACCACCGCCGGCGGCGACGCGGTGCGAGGGGCGTTTCGGGCACCGCGAACGTAGGAATCCGCGGCCCCGCACCCCCGTCCGACACACCGGCGAATAACTCCTGCGGGGGAGAAATCACGGCGTCGCGCACCCGAAATCGACACGGATCCCACTCGACGGCCACCAGTGGAATCCACCGCGCGGCAAAGAGAACTACAGCTCGCCGCACTGCCCCCGGACGGCCCCGCGCACCTCGTTGGCCCGCCCCTCGCCGACCGGCGCGGGATTGCCCCAGCAGCGCAGCGCCCCGCCGATGACGGAGCCCGCGACGACCGGACCGGAGTTGCCGGTCAACGTCACCGAACCGTCCACCTCCACACCGTCGACCCGCACCGGGCCCACCGCCCCGCGCACCCGGACCTGCCCGGCTACCGAACCTCCCGAGAGCCACACCGCGCCCGGTGATTCCGCGTGCACCGCCCCGTCGACGGTCGAGTTCACCGCGATCAGCGACGCACCCGGCGCGACCCGCACCGAACCGCGGACCTGAGCGTCCACGAGGCAGGTCACGCCCTCGGAAACCACGATGTCCGCCTGCTCACCGGCCACCGTCGTCGCGCAGTCCGCGACCGGGACCGTGATCGCCACCGGCCCCGCGTCCTGATGCACCTCGGCGTAAGGGCCGGCGGCGAGCCGACGCTGGTAGCTCAACCGCAGCGGGACCACCCCTGCTGGCGAACCGTGCACCACCGCCCCGTCCGCGGCGGGTTCCACGGTCAGCCCGCTCGCCGGATCGACCTGGGGCTCCACCCGGTTCAGCGAGTTCCCCAACGGCATCGCCGTTCCGGAGGCGGTGCCGACGCGCCACCCGACCTCACCCCGGCCGCCGCTGACGTCGATCAGCGGCCGATCCGCGACCAGCGAATACGGCGCGACACCGGAAGGAACCGGCCGATCCTCGGTCGTCCCGTCGATGCGCAGCGACGACCGGTCCGGGTCGATGTGCAGCCGCGACGTGTAGAGCCTGCGGTCGATCTCCGCGGACGGGCGGCCGTGGTGGACGTAGTACAGCTCGGCCGAGTCCGGCGCGGCGATCACGCTGCCGTGCCCGGTGGAGTACATGCCCTGCCGTTCGTCCTGCGACAGCACCGGATTCGCCGGGCTCTTGCGCCACGGACCGAGCGGATCGTCGGCCACCGCGTACCCGACTCCGTAGAAGCTGTTGGCGAAGTTGTTCGCCGAATACGTCAGGAAGTACCGCGGCCTGCCGTCCCGAGTGGTCGTCCGGACGACCGTGGACCCCTCCGACCACCGCCGGTCCTTCTCCGCACCGCCGGTCTCGGCGTAGTCGTCGACGTGCGCGTTCTCCCACTGCTGCGGATCGGAACCGTAGTCGACGATCGGGGTGAACCCGTCCTTGCGCACCCCCGGCGGATCGTCCGGGGACCGGTTGGCGTCGCGGTAGCCCGGCGCGATCTGCGGCATCGTCGTGCCCGTGGGGTCGTTCCACCACTCCGCCGTCAGTTCCACGACCAGGACGTTGGACTCCTCGATGTACTTCCCGAGCCCGTGGTCCCACACCCAGTTCCGGTAGGCGTTGCGGGAGTAGTACAGGAAGATCCGCCCGTCGTCGAAGAACACGTTCGGGTCGATGAACGGGATGTAGGTGCCCAACGGCGCCGTGCGGCCCTCCTCCAGGGTCGCCGGTGGCTTCTTCTGCTCGGCGTCCATGATGAGGTTCACGTCGTGGTAGTCGGGATCGTAGGGGTGGTAGTCGATCGGTCCCGGCGTGATGTTGCGGAACGGACCGGCGGGCGAGTCGGACACCGCGACGCCGACCTTGCTGGGTTCCTCGAAATCGGCATAGCCGAAGTGCTCGGCGACCCCGTCGCGCAAGCGCGCCGAGTAGAACAGGAAGTACCGGCCCGTGGCGGGGTTGTGATACACCTCCGGCGCCCAGAACCAGTCCCGGCCCCACTGCTCGCCGTCGCCCATGTCCAGCGCGCCACCGGGAAGCCGCTGCCACGTCACGAGATCCGGTGAGCGGTAGATCGCGAACTCGTGACCGGGATCGGCTCCGTCGGTCGAGTAGGCGAAGTAGTCGCCGCTGCGCGGATCCCGCAGCACGAACGGGTCGGCCGCGGGCAGCGCCGCGTCGTTGTAGTAGGTCGCGTCACTGGCCGGCCGCGGTGCGGCGGCGGAGCCGGGCGCCGTGGCGGCCAGCAGGATCGGTAGCGCGAACAAGATCCCGCGCACCCGCGACCACCGGATCGCCACTCGATCCTCCTCAACACGCAACGGACTCGGACGAACACCCGCAGTGAACGATTCCGTCGGCCAACGTAGGTTGTCAAGACTTTGATCAAGAGCCGACACGCCGACGCCACCTGGCTCCCGCTCATGCCCGGAAAGCTGGCAAAGTGCAGGTATGCAGTCCGTTCCGTCGTTTCCCCGCCACAGCGCGCGCACCCAGGGCTTCACCCTCGGCGTGCCGCGGACCTTCACCATCACCCCCGATGGCAAGACAGTGCTGTTCCTGCGCTCCGCCAGCGGAACGGACCGCAGCAACGCCCTGTGGCGCTGGGACGTCACGACCGGCACCGAGACGCTGGTCGCCGATCCGGCCACACTGCTCATCGACGACGAGGTCTCCGACGAGGAGCAGGCCCGGCGCGAACGTTCCAGGGAACGGGCCACCGGCATCACCGGCTACGCCACCGACAGCGCCGGGACCCAGGTGGCGTTCACCCTGTCCGGCAGGCTGTTCCACGCCGACCTGAGCACCGCGGCCGTCCGCGAACTGCCCGCTCAGCAGCCCGTCGCCGACCCGCGACCGGACCCGCACGGCCGCTGGGTCGCCTACCTCTCCGGCGGGGCGCTGCGCCTGATCGGCACCGACGGCGCCGGCGACCGGGCCTTGGCCGAACCCGAGACCGACACCGTCACCTGGGGAGCCGCCGAGTTCATCGCGGCCGAGGAGATGGCCCGCTACCGCGGCTACTGGTGGTCCCCGGAAGGCACCGCGGTGCTCGCGGCCCGCGTGGACGAGCAACCGGTTCAGCACTGGTACCTCGCCGACCCTGCCGATCCGGCGAAGGCACCGCGAACCCTGCGCTACCCCGCGGCGGGCACCGCCAACGCCGAAGTCCGCCTCACCGTGCTCGGCGTGGACACCGCGCCCGTCGACGTCGAGTGGGACCGCGAAGCCCACCCGTACCTGGTCACCGCGCACTGGTCCCGCGGCGGACCACCGCTGATCGCGGTGCAGAGCCGCGACCAGCGAGTCCAGCTGGTGCTGGTGGTCGACCCCGCCACCGGTCGCACCCGCGAGGTGCACCGCGACACCGACGAGCACTGGATCGAGATCAAGCCCGGCTGGCCCGCCTGGCACCCCAGCGGTGAGCTCGTCCGCATCGGCGTCGACGGCGACAGCTACCGCCTGTTCGTCGGCGACGTGCCGTGGACCCCGGAGTCGCTGCAAGTGCGGTCGATCATCGACATCGGCGAGGACGTCCTGATCTCGGCCTCCGCCGAGGATCCCGCCGAGATCCACCTGTACCGCTGCACCGCCGACGGCGCCGAACGCGTCAGCACCGAACCCGGCGTGCACAGCGCCGTCCGCACCGGGACGACCACCCTGCTCGCCCACTCCGGCCTGGAGTCCCAGCACTCCCGCTTCCGGGTGGCCGACGGCGAACGCGTCCTCGGCGAGATCGGCTCCCACCCGGAGACCCCGTCGATCACGCCCAACGTGGAGCTGCTGCGCCTCGGTGATCGCGAGCTCCGGACCGCGCTGCTGCTGCCGCAGGGCCACACCGACGACGACGGGCCGCTGCCGGTGCTGCTCGATCCCTACGGTGGGCCGCAGGCGCAGCGCGTGCTCGCCCGGCGGCAGGGTTATCTGACCTCCCAGTGGTTCGCCGACCAGGGCTACGCGGTCGTCGTCGTCGACGGTCGCGGCATGACCGGCCGCGGCCCCTCCTGGGACCGCGCGATCAGCGGCGACCTGGCGGAACCTCCGCTGCAGGACCAGGTCGACGCGCTGCACGCGCTGGCGGAGCAGCGCTCCGAGATCGACCTGAGCCGGGTCGCGATCCGCGGCTGGTCCTTCGGCGGCTACCTGGCCGCGCTCGCGGTGCTCCGCCGCCCCGACGTGTTCCACGCCGCCATCGCGGGCGCCCCCGTGACCGACTGGCGGCTCTACGACACCCACTACACCGAGCGCTACCTCGGCGACCCCGCGCGGAACCCGCAGGACTACGCCGCGAGTTCGCTCGCCGACGACGCGGAGAACCTGCACCGACCGCTGCTGCTGCTGCACGGCACCGTCGACGACAACGTCTTCCCCGCGCATTCGCTGCGCCTGTCGGCGGCGTTGCAAGCAGCGGCACGCCCGCACACCATGCTGTCGCTGCCCGGTGTGAGCCACATGCCCACCGACGAGATCACGTCGGAGAACCTGCTGCTGCTCCAAATCGAATTCCTGCGCGCGGCTCTGGGCGGCACCGACCGCACCTCCGAAGCCTGACCAGAACGACAACGCGGGGGCGGCCCCAGCCGCCCCCGCCCGCGGAACCCGCAAGATCCCACTGAATCGGATCCACCATCGTCCTGCTCAGCGGCGAAGCCGCTGAGCAGCGGCCACCGCAGCCGGACCACCCAGCGGTTCTCAGCGTTCTTCGCGCGAAGACAGCACTGGTGCGCGTGGCGGAGCCACTCGAAAAGTGACCCGCAGCGGGAGAACGCCGAGGTTCCCCGCCACCAAAGCAAAGAGGGGAGCCGGGCTACGACCGGTTCAGCGGGAGTTCTGCTCTGAGTTCGAAGCCCTCGTCCGACGGCGCCGCGTCCAACGTGCCGCCCAGCATCCGCACCCGCTCCGACAACCCGGCCAGCCCCGAACCGCCACGGCCCACGTCCGGCGCAGTTCCCACGCTCACCGCGCGAGCGCTCAGCATCGAAGCACCGTTGCGCACCACGACTCGCAGCAGCTCGTCGTCCCCGGTCAGCGCCACCAGGACTTCCGCGCCCGGCGCGTGCTTCGAGACGTTCGTCAGCGCCTCCTGCACCACGCGGTACACGGCCCGGCTCACCCCGGACGACAACTGCACCGCTTGCGAGCACTCATCGCTGAGCGTCGCCCTGACGCCAGACCGCTGAGCCCGCGCCACCAGTTCCGGAATGGCCCGCGCACTCGTCGAGTCCCGCTCCTCCGCCACCAGGCCCAACGTCGAACGCATTTCGCCCAGCGCTTCCTTCGCCAAGCCCCGCACCCGGATCGCCGAGTCTCGGACGTCCGGTTCCGCGGTCGTCGCGGCCAGCGCCGCCGCCTCCACCGCGATCAACGTGACGTGATGGCCCACCGCATCGTGGATCTCACGGGCGATCCGGGCGCGCTCCTCGGCGCGAGCGGTGTCGGCCTTCGCGGACAGCTCCGCATCGGTCGCGTCCTGCAAGCGGCGCATGCTGGTCGTCAACTGGGCCCGAGTCGAGATCAACGTACCGATCACCGCCGGACTCCCCGCAGCGATCAGCACCACCGTCACCGTCAAGGCCAAGTCCGCGGGCGGCAACGACTGCCAGATCAGCACCGGCAGCAACGCACTCGCCGCGGCCAGCGACACCCAGCCCACCAGCCACCAGGTCTGCGACCGGGCGCGCCCCAACCGGAACAACGCGACGAACGCAGCCGCCCAGCCGAGACCGCCTGCCAACCCCGGAAGGCACAGGACCAACGCCAACCGCGGCGACCAATGCCGCAAGACGAGCCCGGCGGACGCGATCAACCCCGTCACCAGGGCCCACGTCGACCCGTTCTGCGCCAGCAACACCGCCACGACGGGAAGCAGCACCGCCAAAACGTCCAGCAGCAACCGCCGCGGACGCGACTCGGTGAGCCCGCTCAACGCCGCTCGCCCTCACCCGTCCCCGCGACGCGCTGCGCGATCAACGCGGCCTGCACGCGGTTCTCGGCCCCCAGCTTGCTCAACACCGTTGAGACATAGCTTTTCACCGTGGCCTCGGTCAACCCCAGCTGCTCGCCGATGTGCGCGTTGGAACGCCCCGCGCCGAGCAGCTCCAGCACCTGACGTTCCCGCGCCGACAAGCTCCGAACCAACCGGACCTCGTGCGCCGAGTCGCCCAGCGAGCGGAACCGCGGCAACAACCGCACCGCGATCCGCGGATCCAGCACCGCGCCGCCGGCGGCCAAGTCCTGCACCGCGCGGACCAACGCCTCCGGCTCCGCGTCCTTCAGCAAGAAGCCGTGCGCACCCAGGCGCAACGCCTCCGCGACGTAGTCGTCCAAGTCGAAGGTCGTGAGCACCGCGCACACCGGAGGACGCGGCAGCCCGCGCAACTCCCGTAACGCGGCCAGCCCGTCCTTGCCCGGCATCTGCACGTCGATCAACGCCACATCCGGTTGGTGCGTTCGCACCACCGACAGCAACTCATCACCGGTACCCGCCTCGGCGACCACCCGGATCAGGCCGTCATGCTCCAGCAGGACCCGCAGGCCCCGCCGCAACATCACCTCGTCATCGGCCAACACCAGCCGGATAGGCCGCGTCGCGGAACCCTCCGCGGCGGAATCAGCACGCACCCTGGGTCACCTCCCCTGTGCAAAGGGCCGACCGAAGGCTATCGGCAAGGCAATCTTGGTCTGCGTGCAGTACCCGGCCACTGGTCCGATCAGCGGCGTGCTTTGCGCCCGTCCTTGCGTTCCCGAACTCGCACCGAGATCCGAACCGGGCTGCCGGTGAACCCGAACTCCTCGCGGAACTTGCGCTCCACGAACCGCCGGTAACCGGCCTCCAGGAACCCGGTGGTGAACAGCACCAGTGTCGGCGGACGCGGATGCGCCTGCGTCGCGAACAGGATCTTCGGCTGCTTGCCGCCGCGCACCGGCGGCGGGCTCGCCGCGACCAGATCCGACAGCCAGGAGTTGAGCCGACCGGTCGGCACCCGGGTGTCCCAGGACTCCAGCGCGGTGCGCAGCACCGGCGCCAGCTTCGCCACCGAACGCCCCGTCTCCGCGGAGACGTTCACCCGCTCCGCCCACCGGGCCCGCACCATCTCGCGGTCCAGCTCGTTGTCCAGCCGCCGCCTGCGGTCGTCGTCGACCAGGTCCCACTTGTTGCACAGCAGCACCAGCGCACGACCCGCATCGATGACCATGCTGATCACCCGCAGGTCCTGCTCGGTCAACGGCTCGGAAGCGTCGATCAGCACGACCGCCACCTCCGCCGCCTCGATCGCGGCCTTCGTCCGCAGCGACGCGTAGTACTCGGTGCCGCTCGCGGTCCGGACCCGCTTGCGCAGCCCCGCCGTGTCGACGAACCGCCACACCTCGCCGTCGAGCTCGACCAGCGAGTCGACCGGGTCGACCGTGGTCCCCGCGACGTCGTGCACCACCGAACGCTGCTCACCGGTCAGCCGGTTGAGCAGGCTCGACTTGCCCACATTCGGCTTTCCCACCAGCGCGACCCGGCGAGGCCCGCCGGTGACACCGAACTGCTCGTGCGGCACGTCCGGGAAGACGTCCAGGACCGCGTCCAGCAGGTCACCGGAACCACGCCCGTGCAGACCGCTGATCGGCCGCGGTTCTCCCAGCCCGAGCGACCACAGGGCCGCCGCGTCCGCGTAGGTCCGCTCGTCGTCGACCTTGTTCGCCGCCAGCAGCACCGGCCGCTTCGAACGGCGCAGCACCCGCGCCACGGCCTCTTCCGTCGCGGTCGCGCCGACCTGGGCGTCCACCACGAGCAGCACCGCGTCCGCCGTGGACATCGCCATCTCCGCCTGCTGGGCGACAGCCGCCTGCAGCCCCTTGGCGCTCGGCTCCCAGCCGCCCGTGTCGACCACCGTGAAACGCCTGCCGTTCCACAACGCGTCGTAGGACACGCGGTCCCGCGTCACGCCCGGCTGGTCCTGCACGACCGCCTCGCGGCGCCCCAGCAGCCTGTTCACCAGCGTCGACTTGCCCACGTTCGGCCTGCCCACGACGGCCAGCACCGGCTGCGGCCCGCCCTCGGCGGCGTCCTCGGCGCCCTCGACCCCGTCGAACTCGGTCCATTCGGCCTCGTCCGACCACGTACCGTCCAGGCCGCCGTCGAGCGGCGCACCCACATCTTCCGGGCGGCCCACCGACTCTTCGGTCACGCTCGTTTCCCTCTCGCATCGTCGCTTTCGGAGGTCTCGGCGATCAGCCCGTCCAATTCGGCGATCAGCCCGACCAGTTCATTGCGGACCTGCTCGGTCGCTGCCGTCAACCCGGCGCGCCCCTTGGCCACCGGCAACGTCACCGGCTCGCCGAACAGCACATCCACCCTGGGCAACAGCCTACGGCCCTGCCCAGCCGGACGGTGCGTGCCCCGGCAGGCCACCGGCAGCAGCCGCGCACCGGAAGTCCTCGCCAACCACGCGGCACCGTGCTGCGCGTTGGACACCTCACCATCACCGCGAGTTCCTTCCGGGAACACGCCTACCAACCCGTCCGCCCGCAACACCCGCACCGCCGCCAGCAGCGGAGTCCGGTCCGGTTCCCCGCGGCGCACCGGGATCTGCCCGATCCGGCGCAGGAACCAGCCGAGCGGCCCTCGGAACAACTCGTGCTTGACCAGGAACACCACGTTGCGCGGCAGGATTCCGAACAGCAGCGGAGCTTCCAGCAGCGAACTGTGGTTGGCCACCAGCACCAGCGGGCCGGTGCGCGGAACCCGATCGAGGTGGTGCACCCGCACCCGGTACGGCAGCCGCACGAAGGTCTTCCCGATCCAGCGGCCCACCCGGTGCAGTCGCCGCGACGCGCCCTCCGGCAGATCTCCCGCGCTCATCGCGTCGACTCCACCCCTGCGAACAGCCCCCTGGTGTCCACCAGCGTCCGCAGCTGCTCCAACACGCCAGCGACGTCCAGCTCGGTGGTGTCGAGTTCGACGGCGTCGTCCGCCATCCGCAGCGGCGACACCGCGCGACCGGAGTCGAACGCGTCCCGTCGCTGCACGTCGGCATGCGTGCTCTCCAGATCGGAGACCCGGCCGGCCGCCGAATCCTGATCGCTGCGGCGGCGCGCCCGCGCCTGCGACGAAGCGGTCAAGTACACCTTCAACTCGGCGTCGCGCGCGACGACCGTGCCGATGTCGCGGCCCTCGACCACCACACCACCAGGTTCGCCCAGCGCCTCCCGGATGAGCCTGCGCTGCTCGTCGACCAGCAGCTCGCGCACCCGCGCGACCGCCGAGACCGCCGAGACCGCACCGGTCACCGCGGCGCCGCGGATTTCCTGCCCCACGTCTTCGCCCGCGAGGGTCACGGTCGGCAGCAGCGGGTTCGTGCCCATCACCGGCAGCGCCGACGCGGCCACCTCGGCCACCGCGGCCTCATCGGCGACCGGCACCTCCGCGCGCAGCACCGCGAGCGTGACCGCCCGGTACATCGCGCCCGTGTCGAGGTACGACGCAGACAGCGCCGCGGCCAGCTTCCGGGCCACCGTCGACTTCCCAGTGCCCGAGGGGCCGTCGAGGGCCACCACCCCACGAAGCTCGGCGTGTGCCACGTCGAGTCTCCTCCTTAGTCACCGCCGGCCGAGGAAACGCCGGACCAACCACTCATTGTGCCTGCTCCACCGATGGGTTCCCCACTTGCGTCCACGATCGGCGGCACGCCGCTCACGGCACGCGCCCATCGGGCGTGTTCCGAGTCGGTCCTCGCCGGTTCGGTCCAGGTGTTGCTCACGCGCACGCCTTCTTGTATTACGCTCGAACACGTGGACGTCACAGTGACCCCGCTTCCGGGACTCGGGACCCAACAGGACTTCGTCACTCGTTCCGGGCACAGGATCGGTGTGATCACGTATCGCGACGGACGCTTCGAGCTGATCGTCTCCGGCCACGACGACCCGGACAAGGTCGCCGCCTCGGCCGGGCTGACCGCCGAGGAGACCAACACCCTCGCCAACCTGCTCGGCGCCCCTCAACTGGTGGCGCGCTTGAGCGAGCAGCAGCGCGGGGTCGCTGGGATCAACACCTGGCAGCTCCCGGTGAACCAGGGCTCGCCGTACGAAGGACGAGCCCTCGGCGACACCGAGATGCGCACCCGCACCTCGGCGTCGATCGTCGCCGTCGTCCGCGGCGGGACCGTGCACCCGTCACCGCGCCCCGACTTCGAGTTCAGCGCCGGCGACCTGGTGGTCGTGGTCGGCACCGCCGACGGACTCCGGGCCGCAGGCGAAATCCTCGAACGGGGCTAGACGCAGAGCCGAGCCCCGCAGAGGACAAGGTCGTCCGCACCCGCCCAAGAGCACCGCGCTCTTGGGCGGAAACCCCGTGCGCTCAAGCAGCGGGACAACTGAATAGGTACTCGGACAGGGGCGAGAGGAAACACGGTGCACGACACGGCGATCTCCCTCATCGAACTGGGAGCGGTGTTCTTCGGTCTCGGCGTATTAGGCCGCCTCGCCTGGAAAATCGGCATCTCACCGATCCCGCTTTACCTCATAGGTGGAATCGCCTTCGGCACCGGCGGATTGATACCGCTGCACGGGATCGAACCGTTCACGCATCTAGCCTCCGAAATAGGCGTGGTGCTGCTGTTGCTCCTACTCGGGCTGGAGTACTCGGCTGGCGAACTCGTCACGGGGCTCCGGCGTTCTTGGCTGGCCGGTCTGGTCGATCTGGTGCTGAACACGGCCCCCGGGGCGATCGTCGCCCTGATGCTGGGCTGGGGTCCGATCGGCGCGCTGACCATGGCGGGCGTCACCTACATCTCTTCTTCCGGCATCATCGCGAAAGTCCTCGGCGACCTCGGTCGGCTCGGTAACCGCGAAACACCTGTCGTGCTGTCCATCCTGGTCTTCGAGGACCTGGCGATGGCGCTCTACCTCCCGATCCTCACGGCGGTCCTGGGCGGGGTCAGCCTGCTCGGCGGGCTGACCGCCGTCGGCGTCTCGCTGATCGTGATCTCGATCGTGCTCGTCGTCGCCTTGAAGTTCGGGCGCTACGTCTCCGCACTGATCGACAGCCCCGATCCTGAGGTGTTCCTGCTGCGCCTGCTGGGTTCGGCCCTGCTGGTCGCAGGCATCGCCTCGGAGCTGCAGGTCTCGGCCGCGGTGGGTTCGTTCCTGCTCGGCATCGCGATCTCCGGTTCCACCGCGCAGAACGCGACCCGGATGCTGGAGCCGTTGCGCGACCTGTTCGCGGCGGTGTTCTTCGTGGTCTTCGGGCTCAACACCGATCCGTCGCAGATTCCGCCGGTGCTCGGGTTCGCCCTGCTGCTGGCCGTGGTCACCGCCATCACGAAGATCGGTACCGGCTGGTTCGCCGCCCGTTCCCAGGGCATCGGCAAGATGGGCCGCGCCCGAGCCGGTGCTGCGCTCGTCGCCCGCGGTGAGTTCTCTATCGTCATCGCCGGGCTCGCTGTCGGCTCCGGAGCCGTCTCCGGCGAACTCGCCGCCCTGGCCACCGCGTACGTCCTGCTCATGGCCATCTTGGGGCCGGTAGCGGCACGGGTCGTCGAGCCCGTCGCCCGGCTGGTCGTCTCGCGGAAGCCGCAGACCCAGGCCTGAGCCGAACCGCGCCCGCTCCGCACGAAGTCAGGCCGGGGACACCGGACGGTCCGCTGATCGAACGTCCGCGTCCCCGGCCTGACCTGTCATTGCGAGTTTTCCCGGTTCGAGCGAACCGGACCAGACCTAGGAAAAATTTCACTCGGCACTGAACAAATCACGACCATCGAACAGGTCGCGCGTGAAGTGATCCGAACCGAATCACTTCCGAAGATCACATGCCGACGGCCCGGTAGAGCGCGCCGATCTCCTTGCGGTCCAGCCTGCGGATCGCGCCAGGACGCTCGCTGGTCAGCTTCACCTCGTCGATCGCGGTGCGCACCAGGCGCCGCACCGGGTGACCGACCTGCTCCAGCATTCGCCGCACCACGTGCTTGCGCCCCTCGTGCAGGACGACCTCGACCAGCGCACGGCCCTCGTTGACGTCGACCAGCCGGAACTTGTCGACCTTCACCGGACCGTCGTCGAGCTGCACCCCGGAGCGCAGCTGCTTGCCCAGGTCCTTCGCGATCGGCCCCGGCACCTCCGCCAGGTACGTCTTGAGCACCTGGTACGACGGGTGCATCAGCCGGTGTGCCAGCTCGCCGTCGTTCGTGATCAGCAGCAGGCCCTCGGTGTCGACGTCCAGCCGCCCGACGTGGAACAGCTTGCCGTCGCGCTCCCGCAGGTAATCACCGATGCAGGGACGCCCCTGGTCATCGGACATGGAGCACAGGATGCCCTGCGGCTTGTTCAGCAGCAGGTGCTGCACGTCCTCGTTGACGACCACTCTGGAACCGTCCACGTGGATCACCGACGTCTGCGGGTCCACCCGGCGTCCGAGCTCGGTGACGACCTCGCCGTCCACCTCGATGCGACCTTGGGTGATCATGCCCTCCGCGGCGCGACGCGAAGCCACCCCCGCACGGGACAGCACCTTCTGCAGCCGGATGCCCTCCGGCTGCGAATCCGCAGCGGACGAAGAAGCCGGGGCACGGTGTTCAGACATCGTCGATCGTATCCACTTCAGGCAACAAGGGAGCCAGCGGCGGAAGATCCTTCAGCGACGACAGTCCGAGCCGTTCCAAGAACAGCTCCGTCGTGCAGTACAGGAACCCGCCGGTCTCCGGGTCGGTACCGGCCTCCTCGACAAGGCCGCGCCCCACCAGGGTACGGATGACGCCGTCGACGTTGACACCGCGTACCGCCGCCACCCTCGCACGCGTCACCGGCTGCCGGTACGAGATCACCGCGAGCGTCTCCAAGGCCGCCCTGGTCAGCTTCGCCCGCTGCCCGTCGAGCAGGTACCGCTCGACGTACGGCGCGTAGGTCTCGCGGGTGTAGAAGCGCCAGCCCTCGCCGACTCGGCGCAGGTCGATGCCCCGCTCGGACTCCTCGTAGCCCTGCGCCAACCGCTGCAGCGCGGTGCGGATCCGGGCGACCGGCTGCTCCAGGGTGTCCGCCAGCAGCTCCTCCCCCGCCGGAACGTCGACCACGAGCAGCAGCGCCTCCAACGCCGAGTCCAAGGCCTCGTCCGCGGTCAGGTCCGGCGGCGTGCGCGACACCGGGGCACCCGACGCATCCGCGCGAGGCTGCTCGGCCGCCTCAGCCGCGGGATCCGGGGTCGCCTGCTCAGCCGCGCCGGGCACGGTGGCACCGGAGTCGGCGAGGTCTTCCGCGATCCGTTCCTGCTCGACCTGGGGCTCCGCGCCGGAAGCGTCGTCGTTCACTGCCTTCACCCGTATTCCTCGTCGTGCGCGCTCCGCCGGTCCGCCTCGGCCGTCGCCCGCGCCTCCTCCAGGCTGCCGCCGACCCACCGCACCAGCAGATCCCCTAGCGGGTCCTCCTGCTCGAAGGCGAGCACCTTCTCCCGGAACAACTCCAGCAACGCCAGGAAACGAGCCACGATCTCCACCGTGTGCTCGCAGTCCTCCACCAGCGTCGAGAAGTCCGCGGCGCCCAGCTCGGCCAGCCGCACCCGCAACATCGCCGCGTGTTCCCGCACCGACACCTGGTGCTGGTGGATGTGGTCCAGCGACACCGAAGGCGGCGGTTTCGGCCGGAAGACCGCAGCGGCGATCTCCGCCAGCCGCTGCGGGCCGACCCCGATCATCACCTCGGGCAACAGCCCCTCGAACCGCGGTTCCAGCGCCACCGACCGCGGATACCGCCGCAGCGCCCCCGCCTCCAGCTCGCCGAACAACGCCGCGACCTGCTTGTACGCCCGGTACTGCAACAACCGCGCGAACAGCAGGTCGCGCGCCTCCAGCAAGGCCAGGTCGTCTTCGTCCTCCACCTCCGCGGCAGGGAGCAACCGCGCGGCCTTCAGGTCCAGCAACGTCGCCGCGACGACCAGGAACTCGGTGGTCTCGTCGAGGTTCCAGTGCTCCCCTAAGGCCTTGGTGTAGGCGATGAACTCATCGGTCACCTTGTGCAGCGCGACCTCGGTGACGTCCATCCGGTGCTGGGAGATCAGCTGCAGCAGCAGGTCGAACGGACCCTCGAAGTTGTCCAGCCGCACCGTGAAGCGCCCCGAGGACTGCGCCTGCTCCTGCGCAGCGGCGGGAACGGGCGCGGCGTCTGGCGCGGCGGCATCGACCTGGTCCTGCACCGGATCGGCTTCGACCCCGCCGGTGACGGAATCGGTCACTCGCCGGACTCCGCCAGCAGCCTGCGCACCAGCACCGAATCCGCGCCACGCGCATCAAGATCAGCGAGCAGCATCGCCACCCCTTCACGCACGACCCTGCCGCGATCCACCGCGATACCGTGCTCAGCGCGCAGGGCGAGCCGGGCCTGTTCCAACGCCAGCAACTCCTCATCGGAGACGTACACGGTGATTTTCGCATCGTGCTTGCGACGCCCCGACCCCGACCTGTCCTGCCGCCCACCGGCGGGCGCCTCGGGGGCGGCGCGGTGCTCGGCCGGCGCCTCCGGCGTGCGCACCGTCGTCCGGAACAGCTCGGATGCACCGGGCAACTCGGCACGACGCCTCACACGCCCTCCCCTGCGCCCAGCCGCACGGGAACGATCACCGCGCGATCACCTCACGAGCCAGCGAGCGGTAGGCCTGCGCCCCCGCCGACCGCGGCGCCCACCTGGTGATCGGCTCACCCGCCACCGTGGTCTCCGGGAACCGCACCGTCCGGTTGATCACGCTGTCGAACACGACATCGCCGAACGCCTCCACCACCCGGGCCATCACCTCGCGCGAGTGCAAGGTGCGCGGGTCGAACATCGTCGCCAGGATGCCGCTGATCTCGAGCTTCGGGTTCAGCCGTTCCTGCACCTTCTCGATCGTGTCGATCAGCAGGGCGACCCCGCGGAGGCTGAAGAACTCGCACTCCAGCGGAATGATCACGCCGTCGGCGGCGGCGAGCGCGTTCACCGTCAGCAGGCCCAGCGACGGCTGGCAGTCGACCAGGATGAAGTCGTACTCCTTCATCGCCGGGAACAGCACGCGCTGCAGCGTCTGCTCGCGACCGACCTCGGCGACCAGCTGCACCTCGGCGGCGGACAGGTCGATGTTGCTCGGCAGCAGGTCCATGCCCTCGACCGTCGTGGACATCACGACGTCGCGGACGTCCACCGCCCGCTCCATGATCACGTTGTAGATCGTCTGGTCCAGCTGGTGCGGCTGCACTCCCAGGCCGACCGAGAGCGCACCCTGCGGGTCGAAGTCCACCAGCAGCACCCGCCGCCCGTACTCGGCGAGCGCGGCACCCAGGTTGATCGTCGACGTCGTCTTGCCGACGCCGCCTTTCTGGTTGCACATGGCGAGCACCGAGGCGGGACCGTGCCGATCCAGCAGCGGCGGCTCCGGGACGTGCCTGCGCGGCCTGCCGGTCGGGCCGACGTTCCCGTCGGGTGACAATTCGGCTTCACCGCCCGAAGCCGACGGCTTGTGCGGGGCGATGCTCAGGTCGACCGCGCCCCGGGACCGCCCTTCGGCGGAGGGCTGCGGTGTCGACATGGCGCTAGGACTCCTTGTCTGCCGGTGACGATCATACCGATCGACCGCAGCCTAAGTGGCATTCACTACCTGCGGCAACGCGCCTCGCCGAGTCCCAGCGAAATGCGTGCCACCCCACTCCATCGAGTTCAAGTATCGCGCCGCAGCGCCCGCGGATGGGCGGTCGCGTACACCTCGCGCAGCGTGTTCACCGTCACCAGCGTGTACACCTGCGTAGTGGTGACCGAGGCGTGGCCCAGCAATTCCTGCACCACCCGCACGTCCGCGCCGCCCTCCAGCAGATGCGTGGCGAACGAATGGCGGAGCACGTGCGGCGACACGGCACTGCTGATCCCGGCTCGGCCCGCCGCGGATTTCAACGCGTTCCACGCGCTCTGCCTCGACAACCTGCTGCCGTGCGAATTCAGGAAGACCGCCGAAGCACCTCTGCCCCGCGCCGCCAGCACCGGGCGGGCCCGAACCAGGTACGCGTCCAGCGCTTCCAGCGCCGGGCGTCCGATCGGCACCAGCCGCTGCCGCCCGCCCTTACCGTTGAGCAGCACCGTGCGCTCACCCGAGTCGACGTCGTCGACGTCGAGGCCCACGGCTTCCGAGATGCGAGCGCCCGAGGAGTACAGCAACTCCAGCAGTGCGCGGTCCCGCAGGCCGCGGACATCCCGCCCGTCGGCGCCGTCGAGCAGCCGGAGCACGTCGTCCACCGGCAGCGCCTTGGGCAACCGCCGGGCAGGACTGGGCGGCGAGACCTCCCGCGCCACGTCCACTTCAACCCACCCTTCGGCGTGGGCGAACCGGTGCAGCCCGCGCACCGCGACCAGCGCTCGTGCCGCCGAAGACGGTGCGAGCGGGACGTGTTCGCCACGTCCTTCGCGCAATTCCGCGGCGAACGAGGCCAGGTGCCGCGCGTCGACGTCGCGCAAGGTCCGCGCGCCGGCCTCCGCCACGTGCAGGCCGTACCGGCGCAGATCCCGCGAGTAGGAGTCCAGGGTGCTGCGCGCGCTTCCACGTTCCACGGCCAAGTGGTCCAGGAATCCGGCGCACGCGGAGCGCAATGCCTCGGGAAGATCCTCGAAGGCTTTCACTGCCGGACTCCTCTGCGCGAAACGAACAGGTCGCAGCTTAGGACGCCACGCCGCCGGACCTCCGGCCACCCGCCATCGTGCCCAATTCCGAACAACCTCGATCATTGCGTACCTCGGGCAGGGGAACGGCGGAGGAACCATTGCGCCGAACGAATGCATCTTCGTTCGGCCGTTCACCGCAGAATCCCTCTGCTCGTCTATTCTGATCAAGGTGAGCTCCCCGCACGATCCCGGCCGGATGCGCATCGGCGATCACGAACGCGCGCAAGCGATCCAGGCGCTCGGCGAGCACTACGCCTTGAGCAGGCTGTCCCTGACCGAATACGAGGAACGCGTCGACCGCGCGACAGGATCCGTCACCCGCGACGACCTGATGGCGCTGTTCAGCGACCTGCCCGCACCACGACCACCGATCGGTTTCGCGCAGATCCCGCAGCCGATGAGCCTCGCGCCGATGCCGTACGGGATGCCACCGCACCCGTTCGAGAACCGGACGAGGTCCGACAAGTCACGGCTCGCCGCGGGACTCCTGCAGATCCTGCTTCCGTTCGGAATCGGCAGGTTCTACACCGGCCACACCGGTATCGCGGTGGCCCAGCTGCTGCTGTTCTTCCTGGGCGGGATGATCACCTGCGGCGTCGGTTCCGTCGCTGCGGTGATCTGGTGCGTGGTCGACGGAATCGTCCTCCTGAGCACCGAGAGCACCGACGCGCACGGACGCGCCCTGTCCTCCTGACCAGGCGTGCACGCTGCCGGTGCAGGGCGTTGCCCCTAGCGGCGGACCGCGCCGCCGATACGGGTGCGTCGTCCCCGCGACGACGCCGTTACCCGTGCAGCCGGGAGCTCATCCGGCGCGGCCGGTCGATCCACTGCGCGGAAGCGGGCCGCGCCTCGCCGGCACCGGACCGCACCGCGTGCGCCGCGAGCAGACCTGCGACCGCGGGAGCGTTCACGATCTCCCCGGCGAAGACCATGCGCAGCGCCTCGTCGAACGGGAACCGGCGGATCACCAGGTCGGCCTCTTCGTCACCGGTGGCCGCCGGTCGACCCACATCGGTGAGCTCGCGCGCCAAGAACACGCGCTCGCTCTGATCGGTGAACCCCGGCGATGAGGCGATGTCGGCCAGCACCGACCAAGTCCCCGCGGCCAGCCCGACTTCTTCTAGGAGTTCCCGCTGCGCCGTCCGCAGCGGGTCCTCACCTGCGATGTCGAGCAGGCCCGCGGGGAGCTCCCAGAGCCGCCGCCCCACCGGATAGCGGTACTGGTGGATCAGGACCACCTGATCGTCCGCGTCGAGCGCGACCACGGACACGGCGCCGAGGTGTTCGACGACCTCGCGGCGGGCCTGACCACCACCTGGCATCGCGACCTCGTCGGCCCGCAACGCCAGGATCTTCCCCACGTAGACGTCCTGGGACGCCACGGTGGCGAACCGATGCGTGCCGTCGGTCCGTTCGATCTCGCCGTCGTTCGTGCTGTCTGCGCTCACGGCGCCACCCTACGGGTGGAGGTCAGACCCCTGCCTGCACGTTGTCCGTCAACTCGACCGGGAGCCGCTCCGCCGCGCGGTAGTCGACGGCGGCCCGGACGAAGGCGGCGAACAGCGGATGCGGACGGGTCGGGCGGCTCTTGAGCTCGGGGTGCGCCTGCGTTCCGACGAAGAACGGGTGCTGTTCGGTGGAGAGCTCCACGAACTCGACCAAGCGGTCGTCGGGCGAGGTGCCCGAGAACACCAGGCCCGCCTTGGCCAGCCGGTCCCGGTAGGCGTTGTTCACCTCGTAACGGTGCCGGTGCCGCTCAGCGACCTCGGTCGTGCCGTACGCCTCGGCGACCACCGAACCTTCGACCAGCTTCGCCGGGTACGAACCGAGCCGCATCGTGCCGCCCATGTCCCGGTCTCCCGAGAGCACGTCGCGCTGGTCCGCCATGGTGCTGATCACCGGGTGCTGGCAGGGTTCCTCGAACTCCGCCGAGTTCGCCCGCTTGAGCTCGGCCAGCGAGCGGGCCACCTCGATCACCATGCACTGCAGGCCCAGGCAGAGGCCGAGAGTCGGGATGCCGTGGGTGCGGGTGTACCGGATCGCTCCCAGCTTCCCTTCGATCCCGCGGACCCCGAAGCCACCGGGGATCAGGACGCCGTCCATGCCGGCGAGAGCGTGCGCGGCACCCGCGTCCGTCTCGCATTCGTCGGACGGGACCCACGCGATCTCGACCTTCGCGCGATGCGCGAAGCCACCGGCGCGCAACGCCTCGGTGACCGACAGGTAGGCATCGGGCAGGTCCACGTACTTGCCGACCAGTGCGATCCGCACTCGCTCGGTCGGCTTGTGCACCCGGTCCAGCAGGTCGCCCCACACCGTCCAGTCGACGTCCCGGAACGGCAGCCCGAGGCGCCGGACCAGGTAGGCGTCCAGCCCTTCGCCGTGCAGCACCCGCGGGATGTCGTAGATCGACGGGGCGTCCGGGCAGGCGACGACCCCATCGGAGTCCACGTCGCACATCAGCGCGATCTTGCGCTTGAGGTCCTCGGGGAGGTCCCGGTCGGCACGGCACACCAGCGCATCGGGCTGGATGCCGATGTTGCGCAGCGCGGCCACCGAGTGCTGGGTGGGCTTCGTCTTCAGCTCGCCCGACGGAGCCAGGTACGGCACCAGCGACACGTGCAGGAAGAAGCAGTTGTCCCGGCCGACGTCGTGCCGCATCTGGCGGCAGGCCTCCAGGAACGGCAGGGATTCGATGTCGCCGACCGTGCCACCGACCTCGGTGATGACCACGTCCGGCGTCCGGCCGTCCTCGTCCGGCTCGGACATCGCGCGGATGCGCGCGATGATCTGGTCGGTGATGTGCGGGATGACCTGGACCGTGTCGCCCAAGTATTCGCCGCGGCGTTCTTTCGCGATGACCGCCGAGTAGACCTGGCCGGTCGTCACGTTCGCGTTCTTGGTGAGGTCCCGGTCAAGGAACCGTTCGTAATGTCCGATGTCGAGGTCGGTTTCCGCCCCGTCCTCGGTGACGAAGACCTCGCCGTGCTGGAACGGGTTCATCGTTCCAGGGTCGACGTTGAGGTAAGGATCGAGCTTCTGCATCGTCACCCGCAGGCCGCGGGAGGTCAGGAGTTCGCCGAGACTCGACGCGGTCAGGCCTTTGCCGAGTGAGGAGGCGACACCTCCCGTGACGAACACGTGCTTGATCGTGCGTGCTTGCGGCACCAAGAAGGCTCCCCGTGGTCAAGCCGTCGCCGGGCTAGTGAATCTGCGCTGGCAGGACGGCTGATTCCGTCTCTCCCACGGGATTTCAGCCTAACGCACGATGAACCGCCGGTACACGGCGACCCGCATGGCTTGGAACACGATGCGGAGCTCCAGGTCAACCGCCGTTGGTGCACGCGTCACTCCGGTCACCGGCACACCCACCCGCCTCACCCGTCACCCGACCGCCGGTGACGTTCCCGCCACGTCGAGCCAGCGAATCGAGTCGTCGGGTGACAGCGCGGTCGCCTGAAGCCTCTGCAACAGGGCGCGGTGGTTCTGCACCGCCGCCGGATCGTCGATCAGGCTGGTGCTCGACCCGAACGTGCTCACCACCGCTTCGGGCAGCTCCAGGTCGAACGAGAGCAGCGAGAACGGTTCATCGGCCGCCAACGCTCCCGTGCTGAACGGCAGCACCCGGACGGTCACGTCCTCCCGCCGCGCCAGCTCCCGCAGCCTGCCACGTTGCCGCTCCAGCACGTCTCGGCCACCGACCTCGCGGCGCAGCGATGATTCGGCGAGCGTCAAGTCGAGCCGGACCTCGCCGGACGCCACCCGCTGCTGCCGACGGCGGAGCACTTCGAGCGACCGCTCGACCTCCGACGCGGACCGGTCCGCCAGTCGTACCGCCCTGATGGCCGCCGCGTACTCGGCGGTCTGCACCAGCTCTGGCACCGCCTCGGTGGCGAACACCTGCACCGCCGCCGCTTCCGCCTCGAACCCGATGTGCTGCCGCGCATCCGGGGACAACACGTCCCGGTAGGACTCCCACCACCCGCGCTGCCGAGCGGAGTGCGCCAGCGCCACCAGTCGATCTCGATGCTCGGAGGCGGCGTGGCAAATGTCCGCGAGCGCGATGACCGCGTCGACCCCGACGTGCTGCCGCGCCCCCTCGATCTTGCTGATCTTCGCCTGCGGCCAGTCCAGCCGGGCGGCGATGTCGGCGTGGGTCAGCCGGGCCGCGTGCCGCAGCCTCCGCAGCTCCCCGGCGAGCAGGTGGCGCCGAACCATCGGACTGCCCGACGCGCGACCAAGCGGACTCGCGGGGTCCTGGCCGAGGTCTCCCCGCCGGATTCCCGCTGGAACACCCCTGGCGTCGGTCTGCTCGGACCGGCCGGAGTCGAAGTCCTCGGCACGGCCGTGCTGAGTGGATCGCGTTTCGCTCATGGACCCAAGTCTGGTCACGCCGTGCCGCACGGTCCAGGAATGTCACTCCATCGAATTATCGCGATTCGAATAATTCTCGAACATCATCGATGGCATGGACCTCGAATCCCCGCCCGGCGCCGCCCCGTCCGTTCGCGTCCGGCCCCTCCCCCGGACACGACCGGTGCGCCGGGCCGCCCAGCCGGGCGGCGCACTCGCGTATGCGCCGCCCGGCGCGGCCACACCGCCGGGCCGGGCACGGACCCGCTCAGTCGCGCGTACCGGGCACCATGCCCTCGGCGCTGCTGGCCGTGCCGTAGTGCCCGGCCCGGCGGTCGAGCTGTTCCCGCAGCGCCAGCACCGCGGCCACCTCACCCTGGGGGGTGTCCGCGTTGTCCACCGTCGACAAGGCGGAGGAGACCGCCGTGTCGGCCCGTGCGAACCCGACCGCCCCATCACCGGCGGCGGAGCCGCGCCCGCCCGCGAGCACCGCACCGCCGCCGGAGCGGTCCAGCTGGGACGCGAAGCGGGCGAAGAACGCCGCCCGATCGGCAGCGCCCGCCGATTCGGCACCACCGGACCCCTGACCGGTGAGCACGAGCGCGAGCGGCGCGGAACGCACCTCGCCCACCGCGGTGGCGAAGCCTCCCTCGGTCAGTCCGGAGATCGCGGCCGAACGTTCCTCCGGGGAGACCTGGGGTGCGCCCGTCCGCTGATCGACCAAGGTCAGCGGCCCGAGCAGCCCACCGGTGAGCGTGCCGACGTCGGTAGCGGTGGGCAGCTGCACCCCGGCGGGCAGCAGCCGGGTCACCAATCGGCGCACCTGATCGGACCGGTCCGGATCCGCCACGGCCTCGGACAGGCGCACCTCACCGGTGACCTGCGCACCCGAGGCTTCGACCATCCCGCGCATCGCCGCCCTGTCCTGCTCCGGCACGTCCCAGGAGCTGAAGAGAACGACGCCGCGGTCGGCGAGCCGGCCCTGCACGGCCAGCGGCGCGGTCGCGGCGCTGAACCGGTGCGCACCGTCGAGCTCCCCGCGCAACGCGGCCCGGTCGGCTTCCAACTCCTCGACCTGACGCCCCAGGGAGTCGCGTTCCTGCCCAACGTGCGAGAGCAGCCGTTCGCTCAGCGACGTCGACCCAAGCACGATGCCCACGGCCAGCGCCAGCAGGACCGCGATCAGCGAGATCACGTGGTGCCGCAGCGAGATCATGCGAACCACTCCCCCAACCGGCCGAACGCGGAACGCGCGAAGTCGACGAGCACGGCGAGGAAGGAGGTACCGAAGCCGGACACCGCCAACGCCACCGCCAACACCACGAGGGCGGCCACCAGGAGCATGGCGAGCGCACCGTTCGATCCGGCGGCCCGCTGCAACGAAGCGACCGCCGCACCGTCGACGAGCCTGCTGCCCAACCGCAACCTCGTCAGGAACGTGGACGGGTTCGAGCCGGACCGACCGCGATCGAGGAACTCGTGCAACGTCGCCTGGAACCCGACCGTCACCACGAGGCGGGCGTTGTGAGCATCTGCGATCAGCAAGGCGAGGTCCTCCGGGTTCCCGGAGGCCGGGAACGTCAGCGCACCGATGCCGAGATCTTGGATGCGCTCGATCCCCGGCGCATGGCCGTCCAGATGGGCCGGCACGACCACTTCCGTCGCCCGCTTCAACGTGTCGGTCGCGATTCCGCACGGATCGCCGACGATCACGTCGGGGTGGTATCCGGCGCGCAGCAGCGTGTCGGCTCCGGCGTCCACGCCGATCAGCACCGGCCGGTAGTGCTTGATGTAGCGCTTGAGGCGCTTCAGATCGTCGGCGTGCCCGTAACCGGGCACCAGCACGAGCACGTGACGCCCCTCGATCGGCACGGTGACCGCAGGGACGCCGACGCCGTCGAGGATGAGCATCCGCTCGGTGCGCAAGAACTCGATGGTGTCGGCCGAGAACGCTTCGAGCTGCGCGGTCATCCCGGCCTTCGCCTCGATCAGCTGATCCGCGATCGAGTCGGCGTCCTGTTCGGCTCCGCGGGCGAGCTCACGATCACCGGAGTACACCCGGCCCTCGTACAACCGCAGCCGAGCACCGTCTTTGATCACTCGCATCGGCTCCCTCCCGACGCGATCGATCAAGGTGACCCCGGCAGCGGACAGCACTTCCGGCCCCAAGTTGGGAAACCGGCCCGAGATCGAGGGGGCGGCGTTGACCACGGCGACGACACCGGCCGCCACCAAGGCATCCGCCGTCCGGCGATCGAGGTCGACCTGATCCAGCAGGACGATGTCACCGGGACCGAGCCGCTGCGGCAGCTCGCCGGGACGACGTGGAACCCGTGCCGTTCCGGTCACTCCCGGCCGAACTTCCTCCTGGCGTGCGAGCAGACCACTGAGCTTCATGGACCGATGGTGACAAAGGGATCACCGCCCGAGAGGCTGCCACGCCGTACGCGTAGGCCCGATCGGCCCATCTTGATTGATCCAAATGGACCAATAGGGTCAGTGGCGTCCCGCGGCGTCCTTCTTCTTGCCACGGCCCTGCCCGCGGCCGGGTTCGGCCATCGACTTGTGGGAGGCGGCGGTCGCCAACAACTCCTCGGCGTGGGCGCGCCCCGTCGCCGTGGAATCCAAGCCGGCCAGCATCCGGGCCAGCTCGGCCACCCGCTTCCCGTCGGCGACCGTGCGCACGTCGCTACGGGTCAGCCCGGTGTCGTTCGATCCCTTGTCGACCACCAGGTGCCGATCGGCGTACGCGGCGACCTGGGCGAGGTGGGTGACCACCACGACCTGGTGGGTTCGGGCCAGCCGCGCCAGCCGCCGACCAATCTCGACGGCCGCACGCCCGCCCACCCCGGCATCGACCTCGTCGAACACCAGCGTAGGCACCGTGTCGGCGTCCGCCAGCACCACTTCGAGCCCGAGCATCACCCGCGAGAGCTCACCGCCCGAGGCTCCCTTGTGGATCGGAAGCGACGGCGCTCCAGAATGCGCGATCAGGCGGAGCTCGACCTCGTCGGTCCCTTCCGGGCCCGCGGCCAAGGTCCGGTCGCCCACTCGCAGGGCGGACGAGTCGGACTCGTCGGTCTCCTTGGGCTCGACCACGACCTCCAACCGGGCCTGCGCCATGGCCAATCCGGTGAGCTCTTCGGACACCGCCGCCGCGAGCCCGACGGCCGCTTCCTGCCGTTCCCGGGACAACACCTGGGCGTGCTCGGCGAGTTCGACGGCGAGCTCATCCCGGCGCTGTGCGAGCGCGGCGAGGGCCTCGTCCGAGGTGTCCATCCCCGCCAGGCGTTCACGCGCGTCGGCCGCCCAAGCGAGGACGCCGTCGACGTCGGCGGCGTACTTCTTCGTCAAGTTCTTCAACTCGGCCTGCCGAGCCAGCACCTGCTCCAGCCGCCCGGGATCGGCGTCCAACCGATCCAGGTAACCGCCGAGCTCGGCGCCGACATCGGCCAGCACAGCGGTGGCCTCAGCGACCCTCGAGTCCAGCTCGCGCAGCACGGGGTCCTCGGCTCCGCCGAGCCGACGGCGCGCATCACCGAGCAATCCCATCGCACCGGGAGACTCAGGATCGCCGTCCGCCGCCCCGCTCACCGCGTGCTGAGCGCCTGCGGCGATCTCGCGCAACTGGTCCACGTCGGAGAGCCGTCGCGCCTCATCGACCAGCGCCGTGTCCTCCCCCTGCTCGGGGGCGACGGCCTCGATCTCGTCCACTCCGTGCCGGAGCATCTCGGCCTCACGAGCCCATTCGCGAGCACGCTCCGTGCGTTCGGTCAGTTCCCGCACCGTGTCGGCCCACTCGGCGCGCACCCGCTGGTACTGGGCGAGCACGTCGGACACCGGGTGTCCGGCGAACCGGTCCAGCACCGCCCGCTGCTCGCCAGCGCGCAACAGCCGAAGCTGATCGTTCTGCCCGTGCACCGCCAGCAGCTGCTCCGACAACTCCGAGAGCACCGCGTTCGGCACCGCCCGACCGCCCAAGTGCGCGCGGGAACGACCATCGTTGTTCACGCTGCGCAGCGCGATGAGGCTGCCGTCATCGTCCGGTTCCGCACCGGCGTCCCTGGCGACTTTCGCCGCCCCCGTCTCAGGGGCGACCTCGAACCGCCCTTCCACCAGAGCCCGAGGACTATCGGATCGGACTCGCGAAGCATCGGCGCGCCCACCGCTGAGCAGATGCAGCCCTGTGACCACCATCGTCTTGCCAGCTCCGGTCTCACCGGTCACCACGGTCAGGCCAGGGTGCAGCTCCAGCGTGGCATCGTCGATGACTCCCAAACCTTGGATGCGCATCTCAGCCAACACATCAAGCACCCTAGCGGTCGGCCCCGACCGCCCGAGCCCCGCCAGCCCGATCAATGCCGCCGATCCGAGCGGGGACGTGAACCCCAGACGCTCCGACCGGCCGATCGTGGCCGGTCAGTCAGCTGCCGGGCCGCGCCACCCTTGCACCGGCAGTTCGAACTTCCGCACCAGACGATCGGTGAAGGACGTGTCGTACAACCGAACCAGCCGCAACGGGTTCGCCCCGGCGATGACCTCGACCCTGGCGCCCGCGGGCAGGTCGAAGTGCCGCTGCCCGTCGCAGCACAGCACCGCGTCATGCCCCCCGTGGTCGATCTCCAACGCGACCGTCGAATTTCGCGACACCACCAGCGGTCGGGCGAACAACGCGTGCGCGTTGCTCGGCACCACCAACAAGGCCTCCACCTCGGGCCAGACGACCGGCCCGCCGGCGGAGAACGCGTATGCGGTGGAACCGGTCGGGGTCGAGCACAGCACTCCGTCGCACCCGAACGCCGACACAGGATGACCGTCGACCTCGACGACCACGTCGAGGATGCGCTCCCTGCTGCTCTTCTCGACGCTGGCCTCGTTCAACGCCCACGTGGTGGCCAGCACCCGCCCGTCGAGCATCGCGGTGATGTCGATCGTCATGCGTTCTTCGACGTGGTAGCGCCCTTCGACGACCGCGAGCACCGCTTGGTCGAGCGCGTCGGAGTCGGCTCCGGCGAGGAACCCGACGCGTCCGAGGTTGACCCCGAAAACCGGGACTCCGGGCAACCGGGCGAGTTCGGCGGCCCGCAGGAGCGTGCCGTCCCCGCCGAGGACGAACACCAGCTCCGTTCCCGCGGCCGCGTGCGGCCCGGACGACACGGCCTGGGTGTAGCAGCCTGGGCTGAGGTCACGCGCCTCGTCCTCCAGCACCCGAACGCGCACCCCGGCTCCGACCAGCTGCCCGGCGACCTTCTCCGCCGTGCGCAGATTGTGCTGTTTACCGGTGTGGACCACCAGCAGCACCTCTCGGGTCAACTCCGGCTCCCTTGTCGGTGCTCGGTCGTTCCGACGGTGGTCTCCCCGGCAGCGCCGTTCTTCCCCGTCGTCTGGGGGCCTCGGCGCACCGCGTCCTCGACGAGTTCCGAGGCCACCGCGGGTTCCGTGCTCGCCCCCGCCCGCAACCAGACGAAGAACTCGACGTTGCCCGACGGGCCCGGTAGCGGGCTGGCCTCGACGCCCTGCAGGCCCATCCCGGCCTCTGCGGCGAAGCGCACGACGTCGAGCACGGCCTCCGCGCGCAATCCAGGATCGCGCACCACACCGCCGGAGCCCAATCGCTGCTTGCCCACCTCGAACTGCGGTTTGACCATCGGAACCAGGTCGGCACCCGGACTTGAACACGCCAGCAATGCGGGCAGCACCAGCTTCAGCGAGATGAACGACAGATCGGCGACCACGAGGTCCACCGGACCGTCGATGTCAGCCGGTTCGAGTGCGCGGACGTTCGTACGATCGTGGATCCGTACCCGCTCATCGGTCTGCAACGCCCACACCAGCTGGCCGTACCCCACGTCCACTGCCACGACCTCGCGCGCCCCTCGGCGCAGCAGCACGTCGGTGAATCCACCTGTCGACGCGCCGGCATCAAGGCAACGGCGTCCCTCGACGGACAGGCCTGCCTCCCCGAACACATCCAGCGCGCCCAGCAGCTTGTGCGCGCCGCGGGAGGCCCATCGCGGATCTTCGACGTCCTCGGTCACGACCACCGGAGCGTCGATCTCGACGGCGGTAGCGGATTTGCGGGCGAGCATGCCCCGTACCGTCACCCGGCCCGCGGCGATCAACTCCGCGGCGTGCTCGCGGGACCGGGCCTGCCCGCGCCGTACGAGTTCAGCGTCCAAACGCGCCTTGCGCGGCATCCTGATCACCCACCGCCGGTCGAGCCGGACAGCATGTTCTCGGCTTTGCTCAACGCGTCCGACAGCGCCGTGTGGACGGCTTCGAACCGTTCGACGTGGTCCGCCACCGGCAGTTCTCGCACCTCGTCAAGACGCGCGAGGGCCTCGCCGATCGCGTGTTCGGCCGCCGAACCGTCCTCCGACGGTCTCGCCAACATCGACGGGTTCGGGGCGTGAGAACCGCCCTGTCCTGGAGAGGTCATCGTCTCCCGCTTCTGTCGCCCACGTCGCCGGACGTGTCACGACGACTACATCAACGCTATCCGACCAGGACGGCCGGTGTGCGAACCCTGGCCGCTTCAGCCCAGGTCCAACTCGCGCAACGCGTCGCCGGACGTGGAATCCTCCGCGCGAACCTCGACGGGCCCGGAGCCGAGCGGCCACCAGGCCGCGCACAACGCGCGGAGCGCACCGAGAGCCGCGGCCCGTGCCTCAGTGGAGTCCGGCTGCGGTTGCGCGGAGTCCGCCGCCAACTCCAGCACCCCTTCGCCGACGCGAACCTTCCAACCCGGCTGTTCACCGATCACCGTGGCCGCTTGGGGGAGGTGCAGTCCGCGCAGATCGTCCGCGACGTGGTCCGGACGTTCCCCCACCAGGGCGAACAGCACGTCGGCGGCCGTACCGACGCCGGTCAGCACCATCAGCGATGGCATCCCGGACCGGACGGCGCCACCGATGTCGGTGTCCAGCCGATCGCCCACCATCAGCGGACGACCCGCCTGCGCCGAGGACACGGCCCGAGCCAGCAACGGCCGTTCCGGTTTGCCCGCGACCTGCGGCTCCTGCTTGGTCGCCGCGCGAAGCGCGGCGACCATCGAACCGTTGCCCGGCAGTTCGCCGCGTTCGGTCGGCAAAGTGGCGTCGGCATTGCACGCGACCCACAACGCTCCGTCCCGGATCGCCAGACACGCCTCAGCGAGGTTCCACCAGCCGGTGTCGGGTGAATGCCCTTGAACCACCGCGACCGGCTCGTCCGCGTTCTCCCGGACCGGGGTGAGCCCGACTTGCGCGACCTCGTCCGCCAACGCTTCCGAGCCGACGACCAGCACCTTCGCTCCGGCGGGCAACTGCTCGGCGAGCAGTGCCGCACCCGCTTGCGAACTGGTGCTCACCTCGTCGGTGGTGGCGCTCAAACCAAGCGAGTTCAAGTGCTCGGACACGGCCTGCGCCGGCTTCGAGGCGTTGTTGGTCACGTACCGCACCAGCACGCCTCGAGCACGCACCTCTGCGATGGCTTCGTCAGCGCCGGGAGCGAGCTGCCCACCGCGGTACACAGTGCCGTCGAGATCGAGCAGCACCACGTCGTGGTGATCGAGCAAGGTGCCGGTCACTGCGATTCGTCCCCTCGCGGGTCACTCGCCTTCACTGCACGGTCGGTCTGCGCCGCCTCGTCATCGGGGTCCTTCGAGATCGCGGCGTCCGACGCGGACTCGTCCACCTCGGCGTCGGCGACCACGACTTCTGCCGTCGTCGCGTCGAGGTGCTGGTCGTCCTCGACGGACTCCTCCGCGGCGTCGTCGGTCTCAGCGGCCCCCACGACGGCGGCCGAGCCCGCTGCCGTGGCCTCTGCCACGAGTTCCTCCGCGTCGACGTCACCGCCGAGCTGGACGACCAGTTCGTCCAAGCGTTCCGGTGCGTCGGTCTCACCCTCGTCGTCCGCGTGGGCCGCGTGCACGAACCACGTGAACGACTCCTGAACCCGGTCGGCCGCGAGCAGGTTGTCCGCGTACGCGTAGAACAGCCGAGCGCTCCAGGGTTCCTGCAGCTTCGGGTCGAGTTCCGGGATCTGCAGGCTCACCACCGACGCGTCGACTTCACCGAGGTCCCGGCGAGCACCGGCCGCCACGATCCGCAGCTCGACGGCTTCCCCGCCGACCAGCTCGGCCGCCTCGGCGCTCCGGCTCAGCTCGAGGGCGCGCTCCGGGCGCCCCAGGGCGCGCTCGCAGTCCGCCATGATCGCGATGTGGCCGGGGCCGCCGCCCATGCGGCGGGCCGCGCGCAGCTCCGACAGCGCCTCGGTCCACTCGCCCATCTGGTAGGCGCACAGACCGTTCGCTTCGCGTGCCGCGCCGATCCGCGACGCACGATGCCGGGCGTAGCGGGCGTGCACCAAAGCCTGTTCCGGGTCGGTGTCCATCAACTTGCCGGCCGCGACGAGGTGGGCCGCGACCTTGTCCGCGAGCCCCTTTGGCAGCGAACGCATGTCACGACGAATCTCACCGTGCAGCTCGGAGGCGTCGACGTCCTCCGGCAGTTCGGGAGCCGCCTCCACTGGCCTCGTGTCTACGGCTTCGCCCGCCGGCGTTCCCTGTCGAGGGTTGCGCCCGCGATCGTCCCGACGCGGACCGCCGGGCCCGCGGTCGTTCGAAGGCGGGCGCTGCCGGTCGTCACGGCGCGGACGGTCGTTGTCGAAGCGCTCGCGCTTGCCTTGCGGCCGAGGTCCACCCCGGCGGTCGTCGCGCTGGCGGTCATTCGCCGGGCGGCCACCGCGGTCGTCGCGCCGGTCGTCGTTGTACCGCCGATTCCCGCCACGATCATCACGGCGCTTGTCCGCCCAGGGGCGGTCATTGCGGTCGCGACCCTCGTTCTTGCGGTCGTTCCACGAACGGTCGGACCTCGGCCGGTCGTCCCGTCGACGATCGTCGGGGCGCTGTCCGCCGCCCTGATAGCGGTTGCCGCCTTGCCGGTTGTCGTCCGGACGGCCACCACCGCGCCGATCGTCGTCGCGCCGGTTGTCCGGACGACGGTCGTCCCGCTTGAAGTTCGAGTTGGGCCGGTCACGTCGGTCATCGAACCGCGGCTTGTCCCTGCGGTCACCACCGCGGAATTCACCACGATTGCGGTCGTCGCGCCCGCGATCGTCGCGCTGCGGCCGGCTCGGACGGTCATCGCGGTCGAATCGACGGCCGCGGTCGTCCTGCCGATCGAAACGACGCGGACCTCCACCAGTACCCCGGCCACCGTCGCTGCGCCGGTCGTCCCGGGGGGCGCCACGACGCTGATCGGAGGGACGTCCGCCCTTGCGGTCATCGAACTTCGAGTCCCGCCGGAAACCGCCCTTGTCGCCCGAACGGCCCTTACCGTCGTTGCGGTACTTCGAGTCGTCCTTGCCGCCCGGACCGCCCCAGGTCTGCTCATCGCGACCTTGGCCGAACGCTCGCTGGCGGTGACCACCGTCGGCGCGACGGTCCTCGATGCGAGGACCGCTGCGACGATCGTCCCGTCGATCCTTGTTCCCGAACCGATCGCCGCCACCACGACCCTGACGTCCGCGGTCGTTCGCCGAGCCGCGCGACCCGCCGTCGCGGCCTCGGTCGTTCTTGGCGCCGCCGAACCCGCGTCCGGCCGACCCATTCCTGCCGGCCTGGCCGCTACGGCCGGAATCGGCTCCGCGGCGGTCGCCGCCGCCACGTGTGTCGTCGGACCCGGACACCAGACCTCCTGGAAACGTACAACTCGGTTAACTACCAGCGTAGACCTCGGCGCCACCGCTCAGTCGGGAGCGCCTGCGTGCGATGCCGGACGGTGCAGCACCGGTCCGCGGCACGAAAAAAAGGGGCCGACCGGTCCGTCCCGTTGGACGGGCCCGGTCGGCCCCTTCTGATGAGTATTGTCGGCGGTGTCCTACTCTCCCACACCCTATCGAGTGCAGTACCATCGGCGCTGGAGGGCTTAGCTT
>NZ_JAPFGB010000022.1 GCF_026241095.1 Saccharopolyspora sp. NFXS83 | reverse complement strand
GGCGGGCCGGGGGCAGGGTGAACGTCGGGTCGCCGAGGGGGAGGTCCTTGGTGTTGAGCAGGAGGTAGGTGTCCAGCCACGGTGCCCTTGCGCCCGCGGTGGCGACGTCGTCGGCGGGGTCCTCCAGCGCGAGGTCGAGCCGGGCGTCGGTGACCTCGATCGTGTCGCGGGAGGGCGAGTCCATCCAGTCCCGGAAGGGCGCGGTGGAGCCGCTGGGCTGGACGCTGCCGATGCCGACGGCCAGCGAGTGCCCGGCGGGCAGCGTCCAGTCCGTCGACTTCAGGTCGAAGGTCGTGGTGCCCGAGTTCAGCACGGAGACCTGCTCGTCGAACATGACGGCCTTGCCGTCCGGGGCGACGTCGTAGAGCTGGACCATGGCGTTGCCGCGCCCTTCGGCGTCCAAGGAGATCCGCGGCGTGCCGGTGAGCCGGGTGTCCTGCGCGACCGGCTCGGAGAACGCGGTGAAGGTGTTCTCGGCCGTGGGCCCGCCCTCCGCGCCGTCGTCCACGTAGGACCCGCCGCCGAGCGGGACGGTGGCGGGGACGTCCGGGGTCGGCCAGGTCTCCTGCCCGCGCCACGCGCCGCCGCTGTCCTGGATCGCGTAGTTCGGGTGCGCGACCGGCGGCTCGACGCCCTTGAGGTGCTGGTCGTAGAAGGAGATCGTCTCCTCGAACCAGCCTTCGCGGCCCATTTCCAGGCGCCCGTCGGCGGTGCGGTCGTTGCCGCGCTTGTGGTCCCACTGGCCGAGCCAGCCGCGTTCGGGGCCTTGGTGGTTGTCGAGGTACTCCTGGATCGCCTCGGCCTCGGTGTTCCACTCCAGGAAGCCCTGGGTGACGAACAGCGGGGTGTCGGTGCCCTTCGCCTGCTCGGCGAGGTCGCGAGCCTGCCAGTACCCGGATTCCCGGTCACCGGTCTGGTACCCGGCGAGGTTGTCCAAGAGGCATTCCGGGTGGGCCTGCTCGTACTCGGCGTTGGCGCGGTAGCGGGGATCGTCGTCCGGCATCTGCGGGAGCGCCGCGATCTTGTTGTAGGTGGTGGAGGTCTGCGCGATGGTCGTGCGGGGCACGCCGTTGGAGTGGATGTTGCGGTACAGGTCCCAGATGGGTTCCTGGGCGACGACGGCCTTGAGCGCGTCCTGGTCCAGGTTGTTGCCGATGAGCCCGGTGATGGCGTCGTAGGACTTGCCGTACATGCCCACCGCGCCGGTCGACCACGGTTGGCCCGCGGACCAGTCGATCGCCGCCTTCACGTCGGCCTGCTCACCGGGGCCGCCGAAGTCGAGGCATCCGGTGGAGCCGCCGAAGCCGCGGGTGTCGACCATGACGAACGCGTAGCCGCGCTGGAACAGGTCGGTGCCTTCGATGAAGTCGTTGAAGCGGGCGGACGGCCCGGTGTGCGGCAAGTCCTCGACGTTGGTCTCACCGGAGTGCCCGAAGTACGAGCCCGCCGACATGATGACCGGCACCCGCTCGCCTTCGGCGAGCCCTTCCGGCACGAGCACGTCGGCGTGCAGCTCGGTGCCGGAACCGTCCGAGGACGGGAAGTAGTGCTGCGTCCAGGCGGCGCCTTCCGGGACGCGGTCGTTCTCCTCGTGGGTGACCGGGTCGTCCGCGGTGGCGACGGCCCCCGAGCCGGGAGCCGCGGTGGCGGCGTACGTGCCGGTCAGCGTGCAGGCGACGAGTGCCGAGGCGGCGCAGGCGACGGCGCGGGATCTTTTCACTTGTTCCTCCCAGAACGGCGGTGGGCGAGGTGCGACCGCTCGACGAACGGCACGATCACTGCCCGACGAAGCAGACACCCGGCCGCAGCGGCATGCTCAACACCGGTGTGACCAGCGCCATGGCGAGCAGTGCGTCCGGAAGGGCCTGCCTCGCGGGGCCGGTGGCGGAACCTCGGTGGTCTGGTCGCCGCGGGAGGACATCGACGGAGATCGTTGCGCGCGGGCTCGCAAATCCGTTGCGCCGCAGCGGGCGTGTTGGTGTGATCGCCCCATGGCGGAACCGACGTACCTGCAACCGTTCGTGCTCCCCGTGGCCGAGATCGAGCCGGAGCGGGACGGCGCGGTCGACGTCTACCGGCCGGTCGAGGACGCGGGCGAGCCGCTGCCGGTGGTCCTGTTCGTGCACGGCGGCCCGCTCCCGCCGGAGCTGCGGCCGACTCCGCGGGAGTGGCCGGTGTTCCGGGGCTACGGCTCGCTGGCCGCCGGTAGCGGGGCGGTCGGGGTCACCGTCGACCACCCGCTGCACTCGCCCGCGGACTACCCGGTGGCGGCGGACGCGATCTCCGCCGCGGTCGCGAAAGCCCGAGAACTTCCCGGAGTTGACCCACGTCGGGTGGCGCTGTGGTTCTTCTCCGGTGGCGGACTGCTCACGGCCGACTGGATCGGCGGGGCGCCCGAGTGGTTGCGCTGCGTCGCCGCGAGCTACCCGGTGCTGGCACCGCTGCCCGGCTGGGACGTCGATCCCCGGTTCCGCCCGGCGGAGGCGCTCGCGTCGGCGGGTGCGCCGCCGATGCTGCTGACCAGGGCCGGTCGGGAGGCCGCCGAAATCGCGGCCGGAGTCGAGGCCTTCATCGCCGAGGCGCACGCGCGCGTCGCGCGCCTCGACGTGATCGACGTGCCGGAAGGCCGGCACTCGTTCGACGTCCTCGACCACGCGCCCGCCTCCCGCGCGGCCGTGACCCGGGCGATGTCCTGGGTGCTGCGGGCGCTGCGCGCCTGAGCTCAGGGTTCGTCGAGGCCGAGCACGGCGGTGGTGACGGAATCGGGGTGCCCCGCCTGCCGCCAGTGCACCCGCGCCGGGAAGTTCCGCAGCGAGGCGTCCGGGGCGATTCCGCTCGCGCGATAGGCGAAAGCCTCCTCGTGCGAGTAGACGATCACCACGTCGACCACGCCCGCCGGCCAGTGCCGCACGTACATCAGGGCGTCCAGGTCGCCGACGTCGTTGTGCACCGGAGCGCCCTGGAACCCCTGCTCCACGAGGTGTCGCAGGTTGCCGATCGCATCCATGGCGCGAACTCCGTTCGACGGGAGGAGATCGGGTCCGAACCGCGTCGGACCGTATCGGCGGTGCCGGAGCTGAGCGCAGCCTCGCCCACCTGGCGAAACGGTGATCACCGATGTGGAGCACGCTACATTCGGCACCTGCTCCGGACTAGATCCCTGATCGGGTGATGATGTTGGTCGTCGCGGACGGGCACACTCCTAACGCCACGACACGGAGAGGGCGGCGGGTGAGCACGAGTCCGACGGCGCTGAAGCGCTGGATCGCCTGGGAATTGACGCGGCTGCGCGAACGGGCCGGGATCACCCGGGCCGAAGCGGCGAAAGCCGTTCGCGGCAGCGTCCAGAACATCGGCCACTTCGAAGTCGGCCGCCGGATGCCGAAACCCCTGGAGCTCGAAACCCTGCTGCGCTTCTACGGAGCCGCGGAACGCGTCGAGTTCTTCCTGTCGCTGCGGGACCGCAGCAGGAAGAGCACCGACTGGTGGATCAGGTTCGACTCCGAGGAGGCGCTGCCGGACTACCTCAAGCTCTTCCTCGGCGTCGAGACGATGGCGGAGCGGATCGAGAGCTGGGACACCCACCTGGTGCCGGGCCTGTTCCAGACCTGGGCGTACGCGGACGCGATCGTGCGGGGCGGCGCTCCGAAGCTGCGCAAGAAGGACCGCGAACGCCGCGTCGAACTGCGGATGGCCCGGCAGCGCGAAGTCCTCGGCGGCGGCCGGGCCCCGTCGGTGCACGCGATCCTCAGCGAGGCGGCGCTGCACCACGTCAACGGCGGCCCCGAAGCGCACGCCGCGCAGCTGGAGGCGCTGCTGGAGTGGAACGAGCAGCCGAACGTCGAGATCCGGATCCAACCGTTCTCGGCGGGCCTGCTCACCGGCGTGGACGGCGCGTTCATGCTCCTGACCTACCCGCCGGAGTTCGACGACGAGCTCGGCACCGCCTACGTGGAGAACCGGATCGAGGTCCTCTACTACGAGGAACCCGCCGCCGTGTCCCCGTTCCGGGCGGCGTTCGACCGGCTGAAGTCGACGGCGCTGAAGACGTCCGATTCCAACGACCTGATCAAACGAGTTCTGGAGGAGCACGCATGACCGGCCGCATCACCCGCTGGCGGAAGTCCAGCCGCAGCCACGCCGCCAACGGCTGCGTCGAAGTCGGCTCGACGATGGGCCACGTCGGTGTCCGCGACTCCAAACTCGGCTGCACGAGCCCGATTCTGACGTTCACCGCCTCGACCTGGTCGGACTTCACCGCCGCTACCCGAGCGGGCACCTTCGACCGGTGATGGCGGCGCGAGCGCGTTCCGCGCGGGTTGCCGGTAGCCGTCGTGTCAGCGGCGGAGCCGCTGAGCAGTGACCGGCTTGAGCAACCGGCCAACCGGCGGATTCTCAGCTGCTTCCTCGCGAGGACAGCGATTTCGCCGTGCAGGGGCCTACGTGAGAAATCGCAGCCAACACCGGACCAGGGGCACCGAGGAAGCCGCCGAGGTTCCGCTGAGCGACCAGCAACGCAGACATCAGGTCCGGGTCGGTGGCGCGTTCATCGCTGCCGTCAGGAACGTGATCGCCCATCGCCGGGCCGCTTCGCCCGCTACCGGGGACGCGCAGCCGGGGGAGGGCTGCTGGTGCACCTCGACGCGGTCGACGGCCGTCACGGCAAGGATCCCCCGTATCCGGAACCACAGCTCTTCCGCGGGAAGGCCGGGCAGTACGCGCGCGAAAGCTGCGAGGTAGCGCTCGCGGACCGAGGCCTCGGCCGGGCCGGTCCAGCTGCGTGCCTGCTCGGCTGGGTCGCTGAGGATCGTCACGATCAGCCGGGACGTTCGGGCGCCGCCCTCGTCGCCGGCTGGCATCTCGTCGAACAGCGGCCCCGCGAATGCCTCCACCAGCTCGCCGACCGGCGGGTCGGGGGTCCGGGCGAGCAGTGCGTCGAGCCCGGCGCACTGGGCGGCGTTGATGGGATCGAGCACGCGGCGAGCGACTGCGGCCATCAGCTCCGCCTTCGAGCCGAAGTGGTAGCCGACGGCGGCCAGGTTCGCTCCGGCGAGTTCGGTGATCGCACGCACCGAGGTGCCGCGGTATCCGTGCTCGGCGAAGAGGTGCTCGGCCGCGTCGAGGATCTGGGTGCGGGTCTCTGAGGGCGCCATCTCAGGGACTGTACATATGTTTGTATGAAACGAACGTATGATTCAACGACCGTGTGAAAGAGGTCTGACGTGAAGCTGCTCGTGTACGGCGCCGGAGTGCTCGGCAGCCTGTTCGCCGCCCGCATGCACGAGGCCGGTCATGACGTCTCGCTCCTCGCCCGGGGTGGGCGCCTGACCGCTCTGCGACGGCACGGAGTGCAGCTCGCCGAGGGAGACAGCCCAGCTGTCAGGCGGGTACCGGTACCGGTGGTCGAGGACCCGGACGGCAGGTACGACCTGATCACCGTCTTCGTCCGCGCCCACCAGGTGGACGTGGTGCTGGAGTCGCTCGCCGGTCTCGAAGGTGACGTGCTGTTCCTCCACAACTGGGCGTCCGGCGCGCAGCCGCTGGGTGCGGTGATCGGCCACGAGCGGGTGCTGCTCGGCTTCCCCGCGGTCGCCGGGACGATGGACGGCGACGTGGTCCGCTACCGCAAGACCAACTTCTTGACACGCCGGGTTGCGATGCCGATCGGCGAGCCCGACGGCCGCACGACTTCGCGGCTGGAACGGATCGTGGAGACATTTCGTGCCGCCGGGCTCAACGCCAAGGCCGAACCGCACATGGATGCCTGGCTCAAGACGCACGCCGCGTTCGAGGTCCCGCTCGGGCAGGCGGTGCACGTGGCGGGCGGCCCGGTAGTGCTGGCCGACGACCCGGACGCGGTTCGCGACATGCTCCGCCTCGTGCGGCAGAACCTCGCCGCCATGGCGACGCTACCGGTACCTCGCGCGTTCGCCGGGTTGCGGGCTCTGCCGATAGGGCTCCTCGTGGCCCTGCTCCGGCGCTTCCTGGCGAGCCCGACGGCCGCGCACAGCGGACTCAACGGCCCCTCGGCCGCCACGGTGGCCGAACTCGAGCGGCTGGCCGAACAGATCCACGCCCTCGCGGGAGCACGCTGAGCAACCCGAGACGGCGAAACCGCACCACGCACACCACCACCGATCCCACAGTCCTCGCACCCGGCTCATTCATGATCAGCCGGGTGCGCCCCACCAGGACGACAAGCTCAAGTCGCGTAGCCGCCGTCGGCGTTGATGGTGGCTCCGGTGATGTAGTCGGCGTCCGGGCTTGCCAGGTGGGCGACGAGGCTCGCGATCTGCTCGCCGGTGCCGAAGCGGCCCAGCGGGATCATGGCCCGCAGCACGTGCGAGCGGGGGCCGTCGGCCGGGTTCAGCGCGGTGTCGATCGCCCCGGGCTGGACGTTGTTCACGGTGATCCGGCGCGACGCCAGGTCGCGGGCCGCGCTGCGGGTGAGCCCGGCGAGGGCGGACTTGCCGGTGACGTACGCGAGCTTCCCGGTGAACGGGTTGTGCTCGACCATCGAGGTGCCGATGTTGATGATCCGCCCACCTGCCGGCAGGTGCTTCGACGCCTCCTGGATGGCGACGAAGGGGCCGCGGACGTTGATCGACAGCGCCCGGTCGAATTCCTCCAGCGACAACTCGTCGAGCAGGCCGGTGGCGACCGTCGCGGCGTTGTTGACCAGGACGTCCAGGCCGCCGAACGCCTCGACGGTGCGGGTGACCGCGGCCCGGACCTGATCGGGCGCACCGGCGTCCGCGCGCACGGCCAGCGCGCGGCCACCGGCGGCGCTGATCCCGGCCGCCACTCGCCGCGCCGCCTCCGCCGAGTTCGAATGCGTGATCACGACGGCGGCACCGTCCTCGGCGAGGCGGCGGGCGATGGCCGCGCCGATCCCGCGCGACCCGCCGGTCACCAGCGCCGACTTCCCTGCGAGCGGCTGAGCCATGCGGAGCTCTCCCTTCCTCGCGCGATCCCCCGACCCACCGAGTAGAGCAACCGCGCGGCTCCCGCGGTACCGCTGCGCAACTCGGCAGGACGGGTGGGCCGGGATCAGCCGGTGGTGGCGAGGGCGAGCACGGGGAAGACGCGCTCCGTTTTGGCCTGGTGCGCGGCGAAGTACGGGAACAGGCCCGTCATCTGGGCGAACCTGACGTCGCGCTCCACACCGATGAGCTCGTGGGCGCGGACGTCGACGACGTCGGTGGTGATCTCGATGCGGGCGGCCGGATGGGCCTTCAGGTTGAAGTACCAGTCGGGGTGGACGTCGGCTCCCGCCTTCGAAGCGAACACCAGGTAGCGGCCCTCGTGCTCCAGGTACGCCAAGGGCGTGAGGTGGTCGCGGCCGGTCCGGGCGCCCGTGCTGTGGAGCAGCAGCAGCGGGACCCCGGCGAAGGTCCCGCCCACCAGGCCGCCGTTCGCCCGGAACTTCTCGATCACGGGGGCGTTGAACCGCGCCGCCACGCTCGCGGTGATCTCGTTCCCGTCCACTGGGTGTGCGCCTCCTGCTGCGGGGTTTCGTGCGGCTGAAGATCGAACTCGTTGAGAGTAGGGAACGGAGGTGCCCCGGGGAAAGGGTTCAGCCTCCGGCCCGCCACGCGGAACGAGCTCCCGCTTCATGCCGCGTCGTCGAGCAGCCGCCGCGAGACCTCCCAGAGCCGTTCGGCGGCCTCCGGGTCCAGCGCCCACCGCCGGACACCGCCGCTCACGGGAGTCGTCTCGGCGTCGTCGGGGATGACCGGGGACTCCGCGCAATCCTCCAGGTACTTCCCGCCGACCTCCGCGAATTCGGGGGCGAGCGCCGCGACGAGCGTGGTGGCGGCGCCTTGCTGCGGGGTCTTCAGCATCGGTGCCCGGGACCACTCGGCGCGAGTCTCGGCGGGGACGTGGCGCTGGAGGCCGGTCATGATCCCGCCGGGCATCAGCGAGTTGGCGTGGATCCCGTCGCCGCTCCAGCGCCGGGTCGCCTCCACCGCGAACAGCGCGTTCGCGGACTTCGACTGCCCGTAGGCGCTCCACGGGTCGTAGGGGCGGTGCTCGTAGTGCAGATCGTCGAACACGACGGGGGAGGCGTGGTGACCGCTGGAGGACACCGCGACGATCCGGGCGCCCTCGGCTTCGGCGAGTGCCGCGTGCAGGCCGGTGGCCAGCTCGAAGTGGCCCAGGTGGTTGGTGGCGAACTGCTGCTCCCAGCCCTCGGGGGTGCGCCGGAGCTCCGGCACGGCCATCACCCCGGCGTTGTTGATCAGCAGGTGCAGCGGTCCGCGCCACGAGCCGGCGAACCGGCGCACGCCGTCGAGATCGAGGAGGTCGAGCTCGGCGACCCGGACCTCGGAGCCGGTGGTCGCGGCGATGTCCTCGGCGGCGGTGCGCCCCGCGGCCAGGTCGCGGACGCCGATGGTGACCTCCGCTCCGGCGCGGGCGAGCGCGCGGGCCGTCTCGACGCCGATCCCGGAGGCGGCCCCGGTGACGACCGCGCGCTTGCCGGTGAGGTCGTGGCCGGCCGCGACCTCGTCGGCGGTGGAGTTCGAACCGAAGGGGGTGGTGATGAGGGACATGCGACACTCCTGCCAGACGTTGTGCTGGCAGTGTATGTCAAATGTGGCAGTGACTGTCAACTTTGACGTTGACTGTCACGTCGAGAGCGGTGCCCCTCTCGTCGCCGACGATGCCAACCGGAACAGCTCGTGCAGGTCATCGTCACCATCGCGGGAAGCCCAGTGCATCAGGCTCGCGTGGAACGTCGCCAACGCCGACTCCAGGATCGCCCCGGCCAGCAGGTCCGGATGCGGGGCGCCGCCCAGGCGTCGCACGGTCTCGGGCTGCAACAGCTCCACCCACACCCGCTGCTTCTCCTGGTGCTTCGCCCACAGCGAGGGCGTCTTCAGCATGATCGTCGAAATGCCCAGCGCCGCCGGGTTCGCGGCCACCGAGCCGATGAACTCCGCCAGCGCGCCGCGCACCGCGGTCGCCGCGTCCTCCCCGGTCGGGCGGGATTCCAGCGCGTCCCGCAGCACCACGCCGTACTCCACCGGGTCGCCGGTGACGACGTCCTCCTTGGTGGGGAAGTAGCGGAAGAAGCTGCGCGCGGAGATCCCGGCTTCGGCGGCGATCTGGTCGACGGTCGTGGCGTCGAAGCCCTTCTCCAGGAACAGCTCCATCGCGACGGACTCGATCTTGTGGCGGATCGCTCGCCGGGAGATCTCCCGCGTGGAAAGCCGCTCAGCCATGGCCGCAGTGTACGGCCCCGCTCCGCGCGCGATCCGTTCGTGCGGTGGGCGCCCCGCTCGGCCTGCGCGGGGCGCCCACCCGGGTCGCTCAGCCGCCGGTGGGCGTCAGGGCGATGATCGGGATGAGCCGGTCGGTCTTGCTCTGGTGCTCGGCCATGACCGGGAGCGCCGCCGCCGCATCGGCGTAGCGGGCCTCCCGCTCGTCGCCGGTGAGCTCTTCGGCGCGGACCCGCAGCGTCTCGGCGCCGACCTCGACGACGGCGTCCGGGTTCGCCCTCAGGTTGTGGTACCAGGCGGGATGCGTGTCCGCTCCGGCCTTGGAGGCGATCACGAGGTAGCGGCCCTCGTGCTCCAGGTACGCCATCGGGTTGACGCGGGTGGCGCCGCTGCGCGCTCCCACGCTGTGCAGCAGCAGGATCGGTGTTCCGGCGAGCTCGCCGCCCACCTGGCCGCCGTTCGCGCGGAACTCGTCGATGATCGGCGCGTTGAACCGATCGGCGAACTCGGCGGTGATCGTGTTTCCGTCCATCGTGGTCTCCTGTTCGCGAGTCGACTCGGAAGATCGACTTCGGGTCACGCCGCCAGGGGCGGGTAGTCGGTGTAGCCGTGTTCGCCCCCGCCGTAGAGGGTGGTGGCGTCGGGGGTGTTGAACGGGCCGCCCGCGGCCAGCCGCGCGGGCAGGTCCGGATTCGCCAGGAACAGCGAGCCGAAGGTGAGCGCGTCGGCGATGCCCTCCTCGACCAGCGGCAGGTCCGCCAGGCCCGTAGGGCGACCGGGGGTGTGCGGGTTCAGCAGGAACGCGCCGTCGAACCGGTCGCGCAGCCGCAGCGTCAGGTCCCGATCCGGACTCTCCAGCACGTGCAGGTACGCCAGGTGCAGCGGGTTGATCGCGTCGATCAGCGCCGAGTACGACTCGGCCACCGCGTTCTCCGCGGTGTCGTTGGCGCCGGTGCCGGGGGAGATCCGCAAGCCCACCCGGCGCGAGCCGATCGCCGCCGCCACCGCGCGGGCGACCTCGACCGTGAGGCGGATCCGCCCCTCGACCGACCCTCCCCAGCCGTCGGTGCGGAGGTTCGCGTTGTCGGACAGGAACTGGTGCAGCAGGTAGCCGTTCGCGCCGTGCAGTTCGACGCCGTCGAACCCGGCGTCGACGGCGTTGCGGGCGGCGGCGGTGAAGTCGGCGACGACCTCGCCGATGCCGTCCTCGGTGAGCTCCTCCGGCGTGATCAGGTCCTGCATGCCGTCGGCGGTGAAGATCCGGCCCTCCGCGGCGACCGCGGACGGGCCGAGCGGCAGCTGCCCGTCCGGCAGCGAACTCGGGTGGCTGATGCGGCCCGCGTGCATCAGCTGGGCGAAGATCACGCCGCCTTCCGCGTGCACCGCGTCGGTGACCTTCCGCCACGCCGCCACCTGGGTATCGCTGTGCAGGCCAGGCGTCGACGGGTAGCCCTGGCCGCGCACCGACGGCTGCACGCCTTCGGTGATGATCAGCCCGGCGGTGGCGCGCTGCCGGTAGTAGGTGGTCGTGGCCGCGTCGGGCAGGCTTCCGGCGGCGCGGCTGCGCGTCATCGGGGCCATCGCGATGCGGTTGCGCAGTCGGGTTCCGGCCAGGTCGAGCGGGTCGAACGCGGTGCTCATGGTGATCACTCCCGAAGTGTGCTGATTTAGCTGTCCGAACAGTTAAATCAGCCGGATGCTTCCCGGGGACGAAATTCTGCCTTGCTCATCACAGTGTTCGGGGCCGTCAGCGGCCGATCGGTTACCGTGGAGAGTTAATTCGCTGACCGGTCAGGTTGTGGAGGTGAAGCGGCGATGGCCGAGTTGCCGAGCTGCGCGGTGCCTGCGGGGTCTGCCCCCGACGAAGTCGTGCCGCCGCCGTGCCCCGCGTCCGTCGGGCCGGTCAGCCACGCGCTGTTCCGGCTCGCCCGGCTGCACCGGATGTTCGCCGGTCAACTCCTGCGCAGCTGCGGCCTGCACCCCGGCCAAGAACTGCTGCTGATGCACCTGTGGAACACCGGCACGCAACGGCAGACCGACCTGATCAACGTGCTCGGCTCCGACTCCGCCACCATGACCCGCACCGTGCAGCGGCTGGAACGCGCCGGATTCGTCCGCCGCACCCGCAGCGACCAGGACGGACGGGTCGTGCTCGTCGAAGCCACCGCGGCAGGGCTCGCGCTGCGCGACCGGGTCGAGCGGATGTGGGGAGAGCTCGAACGAGCCACCACCAGCGACCTCTCCGCCGACGAGCAGACCGCCGTGCTGACAACCCTGGAACGCCTGGAGCGCAACATCCTCGGCTCCGAGTGCCCCTCGACCCCCGACCGGCTCGGCTGAACGATCAGACGGTGCGTGCTGCTCGGGAGCGCCACTCGGCGGCGAGCGCCGCGAAGTGGAGTTCGCCGCCCCACTCGCCCTCGAAGACCTCGGACTCCACGAAGTGCGCTTCCTGGCGCACGCCGAGGCGTTCCACCACCCGCGCCGAACCCGTGTTCCGCGGGTCGCAGCGGCGATGATCCGGTGCAGGCCGAGCCGTCGAAGCCGATCCGCAGCATCTCCGCCGCGGCCTCGGTGGCGCAGCCGTTGCCCTGGTGACCGGGATGCGGCACGAAGCCGAACTCGCCCTGCCGATGCCGCTCGCCTAGCCAGGTCGGCAGGACGCAGCCGATCACCGTGCCGTGCAGCTCCGCGGCGAGCACCACGCTGTCGCCTTCCGCGCGCAGCGACATCCGCTCCGCTCGCTCCGCCACCTGCGCCGGTCAGTCCTCGCGGATGCGGGGATCGTCGTACTGGTAACGGGTCACTTCGGGCAGTGGCTCGAAGGTGAACGCCTCCGCCGCGTCGTCCTCGGCGAACGAGCGCAGGGACGGGCGCTCGGTCTTGATGGGCGCGACGACGTCGATCACGCGGTCCTCATCGGCCGTGGTCGGTCAGGTGCGGCAGCGGGTCGTGGAGTACAGGTGGCTGTCCGGGAACGTGGACGCCGTGAGGACCTCGCCAATTACGACGACCGCGGTGCGGGTGATCCCGGCGGCGCGCACCGAGTCCGCGATGTCGGCGAGGGTGCCGCGCAGCACGACCTCGTCGGCGCGGCTCGCCGCGGCGACGACCGCCACCGGGCAGTCCGCCCCGTAGTTCGGCACCAGTTCCTCGACGAGCGCCTCGATCCGGTTCACCGCGAGGTGCAGCACCATCGTCGCGCCGCTGCGCCCGAGCGTCGCCAGGTCCTCGCCCTCCGGCATCGGCGTGGCCTGCTTCGAGGTGCGGGTGAGCACCACGGTCTGGCCGACGCCGGGCACGGTGAACTCGCGCTTCAACGTCGCCGCCGCGGCGGCGAACGCCGGCACGCCGGGCACCACGTCGTAGGGCACCCCTGCCGCGTCGAGGCGGCGCATCTGCTCGGCGACCGCGCTGAACACCGAAGGATCACCGGAGTGCAGCCGCGCCACGTCCCGGCCCGCCTCGTGCGCGGCGACCAGCTCGGCGAGGATCTCGTCCAGGTTCAGGTCCGCGGTGTCGACCAGCCGCGCCCCGTCCGGGCAGTGCTCCAGCAGCTCGACCGGGACCAGGCTGCCCGCGTACAGGCACACGGGGGAGGCGGCGAGCACGTCCCGGCCGCGCACGGTGATCAGGTCGGCGGCGCCGGGCCCGGCTCCGATGAAGTGCACCGTCATCGGGTCACCGTCCACTGGGTGATCCGCATCGCGGGCCGCCAGCCGGTGAACCCGCCCACCGGCGAAGCGTGCTCCGCCGCGATCCGCACCAGCTCACCGCCGCAGCGGGCGTACCAGTCCGCCACCAGAACCTCCGATTCGATCGTCACCGCGTTCACCACCAGACGGCCTCCCGGCCGCAGCACGTCCCAGCACCGCTGGAGCACTCCCGGGGCGGTCGCACCACCGCCCACGAACACCGCGTCGGGCGCGTCCAAGTCGTCCAGCGCTTCCGGCGCGGCACCGATGACCACGCTCAGGTCGGGGACGCCGAGGGTCATCGCGTTCGTCGTGATGCGGGCCGCCCGGTCCTCGCGGTGCTCGATCGCGACCGCGCGGTTCGCCGGGTCGCAGCGCATCCACTCGATCGCGATGCTACCGGCGCCCGCACCGACGTCCCACAACAGCTCACCGGGCGCCGGTGCCAGCCGGGCCACCGTGAGCGCGCGGACGTCGCGCTTCGTGAGCTGCCCGTCGTGCTGGAACGCCGAATCCGGCAGGCCCGGTGTGCGCGGCCTGCGTTCGGCGTCGGCGTCGGCCGCGCAGCGCACGCCGATCACGTTCAGCGCGGGCACTTCCGGGTGCGGCCACCGCGCCGCCGTCGCGTCCACCCTGGACTCCTCGGCCGCGCCCAGGTCGCCCAGCACCGCCATCGCGCTGCCGCCGAAGCCGCGTGCCACCAGCAGCGCCGCCACCCGCGCGGGCGTGTGCTCGTCGGAGCTGAGCACGATCAGCCGCCGTCCCGGCTGGATCTCCGGGTGCAGCAGCTCGGCGTGCCTGCCGACGAGGCTCACCACCGTCGCGTCCTGCTCCGCCCAGCCCAGCCGCGCGCAGGCCAGCGCCACCGACGACACGTGCGGCAGCACCCGCAGCCGCTCCGCGCCGAGCACGCGGGCCAAGGTGGCGCCGATGCCGTGGAACATGGGGTCGCCGCTGGCCAGCACGCAGATCGCCCGGCCGTCGTGCTCGGCGAACAGCGCCGGCAACGCGGGCAGCATCGGCGACGGCCAGGCGACGAGTTCCGCCGCGCCGGGCGGGATCAGGTCGAGCTGGCGGCGACTGCCGAACACGACGTCGGCCGCCTCGACGCGGCGCCGCGCCGTCGCGGGCAAGCCGTCCCATCCGTCGGCGCCGATGCCCACGACGTCGACGGGTTTCTGCTGCGCACTCACACCCACCACCTCATCACGGGCGCGGTCCGCGGGCGGTCCGGGGGCGGGATCAGGTGCGGCCGAAGCGCACCGGCACGCCTGCTCATCGGTTCCCACCGCCGACCCCGAACCCCGCGCCGCGGGCGGTTCGTCCGCGCGCTCCAGCAGTTTCGCGCGGTGCAGCGGCCACGGCGGGTGCTCGTTCGCGCAGGCACGGCCCTCGCACAGGTCCGGGCAGGTACGACGCGGCCAGCTCCGGATCGGTCGGCCGGTGCAGGAACGTCTGCTCGCACCAGGACCGCGCCGGCAGCAGCCCCGGGCGCGGGGTGTTCTCGGAGGCGGGATCCACTGGCCGCGAGGTCACCGGGCCGCGCGGGCTTGACCTTGACGTGCGGGTCAGGGGCTAACGTCCTGCCGCCGTCGCTCCCGGAGGAAGGAATCCGATGCCCCGCACGTCCCGCGAGGTCCGCCTCGCCACCCCGCCCGCGGGGCTGCCCACCGCGCAGGACTTCACCGTCGTCGAGGTGGCCGTCCCCGAACCCGGCCCGGGGGAGCTGCTGGTGCGCAACCTCGGCTTCCAGGTGTTCGGCGCCGCCGTCACCACCGCCCTCGGGCAGGACGTGGCCGGATTCCCCGCGCTGCACCCCGGTGGAGTGCCGGTCGGCCCGGCCGTCGGGGAGGTCGTCACCGGCGACGGCGATGTCCGCCCCGGCGACCTCGTCTCGCACGGCGCGGGCTGGCGGGAGTTCGCGGCGGTGCCCGCGAGCCGATGCGCACCGCTCGGCGATGCGCTGCCCGATCCACTGCTGCACCTGTCGCACGGCTGGACCGCCTACGCCGCGCTGACCCGGGTCGCGCCGGTACGCCCCGGCGACGCGGTGTTCGTCAGCAACGCGGCCGGGGCGATCGGTTCGCTGGCGGGCCAGATCGCTCGACTGCTCGGCGCGGGCCGGGTGGTGGGCAGCGCCGGATCCCGGGAGAAGGCGCGGCGCCTGGTCGCCGAGCTCGGCTACGACGCGGTCGTGCTGCGCGACTCCCCGCAATCGTGGGGGGAACAGCTCGCGGCGGCGGCGCCGGACGGGTTGGACGTGGTGGTCGACCTCGTCGGCGGGGAGCAACTGCGGGCCGCGGCGGAGGCCGCCCGCCCGCACGCCCGGATCGCGCTCACCGGTGCGCTCGCCGCGCAGTACGCCCCGGTAGACCGCCGGATGCGGGCGCCCGTGGAGCTCGACCTGGTGCAGCTGATCACCAAGAGCGTCCGGCTGGAGGCCTTCCGCGCCGACGATCACCCGGACGTCCTGCCGGAGTGGAACGAGCGGTTCGCGGGATGGCTGCACGCCGGGGAGATCGACTTCCCGCACACCAGGGTCGGCGGAATCGACCGGGCCCCGCAGGCGTTGCAGGACGTGCTGGCCGGGCTGCACGTGGGCTCGGTGCTGGTGGCGTTGTAGGAACGGGGGCGCGGCGGATGCGGATCGGCGACGCGGCGGCAGCGGCGGGCACCACGCCCCGCACCCTGCGGTTCTACGAGCAGCGCGGCCTGCTCGACCCGGCTCCGCGCACCGCGACCGGACAGCGCACCTACCGGCCCCGCGACGTGGCGCGGGTGCGGATCATCCGGCAACTGCTGGCGCTCGGGCTGACGGTGGCGGACGTGGCCTCGATGGCAGCGCACCTGCACGTCGTGGAAGGCGATTCGCTGCCCGGGAGCGCCGTCCCGTTCGAGCCGGGCGGACGTGCGGACCTGCTCCGCCAAGCCGGGCGGGTCGCGGCACACCGCCTCGCGGCGCTCGACGCCCAGATCAGCCGCCTCAGCGCCTTCCGCGACGATCTCGCCGCCTGCCACGCCCACTTCGAAGCCCTCGACTCCGCGGCGAGGTAGCGCTCACCGGCGTGGCCGGGCCGAACAGCCGACCGGGGCGGATCGTGCGAACCGCCATCGCAGTGCAGGCGGACGTCCCGTCCGGCCGACCAGAGCGGGCCGGAGGGCCGGTCACCCCAGAACAGCGGAGGGCGCGGAACTCGCCCCGGAGCGGGCATCCGGACTGGCACGATGATCGGATGGACGGTCGGCGCGCCCGCAGCTTGCAGGAGCTCATCCGGCAGCGCCAGCGCGAGGTGTTCGTCGGCCGACAGCCGCAGTGCGACGGATTTCGGGCCAACCTGATCTTGGATCCGCTCGACCCGAGCCGGAAGTTCGTGTTCTCGCTGCACGGTCAGGCAGGCATCGGGAAGACCGCGCTGCTGCGGCAACTCCGGGCGATAGCGCTGGACAACGGGGCTCTGACGTCCGTCGTGGACGACGTCGAGCCGGACGCGGTCTCAGCGCTGGCGGCGATCTCGCGCCAATGGGCCGGGCAGGGCGGCCAGGCGCGGTCCTTCGAGATCCGCTTGGCGGAGTACTCGAAGAACAGGGACGAAGTCCTCTCCGACCCGCAGGCTCCGCGAGCGGCCAGGGAACTGTTCCTCACCAACGTCGTCCGCGTCGGGAAGGGCATAGCGAAGACCGCCGTGCCAGGGTTGACCGCAGTGGCCGACGAGTACACCTCCGACGAGCTCGTCTCGCACCTGGAACGAACACGGGCCTTCCTGGCCGACAAGTTCCGCACCCACGACCAAGTCGAGCTGTTGCTGTCCCCGGTTGAAGAGCTCTCACCGCTGCTGGTCAACGACATGCGCCGGTTGGCCGATCATCGTCCGCTGGCGCTGTTCATCGACGACTACGAGCGCACCTCGGCGGTGGTCGAACCGTGGCTGCTGCGCATGCTGGAGGGGCGGTTCGGAGAACTGCCGACCAATCTGGTCGTGGTCGTCGCAGGACAGCACCCGCTCGACGTCAACACCTGGGGTGAGTACGCGCCGATCACGCAGAGCTGGCGGCTCGATCCGTTCACCCCGGGCGAGACCGAGGCGCTGCTGCGCCGCAGGGGAGTGGCCGACCAGTCCGCGCTCGCTGCGGTGATCCGATTTTCCGGCGGCTTGCCGCTACTGGTTTCCATGCTCGCCGAGGAGAACCCTCGTGGAACCGCGCAACTCGCCGATCCCAGCGGGGCGGCCGTGGAGCGCTTCCTCAAGCGGGTAGAGGACGGCACGCACCGCGAGGACGCGTTGCGCGCCGCGTCGCCGCGCGTGATCGACGAAGACGTGCTGGCCGTCCTGGTGGGCCCGGAACGAGCGGGGGACGTGTTCCGCCGGCTGCGGCAGCACCCGTTCACGGAGGAGGACCAGGGCCGTCTCCGGTACCACGACGTGGTCCGCGAATCGATGGTGCGGTACGAGCGGGGCAGGTCTCCTGAACGATTCGCCACCAGGAACAGGTCGCTGGCCCGGCACTACCTCGAACGACGAGCGAAACTGGGCCCGGTCGAGGCGCCCGAATCGGCCGACGAGGAGTGGCAGGCGCTGCTGGTCGAAGAGTGCTACCACCGGTTGTGCGGTGATCCTCGCTCGGCGCTACCAGCGGTGCTCTGGTGGGGCGGGGAGCTGAGCGGTGCGGGTTCGCCGGCGTCGCTGCCCTGGCTGGACATGTTCGCCGAAGCGGAGCGGGACACCGGGTCCGCATTGCTGCGCGAGTGGAGACGGGACTTGTCGCGGTTCGTCGACGACGTCCGGGGCTCGGACTGCGAAGGTCTCCACCACTTCCTGGTGTCGGCCGGTGGTGGTGGGGCGGCCCCGGAACCGGGGAGCCCCGGAACCGGCTTCCCAGCGGGGCCGCCGACGGTGGGACCGAGCGCGGGCGGGCGCGGGTTCGGTGCCCCGGCCCCCATCGCGTCCGGCGTCGTGAACGAAGGCCGAGGGGGAGCTCCCCGCGATCCAGCCGACCAGGACCGCGAACGCCCGAGCTGGTTGGAGGAACCGGACGACCTGTTGCTGCCTCGGACGGCGCCGCCGGTGTTCGGCGAGTAGGTCGTCTCGCGCACGGGGGCTTCCCCGATGGGCGGCACGAATCCGCGCGGCGTCAGAGGTTGCTCAAGGCCCGCGTGACGGTGATCTCCAGGATGACGCGGTTCGGGTTCTTCCGGGGCGGGCGCCCGTAGCGGTCGGTGGCGCGGGCCTCCGCGTCGGTGACCACGGCCGGATCGTCCCGGACCACCGCGACGCCCTCCAGCGTGGACCAGCGGCGTCCGGCCACCTGGCACAGCGCCACTCGCGCCCCGGCGTCACCGGCCGCGCGGACCTGCCGCGCCTTGTGCGAATCGCGCGAGCTCAGCACCCGCGCGGTCCCCGTCGCGACGTCCAGCGTGGAGTTCACCGGCACCACGTGCGGCGTGCCGTCCGCGCGCACCGTCGTCAACGTGCACACGTGCGGCTCCGCCCAGAACGCCAGGAATTCAGCGCTCGCCTCGGACAACGACACGGTGCGCGACGACGCCACGACTCAGGTTTCCCTTCAACGGATGCGGATCCACGCCTTCTCACCGACGAAACCACGCCTCACGGCCACAAGCCATGCCGCGCGGCGAAACCGGGCGAGCGAAGCGATGCTTGCTTTGCGGCCGAAGGCCGTGCCTTTGCGGCGAAGCCGTGCAGTGGGCGGCGAAGCGATGCTTGCCTTGCGGCCGAAGGCCGTGCCTTTGCGGCGAAGCCGTGCAGTGGGCGGCGAAGCGATGCTTGCTTTGCGGCCGAAGGCCGTGCCTGGATGCGCGAAGCGCATAGCCCACGTCGAAAACTCGGTCACCCGCCAGATGACCACCAGAGCAGAGCGAGGCCCCCCGCATCACCAGGACTGGCGGGAGCGCTGGGGGCGCTGGCCGGTGCGGGCGTTCGGGCCGCCGCCGGTGCGCCTGCCCCGGTCGCCGCCGCGCGGTGCGCCGCCCCGCTGGTCCTCCCAGGCCGGACGGCCGCGCTGGTCGCCGCGCGCGGGACGGTCGTCCCTGGACGGACGCCGGTCCTGGCCTTCCCGCGACCGCACCTGACCCTGCCCCTCGCCGCGACCACGGCCGCCGCCCTGACGTCGGCCCTGGCCCGAGCCGCTGCGCGCGCCGCCACCGCGGGGGGTGTCCTTGCGCGGTTCGGCGACGGCGACGCCGCTGGGTTCCCGAGCACCGGTCAGCCGCACCAGTTCCGCGTCCTGCGGGGCGATCTTCGTCGTCGTCGCGGTGACGCCGGCCTTGGTGGCCATCTGCTGGAACGCGCGCTTCTGGTCGTCGGTCACGATCGTCACGACCGTGCCCGTCGCACCGGCTCGCGCGGTCCGCCCGGCGCGGTGCAGGTAGTCCTTCGGGTCCGCCGGCGGCTCCACGTGCACCACCAGGCTCACGTCGTCGACGTGGATGCCGCGGGCCGCCACGTTCGTCGCGACCAGCGTTTCGGTGGTGCCCGCGCGGAACTCGTCGAGGATCCGGGTCCGGGCGTTCTGCGCCTTGCCGCCGTGCAGCGCGCCCGCGCGCACCCCGGAGGAGCGCAGCTTCTTCGTCAGCCGGTCGGCGTGGTGCTTGGTGCGCACGAACATGATCGTGCGGCCGTCGCGGGCGGCGATGCGGGACAGCACATTGAGCTTGTCGTCCGCCGACACCAGGAACTGGTGGTGGTCCATGCTGTCCACGCTGGCCGCGGGCGGCGCCAGCGAGTGCACCACCGGGTCGGTCATGTACTCGCGCACCAGCTTGTCGACGTCGCCGTCGAGGGTCGCGGAGAACAGCAGGCGCTGGCCGTTGGCGGGGATCAGGTCGAGGATGTCGCGGACCTGCGGCAGGAAGCCCATGTCGGCCATCTGGTCGGCTTCGTCGAGCGCGGTGCGCTCCACTTCGGACAGCACGCAAGTGCCCTGGCGCACGTGGTCGGACAGCCGGCCCGGGGTGGCGACGAGCACGTCCACGCCTCGGCGCAGCGTGTCGGCCTGCCGGTTGAACGGCATGCCGCCGACGACCTCGCGCACGTACAGCCCCAGCGACTTCGCCAGCGGCTTCAGCGCGTTCGTGACCTGGGTGGCCAGTTCCCGCGTCGGCACCAGCACCAGGCCGCGCGGGTGGATCGCGCGGGCGTTGCCGCGCTGCATCGCCAGCAGCGGCAGCCCGAACGCGAGGGTCTTGCCGGAACCGGTCTGGCCGCGGCCCAGCACGTCGCGCCCGCTCAGCGCGTCCGGGATGGTCGCGGCCTGGATCGGGAACGCCTCCGTGAGGCCAGCCTCGGCGAGGCTCGCCACGAGCTTCTGCGGCAGGCCCAGCGAGTCGAACGGGGCCGGGTCGACCGCGGTCACGCCGACCTGGTCGAACAGGCTCGGCGCGGCGGGCGCGGCGGGCTTGGCCGGGCCGCGGCGGCGGGGGCGCCGGGAACGGGCAGCGGGGGACGAACTGGGACGCACAGCGAACCTCCGGGAACTGGCACGTCTCGGGGAGGCCGCGCGGTCGCGCGCTGATCACAAGGACGAGCCCGGCGCGACTGGGGCGCCGCTGGTGGATGGCGGGGAGCACCGGAGCCGGAGAGGGGGGGGATCGGGGTGAACGTCCGGCTTGACTCGTCGGGCTTGGTCCCAGGCGGTCGCCTTGTCCAGTGCTCCCCGAGTCTAGCTGACGCTTAGATCTTGATCATGGTTTGGGTGGGTGGGGGGTGGGCTAGCGGAACCTCCGCTGTCTTCTCGCTGCGCGATCATTTCCCCAAGTGGCTCCGCCACGAGGGAAAATGCTGTCCTCGCAAGAAGACAGCTGAGAACCCGCCGGTGGTCGGCTTTGTGACGTGGGCTATGCGCTGGCGCGCATCCAGGCACGGCCTTCGGCCGCAAGGCAGGCTTGCTTCGCCGCCTTGAGGCACGGTCCGCCGAACAAACGCGATCTCGTGCGCGTGTCAGGCCGGGAGCACGATGGTGAGGGAGGTCTCCGACGGGTGTTCCACCCGCATGTCGGCTCGACGGGCCAGGTCGATCACGTCGTGCACCGAGGTGGGCTCGTCGAGGGTGGCGGCGAGCACGCGGGCCAAGCGGCCCTTGTGGGACTTGTTGTGGTGGCTGACGACCTTGCGCTCGCCGCGCGCGTTCTCCGCCAGCACCTGGACGTCGACCGCGCCCGGCACCCGCGCCAGCGCCGCGTACGCGCCGGAACGCAGATCCACCACCAGCTGCCCGGACTCGCCCAGCACCGGCTCCAGCACCGGGCGCCACACCCCGCGCAACGTGCCGAAACCGGGCATCGAGCTGCCCGCCGACAAGCGGTACGCCGGGATCGGGTCGCCGCCGCGCACCAAGCCGAACAGCGCGGAGGCCACCGCCAACCGCGCGTCCGCCCGAGCCCGCTCGGCCGCCGGCAGCGACGCGACGTCCAGCGCGTCGAACAGCACTCCGGTGTAGCGCTCCAGCGCAGGGGCGGTGGGGGAGTCGAACAACGCCGCGTTGCGCTCCACCTCGCCGGATTGGCGAGGTGAGAGGCCCAGCGCGGACAGGCTCGCCGGGACGTCGTCGGCGAGCGAGCGCAGCGCCTCCGCCAGCTTCCGCCGCGTCGGGGTGAGCTCCGGGCAGGACAGCGCGTCCAGATCCAGCGGCGGACCGTCGCCGCCCGCGGCCTTGGTCTCGGAAGGAGGCAGCAGCACCAGCACGAGCGATCAGGGTAGTGACCCCGGTCGACCCTGCGGGAATCGGCGTCGCGGGCGCGTCCCGGGCGCGGGCAATCCGCTGGCGGTGACCCCGGTGGTGGCCGCTACCCTGCGAGGACCGAGCGTTCCACCACGTGGACCTCCGGTATTCCGCAGTTCTCTACCCGCCCGAGGAGCGCCCGCCGTGATCACGAGGATGTCGACGTTGTTCTTGCGTACCCTGCGCGAGGATCCGGCCGACGCCGAGGTGCCGAGCCACAAACTGCTCGTGCGCGCCGGATACGTGCGCCGCATCGCGCCGGGCATCTACTCGTGGCTGCCGCTGGGCCTGCGGGTGCTGCGCAACGTCGAAGAGGTCGTGCGCCAGGAGATGGACGCCATCGGCGCCCAGGAGATCCACCTCCCCGCGCTGCTGCCGCGCGAACCCTACGAGCAGACGAACCGCTGGACCGAGTACGGCCCGCAGCTGTTCCGGCTCAAGGACCGCAAGGGCGGCGACTACCTGCTGGGGCCGACGCACGAGGAGTTGTTCGCGCTCACCGTCAAGGGCGAGTACAACTCCTACAAGGACTACCCGGTCGTGCTGTACCAGATCCAGACCAAGTACCGGGACGAGGAACGGCCCCGCGCGGGCATCCTGCGCGGGCGCGAGTTCGTCATGAAGGACTCCTACTCCTTCGACATCGACGACGACGGCCTGTCGAACTCCTACCGGCTGCACCGCGACGCCTACGTCCGGATCTTCGACCGGGTGGGCCTGCGCTACGTGATCGTCGCCGCGACCTCCGGCGCGATGGGCGGGTCCGCGTCCGAGGAATTCCTCGCGGAGAGCCCGACCGGCGAGGACACCTTCGTGCGCAGCACCGATTCCGGCTACGCCGCGAACGTCGAGGCCGTCGTGACCCCGGTGCCCGCGGCCGAGTCCATCGAGGACAAGCCGGTCGCGCAGGTGCACAGCACACCCGGCACGCCGACCATCGAGTCGCTGGTGGACTTCCTCAACGCCGCCGAGCTGGGCCGCACCTTCACCGCCGCCGACACGCTCAAGAACGTGCTCGTCAAGACCCGCGAGCCCGGCGCGGAGAAGTGGCAACTGCTGGCCGTCGCCGTCCCCGGCGACCGCGAGGTCGACTTCAAGCGGCTCGAAGCGGCCGTCGAACCCGCCGAGGTCGAGCTGGTCGACGAGGCCGACTTCGCCGCGAACCCGTTCCTGGTGAAGGGCTACATCGGTCCGAAGGCCCTGCAGGACAACGGGATCCGCTACCTCGCCGACCCGCGCGTGGTCAGCGGCACCGCGTGGGTCACCGGCGCCGACCAGGTCGGGCACCACGTCGTGGACCTGGTCTGCGGTCGCGACTTCACCCCCGACGGCACCATCGAGGCCGCCGAGGTCCGCGAGGGCGACGCCGCGCCGGACGGCGGCGGCACGCTGGTCGCGGCCCGCGGCATCGAGATCGGCCACATCTTCCAGCTCGGCCGCAAGTACGCCGACGCGTTCGGCCTGGACGCCCTCGGCCAGGACGGCAAGCCGAAGCGGATCACGATGGGCTCCTACGGCGTCGGCGTGTCCCGGCTGGTCGCCGCGATCGCCGAGCAGAGCCACGACGAGCTGGGCCTGGTGTGGCCGCGCGAGGTCGCCCCCGCCGACGTGCACGTGGTCGTCGCGGGCAAGGACGAGGCGGTCCGCGAAGGCGGTGAGCGCCTCGCCGCCGAACTCGACGAGGCAGGCGTGCGGGTGCTTCTGGACGACCGCACCTCCTCGCCCGGCGTGAAGTTCGCCGACGCGGAACTCGTGGGCGTGCCCACGATCCTCGTCGTCGGCAAGGGGCTCGCGAAGGGCGTCGTGGAGGTCAAGGACCGCCGCACCGGCGAGCGCGAGGAGATCGACGTCGACAAGGCCGTCGGCCACCTCGTGCAGACCGTCCGGGGTTGAGTGCCGGTTTCTCCGGCGAGTGGACGAACGGCCGCTCGCGCCTCCGGGTGCGGACGGCCGTCTTTCTCGCCCGGGTCGATCAGCGAGGCTGCCGTCGGAGCAGGACGAAGCCGGTGACCCCGCCGGACAGCAGGAGAACGACGATGCCGAGCACCGCGTTCGCCTGCTCCGCGTTGAGCGCGGTCCAGGCGAAGTAGCCGAGTACCGCCGCGTACGCCAGGACGTCCAGCGCCCACGACCAGTGGGACAGCCCGATCGTGGTGAAGCGGTACGCGTACCGGCGTGCGACGGCCATCGCGAGCAGCAGGACGACCAGCGCCCACCACGTCCACGGAACGGACGGGGCTCCCTCGCGCGCGGACCACAGCTGCGCCGCGGTCAGCACGACCAGCCCCACGAGCACGTCGAGCATGGATCGCACCACGGTCGACGGGTCCCGTTGCGGCGCGGAAGCGATCGGCGGCGGTTCCACCGGTAGCGGCGGATCTGCCGGAACGGCCGGTCGCTCCGGGCCGGTCCGCATCGCGTGGATCAGCTCGACCAGCCGGTCCGCGCGAGCGGCGTCGCCCGCTTCGCGGTAGCGGCGCTCGGACTCCGCGTAGCACTCCAGTGCTTCGGCGTCCTCGCCCTGCTCGTGGTGCAGATCACCGAGGTGGTGCGACGAAACCGCGGAGCCGTGCGGGAATCCGCGCCGCTCGGCGGACCGCTTCGCGTCCCGGTGGCACCGGGCGGCGCGCGCGGTGTCGCCCAGCCGCGCGTGGCACTCGCCCAGCTCGTTGAGCGCGCGTTCCGCGTGCGGCGCGAAAGCGTGCCGTTGCGCCAGGTCCCGTGCCTCCTCGTGCCTGCGCACGGCTTCCGGCAGGTCGTCGCGCAGGAAGGCGACGCGACCGAGCCCGCTCAGCGCGGCGAGCTGCCCTTCGACGTCCCCGGACCTCCGGTACCGGTCCAGCAGGCCGGTGTACTCGTCGGCGCCGGCCGCCAGCTCGCCCACCTCGCAGGCCAGCTCCGCGAAGGTCCGCATGAACTCGGCCGGGTAGCCGTCGAGCTGCCGGGTGAGCTTGCTCGCCTCGTGCAGGCACTGGGCGGCCTCGGTGCGGGCGTCCACGGCCAGCAGGCCGCGGCACATCGCGAGGAACGCGTCGAACTCGCCGCGGCGATCGTCCAACGCCCTCGTGACGCGCAGCAGCAGCCGCGACGTCGCCAGCGATTCCCGTCCGCGTCCGGTGCGTTCGTACAGCACCACCAGCGAGACCGCGATCGTGCGGCTCGCCGCCAACAGCCGCCTGCGCGCACCGGTATCCGGAGGTTCCGGCTCCCGCTCGGCCGTGTCCGCGGCGCGGGCGGTGAGCGTCCACAGCGCGTCGTGCTCCGCGGCGAGCCGCTGAAAAGCCTGCGCCACGGCCTGCGCGTCCTCCGATGAATCCACTGCGGACATATCGTCTCGGGTGGACGACGCGGCGCTCTCCGCGAGCCGGACCAGCACGTCCAGCTGCGAGAGCGTCGACCCGTTCCGGGCCTCGGCGTCCTGACCCGACGGGAGTTCCCCGAACAGCTTCGACGCGTACTCCCCGGCGAGGTCAGGGAACCGGACCTGATCGGAATGCCCGCCCGGCGCCAGCAGATGAGCCGTGCACAACCGGTCCAGCAGCGCCCACGCCCGCGCCGGATCCGGCTCGTCCAGCAGGGCGGCGGCGCTGCGATCGGTGAACTCGCTGCCCGGCAGGCAGCCCATCCGCTGGAACAGCACCGCGGCCTCCCGGTCGGTCTCGGCCGGTGATTCCCGCAGCGTCGTGACCGACAACTCGAACGCCGACCGCACCGAATCCAGCACGGTGAGCCGCTGCGACGTGGCGAGCTGGGCGGCGACCGCGCTCAACTCCCGCTTCGGACTCCGGCCCAGCATCGCGGCGATCACCGACAGCGCCAGCGGTAACCGCCCGCACAGCTCGGCGACCTCGTGCAACCCGTCGGAGTCCCGCGCCCTCGGATCGTCCGGGGCCGCGCGCTCCAGTTCCGCCCGCAGCAGCTCGGCCGCCGCACCCGAGGACATCTTCGGAAGCCGGATCAGCGCCGCGTCCCGCACGAGGTCCGCATCGCGGGTGGTGATCAACGTCCGGTGCACCTGGGACGCCGGCAGCAGCGGCTCCGGATCGAACCTCGTTCCGAGGTCGTCGAGCACCAGCAGCAGCGGGAGCCCCTTCTCGGCGAACTCCTCGTACCGCTGCTGCAACCGCTTCGTCGCCGCCTCCGCCTGCGGCGCATCGTGCACCCCGAGCCAGTGGAGCAGGCTCGACGTCACCTGCGCGAGCTCCATCGGAGCCTCGTGGTCCCGGCGGTCGCTCCCGAGGTAACCGCGGCAGTCCAGGAACAGCAGCCCGCCCGAGTAGTCCTGCTGTTCGCGCAAGCGGTACGCGGCCTCCAACGCCAGCGTGGTCTTGCCCGCCCCGCCCATGCCGGCCACCACGCACACCGGATTCGACGTGGTCAGCACGGACTCCAGCTCCTGATCGCGGCCGAGGAACAGCGACGGGCGGCGGGGAGCGGCCGACGCGAGCTCGGCGGGAGGACCGGTCGGCGTCTCGGAATTCAAGTCGCCGTGCCACTGGGCGATTTGGAAGAGGGAACCACCGACGGTGCCGCCCCGGACGGAGTTCCGGGAGACCAGCGGGGACATCGGCTGCTGTTCGGGCGGCTCCCCGAGGTCGTCGTCCGGCTCGGTGGCGTCTTCTCTGGCGGCGTCCGCGCGATCCATCTCCCACGTATAGCGCACGAGATCGTCGAGAATGCCGCATTCGTGCGGACCCGTTGGGCCGATCAGGTCCCGGCGGAGCGCGCCGCACCACTCGCCGAGGTCACTGCCTCCTTCGCCTGGTGGGGCGCGGGCTGCTCAGCCCGCGACGGCTTTCAGGACCGCGTCCGTGTCGGTGAGGTCGGGAAGCACGACGTGCGCCCCGGCCGCGCGCAGTTCCTGCTCGTCGCTGCGGCCGGAGGCCACGCCGACCGCGATCGCCCCGTGGTGCAGCGCCCCCGCCACGTCGCGCGGAGTGTCCCCCACGACGATCACCGATTCCGGGGCGAACTCCGCGTCGTGCTTGGCCGCGGCCTTCGCGACGGCCGTGCTGATCAGGTCGTGCCGGTGCAGCGACTCGGCGCCGAACCCGCCGATGTCGAAGTCCACGTGCCGGTGCAGGCCGAACGCGTCGAGCTTGTGGAACGCGACCTCCGGGAGGTTGCCGGTGACGAGGCTCTGCACCACGCCCGGCACCTCGGCCAGCGCCGCGAGCGCTTGCGCGGCGCCCGGCATCGCGTTGCCGCGCAACGACAACGCGTCCCGGTCGGCGAGCACCACGGTCGTCAGCGCTGTGAACATGGCCGCCACGGTGTCCGCGGCGGTGTCGACGTCGTGCGCCGCGAGCACCTCGCCGGTGATCGCCAGTTCGGTCTTGCCCGCCATGTCCGGCACGTGCTGCAAGCGCACGCCGGTGACCTCGGAGAGAGCTCGGCGGTACCAGTCGACGCCGATGCTCCGCGCGTCGATCAGGGTCAGATCCACGTCCCACAGGACCAGTCGCGCGGTCATCGGTCCATCCTGGCACGAGCGCCGCCGTTCATGATCAAGATGTGAGCCATCTCTGCGCGCGCAACTACTCGACCCCCTCCGGCGGGCCGCCCGGCATCGCCCGCGGCCTCCGACTTCCTCGCGAAATCGGGCGAAAACCAGCCCCGTCGAACCGAGACCCCACTCGGTGGGTGAGACCTCCGGGGGCCGCAAATCCGGTGCTAGCCCTCGATGAAGCTCAAGCGCACCCGCCGCACCGGGTTGTCGACGTTCGTGTCCACCAGGCACACCGACTGCCAGGTGCCCAGCGCCATCCGCCCCTCCAGCACCGGCACCGTCGCGTAAGGCGGCACCAGCGCGGGCAGCACGTGATCACGGCCGTGCCCCGGCGACCCGTGCCGGTGCCGCCAGCGGCCGTCCGCGGGCAGCAGCTCGCGCAACTGGGCCAGCAGGTCCTCGTCGCTGCCCGCGCCGGTCTCGATCACCGCCAGGCCCGCCGTCGCGTGCGGCACCCACACGTTGAGCAGGCCCTCCTGGGCGCCCGCCGACCGCAGGAACCGCTCGCACTCGGCACCCAGGTCGTAGACCACCTCGGTCGAACCGGTCCGGATCTCCACTTCCGCACTTCGCATGGCGCCACCGTAGAACGAGAAGTCCATCGGCCGGAGCTGGCGCACCGGTCCCGTCGTCCGGAAGGATCGCGACATGCGCACCGCCTTCGGCCTCACCTTCGACGTCCCCGACGGCTACCTCAACACCGCGAGCATCGGGGTGCCGCCCACCGGCACCGTCGAAGCCGTCGCCGCCGCCGTCGCCACCTGGGGCGCGGGCGGCGCCCGGCCGACCGACTTCGACGCCGACACCGACGCGGGCCGGGAATCGTTCGCTCGGCTCGTCGGCGTGCCCGCGGACCGGGTCGCCATCGGCGCCACCATCTCCCAGCTCGTCGGGATCATCGCCGCCGACCTGCCCGACGGAGCCCGGGTCCTGGTCGCCGAGGACGAGTTCACCAGCGTCAGCTTCCCGTTCGCCGCCCAGGCGGACCGCGGCGTCCAGGTCGACGAGGTCCCGCTCGAAGCGATCCCGGACAAGGCCGCCGACCACGACCTGGTGGCGGTGAGCGTCGTGCAGTCCGCGGACGGTCGGCTGGTCGACCTCGACGCGCTGCGCGACGCGGTCCGCGACCGGCCCACCCGAGTGCTGCTCGACGTCACCCAGGCCGCGGGCTGGCTGCCGATGGAGCTCGACTGGGCCGACCACGTCGTCGGAACCGGATACAAGTGGCTGCTCGCGCCGCGCGGCGCCGCCTGGCTGGCGCAACACCCCGAGGCGCCGGCACCTCGGCCGAACCACGCCAACTGGTACGCCGGGGACGGCATGGACAGCATCTACGGGCTCCCGCTGCGGCAGGCCCCGGGCGGACGCGGGCTCGACCTGTCGCCGTCGTGGCTGGCGCAAGTCGGCGCCGCCGCCTCGATGCGCGCGCTGGCCGAGCTCGACCTGGCGCAGGTGCGCGCGCACTGCACGGGCCTGGCCGACCGGGTGCGGGCCGAACTCGGCGTCGCTCCCGAAGGCTCCGCGATCGTGTCCGTGCCCGGTGCCGACGCGGTCCGGAAGCTCACCGACGCGGGCATCGTCTGCGCCGCCAGAGCGGGCAAGGCGCGGCTGGCGTTCCACCTCTACAACACCGACGCGGACGTGGACCTGGTGCTGCGCGCGCTGCGGGGCTGAGCAGCCCGAACGTCTTCGCAGCACACGTGCTGTTCTGCGCGCGATCCGCAACCGCTACCGTTAGTGCTCGTGCCGGACCCCCAAGGTGCACCCGAAGAGATGACAGGCTCGCCGCAGAACGCGCAGCGAGCTGACACTGCGCCACTGCAGCGCGACAACTCCCGGGTGAACCAAGAGCACCGCAGCGCGACTCCCACCGACTTCAGCCCGGACACCCTGGGCGGCCCCGGCGAGACGACCCGCCCTGCCTTCCACCAGCCGTCGGCCCAGACGCCGCACGGCGGTCAGCCGCACGCGCAGCAGGCCTACGGGCAGAGCACGCCCGGCTACGGACAACCCCAGCAGCACCATCCGGGGGCGCAGAACCAGGCCGCGCAAAACCCGAACCAGGGCTACCAGGCCGCGCAGGGAGCATGGGGCGGCGCGGGACAGCAGCAGTACGCGCAGCACCCGGGCCAGGCCTACGGTCAGCAGCCCTACGCGGCGGCCCAGCAGCAGTACCCGCAGCAGCAGGGCTACGCCCAGCAAGGCGGCCAGCAGCAGAACCAGCAGCACGGCGCCGACCTCAACCAGCGCGCCTACCCCTCCACCAGCAGGCAGGAACCCGTCCGCCCCGCGCCCGCCGCGGCGAGCGCCGGATCCGGCGGTACCGCCATCACCCCGTACGGGTGGGCGCTGCGCGGACTCGTGCTGTTCGGCGTGGCAGTGGTGTCCGGCCTGCTCTGGCTGCTGATCAAGCCCTCCGACCCGGCTGAGGAGGCCGGCGGTTCCCCGGTGCCGGTGCCGCAGACGCAGAACCGCTTCAACCTCGAACTGCGCGAAGAGGGCCAGCAGGGCTGCGCGAAGGTCTCGACAGGGAAGATCAAGGAATTCTTCAACGAGAACAGCTGCGAGCACCTCACCCGGGCGCTCTACACCGCGGCCCTGCCCGACGGACAACGCGTGCTGACCTCCGTGGTCACCATCCGGATGGCCGATCCCGCCACGGCCGCGCAGCTCAACGAGCTCGTCACCCAGGACGGCACCGGCAACGTGATGGACCTCGTCTCCGAGGGGCGCGATCTGCCCGACGAGTTCCCCGGCCTCAGCAGCGACGTCGGCTACTACTCCGAGCAGCAGGACCGGCTCGTCGTCGTCGGCGAATCCGGCTACTTCTCGCAAGCCGACGACTACGAGGACCAGCGCCTCACCGAAGTCACCCGAGACGCCCTCCGCCTCGGCTGGCCCCAGGACAGTGGCTGAGCTGGGGGGCTCGTTTTGCTTGGGTGTCCGGGTGGCGGAACCTCAGCTGTCTTCTCGCTGCGGGATCTTTTTCCCTAGTGGCTCCGCCACGAGGGAAAAAGCTGTCCTCGCGAGAAGACAGCTGAGAACCCGCGGGTGAGCGGCTTTTCGACGTGGGCTATGCGCTTCGCGCATACAGGCACGGCCTTCGGCCGCAAGGCAAAGCATCGCTTCGCTTGCCCGCTGCACGGCTTCGCCGCAAAGGCACGGCCTTTGGTCGCGAGGCAGGCTTCGTTTCGCTTGCCCGCTGCACGGCTTCGCCGTTAGGCGCGGCCTTTGGTCGCGAGGACTCGGCTGCGTCGCGAGGTAGGTCCTGTTGGGGTGCTCGTCGGTGGTCTGGCTGCGGCGTCGTCAGGGCTTGCCGGGCTGGGCCTCCGCGGCGGGGGTGCGGCCCGCGGTGATGCGCCAGCGGGTGGCGCGGGTCGCCGCCGTGGTCAGCGCGGCCAGCGCGGTGCGGCGCACCGCCGGATCCGCGTCGTCCGGTTCGGTGTTCTCCAGCACCGAGCGCCAGCCGATCTGGCACTCCTGCTCCGCGATGATCAGCGCGGCGATCGCCGAACCCTCGTCGGTCACCGGCTGCGGCAGCGCGTAGGCGGGCGAGGCCGCCGGGGGAGTGGCCCCAGTGGCGCGGATCAGGCGCTGCACGTCGTCCCGGTGCCCCTCGTGCACCCCGGTCGCCTCCGCGACCGCCGAGCGGACCTGGGGGCGCGACACGAACGCCGTCACCAGCTCGTAGGTCCACACCGCGGCGTGCTCCGCGCGCAACGCCGCGGCCAACGCGGTCGCGCCCGCTTCGGGCAGTTCCTCGCTCACGCCAGCACCTCCGCCAAGCTCGCGCAGCTGGCCGAGACCGAACCGGTCAGCCCCGAGCGGTAACCCGGCAACGTCGGGCACAGCTTCGCCGCGGACTGCTCGGCGAGCGCCAGCGCCCGCTTCAACTCGGTCTTCGCCGCATCCGCCGACCCGGGCACCTGGACTGCGGGCGCCGGGTGCCTGCGCGGCTCGTCCGGCGGGTCCAGCCGGTCGATCTCCCGCTGCAGCAGCCGCGCGTGCTCCGACCGGATCTCCGCGACGGCGCCCGCCTCCGCCCCCAGCGCTCGATGCGTCCGCGCGACGCCCTGCGCCAGCGCGGCATCCGATCGCGCCGCGGTCGCCAGGGCCGCCAACGGGTCGGGCGCGTCCTCGCCACCGGCGCACGCGGAGGTCACCACGGCGACGGCGGGCAACGCCGCGAACAGCCGCAACACCTCGCGGCGTCCGACCCGCGAAGGCCCGTTCGGGTGACGGGAGGAGAAGGGGGCTCGCACGCTGATCCATCCTGCCAGGCAGGCCCAGGAGGGTGGCGTCGGCCCGCACGGAGGCCACGGCGCGCTGTGCCTGGAACCGACCAGATAAGCTGGACGACCGCGGCCCGCGCGCCCAGCGCCGGACGCGGTTTCGCGAGTCCAGACGAAGGCGGCGCCGCCCGAACCGGGCGTCGCCGGGCCGCACGATCGGTCCGGCCCGATCACCTCCGAAGTGACCCGATCATCCCCGATTCAAGGAGTGCCAACGTGTCCAGCCCGCCGCGCGATGAGTCCATCGCGCTGCTGGAGCCCGTCGTCGCCGATGCCGTGTCCGCGGCCGGTTTCGACCTTGAGGAGCTCGACGTGCAGCAGGCAGGCAGACGCCGCCTGGTGAAGGTCGTCGTGGACTCCGACGACGGGGTGGGTCTCGACGAGATCTCCGAGCTCAGCCGTGCCGTGTCGAAGGTGCTGGACGCACACGAACACGTCCTCGCCGGGGCGTACACCCTGGAGGTGACCTCGCCCGGCACCGACCGGCCGCTGACCCGGCCCCGGCATTGGCGCCGCGCCAAGCACCGCCTGGTCAAGATCAAGCTTTCCGACGGCGGTGAACTCACCGCGCGCGTCGGAGCCGCCGACGACGAGAGCGTCCAGGTGCTCGCGGAGCAGCAGATCCGGACGCTGGCCTACCGTGACATCGAGCGCGCGGTGGTCGAGGTGGAATTCCAGCAGCCACCGGCGCAGGACCTCGTCCTGCTCAAGCGGGCGGCCGACGGCCCGGAAGGCGACGACCGGGAAGACACGGAGGAGTCGAGGTGAACGTCGACATCGCCGCGCTGCGAGCGATCGAACGCGACAAGGACATCCCGTTCGAGACGGTCCTGGAAGCGATCGAATCAGCGCTGCTGACGGCATACCGGCACACCGAAGGGCACCAGCAGCACGCCCGGGTGGAAGTGGACCGCAAGACCGGAGTGGTGCGCGTGCTCGCGCACACCTTGGACTCCGAGGGCGCGGTCGACGAGGAATGGGACGACACGCCCGAAGGCTTCGGGCGGATCGCGGCGACCACGGCGCGGCAGGTCATCCTGCAGCGGCTGCGCGACGCCGAGCACGAGCGCACCTTCGGGGAGTTCTCCACCAAGGAGGGCGAGATCCTCGGCGGTGTCGTGCAGCGCGACGCCAAGGCCAACTCGCGCGGCATGGTCATCGTGCAGGTCGGGGACAGCGAAGGCGTCATCCCCGCCGCCGAGCAGGTGCCCGGCGAGCGCTACGACCACGGTTCGCGGGTCAAGTGCTACGTCGTCGGCGTCTCCCGCAGCGCCCGCGGCCCGCAGATCACGCTCTCGCGCACCCACCCCAACCTGGTGCGGCGGCTGTTCGCGCTGGAGGTCCCGGAGATCGCCGACGGCACCGTCGAGATCCCGGCCGTCGCCCGCGAGGCCGGGCACCGCTCGAAGATCGCGGTGCGCTCCACGGTCGGCGGCGTCAACGCCAAGGGCGCCTGCATCGGCCCGATGGGGTCGCGCGTGCGCAACGTGATGAGCGAACTGGGCGGCGAGAAGATCGACATCATCGACTTCTCCGAGGACCCGGCGACCTTCGTCGGCAACGCGCTGTCGCCGGCCAAGGTGATCTCGGTGGAGGTCGTCGACGAGCGCGCCAAGACCGCGCGCGTCGTCGTGCCCGACTTCCAGCTGTCGCTCGCGATCGGCAAGGAAGGGCAGAACGCCCGGCTCGCCGCGCGGCTCACCGGCTGGCGGATCGACATCCGCAGCGACGCCGACCCCGGCTCGCCGACCACATCCGCCGGGCAGGCGGTCGCCCCGCCGCCCGGAACCGACCCCGGCGCCGGTGCGTCCGGAGCCGACGAACTGCCCGCGGTCGGTACCGCGGAATGACCCCGTGGCGGCCGGCCGACGACCGGCCGCCACCGCGGTGACGGACTCGGATACAAGTCCTGGCGGCAACGGGTTAGAATCATTGGTGGCTCGACGCGAGGGAGCGAGAATCCGCACAAGATCGCCCGGTACGCACGGCATCGACCGTGCTGATGGACCGGTTCGGACCTGTGTCGGATGTCGTCTCCGAACGTCGGCCACCGAGCTGCTGCGAGTAGTGGCCGAGGACGGCTCCGCGGGTTCCGCCGCCGTCCCCGATCCCCGAAGTCGGCGACCGGGCCGGGGAGCATGGTTGCACCCCGATCCCCGTTGCCTTCGGCTCGCCGAGCGACGTCGAGCGTTCCCCCGCGCACTCCGAGTGCCGGGTCCGCTGGACCTCTCGGCCGTGCAGGCACACCTGGACTCCGATCCGGACTCCGGGAAGCCGTCGGCGAGCGGCTCATCCCCAGACCGACGCGGGAACCTCCCGTGCGGAAGCAGTTGAAGGAAGCAGGTCGACCCGTCATGAATCAGCCGTGAAGCTGAAGACATGAACGCGCATCGGCAATAGGACGAGGTCGAGCGGGACTGCCGCCCGGCCTCACCCAGATGAGGAGAGCAGTGGCAGGCAAGGCCCGCGTGCATGAGCTCGCAAAAGAGCTCGGTGTAACGAGCAAGGAAGTCCTCAACAAGCTCGCCGAGCAGGGCGAGTACGTCAAGTCCGCGTCGTCCACCGTGGAAGCCCCGGTGGCGCGCCGACTCCGCGACGCATACCCCAAGTCCGGCAAGCCCAACGGCCGCTCCGGTGGCGCGAAGCCCGCGCCGCCGCGCAAGCCCGAAGGTCAGTCCGGTGCCGCCGGTGAAGGTGCGCCCAAGCCCGGTCCGAAGCCCGGACCGCGCCCGCAGGCCCCCGCTCCCGGCCCGAAGCCCGGTGACCAGCAGGGCGGCGGCCAGTCCACCGGCGGCCAGCAGGCCCCCGGTGAGAGCACCGGTGCCCCCAAGCCCGGCCCCAAGCCGGGTCCGAAGCCGAGCCCGCAGGCTCCGGCTCCGGAGACCACGCCGTTCGAGCAGGCACCTGCCGCTCAGGCGCCCGCCGCGCAGGCAGGCTCCCAGCAGGAGGCCGCGCCCCAGGGCGGCGAGGAGCGTGCCGCCGGTGCGCAGGGCGGCTCGACCGGTTCGGCTCCGCGCCCCGGCCCGAAGCCCGGCCCGCGTCCCGGCCCGAAGCAGGACCAGAAGCAGGGCGGCGAAGGCGACGGCACCGTGCCGCCGAAGCCGCAGGGCTCCAAGCCCAAGCCCGGCCCGCGTTCGCCGCGCGTCGGCAACAACCCGTTCGGCGTCGGCTCCGGCGCTCCGGCGCAGCGTCCGCCGCGGCCCGGTGGCGGTGCCGGCGGTGGACAGCAGCAGCAGCGCCAGGGCGGTCAGGGCCCCGGCCGCGGTGGTCAGGGACAGCGTCCCGACCGCGGTGGTCAGGGTGGCGCCGGCACCGCTCCGGCGTCCGGTACTCCGGCTCCGCGCGGCGGCGGTGAAGGCGGCGGCAACCGCCCGAACCCGGGCATGATGCCGCCTCGGCCGAACCCCGGCATGATGCCCTCGCGCCCGGCCCGCTCCGGTGGTGGCCCCGGTGGTCCCGGCGGCGGTCGCGGTGGCGGTCGTCCCGGTGGTCCCGGTGGCGGCGGTGGCCGCCCCGGTGGCGGCGGCGGTCGTCCCGGTGGCGGTGGCGGCGGCTTCCGCGGTGGCGGCGGTCCCGGTGGTGGCGGCGGCGGTGCTCCCGCCGGTGGGCCCCCGGCAGGCGGCGGTTTCCGCGGTCGTCCGGGCGGCGGTGGCCGTCCCGGTGGTGGCGGTCGCGGTGGCGCGGCCGGTGCCTTCGGCCGTCCCGGTGGTCCGGCGCGTCGTGGCCGCAAGTCCAAGCGGCAGAAGCGCCAGGAGTACATGGACAACATGCAGGCGCCGTCGGTGGGCGGTGTCCGCCTCCCGCGCGGTGGCGGGGAGACCCTGCGCCTGCGCCGCGGTGCTTCGCTGACCGACTTCGCCGAGAAGATCAACGCCAACCCGGCTTCGCTGGTGCAGGCGATGTTCCACCTCGGTGAGATGGTCACCGCGACCCAGTCCGTCTCCGACGAGATCCTCGAACTGCTCGGCCAGGAGATGAACTACCGGGTCGAGATGGTCAGCCCGGAGGACGAGGACCGGGAGCTGCTGGAGTCGTTCGACATCAACTTCGGCGACCCGGACAGCTCCGACGAGCAGCTCGCGGCACGGCCGCCGGTCGTGACCGTCATGGGTCACGTCGACCACGGCAAGACGCGGCTGCTGGACACGATCCGGAAGGCCAACGTGCAGGCCGGTGAGGCCGGTGGCATCACCCAGCACATCGGTGCCTACCAGGTCGTCACCGAGCTCGAAGGCAACGAGCGCCCGATCACCTTCATCGACACCCCTGGTCACGAGGCGTTCACCGCCATGCGTGCCCGTGGTGCGAAGTCGACGGACATCGCCGTGCTGGTGATCGCCGCCGACGACGGCGTCATGCCGCAGACGGTGGAAGCGATCAACCACTCGCAGGCCGCGGGTGTGCCGATCGTGGTCGCGGTGAACAAGATCGACGTCGAGGGTGCGAACCCGGACAAGATCCGCCAGCAGCTCACCGAGTACAACCTGGTGGCCGAGGAGTACGGCGGCGACACCATGTTCGTCGAGATCTCCGCCAAGCAGGGCACCAACATCGAGGGCCTGCTGGAGGCGATCCTGCTCACCGCGGACGCCGCGCTGGACCTGCGGGCCAACCCCGAGATGGAGGCCCAGGGCGTGGCGATCGAGGCGCACCTGGACCGCGGTCGCGGTCCGGTGGCCACGGTCCTCGTGCAGCGCGGTTCGCTGCGGGTCGGTGACTCGATCGTCGCGGGCAACGCGCACGGTCGCGTCCGACGGATGATCAACGAGCACGACGAGGACGTCACGGTGGCGACGCCGGCGCGTCCGGTGCAGGTCATCGGGTTCACCTCGGTGCCGGGTGCCGGCGACACGTTCCTGGTCGTCGACGAGGACCGGGTGGCTCGGCAGATCGCCGACCGCCGCGGTGCTCGGATCCGGGAGGCGCAGAACGCGGCCAAGCGCAAGCGCGTCAGCCTGGAAGACCTGGACAAGGTGCTCAAGGAGACCAACCAGCTCAACCTGATCATCAAGGGTGACAACTCCGGTACCGTCGAGGCGCTGGAGGAATCGCTCAGCAAGATCGACGTGGGCGAAGAGGTCGAGCTCCGGGTGATCCACCGCGGTGTCGGTGGCATCAACGAGTCCGACATCAACCTGGCCACCGCGGAGAACACCATCGTCCTGGGCTTCAACGTCCGGGCCGAGGGCAAGGCGGCCGAGGTCGCCAACCGCGAAGGCGTGGAGATCCGGTACTACTCGGTGATCTACCGGGCGATCGAAGAGATCGAGCAGGCGCTCAAGGGCATGCTCAAGCCCGAGTACGAAGAGGTCGAGCTCGGTCGGGCGCAGGTCCGCGAGGTCTTCAAGTCCTCGAAGGTCGGCACGATCGCCGGTTGCATGGTCACCGACGGCATCATGCGCCGGAACGCCAAGGCCCGACTGATGCGCGACAGCGTGGTCGTCGCCGAGAACCTCACCCTCAGCTCGCTGAAGAGGTTCAAGGACGACGCGACCGAGGTCCGCGACGGGTTCGAATGTGGTCTGACGCTCGGGTCGTACTCCGACCTGAAGGTCGACGACATCATCGAGACCTACGAGATGCGGGAGAAGCCGCGTAGCTGATCCGCTACCGCCGGGGGTCGTCCACATGGGCGGCCCCCGGCGGTCGTGCGGGCCGGAAGGCTCGGGGAGACGACGCTGATGTACGTCGGTGCGCTGGAACTGGATTTGCTGCTCGGCGACGTCCACTCGCTGAAGCAGAAACGTGCCGTGGTGCGGCCCGTGGTGGCCGAGCTGCGGAAGCGCTTCGAGGTGGCCGCGGCGGAAGCAGGGGATCAAGACCTGCACCGCCGGGCGCTGATCGGAGTGAGCGTGGTCTCCGGCGACGCCTCGCACGTGCGCGAGGTGCTGGAGGCGTGTGAGCGCGCGGTCGCCGCGCGCCCCGAAGTGGAACTCTTGTCGGCCCGGCAGCGCATGCTGGGGCCGGAAGACTGACGGCGGTCGACGGGTTGCACCGGTTGCGGGCGGTTTCGCCGCGCCGGTGCCGCCCGCCCGTGCCGGTGCTCCGGTCGTCGTGGGCCGACCGGCCGAGGGCCGCAGCCGGGAGCCGTGCCGTGGCGGCTCGGCCGCCGGAGACACGGACCCATGTTCACGCCCGGATCCCCGGGCGCAGGATCGACGGAGGAGGTGCGCCGTGGCGGATACGGCGCGCGCCCGCAGGCTCGCGAAGCGCATCGCGCAGATCGTGGCCTCGGGGCTGGAGTACGAGGTCAAGGACCCGCGACTGGCGATGGTGACGATCACCGACGCTCGGGTCACCCCGGATCTGCGGGACGCCACGGTCTACTACACCGTGTTCGGCGACGACAGCGACTACGCGTCGACGGCCGCCGCCCTGTCCAGCGCCACCGGTGTGCTGCGCACCCGCGTGGGAGCGCAGACCGGAGTGCGGTTCACGCCGACGCTGACGTTCGTCGCGGACACCGTGCCGGACGACGCGCGGCGGATGGAGGAGCTCGTCGCGCGGGCCAAGGAGGCCGACGCGGAGGTCGCTCGGCTGGCTTCCGGAGCGGAGCACGCGGGAGAAGCGGACCCTTACCGTGCGGAACCGGCCGACACCGATGATGACGATGAGGAAACACCTGGTGACGAGTCGCTGACCGGCACGGATGCCGATCTGCGGCGTCCGCCACACAGTGGTTGAACCGGCCGCTCGAATGCGGTGCGTTATGGGCGGCGTCGTGGTCGTGCGGCGCGTTCGGCGTGGAGGTGAACCCTGTGAACGGGCAACCCGGAACCGCTCAGCCCGGTGAGGGCACCGGCGCCGAGTCCCTCTCGGCGGAGGTGGCGGCGGCAGCGAAGCTGCTCTCCGGAGCCTCCGACGTCACGCTGCTCGCCCACGTCAACCCGGACGCCGACGCGCTGGGCAGTGCGTTGGCGCTGGGCCGGGCGCTGCGGGGCAGGGGAGCCCGGGTGCGGGTGTCGTTCGGGCATCCGGGTGCGGTTCCCCGGTCGCTGCAGGTGCTGGACACCGACGGCCTGATCGTGCCCGCCGACGAGGTGCCCGCGGCGCCGCCACTGCTGGTGGTGTGCGACGCGGGCAGCCTGCAACGGCTCGGGGCGCTGGCGGGCCGGGTGCGGGCCACCATCGACGCCGGTGGCTCGGTGCTCAACATCGACCACCACGTGGCGAACCCCCGGTTCGGCACCCACCACGTGATCGACGAGACGGCCGTGGCGACGGTGCTGCTGGTGCTGCGGCTGCTCGACGAGCTCGGCGCCCCGCTGGACCTGCCGATCGCGCGGTGCCTGTACGCGGGCCTGGTCACCGACAGCGGCAGGTTCCGCCGCGCGCAGGCGTCCACGCACCTGGTGGCGGCTCGTCTGCTGGAGGCCGGGGTCGAGCCGGACGAGCTGACCCGCTCCCTGATGGACACCCACCCGTTCGCCTGGCTGCCGATGCTCTCCGGGGTGCTGGGCCAAGCCGGGCTGGAACCCGCTGCGGCGCAGGGACTGGGGCTGGTGCACGCGGTGGTGCGGCTCGCGGAGTCCGAACCGGTGCGCAGCGAGGAACTCGACAGCGTGATCGACATCCTGCGGACCACGGCGGAAGCCGAGGTGGCGGTGGTGCTCAAGGAGATCGCCGCGGACCGCTGGTCGGTGTCGTTGCGCGCGGACCGGCGCGTCGACGTCGGCAAGGCCGCGAACCTGTGCGGGGGCGGCGGGCACCGGCTGGCGGCTGGGTTCACGGCGGACGGGTCCGCCGAGGACGTCCTCGAATCGGTGCGCGCGGCTCTGGAGCAGGCCCCGCTGCTGGAGTGAACGCCGGGCGTTCGCGAGAGGGGTCAGTTCTTGCGCCGGGCGCGGAAGGCGGCCACGTGGACGCGGTTCGCGCAGCGGGCCGAGCAGAAGCGCTTCGCCTGGTTCGTCGAGGTGTCCAGGTAGTACGTGGCGCAATCCGCGGCCTGGCAGCGTCCCCACCGGCCGGTCCCGTGCTGCACGACGCCCTGCGCCAAGCCCCAAGCCGCCGCGGCGGCGACCTCCGTGGCGGGCGGGGCGTCCGGGCCGGCCACGTGCACGTGCCAGCTCGGCCCGTGCCCGGACAGCCGAGGTCGGGGCGGGTGCCGTTCGAGCAGGTCGTTGGTCGCCGCCTGCACCCGCGCCACGTCGCCGTCGATCATGGCGTCGAACGCGTCGCGCAGGCCGGTCGCGACGGTGCGCAGCACTTCCAGGTCGTGTTCGAGGACGCGTTCCGACCACCACGGCTCGTCGTGCAGCGCCGCGCGCAGCCGGTCCAGGCCGGTGAGGTCGGCGTTCGCGAGCCGCAGTGCCAGCTCCGTGTAATCGGCGCTGTCCATCTGAGCTCCTTACCGATAGCCTGCGTCAGGGGCGGATGCCGGAATCACAGCTTACCGGGAGGGTGTCGTGAGCGAGGTCGCCGAGCGGGTGCCGATGCGGACGGTGCTCGGGCTGGCCGTGCCCGCACTGGGCGTGCTGGCGGCGGAGCCGCTGTACGTGCTCGTCGACACCGCGGTGATCGGGCACCTGGGCGCGGTGCCGCTGGCGGGCCTGGCCCTCGGCGGCACCCTGTTCACGCTGGTGTCCAGCCAGCTCACGTTCCTGTCCTACGGCACCACGGCGCGCACCGCCCGCCTGCACGGAGCGGGGCGCCGCAAGGACGCCGTCGCCGAAGGGGTACAGGCCACCTGGCTCGGCATCGCCGTCGGCGTGCTGCTGCTGGTGCTGGCGCAGCTGTTCGCGGTGCCCATCGCCGAACTGCTCGCCGGGGAGGGGCCGATCGCGGACGCGGCGGCGCGGTGGCTGCGGGTCGCGCTGCTCGGGGCACCGCTGGTGCTGATCACGATGGCGGGCAACGGCTGGATGCGCGGGGTGCAGGACACCCGGCGACCGCTGTGGTTCGTGCTCGCGGGCAACGGCACCTCGGCACTGCTGTGCCCGCTGTTCGTGTACCCGCTGGGCTGGGGGCTGGAAGGGTCGGCGGTGGCGAACCTGATCGGCCAGTCCATCTCGGCGGCGCTGTTCCTGCGGGCCCTCGTGGTGGAACGCGCCGGGCTGCGGCCCGACCCGGCGACGATGCGCGCCCAGCTCGGCATGGGCCGGGACCTGGTGCTGCGCACGCTGGCGTTCCAGGCGTGCTTCCTGTCGGCGACCTCGGTCGCCGCCCGCACCGGAGCCGAAGCCGCCGCCGCGCACCAGGTGGTGTGGCAGCTGTGGTCCTTCCTGGCGCTCGTGCTGGACTCGCTGGCCATCGCCGCGCAGTCGCTGGTGGGCGCGGCCCTCGGCGGCGGTGCGGCGCGGCGGGCGAAGGGCCTCGCGCGGCAGATCAGCTGGTACGGCCTCGCGTTCGGCGTGCTGCTCGGCGCGGTGTTCGCCGCGCTGGCGACGGTGCTGCCGAAGGTGTTCACCAGCGATGCCGCGGTGCTCGCGCAGCTGCCGTACGCGTGGTGGTTCTTCGTGCTGCAGCAGCCCGTCGCCGGAGTCGTGTTCGCGCTCGACGGCGTGTTCCTCGGAGCCGGCGACGCGCGCTACCTGCGGACCGCGACGATGCTCAGCGCCGCCGTCGGCTACCTGCCGCTGATCTGGCTGTCGCTCGCCTTCGGCTGGGGCCTGGCCGGGATCTGGACAGGGCTGAGCCTGTTCATGCTGCTGCGGTTGATCACCCTGCTGCTGCGGGCGCGGTCGGGGAAGTGGGCCGTGGTCGGTGCCGAGGTGGGCGCCGCGGCGTAGCGGGCGCGCGGATCGCGTTCGCCGCGCGTTCAGGGGTGGAGCACCGCTTCGACGGGCCGCCGCCACCGCGCCGGAACGGGTCGGGGATGATTGCCAGCCGTGTCCGAGCACTCCCGAACAGCACGCAACCGTCCCGCCGTCCCGCCAGGTCTGCTCGTGGTGGACAAACCGGCGGGCATGACCTCGCACGACGTGGTGTCCCGCGTGCGGCGCATCATGGGCACCCGCAAGGTCGGGCATGCCGGAACGCTGGATCCGATGGCCACCGGTGTGCTGGTGCTCGGCCTGGAACGGGCCACGAAGCTGCTGGGGCACCTGGCGCTGGACACCAAGGCCTACCTGGCGACGATCCGGCTCGGCGCGGCCACCAGCACCGACGACGCCGAAGGCGAGCTGCTCTCGCAGGCGGACCCGGACGGGGTGACCGAGCAGGCGATCCGGGACGGCATCGCCGAGCTGACCGGGGACATCCAGCAGGTGCCGAGTTCGGTGAGCGCGGTCAAGGTCAACGGCAAGCGGGCCTACGAGCTGGCCCGCGCGGGCAAGGACGTGGAGCTGGCCGCGCGGCCGGTCACGGTGTCGCGGTTCGACCTGCTGGCGATCCGCGAGCCGGAGGCGGTCCACGCCGAGGCGGAAGCGGGCGCCGCGGAACCCGAAGCCGCTCCCGTCGAGCCGGAAGCGGCGGCGGACGCCTCGCCGACCGCCTGGCCCACCCGGATGATCGAGCTCGACGTGATCGTCGAGTGCTCCTCCGGCACGTACGTGCGGGCGCTGGCGCGCGACCTGGGCGCCCGGCTCGGCGTCGGCGGCCACCTCGGCCAGCTGCGCCGGACCCGCGTGGGCCCCTTCGGACTGGCCACCGCCCGCACCCTGGACCGGCTCGAAGCCGAACCGGGCCTGTCGATGGACCTGGACCAGGCCATCTCCACCGCCTTCGCCCGCCATGACACCGACGCGAGCACGGTGCGCGCGCTCACCCACGGGCAGACCATCCCGGCGACGGGCGTCGCGGGCACCTGCGGCGTGTTCGGGCCGGACGGTCGCGCGGTGGCGCTGGTGCAGGACGAGGGGCGTACCGCGCGACCGGTGCTGGTGCTGACCCCGGCGGGCTGAACGACCTGTCCGGAGGCAGGCAGTAGGCTTGCCAGCCGTGCAGCGTTGGCGCGGTTTGGAGCAGCTCCCTGGCGGTTGGGGCCGGTGCGTCGTCACCATCGGCGTCTTCGACGGGATCCACCAAGGACACCAGCAGTTGATCACGCACGCGGTGCGGGCGGCGCGGGAACGCGGCGTCCCCTGCGTGCTGATGACTTTCGACCCGCATCCGGCCGAAGTGGTGCGCCCCGGCAGCCACCCCGCGCAGCTGACCACGCTGCGGCGGCGCGCGGAACTCGCCGAAGGCCTCGGCGTGGACGTGTTCTGCGTGCTGCCGTTCACCGCCGAGCTGTCCCGGATGCCCGCGGCCGAGTTCGTGCACGAACTGCTCGTGGAGCGGCTGCACGCGGCCGTGGTCGTGGTGGGCGAGAACTTCACGTTCGGCCACCGCGCGGCGGGCGACATCTCGGTGCTGGCGGAGCTGGGCGACCGCTTCGGCTTCGAAGTGGCCTCGGACCGCCTCGTCAGCGGCCTGACCGAACGCTCCGACGGGGCCACCGAGGCGCCGGTGACGTTCTCCTCGACCTACATCCGCTCGTGCATCGACGCCGGGGACGTGGTGGCCGCGGCCTCGGCGCTGGGCCGCTACCACCGCCTGGAGGGCATCGTGGTCCGCGGTGCCGGCCGCGGCGGCAGCGAGCTCGGCTTCCCCACCGCGAACCTGTCCAGCCCCGCGTACTCCGCGGTGCCCGCCGACGGCGTGTACGCCTGCTGGTTCACCCATCGCCGCCGCGGTTCCTCCGAGCCAGGTGAGACGCTGGCCGCCGCGGTCTCGGTGGGCAGCAATCCCACGTTCTCCGGTACGGAACGGACGGTGGAGGCGTTCGTGCTCGATGTGGACGCCGATTTCTACGGCGAGCACGTGGCGTTGGACTTCGTGCGCAGGCTGCGCGGCATGGAGCGCTACGACTCGGTCGACGCCTTGATCGCGCAGATGAACCAGGACGTCGTGCACACCCGTGAGATCCTCAGTGCGCGCGGTTGATCCACTCCGTGGGGGCGGAGGAATTTCGCAAACCGGTCCGGCGGCACGTTGCGACCTGGCAGTATTCAGTACCGGCCGCTTCCGGGGATCTTCCGGTGGCGGCGTTCGACGGTGGCACCGGGGGAGCTGAGGTGGCGGAACACAAGAGCGTCCAGCGCAATCTGGAGCTGCAGCGGGAGTGGTACGGCGAACCGCTGGGCGACCGGGTGCGCCGACTCGTGGTGGCGTTCCGGATCTCGCAGGCCCAGCTCGCGGAGGTGCTCGGCATCAGCGCCCCGATGCTCAGTCAGGTGATGAGCGGTCGCCGCGCCAAGATCGGAAACCCGTCGGTGCTGGCCCGGCTGGTGATGCTGGAGCGCAAGGTGCTCGTTCCCGGCGTGACCGCGGGGGAGTCGGAGGCGATCCGGGCGGCGCTGGCCGACGTGCGCGACTCCCGGCCCTCGGTGGGGCGGGACACGCTGCCGGTGATGGGCGCCAACGGCGAGGAAGCGGCGTGGCCGGTGCTGCGCGGCGCGGCCAAGCCGAGCGAGCTGGAGGCCGCCGCCGCGCTGATCGACGGGCGCTACCCGGCGCTGGCGGGCTTATTGCGCCGCGCGGCCAGCGGTGACCCGGCCTGAGGTCCGTCCGGCGTGGACCCCGCCGCGCCCGGCGACGCTGGGACACTGCGCGGTGTGAGGAGAATCGGTGACGAGCCAGGGCTTCCGCGCCTGTTCACGGCGGTGTGGCCGCCGCGGGAGGCGATCGACCACCTCCTCGGCGTGCTCGACGAGACCGGGCTGGAGCGGGCCGGAGCGGGATTGCGGCGCTTCCGACTCGTGCCGTCCCGGCAGTGGCACCTGACGCTGTGCTTCCACGGGCCCGCCGACCCCGCCGCCCGGGCGGCCCTGCTGGACGACCGCGTGCCCGAGGCGACGGCGCCGCGGCTGCGGCTCGCGGGAGCGGGGACGTTCCGCGGAGTCCTGTGGGCGGGCGTCGAGCCCGCCGCCGACTCCGACGCCCGCGCGCTGCGGGCGCTGGTGCTCGCGGCGGGAGGCGACCCGGACGGATTCCGGGCGCACCTCACCCTGGCCCGGTGGAACGCGGGCAGGCCGGACCGGCGCGCGCTGCTCGCCCGGCTCGGCGACTGCGCGGGCCCGTGGTGGGACGCGTCCGAGGTCGCGCTGGTGCGCAGCGATCAAGAGCCGGCCGGGTCGGTGTACCGGACCGTGCATTCGGTGGCGGTGCCACGCCGAGCCGCAGGGGAGCAGGGTGGACGGGGGAGCCCCTGATACCCTGGCCTCGGATCCGGCTGTAGTCCGTGGCGGCCGTGTCCGGTGTGCCTGTACCCGGTGAGACCGGCCGGTCCGGGGTTCCGGTCCGATCAGTGTCCTGGTCGGTGCCGAACCTGGGGGTCGGAGCCGTCGAAGACCGGGATCCCGGTGAGTCCGGGGTCGACGAATCCGGTGTGGGCCGCCCGGTGTGCGAGGTGTGGCGATGGCCGTGAGTCGTGTCCGGTGCGTTCCCACCCGGTGTTCATCCCGGCTTCGAGCTCGGCGCTCGGTGCCAGGCGCACCCGAAGCAACACTTGACACGGCACGCGAAACAAGGAGAGTTCACCCGTGGCGCTGTCCACTGCTCAGAAGAAGCAGATCCTGACCGACTTCGGTCTGCACGAGTCCGACACCGGCTCGGCGGAGGCCCAGGTGGCCCTGCTGACCAACCGGATCTCGGGCCTGACCGAGCACCTCAAGATGCACAAGCACGACCACCACTCGCGTCGTGGCCTGCTGCTGATGGTCGGTCGGCGTCGGCGTCTGCTGAACTACCTGACCAAGGTCGACATCGAGCGCTACCGCTCGCTGATCCAGCGGCTCGGTCTGCGTCGTTGACCTACGTCGGGGGAGCGATCCACAGTGGATCGCTCCCCCGATGCACAACTGAACGCATGAAGGCGGGCCACTAGGCCCGCGCACGAAAGTGGGTCCACGCCCACGGCGGGTCATCATCCGCCGGTCCTCGGTAGTGGCTTCCGGGCATCCGCCCGGTGGCTTCGATCGATGACCGGCCTCGTCGGAAAGATTCCCCCGCGCGACCGTGGACCCCTGAAACGAGGAGTTCCACTTGACACAAGCGCACAACGTTGACGAAGGCGTCTACGAAGCGACCGCGGTGCTGGACAACGGTGCCTTCGGCACCCGCGAGGTCCGGTTCGAGACGGGCCGGCTGGCCAAGCAGGCCGCGGGCAGCGTCGTCGCCTACCTGGACGACGACACCATGCTGCTGTCGGCCACCACGGCCTCCAAGCACCCCAAGGACAACCTCGACTTCTTCCCGCTGACGGTGGACGTCGAGGAGCGCATGTACGCGGCGGGCCGCATCCCCGGCTCGTTCTTCCGCCGGGAGGGCCGCCCCTCCACCGACGCGATCCTGACCTGCCGGCTGATCGACCGGCCGCTGCGCCCGTCCTTCGTGGACGGCCTGCGCAACGAGATCCAGGTCGTGGTCACGGTGATGAGCCTGGACCCGAAGGACCCGTACGACGTGCTCGCCATCAACGGCGCGTCCGCTTCCACCCAGCTGTCCGGCCTGCCGTTCTCCGGCCCGGTCGGCGGCACCCGGATGGCGCTGATCGACGGGCAGTGGGTGGCGTTCCCCACCTACGAGCAGCTCGAGCGCGCGGTGTTCGACATGGTCGTCGCCGGTCGCATCGTCGGTGACGACGTCGCGATCATGATGGTCGAGGCCGAGGCCACCGACAAGACCGTCGACCTGGTCGGCCAGGGCGCGCAGGCGCCCACCGAAGAGGTCGTCGCCGCCGGTCTCGAGGCCGCGAAGCCCTTCATCCGCACCCTCTGCCAGGCCCAGCAGCAGCTGGCCCAGACCGCGGGCAAGGCCACCGCCGAGTACCCGCTGTTCCCGGCGTACCAGGACGACGCCTACACCGCCGTCGAAGGCGCGGTGTCCGGCGACCTGGCGCAGGCGCTGGCCATCGCGGGCAAGCAGGAGCGCGAGTCCCGCCTCGACGAGATCAAGCAGGTCGCGCTGGAGAAGGCCGGCATCGAGGAGGGGCAGCCCTTCGCCGGTCGCGAGAAGGAGATCGGCGCGGCCTTCCGCTCGCTGACGAAGAAGCTGGTGCGCCAGCGGATCATCACCGAGAAGGTCCGCATCGACGGTCGCGGCCTGACCGACATCCGCAGCCTCTCCGCCGAGGTCGGCGTGGTGCCGCGGGCGCACGGTTCGGCGCTGTTCGAGCGCGGCGAGACCCAGATCATGGGCGTCTCCACGCTGAACATGCTGCGGCTGGAGCAGACGATCGACTCGCTCGGTCCGGAGACCAGCAAGCGGTACATGCACCACTACAACTTCCCGCCGTACTCGACCGGTGAGACCGGCCGGGTCGGTAGCCCGAAGCGCCGCGAGATCGGCCACGGCGCGCTGGCCGAGCGGGCGCTGCTGCCCGTGCTGCCGACGCGCGAGGAGTTCCCGTACGCGCTGCGCCAGGTTTCCGAGGCGCTGGGCTCCAACGGTTCCACCTCGATGGGCTCGGTCTGCGCCTCGACGCTGTCGCTGCTCAACGCCGGTGTGCCGCTGAAGGCCTCGGTCGCGGGCATCGCGATGGGCCTCGTGTCCGACGTCGTCGACGGCGAGACGCACTACGTGGCGCTGACCGACATCCTCGGTGCCGAGGACGCGTTCGGTGACATGGACTTCAAGGTCGCGGGCACGAAGGAATTCGTGACGGCGCTGCAGCTGGACACCAAGCTCGACGGCATCCCGTCGGCCGTGCTGGCGCAGGCGCTGGGCCAGGCCAAGGACGCCAGGTTCACGATCCTGGAGGTCATGGACGAGGCCATCGGCACGCCGGACGAGATGAGCCCGCACGCGCCGCGCGTCACCTCGGTCTCCATCCCGGTCGACAAGATCGGCGAGGTCATCGGGCCGAAGGGCAAGATGATCAACTCGATCACCGAGGAGACCGGCGCCGAGATCACGATCGAGGACGACGGCACCATCTACGTGGGTGCGGCCGACGGCCCGTCCGCGGAAGCGGCGATCGACAAGATCAACGCCATCGCGAACCCGCAGCTGCCGAAGGTCGGCGAGCGCTTCCTGGGCACCGTGGTCAAGACCGCGGCGTTCGGCGCGTTCGTCTCGCTGCTGCCGGGCAAGGACGGCCTGGTGCACATCTCCAAGCTGGGCAACGGCAAGCGCATCGGCAAGGTCGAGGACGTCGTGAACGTCGGCGACAAGCTGCGCGTGGAGATCGCCGACATCGACAACCGCGGCAAGATCAGCCTCATCGTCGTCGACGAAGAGGGCGACACCGCCGCGCAGGCCGAGGACACCCCGGCCGAGGCTCCGGCGGAAGCGCCCGCCGAGTGATCCGATGAATCGCTGAGATCAGCAGCGAGGCGAAGGCGGCCCGTCCCGGACAGCACGTCCGGGGCGGGCCGTATCGTGTGGCAGGGCGTACGGCGACGAGACCCGGAGAAGATGAAGCAGAACCAGACACGTGCGGGACATCTCCAGCGGCCGGGCACCACCCGCGTCCTGGGGCGCAGCGGAGCGGAATCGGTGCGGCGCACAGTGCTGCCCGGCGGCCTGCGAGTGGTGACCGAGGAGGTGCCGGGCGTGCGCTCGGCCTCCGTGGGCATCTGGGTGGGCGTCGGATCGCGCGACGAGACCAGGCCGCAGGCCGGTGCCGCGCACTACCTGGAACACCTGCTGTTCAAGGGCACCGCCCGCCGCACCGCCGTGGACATCGCCCAGGAGATCGACGCCGTCGGCGGCGAGCTCAACGCGTTCACCTCCAAAGAGCACACCTGCTACTACGCCCACGTCCTCGACGAGGACCTGCCGCTGGCCGTGGACATGCTCTGCGACGTGGTGTTCGACGCGGTCAACGCCGCCTCCGACGTCGACGTCGAACGCAGCGTGGTGCTCGAAGAGATCGCGATGCGCGACGACGACCCCGAGGACCTGCTGCACGAGCTGTTCTCCGCGGCCGTGCTCGGCGATCATCCGCTGGGGCGCTCGGTGCTGGGCACCGAGGAGTCGATCACCGAGATGAGCCGCAGCCGCGTGCACGGCTTCTACCGCCGCAGCTACGCGCTGCCGAAGATGGTGATCGCGGTCGCCGGCAACGTCGAGCACACCAAGGTGCTGCGGCTGCTGCGCAAGGCCGTCGGGGATCGCCTCGGCGGCGAGGACGCGCCCGCTCCGCCGCGCACCGGCCGCACCCGGCTGCCCAAGCAGCAGGCGCTGGTGCTGGAGCACGACGACACCGAACAGGCCCACCTGCTGCTGGGGTGCCGGGCGCTGAACCGGCACGACGACCGGCGATTCGTGCTGGGCGTGCTCAACGCGGCGCTGGGCGGCGGCATGAGCTCCCGGCTGTTCCAGGAGATCAGGGAGCAGCGGGGACTGGCGTACTCGGTGTACTCCGCGGCCACCGCCTACGCCGACGCCGGAACGTTCTCGGTGTACGCGGGCTGCCAGCCGGACCGGCTCGGCGAGGTCGCCACCGTGATTCGCGACGTGCTGGAATCGGTCGCCGCCGACGGGCTCAGCGAGGACGAGGTGGCGCGCGGTCGCGGCCAGCTGCGCGGCGGCCTGGTGCTCGGCCTGGAGGACACCGCGTCCCGGATGAGCCGCATCGGCAAGAGCGAGCTGAACTACGGGCGCCACCTCAGCGTCGAGGACACCTTGGCGCGCATCGAAGCGGTCACCGCCGACGACGTCGCGGAGCTGGCGCGGGACCTGCTGCGCCGCCCGCTGACCACCGTCGTCGTCGGGCCGTACGAGAACGTCGATGAGCTGCCGGACTCCATCAGCCGGCCGGACCAGACCAGAAAGGCGGCACGTTCGTGACATCTCCAGAGACCTCGGTCGCATCCCCGGTGCGAGTCGGTGTGCTCGGCGCCCGCGGGCGGATGGGCTCTGAGGCGGTGCGCGCCGTCGGCGAGGACCCCGGCGCGGAGCTGGTCGCCTCGGTGAACCGGGAGGACCCGCTGCAGGTGCTGGTCGACTCCGGCGCGCAGGTGGCGGTGGACCTGACGCACCCGGATTCGGTGCTGGAGAACGTGCGGTTCTGCGTGGAGAACGGCATCCACGTCGTCGTCGGCACCAGCGGGCTCGGTGCCGCGGAGCTGGAGACCGTCGGATCGCTGCTGGCCGAACACCCGCAGGTGGGGGTGCTCGTGGCGCCGAACTTCGCGCTCGGCGCGGTGCTGTCGATGAAGTTCGCCGAGGTCGCCGCCCGGTTCTTCGAATCGGTGGAGATCGTGGAACTGCACCACCCGAAGAAGGCCGACGCCCCGTCCGGCACCGCGGCGCGCACCGCCGAGGTCATCGCGCAGGCGCGCGAGTCGGCGGAGCTGGACCCGGCGCCGGACGCCACCACGAAGGAGCTCGACGGCGCCCGCGGCGCGAAGGTCGACGGGGTGCCGGTGCACTCGATCCGGATGGCGGGGCTCGTCGCGCACCAGGAGGTGCTGTTCGGCACCGAAGGGGAGACGTTGACCATCCGGCACGACTCCTACGACCGGCGGTCCTTCATGCCGGGCGTGCTGCTGGCGGTCCGCGAGGTCGGCGGGCGACCGGGCCTGACCGTGGGCCTCGACGCGGTTCTGGGGCTGTGAATGTCCGACGGTGAGCGGCGGCGCGGGCTCGGCCCGCGCACCGCGGCGTTCGTGGTCGCCGCGGTGCTGCTGGTGTACCTGGTGCTGATGGGCGGCCGGGCGATCACGATGATCGTCACCGGTCGGCCGATCTTCGTGGCGCTCGGCGTCGCGATCTTCGTGCTTCCGGTGCTGGGCGCGCTGCTGGTGGTGGACCAGCTCCGATTCGGGACGCAGATGGAGCGGCTCGCGCGGCTGCTGCACGACGAAGGCTCGCTGCCGGACGTGTCGCACCTGCCGCGCCGCCCGTCCGGCCGCGTGGAGCGGGAAGCCGCCGACGAGTGGTTCGACGCGAAGCAGGCGGAGCTGGAAGAATCCCCGCGCGATTGGCGGGCCTGGTTCGCCCTCGCGCAGGCGTACGACCTCGCCGGGGACCGCAACCGAGGGCGCAAGGCGATGCGCCGGGCGATCGAGCTCCAGCGGGGCGAAGCGGACGCGGAACGGTAGTTCGTCCGGCTCATCGCCGGTACCCGCATCCGGGTGATGGTTGCCGTTTCGCAATGCTTTCGCCTGGGATTCGCGGCCTTCATCTCATGCTGTGGTCGGTCAGTTGACATCGTCTGCGCAGGCGCCGCATGATCTATCGCATGTCGAGGTTCGCCACTCTGGTGGTCCGCCTGCACGTAGATTTGCAGCAGCAATCCAGCGCCCTCTGTCGTAGTTTCTGATTACTGCGTTCGCCGGGGTGGCGCGGTTCCGCGCATCCGCGGTCGATCCGCTGAGCAAACGCATTTCGCGGTCGTTTCCGATGACCTGACCAGCACCCGATCCGGACGAAATCCATCCCCGGATCGGCAGCCGCATGAACGGGTGCCGGACGCCGGGAAAGCAGCATCGGGCCGCATTCTTCCCTGATCCGATTTCGACCCCGTCGGCTCGTCGATTCATCCGATTCCGGAACGCGACCGCGTGGTCCGGTGACCCCGTGTGCCCTGAAGCGGTTTCCACTCGATTCTGATCATCGGGAAACCGGTTGTGGGGACACCTGCGTGTCCGAATCCCGTAGTCCGAATGAGAAGAAATGGTGTCGAGACGTTGGTGGAAATCAGTTACAGACCGGAGAGAAGATGAGAACCCAGTCGCGTGCATGGCGCAAGGGACTGACCGGGGTGGCCGCCGCGCTGCTCGCCGTCGGTGCCGTCACGCTGCCGGTCGGTGATACCGAGGCCTACGCGGACGTGCAGGTCACGACGCATCAGGTGCCCGGAGCCGACGGCAAGAACTACTCGGTCACCAACCATGTCGTGAGCCGGAACGCCACCAAAGCAGCCGACGGCAAGCGCAAGGAATGGCTGGTGGTGTGGGCCGGTGACGAGAACATCGCCGACACCGCCGTCAAGGACGTGAAGAATCTTCCCGGTTCGATCGGAAACCCCGTCGACAAGGTGAAGAACGCCCTTCCCGGTCCCGACTTCCTCGCCGTCATCGACGCGACCAAGGGTTCGTCGACCTACGGCAAGGTCGTCAACACCGCGACCGTCGGGCCGTTGGTGGAGAACGAGCCGCACCACATGCAATACGTGTGGCACAAGGGCGACACCATTTTCGCCGGTGCCCTGTTCCTCGGTGCCACTTACGCGTTCGACGTCACGAAACTGCCGAACCTGGAGCTCAAGGGCGTCAGCCTGCCGACCCAGACGCTCGGCGGTTCCGTTCCGGACGCGTATTGGACGCTGTCGGACGGCACTTCCTACGGCACCTACATGGGTGGTCCCGTCGCACCCGGTCCTTACCGGTACGACGACGGATCCGTGCACGTCGGAAATGGTTTCGCGGGCAGTCCCGGGGAAGTCGTGCGATTCGACCCGAACGGGAAGGTGCTGTCGCAATCCCCCGCGGCGACACCGCAGGGCGACGACCCGAAGCTGTGCGACAACCTGCCGCGACTCGGCAAGCCGACCTGCGCCAACCCGCACGGCATCCAGGCTCGCGAAGACCTGGACACGCTGATCACCAGTGACTACGCGGAACCCCGCAACATCATCCTGGACCCGGTCAAGCAGCCGTCGCCGTACCTGCGCAGGCCGACCGTCCGAACCTGGGACATCTCCGACCGCAACCACCCCAAGCTGCGGGCCGTGTCCTACCTGCCCGACGGGCCGCGGGCCGACCCCGCCGACCCGCTGCACTCCGAGAGCCGCGCGGTGATGGAAACGACCGTCACCAACCTGCCCGGTCACAAGGGTGCGTTCGCCCAGACCATGCAGGGCGGTGCGGTGTTCTACACGCCGGACATCACCGCACCGGCGCCGCGCTGGACCCAGGTCTTCGACGACGGGCAGGCGTTGAAGGCCATCGACCCGGCCAACAACGACGCCAGGGGCAGCAGCTCCAACGGCGGCTGGATCCAGACCAGCCCCGACGACAAGTTCCTGTACCGCGCGGTGCAGGGGCGGCAGAAGGGCGCGCTCGGCCCGGACGACCCCGGATCCACCGGTGGCGTCTACACCCTGGACGTCTCCAAGATCGTCAACGCCGGGACCGACTTCAAGTGCACCATCGACACCGTCGAGAAGGCGGAGAACGGTGGCGGCCAGGACTGCCCGACGCTGGCCGGCGCGGCACCCATCAACCCGGGACAGCCGGGCGCGGGGCCGCACTGGGGCGCCTACGACAACTTCACCGAAGGCGCCGACGGACGCTACGAGGAGACCAAGCAGCCGAGCAGGCTCGCCGTGTCGAACTACTTCGTGGCCCGTTCCGGACTCGACGGCGACCACAAGGTCAACATGGTCGACCTGGCCAAGGACGGCAAGGTCAGCGTCGACGAGACCTTCAAGGACGAAGTGACCGGTGAGACCGGGATCAACTTCAACCGGAAGTCGTGGCCGCACGGACCGTTCGGGAACGCCAAACCGCACTCCGAACTGTTCGTCGTCGCGGATGAGGATCTGAAGTAAGTCCGCGGCATCGGTGGGGAGCCGGTTCGACACCGCGCTTCCCACCGATGCCTGCCCGGAACGTGCGTCGCAAGCCCGGCACGCTGATCTCGCCAGGGCGCGACACCTGATTTCCCCCGCTGCGCCGGGAAATTCTGCTGGAGTGAGGTTCTCTCGATGGACATGAGCGGTATGCATTCGGGCACCGGGGTGGCCGGGGTGGACGCCGCGGGGCTGGTGCTGCGCGTGCTGCTGCTCGGGGGCACCGCCGTGGCCGCCGGGCTCGGACTGCTGCGCCCCACCGTCCGCGCGACCGGCCGCGCCACGACGTGGACGGCCTGGGCCGCGGCCGGAGCGGGCGCCGCGGCGAGCCTGCTGTCGATCCCCGTGCTCGACGTCAACGGCATCGTCGCGGTGCTGCACGCCGTGCTGCTGCTGGCGCTGCCGATCGCGCTGCGGTGGCCCACCCCCGCCGCCTACCTGGGCTTCGCGCTCACCGTGCTCGTCGTGGTGGAGAGCGCCATCGGGCACTCGCCCGCCGAGTTCTTCGTCACCACCATCGTCACCGCGGCCGTCGTCACCTGGTTCGGGCTGACCGGCATCGGGCTCACCGTGCCCCCCGAACAGCGCTCCGAAGGCGGCCTGCGGCCCGGACCGCTCGCCCTGGCGCTCGCCGCCGTGCTCGTCGTGGCCGCCGCCGTGCAGCTCGTGCTCATCGGCGTCGCCGACCGGCGGCTGCTGACCGGATTCGGCGCGGTGCTGCTGCTCATCGTCGTCGCCGCCCTGGTCGTGGCGGGCGTGGCGGTGCTGCTGCGGCGCGGCGACCCCTGGCGGATCTACCGGTACGGCGCCGCCGCCGTCGCCGTCGCGTTCGTCGCGTGGACCGTGCTGCCCGGCATCCCGAAACCGGGCGAACTGCCGCTGCCCGGAGTGCCGCGGCTCGCCCACGCCGTCGTCGCCGACCAGGACGTGCCGGTGCTGATCACCCCGCACCGCCCCGGCCGCAACCTGGTGCACCTGCCCGACAGCGTCACCGACGACATCACCGTCCACGCCGGCGGCACGCCCGTGCGGGCGCAGCCCCGGCCCGGCACCTCCGGGACGTGGGCCGAAGTGGACCTGCCCGCCGGGCGCAGCGACATCGAACTGCGGCGCACCGGCGGTGACGAGCAGGGCAGCGTCGAAGTCGACACCGGCGACGGACCGGCCGTGCCCGGCGCCACCGGACAGGACGGGCCGGAATGCGCCAGCGTCGCGCTCGCCGGACTCGTCGCCGGGCAGCGGGCACCGCTGCACTCCTGCCCCGCCGAGGCGCTCGCGGACGACGACGCCGAGGCGCTGCGCGGACTCGTCGGTTACATCCACCGCAACGGCGCACCCGGCATCACCGTGCTCGGCGACGACTCACCGCGCTCCCGGCAGGCGGCGGACGTCGTCCGCGCTGCGGCGGCGCAGGCCGGGCTGCCCACCGGCGACGCGCCGCACCCCGACCGCGCGCTGATCCTCGTGGGCGGCTGGACGCACGCGGCCGAACACCTCGATTCGATCGCGGCATCGCAGAACGAGGCACCGCTGCACCTCTACGGCGTGCACCTCGCGCCGTGGCTGATGCACAGCCCCGTCACGACGGCCACCGCCAGCTCCGCCGTGCCGCTGCGCTTCGACCCCCGCGACTACCGCTCCCTCGAATACGGGATGGCGCTGTCCGAGGCGTTCGGCGGCGAACCGCCGTCGGTCGCCGGGTTCGACACCTGGCTCGCCGCCCGCGGCCAGGTCGTCGACGACCCCGTCGTCGTCTACGCCTCCGCCAAGGTCGACGCGATGCAGATGAACATGCCGGGGATGAGTGGCGGAATGCACGGCTCCGAACCTGCCGGTCAGTGGGTTCCACGTGGCACCGTTGTTGCCGTCTCCGGCCCCCTGACCCCCTGAAACCAAGGAGAGCCCGCATGTCCGCAGTGGACACGATCAGCGAACAGAGAACCCCGCCGCCGGCACCGCCCGCGGCTCCGCCCGCGCGGCCCGGCGTCGTCACCATCGGCGTCCTGCTGGCCGTCGTCGTCGGCCTCGCCGTCGCCCACGAGGCGGGCTGGAAGCTCGCGGTGCTCTACGTCGTCGGCCTCGCCCTCGGCACCGTGCTGTTCCACTCCCGGTTCGGCTTCACCTCGGCGTGGCGGCAGCTCGTCGCCGTCGGGCAAGGCCGGGCACTGCGCGCGCACATGCTGATGCTCGCCGTGGCCTGCGCGCTGTTCGCGGTGATCCTCGGCGCGGGCCTCGGCCTGTCCGGCGCGCCCGAAGGCACCGTCGCCCCCGCTGGCCTCGGCGTGATCCTCGGCTCGTTCCTGTTCGGCGTCGGCATGCAGGTCGGCGGCTCGTGCGCCTCCGGCACGCTGTTCGCCGTCGGCAGCGGTCAGACCGCGATCCTCTACACGCTCGGCGGGTTCATCGCCGGATCCGTGCTCAGCGCGTTCCTCGCCCCCTGGATCAGCGCGCTGCAGAAGACCGGGCCCACCGTGTCGTTCGCCGACACCCCGCTGGGGTATCCGGGCGCGCTGCTGATCTCCCTGGTGATCATCGGTGCGGTCGTCGCCGTGTCGCTGGCCGTCGAACGCCGCCGCACCCCGCCGCCGGTCGAAGCACCGCCCACCGCACGAGGCCTGCTGCGGGTGCTGCGCGGTTCCTGGCCGCTGTGGGCCGGGGCACTGCTGCTCGCCGGGCTCAACGCGCTGACGCTGTTCATCTCCGGCGGACCCTGGGGCATCACCTCGGCGTTCGGGCTGTGGGGCGCGAAGTTCCTCGGCTGGATCGGCATCGACATCTCCGACGCCCCGTTCTGGGCCATTCCGGAGAACGCCGCGAAGCTCGACGCGTCCGTGCTGGCCGACAAGATCTCGGTGATGGATTTCGGGATCATGATCGGCGCGTTGATCGCCTCCGCCGCTGCGGGCGCGTTCGTCCTGCACCGCCGCATCCCGTGGCGGCTCGCCGTCGGCGCCGTGCTCGGCGGCGTCCTGATGGGAATCGGGGCTCGGCTCGCGGGCGGCTGCAACATCGGCGCCTACTTCTCCGGCATCGCCTCGTTCAGCCTGCACGGCTGGCTGTGGGGCGTGCTCGCCATCGCAGGCACGTACGCCGGGTTGCTGCTGCGTCCCCTGTTCGGCCTGGGAAACCCGAAACCCACCGACGCCGTCTGCTGAGAACCCGCCGTGCTCCGGCCGCTTCGCCGTTCGGGCGCTGAGGCGACGACGGCGGCGGCCGGAGCGATCGGTGCGCAACGAGCCGGACACGGGCAGGTCCGCCGCTCAGCGCACGGCTTGCCGAGATAGGCGCCGCACCGCCTCGGATCCACCGGGGCGCCGGAGACTTCCCGCCGCTCGGCGGGATGGAAGAAGAAGGAGAACACCATGTCGAGAAGTGCCGCCAGGGTGACGGCCGCGGTCGTCACGAGTCTCGCCCTGCTCGGGCTAGGGGCCGGTGTCGCGCAGGCCGAACCGCCGTCCATCTGGATCATCCCCGGCGTCGACGCGGGCGGCCTGCTCAGCCCGACCGTCGGTCTGCCCACCGCCGCCCTCAACCCCGTCGTCGGCCTGCTCGACGCGCTGAGCTGACCCTCCGGAAAGGAACCTCGCCATGAACGCCTCGTTGCGCCGCGGCCTCGCCGCCTCCGCACTCGTCGGTACCGCCCTGCTGGGGTCCGCCGCGACCGCCGTCGCCGCACCGCAGCCCGCCCCGGAAGAGGACGGTGTCGTGATCGTCGACCAGCCGGACACCGGGGACCTGCACAACAAGTGGACCTTCGCGCCGCTGGGCATCCCGGTGCTCGGGCTGCTCGATTCCGTCGCGGGAGTCCCCGGGAAGCTGCTGCCGCTGCCCTGACCCCGATGAGCACCGATCTCCCGTGCTGTCGCCGCGGCGCACCGCGCGGGATCAGGAGCGGACGGTCGCCGCCGCACTGGGCACGAACGCGTGGTCCACGTGCGGCGGCGTCCGTGCGTTCCCGGTCGTCAGAGCCAGGCGATCATGATGCCGGGGGCGACGGCCAGCGCGGCGAAACGCGCGAAGCGGCCCACCAGCCCGGTGATCAGGAAGGTGCTCACCGGCACCCGCGCCCAGCCGGCGATCACGCACGTCGCCAGGAACGGCGGCAGGCTCGCCGTCGCGCTGAGCAGCAGCACACCACCGGCCCACACCGGGCGGGTCTGACAGCTGAAGCGGAAGCGCTCCAGCCACGCGGCCCACCGACCCCGGTGCCGTCCAGGATCGCTCTTGCGCTGCATGAAGCGCGGTAGCTGAATCAGGCCGCGGGCCGCGTAGTAGTACAGCAACTTCCCGCCGATCTGGCCGACGGTCACGACCAGCGCCAGCAGCCACCACGGCACTTCCGGGCTCTTGAGGACCAAGCCGACCACGAAGATCTCGACGCTGATCACCGGCACCAGCGCGGAGGCCACGGACATGCCGAAGGCGGAGGCGATCAATCCGATCGAGGTCAGCACATGTCCACCCGAATGTCGGAGTGCGGTCCGCCACAGGCTAGCAACACAGCGGTAGCGCTACTCGGCGCACGGGTATTCGGCGCCGCGTTTCCCCGCCGTGGAACCAATTCCTCGAGTAGTTCCACTACGCAGCGAAAATTGCCATTCGTCCGGGAACCTGAGCGTTCGGGTTCAGCTCGATCGGTACTCGCCGAGAAGCGCGGCGAGCGCGTTGTGCATTTGTCGCCGGGTCGTGGTTTCGCGCCCGACAAGATGAATTTCCGGTGAATGCGCGGATTCGAGATCGCCGTCGTGCGCGGCGCCCGGATCATTCGTGGTGGTGCAATTGCAGGTCGAGCGGGCCGGAGAGTCGCAGCTCGCGCACCGGACGGCCGCCCGCGTCGAGAGTGCGCACCGTTCCGTCCGGGCCCCAGCCCGCGTGCTCGAAGAAGGCCTGGGACACCGAGTCGGCCTCCGGGATCCAGCTGATGCCGCGCGTCGCCCCGCCCTCGGTGAGGCGCCGCGCCATCGTCGCCAGCAGCCGCCCGCCGTGTCCGCGGCGGCCCCAGCGAGGTTCGACGAGCACCGCGCTCACCAACGCGACGGTCGCCAGGTCGGCCGGTGCCGCACCGTCCGCAGCCGCTGCTTCCTGCTCGGGAGCGGGGCCCGCCACGCAGAACCCGACGAGCCAGTCGCCTTCGGTGGCGACCAGCACCGTCGTCGGCCCGTCGCTGAGGGCCTCGGTCCACTGCTGAGCCGTTTCCGCTTCATCCAGTCCGGCGAGCACCTCCGGTGGCAGCAGCTCCCCGTACACGCTGCGCCAGGTCGCGAGCTGGATCCGGGTGATCTCGGGGGCGTCGGCGGGCGTCGCGGCCCGCACCTCGGCATCAGCCATGCGCGCCAACCTAGCGCCCGCGCTCCCCGGCGTGCGGGGGCAGGGGATCACCGGGGCTGCGTGAGCGGCGGACGTGGTGCCTCGGGGGAATCCGGCAGGACGGCCGGTTCGGGCGCCGGAACTGTCAGACCGGGATGGCACCATTCCGCGGATGCAGACCATGAGCGCCGCGGCGGCTCGGCGCACCGCGCTGGCAGCCCAAGGTTTCACCGATGCCCTGCCCACCGGGCAGGTGACCCGCCAACACCTGAACCGGGCGTTGGGCCGCACCAAACTGCTGCAGCTGGATTCGGTGAACGTCGCGGTCCGGGCGCACTACATGCCGCTGTTCAGCCGACTCGGCGCTTATCCCGCTGCGCTGCTCGACGACGCGGCCTGGTCGTCGACCGCGGCCAAACCGCGGTTGTTCGTCGAGTACTGGGCGCACGAGGCATCGCTGATCCCCGTGCGGGACTGGTCGCTGCTGCGATGGCGGATGCGGATGTACGGCGGATCCTGGCGCAGCCGATCACGGGAACTGCTGGAGAACTCGCCCGGCCTCGTCGATGACGTGCTCGCGGCCGTCAAAGACCTCGGCCCCGTCGGTGCGGGCACGTTGGAACGGGAGATCGGGGGCGACGTCCGCCAAGGGCGCGGTCCGTGGTGGAACCGCACCGACACCAAGCGGGTCTGCGAGCTCCTGTTCGCGATGGGCGAGCTCACCACCGGCAGCCGCAAGGGGTTCGAACGGCTCTACGACCTGCCGGAACGGGTGCTGCCGTCCGAGGTGCTCACCCACGACCCGGCAGAGGAGGACGCGGTTCGCGAACTGGTGCTGCGGTCCGCCGCGGCGCTCGGGGTGGCCACCGAGTCCGACCTCCGCGACTACTACCGGCTGAGCCCGTCGCAATCCCGGCGAGCCGTGGCAGAACTCGTCGACGGCGGCGAACTCGAACCCGTGGCCGTAGCTGGCTGGCGGCAGCAGGCGTACCTGCACACCGCGGCCCGCACGCCCCGCCGCGTGCGCGGGCGCGCCCTGTTGTGCCCGTTCGATCCGCTGATCTGGGAGCGGTCCCGCGCCGAGCGGTTGTTCGGCTTCCGCTACCGCATCGAGATCTACGTCCCGGAGCCCAAGCGGGAGTACGGCTACTACGTCTTCCCCTTCCTGCTCAACGGTGAACTGGTCGGCCGCGTCGACCTGAAGGCCGACCGGGCGGCGAAGGTGCTGCGGGTTCCCGGAGCCTTCGCCGAACCCGGTCAGGACCCCGCGGTGATCGCACCGGAACTCGCCGACGCCCTCACCGAGATGGCCGGTTGGCTGGGGCTGGACGGGGTCGTGATCGGGTCGCGCGGCGACGGTCGCCTGATCGACCCGCTGCGCGCCCTCACACGGCGGACGTGAGCAGCGCGTCCCCGCTGCCGCTGCGGCCGAAGATCCGCAACGCCGGTTCCTGAGCGGTGGGTTCCTCCGACACCGCCAGGTCGCTGTGCACGGACCCGGTGGTGGACGTGAGGTCGACCTCGGCGTCGATCCCGTGCCGCAGCGCGACCCGCAATCCACCCGACCCGGTGATGAGCTCGACCTGGCCCGCCGCGGCGTCGGCGATGGCGATGTCACCGCTGCCCGAACGCACCAGCACGTCCGATTCAACGGCGCCCAACCAGACCGAACCGCTACCGGTCACCACCGAGGACGCCGCCTGCACGGACACGATCTCCACATCGCCGCTGCCGCTGCGCGCCTGCACTCCGGCGGCCATGTCGCCCAAGCGCAGCGCCCCGGAGCCGGTGCGGGCGATCGCGTTGCCCGCGGCCTGCTCGACCGAGACCGCGCCGCCGCCGGACTGCACCTGCACCCGGCCCGCCGACCCGGTCACCCGCACCTCGCCGCTCGCCGAGCGGAGCCCGAGTTGGGATTCCGCCGGTGCCCGGACGGTGATCGCCAACGGGACCGTGCGCAGCGGCACCGTGCTCGGAGTGCGCACCGTGAGCCGGTTCCCGGTCATGTCGACGCGGGTCTGGCGCACCGCCTCGGCCATCGGTTCGCGGAGACCGCGCTCGCCGAAGGCGCGTTCACCGAGACCGCCGCGCTGCGCCGCGTCGCCGAACTGATCGCTGACCCAGCTCAGCAGGCCGGTGAGCCCGCTGCGCCAATCGGTACCGCCCGCCGCGGAGTCGTGGCGCACCTCGACGTGCGTGACGTCCGTCGTCGCCAGTTCGACCGTGATCGACCCGATGCTGTTGCCGATGTCGACCTCGATGGGAGCCGCGGTGTCGAAGTCCTGCGTCCGCACCAGATCGTTCGGTTCCCGACCGGCGGACTCCTCGGAATCCGGCCCGCCCGTGCTGTTGCCGCTCATCGCCTCTCCCGCCTTCCCGTCGCGCTCAGCCGTGCACCCAGCCGTGGAGCCGTGAACCGGGGCCGTCGTCCGGCCCGTCCGGCCGCCAGCGGCCGGATCCGGGCGGGCCTCCCCAACCCGGGCCGCGCCCAGGGCGGTGGTCCCACGGGCCGCGCGGCCGGCCGCCGTGCAGCGCGCCCTGCACGGCCTGCGCCACCCAGGTGTTGAGCGAGACGCCTTGCGTCGAAGCCGCCTGCTCGGCCTGCGACTTGATCTCGTCGAGCAGCCGCAGGGTGATCCTGCTGATGTCGCCGCCGTCGGCGCCGGGCGGCGGAGGTGGTGGTCGTTCCTCCTCGGCCGCGGTCGAACGCGCGGTGCCGCCACCGCTGACGACGACGCGGACATCGCGGCCGTCCAGTCGGACGTCGACGACCTGGCCGTCGAGGTGCGTCGTCACTTCCGCGGCGAGGTCGGAGAGCGCGTTCATGATCGCGAGCCGGGTGGCGGGCTCGATCGCCGCCGACAGCGCGGCGGCGGTCTGCCGGGTGTGCTCGTCGCCCGCCGACGCGGCGGAGCCGAGGTCTTCCCGAAGCTGGGCGATGTAAGGGCTGAGGTCCATGACGCCACTATGGCGTCGTCGATGACGTCGCGCAAGTGACACAATGGTGTCAGCGATCGTCATCGGAGCCGTCGTGGCGGTCGGGCCGGGACGTCGGTGCAGCCGGTTACGCTCGAAACCGCCAGCGCCCGGCCGCGGGCAAGCGGGCAGAACATCCGCACTCCAACCGAGAAGGGTCCGCGCACCGTGACCGACATCGTGCCGCCGAATGTCCAGCTGATCGGCAAGACCGAGTTCTTCCCGCCGGCCGACGTGGAGTGGTCCACCGACGCGGACGGCGGCCAGGCGCTCGCGGAGTTCGCCGGCCGGGCCTGCTACCAGTCCTGGCACAAGCCGAACCCGGCGACCGCGACCAACGCCGGGTACCTCCGGCACATCATGGAGGTCGGCCACCTCTCGGTGCTGGAGCACGGCTCGGTCACCTTCTACCTGACCGGGATGTCGCGGTCGCTGACCCACGAGCTGATCCGGCACCGGCACTTCTCCTACTCGCAGCTGTCCCAGCGCTACGTGCCGGAACGCGACGCCGCGGTGGTCGAGCCCGACGTGATCGCCGAGGACCCCGAGCTGCACGAGAAGTTCGTGCGGGCCACCGAGGCCAGCGTCGCCGCCTACACCGAGCTGCTCGACGCGCTGCAGGAGAAGTTCGCGGACGAGCCCAAGGCCACGCTGCGCCGCAAGCAGGCGCGGCAGGCCGCGCGCGCGGTGCTGCCCAACGCCACCGAGACCCGCATCGTCGTCAGCGGGAACTACCGCGCGTGGCGGCACTTCGTGGCGATGCGCGCCAGCGAGCACGCGGACGTCGAGATCCGCTCGCTCGCCGTCGAGTGCCTGCGGCAGCTGCAGAAGGCCGCGCCGAACGTGTTCGGCGACTTCGAGATCACCGCCCTCAAGGACGGCTCCGAGGTCGCTTCCAGCCCCTTCGTCAGCGAAGGCTGACGGGAACCGCGCTCGGCCTCCTTTCGTCCGATGGGATGAACGTTCTAAGACAAGGTCGGGGGAGGGGGCGGGCGTGGTGGAACGGACGGATGCGCTGACGCGCACCATCGGGCGCCGCTACCAGGTGACCGGTGAGCTCGGTCGCGGCGGCATGGGCATCGTCTGGCGGGCCTGGGACCAGGTGATCGGCCGCGAGGTCGCGATCAAGCAGCTGCACGTCCCGGACGGGGTGCCGCCGGCGGAGCGGGCCGTGTTCGAGGAGCGGGTGCTGCGGGAGGCGCGGGCCGCGGGCCGGCTCAGCGACCCGGCGGTGGTCACGGTGTTCGACGTGCTCAGCGAAGCGGGCGGCACCTTCATCGTGATGGAGCTGGTGCTGGCGGGCACGCTCGCCGAGGTCGTCGGCGAATGCGGCCCGATGCCGCCGGAGCAGGTCGTGGAGCTGGCCCGGCGGTTGCTGTCCGCGTTGGAGGCGGCGCACGCGGCCGGGATCGTGCACCGGGACGTCAAGCCGAGCAACATCATGATCTCGGACAGCGGGGTGAAGCTGGCCGACTTCGGCATCGCGCAGACCCTGGACGACACGCGGTTGACCACCAGCGGGAGCATCATCGGCTCGCCGTCGTTCATGGCTCCGGAACGCATCCAGGGCGCGGATGCGACGCCCGCGAGCGACCTGTGGTCGCTGGGCGCCACGCTGTTCTTCGCCGCCGAGGGCTGGTTGCCGTTCGATCGGCAGACCACCGCGGCGACCCTGCACGCGGTGCTGAGCGAGACCCCCAGGATGACCCGGACGCAGGGCCCGCTCGGGTCGCTGATCATGGGCTTGCTCATCGCCGACCCGCGCGCCCGGTTCACCCCCGCGCAGGCCCGCGCACTGCTGGCCGCCGGACCCGGTCCGACGGCGACGGCGCAGGTCCCGGCAGGTCCCGGTGCGGTGCGGTCGCGATTTCCCGCTCGCGCGAAGGACCTCGGCCGCGGCCCGCTGATCGCAGCGGCGGTGGTGCTGTTCGTGGCCGGTCTGCTGCTCGGCCGGTTCGCGCTGGTCCCCGGTGCCCCGGCGGCGGAGGAGGCGACGCTGAGCTACGGGCCGGGCGGTGATCTGGAGACCTTCGCGCCGAGCAAGTCCGACCCGTGCGCGTTCGGCAGGCCGAGTTCCGGTTCGACCGTGCCGGAGGGGAAGATCCGCCGGTGCTCGGAGCCGCACGACCTCGAGATCTACGCGACGGGAGATCCGTTCGGCAGCGGCTCCACCAACGACATCTCCTATCCGGGAGAGGCGGAGCTGGCCCGGTTCGGCGAAGGGATGTGCGCCGCGTACTTCGCCTCGGACAAGATCGTGCTGCCGGGCAAGGACGCCGCGCTGCGCTACGGCGCGCTGGTGCCCTCGGAGCGGTCCTGGGAGCTCAAGCGGCAGACCGCGATGGACGACGACAGCGACTCCGACGCCGGCTCGCAGGCCGTGCACTGCTACCTGCGCACCACCGACGGAGTGCAGCTGACCACCTCGGTCGCCACTGGTTGAGGCGGCCCGGAGGAATGCGCGAAACGGGATCGTCGCGCTACTCGTCGTGACATGATCCTCACTCCGCGATCATCGGGAGGGGTGTGCAGTGCCGGAGCGGATGGACGCGGGAATGCGTTTCGCCGGGGGCCGCTACGAGGTGACCGGTGAGCTGGGGCGCGGCGGCATGGGCATCGTGTGGCGCGCCCGCGACGCCAGGATCGACCGGGACGTCGCGATCAAGCAGCTCCACGTGCCGGAAGGCCTCCCGGCAGCGGAACGGCGCGTGCTCGACGAGCGCCTCAGGCAGGAGGTGCGGATCGCGGGCAGGCTCAGCGATCCCGGGGTGGTCACGGTCCACGACGTGTTCACCGAGAACGGCGCCACGTTCATCGTGATGGAACTGGTGGATCCCGTCACGCTCAGCGACGTCGTGGGACCGCAGCGGCCGATGCCCCCGGCGCGGGTGGCGGAGCTGGCCTTGCGGATGCTGTCCGCATTGGAGGCCGCGCACGCGGCCGGGATCGTGCACCGGGACGTCAAGCCGGGCAACATCATGATCTCGGGCAACGGCGTGAAGCTGGCGGATTTCGGCATCGCGCAGACGGTGGACGATCCCCGCCTGACCACGACCGGTGCGCTCATCGGCTCTCCGGCGTTCATGGCTCCGGAACGCATTCGAGGCCACGACGCGACGCCCGCGAGCGACCTCTGGTCGTTGGGGGCGACGTTGTTCTTCGCCCTGGAGGGCTGGTTGCCGTTCGATCGGCAGACCACCGCGGCGACGCTGCACGCGGTGCTGAACGAGACACCCCGGATGTCCCGGGACCACGGGGCGATCGGAGCGTTGGTCGCGGGTCTGCTCACCACCGATCCGCGTGCCCGGCTCACCCCGGATCAGGCCCGTGCGCTGCTGTCGGATCTGCCGGCCCGCGCGGAACCGGCTCGCGGGGCGATGTCCGGCCGGTCCGGCTCGCGCCGGTGGTGGCTGATCGGGGCGGTGCCCGCGGCGGTGGTCCTGTTCGTCGCAGGCCTGCTGCTCGGCAGGCTCCTGCCGGTCGCCGGTGCTCCGGGCGGTTCCCCGGCCCCGGACGGGGGCAATCCGCTCGTCGCGGGCCCCCAGCAGCCGACGCGGACCTACGGTCCGGGCGGTGATGTGGAGCCGTTCGACATGGGCGAGGACAACCCGTGCGCCGACACCGCGCTGGAGCCGGGCGACCGCGTCACGCAGCAGCGGTTCCGGCCGTGCGATTCCGCGCACGACGTGGAGATCTACACCAGCGGGGACGTGTTCGGCGGACGGTCGACCAGCGATGTCAGCTATCCCGGCCGGCGCGAACTGACGCGGTTCGCCGAAGGCATGTGCGGCGCGCACTTCGCCACCGACAAGATCGACCACCCGGACAAGGAGCGGGCGTTGCGCTACGGCGCGGTGATCCCCACCGCGCAGGCGTGGGAGGCCAAGCGGCGGACCTCGCTCGACGGCGACAGCTCCAACGACGAGGGATCGCAGATCGTGCACTGCTACGTGCGCAGCGCCGACGGCACGCCGCTGACGACGCCGGTCGCCGCGGACTGAACCCCGGTAAGGTGAGCGCATGGGTGTGGCCAATGACGAGCGCCGTGAACTGTGCGACCTGTTCGACCGGGTCGGGCCGGACGCGCCGACGCTGTGCGGTGAGTGGAAGACCAAGGACCTCGCGGTGCACCTGGTGCTGCGCGAGCGGCGCCCCGACGCGCTGGCGGGAAAGTTCGTCAAGGCGCTGGCCGAGCGCGGCGACAAGGTGGAGCAGGGTTTGCGCGAGCAGGCCTGGCCGGAACTGATCGCCACCGTGCGCGAAGGCGCGCCGAAGTGGAACCCGCTGGCCATCGGCGCCGTGGACGAGACGGTCAACACCGCCGAGTTCTTCGTGCACCACGAGGACGTGCGGCGGGCGCAGCCGGGCTGGCAGCCGCGGCCGTCCGAGCCGGAGCGCGAAGAGGCGCTGTGGAAATCGTTGTCCCGGGTGGCGAAGGTGTTCTACGGCCGCAGCCCGGTGGGCGTGGTGCTGCGCCGCCCGGACGGCACCGAGATCGCCGCGAAGCGCGGCCCGCGCACCGTGCGCATCAGCGGTGAACCGAGCGAGCTGCTGCTGCACGCGTTCAGCCGCCGCCAGGTGCGGGTCGACATCGACGGCAACGATGCCGACGTGCTCGCGGTGGAAGACCTGCGCCGCTCGTTCTGACGCTCGCCCGGCCCCCGCTCCGGTGCGCTGGAGCGGGGCGTCGGGTGCCCCGGCGGTGACCGCGCGCCGCTCCGCCGCCGAGACGGCGGGCCGAACCTGGATTTCGCCTCGTGTCCCGGAAATCCGGCTGCGGTGAACCTGATCTGCGGGAACTTGGACGGCTTCGCGGCGCTCGGAGCGCGAGGTTTCCGCGATCTTCGGTGCTGGGGCGCGGTGCCGCCCAGCACCGTCGATGCGGCGCGCTGACCAGTGGACTCACCAGGTAGCGTCAAGGGTTATGACCGTCTGTCCCACCGCCACTGAAGGTCGGCCGTTCGGCCGGGTCCTGACCGCCATGGTGACGCCGTTCGACGCGGACGGGAAGCTCGACCTGGCGCTGGCTCAGGAGCTCGCGACCTACCTCGTCGATCACGTCGGAAACGATGGCCTGGTCGTCAACGGCACGACGGGCGAAAGTCCCACGACCAGTGATGACGAGAAAGAGCAGTTGCTGCGCGCCGTCGTCGAAGCGGTAGGGGACCGCGCGACGGTGGTCGCCGGAGCGGGCACGAACAACACCGCGCACTCCGTGGATTTGGCCCGCACCGCGGAAAAGGCCGGCGCGCACGGGCTGCTCGTGGTGACCCCGTACTACTCGCGCCCCCCGCAGGAAGGGCTGCTGTCGCACTTCACGACGGTGGCCGACGCGACCGAGCTGCCGGTGATGCTCTACGACATCCCGCCCCGCTCGGTGGTGCCCATCCACACCGACACGCTCAAGCGGCTCGCGGAACACCCGCAGATCAAGGCCGTCAAGGACTCCAAGCACGACCTGTGGGCGGGCAGCGAGGTGCTGTCCAACAGCGACTTGGCCTACTACTCCGGTGAGGACCCGCTGAACCTGCCGTGGTTGTCGGTGGGCGCTGTCGGCTTCGTCAGCGTGATCGGGCACGTCGTCGGTGATCGGCTGCGCAAGATGCTCGACGCGTACGAGGCGGGCGACATCGCCACCGCCAGGGACGTGCACGTCGGCCTGATGCCGGTGTACCGGTCGATGAACTACGTGGGCGGTGTGATCTTCTCGAAGACGGCGTTGCGGTTGTGCGGCTATGAGACCGGGCATCCCCGGCTGCCGTTGCCGCAGGCCACCGATGAGCAGGTGCGGGTGATCACCAGCGATCTGTGGGACGCCGGTCTGGTCCTGGTCAATCCCGATGCCGCAGCAGAGGTGCACCGTTGAGCGCTCGCACAACTTCTTCCGAAAACCACCCCGTGACGCCGACCGCGTCGGCGCCGCCACCGGCCCTGCCCGAGGGCGGGCTGCGGGTGACCGCGCTGGGCGGCATCGGCGAAGTCGGCCGCAACATGACCGTGTTCGAGCACGAGGGCAAGCTGCTCATCGTCGACTGCGGCGTGCTGTTCCCGGAGGACGACTCGCCCGGCGTGGACTTGATCCTGCCTGACTTCGGGGCGATCGAGAACCGGCTGGACGACGTCGAGGCCGTGGTGCTCACGCACGGCCACGAAGACCACATCGGCGCGGTGCCGTTCTTGCTGCGGCTGCGGCCGGACCTGCCGGTCGTCGGCTCGAAGTTCACGCTGGCGCTGCTGGCGGCGAAGTGCAAGGAACACCGCCAGGATCCGGTGCTGGTCGAGGTCGCCGAGGGCCAGCACAGCAAGCACGGCGTGTTCGACCTGGAGTTCTTCGCGGTCAACCACTCGATCCCGGACGCGCTGGCGGTCGCGATCCGCACGTCGGCGGGCGTGGTGCTGCACACCGGTGACATCAAGCTGGACCAGCTGCCGCTGGACGGCAGGCTCACCGACCTGGCCGGGTTCTCCCGCCTGGGCGACGAGGGCGTGGACCTGTTCCTGGTGGACTCCACGAACGCCGAGGTCCCCGGCTTCGTCACCCCGGAGCGCGAGATCGGCCCGGTGCTGGACCGGGTGATCGGCAAAGCGACGCAGCGGCTGATCGTGGCCTGCTTCGCCAGCCACGTGCACCGCGTGCAGCAGGTGCTGGACGTGGCCGAGCAGCACGGCCGCAAGGTCTGCTTCGTGGGCCGCTCGATGGTGCGCAACATGGGCATCGCGAACGACCTGGGCATCCTGCGGGTGCCGCCGGGTCTGCTGGTGGAGCTGGACGAGGCGCTGGCGATGCCGGAGCACATGGTGCTGTTCGTCTCGACCGGGTCGCAGGGCGAGCCGCTCTCGGCGCTGTCCCGGATGGCCCGCGGCGAGCACAAGCAGATCCGCATCCGCGCCGGTGACACGGTGGTGCTGGCGAGCTCGCTGATCCCCGGCAACGAGACCGCGGTGTTCGGCGTGGTCAACGGCCTGGTGCGGCTCGGTGCGGACGTGGTGCACCAGGGCGGGGCGAAGGTCCACGTCTCCGGGCACGCGTCGGCCGGTGAACTGCTGTACCTGTACAACGCGGTGCGCCCCAGCAACGTCATGCCGGTGCACGGCGAGTGGCGGCACCTGCGCGCGAACGCCGAACTGGCCCGGTTGACCGGGGTGGCGGCGGAGCGGGTGGTGATCGCCGAGGACGGCGTGGTGGTCGACCTCGTCGACGGCATCGCGAAGGTCTCCGGCCGCGTTGAGGTCGGGCACGTCTACGTCGACGGCCTGTCCGTCGGCGACGTCGGCGAGTCCACGCTGTCGGACCGGCTGGTGCTGGGCGAGGGCGGCTTCATCTCGATCACCGTGGCAGTGGAGGCGGCGACGGGCCGGGCGGTGTCCAGCCCGACGATCTCCGGCCGCGGTTTCTCCGACGACCCGAAGGCGCTGGACGACGTGGTGCCGCTGGTGGAGATGGAGTTGGCGCGCACCGAGTCGGAGGGCATCGCCGACACCCACCGCATCGCGCAGGCCGTGCGCCGCGTGGTCGGCAAGTGGGTCGCGGACAAGTACCGCCGCCGGCCGATGATCGTCCCGAACGTGCTGCCGGTCGGTTCCTGATCCGTCGCCGCCGTCGGAAATCCGGTGCGCACACCGGGTTTCCGACGCGGCGATCGGAGGATATCCCTGCGCGGAAGCCAGGAGCCTCCATCGGGGTCTCCGGCGTCGTAGCGTGTCCGCATCCCGATCGGGAGATGTGGAAGGGGCACGACAACACGATGAAGCGATTCACCACAGCGGCGGTCGTCGCGGCGGCTGCGCTGCTGGCGGCGCCCGCCTCGGCACTGGCCGCGCCGACACCGGCGGTGCAGGTCCAGGGCGACGGCGACGTGCCGCCGGACCTGACGGCCCCGGGTAGCGATGTTCCGCCGGATCAGACGGGCCCGGGTAGCGATGTTCCGCCCGACCAGACGGGCCCGGGTAGCGATGTTCCGCCCGACCAGACCGCTTCCTAGCCGCCGTGCGGCGACGGTGGCAACGAGCCCACCGCGGTGGCCGCGCTCCAGGACGACGACAACGTCGGCGCTCTGACCCGAACCGTCGCTTCCGATGCCCCGAGCCGAGTTCCGGCTCGGGGCACGCGCGCGTCAGGACCGGACCACCCGGAGGGGATCAGTTCCCGGCGGCGTCGAGCAGCCAGTGGTAGCGCATGCGCAGCGCTCGTTCCGTGCTGGCCAGCGCCGCGCCGAGGGTGAGGGCGATGTTGAGCCACATCGGCAGGTGCAGCGGTGATTCGAAGATCCCGATGTTCTCCGCGATGGGAGGTACCCGGGAGATCGGCTCGGCGATCTGGATGACGAGCAGGATCACCCCGATGACCAGCAGCACCACCGAGAGGAAACCGACCGCGCGGCTCATGACCGGATGGTCGCGTTCGAGGCTGGCGCGGCGTCCTTCCGCGGATTTCGGGTCCGGGACGAGTTGGTGCTCCGCGCCCGCCGCGGTGACGTAGTGGCAGCGCTTGAGCCCGACCTGGCTCGTCGCGACCTCGATCGTGCCGCCGTCGACGGGGAAGGCGGCGGGGACCTTGGATACGGCGTGGTGCCTGCCGTCGCGGAACAGGTGCGCTTTGACCTCGCCGTTGCTGTCGCCCATGTGCCGGACCTCGACGGCGTACACCGTTCGGCGTCCGTCGCGGTCGTCGAGCGTGAGATAGCACAGTGCTCGGCTGAACTGTTGCCACCAGCGGAAGGGCTTCAACGGACGCCCGTCGCCGCTCTTCACCCGTCGCGCCGCCCGATCCCGCCGCCACTCCTCGAGCATGCCGCCCCTTCGCCGAGTCCCCCGGAAAGCCGTCTAACACGCTGTACTAGCGCGTTGAGTGTCAAGCTAGCACAGCGTGTTAGAACAGCGCTATCACGGTGTGCTAGTACTGTGCGGAGCGGAGCGGAGGTGGACATGGACGACTCGGACGACCCGGTGATGAGCACTCGGCACCGGATCCTGGTGGCCGCGGCGACGATGCTCGGCGAGGACGCGTCCGCGCGGCTGAGCGTGCGGGCGGTCGCGGCGCGGGCCGGGGTGAGCACGGGCTCGCTGCGCTACCACTTCCCGACCCAGCGCGTCCTCCAAGACGCCGTGCTCGCCGGCATCTACGACATGGTGGCCTCCGGCGACGCGATCCACGACCGCTCGGTGCCGCCGCGGGATCGATTGGTCGCCTGCCTCCGGGAACTGATCGCGCCCGCCGGGGTGGGGCAGGAGGCGCGCGCGGCCTTCGGGAATGTCTACGAGGGGTTCATCGCGCCGGAACCGACCGAGGAGATCAAGGCGGTCTACCTCGGCATGGAACGCGAAGGCCGACGCCGCACCGAGCACTGGCTGGCCGTCCTCGTGGACGAAGGGGTGCTCGCCGCGGGCGACAACGCGCGCCGCGCGAGGTTCCTGATGACGGTCCTCAACGGCCTCTCGCTAGAACGGGCGCTGCCCGCCGAGGACTCGCTGCTGGCCGCAGAGACGAACACCCTGTACCTGGCCGTCGACGCCGTCCTAGACGCCGGATTTCAGTGAGGTTCGGACAACGCCCCGGCTCAGGCCGGGGCGTTGTCCGGTGCAACTCAGAAGTCGCCGTGGAAGTACGCGGTGTCGGTGGCGAAGGCGCTGGGCGCCACCGAGATCCGCAGGTCGGCGGTGCCGGGTGCGACCTGGAAGATCCGCGTGATGGTGAGGGCCCCGCCCGGCGGGATCTGCGCGTTGGTGAACGGGCGGTCCTCGATCGAGAACTCGGCAGGCCGTCCGCCGTGGGTGGCGGTGACTTCCCAGGAGATCGGGTTGATCTCGTGCTTCGTGCCGTTGGTGATGGTCAGGTCCACCGCGACGCCACGGGAGTCGGAGTCGATCAGGTACGGACTGCTCGGCTGGTGCTCGGTCGGCGCGGCGACCCGAACGGCTTCGCCGCCGCGCCAGGTGTGGGCCTCGCCGAAGCCCAGCTCGATCACCTCCGGTGTCGCGTCACCGGCGGGAACGGGGCTGTGCTGGGGTTCGATGCCGAGGGACTCGGACTGCTCGGCGGTCTCGTTCGCGACGCTGCCGACGACACCGACCCAGGCGATGCAGATCAGCAGCCCGATTCCGGCGAGCACGGTGCCGGTGATCGCCATGCCCTGGTTGTTCGCCTGGCCGTTGCGCGCGCGGACGATGCCGAGGACGCCGAAGACGAGACCGAGGATGCCGAGCGGCCAGGCGACCACACCGATGAACGGGATGAACGAGAACAGTAGGGCGAGCAGGCCGAGGACGAATCCGGCGGTGCCGAGACCGTTCTTCGGGGTCGTCGGCGGCGGAACCACTGCGGACATGGGTGTTTCCTTCCGGGGAGAACGTGGAAATCGCGGGGAACCGCAAGATCGTTCCAACGGGAGGGCGCCGTGTCCGCGCTTTCACGCCGAACTACACGGTGGGGTGGATTCAGTGGATCACCGGTGCGGAATCTGCTAACTGAAGCGGTCTGCGAGATCTCGGGATGGGCTCGGTCTGCGGCTTCTCGCGTCCGCTCCTAGGGCCCGGCACCACTCCGGGAACGCGCGGTGGCCGGTCCAGCGGCCCCTGAACGCACGCGAGGGCCGCACCGGGATCCGGTGCGGCCCTCGTCGGTGTTGATCAGCGCCAGTGGCGCAGTGCGTCCTGGAGCACCTTCGGCTGCTCCGTGCGCTCCGGGCCGATGGTCGCCGCACCTTCCGGCGTCGGCTGGGGGAGGGGTTCGCAGGTGACGTCCGAACCCTCGCCGGGCTTGCGCTCGGGCAGGGCGCCGGTGGTCAGGTACTCGGCGATGCGGTCGTCGACGCAGCCGTTGCCGGACAGCGAACCGGAGTGCGTCGTGCCGCCGGGCAGGCTGATCAGGCTCGCGTTCGGGAACCGCTCGCGGGCCTCCAGCGCTCCGGGGAACGGGGTCGCCGCGTCCAGTTCCTCGCTGATCAGCAACGCGCCCTCGACGTTGCCGCCGTCGACGTTCACCGGCGTTCCCGCCTTCGCCGGCCAGTCCAGGCAGGAAGCGTTGTACCAGGCGTTCGCCCAGGTCTCGAACGGTGCTTTCGCGTGCGTGACCCAGTTGTCGGCGCGCCAGCGCCCCCACTGCTGCGGCCATTGCACGTCGGTGCACTGGACGGCGTTGTAGACGGCGAAACCGTTGTCGTCGCCGGGCGTGTTGGACGCGTCGTAGATGTCCACCAGCGGCTGCCAGTCACCGTGGTGCACCCAGCCCGCGAACGCCTTGGCGCGCTTGTCCCACCCGGTCTGCCCGTAGCCCGCGGACAGGAACAGGTCGGTCCACTCCGACGAGCCGATCTCGCCGCCCGCCGGTTGTGCGTCGAGCTTCGCGCGCTGCTCGTAGTAGAGCCGCTCGACCTGCGCTCCGGTGGTGCCCAGGTGGTACACCGAGTCGTAGCGGGCGACCCAATCGAAGAAGATCTTGATGTTGCGATCGAACGCGACGTCCTGGTTCAGGTTCGCGTCGTACCAGACGTCCTCGGCGTTGACGACGCCGTCCATCACGACCCGGCGCAGCCGCTCGGGGTGCAGCGTGCCGTAGACCTGCCCGAGGTAGGTGCCGTAGGAGAAGCCGTAGTAGTTCAGCTCCTCCTGGCCGAGCGCCTTGCGGATGCTCTCCATGTCCTCGACGGAATCCGTCGTCTTCATGTGGTCCAGCAGCGCCCCGCCGGTCTTGCCGCACGCCTCCGCGTAACCGGAGGTGCGGGTGAGCCACTCCTGCTCCTTCTCCGGAGTGGTCGGCAGGTAGTCGGGCCGGTCGTGGCCGAAGTAGTTCGGGTCGCAGGACAGCGCGGGCCTGCTCGAACCGACACCGCGCGGATCGAAACCGACCCAGTCGTAGGCGGCACCCGCGCCGTGGGGAACCGACTCGCCCAACGTGGCCAAGTACAAGCCGGAACCGCCGGGACCGCCGGGGTTGAGCAGCATCGCGCCCTGGTACTGGTCCGCGGGCACGGTGTGCTTCACCTGCGACACGGCGAGTGAGATCTTCTCCCCGTCCGGATTCGCGTAGTCCAGGGGAACTTCGAGCATTCCGCATTCGGCGCCCGCTTTCTGCAAGGACTCGTCCTCGCAAGGACCCCAGGAGATCGGGGCGGGTTCGAAGGGAGCCGGGGCGGTCGGGGCGGCGGAACTCGCCGGTGCGAACAGCAGGCTGGCGGCCAGCAAGCCGGTCGCCGCTGTCGCGGTCGCTGTTTTCTGCACTTCATTCCTCGATGTCCGTTTCGGCGCCCGCGGCGGGTGCCGATCGGCTCAGTCTGCTCAGGGCGTCCGCATTCCACCAGGTGTTTCGCGAATCCGCACGATTACGCGCATTCCCAGTTGAACGGTATTGGTGACCCAAGACGTCCGGCCGATCGCGGGCAGTGGCGAATCCGATGGGAACGCCGCTCGATAGCGCCGGCTGGGGGAGACGAAACCTGTCGCATTCGGTCGTCGCGAGTGGTGCCGAGACCAACCGGCTGCCGGCCTGTCGCGTTCGACGAAGGACGAGCCCGTAGCCGGCGAGTCCGTCACGGACGCCAGGGGCTGCGCTTGCCGGTGACCTCGCGGGTCGGGTCCTCGTGGCGGGGCGCGTCCGGCTCGTCCGCGCGCAGCGGCACGAGGCCCGCCGTGATCGCGCGCATGATGCGGTCCCTGGCGCGCACGGCGTCACCGGCGCGGTCGGCGGACAGGTCGCTCAGGTCCACCGGGTCGCCGAAGTGCACCTTGAGCACCGGGCGGCGGCGGATCGCCGCGAACCACGACGACAGCAGCACCCGCACGTCGCGGGAGCTCTCGACGCGCAGCATCCCGTAGCACATGGCCTCGTGCGCGCCCCACTGGCTGATCGGGATCACCGGTGCACGCGAGGCGAGCGCCATCCGGGCCACCCCGGTCTTGCCGCGCTCCGGCCACAGACCGGGCTCCAGGCTGATCCGGCCCTCCGGGTACACCAGCACCGGGCGGTGGTCCTCCTCCAGCGCGCCGACCACGTGGTCCAGCGCCTGCGCCGCGTTGGCCTTGCCTCGATCGGCGCGCACGTGGTGGCAGTGGCGCAGCATCGAACCGAGCACCGGGGTGTCGAACAAGCCGCCCGTGGCGAGGAAGCGCAGCGCCAGCCGCCGACGGCCGCACGCCGCCATCACGACCAGCGCGTCGATGTTGCCGACGTGGTTCGAAGCCAGCAGCAGCGGCCTGCCGCGCAACTCGTCCGGCACGTCACCGGTCACCTCCAGGCGACCCGTGAGCAGGATCAGCGCGCGGTCCACTCGCAGCAGCGCCCGCCACAGCAGCGGCGCCTCCCGGAACAACCGGGTGCGGGACCGCTGGGACGCCTGCGGGGTGCGGCGTGTCGGCTCTACTGGATCTACGGGCTGGGCGACCATGACGAGTGAGGATCGCACAAGGGCGGAAACGGTGGACGCAAGACGTGAAATTCCCGGGCCCGACACCCCCGTGGCCGCTGTGCCACCTGTGACGCAAGGGGCCGGTCAAGATACCGTAAGTCCCATGGCGGGCCGGACCACGAGCGGCGCCCAGCGCAAGAACCAGTCCCAACCCGGTTCGAAGAGCAGGGCCCAGAGCTCAACACGCAGCTCAGGCGGCACGAAGAGCAACGGCAGTGCCGCGAAAAGCCGCAAGACCACCTCCAGCGGTGGCTCTTCCCGCGGCTCCACCCACGCGCCGCGCCGCGCCCCGGCGAAGAAGCCCACCGCGCAGCGCGGCCAGCCCAGAACGGGCGGTGTGCTGCGCCGCGCCAAGGACATCGACCCCGCGCACGGGCGCACCGGGCTCGCGATCATCGCGCTCGCCGCCGCCGTGATCACCGCGGCCGGCATCTGGTGGCACGCGGGCGGCCCCGTCGGGCAGTGGCTCGACTGGGGGCTGCGGTTCGTCATCGGCAACGCGGTGCTGGTGCTGCCGATCGTCGTCGCCGGGGTCGCGGTGTTCTTCGCCAGCACAGACAACAACCCCGAAGCCCGGCCGCGCGTGGTGCTCGGTTCGGTGCTGCTCGGCTGGAGCGCGCTGGGCGTGCTGCACATCGGCTCCGGCGCGCCGAGCGGCTGGCAGGACTGGCCCGCCGCGGGCGGCGTGCTCGGCTTCCTCGCCGGCGGGCCGCTGGCGCAAGGGCTCACCGGCTGGGTCGCGGTGCCCGTGCTGGTGCTCGTGGCGCTGTTCGGGCTGATGCTGCTCACCGACACCACGCTCGCCACCGTGCGCAACCACCTGCTCGGCAAGCCCGTCGAAGACGGCGAACCCGCCGCTGAGGAGGTCGCGCCCGAGACGGTGAAGCTGCGCCGCCCGTCGCGGCGCCGCCAGGCCTCGACGCCCGTGGACGAGGGCACCGCCAAGAGCGGCGGCAAGGCCAAGAGCGATCAGCTCTCCATCGACGACGTGCCCGAAGAGGCCCCCACCAAGCCGCGCGGGAAGGCGAAGGCCGCGGCGGCCGAGGTGCCCGCCGCCGACACGGCCGACGAGCCCGCCGACACCGGCAAGCTCACCATCAGCCGCGCCGTCGAAGGCGACTACAAGCTGCCGCCGCTGGACTCGCTCACCGGTGGGGACGCGCCGAAGACGCGCAGCAAGGCCAACGACTCCATGATCGAGGCGATCACCGCCGTCCTGGAGCAGTTCAACATCGACGCGCAGGTCACCGGCTTCGTGCGCGGCCCGACCGTCACCCGCTACGAGGTCGAACTCGGGCCCGGCGTGAAGGTCGAGAAGATCACCGCGCTGACCAAGAACATCGCCTACGCCGCCGCCACCGACAACGTGCGGCTGCTCGCGCCGATCCCCGGCAAGTCCGCCGTGGGCATCGAGGTGCCCAACAGCGACCGCGAAATGGTGCGGCTGGGCGACGTGCTGCGCTCCACCACCGCCTCCGGTGACGAGCACCCGCTCGTGATGGGCCTGGGCAAGGACATCGAAGGCCACATGGTCACCGCGAACCTCGCGAAGATGCCGCACCTGCTGTGCGCGGGTTCGACCGGTTCGGGCAAGTCCAGCTTCGTGAACTCGATGCTGGTGTCGCTGCTGGCGCGGGCCACGCCGCAAGAGGTCCGGATGATCCTGATCGACCCGAAGATGGTCGAGCTCACCCCGTACGAGGGCATCCCGCACCTGATCACGCCCATCATCACCCAGCCGAAGAAGGCCGCCGCCGCGCTGGGCTGGCTGGTGGACGAGATGGAACAGCGCTACCAGGACATGCAGGCCAACCGGGTGCGCCACATCGACGACTTCAACACCAAGGTCCGCTCCGGTGAGATCACCGCGCCGCCCGGCAGCGAACGCGAATACCGGCCTTATCCGTACATCCTGGCCATCGTCGACGAGCTCGCGGACCTGATGATGACCGCGCCGCGCGACGTGGAGGACGCGATCGTGCGGATCACGCAGAAGGCCCGCGCCGCCGGGATCCACCTGGTGCTCGCCACCCAGCGGCCCTCGGTGGACGTCGTCACCGGCCTGATCAAGACGAACGTGCCTTCGCGGCTCGCGTTCGCCACGTCCTCGCTCACCGACTCGCGGGTCATCCTTGACCAGCCGGGCGCCGAGAAGCTGATCGGCATGGGCGACGCGCTGTACCTGCCGATGGGCGCCGGACGGCCGCAGCGCGTGCAGGGTTCCTTCGTCAGCGACGAAGAGATCCACCGCGTCGTGTCCTACACCAAGGAGCAGGCCGAGCCGGACTACACCGACGGCGTCACCGCGGCCAAGGCGGGCGAGAAGAAGGAAGTCGATTCCGACATCGGCGACGACCTCGACGTGCTGCTGCAGGCCACCGAACTGGTCGTCACCAGCCAGTTCGGCTCCACGTCGATGCTGCAGCGGAAGCTGCGCGTCGGGTTCGCCAAAGCGGGCCGGCTCATGGACCTGCTCGAATCGCGCGGTGTCGTCGGACCCTCCGAAGGGTCGAAGGCGCGCGACGTGCTGGTGAAACCGGACGAGTTGGAAAACGCTCTGTACTCAATTCGCGGCGGTCCGCCACCGGATTCCGAGGAGTGATCGACGGCCCCGCCTGATCAGGTGGGGTCGTTGCCGTATTTACCGGTGATTTTCGTCGCGGCAATGACTTCGGCGCGTATTTTTCACGACTACGACACCGCCACTCGGGGGAGTGGTGGAAATGTGCCACGAGGGTTCACGGACTGATCATCGCGAGATATATTCTGCGCCGCTCCTCGACCGAAAGGTTCGCGATGAACGGCAAGAAAGCACGAGCCGGTGCCGCCACCGCGCTGTCGGTGCTGCTGCTCACCGGCTGGTACCAGGCCGCGGCCTGGGCCGAGCCGCCGGCCGGTGACGTGACGCCGATGGACATCTCGAAGGGCGAGATGTTCCGGCAAGGCGGCAGCAGCTACCCGCGCCTGGTCCGGCTCGAGAACAGCGGTGCCGCCAACGGGCGCGTCATGGCCAGCATGACCACCTACGTGGACAACGCCGGACGTGCGGTGATCTACGAGAGCACCGACGACGGCAAGTCCTTCCAACCGGTCGGCGAGATCCGCGACCCGGCGGGCGAGGACACCAAGGGCATGTGCTGCTCCACGCTCTACGAACTGCCCCGGCAGGTCGGCGACATGCCCGCGGGCACCCTGCTGTGGGCGGGGACCGCCGGAGTCGGCGCGGATGAGGAGACCCGGACCAGCAGCGTCCGGCTGTGGCGCAGCGACGACCAAGGGCGAACCTGGTCGTACATGTCCGACGTGATCTCGAAGCCACCGGGACCAGGAATCTGGGAGCCGGAATTCACCGTCTCCGAACAAGGTGACCTGGTCGCGTTCTACTCCGACGACATGGATCCGAACCACGATCAGAAAATGGTTCAGATCCGCTCCAAGGACGGCATCACCTGGACCGACGAGCGTGATGCGATCAAGCAGGACGAATTCCGGGTGCGCCCCGGGATGGCCGGTGTCCGCCAATTGCCGGACGGCACCTATGTGATGACCTACGAAATGTGCAACTTCGACCCGGTGCACACGTGCACGGTGTGGATGCGCGAATCCGAGGACGGCTGGGACTGGGGCGACCCCCGCGACCCGGGCACCGAAATCGTCTCGGAGACCGGCGGGCAGCCGCTGGGCACCCCGACGATCACCTGGGCTCCCGGTGACGACCCCAACGGCAGGCTCGTGCTCGCGTACCAGATGCTCGCGGGCGACGAAGGCGGCTGGGCGCCCGGCAACGGCAAGACCCTGATGGTCAACGACCACCCGTCGGACCTGTCCCGCGGCTGGCGCGAGATCGACGCGCCGGTGCACATCGAGTACAACCAGGGCAGCACCTGCCGCGGCTTCAGCCCGTCGGTGGTGCCCACCGAGGACGGCGAGTCGCTGATCCACGTGGTCACGGACTTCGAGAAGTACATCGGCGGGCCCTGCGAGGCCTTCTTCGGCACCGGATCGATCGACGGTTCCGGCGACGCCGCCACGGCGAACACCGAGCGCACCCCGCTCGACCCGCGACCGGGGCGTTGATCTCTCCGGGCGGAGCTGGTCGCTCTGCTCAGGGGTGAGGTAGCGGAACCTCAGTGGTCTTCTCGCTGCGGGATCAATTTCGCGAGTGGCTTCCGCCACGCGCGCAATTGCTGCCCTCGTGAGAAGGCCACTGAGAACCCGCCGGTGGTCGTCTTGCTCTGGTGGTCGCTGCTCAGCGGCTTCGCCGGTGACCGGACGATGGTCGGCCGGGTGGCGCGGCCTCTCCGTCAGTGGGTGCGCAGGGTCGCGTACGAGTCGTCGAGCTTGGCCAGGGAGTCCACGCCGAGCAGGCGCATCGTGCGTTCGATCTCCGTGCGCAGGATGTCGACGGCGCGCTGGGCGCCGCGCTCGCCGCCCGCCATCAGGCCGTACAGGTAGGCGCGGCCCACCAGGCAGGAATCGGCTCCGCGCGCCACCGCCGCCACGATGTCGGCGCCGTTGAGGATGCCGGTGTCCAGCATGATCTCGCCGCGGTCCCCGATCGCGTCGCGCACCCGAGGCAGCAGTTCCAGCATCGTCGGCGCCCGGTCCAGCTGGCGGCCACCGTGGTTGGACAGGACCACCGCGTCCGCGCCGAGCTCCACGACCTTGCTCGCGTCCGCCGCGTTCTGCAGCCCCTTGATGATCAGCGGGCCGTCCCAGATCTCCCGCAGCCACTCCACGTCGGCGAAGCTCAGCGACGGGTCGAACATCTCGTTCATCAGCTCGGCGACGGTGCCTTCCCAGCGGGTGAACGACGCGAACCGCAACGGCTCCGTGGTGAGCAGGTTGATCCACCACGCCGGGTGCAGCGCGCCCTCGGCGATCGTCTTCGCCGTCAGCGACGGCGGAATCGTCAAACCGTTGCGCACGTCCCGCATCCGCGCGCCCGCGACCGCCGTGTCCACGGTGAGCATCAGCGCCTCGTACCCGGCCTCCTTCGCCCGGCGCACCAGTTCCAGGCCCGCGGACCGGTCGCGCCACACGTAGAGCTGGAACCACTTGCGCGCCCCTGGCGCCGCCGCGGCGAGGTCCTCGACGGACGTCGTCCCCATCGTGGACAGGCTGTAGGGGATGCCCGCGCGCTCGGCCACCCGCGCCACCGCGGGCTCGCCCTCGTGGTTCATCATCCGCGTGAAACCCGTGGGGGCCAACGAGAACGGCATCGCCGACGGCTCGCCGAGGATCGTCCTGCTCGTGTCCACTGTAGACACGTCTCGCAGCACCGACGGGTGGAACTCGATCTCGCGGAACGTCCGCCGGGCCCGTCGCAGGCTCGTCTCGCTCTCCGCCGCGCCGTCGGTGTAGTCGAACACCGCGCGCGGGGTGCGGCGACGCGCGATCGTCCGCAGGTCCGCGATGGTGTGCGCCTGCGACAGGCGCCGCTCCGTCGGGTTCAACTTCGGCGGTTCCACCCGCAGCAGCGGGCGCAACTCGGACCAGCGTGGAATCTGCCGCCGCACCATCGAGCACCGTCTCCTCTACGTCGTCATCGCCGGACGCGGGCGACATTACCCAGCCCAGCGGCGGCGAAACACCGTCCGGCGGCAACGGGCGCGGTCACCCAGGAACCGGTGACCGCGCCCGCATCGGCGAATCGGATCAGGAGTCGAAGCGCATCGTCTCCCCGGTGCGCGTCTTCGCCTCGAAGCCCACGACCTGGCCGGACTCGGCGTGGACCGGCTTGACGTCGGCCTGCTCGACCGCCTCCGCCGTGGACGCGCTCATGTTGCCGAACTGGCGCACGGCCTCGTAGTAGACGTTCGCGGCGGCCTCGCACGTCGAGTCATCGGCGCAGCCCGAGTACATGTCGGCCTTGAAGTTGTCGTCGATGCGCAACCGGTTGTCCTCGGAGAACCGGTCCTGCGCCTTGTAGTTGCGGTAGCCGAAGTCGTGCCGGTCGCAGCTGGTGGAGAAGTCGTAGCCCAGCGGCTCGTCCGGCGACCAGGAACAGCTGTCCGACGACCAGTCCAGCTGGCCGGAGTGCGGCTGCTCGGACCGCAGATCGATGAAGTCGCTCAGCGAGGTCTCGAACAGGTACTGGTCGGTGACCTGCCGCAGCTCGTCGTCGGGGAGGTCCGCGTAGGCGGTACCGACGGACAGCAGCATCGCGGCGCCCGCGGCGACGGACGCGACGAGCCCGCGGCGGGAAGTGGCGGAACGGAACACGGGATCTCCTCGTGATCAGGGTGGGGCCTGCAAGGATCAACACCGGTGTTATAGCCGTTTCGCGTGGTACGCGCGGGATCAGGCGGGTTTTCGCCGCGTGAAGCTCGGATGATGTGCCGCCATCGGGTGTCTGGTGGTCTCGGGAACGGCGACACCGGAGCCGCCTAGGCTCGGTGCCGATCACGCGCTCGGAGAAGGACGGCGATGAAGCTCAACACGACGACGTTCGGCGGCGGACCCCGCACCGTCGGCCTGGTGCACGGCCTGGGGCAGTCGGGCGAGCTGTGGCACGACTTCGCCGCGCCGCTGGCCGCAGGCGGTGAGCACACCGTGATCGCGGTCGACCTGCGCGGCCACGGGGACAGCCCGCGCGGCGGCTCCTACCTGATCGACGACTTCGCCGCGGACCTGGTCGACACGCTGCCGACGGGGCTGGACGTGCTGGCCTGCCACTCGCTGGGCGGCTCGATCGTGCCCCGCGCGGTCGAAGCGCTGGCGCCGAAGCACGCGCTGTACCTGGATCCGGGGTTCCAGCTGGCGCTGCCGACGAGCGGCTGGCGGGCCCGGCTGTTCTGGGCGGCCCCCACGGTGAGCCTCGTGATCAGCGCCCTCGCTCGCCGGGGCCACCAGCAGCAGGCCGCCGCCGCGCACACCCCGCGCACCCGCGAACTCACCGAGCGCGCGAAGCGCAGGTTCGACAAGAAGATGATCGGCGAGGTCTACCGCGACATCGCCCACCACCCGTTCGTCCCGGCGGTACCTGCCGTGCCCAGCACCGTGGTGCTCTCCGCCGAAGGCGACGCGGTCGTGCCCCCGGCACTGGCGGCCGACCTGGAACGCCTCGGCTGGGACCTGCGCCGCTTGGACGGCATCACCCACGAGTTCTGGTTGGAGAACGCCCCCAGAACCACCGAAGCCATCGCCGATCTCTTCTGAGCGGTGATCGCCCGATGGTGTCGCTGCGAACACGCCTGCTGCGGTACCCTCAGGCCGTTTTTTGCGGTTAACTTGCACGATAAGGCTCGAAGCTCGACCTCGGAAGGTGTCCCATGCTCCGGAGCTTCCGGCTCGGCAACCACCGCTCGTTCGCGAAGGAGCAGGAGCTGCTCCTGATGCCCGCCTACGACAAGACGCGTGAAGTCCTGCCGGTGGCGGCGATCTACGGGGCCAACGCGTCCGGCAAATCCAACCTGCTGGACGGGTTGCGGTTCATGCGGTCGGCAGTGGTGGATTCCTTCGGCCACTGGGACGCGGACGGTGACGATGGTGTGCCGAGGCGACCGTTCCGGCTCGACCCCGCGCTACGAGCAGAACCCTCGACCTTCGTCGTCGAGCTGGTCATCGAGTCCGTCCGTTACACCTACGGGTTCGTCCTGGACGACTCCGCCGTGCGCGAGGAGTGGCTCTACTCGTATCCGGAGAACCGGCGCCGGGTGCTCTTCGAACGCGAAGGCCGTGAGGTGAAGTTCGGCTCGACCGTCCGGACGGCGAAGGTCAAGCGCGAGGTGCTGGAGGAGATGACTCGGGAGAACGCCCTGCTGCTCTCCGTGGCAGGGCAGTCCCGGTTCGATGAGATCCAGCCGGTTCACCGGTGGTTCGTGCGCACCCTGCGATTCCGGAGCTCAGCTGCGAGCCGCCCGGCGATGCTCGGAGCTAGACGACTAGCCGAGCTCTTGGAACGTGGTCACACCTCTCGGGAGCAGGTGTTGAACCTGATCCGAGCGGCGGACCTCGGCATCGCGGATGTCCAGGTGGAGCGACGCGAAGATCGCAGCCGCATCGAGTCGTACCTGTGGCGCGCGAAGCGGGCTGAGGAAGCGGGTGAGTCCGAAGAAGCAGACCGCTGGAAATCCCGGGTGGCCGAACTGGAGGCCCGTGGCCCGGATGTGGAGACGCTGCTCAAGTTCGCGCACGCGGAAAGCGGCGAGGAGCTGTTCGATCTCCGCGACGAATCACAGGGCACGCAGCAGTGGATCGGGCTGCTGCCGGTAGTCTTGTCCGCGCTCCGCGCCGGCTCCGTCCTCGTCGTCGACGAGATCGACACCAGCCTGCATCCGTTGCTCAGCTCCCGGCTGATCGGACTGTTCCGGGACGAGCGGATCAACACCAGCCAGGCCCAGCTGATCCTCACCACCCACGACACGAGCCTGCTCGGCACGATGCTCGACGAGGAATCGCTCCCGCGTGATTCGGTGTGGTTCGTGGAGAAGGACCGCGCCGGGCGGAGTTCGCTCTACGCGTTGTCCGACTTCAAACCGCGCAAGAGCGAGAACTACGAACGGCGCTACCTGCACGGCAGTTACGGCGCGGTCCCGTTCACAGCGGCCGAGCGATTCGCGGAGGCGTTCGGGGTCGACCGGTGACCCGTCGGGAGAACAGGGGCGGACGTCGTCGGCCCAAGCTGACCTCGAAGCCCCTGGTGCTGGTGCTGTGCGGCGCGGCGGAGACCGAGCGCCAGTACTTCTGCGCGCTGCGCTCGCACCTCCGAACCCTGGCCGTCGACGTGCAGTTCGAGAGCGAGGCGGTCGATCCGGTCACGCTGGTGTCGAAGGCCAAGCGGTGGCGGAACAGGAATCCCGACGCCTACGACGAGATCTGGTGCGTGGTCGACGTGGACGAGTTCGACATCGACGCGGCGCGCGCCGCCGCCAAGCAGGCGAAGATCAGGCTGGCTGTGTCCAACCCGTGCTTCGAGTACTGGCTGCTCCTGCACTTCGAGGACTACGACGGCGCGTTACCCGACTGCGCGACGGCTGAGCGCAGGCTCAAGCGTTACGTGCGGCACTACCGGAAGGCGTCGATCGTCTTCGACGATTACAAGGAGGGTTTGGCCGATGCGCGGGCGCGGGCCGAGCGCAGGTGCGAGCACGAATGCGAGCACCAGCGCAATCCGTCCAGTGGTGTCTGGCGGCTGGTCGACGTGATGGACGGGCGTGCGACGTGACGCTCGTCAGCCGGGGAGGTCGAGGAGCATTCGGGTGTTGCCGAGGGTGTTGGGCTTGACGTACGGGAGGTCGAGGAATTCGGCGACGCCTTCGTCTGCGGAGCGGCGCATCTCGTCGTAGACGTCGGGGGAGACCGGGGCGCCGTCGATCGGGGCGAAGCCGTGGCGGTGGAAGAACGCGGTCTCGAAGGTGAGCACGAAGACGCGGGTCAGGCCGAGTTCGACGGCGAGCTCCACGAGACGACCGACCACGCGGTGGCCGACGCCGTGACCGCGGGCAGCCGGATCGACCGCGACGGTGCGGATCTCGGCGAGGTCCTCCCACAGCACGTGCAGCGCGCCGCACCCGACCAGCTGGGGTGGCCTGTCGTCGGGCGCGGTGAGCTCGGCGACCCAGAACTCCTGGACGTGCTCGTAGAGCGTCACGAGCTCCTTGGCCAGCAGCACCTTGCCCGCGTACGAGTCGACCAGGGCCTTGATCCCGCGGACGTCCCCCACCCGTGCCCGCCGAATCGATATCGCCTCGGCCGCATAATCATGCATGGACGAGATGCTACCTTTCCGGCACGCTGGAGTCGATGTGCCCTCGGATTGCGCACGGTGATCGGAAGACCTCGCTCGGTGGTCAGATCGTTACTGGCGGTGGTGCTGCGCGCTAGGCTCGGACCAGGAGGTGGGGCTGACGCGGGCCGGAATACCCGTGTACCTCATCGGCGACCGCCGCCACGGAGAGGCGAAGGTGCTGTGGCGCCCGGAGGGCGGCGAGCACCGTAGTGCCGCCACCTACGCCCCCGGTGAAACGCTGAAGCTGCCCGGGGACGTGGCCGCGGAGATCCCCGTCGACGTCCTGCCGCAACGCTGACCGGGCGCGGGCGAAGCGGAGCTCAGGGCGGCGGCTAACCTCGGGTCATGCCTGCTGGGTCCACACCGCGCCGAGTGTCCATGGTCACTCTGGGATGCGCGCGCAACGAAGTCGATTCCGAAGAACTCGCCGGGACCCTCCACGAGCGCGGCTGGAACCTGGTCGACGGCGAGGATTCCGCGGACGTCGTGGTCGTCAACACCTGCGGCTTCGTCGAATCGGCGAAGAAGGACTCGGTGGACACGCTGCTGGCCGCGGCCGACACCGGCGCGAAGGTCGTCGCGGTGGGCTGCATGGCCGAACGCTACGGCCAGGAACTCGCCGAACAGCTTCCCGAAGCGGACGCGGTGCTCGGTTTCGACCACTACGCGCAGCTCGCCGAGCGGCTCGACGACGTGGTCGAGGACCGCCCGCTCGCCTCGCACCAGCCGCGGGACCGCCGCACGATGCTGCCGATCACCCCGGTCGAACGCCCCGCCGCCGCCACCGAGGTCGCGGTGCCCGGCCACGGCTGGGTGCCCTCGACGCGGGTGACGCGCCGCAGGCTGGACAACGCCCCCGTCGCCTCGCTGAAGCTGGCCTCCGGCTGCGACCGGCGCTGCACGTTCTGCGCCATCCCCGCCTTCCGCGGCTCCTTCCTGTCCCGCAAGCCCGACGAAGTCCTCGGGGAAGCGGCCTGGCTGGCCACCCAGGGCGTGCGCGAGCTGTTCCTGGTCAGCGAGAACTCCACCTCCTACGGCAAGGACCTCTCCGACGCCCGCGCGCTGGAGACCCTGCTGCCCCGGCTCGCGGGCATCGACGGCATCGACCGCGTCCGCGTGTCGTACCTCCAGCCCGCGGAGACCCGGCCCGGCCTGGTCCGCGCCATCGCCACCACGCCCGGCGTCGCGCCCTACTTCGACCTGTCCTTCCAGCACGCCAGCGGATCCGTGCTGCGGCGGATGCGGCGCTTCGGATCCACCGAATCCTTCCTCGGGCTCATCGACCAGATCCGCGAGCTCGCACCCGAAGCCGGGATCCGAAGCAACGTCATCGTCGGCTTCCCCGGCGAGACGGAGGAGGACTACGCGGAACTGCGCGACTTCCTGACCCGCGCCCGCCTCGACGCCGTCGGCGTCTTCGGCTACTCCGACGAGGACGGCACCGAAGCCGAAGGCTTCGACGGCAAGCTCGACGAAGACGTCGTCGCCGAACGCGTCGCCGGGATGTCCGCGCTCGTCGACGAACTCACCGACCAGCGCGCCGAGGACCGCATCGGCAGCGAGGTCCGGGTGCTGATCGAACGCGACACCGAGCACGAGGACGGCTGCGCCGGGCGCGCCGAACACCAAGGCCCGGAGGTGGACGGCGAATGCCTCGTCACTGATCCTGGGACGGTCGCCGTGGGCGACGTGCTGCACTGCCGGGTGATCGCCAGCGAAGGCGTCGACCTCGTGGTGCGCCCGATCGGCGACGAGCCCGAACGGCAACGGTCCGGGGAGACACCATGACGACCGAAGGCGCGGCCTCGGGATCATCCGCCCAAAGCGGGGAGCCCCGCCAGGTGCCGCTGCTGAACATCGCCAACGTGCTGACCGTCTCCCGCCTCGCACTGGTACCGGTGTTCCTGGTGGCGCTGCTGTGGGAGGACGGGCATCAGCCGCTGTGGCGGTGGGCCGCGGTCGTCGTGTTCCTGGTCGCCGCCATCACCGATCGCATCGACGGAGAGCTCGCCCGCAAGCGCGGCCTGATCACCGACTTCGGCAAGATCGCCGACCCGATCGCGGACAAGGCGCTGACCGGGGCCGCGCTGATCGGCCTCAGCGTGGTCGGCGACCTGCCGTGGTGGGTCACGCTGCTGATCATCGCGCGTGAGCTGTTCGTCACACTGCTGCGGTTCTGGGTGATCCGCCACGGCGTGATCCCCGCCAGCCGCGGCGGGAAGCTCAAGACCCTGCTGCAAGCCATCGCGATCACCGCGTACCTGGTGCCGCTCGGCGGGCTGATCGAACCGGTGCGCTGGATCGTGATGGGGGCCGCGGTGCTGGTCACCGTGGTGACCGGAGTGGATTACGTGGTGCAAGCCGTGCGGCTGCGGGCGCGTGGTCGCCGGACGACGGCGACGCGCTCGTGAACGACTCGCCCGCCGGCGCGGCGGACGTGCTGGAGCTGCTGCGCCGCCGCGGCGAGACCGTGGCCACGGCCGAATCGCTGACCGCGGGACTGCTGGCGGTGGCGCTGACCGACGTGCCCGGCGCCAGCGCCGTGGTGCGCGGCGGTCTGATCGTCTACGCCACCGACCTGAAGGCCGACCTCGCCGGGGTCGACCCCGCGCTGCTGGCGACCGGTGGCGCGGTGCAGCCGAAGGTGGCCGAACAGCTCGCGGCCGGAGCGCGCGACCGCTGCGGCGCTACCTGGGGAGTGGGCTTGACCGGGGTGGCAGGGCCAGACCCGCAGGACGGGGCCGCGCCGGGCACCGTGCACCTGGGATTCGCGGGAGCGACCGGCACGACCGTGCTCTCCACGCGGCTCGACGGTGATCGCGCGGCCGTGCGGACGGCGGCCGTTCGAGTGGCGTTGGAACACTTCGCCACGATTCTTCGTTGAGGTTGCGGAGTGCCCAGACGGCCCAGTGCTGCGGAATCGTCAACGATTCGCGCTTGCGCGCCGGAGCGGGGACGTTCGCCCTCGGCGGATTAGAGGGTGATCGCTCTCGTAAACCGCGTCGCGATGAGTAACGTAGGGGGCGTTGACGCGTAGCGCACGATGTAAGCGACGAAGGAGGGAGGCGCGCGATGACCGTGTTGTTGCGGGAAGCAGTCGGTGAAAGGCTGCGCCGCGCCCGGACCGCTCAGTCTCGTACGCTGCGAGACGTCTCGCGCGCCGCCCGGGTGAGCCTCGGCTACCTCTCCGAGGTGGAACGGGGGCGCAAGGAGGCGTCGAGCGAGCTGCTGTCCTCGATCTGCGGCGCGCTGGACCTGCCACTGCCGGAACTGCTGGTCACGGTCGCCGGTGATCTCGACGGCTCGGGCTCCGTGCTCGCTGCGGCGATGGTCGAGCAGCGGACCGCGGACTTCGACGGTGGTCGCCTGGTGCCGAGCCTGATGGGGGCCGACCTCAGCGAGGCCGACCTGTCCGGCGCCGACTTCGCCGACACCGAGGCAGCGGGAATCGACGCGCAGCTCTCCAGCGAAGACCTCACCGAGGAACACCGGTTGCAGCCGGTGCTCAGCCAGCGGATCAGCCCGCCGCTGCGCAGCTCCGGCGGCGTGGTGGTCGCAGCCTGAAGGAACCTTGCGGGGCTCCGCCGCGTTGATCAGGTGGACCGTGCGGACCGTGGCCGCCACCCGGGCGAAAGCTCGGGTGGCGGTGCTGGTTCGATCATGTCGTGACCGTTCGTGGTCCCTGGGGGAATTTCCCGGAGATCTACGCATCCTGGTGGAACCGGACACCGCGCCCTGACACGATGGGTGCGGCGGCATCATGAGGACAGGACACGACGTGGCTGAAGCCGGCTCCGCGCCGGACCTCAGGCGTCGGGTCGAGGTTCGCGGCGGTCGCACAACGCGCACGGGCAGCACCGGCAGGAGAGAAGGCAGGCGGAGGAGATGGCCAATCCGTTCGTGAAGTTCTGGAAGTACCTGATGGCGTCGTTCTCGTCGAAGATCGACGAGAACGCCGACCCGAAGGTGCAGATCCAGCAGGCCATCGAGGATGCGCAGCGCCAGCACCAGGCACTCTCCCAGCAGGCGGCCTCGGTGATCGGCAACCAGCGGCAGCTGGAGATGAAGCTCAACCGCCAGCTCGGCGAAGTCGAGAAGCTGCAGTCCTCGGCCAGGCAGGCCCTGGTGATGGCCGACCAGGCGCGCGCCGAAGGCGACGTCACCAAGGCGCAGAAGTACGAGGAGACCGCCAGCCAGCTGGCGAGCCAGCTCGTCACCGCCGAGCAGGGGGTGGAAGACCTCAAGTCGCTGCACGACCAGTCGCTGCAGTCCGCTGAGCAGGCCAAGCAGGCCGTCGAGCGCAACTCCCAGATGCTGCAGCAGAAGATCGCCGAGCGCACGAAGCTGCTCAGCCAGCTGGAGCAGGCGAAGATGCAGGAGCAGGCGTCCAACTCGCTCAAGCAGATGAGCGACATGGCCGCGCCCGGCACCACGCCGTCGCTGGACGAGGTCCGCGACAAGATCGAGAAGCGCTACTCGACCGCGCTCGGTGAGGCGGAGCTGGCGCAGAACAGCGTGCAGGGCCGGATGATGGAGGTCCAGCAGGCCTCCGTCGACGCCGCTGGCGCGAACCGGCTGGAGCAGCTGCGCGCCTCGATGGGCGGCGGCCAGCAACAGGTCACCGGGGGACAGCAGGCGAGCGGGGACGTGGCCGAGCCGGCCACCCGCCCGCAACAGCAGCAGAACCCGCAGACCGGCCAGGCCTGATCGGCCAAGACGATGCCGCCGCGGAAGAACGAACTTGCGGAATGGGGCGAGGCCGCGCTGCGTGAGCTGCGCGGCCCCGTCGTCGGTCAGGTCCGCCGCAAGCTCGCCCAGTGGCGGGATCCTCGTGCGCGGCTGCTGCGCAAGCGCAAGCGCGCACGGCAGAACGCCACCGCCGGGGCGGTGAGCACGGGTGGACTCGGTGCCGGCGCGTACGTGTCGTTCGCGCCGCACCAGTTCGGCATCCCGGTGGCTCCGGGCGTGCTGGAGACCTCGCTCGACGTCGCCGCGTTCGGCCTCGGCGGTGTCGCCGTCGCGGCGGCGTTCGGTTCGTTCGCCGAGTGGCGGCGCTACCGGCGGCTGCTCAAGACGCCGCTGCCGGAACCGGCGCCCGAACCCGTGGAACTGCCGCCGAGCGGCTCGCGGGCGCGCGAACCCATGCGGTTGCTGCGCGACGCCGAGCAGAGCATGCACCAGGCGTTGACGCAGCTCACCGTGGACGGCTTCGGCGAAGCCGAGGACGCTCGCGTCACCGCGAACCGGGCGGCGACGGCGCTGCGCGAGGTCGCGTCCCGGTTGCAGGCGGTGGAGGCGGCGCTGCCGCACGTGCCCGCGACCGAGCAGGACGAGCTGCGCGCCGACGCGAAGCGCCTGCGCGACGAACTCGACGAAGGCATCGAGGGATACCGCTACCTGGTCGCCGCCGCGGGTCGAGCGGTCGCGGCCAGCGGGGCACCGGAGCAGCGCCACGCGGTGCAGGACGCCACGGACCGGTTGGCCGGGCTCGCCACCGCGTTGCACGAGCTGGGCTGGGCGAGCGGCACCGCGGGTTCCGCGGACTCGTCCCGCCAGTGACGAAAGCACCGGTCAAGCACGACGCCCTGATGACTCCACGTCAGCACGCGTGATTCATTTTTCACTCGAATGAGCCCATGACGGGTTGATTATGTGATGCCGAATAGTAATCTTCCCACTGTCGCTACGTTACGTGGCAACGTTCCCCGGGGAGGGGAAAGTCGGGGAGGGCAATGTGGCGTTGTGGACCGTGCACGGCGACGGTCGTCAGCTGGTGGACGAAGCGGTCGTGGGGTCCGGTGAACGGCTCAGCTGGCCGCTGACAGTCGGGTTCGGCCTGCAACACCTGATCGCCATGTTCGGCACCACCATGCTCGTGCCGCTGCTGACCGGATTCCCCGCCTCGACGACGCTGCTGCTCTCCGGCCTCGGCACCTTGCTGTTCCTGCTCATCACCCGCAACCGGGTCCCCGCCTACCTGGGCGCCTCCGTGGCGTTCGTGGTGCCGATGGGCGCCGCCGTCGACCACGGCGGCGCCGGTCAAGGCGCGCTGCTCGGCGCGATCATGATGGTGGGCCTCGTCGTGTTCACCTTCGGAGTGGCGGTCAAAGCGCTCGGCGTGCGCCTGCTGGAAACTGCGATGCCCCCGGTCGTCACCGGGGGCATCGTGCTGATGATCGGGTTGAGCCTCGCACCGCAAGCCGTGTCCTCGTTCGGTGTCCAGCCGGTGCCCGCGGCCATCACCCTGGTGATCGTGGTGCTCGCGACCGTGCTCAGCCGCGGGATGCCGAGGCGGCTCGCCGTGCTGCTGGGCGTGCTCGGCGGCTGGATCTGCGCCGCGCTGCTCGGCCAGGTCGACCCGGCCCGCCTCGACGCCGTCGCCCGCGCACCCTGGTTCGGGCTGCCCGAGTTCGTCACCCCGCAGCTGCACCTGTCCGCGGTGCCGTTCGTGGCGCCCATGGTGCTGGTGGTGCTCGCCGAACTCGTCGGCAACGTCAAAGCCGTGGCCGCGATGAGCGGGCGGAACCTGGACGGCCAAGTCGGCGACGCGCTCATCGGCGGCGGCCTCGCCACCACCCTGGCCGGCGCCGGTGGCGGCTCCGCGCTCAGCAGCAACGCCCCGAACGTGGGGGTGATGGCCGCGGCGCGGGTGTACTCGACCGCGGCGTGCATGATCGCCGCCGTCGGCGCCGTGCTCCTCGCGTTCTGCCCCAAGCTGAGCGCGCTGATCAGCACCATGCCGCTGGGCGTGTTCGGCGGAGCGCTGTTCGTCGTCGTCGGCGTGCTCGCGCTGGTCGGGGTGCGGATCTGGAGCGAAGCGGGCGTGGACTTCGCCGATCCCGTCAACCTCACCGTGCTCGGCACCGCCCTCGTCGCCGGAGTCGGCGACCTGACGCTGTCGCTGGGGGCGCTGCGCCTGACCGGACTCGTGTGGGGCTCCATCGGCATCGTGCTCGTCTACCCCGTGCTGCGCGGCCTGGCCGACGCCGTCTCAGCCCACCGCGAGGCGTGACGTCCCTCCTCGCTCGAGTGCCCGGGTGCGAGAACGGCCGGTCCGGGCATCAAGGCTGGCAGTGCGGGCAGTGGTAGGTGATCCGGTCGCCGGGGCGCGCGTCAAGGGTCACCGCGCCGCCGCAGCGCAGGCAGCGGCGGCGGCCGTACACCCAGTGGCGGGCGTCGCGGCGCGGATCGCCGGTGGTGGACTGCTCCGGGTTCCAGGCGTTGCGCAGCAGCAGGCGGCGGCTCAGCAACACCGCCCGGTCCGCGTCGATCTCGGCCACCGGCGTCGACGGCGCCCGCCGCAGCAAGAAGCACACCTCGGTGCGGTAGATGTTGCCCAAACCCGCCAGCACCGCCTGATCCAGCAGCGCCGCACCGATCTCACGGGCGGGATCCGCGGTGAGACGGCGCACCGCTTCGGCGTGCGACGCCGCGTCCCACCCCTCGGCCAGCAGATCCGGCCCCAGGTGCCCGACGAGCTCGCCCTCGTCCGCCGTGCGGATCCAGCGCAGCTCGTGCAGCTCGAAACCCACCGCGCTGCGCCGCGCCACGGTGAGCACCGCGCGGACCTGGTGCGCCGGGCGCCGCCACCGGGCTCCCGGCGGATACAAGTGCCAGGCGCCCTCCATGCGCAGGTGGCTGTGCAACGTCCAGCCGTCCTCGAAGCGCACCAGCAAGTGCTTGCCCACCGGGCGCACCTCGCGCACCGTCCGGCCGGTCACGTCCACCTCGGCCAGCCGCGGGTGGCGGAACTCGCCGCGCAGCACCACTTCCCCCGCCAACGCCTGGTGCAGGCGATGGCAGGTCAGGAACACCGTGTCCCCCTCGGGCATCAGGCCCCCGGCAGCGACCCGTCGTCGAGCTCGGGGTCGTGATCGCCGGGATCGTCGTCGAACGAATCGTCCAGCGCCGGCTCGGTGCCCTGCCTGCGCCGCCCCGCGCGCAACGTGCGGGCCAGCAGCAGGTTGAAGCCCAACGCCACCTCGCGGGCGCCTGGCGTTCCCCACTGGTGGATCGGCAGGCACGCGCCCTGCGCCTGCTGCACCGCGAGCCGATCCGGCAACGCCACCGGCATCACCAGCGGTCCGAAGATCTCCCGCAGCTCCTCGATGCGGAACTGGTGCTCGTGCGACCGCGGTCGCACCCGGTTGACCACCACGCCCAGCGGTTGCAGCCGCGGGTTGTTCGCCGCGCGCTCCGCCTGCACCGCCTCGAACGCGCGCTGCACCCCGGACACCGCGAAGATCGTCGGCTCGGTGACCAGCAGCGCGCGATCAGCGGCGATCAACGCCGACCGGGTCAACCTGCCCAGCGACGGCGGGCAGTCCAGCAGCACCAGCTGGTACGGCAGCTCCCCCTCGGCGATCAACGAGTCCAGCGCGGACAACGCCTCGGTGAGCTTCGCCAAGCCGCCCTTGCCGTCGTCGGGACCACCGTTGTAGAGCTCGGCGTCCTCCGAACCGACCAGGACGTCGACCTCCTCGCCCCACCCGCTGGGCGCGACCGCCGAACGCACCACCTCCGCCCGCGGGTCGGCGAGGACATCGCTGAGACCGAGGCGGGTCTCGTCCGGTTCCAGCGCGGCCGTCGCGTTGCACTGCGGATCAAGATCGACCACCAAGGTCCGCGCGCCGCGGCGCATGGCCGCCGAAGCGAGCCCGAGCACCACGGTCGTCTTCCCGACACCGCCCTTGAGGCTGAGCACTGCCACCGTTTGCACGCCCGTAGCCTACGGAACAGGCCCGATCTCGTGTGCTGCTGCGCCCCGGCGTCCCGCCCCGCCGGTGCGTCGCCCGGTCTGACCCGCCATTACGCTGCTGCCCATGAGATCCGACGCCGTCCACCGGGTGCTGGAAGAAGAGATCGCCGAGGCCCGTGCGCGCCGGGACGGACGCCCGCCCCGCGTCCTGGACGTCGGCGGCGGCAGCGGAGTCTGGGCCGTACCGCTGGCTTCCGCGGGCTGCGAGGTCACCGTCGTCGACCCCAGTCCGAACGCGCTGGCCACCTTGCAACGCCGCGCCGCCGACGCCGGAGTGGCGCAGCTGATCACCGCGCTGCAGGGCGACACCGAAGCGCTCCACGCGTTCGCGCCGCCCGGCGGCGCCGACCTGGTGCTCGGGCACGGCCTGCTGGAATACGTCGACGACGTGGCCGCCTCGCTCTCCTCGCTGGTCGCCGCCACCGCCCCCGGCGGCGCCGTGTCGGTGCTGGTGTCCAACCGCTACGCGGCGGTGCTGGCCCGAGCGCTGGCCGGACGGCCCGCCGACGCGCTGCACGTGTTCCGCGACCCCGACGGCAGGCACGACGGCGACGGGGACACCGTGCTGCGCCGGTTCGACGGCGACGAACTCGCACTGCGCATGCGGGAAGCGGGCCTCGTCGTGGACCTGGTGCAAGGGCAAGGCGTGTTCACCGACCTGGTGCCCGGATCGGTCCACGAAGGGCAAGGCGCCGACACCCTCGCCGAACTCGAACGCGCGGTCGCCGCCACCCCGCCGCTGCGGGACATCGCGACCCGGCTGCACGCGATCGGACGTCTCCCAGGGTGATCGGAGAGGCCCGACGCGCAGCGGCGAACCGGGACGGAAGTACGGGTCGAATCCCAGGTGCTGGGCCGTTCGGTTGATCCGAGGGGATGATGTCGGCAACCTTGCATCCGTCACCTGACCCCTGCGGGTAGTCGTGGCGTCGCGGGAACCGTATCCTCGACGGTGACGCCCCCAAGCGTTCGCCGGGTTCCCACTCGGAGGTGTGCCCTCCGAGTCTCCGGCGCCACTGAGTTACCTGTGCCGGAGGAGGAGCCATGCCACTCTCCGAGCACGAGCAGCGACTGCTCGACCAGATCGAGCGCGCGCTCTACGCCGAGGATCCGAAGTTCGTCTCCACCGTGCGCGGTGGACGGTTGCACCGTCCGTCGCGACGGCGTCGCCTGCAAGGCATCGCCGTGTTCGCGCTGGGGTTGATCCTGCTGGTGCTCGGCGTGGTGATACCGGTCAAACCGGCCGATATCCCCGTGGTGAGCGTGGTCGGCTTCCTCGTGATGTTCGGCGGAGCAGTACTAGTGCTGTCCGCGATGCGTGGTGGCAGCCAAGAAGCGGAATCCGAAGGGGAGGGAAGCGCAGGCTCATCCGGCGGCGACCGGAAGAAGCCCGAACCACGGGAACGTGGATCCTTCACCCAACGGATGGAAGAACGCTTCCGGAGGCGGTTCGAGCAGTAGTCCTGGACGAAAGCCCAGACAACAGCCCACTTACACCATCAACCCGGTGACCTTGGATCCTCGGTCGCCGGGTTTGTTGGGTTCTAAGGCCGGGTTCGGTTTGGCGTGTGGGTTGGTTTGGGGTCTCGCTCGGCTTGGCGTGTGGGGTGTTCTTAGGGCCTTCCCCGGTTTGGGCGTGTGGTTGGTGTGGTGCGGTGGAAGGTCTTCTTCAGTGATTGCTTCCACGGCTCTTTTTGCTCTGGTGTCCGGGTAGCGGAACCTCAGC
>NZ_JAPFGB010000021.1 GCF_026241095.1 Saccharopolyspora sp. NFXS83 | reverse complement strand
GTTGCGGGGAGCGGCGCGGGGTGGGCTGGTTCGGTTGCTGGGGCGCCTGTTGGGGGGTCGGCTGCTGCGGGTGCGGAGGGCGGTGTCCGGACGCGGGGCGTGCCTGCTGCTGCGGGGACTGCCTGGGCGCGGGTTGCTTGGGTGCGGCCTGGCGTCGTGGGTCGGGCTGCGGGGCGAGGTCGGGGCGGGAGGCCTCCGCGCGGGCACCGCCGGGTTGCGGGCGCTCGGCCTGGGGCTGAGCGCTCTGCGGCTGGACGGGGCGCTGCGGGCGGGAACCGGGGCGGCGGACGCTCTGGGTCAGCTCGTGGATCTTCACCCGCGCGGTCTGGAACGCCTCCTGCGAACCCACGGCCGAGCGGCGGGCCGCCTTCAGCTCCTCGATCAGCTGCTCCCGGCGGGCTCGCCGCACCGCGCTCGTCGTGCGCCCCTCCGCGGCCCGGTGCTGCAGGAACGCCAGCTCCGTCACCGCGATCTGGTAGTCCCGCACGGCCTTCGCCGGTTCCGGCCCGGCGCTCTGGCGCACCTTGCGCAACCAGCCCTGGCGGCCGGCGAGCGACGCCAGCATCTCCACCTCGCTGCGCGGGATCAGCCCGGCGCGCTGCAGCACCGGGAGCTGGTCGGCGACGATCCGCTGCTCGCGCTTGCGCTGCCAGACCACCAGCCACCCGGTGCCCGCGAAGATCGGCAGCATGATCAGGAAGTACACGTTGAGGAAGCCCGTGCCGCCCAGCAGCGTCGACGCGTTCCACGCGGCGTGCAGCACCACCGCCAGCACGAACCCGGCCGCAGGCCACAGCAGGCGCTTCGTGGTGTCCGTCGTGCGCGAAGCCAACCCGATCCCGATGCCCACCATCGAGGTGAACAGCGGGTGCGAGAACGGCGCCAGGACCCCGCGCAGGATGAACACCGCGACGACACCGCCGGTGGCGCTGCCCCAGCCGCCTTCGGAGAAGGCCTTGCCGAAGTACAGGATGTTCTCGGTGAACGCGAAACCCGCCGCGGTCAAGCCCGCGTAGACGATGCCGTCGACGAGGCCGTTGAACTCCGAACGCCGCCAGAACCACAGCGACACCACGAACAGCGCCTTCGCGGCCTCCTCCACCAGCGGCGCCATCACGGCCCGCTCGAAGAAGACGTGCTCGCTGGTTCCGAACAGCAGCTCGCCCAAACCGATCACCGAGCCGTTGAGCAGCAGCGAACAGCCGGTCGCCCCGCCCGCGCCCCACAGGAACGCGCCGAGCATCAGCATCGGCGGCTCCGGTTCCCAGCGGTCGATCCACACGATCGCGGCGAACACCACGCCGACCGGGATCAGCGCTGCCAGCGCGCCCACCAGCGCGGGCAGCACCCCCACCCTGGAGGTCGCGACACCCACCATGACCAAGCCGATGACGCCGAGCAGCAGCAGCCCGGCCACCGGCCAGCCGACCGCGGAGTGCTTGCGGGCCTGCAACCTGCGCGCGCCGGAGAGGTCGGGCACAGAACCGGGGAGATCAGGTGTGGACACGCCCGAAACCCTAGAACGCGACACTTCGCCCCCACACCGCCTGGGGCAGGATCACCCGGCGACCGCTCCTGGCGGCTCAGCCGCGGCGTCGGCGGCGGCGCTTCGACTCGGGTGGCGCGCCGGAATCGCCGTAGGCGGCGAGCAGGTCGACGACCGACGTGCCCTCGGTGTGCGCGCCCGCCTCGACCTGCCGAGTCGGGGTGCGGCGCTCGGCGGAATCGTCGGTCGCCTCGGGTTCGGGCCGCTGAGCCGGGGTGGCCTGCTGGGCGGGCTGCGGCGCGGCGGGCTCCGGGCTCGCCGGCGGCCGGGCGACCTGGGGCTGTTCGGGGCGGGGTTGCTCCGGCGGAGATCCGGCAGGCGCAGGGTGCGCCACCGGCGCCGCCTGCTCGGGCTGGACCGGGCGCAACCTGTCCGAAGTGGACTCCGGCCACGCGCCCTGGGTCCCGGACTGCGCCGGGCGCTGCTTGCGCGCATCGGCCGCCTGCCGCGGAGCGGGCCTTCCCTGCTGCGGCCTGGACTTGCGCGGTTTCGACGGTCGCGACGGCTGCTCCACCGGAGTCCGGTGCGGCGGCTGCTCGTGCGGCTCCGGATGCTCGACCTGCCCCTGGTAACCGGCCGGCAACTGCCTGCCACGACCATCGGTCTGCTGGATGATCCGCGGCTGCGCGCCCGTGTCACCGGAGGAGAACCGCGGCTGCTCGCCCGTCGCGGGACGCTCCGGCAAAGAACGCACCCGAGTGGACTCCGCCCGCAGCGCGACGCGCTCGAACAGCACGTCCCCGCCGAGCATCTTCTCCAAGTTCTCCCGCAGCGCCCGCAATTCCGCTTTCAACGCCTGGATCTCGGCGTCGGACTCCGCCGCCGCCGTGCGGCGCGCCTCCGCCTCGGCGGTCGCCTCGAACTCGCGGCGAGCGGCGATCTCCCGCTCCAGTTCGATCTCGTAGACCCGCTGGCGCTCCGCCTCCCGCTCAGCCGCCTCGGACGCCTTCCCCCGCAGCTTCGCGACGCCGAACGCGCCCAGCAACGCGGCCCACAACGCGGCCACCAGACCCAGCTTGAGCACGCGGGAATCGTTGCTCAACACCAGGATCGCGGTCGCGGCGGCGGCGAGGACCAAGGCGCCGACCCATAACACCGACGGACGCTGGTCAGCGGCTGCGGAACGGCCAGGGGCGGGCATGCCCCCACGGTACCCGGCCTTTACCGGATCGAGATCCGCAGGATGGTTGGGCTCGTTTTGCTTTGGGGGTCGGGTGGCGGAACCTCAGTCGGTCTTCTCGCTGCGGGATCTTTTTCCCTAGTGGCTCCGCCACGAGGGAAAAAGCCGTCCTCGCGAGAGACCGACTGAGAACCCGCGGGTGGTCACCTTCCCGACGTGGGCTATGTGCTTCGCACATACAGGCACGGCCTCCGGCCGCAAGGCAGGCGTGGCTTCGCCGCCCAACGCACGGCTACGCCGCACGGCACGGTCTTCGGCCGCAAGGCAGAGCTTGGTTCGGGTTCGTCGGGGGTGGTTGTCCGCTTCGCGGGGGCGGGCGGCGAAGGGGTCAGTCCTCGTCGTAGGGCTCTTCCGGGTCGTCGGGGTTGCGGAGGCAGTGTTCGAGCCAGAGGCCTGCGGCGATCAAGGCCGCTGCGCTGATCAGGCCGATCAGGGACGCCGTCATGTCCTCCCGCGCGGCCTGGACCGAGCCCTGGATCGGGAGCAGGTGGCCGAGCAGCCCGATCCACACCCCGGACATGATCGCGCCCGCCATCGAGGACGCCTTCGCCAGCGCGACCGCGCGGGCCGCGGGCAGGGCGTCGACCGGTTCCGTGCCGGGCTTGCGCTGGATGCGGGGGCGCAAGGTCAGCGCCAGCAGCACGTCGACCACCGCGATCAGCAGCAGCGTCGCGCCCGCGGGCGCGGGCAACCGGGGCAGCGCGCCGTAGGCCAAGCGGGCACCGACGTACGCCAAGGCCGCCGCGATCAAGGCTGCCACGACCAACTGCCGCGCCTGCGTGAACGTCATCCGATCCTGCTGCCGAGGTGCCACGATTCCAGCATCGCACTTCGCGAGAACCGGACGGCAAGGCACCGGCCGACGAACCGCGCGCGAAAAGGGCTTGAGTCTCCCCCGACTGGAAGGCCGAAGGTCTCACTCGTGGACGACACGCAGCGCTACACCATCGGAGAGCTCTCCCGGCGCACCGGGCTGAGCGTGAAGACCATCCGGTTCTACTCCGACAGCGGCGTCGTGCCGCCCACCGACCGCACGCACTCCGGCTACCGGCTCTACGACGTGAAGGCGATGGCGCGGCTGGAACTGGTGCGCACCTTGCGCGAGCTCGGAGCCGGGCTCGACGAAGTGCGCCGAGTCCTCGCCGAGGAGACCACGGTGCGGCGGCTCGCCGAAGCGCAACTGGACCTGCTGGAGGACCAGATGCGGCTGCTGCGAACCCGCCGCGCGGTGCTGCGGGCGGTCGTGCACCTGAACCGATCGACCGAAGAGGTGAAACTCATGCACAAGCTGGCGACCATGTCCGACGCGGAGCGCAACCGGATCATCGACGAATTCTGGGACGAGACCATCGGCGGCCTGGAGGTGAACCAGGAGTTCGCGGCCTGGATGCGGTCCGCGAAACCGGAGCTGCCGGACGACCCGAGCACCGAACAGGTGGAGGCGTGGATCGAACTCGCCGAACTCGTCGGCGACGCCGACTTCCGCGCCGCCGTCCGGCGGCTGTGGGAGGAGCAGTCCGCGCAGCGAGGCGATGAGCACGCCATGCCGGTGCAGACGAAGGACGAGGCCGCGCTCTGGTGGGCGCTGTTCGACGAGATCCAGCAGGCGCGGGAAGCCGGGCACGCCCCGGACTCCGAGCGCGGGCGGGACCTGGCCGAGCGCTGCTCCGGCCTCTGGGCCCGCCAGCAGGGCGTGATCGACGGCCCGGCCGCGCGCACCGAGCTCGCGGACCACTTCGGCGCGCCCTACGACGAGCGGATGTCCCGGTACTGGGAGCTGCTGGCGGTCATCAACGAGTGGCCGCCGCACCCCACCACCGAGCGGCAGACGCACTGGATCGCCGACGCCGTGCGGTCCACCCTGCCCTGATCCGCGGCACGCGCGGATCAGGGTGATCGCCTCAGCGGCCCGGTCCTCCGGCGGCTGCCGCCCGTGAGGTCACCGCCTCCTCCGCCCGCAGGCCGAGCGGAGGAGGCATCTCACCCCAGGTGCAGGTCGTCGCGCCGGTGCACGGCATCCAGTTCCGCGGCGGGCAGAGCCCGGATCAGGTCGCCGACCGGGCCGTGGCCCGGCAGCACCGCGTCCGGCTCCACCACCGACCACGGGATCAGCACCGTCGCCCGCGCGGGCGTGCCGGGATGCGGCAGCAGCAGCTCCGCGTCCTCGCTGCGCACGCCGTCCACGGTGACCACGTCCACGTCGAGCGTGCGCGGGCCCCAGCGGCGCTCCCGCACCCGCTCCGCCGCTCGCTCCAGCTCCTGGCCACGGCGCAACCAGCCCCACTCGTCCACCTCGGCGGACGCCACGACGAGCACCGCGTTGAGGAAGTCCGGCTGGTCGGTGACGCCCCACGGCGCCGTCTCGTAGACCGGGGAGACCGCCACGACCGCGTCGCCGAACCCGTCCACCGCGGACCGCAAGTGCGCCAGCCGGTCGCCCAGGTTCGACCCCAGCGACAGCACCGCCCTGCTCATCGGCGCGCTCAGCCGTTCCGCGCCGCGCGCCGGGACCGGCGCATGGTGACCGCGACGTCCGCGAACGTCAGCGGGATCGGCGCGGACGGCTTGTGGATCGTGACCTCGGCGGCGTGGGCGCGCTGATCGGTCATGATGTCGTCGGCGATCTCCGCCGCCACCGTCTCGATCAGGTCCCGCGAGGGCCCGCCCACGACGTCCGCCGCGCGCTGCGCCAGCTCGCCGTAGTGCAGCGTCTGCGCCAAGTCGTCGGCGGCGGCGGCACCGGCGAGGTCCACCCACACCGTGATGTCGACCAGGAACTCCTGGCCGTCGCGCTTCTCGTGCTCGAAGACCCCGTGGTTGCCGCGCACCCGCAACCCGGTCAACGTGATCCGGTCAGCCAACGGTTCCTCCGGTGTTCCACGCCGCGGTCACCGCGACCGCGTCCAGCGAACTGCGCACGTCGTGCACCCGCACCGCCCACGCGCCGCGGTCCGCAGCCAGCGCCGAGACCACCGCCGTCGCCGTCTCCCGGCCGGCCGGGGCGCGCGGAACGCCGTCGTCATCGGCCAGCAGCCTGCCGAGGAACCGCTTCCGCGAGGCGCCCACCAGCACCGGGAAGCCCAGTCCGACGAACTCGCCCAGCCGGTTCAGCAGCGCCCAGTCGTGCTCCCCCGTCTTCGCGAAGCCCAAGCCGGGATCGAGCACGATCGCGTCCTCCCGGACGCCCGCCCGCAACGCCACGTCGACCTGGGCCAGCAGCTCCGAGCGCACGTCGGCGACCACGTCGCCGTACTCGGCCAGGGAGTTCATGTCGCGGCTGTGACCGCGCCAGTGCATCAGCACCCACGGCAGCCCGGTGTCCGCGGCGACCCGCGCCATGTCCGGGTCGGCCAGCCCGCCGGACACGTCGTTGATCACCGAGGCGCCCGCTCCGGCCGTGGCCGCGGCGACCTCGGCGCGCGTGGTGTCCACGCTGACCGGCACCCCGGAGTCGACCAGTTCCGCCACCACCGGCAGCACCCGCTCGATCTCGATCTCGGCCAGCACCCGGTCCGCACCCGGCCGCGTCGACTCACCGCCCACGTCGATGATGTCCGCGCCCGCCTCGAACATGTCGACGCCGTGCGCCACCGCGGCCTTGCGGTCCAGGTAGCGGCCACCGTCGGAGAACGAATCGGGCGTCACGTTCAGCACGCCCATCACCGCGCAGCGGCCGGGCCGGGGAAGCAGCACGCTCATCACGACCCCCTGATCAACGACAGCGCCTCGGCCCGGGAGGAGGCGGAGCTGCGGAAGATACCGCGCACCGCGGAGGTCGTCGTGGTCGAACCCGCCTTGCGAACCCCGCGCATCCCCATGCACAGGTGCTCGGCGTCGACGACGACGATCACGCCGCGCGGCTCCAGCTTCCGCGCCAGGGCATCGGCGACCTGCGAAGTCAGCCGCTCCTGGACCTGCGGGCGCTTGGCGTAGAGGTCCACCAGCCGCGCCAGCTTCGACAGGCCGGTGACCCGGCCCTTCTCGTTCGGGATGTAGCCGATGTGCGCCACGCCGTGGAACGGCAGCAGGTGGTGCTCGCACTGGGAGTACATCGGGATGTCGCGGACCAGCACCAGCTCTTCGTGCGCCTCGTCGAAGGTGCGGTCGAGCACCTCGTCCGGGTCGGTGTAGAGCCCGGCGAACAACTCCTGGTAGGCGCGGGCCACCCGGGCGGGCGTGTCCCGCAGACCTTCCCGGTCCGGGTCCTCACCTGCCGCGAGCAGCAGTTCGCGGACCGCCGCCGCCGCTCGTTCCTGGTCGAAAGCCGGTCGATCGAAACCGGTATCGCCCGGCCGGGAATCGTCCCGCCCGGACTGCCCACCGAGATTGCTGATCACGTGTCGCTCCTCCACCGGCTCACACCGAACCGAGAAGGGGCACCGTCGACGTGCGACGGTGCCCCTTCTCGGTCTTGTCGCTCTCGGCGCGAGGCGGTCAGCGCCCGCCTTCGCCCTTGTCCTCTCCCCGCTGCTCCGACTCCGGAGCCTGCTGGGGCTGCTGCGCGTCGGGCTGCTGGGCGCCGGACTGCTGTTCGGCGCCGCCCGCGTCCTGCCCCGACTGCGGCGTGCTCGGTGCCGCGGTGCCCGCTTGCGGGACCTGCTGCGCACCGGCCGCGGGGTTCTGCTCCGCAGGCTGCTGCTGCGACCGCTCCCAGGACGGGACCCACTGCTGGTACGGCTGCTGACCGGCACCGCCCGGCGCCGTCGCCGGCGTCCAGCCGGGCGGGGCGCCGTAGTTCGGCGGCACGGCTTGCGGCTGGCCGTACTGGCCCTGCGGCTGGCCGTACTGCTGCTGGCCCTGCGGGTACTGCTGGCCCTGCTGCGGGTACTGGCCCTGCGGAGCCTGCTGCTGCCCCTGCGGGTGCGGGAACTGCACCGTGCCCGGCCCGCCCTGCGGCTGCTGGCCCTGGTTGTACTGGCCCGCCGGGACGGCGCCCGCGGGCACCGGACCGTTCGGACCGGGAGCCGGGGCCTGCGGTGCCTGCGCCGGTTCGGGCGCGGGCGGGGGCCACGGCTCGCCGCGTTCGATGGCCAGCTCGCCCGGAGTCTTGATCGGCGGCTTCTCCGACGGGGTGCGCCCGCCGAAGTCGTTGAACGCCGTGATCCGGGGCCGCTTCTCGACCCTGGCGAAGATCCGCTCCAGGTCCTTGCGGACCAGCGTCTCCTTCTCCAGGACCTCCATCACGAGATCGTCGAGCACGTCGCGGTAGGTGTTGAGCACCTCCCACGCCTCGGTGTGCGCGGCCTCGATGAGCTTGCGCACCTCTTCGTCGATCTCGTGCGCGACCTCGAGCGAGTAGTTCGTCTGCTGCCCGGCGGAGCGGCCCAGGAACGGGTCGCCCTCCTCCTTGCCGTACTTGACGGCGCCGAGCCGAGCGGTCATGCCGTACTCGGTGACCATCGCGCGGGCGATCTTGGTGGCCTGCTCGATGTCGCTGGAGGCACCGGTGGTGGGCTCGTGGAACACGAGCTCCTCCGCGGAACGGCCGCCGAGCGCGAACACCAGGCGCCCGATCATCTCCGAGCGGGTCATCATGTCCTTGTCGTCCTCGGGGACGACGAGCGCGTGCCCACCGGTGCGACCGCGCGGCAAGATCGTGAGCTTGTAGACCGGGTCGACGTCCGGCATCGCCCAGGCGGCCAGCGCGTGCCCGCCCTCGTGATACGCGGTGATCTTCTTGTCCCGCTCCGAAATGATCTTGCTCTTGCGGCGCGGGCCGCCGATCACGCGGTCCACCGACTCTTCCAGAGCCGCACCCGTGATCAATTGGCCATTCTCGCGGGCGGTGAGCAGCGCGGCCTCGTTGACCACGTTCTCCAGGTCCGCGCCGGAGAACCCGACGGTCCGCTTGGCCAAGCCGTCCATGTCGGCGTCCTGCGCCAACGGCTTGCCCTTGGAGTGCACGCCCAGGATCGCCTTGCGACCGCGCAGGTCCGGCGCCGAGACGGGGATCTGCCGGTCGAAGCGGCCCGGGCGCAGCAGCGCCGGGTCCAGGATGTCCGGGCGGTTCGTCGCGGCGATCAGGATGATGCCGCCGCGCGAGTCGAACCCGTCCATCTCGACCAGCAGCTGGTTCAGCGTCTGCTCGCGCTCGTCGTGCCCGCCGCCGAGGCCGGCACCGCGCTGGCGGCCCACCGCGTCGATCTCGTCGACGAAGATGATGCAGGGCGCGTTCTGCTTGGCCTGCTCGAACAGGTCGCGGACGCGGGAGGCGCCGACACCGACGAACATCTCCACGAAGTCCGAACCGGAGATCGAGTAGAACGGGACGCCGGCCTCACCGGCGACCGCGCGGGCCAGCAGCGTCTTGCCCGTACCGGGCGGGCCGTAGAGCAGCACGCCCTTCGGGATCTTCGCGCCCAGCGCCTGGTAGCGGCCGGGGTTCTGCAGGAAGTCCTTGATCTCGTGCAGTTCCTCGACGGCCTCATCGGCACCGGCGACGTCGTTGAACAACGTCTTGGGCATGTCCTTGGTGAGCTGCTTCGCCTTGGACTTGCCGAAGTTCATCACCCGGTTCCCGCCGCCCTGGACGTTGTTCATCATCCACATGAGCAGCAGCACCAGCAGGCCGATCGGCAGCAGATAGATCAACATCTGCGTCCAGAACGAGTCCTGGGTGACCTCGGTGTTCCACTTGTCGACGTTCGCCTGCCGGATGTCGTTGACCACCGCATCAGTGGCACCGGCAGGGTACTGCGCCATCAGCTGGTTGCTGTTGGCGAAGCTCTGACCCTGTTTCAGGTTCAGCAGGACTCGTTGCTCTTTGTCCTGGATGGTCGCCTCGGCTACCTTGCCCTCGGAAATCTGCCGGAGAGCTTCGGAGGTCGAGACCTGCTGATAAGCCTTGGTCTCATCGAAGAGCACGCTGAGGCTCATTATCAGCGCTAACACCGCCAGGATCCAAAGCAGCGGGTTACGGAGCAGGCGCTTGAGGTCCATTCACTTGCGGCCGGCGGTCGGCCTCGACCCTCCCTGACTTCACTTCGGGCAACGGCACCGGTGAACGGCGCACGAACCGTCGCCGCCGTCAACCCCCTCGAACCAGCGTACCGGCCGCCGCGAGCGCGCCACCACGCCGAGCGTTGTGCAGGTCGACAAGCCTACCCCCGAGCGGAACCGGACCTTTCCCACACCTGCTCCCAGCAGGCACGCTCCTCACCGGCCGGAGGTGTACACCTTCGGATCGAGGGTGCCGATGTAGGGCAGATCACGGTAGCGCTCCGCGTAGTCGAGCCCGTAGCCGACGACGAACTCATTCGGGATGTCGAACCCGACGTACCGGACGGGCACGTCCACCTGCACGGCGTCCGGCTTGCGCAGCAGCGTGCACACCTCCAGCGAGGCGGGGTTGCGCGAAGCCAGGTTCTTCAGCAACCAGGACAGCGTCAGACCGGAGTCGATGATGTCCTCGACGATCAGCACGTGCCTGCCCGCGATGTCCCGATCCAGGTCCTTGAGGATCCGCACCACTCCGGACGACGAGGTCGACGAGCCGTACGAGCTCACCGCCATGAACTCGAGCTGGGTCGGCCGCGGCAGCTCCCTGGCGAGGTCGGTCATGAACATGACCGCGCCCTTGAGCACGCCCACCAGCAGCAGGTCGCCGCCTCTGGCGTCCTGGAAGTCCTCGGCGACCTGCTTGGCCAACTCGGCCGTCTTGTCCTGGATCTGCTGCTCGGTGATGAGCACTGAAGCGATGTCGCCGTCGTACACGGACCGGCTTCCCCTCTCGCTGTTGGATGCACGTTCACCCGCCGCTCACCGGCCCGGCGGTTGCCCGTCCACCACGTTCCACCTGAAGCCTGCCATGCGTCCGGCGCAGCACAAAGCCGCCCGGCAGCGCACGCGGGCCCTGACCGCGCCACGCACCGGCCAGCGCGTCCGCCGCGCGGAGGTGGGCGTCGGAGAGCTCGGCGATCCCGCGCTCCAGCAACCACCCGCGCAGCACCCTGCGGCGCACCGCTGGCGGGTGCGCCGCCAAGGCCGCCGCGTCCAGCTCCGCACCCCGTTCCACCTGCGCGCGAACGGCCCCGGCGACCTCGTCGAGGGCGTCGGCGTCCTCCCGCAGCTGACGCGCCGTGCGGGCCAGCGCGCTCGCGACACCGCCCTGCAGCACGTCCTCCAGCAGCGGGAGGACCTCTGTGCGCAACCGCACACGGGTGAACCGGCTCTCGCCGTTGTGTGGGTCCTGCCACGGCCGCAGGCCGACCTCGGCGCAGGCCCGCACCGTCGTGTCCCGCGAGACGCCCAGCAGCGGGCGCGCCCACGGCCGGTCCCACGGGCGCATGCCCGCGATGGAGCGGGCACCGGAGCCGCGGCCGAGGCCGAGCAGCACCGTCTCCGCCTGGTCGTCGAGGGTGTGCCCGAGCAGCACGGCCGCCCCGGCGGGCCGGGCCCGGTCGAGCTCGGCGTACCGGGCTCGCCGCGCCGCCGCTTCCGGGCCGCCGTGGCCGGTCACCCGCGCCGCGAGCACTTCCACATCGGCGAACCCGAGCCGCCCGAGCTGGTCGGCGGCACGCGCGGCGACCTCGGCGGAGCCGTCCTGCAGGCCGTGGTCGACGACGCGAGCGCAGACGCGCAGCTCCTGCTTGCGCGCCAGGTGGGCGGTGGCGGCGGCGAGCGCGAGGGAATCCGCGCCGCCCGAGCAGGCCACCACGAGCGGCGCCTCCCGCGCCTCGGCGGTGGCGGCGAGGAAACCCCGGACCGCGGAACGCACTTCGAGCATCGCGGGTCCCGCCTCGACGGCTCCGGGCGCGCGACGATCAGAAGCGGAGGTCACCGCCCCATTGTGGTCCCCGGCGAGCACGCGCCGGCGGCGGGCGCTCGGTCCGCGCGGCGGTCGCCCGACCTCGCCGAGCCGAGCGGGGCGCTCACCCGTGGACGCGGCGCAGCCAGGCGGCGGGGTCGGTGGTCTCGGCGCGGGTCGGCAAGTGCTCGGGCGAGGTCCACACCGCGTTGAACCCGTCCATCCCGACCTCCCGCACCACGTGCCGGGTGAACGCCGCGCCCTGCGCGTACTGGCGCATCTTCGCGTCCACGCCGAGCACGCTGCGCAGCAGCCGGTCCAGCAGGCCGCCGCCTTGGCGGCGTTCGGTGAACCGGCGGCGGATGGTGGCCACGCTGGGCACCACCTCCGGGCCCACCGCGTCCATCACGTGATCGGCATGGCCTTCCAGCAAGGTCGACAGCGCCAAGATCCGATCGAGCGCGGCGCGCTGCCGGGGGCCTTGCAGCAGCTCCACCAGGCCGAGCACGCCGGGACTGGACTGGGCGTCGGGCCCCGCCCGCACCCCGCGCACCACGTTGGGCAGCCTGCTCAGCAGCTCACCGGGCGAGGAGTCGAGGTCGGACAGCAGCATCCCGAGGCTGTCGGCGAAGTGGTCCCGCAGCCACGGCACCGCGTTGAACTGCAACCGGTGCGTCGACTCGTGCAGGCACACCCACATGGTGAAGTCGTCCGCGGGCACGTCCAGCGCCTGGCGGGCCGCGACGATGTTCGGCGCCACCAGCAGCAGCCGCCCCGGCCGGGCGCCCTGATCGCTGGGCAGGAACGGGTCGTACTGCCCGAGGACCTTGGTGCCCAGGTACGACAGCACCAGCCCCGCCTGCACGCCCGCGCCGCGCACCCCGAGCCCGCCGAGTAGATCGCTGCCGCTGCCGGTGGAACGGGAGTTCAGCGCGATCCCGGTGAGCTCGGAGAGCCCGTGCGCCGCTGCCCGCACCCACTCGGTGCGGTCCACCACGTCGCCTTCGAGCACCGGCAGGTCCAGGCCGAGGCCGGTCAGCTCCCGCACGTGGGTCTCGGCGGCGACGCTGGCCCTGCGGAGCTCGCGCACCGCGTGCGCCGCCTCCGTGCGGGAGACGTCGGGACCGCTCTGCATCAACCGGCCCGCGGTGGCCGCGGCGAGGTCCCAATCGAGCGTCCGCTGCGCTCCGTCCCGGCTGTGCGGTCGGGGCGGCAGCGTGGCGGATCGCGAAGTCACAAAACCGACCGTACTCCGGGTGAGCTGGGCCGCGACACCGCTGCGGCGCCGCGTCCGGTCAGCTGCACCCGCACTGCTGGATCGCGCCCGCGACCTCGTCGAGGGCGGGCCGGACCGAGTCGGCCGGGGCCGTGCTGTTGGACATCAGCGCGAACACGAGCAGCCTGCCGTCCTGGGTGAGGATCGTGCCGGAGAGGCTGTTCGCCCCGTCCAGCGTGCCCGTCTTCGCCCGGACCCAGCCGCGCCCGTCACCGTCGCCGTAGCGGTCGGCGAGGCTGCCCGAGCCGCCCGCGACGGGCAGTCCGGTCAGCAGCGCGCGCAGCTTCGAGCTCCGCGGCGAGAGCCCGCCGTCGCGCTCGGGTGCGGTGGCCGTGGCCATCAAGTCCGCCAGCACCTTCGCCGGGATCCGGTCCTGGGTGGACAGGCCGCTGCCGTCGGACATCTGCACGCCGGTGAGGTCGACGCCGTTGCGCTGCAGCACCTCGCGCACGGCCTTCACCGATCCGGCGAAGGACGGCTCGTTGCCGGTCTTGATCGCGACCTCGCGGGCCAGCGCTTCGGCGAGCACGTTGTCCGAGTGGATCAGCGTGGTCTCCATCAGCTTGCGCATGGTCGGCGAGTCGACGGACCCCAGCGCCTGCGCGTTCTTCGGCGCCGTTCCGGCCGAGACGGCCGAGGAGGGCACGCCGAGCCGGGAGGCCAGCTCCTCCCCCGCCTTCGACGCCGGTGAGAGGGTGCGCGTGCCGTAGTCGTCGGTCGGGTCCTCGCGACCGCCGTCGGCCATCACGGCCTCCATCGGCGCCATGATCCCGGCCGGGATGTCCGCGGGCAGCCAGCCGGGCGCGATCGGATCGCCCCGGTAGCGGCTGGTGTCGACCTCGATGGACGTGACCTGGCCGCCCGTCGCGGCCCGCACCTGCTCGGCGAGGTCGTCGAAGCGCGCCGCCCCCGGGTACACCGACTCCTCGCCCGCGGGCAGCGTCGTGAGGGTCGGGTCGCCGCCGCCGACGAGCACCACGCTGCCGGGCGCGGACCCGCGCACCACCTTGGTGGTGAACCGCGCGTCGTGGTCGAGCTCCAGCATCGCCGCGCTCATCGTGAGCAGCTTGCCGGTGGAGGCGGGCATCATCGGCCGGTTCTGCTCGCGTTCCCACAGGGTGCGCCCGGACTGCACGTCGACCACGGCGCCCGTGACGGGGGCGAGCTCGGAGTTCGCCAGCGGACCGCTCACGGCGGCCTCCAGCCCGGACCTGCCAGGTTCGGGCGCGCTCGCGCCCACCGGGCGGATCGACGGGGCCAGCCGCACCGGCGCGGGAGCGTCGGCGAGCCGCGCGGCGCTGAGCCCGCTGACCAGCGCGGGCACCCCCACCGCGAGCCCCGCTCCGAGCACGACCACGGTCAGCGCCGCCAGCAGCACCGTCGCCCGCTTGCGGCGCGGCTCGGGAGCGGCCGGCCGCTCGTCCTGGTGATCGTGCTCGTCGTGGTCCTGCTCGGGTTCGGCCTGCGGCTCGATGCGCTGCGGCGTCGCCCGGTGCGCGTCCTGGTGCGGCTGCTGCTGGAAGGAAGCGGGCGCGGCGAAGTCCTGCGGCTGCGCAGGCCGCGGCGGGCTCTGCTGCTGCGGCGGCGCCGGGGCTGGCCGGGGTGGCGCGGGCCTGGCCTGGGCGGACTGCTGGCCTTGCTGCGCCGGGGGCGGGCCGCTGAAGTCGGGGCGGCGGAACTGCTGCGTCCGCTCCGCGTCCGACGGCCCCGGCACCGGGGGCCGCGCGGGCTGCGGCGGCGGCACGATCGGGATCCGCGTGGTCGGCGGGCCCGGGTCGAACGCCTGCGGTCGCTGCGGCCTGCCGTCGCCGGAGGTCTGCGGGCGGGGCCGGTCGTCGGTGGCGGGACCGTCGCCTTCGCGGAACGCCTGCGGCGATTCCGGGCGGCCGTCGGTCCGGCGGGAGTCCTTCGGCTGGTCCGCCTGCTCGCGGCGCCGGGTCTCCTGTTCGAGGTCGGCGAGGCTGAACCGCTGGGTGTCCTCGATCCGCCGGAACTGCTGGGTCTGCTCCGCTGGCGCGGGGCCGATCGGAGTGCCCGCGTCCGCCGTGAAAGCGGAGTCCACGGCGGGCGGCGGCTCGACGCGCGGCCGGGAGTCGGTGGACGAGGGCGGCGACGCCGCGGCGTCCGCGGTGAACGCGGAGTCGTCGCCGTCGGTCTCGGGTTCCTCGGGTTCCGCTTCGACGCGGGCCTGCTCGGCGGTGGGCCACTCGTCGCGGCCGGCGCGGCCGGCCTCGGCAGCGGTGTCCCGCGCCGGGCGGTCTCGCGACGCGTCCTCGCGCTGGTCGTCGCGTCGCAGGTCGACTCGGGCTGTCGCGTCGGTGACGGTGCCGAAGCGGCCGGTCGCGACGTCCGCGGTGGCGTCCCTCGACTCCTCGGCGTCAGCGTCCCGGCGGTCGTCGACGTCGGCGGTCGCGTCGCGGTCGGCGCCGACTTCGGCGGGCGCGTCCTGAGCCGCCTCGGCGGTGGTGTCCGGGCGGCCGGTCGCCGCGTCGGCGTCCTCGTGGCCGGCGGTGGGTGCCGCGTCCTGCGCGTCGGCGTCGTCGCGGCGCTCGGTGACCGCTTGCTCCGCGATCGCCCGCCGGTCGAGGCGTTCGGTCGCGGGTCCCGCGGCGCTTCGCGGCTCGGGCTCGGCGGCCGGTTCGGTCCGGGAGTCGCCGGTGCTCCGGGGCTCGTCGGCGGGCACCGCTCGCTGCGGGCCGGTGGATTCGACGTCGTCGGTCGGCTCGGCCTGCGATGCCGTCGCGGTGTCCGCGGCGGAGGCGCCGGTCTCGGGCTCTTCCGGTTCGGCCTCCGGAACCGGCTGCTGCGGCCCCGTGACCTCGACGTCCTCGGTCGACACCGCAGGCTGCGGGCCGGTGACCTCGGCGTCGTCGAGTGGTTCCGGTGCGCCGGTCCCGTCAGCGGGAGCCTGCTCGGCGGTCTCGGGCGCTGCGGTCTCGGGCGCTGCGGTCTCGGATGTTCGAGTCTCGGCCGCCGTGGTCTCGGCCGCCGTGGTCTCCGTCGCGGTGGCCTCGGCCGCTGGAGTCTCGGTCGCCGGGGTCTCGGGCCAGGCGCCCGCCCCGACCCAGCTCGCTCGGCCGGAGCTGCCGGGCCGTTCCGAGCCGCCCTGGTCCGGCTCCTGCTCCGCCGGTTCGGATGCGGTCGATCCGTCCTGCTCGGCCGCTTCCTGCCTGCGCGAGTCGTCCCGGGGAGCACGCTCCGACGAGGTCGTCGAGCGCTGATCGTCGTGCGTCCGGCCGGATTCCTCCTGGCCGGAGGTGGTCGTGGAGCTCGCGTCCTCGGAGTCGCCGGTGGTCGCGGGCCCCGCGCCGGATCCGGTCTCGTCCGGATCCGCTGGCGTCGGCTCGGCGTCCGCCTCGGCGGGGCGGTCCGCTCGCGCCGGTGAACCGGTCGCCTCGGTTCGGGTGCCGTCTTGGGCGGAGTCCGGTTCCGCTCCGGAAGGGGACTCCGCGTCCTGGCCGGAAGTGGACGACGCCTCGTCCGAGCTGGTCGTGCCCGAGTCCGACGCGGCGGATTCCGAACTCTCCGACTCCGAAGTCCCGGAGTCATCGATGGTCGTGTCCGAGGGCTCCGATTCGGAAGTCCCGACATCACCGGCCGCCGAGTCCGAGGACTCCGGCTCACCGGCAGCGGAATCAGGCGACTCGGATTCGGAGGAATCGGTGGCGCCGGAAGTCTCCGAGTCGTCCCGCGAACCACCGGTGTCCTGCTCTGCCGAGTTGCGGACGTCCGCGGTCTCCGCGCCCGAGATCATCCCCGTGACCCGGGACCCCGGGGTCTGCCAGCCGGAGAAGTCGTGCGCGGCGGCCTGCCGCCCGGCGTTCGGCTCGACCGAGCCGACGAAGCCCACCGCGCGAGCCCCCTGACCGGTGCCCGACGTGCTCGCCACGTCCTCGTCGAGGGTGCCCCGCACCGTCGACCCGGTGCTCGGCCCGGCGCCCTTCGCCGTGTCCGTGCCCGAGGCCGAGGCCGTGCCCGAGGCCGACGAATCGTCGCTCGGTCCATCCTCGTCCGCCGAGCCCTGCTCAGCGGATTCCTCGCCCGGCGCGTCCTCCGCGTCCTGCGCCTGCGCGGCGTCGTCGTCCGCACCCGAGTCCGCGCGCTGTCCCGCCGGCTCCTCGGAACCGGTCCCGCCCTCGACGGCGCTCTCGTCCGATCGCTGTTCCTCGGGTTCGGGAAGCTGCCCGGACGTGCTGCCGCGGCCCTCGCCGAGCGCACCCGCACCAGCGTCGAGGGCCCCGGTCTCCGCGCCGCCCTCAGCCTGGTCGTCCGCCGAAGGCGCGTCCGCCCGGATGCCTCCGGTCGCGGAACCAGTCGCCTCGGACTCACCGGCGGCGGAACCACTGGTTCTCGATTCGCCGGAACCGGCACCGCTCGCATCGGAATCGCCGGATGAATCGGCCCGCTCGGCACCACTGGCGGAATCATCGGACTCGGACTCCGCGGCGCCGGAGCCACCGTCCGCGGAACCGTCCGCCCCGGTCTCAGCACCTGCGGAATCCCCTGTCCGCGCTTCGTCCGCGGAATTCAGCCGTTCCGCCGCGGTCTCGTCCGCCTGCTCCGAAGACGACTGCTCGGAGTCCCGGCCGCCGTCCGCTCGACCGGATTCCTCGCCCTGGTCGATCCGGACGGTGCCCGTGAGCGAGGCCCGCGCCGGCGCCTTCTCGGTGTTCCCGCCGGTCGACGTGGTCCCGGTACCGGCTGCTTCAGCGTTCACCGGCTGTTCATCGCCGGAGGAGGCCGACTCGTTCCGCTCGCCCCCGGCGGAAGCACCCGCCGCCGACTCCACGGCCTTCTCCTGGTCCTCGACCGGAAAGCCGGGATCGTCGTCCGCGGACTTCGCCGCTTCGCGCTCCGTCGGCCAGGGCTGCTCTTCGGCACGCGCGCGATCCCGCTCGGGATGCTCTGCGTCCGCGCTCCGCCCCTGCTCATCGCCCTGCGAACCTGCCGTTGAGGCGGCCTCTTCCGTGGCGGGCTGCTCGGTGGCGTCGGGCTCGGACACCTCACCCCTGAGGCTGTGGGGTTCGGGCACGGGCTTCCTCCTCGACGGTTCGCAAGATTGCCAGATGCGAGCTGCCGCACTGCGGTGGGGCTCGGCGCGCGGCCGTGGTCCACACTAGACGTGGTCGTGCCGCATCACGGGCGGCCACTCCGACGTGTGAGCCTGCGGCTCGGCCTCGGGTGACGCCGTGCGGTGAACGACGAAATCATCGCAGGTCAGGACACTGGCGATGTACGGGACCGGGATGCGGGACCGGCCTGGCAACGGCGGCCGGACGGTCGGGCACAGTCTCGACGAGCAAGCTGGCGAGAACGAGTGAGGAACCGCGTGGACTTCGACGTCACCATCGAGATCCCCAAGGGGAACCGGAACAAGTACGAGGTGGACCACAAATCCGGCCGGATCCGGCTGGACCGGACGTTGTTCACCGCCACCCAGTACCCCGCCGACTACGGCTTCGTCGAGGACACCCTCGGCGAGGACGGCGACCCGCTGGACGCGCTGGTGCTGGTGCAGGAACCCACCTTCCCGGGATGCTTGATCACCGCGCGCGCGGTCGGCATGTTCCGGATGCGCGACGAGAAGGGCGGGGACGACAAGGTCATCTGCGTCCCGTCGGACGACCCGCGCCAGGAGCACCTGCGCGACATCCACCACCTGGCGGAGTTCTACCGGCTGGAGATCCAGCACTTCTTCGAGGTGTACAAGGACCTGGAGCCCGGCAAGAGCGTCGAAGGCGCCACCTGGGTCGGCCGCACCGAGGCCGAGGCCGAGATCAAGCGCTCCTACGAGCGCGCCAAGGAACAGGGCCACTGAGCGCAGCCCGTTCTCTGAACGGACTGCGCAGGGGCCCGGGTGGCGGAACACCTCAGCGGCTTCGGCACTGGCAGGACGCCGACCGAGAGAGCACCCTGCAAGGCCCTCAGCACCGAAGGCCCTCCCCGGATCGGGGAGGGCCTTCGTCGTGCTCAGGTCAGCGGGTCTGGTGCCCCAGCGCGGTGGACACCTCGGCGGCGGCGGCCCGCACCCGGTCGCCGAACTCCCGCAACCGGCTCATGTCGTGCTCCAGCGCGAGCGTCGAGACGCTGACCCCGCCCACCACGGCGCCGGAGTGGTCCCGCACGCAGGCACCGGTGCAGCGCACGCCGAGCTCGTTCTCGCCGTCGTCGAGCGCGTACCCGGCGGCCCGCACCTCGTCGAGCTGCGCGTGCAGCTCGCGCTGGGTGGTCAGCGAGTTCGTGGTGCGCGCGGGCAGCTCACCGGCACCGGCGAGCTCCCGGACGGCGTCGGCGGGCAGTTCCGCCAGCACCGCCTTGCCGATGGCGCTGGTGTGCCACGGCAGGTGCATCCCGATCCGCGAGCCCATCCGGTACGGCTTGTCCGGCTCGACCTTGTGCACGTACAGCAGGTCACCGCCGAAGCGCATCGCGAAGTGCACGGTGCAGCCGGTGTCGTCGCGCAGCCGCACCAGCGCCGGGTCGGCCTGCGCGGCCGGATCGAAGCGGTAGAGCACCTTGCCCGCCAACGCGAGCACCCGGTCCCCGGTGCGGTAGCCGGTGTCGTCGCTGTGCGCGAAACCGGTCTCCACCAGCACTTGCAGCAGCCGGTGCACGGTCGACTTGGGCAGGCCGGTGGCGGCGGCGAGCTCGGTGACGCGGCCGTGGTCGGCGAGCGCTTCGAGCACGCGCAGCGCCTTGCGGACCGCGCCCGGCCCTTCGGTGGTGCTGGTCACCGAGCCATCCAACCACCGTCGACGACGAGGACGTGCCCGTTGACGTAGTTCGACGCGTCCGAGGCCAGGAACACCGCCGCCCCGACGAGGTCGTCGGGTTCGCCCCAACGCCCGGCGGGGATGCGCACGCGGAGGTCCGCCTCGCGCTCCTCGTCGGCCTGCAGCACGGCGGTCTGGTTGGTCCGGATGTAGCCGGGCGCGATGGCGTTGACCTGCACTCCGCTCGGCGCCCACTCGTTGGCGAGGGCTTTGGTGAGCCCGGTGACCGCGTGCTTGGCCGCCGCGTAGGCGGGGACCCGGACGCCGCCTTGGAACGACAGCAGCGAGGCGATGTTGATGATCTTTCCGTGTCCGCGGGCGAGCATCCGCTCCCCGGCGAGCCTGCTGAGCAGGAACACCGCGTCGAGGTCCACGTCGAGCACTCGCCGCCAGTCCGCGTAGGACACTTCGGCGGCGGGTTCCCGGTGGATGATCCCCGCGTTGTTGACCAGCACGTCGATCCGCCGCTCGGCGAACACGGCGCGCAGCCGCTCCTCGGCTCCGGCGGGATCCGCGAGGTCGACGCCGACGGCCTCGGCCTCGGCGCCGCGCTGCCGCACCTGCCCGGTCACCTCGTCGAGGGTGCCGTCGCGCCCCAGCAGCAGCAGATCGGCACCGGCCCCGGCGAGCCCGAGGGCGATCGCCCGGCCGATCCCGGTGCGCGCACCGGTGACCAGCGCGGTCCGCCCGCGCAGCGAGAACAGTTCAGCGCTCATGCCCACCCCTACCGCAGTTCCGCGACGGCCACGTGGTCCATGTCGTCGAACGACTGGTTCTCCCCGGCCATCGCCCACACGAAACCGTACCGGTGCGTGCCAGCTCCACTGTGGACGGACCAGCTGGGCGAGATCACCGCCTGCTCGTCGCCCACCACCAGGTGCCGGGTCTCGCCGGGCTCGCCCAGCAGGTGCAGCACCCGGTGCTCGGCGGGCAGGTCGAAGTACAGGTAGCACTCGGTGCGCCGGTCGTGGGTGTGGGCGGGCATGGTGTTCCAGACGCTGCCCTCGGCGAGTTCGGTGACGCCCATGACCAGCTGGTCCGAGGTGATTCCCGCCGGGTGCACGTACTTGCGCAGCTCGCGCACGTTCGCGGTGGCCTGCGCGCCGAGCCGCGCGGGTTCGGTGTCGGCGTGCCGCGCGACCCGCATCGGATGCGCCGTGCGCGCGGGGGCGGAGACCAGGTAGAACCGCGTGCCGTCGCCGCGGAACGCCACCTCGCGGGTGCCGGCGCCGATGTACGCGCAGTCGCGGTGCTCCAGCCGGTGCTCGGTGCCGTCGGCGATGACGGCGCCCGGCCCACCGAGCGCGATCACGCCGAGCTCTCGGCGCTCGCAGAAGAATTCGCCGCGCAGCGCGGGTTCCGCGGTCAGCTCCAGCACCTGCCCCGGTTCGGGGGTGGCACCGCCGAGCACCACCCGGTCCTGGTGCGAGTGCACGGTGCGGATCTCGCCGGGGACGAACAGGTCGGGCACCAGGTAGTGGGCCCGCAGCGCGTCGGTGTCGAAGCCGCGCACCTGGTCGGGGTGCGTGGCGTGCCGGTTCTCCATGCGGAGCCTCCTAGTTCGGGACCGGGCGGACCGGCCGTTCGCCGGGAATTGGGCCGGGCGGCCGATAGCCAGTCGGCGGTGATCGGGGTCACCATGGCCGTCACCGAATATGGAACCCCGTTCTGCTTTTCGGAACAACCCGCCGTTCGGCGGGTCTGTGGAGGTCACCGTGCCGCCCTACCACCAGAGCCCCGATCCCACCGGCTCCCTGCTGCTGTCCGCGCTGCTCGCGCTGCTACCCCTGGTCACGCTGCTGTTCCTGCTCGGCGGGCTGCGCTGGAAGGCGCACTGGGCCGGGCTGGCGACCCTCGGCGTGGCGCTGGTCGTCGCCGTCGCGGGCTACGACATGCCGCCGCTGCTCGCGCTCGACGCCGGGCTGTACGGCATGGCGCAGAGCCTGCTGCTCATCCTCTGGCTCACCTTCAACGCCATCTGGATCTACAACCTGACCGTGCGCAGTGGACACTTCGCGGTGCTGCGCCGGGCGTTCGGCACGCTCGGCGAGGACATCCGGGTGCAGTCCATCGTCATCGCCTTCTGCTTCGGCGCGCTGCTCGAAGCGCTCGCCGGCGGCGGCGGACCGGTCGCGATCTGCTCGGTCATGCTCATCGCGCTCGGCGTCTCCCCGCTCAAGGCCGCCGCGCTGGCGCTGGTCGCCGACACCGCGCCCGTCGCGTTCGGCGGCATGGGCAACCCGATCACCGTGCTCGGCGAGGTCACCGGCCTGCCCGCCGCGGAATTCGGCGCGGTCGCCGGACGTCAGGTCTCGGTGCTCGCCGTCGCCGTTCCGCTCGTGCTGCTGCTCGTCGCAGACGGGCGCCGCGGGGTGCGGCAGGCGTGGCCCGCCGCGCTCGTCGGCGGAATCTCCTTCGCCGTGGCGCAATTCCTCACGTCGAACTACCTGTCGTACCAGCTCGCGGACATCGTGGCGGCGATCGTGTCCGCCGGCGCGATCCTGTTGCTGCTGCGGGTGTGGCGCCCCGGTGAGCCGGTCACGGCGGCACTGCTCGCCGACGACCGGGAAGGAGACGCGACCGGCGCTCCAGCCGCTCCCGCCGAGCCGCCGGCGCTCGCTACGACCACCCGCCCCGAGGCCGGAACCTCCGCGACCGCAACGGATTCCCGCGCCGAGACGCTGCGCGCCTTCGCCCCCTACGCGATCATCGTGCTGGTCTTCGCGCTCGCCCAGTTCGACTCCGTGAAAGCACCGCTGAAAACGCTGACCTGGAGCTTCGACTGGCCCGGCCTCACCGTGCTCACGGCCGCGGGCACACCCGTCGACACCGAGTACGAGTTCGCCATCGGCTCCGCCACCGGGACCCTGCTGCTGCTGTCCGGCCTGCTGGCGCTGCCGTTCCTGCGGGTGCGGCCGAAGGACGCGGTGCTCGTCTACGGCCGGACGCTGCGGCAGTTCGGCTGGGCCATCCTCGCGATCCTCGCCGTGTTCGCGCTGTCCTACGTGATGAACCTGTCCGGGCAGATCACCACGCTCGGCGTCTGGCTCGCGGGCACCGGGGCGTTCTTCGCGTTCCTCTCACCCGTCGTGGGCTGGTTCGGCGTCACCATCACCGGCACCGACGCGGGCGCGAACGCGCTGTTCGGCGGCCTGCAGACCACCGCGGCCGAACAGATCGGCGCGGACCCGGTGCTGCTGGGCGCGGCGAACTCCTCCGGCGGCGTGATGGCGAAGATGATCTCACCGCAGAACCTCGCGATCGGCACCGCGGCGGTGGGGCTGGTCGGGCGCGAAGGCGAGCTGTTCCGCCGCGTCTTCGGCTGGAGCCTGCTGCTCCTGCTCCTCATGTGCGCCCTGGTCTACCTGCAATCGACCCCGGTGCTGAGCTGGATGCTCCCCTGAGCACGAGCCTGATGGGAGTGAACGGACCGTTCGTCCGACCGGATCGGACGAACGGTCCGTTCACTCCGCGCTCCACCCTGCCGGAGCGGCGGCGTCCTCCCCCAATTCGGGGTAGGGGGACGACACCACCGCTCGCCGCAGATCATCGCCGCTGCGCGGTGATCTCGCCGGATCACTGCTGGCGGCGCGGCACCGCGGCGACGAGCACGGCGCCGAGCAGCAGCAGACCGGTTCCGGTCCAGAACAGCGGAATCGTGTAGTACGCGCCGCTCGTCTTCGCCAGCGGCGGAGCGGCGGCGCCCTGCGCGGGCGTCGCCGGTGCGGGCTGCTGCTGCGCGGGCACCTCGCACACCACGCCGCCTTCCGGCGCTCCCGCCCGAGCCGTCTGCTCGCCGAAGGTCACGTGGGCCAGCGCCGCGTCGGGCATGCCGAGCGCGGTACCGGGCAGCAGCTTCAGGTCGAACAACCGCGCGCCCGCCCGCACTTCGGTGCCCTGCGCCTCCTGGGTGAGTTCACCGATGCTCAGCCGCAGCACGCCGATGTCGAGCACGCGATCGTTGAGCGCGGGCCCCACGACAGGCAGTTCGCCGGGCGCACCCGGCAGCCCGATCGGCAGGTCCGCCGTCGGGTTCGCCGCGTCGATCACCACGAGCTCCCGGCCGCCCTGCGTCACCCGCAGCACCGGAGCCTGGTAGTCCACAGTGGACGTCTCGGGGTCGCCGGTGGCGGTGACCGTCAACTTCGGCTCGCTCACCACGTCCACCCGCAGCTCCTGCGGGGTGCCCGACAGCAGCCGCACGCTCGCCAGCTGCATCGCCGACGTCGCCCGCACCGCCTTGCCCTCGGAACCGGGCACGTCGACGAGTTCGATGCGGGACTGCGCGCGCACCGCGTCCGGCACGTTCAGCAACGACCCCATGCCCGATTCCGTCGGCGCACCACCGGAAAGCAGCCCGCCCAGCCGCGCGAGCGACCCCGGCATCTCCCCGGCGAGCTCAGCCTCCGCCCCCAGGGCGCCCTGCCGCTCCGCGGGCAGCAGTTCGGACACCTGCTGCGGTGTGTCCGGCAACGCGGGGAGCACGTTCACCGCGGACAGGCTCCCCAGCGAACTGCTCGCCTCCGAGATCGGCGACACGCACGGACCGAGCCGGTCGTCCCAACGCGCGTGCGCGCTCCCCTCCAGCAGACCGAGCTTCACCAGCGCGTCAGCGGGCGACGCGGGCGGTCGCACCCCGGTCACCGTCGGCTCCGCGTGATCCGGCACCGCCGTCTGCGTCACCGACAAGCCCGGAACCTGCGGCGAATACCCGCCGATCGCGGCACCGAACGGCGCGGCCTCGGCGACCGCCCGCTCGTGCGCCAGGTACGCGCCGGAGTCGGCCTTCGACTTCGCCAACCCCAGGCCGAGCTCGATCAGCGACTGCTTGCGCAACGCGTCCTCGTAGGCCGGATCGTCGAAGATGCTCTCCCCCGGCACCGTTCCCGGCAGCACCCGCACCACGCCGACCCCGGTGCCCACCTCCGCGGAGATCGGCCCCGGCTGCACCGGCACCTCCAACGCGGGCGGCTGGTCCGGGTCCACCGGCGTCGGCACCGGGGTGGTCTGCGCGAACGCGGCGGGCATCCCCAACCCTGCGACGGCCAGCGACACCGTCGTCACCGCGGTGAAACGACGCAGCGGTCGAACTGATCGCATCCGTATGCCCTCCATCGGCACATCGGTGACGAGCGTCACCGCACATATCAACGACGACCCCCCGTCCAGGTGACGCTGATCTTCGCCGCAACCGGTGACACCGCCGACCGGCAACCCCTCCGCCGAACGGCTCCACCGGACCCGCTACACTCGTCCCCGCAACGCCGCCTTAGCTCAGTCGGCCAGAGCGACGCACTCGTAATGCGTAGGTCAAGGGTTCGATTCCCTTAGGCGGCTCACTGAGAAGACCGCAGGTTCACTCCGGTGACCTGCGGTCTTTCTCGTTCGGCACCCGCATCGGCGGCGTGAGCCGCTCGCCACCGGGCCCAGCCGGACAACATCCACCCGCCAGGTCGCGCCGATTTCGGAGAATCCGAAGCGCGCCCGACACCTCTCGGGAATTCACCGAAAGCACTCATCCTCGACCAGCCTTCCACCGCTGCGCGAGCAATCATCCAGCAATTCCCGGAACGGCACCGAAGCACCGAACTGAACTGCTGCAACGCCGCTCGGGCACGAATCTTCCGACACCTCGGAACCAGCGGGAGACCACATTGTTCCCGCATTTCGGACTCCGCCATCCGGCCAGGCCATCTCCGCATTCCGAAAGCGATTTCCGACACCGTTCGCACATCGGACCAGAGGACCGAACCGACGAATACCGCCCCCTCGGGCGAGCCGTTCACACCCACGCCCGGCACCACCGCCCCCACCGGACATGCCGTCTCGCCACCCGGCTCACCGCACTCCGGACGCCCCTATAGCAGAGGGAGTGCTGGGCTGATCGTGGCCCACGTGATTGAGCCGAACGGACGCGCTGCCACAGTGGAGAACCCCGATCCGGGGCGAGTAGTCGCGGCGACTGAGCACTTGCGCCATCGACTGTTATCACTGGCAGGTTTCGACGAAGATGCCTCGCGGTCGACCTGCGGTGATCACAAGGCGTAACAGGGTGTAGGCCGAACAGCCCAATCAGCTATCACCCGACCAGTCGATTGTCGTCGTACTTGGGGAACTACTTCGATCACAGTGACGCCGGAAGGATCGATGTGATGGAGCGTTGGGACGCGGGCACGGGCATCATTGGGGGCGGGGTCATCGCCGGGGAAACCCAACCGCAGGACTGGGAGCGCCGAATCAGCGAGCTGTCCGAACAGCTCTACCGAGCGCGACTGCTGCAACGACTTCTACTGATCTGGGCCTATCCGGGGAACGCGGCCCTCACCGGGCTCTCGATCTCCGGGATCGTGCTGCTCACACCCCCGATAGCGGTATCGGTGGCGGCGGTGGCGATCCCCGTCGGCTCGGTCGCGGTCTCGGCGCGCACCGCGTACCGCCACCACTTCGCGGTGCGCTCGGTCGCCGCGGAGCTGCGCGAGTTCGAGCGAGCGCATCGCGAACACCAGCTCGACGAGTGGAACGCGGGCGACCTGCTCGGCATGCGCAAGCGCTACCGGGCGGACCTGCCGGACGTGATCGAGCGGTACCGCACCGAAGCCGGCAGCCACCGCTGGAAGGACCAGCTGCTGCAGACGGTGGTCATCGCCGGGTCCATCATCAGCGCCACCGTCACCGCGGCGTCCGCCGCCGTCGTCGGCGCGCGCTGGGCCGCGGTGGCCATGAGCCTGCTGGTGGCGGTCGCGGCGGCGTTCGGCGGCTACTCGAAGTACCGGGAACGCGCCGCGAGCCTGCAGCAGACCGCCGATGTGCTGGAACGCGAATACCATTCGGTCGAATTACGGGCCGGGCGCTACAGCCGGTTCGACGACGAGAGCGACGCGTACGCCGAATTCGCCGACACGGTCGAGTCGTTGCGCGAAGAACAAGCCAAGCGCCAGCAGCACCTCAACCAGTCCGTCGACGTCACTTCCGTCGTCGGACAGTAATTCCAAGATCGCCCCACTCACACGAACGTGTCGTCCACCGGTCACTCCGCACACTGCCAGTCGACAATCCACGGCTGTCGTGATCGCTGATTAGTGGCCGGTCACGGCTCCGTACGCTGCGACCTCTGGCGCACAGGTGAGCGCCTGTGCAGAGAGGAGCAAGGCGATGAAACGCAGCCTCACCACGGTCGCCGCAGTGCTGGCGGGCGCCGGTGCCGTCGGTTTCTCCGGTACCGCCCAGGCAGCCCCGCAGTTCCCGGCCGAACTGCCCGTGGACAACGGAATCGCGCAGACCGCCTTCCACGGCGCCGGAACCCTGCACGGCGTGCAGCGCACCGTCGGCGACGTGGTGCGCGCACCGCAGGCACTGGCCGAACAAGCCGGCGAGGCCTCCGGCCGCACCGGCGAGAGCAACATCATCGGCGACACGCTGCACGACCTGACCCAGGCCCACACCCACCCGGTCAACACGCAGGGCGCCACCATCCCGCTCGGCGGCGTCATCCCCGCCTCGAAGGCGCGCGCCGGTGCCACGCCGATCGACGGCGTCACCCAGGCCCCCGCCACGCGCGGCATCACCGACTTCGTCGACACCACCGGCAACGCCATGCTCGATCTGATCAACCAGATCCCGCCGGAGCAGCTCAACGCCAACAACAACGTCTCCGCCGAGAACGGCCAGCCCGGCGCCGCCGGCACCGGCGGCCAGGACGGTGCCGACGGGAAGCCCGGCGGCACCTCGTCCGCCGTCAACACCCCCACCACCAAGCCGACGACCGCGGGCACCCCCAAGGGCGGCCTGCTCGACCTGAGCAACGCCGGCGGCGCGATCGGCAAGCCGCTGGCCGACGGCCTCACCGGCACCCCTCTCGCCGGGCTCGCCGGGCTGCCGCAGAACGGCTCCACGAACGGCGACGCCTGAGTCGCCCGAAACAGCCACGGCCCCCGCGCTCTGGGAGGAGAGTGCGGGGGCCTTTCCCGTTCCGGACCGGTCGGACGAGCCCGCTCAGCCGTGGTGAAGGGTCGCGACCATCGCTTCCACCGCGATGATCGGCTTCACGTTCCGGGTGAGCGCGGTGCGGCATTCCAGCACCGCCTCCAGCCGCCGCAGCGCCGACTCCGAAGTCCACTGCGCCGCGGCCCTCGACACGTCCGAGGCGTAGTCCGGGTGGTTCAACGGCGCCCCCGAACCCGACCGGGACACCAGCACGTCGCGGTAGAAACCGGCCAGGTCGACCAGCGCGAGGTCCAGCGCGTCCCGCTGCGAGCGGGTGGCGCGGGACTTCTGCCGCTTCTCCAGCTCCTTCAGGGCGGCGTTCGCGCCACGGGTCGCCGACGCGGTGCCCTTGCCGGTGCCGCCCGCACCCATCGCGGTGCGCAGTTCGTCCTTCTCCGCCTCGTTGCGGTCCTCGTTCGCCGCGACCGCCTCCGACTCCGAGGACTTCACCAGGCCGCTCGCCGCCGTGAACACGTCGGAGAACCGGCGCAGACCGGCCGGAATGCTCAGCACCTTGTCCCGCCGCTCGCGCGCAGCCGGGTCCGTCGCCAGCCGCCGCGCCCGCCCGATGTGCCCACCGCACACCGCCGCGGCCCACTGCGCCATCTCGTCGTCGACGTCGTCGCGTTCCCGCAGGACCTCGGCGATCGACGCGGCGAGCGGTGTGCGCAGCTGCATCGCCCGGCACCGCGACCGGATCGTCACGGACACGTCCTCCGGGTGATCAGAAGGCGCGCACAGCAGGAAGACCGTCCGGTCGGGCGGTTCCTCCACCGCCTTGAGCAGCGCGTTCGCCGCGCCCTCGGTGAGGCGGTCCGAATCCTCGATCAGCACCACCCGCCACTGGCCGGTGGTGGGGCGCCGCGCAGCGGCCTGCACCAGGGCGCGCATCTCGCGCACCGAGATCGTCAAACCCTCCGGCACGACCACTCGGACGTCGGCGTGCGTGCCCGACATGACGGTGCGGCAGGCCGAGCACCGGCCGCAGCCCGGCATGGTGTCCGCCTCCGTGCACTGCAACGCGGCGGCGAACGCGCGGGCGGCCACCGATCGTCCCGAGCCGGGCGGGCCGGTGAACAGCCACGCGTGCGTCATGACTCCGGCGGGCGCGGGCTCACCGCGCACCTGCAGGTGCGCCGCCTGCGCCGCGGCGAACAGCGTGCGCACGGCGGCGGGCTGGCCGACGATGTCCGCCCACACCCCGGTGGCCGGTGGCACGGTGCCTTCGACCGGGTCAGGGGACTGCGTCATCACGTCACCTCCGGGCATCGTCGACTCGCACTGTACGAGGCCGCACCGACACGAGATCAGCGGGTCGCGACCCGGCTCGTCCGCTCCCGGCGCCCTCGGGCGGCGATCGGAGCGGAGGCCGTGGCGTAGCTCAGCACGCGGTCGGAACGGGGCTCGGCTCAGGCCCCGCCGGTGGACGAGGTGCTGCGGGTCGACGAGGAGCGGGAACCGCTCGCACGCGACGACGGGCTCTTCGCCGACTTCGACGCCGTGGACTTGGAGGCGGTCGACTTCGACGCCGAGCTCTTGGTCGTGGAGGACTTCGACGCCGACTTCGTGCCGGTGCTCTTCGTGCCCGAGGCCTTGGACGCGGTCTTCGTGCCCGTGCTCTTCGTCGACTTCGACGTCGTGCTCTTCGCGCTCGACTTCGCGGGGGCCTTCTTCTTCGCCGGGGCCTTCGCCCGCCGCTCCGCGATCAGCTCCACCGCCCGGTCCATCGTCAGCGACTCGACGTCATCGCCCTTGCGCAGCGATGCGTTCGTCTCGCCATCGGTGACGTACGGACCGAAGCGCCCGTCCTTGATCACCAGCGGCTTGCCGGTGTCCGGCTCGTCGCCGAGCTCCCGCAGCGGCGGCGCGGCGGCGCGGCGACCGCGCTGCTTGGGCTGCGCGTAGATCTTCAGCGCCTCGTCCACCGTGATCGTGAAGATCTGGTCCTCGGTCTCCAGCGACCGCGAATCGGTGCCCCGCTTCAGGTACGGCCCGTAGCGGCCGTTCTGGGCGGTGATCTCCTCGCCCGACTCCGGGTCCTTGCCCACCACGCGCGGCAGCGACAGCAGCTTCAACGCGTCGTCGATCGTCACCGTGTCCAGCGACATCGACTTCAGCAGGCTGCCGGTGCGCGGCTTCGACTTGTCGCCCTCCGGGAGGATCTCCGTGACGTACGGGCCGAACCGGCCTTCCTTCGCCATCACCTCGTGGCCCGACTCCGGGTCGGTGCCCAGGCTGCGGCCCTCCATCGGCGTGGCGAACAGCTTCTCCGCGACCTCGGAGCTGAGCTCGTCCGGCGGCAGGTCGTCGGGCAGGTTCGCCCGCTGCGACTCCTCCGAGCTCAACGGGCGCTCCAGGTACGGCCCGTATCGGCCCACCCGGACGTAGACCGTGCGGCCCTCGTCGTCGGTGAACATCGGGATCGAGTTCACCTCGCGCGCGTCGATCTGCTCGACGCTGGAGCCGACCAGCTTCTTCAAGCCCCCGGCGCGGCCGATCGAGTCGCCCGGGCCGACCTCGCCGCCGAAGTAGAAGCCGGACAGCCACTTCGTGCGCTGCTGGCGTCCCTCCGCGATGCGGTCCAGCTCGTCCTCCAGCGCGGCGGTGAAGTCGTAGTCCACCAGCCTGCCGAAGTGCTGCTCCATCAGACCGACCACGGCGAACGCCACCCAGGACGGGACCAGCGCGGAACCCTTCTTCCACACGTAGCCGCGCTCCTGCACGGTGCTGATGATCGACGCGTAGGTGGAGGGACGGCCGATGCCCAACTCCTCCAGCGCCTTCACCAGGCTCGCCTCGGTGTAGCGGGCGGGCGGGTTCGTGCTGTGCCCGTCCGGTTCCAGCTCGGCGGCGGTGATCGGCTGGTCCTTCGTGAGCTGCGGCAACCGCGACTCGGCGTCGTCGGCGACACCGCCCGCCTCGGAGTCCACCGACTCGACGTAGGCCTTGAGGAACCCGGCGAAGGTGATGGTGCGGCCGGACGCGGCGAACGTGCACTCCTCACCGCTGCTGGCGGTGCCGGTGATGCGCACCGACAGCGTGGTGCCCTTCGCGTCCGCCATCTGCGAGGCGATGGTGCGCTGCCAGATCAGCTCGTAGAGCTTGTAGCCGTCGGTGTCGAGCTCCTTGGCGACCTGGCCCGGCGTGCGGAAGCTCTCCCCCGCCGGACGGATCGCCTCGTGCGCCTCCTGGGCGTTCTTGACCTTGCGGTTGTACTGGCGGGGCTGCGGGGACAGGTGGCTGTCGCCGTAGAGCTCCCGGGCCTGGTTGCGCGCCGCGCTGATCGCCGTCTCCGACAGCGTCGTCGAGTCGGTACGCATGTAGGTGATGTACCCGTTCTCGTACAGCCGCTGCGCCGTGCGCATCGTGCGGTCCGCCGAGTAGCGCAGCTTCCGGCTCGCCTCCTGCTGCAGCGTGGAGGTCATGAACGGCGCGTACGGCTTCCGGGTGTACGGCTTCTCCTCGACGCTGGAGACGCTGAGCCGGGCATCGGTCAACGCGTCCGCGAGGCGCCGGGCCTCCTGCTCGTCGAGCGGCCGGGCATCGGCGTTCTTGAGCTGCCCGTCCGGGCCGAAGTCCCGGCCGGTGGCGACCTTCGCGCCGTTCACCGTGACCAGCCGCGCGCCGAACCGCGGCGGCTCGGCGGCGGAGCCCGCGTCCATGGTGGCCGAGATGTCCCAGTACGAGGCGGGCACGAACTTGATGCGCTCCCGCTCCCGCTCCACCACGATCCGGGTCGCCACGGACTGCACGCGGCCCGCCGAGAGCTTCGGCATGACCTTCTTCCACAGCACCGGGCTGACTTCGTAGCCGTACAGCCGGTCCAGGATGCGGCGGGTCTCCTGCGCATCGACCAAGTCCTGGTCCAGATCGCGCGGGTTCGCGGCGGCGGCCTGGATGGCCGATTCGGTGATCTCGTGGAACACCATCCGGCGCACCGGCACCTTCGGCTTCAGCGTCTCCATCAGGTGCCAGGCGATCGCTTCGCCCTCGCGGTCGCCGTCCGTGGCGAGGTAGAGCTCGTCGACGTCCTTGAGGGCGTCCTTGAGCTCGCTGACCGTGGACTTCTTGTCCGCGGTGACCAGGTACAGCGGTTCGAAGTCGTTCTCGACGTCCACGCCCAGCCGCGCCCAGGACTGGCCCTTGTACTTGGCGGGCACGTCGGCCGCGCCGCGGGGGAGGTCCCGGATGTGGCCGCGGGACGACTCCACCACGAAGTTCGACCCCAGGTAGGAGGCGATCTTGCGAGCCTTGGCCGGGGACTCGACGATGACCAACCGCCGACGTCCGGAGTCCGCCCCACCGGAGGACCCCGAAGCCCGGCCGTTGTCGCCGCTCTGCTTCGCCCGTGTCGACCCAGCCACGCTTACCTGCTCTCTTCTCGCGGAGGCGTCCGATCCGCCAGTGTGCACCGCATGCCGTCCCGGGTACCGCACCCAGGGACGCACAGCGTGGCACACAACACGCCTGCACTCGCGTCTTCCGTCCCGTACGAACGTATCGGGTAGCGCTCGTGTTCCGTTGCGTGACCTGCCGTGACCTGTGGCGTGATCCTCAGGACACCAGCGGCCACGTTCGCTCGATCGCACCATCGGGTGTCGGGCCGACGAGTTCGGCGAGGCGTTCGATCCGCCGCCTGCCGGTGACCCGCAACGCCGGCCCGCCCGCTCGCGGCCCCATGCACCGCGCGGGCAGTCCGGCCTTGGCCAGCGCTGCCGCCAGCGGCTCGTACGTCTCCGGGGCGTGCGGGTCCAACCCCAGCAGGTAGCCCCCCGGCACCGGCCGGCCGGCGGTCAGCGCCCACAGCCGCAGCGCGGCGCCGTCCGGGGCGAAGTCGGCGGGCACCGATTTCACCGCCCCGCGCAGCCACTGCCCGGCGAGGCCGGTCAGGTCGGAGCGGAACGCGGTGCGGACCAGCGGGTGCCCCTCCTCCGAACGACCGAGCTCGGCGGCCACCCCGCGCTCACCGCAGGCGCGCACCAGCGACCGGGCCCGCCAGTCGTCGTCGACGACGGCGGACAACCGGGCGGCGGTGCCCCGCCCGAAACCGACCGCTTGTCCCGGGCCGCACAGCAACCCCGCGAGATCGGCCACCCGAGGGTGGCGAGCCTCGGCGGAGTAGAAGGACAGCTGGTCCACGATCCGTGATCGTAGAACGTCCGTTCGAGCTTGACCAGGGCCTCCGCCCGGTCGAGCGATCGATCGACCTCGTCCGGGCGATCTCCGGAACTCGACGTCCACCGCTCGACCGGCACCCGGCCGGAGCGGATCACCGGTGCTCAGCACTGGCCCCGCACCGCCCGGCCGATCAGCCCGGAGGCTGCTGCTGGGGCTGTTGCTGCTGTTGTTGCTGCTGCATCTGCTGTTGCTGCATCTGCTGCTGCTCGACCGCCGACTTCGTCAGCTCCTGGCACTCCGGAGCCTTCATGGCGGCATCGTTGAGCTGCTGGTTCTTGGAGAACTCGGCGAACTGGGCGCTGAAGTCGAGCTGCTGGCCCTTCTTCAGCTCGTCCTGCACCCCGGTCATCCCGGCGGTGAACGCCTGCTGGTTCGAGGTGTCGACCTGCTCGGCCTTGCCCTTCGCCGTCGTCAGGATGTCGCGCACCTGGGTGAACCCGTCCTTGAAGGTGCCCGCCACCTGGTCGGCGCCCTCGATGGGCGAAGGGCCGATCTGCTCCAGGCCGGTCACCGTCTTGTCCGCGGCGTCGTGCGCGGCGGTCATCTGCGCGACCGACGTGGTCTTGAAGGTGTCGGTGTTGGTCTTGTCCACCTGCGGCGCCTGCTGCTGCGACGCGGAGAAACCACCGACGAGACCGCACAGCTTGCCGGTCCAGGCCACTCCGTCCGCACCGGCCTGCGCCCCCTGGGGCTGCTGCTGCTGCTGCTGTTGCTCCTGCTGCGACGGGGGCTGCTGGGCGGGCTGCTGCGGCTGCTCGTTGGAGCAGCCGGCCAGCGCCAGCGGGACGGCGGCGAGCACCGCGACGGACGTCGAACGGATATTCATGCGCATTCCCTCAGGTTGTTTCACCGTGCTCCCCGACTGTCCCGCATCCGCGGGGCCACGTCCCGAACCGGGGGCCCTCCGGCTCCCGTTCGTGCTGCGTAACCGGGATGAATTCGTATTCCGCAGAATTTTCCGGAATGCGGGAAAACGGTCGCGGGAACCGAAATGGGGCGCCCGGCGATTCGCCGGGCGCCCCATTGGCAGGCTCGCGCCTAGGCCGCGCCGTTGACGATCTTGTCGTCGTCCGCGGGAGCATCCGAGATCGCCGTGCTGCGGCGCTTGGACACCACGATGGCGCCCACGATCACTGCGGTCGCCAGGACCGCGATGGTGATCCGCACCGGGACCGAGGCCGAATCGCCCACGGTCAGCGTGACCACCGCCGGCGCGATCAGCACCGACACCAGGTTCATCACCTTCAGCAGCGGGTTGATCGCCGGACCGGCGGTGTCCTTGAACGGGTCGCCGACGGTGTCACCGATGACCGTCGCCGCGTGCGCATCGGACCCCTTGCCACCGTGATGCCCGTCCTCGACCAGCTTCTTCGAGTTGTCCCAGGCACCGCCGGAGTTGGCCAGGAAGACCGCCATCAGGGTGCCCGTGGCGATCGCACCGGCCAGGTACCCGGCCAGCGGCCCGACCCCGAGGCCGAAGCCCACCGCGATCGGCGCCAGCACCGCCAGCAGGCCCGGCGTCGCCAGTTCGCGCAGCGAATCGCGGGTGCAGATGTCGACGACGCGGTGGTACTCCGGCCGGGTCGAACCGTCCATGATCCCCGGGTTCTGCTTGAACTGCCGCCGAACCTCGTAGACCACGGCGCCCGCGGCCCGGGACACGGCGTTGATAGCCAAGCCGGAGAACAGGAACACCACCGACGCCCCGATCAGGATGCCGACCAGGATGTTCGGCGCGAACACCTGGTAGGAGGCCGCCGTGATCTCCGCACCGACCTCGCGGGCGGCCTGCGTGATCGCGTCCTGGTAGGAGCCGAACAGCGCGGTCGCCGCCAGCACCGCCGTGGCGATGGCGATGCCCTTGGTGATGGCCTTCGTCGTGTTCCCGACCGCGTCCAGCTCGGTCAGGATCTTCGCGCCGTCGCCCTCGAACTCGCCGGACATCTCCGCGATGCCCTGCGCGTTGTCGGCCACCGGACCGAAGGTGTCCATCGCGACGATCACGCCGACCGTGGTCAGCAGACCGCACCCGGCCAGCGCGATCGCGAACAACGCGACCGTCAGCGTGCTGGAGAGCAGGAAGGCGCCGAACACGGCGACCCCGATCACCAGCGCCGTGTAGACGGCGGACTCGAAACCGACCGACAGGCCGGTGAGGATCACCGTGGCCGCACCGGTCATCGAGGACTTGCCGACGTCCTGCACCGGGCGGTGCTCGGTGGCGGTGAAGTAGCCGGTCAGCTTCAGGATCACCGCGGCGAGCAGGATGCCGATGAGCACCGCCACGAGCGCGATCAGCGCCGGGCTCCCGGAGCTGGCGCGGACCTCCTCGGACACGCCGGTCAGGGCCGAGAACGAGGACGGCAGGTACAGCAGCGCCGCCGCGGCGCACAGCACCGCCGAGATCCCGGCCGAGATGAAGAAGGACCGGTTGATCGCGGTCAGCGCGCTCTCCGTCGCCTTCGCCTTCGTGATGTACACGCCTATCACCGCGGTGACCACGCCGATCGCGGGCACGATCAGCGGGAACAGCAGGCCCTTCAACCCGAACGCGGCGGTGCCCAGGATCAGCGAGGCCACCAGGGTCACCGCGTAGGACTCGAACAGGTCGGCCGCCATCCCCGCGCAGTCCCCGACGTTGTCGCCCACGTTGTCGGCGATGGTCGCCGCGTTGCGCGGATCGTCCTCCGGGATGTCCTGCTCGACCTTGCCGACGAGGTCGGCGCCCACGTCGGCCGCCTTGGTGAAGATGCCGCCGCCGACTCGCATGAACATCGCGAGTAGCGCGGCGCCGAAGCCGAAGCCCTCCAGCACCCTGGGCGCCTCACCGGCGTAGACCAGCACCACCAGGGATGCGCCGAACAGACCGAGGCCGACCGTCGTCATGCCGACGACGCCACCGGTGCGGAACGCGACGCGCATCGCCTTCTCCCGGCCCTCGCCGGGATCGTTGGACGCCGCCGCGACCCGCACGTTCGCGCGGGTGGACAACCACATGCCGAGGTAGCCGATGGCCGCGGAGAACGCCGCGCCGAACAGGAAGAAGATCGAACGCCCGATGCGTTCGCCGGTGCTGTTGGCGGGTAGTACGAACAGCACCAGGAACACGATCACGGCGAAGCCGCTCAGCGTCCGGAACTGCCGGTTGAGGTACGCGGCGGCACCTTCCTGCACCGCCTGCGAGATCTGCTGCATCTTGGCCGAACCCTGGCCGGCCGCCAGCACCTCCTTGATCAGCACGTAGCCGAAGGCGAGCGCCGCCAAAGCGATGATCATGACCACGCCGACGATGGCGTAGTCGGAGCCGCTGAGTTCGAGTGCGCCGGGGGCGTTCTGAGCGAGGTCCATCCGGTGCGTCGAGCTCGGTGGTGCAGTGCCCTGGGCGACCCAGCCGGGCTGGACCGGGGACAGCAGGGACATCCGTCCTCCTCGGGTGTGGCTCGGTGGCACGCCGGAGGGGCGGTGGTGCGTCCACTCCGACGCTCGGTACGGCCTCGCCCGCGGCGCGGTCCGCCAGGAGCCGTCCGCGAGCGTTGTCGTGGCCGCGAAGTCTATTCAGGCCTGACGTGTCTTACTTCACGATGTGATACGCGCCTCTCCACGACGTGCTGCTTTGTTATCTGCGAATCGATCCAGTTTGGACTTGATCACCCGTTCAGCCACACTTCTATGTGGACCGAACGGGTTACTTCGTGTATCGCGTGTCGCTGGCCGGATCGATTCGGCGTGTCGCCTCTTCGGCGGTTCCGGAGCGAGCGATCAGCGCGGAGCCCGTCCGCGCGCACGGGCGGGCTCTGCGCGTCCGATGGCCACCTCACACCCGAACGGCCCCCGCACGAGCCCAATGCCAGTGCCTCGGCGGCCGTGTCCACCCGAACGAGATCATCGAGCGCGCTCCGCACCGAGCGCGTGCCGTGCGGGAACAGCGTTGTGCGACGCTCGACGGTGTGAACTCGGCGCACCGGAACGCGGGCAGGACGAGCAGCGGGAAGCGGCTGCTGGACCGGGTGCTGGCCGGAGTGCCCGCGGACGAGTCACCGCTGCGGCACGTCGAACAGCTCCCCGACCGCCCCGCGCGGCACGCGGACTGGCCCGGTTGGGCTCCGGACGAGCTGATCGGCGCGCTGCGCGCCCGCGGTGCCGAGCGCCCCTGGACGCACCAGGCCGACGGCGCCGAAGCGGCGTGGGCCGGCGAGCACCTGGTGGTCGCGACCGGCACCGCCTCCGGCAAATCGATGGTCTACCAGCTGCCGGTGCTGTCCCGGCTGCTCACCGACACGAGGGCCACCGCGCTCTACCTGTCTCCGACGAAGGCGCTGGGCGCCGATCAGCTCCGGACCATCACCGAACTCGGCGTGGACGGGATCCGCGCCGCCTCCTACGACGGCGACACCCCGCGCGTTGAGCGGGACTGGGTGCGGGCCCACGCGCGCTGGGTGTTCACGAACCCGGACATGCTGCACCACGGGGTGCTCGCCCGGCATTCCCGCTGGGCTCGGTTCTTCCGGAACCTCGCGTACGTGGTCATCGACGAATGCCACACCTACCGGGGCGTGTTCGGCTCGCACGTGGCGCTGCTGCTGCGGCGGTTGCGGCGGATCGCCCGGTACTACGGGGCGGATCCGGTGTTCGTGCTCGCCTCCGCGACGGTGTCCGATCCGGCGTCGCTCGGGGAGCGGCTGATCGGCAGCGCGTGCCGGGCGGTCACCGAGGACGGATCGCCACGCGGCGCCCGGACCGTCGTGCTGTGGGAACCGCCGCTGTTGGAGCACGTCGCGGGCGAGAACGACGCCCCGGTGCGGCGGTCGGCGGGCGCGGAGACGGCCCGGATCTTGACCGAGCTGGTCGTCGAGGGCGCCCGCACGCTGGCGTTCATCCGGTCCCGGCGCGGTACCGAACTGGCCGCGCTGGCGGCGAGGCGCGCGCTGGCCGAAGTGGACGACGAGCTGGTGGACAAGGTCGCCGCCTACCGGGGCGGGTACCTCCCGGAGGACCGGCGGAAGCTGGAGCGGTCGCTGCTGACCGGGGAGCTGCTCGCGGTCGCCGCGACGAACGCGCTGGAGCTCGGCGTGGACATCGCGGGGCTCGACGCGGTGGTAGTCGCCGGTTATCCGGGCACGCTCGCCTCGTTCTGGCAGCAGGCAGGCCGGGCCGGGCGGGACGGCGACGATGCGCTGGTCATCTTCGTGGCCCGCGACGATCCGCTGGACACCTACCTGGTGCACCACCCGCCCGCCGTGCTGGATCGGCCGGTGGAGTCGACGGTGCTGGACCCGGCCAACCCTTACGTCCTCGAACCGCACCTGGCGTGCGCGGCGGCGGAGTTACCGCTGGACGAGGCGGCGTTCGAGGTCTTCGGCGGCGCCCCCGCGCGCACCGCGACCGAGGCGCTGACCGACGCGGGCGTGCTGCGGCGCCGACCGCACGGCTGGTACTGGACCTCGCGGGAACGGCCGCACCGGGAGGTGGAGCTGCGCGGGTCCGGCGGTCAGCAGATCGCCGTGGTCGAAGGCGACTCCGGGCGGATGCTCGGCACCGTCGACCCGGAGTCGGCGTGCGCGACGGTGCATCCCGGAGCGGTGTACCTGCACCAAGGGCAGTCGTTCGTGGTCGACGAGCTCGACCTGGACGACGGGCTGGCGCTGGTGCACGGGGAGAACCCGGACTGGACGACCTCGCCGCGCGATCTGGTGGACATCTCGGTGCTCACCACGGTGCAGGAGCGGCGTCCGGCGCCGGGGGTGACGGTCTGCCTCGGCGACGTCGAGGTCACCTCGCAGGTCGTCGGCTACCTCCGCACGCTGCCGTCCGGCCAAGTCCTCGACCAGGTTCCGCTGGAGCTTCCCGCGCGCAAGCTGGTGACCCGCGCGGTCTGGTACACGATCTCCGACGAGTTGTTGACCGACAGCGCGCCGGGGGGCGCCGGGCTGGACCCGGCGCGCATCCCCGGCGCGCTGCACGCCGCCGAGCACGCGGCGATCGGCCTGCTGCCGCTGTTCGCGACCTGTGACCGGTGGGACATCGGTGGCGTCTCCACTGCCCTGCACGAACACACGGGCCAAGCCACGGTGTTCGTGCACGACGGTCACCCAGGAGGAGCCGGCTTCGCCGACCGCGGCTTCGCCGCGTTGTTCCCCTGGTTGGCCGCGACGCGGGAGGCGATCGTCTCCTGCGACTGCCCGGCGGGTTGCCCGTCCTGTGTTCAATCGCCGAAGTGCGGGAACGGCAACGAACCATTGGACAAGGCGGGGGCGGTGGCTGTTCTCGACGTGCTCTCGACCGCGCACGGGGGAGTCGCCGGGCAGGGCTGAGGGCCGACGGCGGATCGGGTGAGCGAGGGGGTTCGCCGGTCCCACTCGCTCCCGCCGCCGGCCCCTATCGGGGGTGCCCCTGGACGGGTCGGGCGTCCAGTGCCTTGCGACTCGGTTCGCGGTCGTCGCGGGAATTAACCCGCCACGACGAGTTCTGCCACGTCTGGGACGGCGTCCGCACCGATGCGCAGGGCGTCACCGATGATCTCGGGCGACGGCAGCCGCCACCCGCAGACCTCCGGCTTGACCCGCCAGTGCACGACACCGTGGTGGAAAGTGCTCGGGGGAACCGGCAGCCAGCTGCCGGTGCTGTGCCTGCGGACTGCTCCCGCCGCCACGAGCTCGGGGCACGCCGCGGTAGCGGATCCACCGGCGGCGAGGAAGTACCAGCGGGCGTCGGGGGTGGCCACGATCGGGACCGGAACGCCCAGCGAGCGCAGTGCCCGCGCGGCGCGCCTACCCAGCTCGGGGCCGGTTTCCAGCGCTTCGACCTGCTCACCGGTGGCGACGAGCAGGCTGTACGGCTCGTCGGACCACCAGTTCGCGACCTGGCGCACGTCGGCGCCGAGCCGCTCCTGCCAGTCCGCGTGGACGGGAACGGGGTGGGTCGATCCGCTCGGCCGCGCAGCCTCGGAACCGGACCAGACGGGAACACCCGCCTCGTATCCGGTCGGGTACGTGCCGGGCAGCACCGACCAGCCGCGGGATGCCAGCTCGATGGCCTGCACCCGCAACTCGATCCGGAAGGCGCTCGCCCATCCGGAGACACTGGCCTCCACAGCAACACCGGCCCCTCCGGAAGCGTTCGCTCCGGAAGCACTGGGCCGCCTGTCCGCTGACCAGTCCATTACCTCTCCTCACCTGACGTGGCGGATGCTTTCGCACCGGTGGGTCACTGCCCCGCGACTGCACCTGAGACCGACCACGATGTCGGGATCTCCTGCTCGCTTCCGCACCATCAATCAACGTCATCCCCCCCACCCCCGTACACCCCCCATGTCGACGACCGGTCGCTCAGCGGCGACGAGCGTGCGGGTGCCGAGAGGGGCGCTGATATGCCGGAGTGTCGGTTCCCGGCCGCTCGCTCGCGATCATCGGTCGCTGGACCGGGAAGCGTGACCGCTCAGCGCCGTCCCGCGACCGTCAGCGGCGTACCGGACCCGCCCTCGATCGCGCCGTGACCTGCGCTGATAGCGCCCCCAGCCCGACCGGCACGCGGGTTTCGACCACGATCCGGGCGTCCGGCCCGTCGAGCGCGCAGTCGAGCAGCCGCACCCGCATCGCGTCGGCGACCTCACCCGCCGCCGAGCACGCCGACGCCGGACCTCGCGGAGCACGCGCCGCCGCCCCGAGCGCCGCGAGATCCGCGGCTCCTTCGGCCCGATGCCGTGCCAGCATGGCTGATCCGAGCGCCAGACCGAAACCTGCGATCACGACCAGCCCGATGGTGAGCACCGCCGCGACCACGGTGGCGACCCCGCACTCCCGGCGCTCTCGCCGTTCGGTCCGCTCGTCCCGGCGGTGGACGGCGGGCGCGTGCCGAATCGCGCCCGCCGCACCGCTGCTCACGGCACCGCCTCCGGCCGCCCCGGTTCCACGCTCCCGGGCACCTCCACCCCCGGTTCGACGACCGCCGAGGCGCGGCTGCGGCGCCAGCTCTCCGGAAGCAGTCCTGTGCCGGGCGGCGCCGTGACCTCCGCCGTGGCCAGCTCGGTCCCGATGGAGATCGTCAGCGTCGTGCCCGCCGGGGCGAGTCGCGCCACCGCGGCGCGAGCTCCGGCCCGGTCGCCCCGCGCAGCCAGCCGGGCGGCTTCGACGGAGGCGTCGATGCAGCGCAACTGGCCCAGCAACGCGCTCATCGCGGACACCGCGAGCAGGAACACCGCGACCACCGCACCGATGCCCAGCGCCGCTTCGACGGTCACCGCACCACCGTCCCGAGCGACCGCCGCTGATCCGCGGACCGTTCCGGCGGGGTGATCAGGGACGGCCGTCGGACCGCGCGAGCTTCGGGGTGAGGTCGGCGGGGCGCTCACTCGACACCGCTCTGCAGTGCGCGCTCGACGAGCGAGGTGAGCGCCGCGGTCACGGAATCCCCGGTCACCACGGTGTAGAGCAATCCGGCGAACGCGGCTGCGGCGACGGTCCCGATCGCGTATTCGGCCGTGCTCATCCCACCGTCGCCACGCAGCAGCGCCCGCCAGCGCCGTCGGGCGAGCTCGTTGCCGAACGCCACCCAGGACAGCGGCCCGCCGCCGCACGCGCGGATCGTCCCCACCGTCGACTCGGCCGATCGAATGGCCATGGTCATCTCCTTTCGTCCACCGGCCGGTGCGGCCGGTCCTCTGTCGCCGAATTCGGCCTCGCTGTTGTTTCCGGACGCGAGCGCCCGGATCCAGACCTTCGCCAAGTCCACAGTGGACTGTTTGCGGACGCCCGTCACCAGGACATCGGCAGCCGCTGCACCATGCCCACCACCACCGGAAGCACGCCCAAGCACAGGAACGCGGGCAGGAAGCACAGCCCCAGCGGAGCGGCGACCCACACCGCCGCCCGCTGCGCCCGCGCTTGCGCGCGGTCGGCCAACGCCGTCCTGGCTTCGGCCGCGAGTTCGGTCGCGACCTCGGCCAGCGCGCTGCCGGTGCGGGCAGTCCGCCGAGCCGCCCGCCCCAGTTCCGCGGTGCCGGGATGGCGCAACGCGGGTTCCCACGCGGCGGCCGGGTCGGCCCCGAGTTCGAGCAGCCCCGCCACTTCCCGCAAGGCCGCGCTCGCGGTACCGGTGAACTCCGCCGCCACCGCGCGCACCAGCACCACCGGCGGCAGGCCCGCTCGCATGCCGGCGGCGAGCAGATCCCAGCCGGCCGCCAGCACCAGCGGATCCACCGGGTCCGGACGGACCTGGCGCGCGGCGCGGCGCAGCCACCAGAGCACTCCGGCCGCGACCGCGAAGCCCACCGCCGGCCCGCCGACCAGCGCGCCGAGCACGCCCGCGGCAGCTGCCGCGGGAACCACCGCCCGCCGCTTGTCGAGCCACCTGCCCGGGAACCGTCCTGGGCCGTCGGGGCTCGGCGGCAATCGGGCCCGAGGTCGACGACGCGGAACCGCGAGCAGCGCGGCCCCGAACAACACCATCGCCCACGGCAGCAACGGCCCGCCGAGCGGGAACGCCGCGAACGGCAGCCCCGGGTGCGCGCTCATGGCCGCACCACCGACTCGGTCAGCCGCACGGTCCACACCACACCGGCGCACAGCAACGAGACCCCGGCGACCAGCAACGCCTGCCCGAGCAGCCCGTTCGCCAGAACTGCCAGCGGATCCGCCCCGGACGCCTGCCCGAGCGCCAGCCCGAGCAGCGGCAACCCGGCCAGCACCGCGGCCGTCGAGCGCGGGCCGGCCAGCTTCGCCTCGACGTCGTGGGCAAAGGCCACCCGGTGCTCGAGGTCGCGGCGCACCGAGTCGAGCAGTTCCGCCAGCGCGACGCCGTGGCGATCGGCCAAGGCCCAGGCCCGGCCCGCTCGTGCCAGCGGATCCCCGCCCCGCTCGACCGGACCGGATCCGGCGGCCGAGATGAGCACCGCCGCCGCGTCGCCACCGAGCCGGGCGGTCGCGGCGAGGTCCCGGAACACCCCGCTCACCGCGGGATCCGCTTCCGCCGCGGCGCCTTCCGCGGCGGAGGCCGGATGCGACCCGGCGCGCAGTTCCGCGACGAGGAGCCGGAGTCCGGCGGCGAGCGCAGCCGCGCGGGCCAGGCGGCGCCGATCGGCGCCACGCCCCCGCCACCACCACAGCCCCACCGCAGCAGCGACTCCGGACGCCAACGCGCCCCCGACCCCGGCGAGCAGCGCGGCGACCACGACTCCGCACGGCACGGCGATCGGTACCGCTCGGACGCGCGGCGAACCGGACCCGAACCCCGTCACGTTCGAGGGCCGCACCGCGGCGAGGCGGGTTCGGGCGCGCGGGTCCGGCCAGCTCAGCAAGGCCGCCGCGGGCAACAGCAAGCTCAGCACGGCACCGCACCTCCCCTGGACCGCAGCAGTGCCAGCAGGTCCGGCCGCCCATCGCCCCAACCCGCGTCCCGGTCCCAAGCGGGCACCACCCGCACCAGCTCGTGCTCGCGGCGCAGGACGCCGACCGCCGCGAGGTACCTGCCCCGGCCGGTGGAACGCCGGACGTGCAGCACGACCTGCACGGCCGCCGCCAGCTGGCTGTGCAGCGCCTGCCGGGACAGCCCGCCCAACGCGGCCAGTGCTTCCAGCCGCGCCGGGACCTCGGCGGGCGAGTTCGCGTGCACGGTGCCGCCGCCCCCGTCGTGGCCGGTGTTCAAGGCCGCGAGCAGCTCGCACACCTCGGCGCCGCGCACCTCGCCGACGATCAACCGGTCCGGCCGCATCCGCAGGGCTTGGCGGACCAGATCGCGCACCCGGATCTCACCCGCGCCCTCGACGTTCGGCGGCCTGGTGAGCAGCCGGACGACGTGCGGGTGTTCGGGCCGCAGCTCCCCGGCCTCCTCGACGCAGACGATCCGTTCGTCCCGGGGGACCTCGCCCAGCAGCGCGGCGAGCAAGGTCGTCTTGCCCGCGCCGGTGCCACCGGTGACCAGGAACGCCAACCGGTGGCGCACGATCTCCCGCAGCACCTCGGCGAGCTCCTCGTCGAACGCCCCGAGCCGTCGCAGCGCGGCGACGTCGTGCGAGGCCGGGCGCAGCACGCGCAGCGACAGGCAGGTGCCGCCCGCGGCGATCGGCGGCAGCACCGCGTGCAGGCGCACGGCCTCACCCGCCTCCGCGCCGGGCAGCCACGCGTCGACCCACGGTTGTGCCTCGTCCAACCGCCGGCCGGTGGCCACCGCGAGTCGCTGGGCGAGCCTGCGCACCCCGTCGTCGTCGGGGAACACGACCGAGCAGCGGCGCAGGCCGTCACCTCGATCGACCCACACCTGGTCGGGCGCGGTCACCAGCACGTCGGTGACCCGCGGATCCCGCAGCAGCGGTTCGAGGACCCCGGCACCGAGGAATTCCTGTTGCAGCGCGCGAAGAGCGGTGAGCAGGTCGGTGTCGGCGACCAGCCCGCCGGACTCCTCGCGCACCGCGGCGGCGACCGCGGACGGGCTCACCGGCGCACCGCTGCCCGCGAGGCGGCGCCGCACCCGCTCGATCAGCTCGGTGTGCACGACGCCACCGCCCGTCCGGACGCGAGCTCGTCGAGCGCGCGGAGGATGTCACCCGCGGTGCGCACGATCGGACCGCGACTGCCGGACCTCGTCGCGCACAACCCGCCCCGGTCGACGGCGGAGGCCAGGCTCGGCTGCGCGCGCAGCACCGACAGCACGTCGACCCCCACGGCCCGCTCGATGTCCTCGACCAGGAGGCCGCCGGGCGCCGGGCCGCGCACCACGGCGCACACCGGCCCAGCGGAGTGTTCGCGCACCAGCTCGGCGGTGCTCGCGGCGGCGGCGCACGCGCGGACCTCCGCCGGTACCACCATGATCGTGAGATCCGCCCGGCGCAGCACCGCCGACGCCGGTTCGGACGGGGCTCGCGGCAAATCGCACACCACGGTCTCCCCCGCTCGGCGGCCCGCGTCCAGCACGGCGCGGACCGAGGTCGCGGTCAACCCGTCCGACGGGCCGTCGCGATCGCAGGACAGCACGGTGAGCCGACCCGCCCCCAGGCGCCGGCCGGGAAGCGCCTCGTGCAGCGCACCGGACGGGACCCGGCCGCCGCTGATGGTCAGCCCGGACCAGCGCAGGCCGCAGGTGCGTTCGACGCCCACCGTCAGGTCCAGCCCACCGCCCGCCGGATCGCAGTCCAGCAACAGCGACCGGGCACCACCGCGGGCGGCGGCCACCGCGGTCGCGGCGGCGAGCGTGGAGGCACCGGCGCCACCGGTCCCGCCGAGCACGGCCAGCACCCGCCCGGCAGCCGATGCCCGGACGCCGTCGACGATGTCGGTGAACATGTCGACGAGGCGGAATTCCTGGCCAGGCAGGTCGAGCAGCGCGTCGGCGCCCACTTCGAACGCCGGTCGCCACAGCGATTCCACCTGTCCTCTGGTCAGCAGCACGACACCCGTTCTTCGCGGAAATCCCGCTGCCAACGCCTCCGCGGCGGCGGGGCCGTCGAGCAGGATGAGCGCGGCGTCCCGCCAGTGGCCGCCCGCCCCGTTGGCGCCGTCCCGTCTGCGCAGCTCACAGCCCGCCACGGCGGCGAGCCGGGTGACGTCCTCGGCGAGCGCGTCGTCCTGGGTGATGATCAAGGGCGTGGTCGTGGACATGCGCGGACCCCGTTCGAATCACGATGATCGCGGGGCCGGAAGTGTGAATCCGGTGAATTCCCGCTCGCCTTCAACGGTGACCCAGCCGGAACGCGTCGTCGATCCCCAATTCGCAAATCTGTGGATGAATCGAAGGCCTGTGGATAACCCGTCCCTCGGTTCGGTGAAGCCGAAGGTTGAGAGTTGTCGAAAACGAACCTCTGGTCAGCGAAAATCGCACATGCACACCTGCCGGACAATGTCACGCGCAGCACGCCGACACCGGTGACGAACGAAATGAGAAGCGCCCGCGGCACACTTCGGGCAAAGGCGCGAAGCGGTTCGGGCGAAGCGCCGGAGGGGCCGGAGCGGAAGAGGCCGCCGAATGCGCCGAACCGGTCGGCGGGACGGGAGAATAAGGACGACCCCCGTCAGGGGGGAGGGACGGGGGTCGTCGAGAGTTCAGCTCCGGGGGGTCGAGCTGAACTCATCCGGGGCTCCCGGACCCTCTAACTGTAGCGCCCCAGGACCCCCACACGCGCCCCGTCCATTAGGAGGAACGTCGGACTCCGGTCGCACCCCTGGAAACTCCGCGTGCAGGGCATCGGGCCAACGCGCACGCCTGGCTCACCCTGACCGGGAACCCTGCTCGACACCCAGCGTGACTGATGCATTCGGCGGAACGTGCAGCCGTCCGGACACCCCCGGGGTTTCGTATGCTGTGCGGCGTGACAGCGCCCGCGAACCCTCCGGCCGCCACCGAGCCTCGGGCGGCAGCGTTCTTCGACCTGGACAAAACGGTCATCGCGAAATCGAGCACGCTCGCATTCAGCAGGCCGTTCTTCCAAGAAGGTCTCATCAACCGCAGGGCGGTGCTCAAAAGCGCCTACGCGCAATTCGTCTTCATGCTGGCGGGTGCCGACGCCGACCAGATGGACCGGATGCGGGCGCACATCACCTCGCTGTGCGCCGGGTGGGACGTCGAGCAGGTCAACGCCATCGTCGAGGAAACCCTCCACGACATCGTCGATCCGCTGGTCTACAAGGAAGCCACCCAGCTGATCACCGAGCACAAAGAGCAGGGGCACGACATTGTGGTGCTCTCCGCTTCCGGGCAAGAAGTCGTAGCTCCGATCGCCACCTTGCTCGGCGCGAACCATTCCGCCGGCACCCGGATGGTGGTCGCCGACGGCAGGTACACGGGCGAAGTGGAGTTCTACTGCTCGGCGGAGAACAAAGCCGCGGCGGCCCGCGAACTCGCCGAGCGGCACGGCTACGACCTCACCGCCAGCCACGCCTATTCGGACTCGGTGACCGACCTGCCGCTGCTGGAGGCCGTCGGCCACCCCACCGCCGTCAACCCGGACCGCGGCCTGCGCAAGGAGGCCGCGCAGCGCGGCTGGCCGTCCCTCGCGTTCGAGCAGCCGATCTCGCTGCGCGCCCGCTTCCCCACCCCGTCCCGCGCGGCGGTCACCGCCGCCGGAGTCGGCGTCGGCGCCGTCGCCGCGGCCGGTGCTGCCTGGTGGGGCCTGCGTCGCTTCCGCCGGGCTCGCTGAGCAGCGGGAACACCACCCGAAACAACCACGGGCCAGGGATTGCCGCGGTCCGCGCCTAGGGCTACAAAGGAGGTGCGGACCCTGGCTCGGCCAGGGACGGTGCGGAGGAGAAGCACCGTCCACCCCGGACCGGGCTCCGTGCGTAGAGACGGAGCACCCACGCGCTGCCGCCACGTGAGGCCGGTCGTCGACGGGGTTGCGTACCGGGACGCCGGACGCCTAGCCCGGAAGTTACGACATTCGTGCACGCTTGGTAACCCGTCCACCACGCGAAAGGCGGCGCTCGCCAAGGCGGGCGCCGCCGTTCTTGCGCCAGGCCGCCGGGCCCCGTTCCCCGGCGCGGGGAACGTCACCCCGATGAGCTGATCAGGGATTTTCCCCGCCACCGCCGCCGGATGGCGTTGACCGGGCACGGGCATGTGGGTAGCTTCCGGATTCCACCCGCGTTGTGGTGGACGACTTTCCGCCCTCGCCCGCCGACCCCGAACCGGCGCCCCGCCACGGGACTGTGGGCAACAGCCCCAGGAGGTCCCCCGTGGGCTCGAAACAGTCCCGCCGGATCACGGCGGTCCTCGGCAGCGCGGTCGCGGTGCTCGCCGTCGGCGGCGGCCTGTCCGCCGCCGGCGCCCAGGAACCGGCCGCGCCCACCGTGCACAGCGAGGTGGACCCCTCGGTCAAGGCCAAGGTGCAGGCCATGACGCTGGAGCAGAAGGTCGGCCAGCTGTTCACCACCTACGCCTACGGGCGCTCCGCCGACGCAGCGCACCCCGAGAACAAGGTCGAGTTCGGCGTGGACACCCCGGCGCAGGTGGTGCAGCGCTACCACCTGGGCGGACTGATCCACTTCAACTGGACCGACAGCCTCCACGACCCGGAGCAGATCGCGGAGCACTCCAACGGCGTGCAGCGCGCCGCGGTGTCCTCCGGGGCCGAGGTGCCGCTGCTGATCTCCACCGATCAGGAGCAGGGCCAGGTGACCCGGATCGGGGAGCCCGCGACGCAGCTGCCCGGCAACATGGCGCTGGGCGCGGGCCGCAGCCCGCAGGACGCCGCGGCGTCCGCCCGGATCACCGGTGAGGAACTGCGCGCGATGGGGCTCAACCAGGACTTCGCGCCGAGCGGGGACGTGAACGTGAACCCGGCGAACCCGGTGATCGGGGTGCGCTCCTTCTCCTCCGACCCGGCGCTGGCCGCGCAGCTGTCGGCCGCCGCGGTGCGCGGCTACCAGGATCCGGGCGTGGCGGGGGTCTCGGCGGCGATCAAGCACTTCCCCGGCCACGGCGACACGAACCAGGACAGCCACACCTCGTTGCCGGTCATCGAGCACACCCGCGAGCAGTGGGAGCAGCTCGACGCGCCCCCGTTCCGGGAGGCGATCGCCGCGGGCACCGACGTCGTGATGAGCGGGCACATCGTGGTGCCGAAGCTGGACGATTCGGGTGAGCCCTCGACGCTGTCGCCCGCGGTGCTCACCGGCATGCTGCGGGACGAGCTGGGCTTCCGGGGCGTGATCTCCACCGATTCGCTGCAGATGGACGGGGTGCGCCAACAGCACTCGGACGCGGAGATCCCGGTGCTGGCGCTGCAGGCGGGCGCGGATCAGCTGCTGATGCCGCAGAACCTGCCGGTGGCGATCGACGGCGTGCTGGGCGCGGTGCGCTCAGGGGCGTTGACCGAGGACCGCATCGACGCCAGCGTCGAACGGATCTTGGAGATGAAGCGGGTGCGCGGCGTGCTCGACGCACCGTTCGTCGACCCGGCGAAGGTGGGCGAGCTCGTCGGCAACGCCGAGCACCGGGAGCAGGCGCAGCGGATCACCGACCGCACGACGACGGTGCTGCGCAACGACGCGAACGAGCTGCCGCTGCGGGCCCCGGGCCGGGTGCTGGTCACCGGCGCCGGGGACGAGGCGGCGAAGTCGCTCGCGGACCGGATCGGGGCGCGCGGGCCTCGGACGACCGCGCTGCCCACCGGCATGGCGCCGACGTCCGCCCAGATCGCGCGGGCGGTCGACGCGGCCAAGGGCCACGACACGACCGTGGTGCTCACCAACGCGGCGTGGAACGAGGACAACGCGCCGCAACGCGCGCTGGTGCGCGAGTTGCAGGCCTCCGGCGCGCGGGTGATCGCGGTCCCGGTGCGGGACCCGTACGACGCCGCGTACGTGGAAGCGGTGCCCACCTGGGTGGCGACGTACTCGGACAAGCCGGTGGCGATGGAGTCGCTGGCGCGGGTGCTGCTCGGCGAGGTCGGCCCCACCGGGAAGCTGCCGGTTCCGGTGCCCGATCCGGACGCCCCCGGAACGGAGCGCTTCCCGTTCGGCCACGGATTGAGCTGGTGACCCGATGCCGCTGAACAGGCGGGGATTCCTGACGACGACCGCGCTCACCGCCCCGCTGCTGGGCGCGGGCAGCGCGTGCGCGGCGGCACCGGACGATCCGGCGACCGGGCAGGTGCGCACGGGCGCGGACGTGCTGGCCGCGGAGGGCTGGCAGCGGCTGACCGGGCTCAGGCTCGGAGTGGTCACCAACCCGACCGGGGTGCTGGCATCGCTGGAGCACGTGGTGGACGCGATGCACGGGACCGAGGGGGTGGACATCGCGGCGGTGTTCGGCCCCGAGCACGGTTTCCGGGGAACGTCGCAGGCCGGCGGTTCGGAGGGCGACGTCACCGACCCGCGCACCGGGATCCCGGTGTACGACGCGTACGGCGCGGACGTGGCGGCGCTGGCCGGCATGTTCCGCAAGGCCGGGGTGCAGCGGGTCGTGTTCGACATCGCCGACGTCGGCGCCCGCTTCTACACCTACATCTGGACGATGTACGAGGCGATGCGGGCCGCCGCCGAGGTCGGCGCGGAGTTCGTGGTGCTGGACCGGCCGAACCCGATCGGCGGGCACCAGGTGGCGGGGCCGGTCCTCGATCCGCGGTTCGCCTCCGGGGTGGGGCTGCTGCCGATCGCGCAGCAGCACGGTATGACGATCGGCGAGCTGGCGAAGATGTTCGACGCCGAGTTCCTCGACGCGCCGCTGGGCGACCGGTTGCAGGTGGTGCGCGTCGAGGGCTGGCGCGGTCGCGGCGCGGAGCCCGCGGTGCCGTGGGTGCCGCCGAGCCCGAACATGCCGACGCCGGACACCGCGATGGTGTATCCCGGAACCGGGTTGTTCGAGGGCACGCTGCTGTCCGAGGGTCGGGGCACGACGCGGCCCTTCGAGATCATCGGCGCGCCAGGCATCGACTGGCGGTGGGCCGAGGAGCTGAACGCGGCCGGGCTGGAAGGCGTGCGGTTCCGCGAGACCTACTTCGTGCCGACGTTCTCCAAGCACGCCGACGCGACCTGCGGCGGTGTGCAGCTGTACCGGCACGGCGAGCTGGACCCGGTGCGGGTGGCGATCACCATGCTGGTCTCGGTGAAGCGGCTGTACCCGCAGGTGTTCGGCTGGCGCCCGGACGGCATGTTCGACAAGTTGGCCGGTACCGACCGGGTTCGCACCATGATCGACGCGGGCGCGGGGGCGGACGAGATCGTCGGCTCGTGGGACGCCGAGCTGGCCGGGTTCCGCCGGTCGCGGGGACGTTATTCGCTGTACCGGTGACGTTCGAGGGGTGAGGTCGTGATGCGCAGAACGCTGTCGGCGCTGGTCTTGGCATCGGTCGCCGCGGCCACCGCGAGTCCCGCGTGCGCTTCGGCACCGGAGGGCGCGGGGGGCCGGTTCGACCGTCCGCAGGAGGGCTTCGCGGCCTCGGACACCGTGCTGCGGCCCGGTTCCGCGCAGGAGGCGGGGCTCGACGCGAAACCGATCGACGCGGCGATGCGGCGCATCGCGGCGTGGACGGAGGTGACTCCGGGGCGCCGGCACCCGATGTACGCGGGTGCGGTGGCGCTGCTGGCGCACGACGGCGTGGTGGTCCGCCAGGACGCGTTCGGCCGGGAGGTCCGCTACGCCGACGGCCGGGGCACCGAGCTGCCACCGCAGCAGCAGGAGCCGATGCGCCCGGACACGATCTTCGACGTCGCCTCGATCACGAAGCTGTTCACCTCGATCGCCGCGTTGCAGCAGGTCGAAGACGGTGCGGTGGAGCTGGACGCGCCGGTCGCCCGGTACCTGCCGGAGTTCGGCGCCCACGGCAAGGAAGCGATCACCGTGCGGCAGCTGCTCACGCACACCTCGGGGCTGCAGGCCGAGGTACAGCTGTGGAAGCTGCCGCCGCAGGAGCGGATTCCGCACGTCATGAACCTGACGCCGCAGCACCCACCGGGTTCGGGGTACGAGTACTCCGACCCGAACATGATCACGCTGGGTCTGCTGGTGGCGCGCGTGGCGGGTGAGCCGCTCGACGAGGTGGTGCGCCATCGGATCACCGAGCCGCTGGGCATGGTCGACACGGGCTACAACCCGCCCGCGGACAAGCGGGATCGGATCGCGGCCACGGAGTTCCAGGCGGACCCTCCGCGCGGCATGGTCCGCGGCCAGGTGCACGACGAGAACGCGTGGTCGCTGGGCGGTGTCGCCGGGGAGGCCGGGATCTTCTCCACCGCGCACGACCTGGCGATCCTGGGGCAGGCGCTGCTCAACGGCGGCACTTACGGCGAGGCCGAGCTGCTGGACGAGGACTCGGTGGATCAGATGCTCACCGACTTCAACGGCGGTTTCCCCGGCAACTCGCACGGCCTGGGCTTCGAGCTGGACCAGCGCTGGTACATGGCCGGGCTCAGTAGTCCCCGGACCGCGGGGCACACGGGCTACACCGGGACGTCGCTGGTGCTGGACCCGTTGTCGCGTTCGGTGGTGGTGCTGCTGACGAACCGGGTGCACCCGTCGCGCGAGTGGGGTTCGAACAACGAAGCCCGCCAGGCGCTCGCGCAGGGCATGGCGGAGTCGCTGGCGGTGCGCCCGGCGCGCGGTTCGCGGGAGTGGGCGGCTCCCGCATCGGCTCCGGCGACGTTGACGACGCGGGAGCTGGGTCCGGTCGCCGGGCCCGCGGAGGTGACCTTCGATTCGTTCGTGGACACCCAGCGGGACGGCGACGGCGCCGACCCGCTCACCGTCGAGTCCAGTGTGGACGGCGGCAGGTCGTGGCGTCCCGTGCCGGTGGCGGCGGAAGGCGAGGGCGCGCCGGACGGCCCGCAGCAGGAGCTGGCGGGGTCCGGGCACCGCGCGTGGTGGCAGGTCCGCGGCACGGTGGACGCACGGCCGGGGCAGCGGGTGCAGCTGCGCTGGCGCTACTCCCCGGACGACCAGTACGTCGGGCGCGGAGTGCTGCTGGACGGCATCTCCGTCGCCGACCAGCAGCGCACGCTGCTCGACGATGAGCGCGAACCGGGCGGACTCGTCCCGCGGGGATGGCGGCGGGTGGACCGCTGACGGCTCCCCCATTTCCCGAACGGGGGAACCGCGCCGCGATCCGGAATAGCGGTCGCGAGCGCGGTGTCGTTCCTGGTGTTCGCAGTCGAGCGTCGGGAGGCAGTGCCATGTCCGCGATTCCCCGGGAATTGGAAGAGATCCTCGGCAAGCGCGCTTTCGCGCACATCGCCACGCTCGGTCCGCGTGGCGAGCCGCAGTCCAGCCCGGTGTGGATCGACTGGGACGGCACGCACTTGAAGTTCAGCCAGACCACGACCAGGCAGAAGTTCCGGAACCTGCAACGGGATCCGCGCATCGCGCTGTCCGCGCACGACCCGGACAACCCGTACCTCTACGTCGAGATCCGCGGCCGAGTCGTCGGAGCGGAACCGGACCCGGAGAACGCGTTCATCAACAAGATGGCGAAGAAGTACACCGGCGAGGACGTCTACCAGTGGGGGCAGCCCGGAGATGAGCGCGTGGTCGTGCTCGTCGAGCCGGAGCACGTGCCGGGCTGACGGTCAGTTGGATTCCGGGCTGGGCAGGTGCGGGCCGAGGTAGCCGATGTGGACGGCGGCGGTGGGGCCGCGGGTGTCGTCGAAGTAGTGCAGCCGGGGAGCGACACCGCCGCTGCGGTCGATCTTGACGTGGGCGCCGAAGAAGGCGTGGCCGGAGGCGTCGACCTCCGGCGGCACCGGGAAGGTGCGGGCGTTGCGGAACCGCGGGGTGTTGACCACCATCTCCGTCTCGCCCGAGGCGACGGATGCCGCGCTGATCCCCCGCACGCCCCCGTGCACCCGCACGTAGTGCGCGAAGCCGCGCAGGTCGAGACGGCCGTGATCGGTGGCGGCGGCCCGGTCGTGGGCGTAGGAGTCCAGCAGGACCAGCACGTTCCAGGTGCGCCGCAACCACTGCGCGCTGCGGCGGTGACCGTTCAATTCGGACGGTTCAACCTGGGGGCCGATGCGCAGCGCGGGCAGGTCCCGGCGGACGGCGGTGAGCAGGTCGGCGAAGTCGGCTGGGTCGGGTGTTCCGGCCGGTGGGGCGTCGCCGGAATCCCCGCCCTCACCGGGACTCCCGCTCACGCCGGGGTCTTCGTCCACGCGGGCGGCGCGTTCCAACGCGGCGACCCGGTGGCGCAGCCGGAGCAGCTCGTCCTCGACGTCGTCCAGTTCCGCCGCGTACAGCTCCGCTTCCAGTTCGGCGTCGCGCGCCGCGCGCCACGCCGCCGGAACCGAACCGGACCGCAGCGCCTCGTCCGCCTCGTCGCGTTCCCGCCGCAATCGGACCGTCAGTTCCGCCAGCCGCCGCCGGGACCGCTGCTCCCGCTGCTCCCGCCCCCGCAGCCGGTGCGCGCGGGCACGCCGTTCGGCGAGCACTTCGGCGGCGGATTCCGCCTGGTCGCGGGCGGCGTCCTCCTGCTCGGCGGCGGCGCTGAGCCGGTTGCGCAGCACCCGCGCTCCGCCGTCGTCCGCGGCGGGCAGCCAGCGCAGCACCCCGCCGCGGGCGTCCTCGGTGACCCGCCGGTCGTGCATCGGATCGAACAGCAGCGCCTGCCACGCCTGGCCGGTCATGCGGATGGCGCCGCCCGCGCGCCACGTGCTCGCCCGCAGCACCGCGTCCACCAGCTTCCGCCAGTCGCCGGGCCGGTTGAACCGGTCCTGCGGGATCACCGGGTCTGCTTCGCGGTCCACCCACCACGGCGGCAGGTACAGACGAGCGGCGCGGGCGGGAATGCGGCGCTCGGGTGGCAGCAAGGCGTTCACGCGGTCGCGGACCGAGTCGTCGGCGGGCAGCAGCCCGCACAATCCGCGGGTGGCGTTGCGGAAGCGCACCAGCTCCGATGGCAGCGACCGGCCGAAGTCGTCGTTGTAGACGAGCACCGGCGAATCCCGCATGCCCTCGGCGAACGTGTGCACCAGGAAGTCCACGTCGTCCAAGCCCACCAACGGGTTCTGCTCGGTCAGCGAGTACGCCCCGCGCGAATCCCGCAGCCCTGATTCGAGCAGGCCCAGCTTCTGCACCGGGGTGACCTGGTCCCGGATCGACCAGGGCCGGGCGGCTTCCGCGTACACCCAGAACGCGTTCCCGCCGTCCGCGCCGCGGGACACCACGAGCGCCGCGCGCACCGCGGCGGAGCCCTGACCCCAGCTCACCCGCCAGCGTCGCGGCAGGTCACCACCGGCTTCGCTACCCGCGTCGATCAGCCGCAGCTCCCCTGATTCGTGCGACCGGACGAGCCACCGCTCGGCATCCCGCAGCGAGGTGTCGGCGTGCCCCGCCGCGCAGAACGCGGTGCGGCGCAGCGGTGCCGGACCGCCGGCGTCCTCGTTCATGGCGCACCGACCGCGAGTTCGGGACCGACGTGGCCGACGTGCACCACGCCGGTCGCCCCAGCGGTGTCGTCGAGGTAGTGCAGCACGAACCTCGGATCACCAGCGTGGTCCAGCCGCGCGAACTCGGGAAACGGCGCCCACCCGGACGGGTCGACCTCGATCGGCACCCGGAAGGTGACGGCGGCGAGGTGCTCGACCGGCCACGGGCGCGGATCCCCCACCGGCGAGATCCCCGCGGCGCGCAGCCGCTCGGCGAGCGAAGCGCCGGGGGCGGCGGCGTGCGCGGCGAGCAGGTCGAGCACCTGCCCGCACCGCCGCGCCGGCGCGTCGCCGAGGCGCTCGATCTCCGCACCGACTCCCGGACCGAAGCGCACCCCCGCCGGCTCCACCGGCCGGATCACCTCGGGCGCCGCGGCGCGGCCGAGCTCGCTGCGCAGCCGATCCTCCCGATCCCGCAACCGTTCCAGGTCCCGCTCGCGGTCGGCCAGCCGCCGCGCCCCGGCCCGCGCCGAGCGCACCGCCACGTCCTGCCTTCGGCGAGCGACGCCGAGGGAGGTGCCTGCGAGCCGTTCCCGCGCGGCGTCGCGTTCGGCGCGCAGCCGCAGCGCGGCGCCCGCCAGAGCGCGCCGGGACCGGTCCAGTCCGGCGAGCCTGGCGGTGGCCTGGTCGATCTCCGCGTTCAGCCCGCTCACCGCGTCCGCGCGCCGGGCCGCGACCTCCTTCGATTCCGCCTGCCGCGCGCCGGAGCCCTGGATGCGCTGGCGCAGGTCGGACTTGTCCGCTCCACCGGCGACCGCGAACCAGCGCTCCCCCGGCCCGGCGGGGGTGTCGGCGACGCGCTCGTCGTGCCAGGCGGTGGCGAACAGCATCGACCACAGTTCGGCGTCCGCCGTGCCGCTCTCCCTGCTCCGCGACACCCGCAGCGCGAGGTCGACCGCATCCGGCCACGACCCGGCACCCTCGGCGTCCACTTCGGACATTCGAGGGTCGTCGCACTCGGCGGACCAGGCGCTTGGGAGGAACAACCTGGCGCCCCGCCACGGGATCCGCAGCCGCTCGGGCAGTTCCGCGGCGAGCCGCCACGCCACGGCGTCGCCGATGAACACCATCGACGCGCAGCCCATCGTCGCCTTCCGGAACTCCGCCGACCGGCGCGGCACCACCAGCGGGCTCCCCGGCTCCCGGTCGACGTGGCGCACCAGCACCGCCGTCTCCCCGCGCCGATCCCGGGTGGCCGCGAGCAGTCCCGCCAGGTCCTCGGGGTCGTCGCGCAGCGTGGAACCGGTGACGGCGAGGCCGCTGCGCGGATCGGCCAGCGGGAACCGCGACAGACCGGCCCGGATCAGCGGCGACGGCACGCCGTGCCCCCACCCGGCGGGGCAGCGGGCGGCGAACCACAACCGCACCTGCTCGTCCCGCGCCAGCAGCACCAGCACGGCCGAGACCGGGTCGCCGTCGCGCAGCCACGTCATCCGGTGGCGCAGCGGGGTCGCCGGGTCCGCGGGGTCCAGCGCACCGCGGTCGTAGAGCCGCAGGGCTCCGGTCTCGTGCTGCTGGAGCAGGAATTCTGCGTGCTCGGCGACGGACGTCGAGACCGACCCGGTCGCGCAGAACAACTCGGAGCCGAGGTCCGCTGGCCCGCTCATGTCACCCCGCTTCGCACCGTCGGCGGCTCTGCGCAGGGTAGCGAATCCGCGGTGCAACCCGGCGGGCGCCGAACACCGTCCCCCCGATGACAGGCTCCCACGCGCCCAAACCGGCAAGATCCCGCACACCCCGGAGATACCCGCATTGACCTGCGCAGATCGACGTTAGTAAGTTTCCCACATGGCCATTGACGAAGCCTCCGCCGAAGCCGGTGCGACCAGCCCCCTGGTCCGCATCCGCTCCCTGCTCCCCGGTCTGGCCAAAGCCGAACAGCGGGTGGCCAACATCGTGCTGTCCGCGCCCGCCTCCATCGCGCGGCGCAGCATCACCGACGTGGCCGAGGCCGCGGGCACCAGCGAAACCACCGTGACCCGGTTCTGCAAGGCCATCGGAGTCGGCGGCTACCCGGACCTGCGCATCGCCCTCGCCGCCGACACCGCGCGCACCTCCAACCGGGACCGCGACCTGGGCGGCGACATCGAGCCGGACGACCGGCTGGACCAGATCATCGACAAGGTCGCGTACGCAGACGCGAAAGCGGTGGAGGAGACCGCCGGCCAGCTCGACGCGGACGCGCTGTCCGCGGTGGTCGACGCCGTCGCGCAAGCCCGCCGGATCGACGTCTACGGCGTCGGCGCCAGCGCCTTCGTCGCCCTCGACCTGCAGCAGAAGCTGCACCGCATCGGGCTGACCTGCTTCGCCTGGTCGGACACGCACGCGGCGTTGACCTCGGCGGCGCTGCTGCGCGACGGCGACGTGGCGCTCGGCATCTCGCACACCGGCGCCACCACCGAGACCATCGAGGCGCTGCGCGAAGCGGGCCACCGCGGCGCGGTCACGGCGGCGCTCACCAACTTCAGCCGCTCCCCCATCACCGAGATCGCCGACCACGTGCTCACCACGGCGGTGCGCGAGACGACCTACCGTTCCGGGGCGATGGCCAGCCGCATCGGCCAGCTCACCGTGATCGACTGCCTGTTCATCGGCGTGGCGCAACGCCGGATCGACGACACCAAGGCAGCGCTGGAAGTCACCTACGAGGCGGTCGGCGCGCACCGGCTCGGTGCCCGCCCCGATCGCCGCAGGCACAAGGAGGACGGTCGATGAGCCGCAACACACCGGCGGACGAGCCCGCCGTGAGAGTGAACGCGCCCACGGAGCGCACCAACGACCGGACCAGGGACATCGACCTGCTGCCGACGCTGGACATCCTGCAGGTGCTCAACGCCGAGGACCGCACCGTGCCGGAGGCGGTGGGCCGGGCGCTGCCCGAACTGGCGCGCGCGGTGGACCTGGCCGTCACCGCGCTGCGCGGCGGCGGGCGGGTGCACTACGTCGGCGCGGGCACCTCGGGGCGGCTCGCGGTGCTCGACGCGGCCGAGCTCATCCCCACCTACAACGTGCCCGCGGACTGGGTCGTCGCGCACCAGGCCGGTGGCAGCGGCGCGTTCCAGAAGCCGGTGGAGAATGCCGAGGACGACACCGAATCGGGTGCGTCGGCGATCCGCTCGGCGGTGACCAGCTCGGACTTCGTGCTCGGGCTGACCGCCTCCGGCCGCACGCCGTACGTGCTGGGCGCGTTGCGCGCGGCCCGCGAGATCGGAGCGGGCACGGCGTTGATGTCGGCCAACCCGGAGTCGGCCGCCGACGCCCCCGCCGACCTGACGATCGCGGTGGACACCGGCCCCGAGCCCATCGCGGGCTCCACCCGGATGAAGGCGGGCACCGCGCAGAAGCTGGTGCTCACGTCGTTCTCCACGGCCGTGATGGTCCGGATGGGGCGCACCTACTCCAACCTGATGGTCAGCCTCCTCGCGACGAACGCGAAGCTGCGCGGACGCACCGTGGGGATCCTGCGGGAGGCCACGAACGCCTCCGAGGACGAGTGCGCGCACGCGCTCGGCGCCGCGGGCGGCGATCTCAAGACCGCGCTGGTGCACCTGCTCACCGGCGCCGACGTGGAACGCGCCGCCGCCGCGCTCGCGGTCTCCGACGGCCAGGTCCGCGAAGCCCTGCGCTCCCTCACCGGCTGAACCAGTACACGGACCTCGCCGCGTTGCTGGCCGCGCTGTCCACGAAGTTGAAGGCGGTCGGCGAGGAGCACGTCACCGTGGACGGCCAAGTCCGCGACGAACTCAGCCGATTCCTGTCCGAGGGGGCCTTCATCGCACCCGAGGACCGGTGATCCGTGACCTACTACGCGGACGTCGAGTTCCTCAGCGAGGTCGTGCCCTCGATGGTCGAGCGCAACGCCGACGAATTCCGGCGCATGCACGACCTGCTCTCGTCGACCCGGCCGACGGTCGACCGGGTCCGCGACGAGACCGAATGGGAAGGCACCGGCCGGGAGCAGTACGACGCGCGGTTGCAGGAGGTCGCCCAGCTCGTGGACGAGCTCGCGGTCGGCTTCGACACCGCGTGCAAAGCCCTCGACGGGTACGCCCCGGAGCTGGCCGAGGCGCAACGGCTGGTCCAGGAAGGTCAGCTCAGCGAGCAGAAGCTCAGCGAGGAGATCGGCAAGGTCGCGACCGCGCTCACCCGGACGGCGCAGGAGGCCGAGCCGATGCGGCAGTGGGAGGACATCAGCAGCACCACCGGGGTGCTCGACTGGTTCGCCGAACTCGGCGTGGACGTCGACTCCATCCGGGACGCCGCGCAGCGGTACTACGACCAGGCAGGCGGCAAGTTCGGCGAAGCCGAGCAGATCGAGTCAGCGGCCCGCGGAACCTGCCTCGGCCAGCTGAACGCGGCGTACGAGGGGCTGCCCGACTTCCGGGCGCAGTCCGCGGACACCGCCGTGATCCTCGCGGGAATCGCCGAAGTGGGCTCCGAGGCGCAGCAGGCGGCGGGCGACGCCAACGTCGCGCTGCCCGGTGGCGGGCCGAAGACCGAACTGGAGACGTTCAACGGAACGGACGCGGTGTCCCCGACCTTGCAGCGCTTCCGGGACCTGGCCGGGACGCTTCCCGAAGGGAAGAACACGCCGTACTGGCTTAGCGAGAACTCCGACGAGTTCCGCGAGCAGTGGATCGGCGACAACAAGGCCGCCATCGAAGCCGCCGCGCGCGAATCGGGCCTGCCCGCCGAACTGGTCGCCGGTATCGCCTGGCAAGAAGTGGGCGGCAAGGGCCGCGTGTGGGACGACGCCACGGGAACCGCACGCGACCTGGCCGAGCCGGACTGGTCCCCGATCAGCCCCGAGAACCAGCCGAGCCGGTGGCGACGTCGACGAGACCTCCTACGGCCCGTTGTCCGTGCAGGTCCGGCGCAGCGCCGAAGTGCTCGGCTACGACCCCGAGTCGCTGACCGACGACAAGCGGGAAGAGGTCATCGCCGCTTCCGAGGACCCGACGACGAACATCCTGATCAGCGCCCAGCACGTCGCCGATCTCAAGGCGCAGTCCGGATCCGCTGATGTCCCTGCCGGTGAGATGACCGAGGAGCACTACGCCGAGATCGGCGCGCTGTACAACGATGGCGCTGAGGGCAAGGACAGCGCGGCGGCGCAGGACTACGGCAAGACGTTGGTCGAGAACCTGCCGCAGGCGAGGAAGGCGATGGAGTGAACGAGAACGACCCCCGCCGCACCGGCCGGGTGATCGGCACCTGGCTGAGCGCGGTGCTCTGCGTCGCGGTGGACGTCGTGGCGGTGTTCGCCGTGGTCTCGTCCTGGTCCATGGTGCCGCGCGCGGCGTGGGACGACGACGTGCTCACCGCGATCTCGGTGAGCGCCCTGCTGGCGATCGTGCTCGCCGTGTTCGGCGGCCTGCTGCGCGCGCTGCCGGTGGCGTTGCACTGGCTGCGCTGGTGGTGGTTCGTCGTCCCAGGCCTCGTGCTCGTCGCCGCCGTCGCCCGCTGGGTCTGGCTCGACCTGGCCTACCCGGAGTGAAGCGGAAGCCGACCCGTCGAGTCCGGCGCTCCGCGCATGTCAGGGCATCCTGGTCGCGACGTGGCTGAAGGCCTCCAGGAGGCGGTTCCAGAAGCGCTCCGCGTCGAGGACCGTCGCCACCTCGGCGTTGTGCCGTGCGGCCGGGGCGGCGAAGTCCGTGACGGTCATGCCCGAGGTGAACCGGCCGTGGATCTCCACGTCGACCCGCGCGGGCACCGTGGTGAACAGACCGGGGTCGAGCGCGTAGGCCACCGCGCAGGCGTCGTGCACCGCCGGGCCGTGCTCCCGGTACTGCGGGTGCCGCCCGTAGAAGTCCAGGATCGGTGAGATCAGCTCCGACTCCAACCGGCCCAGCACGGCGAACCGGCCGCGCACGTCGGCGGTGGCGCGGGCCTGGGCGGTCAGGTCGAGGCCGATCATCGTGGTGCGCCAGCCCGCGTCGAACACGACCGCGGCGGCTTCGGGGTCGGCGAGGACGTTGAACTCGGCGGCCGGGGTGCGGTTGCCGCGCGTGTACGACCCGCCCATGATCACGAACTCGCGGGCCCACTCGACGATCCGGGGTTCCTTGCGCACGGCCAGCGCGATGTTCGTCAGCGGCCCCACGGCGAGCAGGCTGATCTGCCCGGGCGCGGCGGCCAGCTCGTCGATGATGAAGTCGACCGCGTGCCGGTCGACCACCGGTGTCGCGGCGGCGGGCAGCACGACTCCGCCGAGCCCGTTTCCGCCGTGCACCTGGTCGGCGAGCACGCGCTCCCGCACCAGCGGGCGGTCGGCTCCCGCCGCGATCGGCACGTCCATGCCGTAGAACTCGGCCAGGCACCGCGCGTTGTTCGTGGTGTGCTCCAGCCCCACGTTGCCCGCGACGGTGGTGAGCCCGACGAGTTCGAGCTCCGGGCGGCCGTGCGCGAACGCGATCGCCAGCGCGTCGTCGATACCCGGATCGCAGTCGATCAGGACTTTCTTGGGCACGTCCGCTCCTCGGCATTTCCAGAACTGTTCGCGCGGCGCAGCCCCCGGCGGCTCCGCCGCGGACGAGACGACGACCGAGGAATCGTCCTGCGAGGACTCCTCGCGCCGACCGCGAAGGTCAGGCTTCGACGGCGTCGGCGATGGACTTCGCCTCGCGCGCGCCGGTCTCCAGCGCCGTGCAGCAGTGCACGATCCACCGCGCGACCCCGTCGGGTTCGCCGGTGGCGAAGGCCGCCGCCGCGGCCTCGTAGTCGGCCTGCCGCCGGAAGTAGGCGACCTCCGGGACGACCAGGCCCTTCGGGTCGAGTCCGCTGCCGATCACGCTGAGCCGCGCGGCGGCCCGCGCCACGATGCCGTCGACCTCGCCGAACGGGGCCAGCGCGAGCAGTTCGCCGTGCACCACCGCCGCCTGCACGGGCCCCGGCACGACGCCTTGAGATTTGCCGCCCGCGTCCGCGACCACCTGGGAGAGCAGGTCGAGCCGGCCGGACACCGCCTCGTCGGCCCGCGGCCTGCCCAGCCGCTCCGGGTCGCCGGGGAGGTCCGCGGCGGCCAGCACGTGCAGTCGCGCCAGCGCCTGCAGCGGCGCGCGCTGCCAGGTGGGCAGCAACGGCCCCAGCGCCTCCGCCACGCGCAACGCGCCCGCCAGCAGCGGGTCGCTGACCTCGCCGCTGTCCGGGATCTCGGTGGCGCCACCGGCGACGGCGGCCGAGGCGCGCGCGGCTCGCACCGAGGCCTCGGCGCTGGTCGCGGGCCAGCCGCGGCGGTTCGCCGGGTGCCGGTGGATCTCGTCGATCGCCGTCCGCGCGGCGGCGACCGCGTCGGTGACACCGGGCAGCTCCAGCAGCGGGAGCAACGACTCTTGGGCACTCACGAGGCTGGACGCTACCTGCCGGTCGGTACGGCGAGCGGACAACCCGTGCTCGGACGCCGCTCGCCCCCTCGTCACGGCGGGTCGCCCGATCGTTTGGCAACTCGATTGCAACGTTTTCGGCTTGAGACTGACTCCCTGGTGCGGGGCTCGGGGGGAACACCTCCTCCGCCGAATTGGTCCACACCGAATTTGCCGGCTCTGTCGGAGTGAGCCCCATCGCATTACGGTCTAGAAGACATCAGCCGTCCGCCAGCAGGGAGGTTCCCCGCAATGAGCCAGCCCGACGGGCCGAGCAAGACCCTGGACAACCTGCTCACCGAGAGCAGGACGTTCCCGCCGCCGGCGGAGTTCGCCGCAGCGGCCAACGCCACGTCGGAGATGTACGACAGGGCAGCGGCCGACCGGGAGGGGTTCTGGGCCGACCAAGCCGAACACCTGCACTGGGACACCAAGTGGGAGCAGGTCCTCGACTGGTCCGACGCGCCGTTCGCGAAGTGGTTCGTCGGCGGCAAGCTCAACGTCGCCTACAACTGCGTGGACCGCCACGTCGACGACGGCAACGGCGACCGCGTCGCGATCCACTGGGAAGGCGAGCCCGGCGACAGCCGCGAGATCACCTACGCCGAGCTGCAGCGCGAAGTCAGCCGCACCGCGAACGCGCTCGCCTCGCTCGGCGTCGGCGCGGGCGACCGCGTCGCCATCTACCTGCCGATGCTGCCCGAAGCCGTGTTCTCGATGCTCGCTTGCGCGCGCCTCGGCGCGCTGCACAGCGTCGTGTTCGGCGGCTTCTCCTCGGAAGCGCTGCGCGCCCGGATCAACGACGCCGAGGCGAAGGTCGTCATCACCTGCGACGGCCAGTACCGCCGCGGCAAGGCCGCGCCGCTGAAGGCCAACGTCGACGAGGCCGTGCAGCACACGCCGAGCGTCGAGCACGTGCTCGTGGTCAAGCGCACCGCCACCGACGTGCAGTGGAACGAGCGGGACAAGTGGTGGCACGACGTCGTCGAGCCGCAGTCCGACCAGCACACCCCGGAGGTGTTCGACTCCGAGCACCCGCTGTTCATCCTCTACACCTCCGGCACCACCGGGAGCCCGAAGGGCATCCTGCACACCTCCGGCGGCTACCTCACCCAGGCCGCCTACACGCACCGCAACGTCTTCGACCTGAAGCCGGAGTCGGACGTGTACTGGTGCACCGCCGACATCGGCTGGGTCACCGGGCACACCTACATCGTGTACGGGCCGCTGGCGAACGGATCGTCGCAGGTCATCTACGAGGGCACGCCGAACAGCCCGCACGAGGGCAGGCACTGGGAGATCGTGCAGAAGTACGGCGTGACGCTGTACTACACGGCGCCGACGACGATCCGCACGTTCATGAAGTGGGGCGCGGAGATCCCGGCGAAGTACGACCTGTCCTCGCTGCGCGTGCTCGGCTCGGTCGGCGAACCGATCAACCCCGAGGCCTGGATCTGGTACCGGGACAACATCGGCGGCGGCACGGCCCCGATCGTGGACACCTGGTGGCAGACCGAGACCGGCGCGATCATGATCTCGCCGCTGCCCGGTGTCACGGCGACCAAGCCCGGTTCGGCGCAGGTCGCGCTGCCCGGCATCTCCGCGAAGGTCGTCGACGAGACCGGCGAGGACGTCGGCCCCGGCGGAGGCGGTCTGCTGGTGCTGGACAAGCCGTGGCCGGCGATGCTGCGCGGCATCTGGGGCGACGACCAGCGCTTCAAGGACACCTACTGGTCGAAGTTCGCCGACCTCGGGTACTACTTCGCCGGTGACGGCGCGAAGTACGACGAGGACGGCGACGTGTGGCTGCTGGGCCGGGTGGACGACGTCATGAACGTCTCCGGGCACCGCATCTCCACCACCGAGGTCGAATCGGCGCTGGTGTCGCACCCGACGGTCGCGGAGGCCGCGGTCGTCGGCGCGAGCGACCCGACCACCGGGCAGGGCATCGTCGCGTTCGTCATCCTGCGCGGCAACGCCGCCGACGGCTCGGGCGGGGAAGCGGCGCTGAAGGCGCTGCGCGACCACGTCTCGCACGAGATCGGCCCGATCGCGAAGCCGCGGCAGATCATGGTCGTGCAGGAGCTGCCGAAGACGCGCTCCGGCAAGATCATGCGCAGGCTGCTGCGGGACGTGGCGGAGAACCGCGAGGTCGGCGACGTCTCGACGCTGGCGGACTCCTCGGTCATGGACCTCATCTCGAAGGGCCTGAACAAGTCCTCCGACGAGTGACATCGGCACCGCGGAGAAGGCCCGGCCCCACGGGGTCGGGCCTTCTCCGCGCGCGGACGCCCGCGGTGCGCCGCCTCCGCGAGGCATCGAGATGTTCGACACGGCGATGACCCGCACCGTGGCTGTTAGGGTCCCTCGCAGGGTGTGCCGGGAAGTCTGGTCGGCGAGGCGTCAACGTGCTCGCGACCGGAAGGCTTACCGATGACCGAACCCGAATCCGACCCCGCCGCGCACGGCGGCACGGCGCGCGCCAAGGTCTTCGACTTCGCCGAGTACCTGCGCACCGAAACCGTCGGTGGCATGGTCCTGCTGGTCGCGACGGCCCTCGCGCTGATCGCGGCGAACTCCCCGATCAGCGGCCTCTACGAAGGCGTGCGGGACTTCCCGATCGGACCGCACGCGCTGCATCTCGACCTCACCGTCGGCGAGTGGGTCAAGGACGGGCTGCTGGCGATCTTCTTCTTCGTCGCCGGGCTCGAACTCAAGCGGGAGCTCGTCGTCGGGGAGCTCGCCGACCGCAAGACCGCGACGCTGCCCGTGCTGGCCGCGTTCGGCGGCATGGTCGTGCCCGCCGCGATGGCCTTCGCCATCGGGCACGGCGCACCGGGCGCGGACCAGGCGTGGGCGATCCCGGTGGCCACCGACATCGCGTTCGCGCTGGGCGTGCTGTCGCTGACCGGATCGGGGATGCCGACCGCGGCTCGGGTGTTCCTGCTCAGCCTCGCCGTCGTCGACGACCTCGGCGCCATCATCATCATCGCCGTGCTGTTCACCGACGGGCTGAGCGTGCTCGCGCTGCTCGCGGCGGTCGTGCTCTGCGCCGCCTACTGGTTCGCCCAGCGCAAGCGGATCACCACGCCCTTCCTCTACCTCCCGCTGGCGCTCGCCACCTGGGTCGCGGTGCACAGCAGCGGCATCCACGCCACCATCGCCGGGGTCGCGCTCGGGCTGCTCACCAGGGTGAGGACCGACCCGGACGAGACCGCCTCGCCGTCGATGCGGCTCGAACACCGGCTGCAGCCCTGGTCGGCGGGGCTGATCGTGCCGGTGTTCGCGTTCTTCGCCGCCGGGGTGCCGGTGAACGGCGAAGCGCTCGGCGCGCTGTTCCACGACCGGATCCCGATCGCCGTGATGGCCGGGTTGTTCTTCGGCAAGTTCATCGGGATCTTCGGCATCTCCTACCTCGCGGTGAAGCTCGGGCTCGGTTCCCGGCCCACCGGAGTCACCTGGCTGGACCTGTCGGCGCTGGCGATGCTCGGCGGCGTCGGTTTCACCGTGAGCCTGCTCATCGCCGAGCTGTCGCTGGCCGGGGACGCGGCCGAACGCGCCAAGACGGCCGTGCTCATCGCCTCCGCGCTCGCCTCGCTCGTCGCTTCCGCGATGCTGCTGCGGCGAGGCCGGAGGGCCGCCCGGGAGCTGAACTGAGCAGTCTCGGAGATCACTCACCGATAACACCCGAGGAGTCTCGCTCGGTCACGGTTCGGGCGGCGTGGCACGATGGCGGGCGTGAACAGCGCCCAGAAGAACCAGCAAGGCAGCAGCGACGGCGCAGCCTGGTCGGCCGTCACGTCCCTCCCGCTGTCCGAAGAGGGCACTGGCGCGGGCAGCGAGCAGTCGATCGGCGCCCTCGTGCGCGACGCGACCGCGCACCTGTCGACGCTGGTCCGCGCGGAGATCGAACTGGCGAAGGCCGAGGTCACCGGCGAGGTCAAGAAGGGCGTCAAAGGCAGCGTCTACTTCGTCCTCGCGCTGGCCGTGCTCGGCTTCAGCATGTTCTTCCTCTTCTTCACGCTCGCCGAAGGCCTCAACGCGCTGGGCATCTGGCGCTGGGCTTCCTTCGGGATCGTGTTCCTGCTGATGCTGCTCGTCGCCGGTCTGTTCGGCCTGCTCGGCTACCTGCGGGTGCGCAAGATCCGAGCGCCGAAGCGCACCATCGCGACGCTCAAGGACACCAAGCAGCTCACCCAGCGTCGCGGGCAGGACGCGGCCCAAGAGGCCATCACGAGCTAGTGCGAACCGCGACGTCCCGCGCGGACGTCGGACGAGTCGCCGTCAAGGCCAGGTGCACCCGGTGCGAACCGGGTCCCTGGCCTTTCGCGCGTCCACGGCGCGGAGTTCCGCCCGGAGCGACCGGCCGGACGGGTCAGCCGGTGCACTCGCCGGTGGGGACCGGCGTCGTCAACGACGAGGCCTCCGCGACCTCGTCGAACACCTCGTCCGCGGTCAGCGCGAAACCCGTCTCCGGGTCGTCCACCGCGGCGCCGAACACGACGCCCACCACATCGCCCTGCGGGTCGATCAGCGGACCGCCCGAGTTCCCGCTCTGCACCTTGCCGCGCACCGTGTACACGTCCCGCACCACGGTGTTCGCGTCGTAGATGTCCGGACCGCGCAGGTTGATGCGCTGGCGCAACCGGCCCGCGGACGCCGTGTACGGGCCGTCCAGCGGGTAGCCCAGCGCGATCACGCTGGCGCCGGGCGGTACCTCCGCCTGGTCCAGCGGCATCGCGTCCGCGTCCAGGTCCGGCACCGCCAGCACCGCGAGGTCGGTCGCCGGATCGAACATCACCACGTCCGCGGCGAACTCACCGCGGCCCACCTCGATCGCCACCCGATCCGTCCCGGCCACCACGTGGGCGTTCGTCATCACCCGGTTCGGGGCCACGACGAACCCGGTGCCCTCCAGCGCCCGCGCGCACGAGGCCGCGCGGCCCCGCACCTTCACCACGCTGGTCTGCGCGTTGCGCACCACGTCGCTGTCGGCCAGCGCCTGGTCCGGCGGGTCGATCGCGGCCACGGGCGTCTGCGAGAACGGCTCCAACGCGTCCGGGAACCCGCTCACGCCGAGCATCCGGCGCAACTCGTCCGGCAACGATTTCACCGCCGGCGGCATGACCGAGTCCACCTGGCTGAGCACCTGCGACCGGGTGATCGCCGACGCCAGCCCCGGCATCGCCGTGGCCGAGGTGAACGGCAGCGCCACCAGCCAGGCGACCACGAACACCGCCACGCACTGCAGCACCGCGCCCAGCACGTTGTCCACGCCGGTCAACTTCGGCGAGGTGATGCGGTCCCGCAGCTCCCGGCCCGCCCACATGCCGAAGGTCTCGCCGAACGCCACCAGCAGCACGACGATGCCCACGCCGAAACCGATCCGGGCCGGTTGGCTGTCCAAGCGCTCCAGCAGCAACGGCGCCACCCGCAGCCCCACGATCGCGCCGACGAACACCCCGAGGAACGAGAACAACGCGGTGACCAGGCCGTTGCGCGCGCCGGACACGGCGGCCAGCAACGCCAGCGCCACCACCAGCAGATCGACCCAGTTCACCGAACACCCTTCCTCCGCGTCCCGCCCCCTACCGGCACGACCCGATCAGCTCACCATCACCGGTCGAAGCCGACGTCGGCAGCCTCTTCCGCGGCCCGCCACGCCTCGTCCAACTCCAGCATCTCGGCACCCTCCCAGCTCTCGGACCAACCCCCGAGGTCGAGCACGCCGGACAGCAACGCGCCGGTGAACCCCCAGACCAGCATCCCCGGCACGAGGAAGGCGGGTCCCCGCCGCCCGTCCCGCAGCCCCACCAGGACCCGGTTCACCGGATCCGCCAGCCACGACAACGGCACCCGCGCCACCGCCCGAGTCTCCCCGAGATCGACCGGGGCCACCGGAGACGGTTCCCGCCAATGCGCGAGCACCGGTGTCACCCGGAAACCGCTGTGCGGCACGTGCAGCTCCGGCAGCGTCGCCAGCGGCCGGATGCCCGCGGGCAGCACGCCGACCTCCTCCTGCGCCTCGCGCAGGGCCGCATCGACCGGGCCGGCATCGGTGTCGTCGATCGAGCCGCCGGGGAACGCGACCTGGCCGGGGTGCGAGCTGAGCCCGTCCGCGCGGCGCAGCAGCAGGACGTCCGGGCCGTCCTCGTGCTCCCCGAACAAGATCAGGACCGCCGCCGGGCGGGCGCTGCGCGGGGGCCGCAGGCGCGGCCAGCCGAAATGCCCCTGGTCGATGTCGACGCTGCGCTGGACCAGCGGGCGCAGCCACTCCGGCGCGTCCGCTCCGTCGACCACGCGGTCCGTCACGACCGGCCTCCCAAGGTGCGGCGGACGGCGGCGTCGACCGCGTCCGCGGACTCGAACACCTCCGGCGGATCGATCCGCCGGACCTCACCGCCCGCGGTGATCACGAAGCTCGCGGGCAGCACGTTCGGCACCCGCAGCGCCGACCGCACCGCCCCGTCCGCGTCGTGCACGGCGGGGAACCGCACGCCGAGGTCGCGCAGCAGTTCCAGGCCGCCAGCCTCGTCGCTCTGCACCTGCACTCCCAGCACCGGGATCGAGCCGGGGCGCTCGGAGTAGGCCTGCAGCGCGGGCAGCTCGGTGCGGCACGGGCCGCACCAGGTCGCCCACACGTTGACCAGCGCGGGCCGTCCCGCGAGGGCGGCGCCGACGTCCACCGGGCGGCCGTCGGCCAGGCAGGTGCCGGTCGCCCCGGCCAGCTCCGCGGGTCCGCCGGGCTGCGGCGCCGGGCAGGGCTCGAGCCCGCCGCGCAGCGCCGGGTCGACCGGGGGCGCCGCGCGTTGCTCCGAGCCGGGAGGGCTCCCCGCCGGTCCACCACCGTCGCCGGAACCGCCCGGCCACAGCGCGATCACGGCCAGCCCCGCCAGCACCAGCACGACGACCGTCCACTGGATCTCGCGGCGGAACTCGCGCAGACCCCGCCACCGGCTCACGCGTCCGGCTCCTTCGCCGCGGCCTGCTCGACGGTCTTCTCGTCCAGCTCGTCGGCGACCCCGGCCAGCTCCAGCAGCCGCGGCGCCTCCGGGCCGCGGACCAGCTTCGCCGCCGCCCGCGGCTCCTCGGGGCCCGCGCCGAACGCCGGGCAGTCCTTCGCCAGCAGGCACGCGCCGCACGCGGGCTTGCGCGCGTGGCACACGCGGCGCCCGTGGAAGATCACGTAGTGCGAGAGCATCGTCCACTCCTTGCGGGGGATCAGCTCGCCGATCGCGTGCTCGACCTTGACCGGGTCCTCCTCCGCCGTCCAGCCCCAGCGGCGCACCAGCCGACCGAAGTGCGTGTCCACGGTGATGCCGGGGACGTCGAAGGCGTTGCCGAGGATCACGTTGGCGGTCTTGCGGCCGATGCCCGGCAGCTTCACCAGGTCCGCCAGCCGCGGCGGCACCTGCCCGCCGTGCTCGTCCACGAGCGCGGCGCCCAGGCCCATCAGGGAGTTCGCCTTGTTCCGGTAGAAGCCGGTGGAGCGGATCATCTCCTCCAGCTCGGTCCGGTCGGCGCCCGCGTAGTCGGCGGCCTCCGGGTAGCGCGCGAACAAGGCGGGGGTGACCTGGTTGACCCGCTTGTCCGTGCACTGCGCGGACAGGATGGTCGCCACCGCCAGTTGCAGCGGGTCACCGAAGTCGAGCTCGCAGTGCGCGTCCGGATAGGCTTCGGCGAGGGTGCGGACCATGCGCCGCGCCCGCCGGACCAACCCGGTCCGCGTCTCCGCGCGGGACGCGGCACGACGGGCCGCGGGCTTCGCCCGGCCGGGTGCCGAGGAGCGGCTCGCCGCCGCCCCACCGGTTGTTTCCGCTGGTCGGGCACGCGAAGAGCCGGTGTTCACCTTCCCGGCGACCGTGGTTCGGGTGGGCGCCGACCGGCCCGCCGAAGGCTGATGTGAGGATGATCGACCAGGCTGAGAACTGTCGTGGGCTGGCTCCGGCACTCCACCAGAGTACGGACCACGGCGACACCCGAACCCGACCCCATCGACGGGCAACCCACCCCCGGTTGCGTCCGTCTCGAAGGCATGAGCGAGGATTCAAGCATCATGACTGCCTGGTTCGTTATCGTCGTTCCGCTAGTGATCATGTTCTTCACGCTCTTCATGGAGCGCGTGGAGGCACGCTTGCGGCACGTCGCGGTGCAAGAGAACGAGGTTGAAGAGCTGCTGGAGAACGCCCGGCCGGACGAGGTCCGGGCGCTGTTCCGGCAGGGAATTGGACGTGCGCTGGAGCTGTTCCAGCTACGCAGGGTGGGACGCGCCGGCAAGCTGCGAACTCGCCGTTCCCGCGACCAGTCTTAAACTCAACTGGTAGTGATCGGCGGCACAGTCCGGTGCCCGCGCACGCGGGTGCCGCATCGAACGAGCCGCCGCGTCTCAACATGGAGGGACGAGGTGGACGAGACCCTTTCCCGCGCCGGAATCTTCCAGGGCGTGGAACCGGCCGCAGCGGAGGCGCTGACCCAATCGCTGGAACCGTCTGAGTTCCCGCGTGGACACGTGATCTTCGCCGAAGGCGAGCCGGGCGACCGGCTCTACATCATCCAGAACGGCAAGGTCAAGCTCGGGCGCAAGTCTCCGGACGGCCGCGAGAACCTGCTGGCGATCATGGGCCCGTCGGACATGTTCGGCGAGCTGTCCATCTTCGATCCGGGCCCGCGCACGTCGACGGCCACCACCGTGACCGAGGTGCGCGCGCTGACCATGGACCGCAGCGCGCTGCGGCAGTGGATCGGCACCCGGCCGGAGATCGCCGAGCAGCTGCTGCGGGTCGTCGCGCGCAGGCTGCGCCGGACCAACGGCATGCTCGCCGACCTGATCTTCACCGACGTGCCCGGTCGCGTCGCCAAGGCGCTGCTGCAGCTCGCGCAGCGCTTCGGCAGCCAGGAAGCGGGCCTGCTGCGGGTCACCCACGACCTCACGCAGGAAGAGATCGCGCAGTACGTCGGCGCCTCGCGGGAGACCGTGAACAAGGCGTTGGCCGACTTCGCGCACCGCGGCTGGCTGCGCCTGGAAGGCAAGAGCGTGCTGATCCTCGACCCGGAGCGGTTGGCCCGCCGCGCACGCTGAGCCCCCACGGCTCGCGCGTCGGCCGGTCCACCGACCGGTTCGTCGTAACGCGCGTCGCCTGATGGGTCCGCCTGAGTTCGGACCCATCAGCCGGCGCGCGTTTTCGCATGCCCGCATGCGGTCCGCGCCTCCCCGCCGGACGCCCTCCGCGCTCCTCGCGCACGCCGTGGGCGCCCGCGTTCCCATGCGGCCGATGAACGCCCCGCAGCGGACGGCGCAGCGCCGCACGGCGGCCCTGCGGCCTTCCCCGAGCCCGCTCGGCGGCAGCCGCGGAGCCGCGGAAGCAAGCGGCCGACGACGGACACGCCGGGTGACCACTCATGTAGGGGACGTTGTACCCGGTTTCTGCGGTGTGGTCCGGGGGCACACTGGTGTCACGAGGAACGACGGCGATCGGGAAAGAATTCACCGGCTCGTGCAACCGGACCTGAGGTCGCAACGTCTTACCTAGAGAAGGACTCGCATTCCAGCGGCGTCGCCCCCTCGCGGGACCTCCCCATCGGGGAGGGCGGCGAAGTCGCACAACAGCACGGACCACCTCCGGTACCGGGTTCGGGGCCGACGATCGGAGGGCAGGAAGGCGTGGTTGGTCGGGGGACGGGCCGCGCAAGCGAAAGGACTGGAGCGTCGCGTCGGGGGCGACGCCCCAGTCCTTTCGCATGTCAGCGGCCCTGGTCCCGGCCGGGCGCCCGGCCACCGCCGGTGGCGACGGAGAACACCATCAATTGACTTGGTACTTGCGTACCACTACGCGGATACTGGTACGCGTGTCCCATTCGATCACGCTGGCCGACTACCGAGCTGCGCTGCGCACACCAGGAGCCACCGCTCCCGTCCTGACCTCCCTGCTGGGGCGGCTGCCGATCGCCATGATCGGGCTGGCCCTGATGCTCTACGTGCAGAAGGAGACCGGCAGCTTCGCCATCGCCGGGCTCGTCTCGGCGGGCGAACTGGTCGGCGTCGCGTGCGGCTCGGTGGTGCAGAGCCGGGTGATCGACCGGATCGGGCCGAGCCGCCCAATGCTGGTGATGTCCGCGGCGCTCGCCCTGCTCACCGCCGCCGAGATCACCGCCATCGAGGCGGGCGCACCGGTCGCGGTGCTGACGGTGCTCGGGTTCGCCCTGGGCCTCAGCCAGCCGACGGTCGCCCCGGCCTCCCGGGCGCTGTGGTCGCAGCTCCTGCCCGCCGGGCCGGTCCGGGACGCCGCCTACTCGTACGAGGCGATCAGCATGGAGGTGTTCTTCATCCTGGGCCCCGGCCTGGCCGGGCTGCTGGTCGCCCTGCCGTGGCCCGGAACCGGCGTCGTCGCGGGCTCCGCCTGCATGATCATCGGCAGCCTCGGCTTCGCGGCGACGCCAGCGGCCCGCAGGCTCCGCCCGCAGCACACCGGGCCGCGCGGCGGGATGCTCGGCGCGTTCCGGGCGCCGGGGATGCGGACGGTGGCGCTGGCCGCGCTCGGCTTCGGCGTCCTCATCGGCTTCGTCGAGGTCGGCGTGCCCGCCTCCGCGGTGCAGGCCGGGGCGCCGAACGCGGGCGGCCTGCTGCTGAGCGCGCTGTCGGTGACGTCCGTGGTGTTCGGCGTGCTGTACGGGATGCGGCCCTGGCCGCGGCCGATGCACCTGCGGTTGCCCGCGCTGCTGCTGGGCTTCGCCGCGCTCGTCGCCCTGCTGGCGGTGCCGGAGTCGCTGTGGGGGCTGTGCTTCGCGCTGCTGCTGGCCGGATGCCTGATCACGCCGCAGTCGACGGCGCATTCGGTCGCGCTGGACCTCGCCGCGCCCGCGGGGACCGAGACGGAGGCGTTCGGCTGGGTGGTGACGGCGGTGACGCTGGGCTCGGCGGTCGGCCAGTCGGTCAGCGGCAGGCTCGTCGAGACGTCCGGACCCCCGACGGCGTTCGTCGTCGCCGGAGTGGTCGGCGCACTGCTGGCCGGCGGCCTGTGGCTGCGGCGCGGCACGCTGCTCCCCGCGCGCGAGGCCGCGCTGGTGTGACGTGACGCCCCGCCGCCCAGGGCGCCTCGGAGCCTGCCGGGCTCGTTGGTCGTTGTCTTGCCAGCGGCGGAGCCGCGGAGCGGGAACCCCCGAAGCGCCGGCACCGCAGCGGGTTCTCAGCGGCCTCCTCATGAGGACGGCGATTTCGCCGTGCAGGGGAGAACCGATCCCGCTGCGGGAGGCCGCTGAAAGCCTGTCCGCGCACTTGGTCTGCGTGGTTGCTCGCTCAGCGGAACGTCAGCGGCTCCGGCTGACAAGACACAGGACAAGACAAGTGCACGGACAGGCGCTGAGGTTCCGCCACCCGCACCGCCACGCGGCACACGAGCAACAACGGGCGGTCAGCGTTCGCCCAGTTCCGCGAGGTAGGTGAGCTGGGCTTCGACGCTCCACTCCGCGGCGGGCCACACCGCGGGGTCCACGTCGGCGTAGACGATCTCCACGACCTCCCGGGCGGTGACGCGCGGGCCGTTGTTCCGCACCACCTCGCGGATCTGGCCGAGCCGCTGCTCCCGGTGCGCCAGGTAGCCGGTCGCCGCCGCCGCGACGTCCGGCAGTTCCGGGCCGTGCCCCGGCAACGCCGGAACGCCCGCGGGCAACGCCGCCAAGGCGCGCAGCGTTGCCAGGTACGACCCCAGGTGCCCGTCCGGGTGGGCGACGACCGTGGTGCCCCGGCCCAGGATGCTGTCGCCGGTGAACACCGCCGACGCACCCTCGTGCTCGGCGCGGAAGCACACCGAATCCCTGGTGTGACCGGGGGTGGCGAGCACGGTGAGCGGCACTCCCGCAGCGTCGACGACCTCGCCGTCGGTGAGCGGTTCCGCCTCGGCGCACAGCTGCGGGTCCAGCGCCCGCACGGGGGCTCCGGTGCGGGCCGCCAGCTCCGCCACGCCCTCGGCGTGGTCGAAGTGGTGGTGGCTGAGCAGGATCAGCGACACCGGGCCGTGCTCGACGATCCGCTCCAGGTGCGCACCGTCGTCGGGGCCGGGGTCGAGCACGGCGCGGTCGTCTCCCGTGCCGATCAGCCAGGTGTTGGTGCCGTCCAGCGTCATCGGGCCCGGGTTGGCGGCGAGCAGCACCGAGGCGAACGGCGTCACCGGCCGCAGCTCGCCGTAAGCGGGGTGGGTCACGGGTCTCACTCCTCGTCCGGGTCGGCGCGGTACCCGGGATCGCCCGGCAGCACCACGCGCCACGCCCCGTCGCGGTGCACCAGTTGCGGCAGCACCTTGCCCAGCGGGCGCTCCAGTTCCAGCGCGGCGTCGACGCTGCCGCAGGCGCCGACCTCCGACAAGGTCACCCAGGTCGGCGGCAGCAGGCCGCAGCGCTGCTGCCGCCAGTCCCCCAGAGCGTCCCCGGGAGTGCGCCAGTACGCGTCCACGGCCTCCGTGGTGACGGCGTCGGCGCGCTGTCCGGCGGGCATCGCGGCCAGGAAGAACCGCGTGTCGTACCGGCGCGGTTCGGCTTCCGGAGTCACCCAGTTCGACCAGGGCCGCAGCAGGTCGGCGCGCAGCACCAGGCCCGAGTCGGCGAGGAACCCGGCCAGCGACAGCTCCTTGGAGACCAGCCTCGGCCGCGCGTCCGCGTACGGGCGGGTGTCGGCGACGACGGAGTCTGCGTCGGGTCCGGCCAGCAGGACACCCGATTCCTCGAACGTCTCGCGGACCGCCGCGCACACCAGGGCGCGGGCGGTCTCCTCGGAGCATTCGAAGCGCCGCGCCCACCACTGCGGCGGCGGGCCGCTCCAGGCCACCGAAGCGTCCGCGTCGCGGGGGTCCACGCCGCCGCCGGGGAAGACCGTCATGCCACCGGCGAACGGCATGTTCTGGACCCGGCGCTGCAGGAACACCTCCGGCCCGTGCGCGGAGTCGCGCAGCAGCACGACCGTCGCGGCGTCCTTCGGGGTCGCCGGGCGCTCGGGCCGCTCGGGAGGAACGAACTCGTCGGGCAGCGTGAGGTCCTCCGGCAGTCGCACCATGCCGGTCACCTTAAACCGAAGAACATTCGCGAACACCCCTGTGACCAAGATCAACAAATGGCTCGCGGTGCACCGTTTCCCCTGTCACCCGCCCACATCGCGGCCCCCACGGTCTGCGCGTTGATCGGGACACGGGGACGATGACCGCATGAGCGAAGCACTTCGGGTCGGGATCGTCGGAGCGGGGCCGTGGGCTAGGCGCGTCCACGCACCCGGCTTGCACGCGCACCCCGGAATGCGGCTGGCCGCCGTGTGGTCGCGGCGCCCCGACTCCGCGAAAGCGCTCGCCTACCAGTACGACGCGGACGTCGCCGACGGCTACGACTCGCTGCTGTCCGCCGTGGACGCCGTCGCGTTCGCCGCGCCACCGGCCGTGCAAGGCGAGCTGGCGGTCCGAGCGGCCCGCGAAGGCAAGCACCTGATCCTGGAGAAGCCGCTGGCCGGTGACGTGCCCGCCGCGGAGGCCGTGGCCACCGCAGTGCGCCAGAGCGGCGTGGCGGCCCTGCTGATGCTGACCCGCCGGTTCGCGCCCGAAGTCCGGGACTGGCTCACCGGGCTGGGACACCTCGGCGGCTGGACCGGCGGCACCGCGCAGTGGCTCGCGGGCGGGCTGCTCGCCGGGGACTACGCGGCGACGCCGTGGCGGCAGGAACGCACCGGGACGCTGCTGGACGCGGGCCCGCACGCGCTGGACCTGCTCGACGCGGCACTCGGCCGGATCAACCGGGTGCACCACGCCCGGCGGGACAAGTCGGACACCTGGCAGATGGCCTTCGAGCACGCCAGCGGCGCCAGCAGCACGCTCACCTTGTCGCTGCGCGTACCGGTGCAACCGGCGCTGATCGAGTTCACGCTGTACGGCGCGAACGGGAAGTCCCAGCTCACCGGCAGGCGCACCGCCGCGCACGAGTGCTACGCGCAGCTGCTCGACGAGTTCCTCGCGATGATCCGCTCCGGCCGCACCGCCCACCCCTGCGACGTCCGGCGCGGGCTGCACCTGCAACGAGTCCTGGACGGCGTCCAGCGGGCTGCGAGCTGACGTTCCCGGCCCGCTCTCGTGGCCGGGTGGCGGAACCTCAGCGTTCTCCTCGCTGCGGGATCACTTCTCCGAGCGGCTCGGCCACGCGCAGAAGTGCTGTCCTCGCGAGAAGAACGCTGAGAACCCGCTGGTGTTCGCCTTGCTCGGGTGGTCGCTGCTCAGCGGCTTCGCCGCTGACAGGACGGGATCACCTGGGTTTGGCGTCTATCGGCGGGAAGCCTCCGGTGGCCGAGCCGCCGGGCATGGTCGTGTTCCAGGCGTCCTGGCCTTGGACCTGCGCGCCGCCCGCTCCGTTGGCCACCGGCTGCGCCTGCTGCTGCTCGCCCGAGCCACCGCGGTCCTGCTCCCGTTGTGCCAGCTCCTCGTGCAGCTTGCGCAGCAGGTTGCGCTCCCGGTCGGTGAGCTTCGCGTCGACCGCAGCGGGGACGCGGGTGTTCTTCCCGCCGCCCTGCTGCTGCGCCTGCTCCCCCGACTTCGCCTGCTCGGCGTCCGGCGCCTGCAGGTCCTCCTGGTTCACCGGGCGTTGCCGCAGCGTCGGCTCGGCGCCCTGCTCGGGCGCTTCGGCGACCGCGGTCTCCCGCACCGGCTCCGGGCTGAGCTGCTCGGGTGCCGGCTCCGGGCGGGGCGCGGGGCGGGCGGGCTCGGGACGAGCCTTGGCTTCGCGATGCTCGGGGCGGTGCTCGGCCCGAGGCGGTTCCGGACGAACCGGCTCGGGGCGAGCGCGTTCCGGGCGTGCCGAGTCGAGGGAGACGCTGTCAGGAACCGGGGCCTCGACGCGTCTTCCCGGCCCCGCGACTGGCTCACTCGGAACGTCGCCGCCTCCGGGCTTGCTCCCCGCGGTGGCCCGCGGTGCCCGCGCGTGGTTCGAGGAACCGTTCGGGATCGCCACCTGCGCGACCAGGTCCAGGTGCACCCGGCGAGCCGTGGCCAGCGCGTTGCGGTGGTACGGCGGCAGATCCATCCCGCTGCTGAACACGTCCACCGAGCAGCCCACGCCGGCCCGCCGCAACGCCTCCAGCAGCTGGTAGCCGGCGGCGGTGACCGAACCATCGGCGCCGACCTCGGCCAGCAGCACCCGTCGCGGCACCGCGCCGTAGGTCACGCCCGCCGGAGTCGTCCGCCAGGTGCACCACAGCGCCCGCACCCCGTGCAGGCGTCCCGCGATCGGCGCGATCGCGTCCACCAGCTCGTGATCCGACCGGTCCGCCTCGTGGTTCTCGCTGAACCGGTGCCCTTCGTCCTGCACCGTTTCCACGACGTGCAACCGGTCGGCGGGCGCGTGCGGCGAACCGGATTCGTCCAGCGCCCGGCGCAGGTGGTACTGCTCCGTCGAGGTCACCGGGATCCGGCCGGCCAGCAAGCAGCCGATCAGGAACTCGGCGGCCGAGTCGAGCTGACCGATGCCGAGCATCTCGCGAACCGAATTGACGGCGTCGTCGTCCACCCGGCCGGTCAGGGCCAGCAGGAGGTTGTGCAGGCGTTCCACCGGCCCCGCACCCTCAGCGACGTCCACCACGAATGCCTCCTTCTACGATGCCTGCACCGGCACCGTCAGCCACGATGTCCCACGAGTTCGTCGGCGCCCAAGCACACCAGCGCCGACTCGGCGAGCGCGGCGCGGTGGTAGGCGGTCGGTTCCACCTCGGGTGGCAGCACCTCGACGCACGGCTCGGTGTCCCCGAGCGCGCGCAGGATGCGTTGCAGTTCACTGGTGAGCTCGACGGGATCCGCGGAGCCCGTCACCAGGATGATCCGCTTCGGCCGCGTGCCCGGCAGGTGGCGCCAGGAACTGCGGGTCTCGCGCACGCCCTGCCTGCCGCGCAGCGTCGCCCCGAGCACCAGCACCGCCGGGTCGCCCTTGTCGTCCACGTGGGACTCCGCGCGGAAGGTGTACCGGTCCGGGTCGGCTCCCGGCAGCACCGCGTGCACCACGGACGGGTCGGCCCCCAGCGGCAGCAGCGCCTCGGCGAGCCTGCGGTGGTCCGCGTCGGACAGCGCGACGCGCTCTCGCACCAGCGTCGCGGGCAGCGAGCGCGCGAGAACATCGGCGGCGCCACCCGCCAGCCAGTCCCGATAGCGCCAGAGATGCCGATCCGGCAGCCGCCCGGCAAGTCGAAGCAGCAACTCGTGGCACAAGAGGTCCGTTTCGCGTACCGCCACGTCGCCCCCTCCCAGCTTCGTTCGCTCGTCACCCGGTGCGAGCGACACTCGCACCCCTCACGCCGCGAGCACTCGATCAGGGCAAACCCTCTCCCTCCGCGGAGCGGAAGAGCAAGCCCGATCGATCACTCGCCGGTCTTGATACCGCCATTCGGGTGACCCACGCGTGATCACTCGAAGTAGCGGCGACCGAAGCGTACTGGTTGGTAGAGCGGGCTCGGGGCGTACCTGGCAAGAAACTCGTGCAACCCCCAGTCGAGATCCGGATCAATCGGTCCGGCCGGGCGACGCTCGAACGAGGAAGAGCCGCGGCGCCAACGCACCGCGGCTCCTCGGCCGACGCCGGGAGTCCGCTGTGGACCCCCGGACGACGATCGTCCGCGCACCGGAACCGGTTCGCAGACGATCGATCACGCGACCTCGACGATCATCTCCACCTCGACCGGTGCCCCGACGGGCAGCCCGGCGACGCCGACGGCGGAACGGGCGTGGATGCCCGCGTCGCCGAAGATCTCCCCGAGCACCTCCGAAGCACCGTTGATCACGCCGGGCTGTCCGGTGAAGCCCTCCGCGGAGGACACGAAGCCGACGACCTTCACGATCCGCACGATCGCGTCCAGCCCGACCAGCGCGTCCACCGCCGCGAGCGCGTTGAGCGCGCACGTGCGGGCGTGCTCCTTCGCCTCGTCCGCGTCGACCTCCGCGCCGACCTTGCCCGTCGCTGCGAGCCTGCCGCCGACGAACGGGAGCTGGCCGGAGGTGAACACCTGCGATCCGCTGCGCACCGCGGGCACGTAGGCCGCGACCGGGGTCGCCACCTCCGGCAGCTCGATGCCCAGCTCGGCCAGCCGCTGCTTCCAGGCGCCCACGGTCAGGACTCCTTCGAGCGCTTCAGGTAAGCGACGTGCTGCTCACCGGTCGGCCCCGGCAGGACGGAGACGAGTTCCCACCCGTCCTCACCCCACTGGTCCAGGATCTGCTTGGTCGCGTGGGTCAACAGCGGCACGGTCGCGTACTCCCATTTGGTCATGCCCGCCAGCGTAGAGACGCCCCGCCCGCGACGCGCCGCTGGCCCGCACCGCCGCGCTCGGGGCCGGGGACGCCCGGACACGACCGAAACGCGACCGAGGATTCACACGTTCGCGCCTTGCCGATCGCCGGATCGGGCTAGCTTCCGTCCCATGGAGACCTGGCGGATCGTGGCGATCGCGCTGACGCTCGTCATCGGCACCCTGCTGATCATGGACTCGGTCGGCAAGATCCGCGGAGATCGGGTGCGGCGCCGAACCCGGCGGCTGCGCACCGGCATCCGCGGCGTGCTGCTGCTGGCCGCGAGCGTGGCACTGGTCGCCACCGTGCTCCCGGCGACCGCGGTGTGGGCGCTGCTCGTGGGCACCGCGCTGATCATGTCGGTCCGCTTCGTCGTCGACTGACCGCCGCCGAGCCGTCCGCGCGACGACCGCGTCATGACCGGCCGCGCCGGTCGTCCCACTCCCGGAGCACCGCGGCGAGCCGTCGGCGTGCGCGCAGAACTACTCAGTCCGGAGCCGACCGGACCGCCCCGCGCCTGAGTACTGCGCATGCGCGCCTACGCAGAAATGACGAGGCGGAACGAGGAGATGGCTGCTACGTGCGGGAGACAGCACCCCGGAATCCCGCCTACGCTGATCGTGTGACCGGATGGGACGCCGAACTCGACGACGCTCGGCTGCACATCGTCAGCGGCAAGGGCGGCACCGGCAAGACCACGGTCGCCGCGGCGCTGGCGCTGGCGCTGGCGACCGGAGGCCGGCGGGTGCTGCTGGTCGAGGTCGAAGGCCGCCAAGGCATTGCGCAGCTGTTCGACACCGCGCCGCTGCCGTACTCCGAGGAGACGATCGCCGCGGCGCCCGGCGGGGGTGAGCTGCGGGCACTGGCCATCGACGCCGAACCGGCGCTGCTGGAATACCTGTCGATGTTCTACAACCTCGGCTTCGCCGGCCGCACGCTCAAGCGGATGGGCGCGATCGAGTTCGCCACCACCCTGGCACCCGGACTCCGGGACGTGCTGTTCACTGGCAAGGTCAAGGAGTGCGTCGGGCGCACCGACGAACACGGCCGCCACGTCTACGACGCGGTCGTGCTGGACGCGCCGCCGACCGGGCGGGTCGTGAAGTTCCTCGACGTCACCCGCGCCATGGCCGACCTGGCGAAGGTCGGCCCGATCCGCGGGCAGAGCGAAGGCGTGGTGCGGCTGCTGCACTCCGCCGACACCGTGGTGCACCTCGTGTCGCTGCTCGAAGACCTGCCGGTGCGGGAGACCTTGGAGGCCGTCGCCGAACTCGACGCCGCCGATCTGCGGCCCGGCGCGGTGCTGCTGAACCGGGTGCGCCCCGGCCACCTGCCCTCCCGCTCGGTGGCGGCGGCAGCGGCGGGCCGGGTCGACGCGGACCGGTTGCGCTCCGGCCTGGAAGCGGCAGGCGTGCAGGTCGACGACGACCTGCTGAGCGGGCTCACCGACGAGACGGTGGAGCACGCGGTGCGCGCCCAGGCCGAGCGGGAGGCCGAGGAACGGCTCGCCGCCACCGACCTGCCGAACATCGCGCTGCCCGATCTGACCGCCGGGATCGACGTGGCCGAGCTCTACGAGCTGGCCGAGATCCTCACCGAACACGGCGTCGGGAGACCACGATGACCGCCCCCGCCGCACTCGACGTCGACGCGCTGCTCGACGACCCGGAGAACCGGATCGTGGTGTGCTGCGGATCCGGCGGCGTCGGCAAGACCACCACGGCCGCCGCGCTCTCGGTGCGCGCCGCCGAACGCGGTCGCAAGACCGTCGTGCTCACCATCGACCCGGCGCGCCGGCTCGCGCAGGCGCTCGGCATGCGGGAACTCGGCAACCAGCCGCGCCAAGTGGTCCTCGACGACTTCGAGCCCGCCGGTGATCTCAACGCGATGATGCTGGACATGCGGCGCACCTTCGACGACATGGTGCTCGCGCACGCCGGGGAGGAGCGGGCCCAGCAGATCTTGGAGAACCCCTTCTACCAGACGATTTCCACGTCGTTCTCCGGCACGCAGGAGTACATGGCGATGGAGAAGCTGGGCCAGCTCGCCGCCTCCGGGGAGTGGGACCTGATCATCGTGGACACCCCGCCGAGCCGGTCCGCGCTGGACTTCCTGGACGCGCCGCAGCGGCTGTCCACGGTGCTCGACGGCCGGCTGATCAAGCTGCTGTCCTCCCCCGCCAAGGCGGGCGGCAAGGGGCTCCGCAAGATCGTCGGCGCCGGGTTCGGGATGTTCTCCAAGGCCGTGTCCACCGTCATCGGCGGCCAGTTGCTGTCCGACGCCTCGGCGTTCGTGCAGGCCTTCGACTCGACGTTCGGCGGGTTCCGGGAACGCGCCGACCACACCTACCGGCTGCTGCGCTCGCCGGGCACGTCGTTCGTGGTGATCGCCGCGCCGGAGCCGGACGCGTTGCGGGAGGCCTCGTTCTTCGTGGAGCGGCTCACCGCGGAGGGCATGCCGCTGGCAGGGCTGGTCGCGAACCGGACGCACCCGGTGTTCGCCGAGCTGACCGGCAGCAGGGCGCTGTCGGCAGCCGAAGAGCTCGACGCCGCGGGGAACTCGCCGCTGGCCGCGGCCGTGCTGCGGGTGCACGCGGACCGCGTCGCGGTCGCCGACCGGGAACGCCGGATGCTCGCCCGGTTCACCCGGGCGCACCCGGAGGTGTCGTTGGTGGGCGTGCCCGCACTTCCCGCAGATGTGCATGATCTCGACGGCTTGCGAGAGATCGGCCGCCGACTCGCAGTGGAATAATCCAAAAATTCTAACCAGCAAGAATCCGCAGCTCGGTGATCACAATCCACCGAAAACCGGCCCGCTGAACGAGTGAACCGGGATTCCGGGCGGCTCGAAGAATCGAGCCGCCCGGCCCGTGCTCACGACGGGCGAATCAGCCCACCTGGTACTCGTCGATGTCCGCGTAGTCGTCTCGCGCGGCTTCCAGAAGCTCACGCCAGTTGCGGACTTCCGGGCGGCGACGCAACAACGCACGCCGCTCCCGCTCGGTCATTCCACCCCAGACACCGAACTCGATCTTGTTGTCGAGCGCCTCTCCGAGGCACTCCGTCCGCACCGGGCAGCCGAAGCAGATCATTCGCGCTTTGCGCTGCTCAGCTCCCCTGACGAACAACTGGTCCGGATTTTCATCCCGGCATGCTGCCTGAACCCGCCAGTCCCCCTGCTCGAACATAAGGCTCCCCCAGCTCCTCACTGGATCGTCGGCGACCGAATTTCGTCCGGAGCCCCCCGGCACCGGATGCCACGACGCGTGTCGCGCCGCAACGATGCTGTCGCTGGACGTGGACGAACTTTAGAGCCCCCCGGTTCCATAACCAACCAAGGGTTGTCGCTCCGTTATCTTTGACCCTCATCACATCGGGCGGAACCCACCAAAGACGGCGTGTTGATGTCAGTAAAACCACTTAGTCTTGCCGTCGTGCGTGTCCGGGACAGCTTGCTGAAGCTCTTCGGCCTGTGTGTGCTCGCAGGAGTTCTCGTCGCCGGGATGCTCTTCCCGGCCGCGGGAGCCCTAGGGGTGGTGTCCAACCGCGCTGGTGACGCGGTGAACAACATCTCCTCCGAGCTGATGACGCAGGACCCGCCCCTCGTGACCACGGTCACCGACCGGGCGGGCGTGCCGATCGCCTACCTATTCGATCAGAACCGGACGCCCGCGGCGCCGGATCAGATCTCCGACTCGATGAAAGCCGCGATCATCGCGATCGAGGACCGCCGGTTCTTCGACCACGAAGGCGTCGACTGGGCGGGCACCGTCCGCGCCGCGATCACCAACCAGATGTCCGGTGAGATCGCGCAGGGCGGCTCGACGCTCACCCAGCAGTACGTGAAGAACTACCAGGTGCACGTGGTGGCCGCCGACGACCCGATCAAGCAGGCCAAGGCCGTCGAGCAGACCCCGGCGCGCAAGCTGCGGGAGATCCGCATCGCGCTGCAGCTGGAGAAGCGGCTCGGCAAAGAGGAGATCCTCGCCCGCTACCTGAACGTGGTGCCGTTCGGGAACCAGACCTACGGCGTCGCCGCCGCGTCCCGGGCCTACTTCAACACCACCCCGGACAAGCTCGACGTCCCGCAGTCCGCGCTGCTGGCCGGCATCGTCAACAGCCCCAGCGCCCTCAACCCGGAGACGAACCCGCAGGAGGCGACCCTGCGGCGCAACATCGTCATCGACACGATGCAGGCGCAGCACCGGATCGACCGGCGCACCGCGGACGCCGCCCGCGCCGCGCCGCTCGGCATCGTCTCGCCGGTCAACGCGCTGCCGAACAACTGCGTCGGAGCCGGTCCCGCCGACGGCTTCTTCTGCAAGTACGTCGTCGACTACCTGCAGAACGCCGGGTTCGCCGAGCAGGAACTGCGCACCGGCGGCTACACGATCCGCACCACGCTGGACCAGAAGGCGACCAACGCGGCGAAAGCCGCGGCCGAGAGGCACGTGCCCAAGGACACCAAGGGCATCGCGAACGTGATGGCGGTCGTCGAACCCGGCAAGGACAAGCACGAGGTGCGTGCGCTGGTCGCCAACCGCGACTTCGGCAACGACGCGAAACGCGGCCAGACCTCGTACGCGCTGCCCAGCGGCGTGGCGAAGTTCGGTGCCGGATCCGTGTTCAAGGTGTTCACGGCAGCCGCCGCCCTGGAGAAGGGGATGGGGATCAAGAACACCATCCAAGCTCCCGGCAACTACACCTCGACCGAGTACCGCAACGGTTCCGCGCCCTACACCGTCGGCAACGCCGAAGGGGTCACCCCCGGCCCGCGGACCTTGCAGAAGGCCCTCGCCACCTCGCCGAACACCGCGTTCGTCGCGCTGGAGGAACGAGTGGGCCTGGATCAGACGGTCGACATGGCGACCCGGCTGGGCATGCGGCAGACGCTGCTGCACTCGAACTTCAGCGGTGATCCGATCGCGCCGAACGGAGCGAACGGGCCGTCGATGGGCGACGTCGTCAAGGAGAAGAAGATCGGGGCGTTCACCCTCGGCTTCGGGCCGACCAGCCCGCTGGAGCTCGCGAACGTCTCCGCGACCCTGATGAGCGGCGGCACCTGGTGCCCGCCGACGCCGGTCGACCAGATCGTCGACCGCAACGGGAATCCGATTTCGATCACCGAGGACCCCTGCGAGCAGGCCGTCGACGAGGGCCTCGCGAACGCGATGGCGGTCGGCATGAGCCAGGACGACCAAGCGGGCGGTACCGCCTACGGCGCCGCGAACAACGCGGGCTGGTCCCGGCCGATGGCGGGCAAGACGGGAACCACCGAAGCCCACCAGTCCGCCGGGTTCATCGGTGCCACCCCGCAGTTCGCCGGTTCGGTGCTGACGTTCTCCGACGGGAACAACCCGCAGGGCATCTGCGACAGCACGCCACCGACGCTGTGCGGTGCCAACGGCGGCAACATCTACGGCGGCAAGGTGCCTGCGCGCACCTGGTTCGACGCGATGAAACCGATCCACGAGGGCCTGCCCACGGCCCCGTTGCCGGAGGTCACCGACCGGTACGAGAACGGCGGCGACGAGTTCCAGGTGCCCAACGTCGTCGGCATCAGCGCCGATCGGGCCAAGCGCGCCCTGGAGAAGGCCGGGTACAAGGTCGAGCAGCGGTCGGTCAACAGCGAACGCAGGAAGGGCTCGGTGACCAGCCAGACCCCGCGCGGTTTCGCCCTGCCCGGCGAGACGGTGACGCTGTCGGTCAGCACCGGCTACGTCCCGCCGCCGTCGCCGGCCCCGAAGCCACCGCCGCCCCCGCAGCAGCCGCCCCCTCCGGGCGAGCCGGGACGGCCACCGGGTGAGCAGCAGCCGGATCAGCCGTTCATCCCGATCCCGCCGGGCATCTTCCCGCCGTGACCCGCTGCCTACACTCGGCGGTTGTGACGGACACGCAGGTGAGCACGCGGCGCGTGCGCTCCCGGTACCGGTTGCTCCGGGTCTCCGAGGTCGAGCGGGTCACCCCGCGCATGGTGCGGGTGGTGCTCGGCGGGGAGGAGCTCGCCGACTTCGACAGCACGGGCAGCGATCAGCGGATCAAGCTGTGCCTGCCGCGACCCGGCCAGCCGACACCGCTGGGCCGCGACCGGGCGGAGGTGTTCGCGCTGCCGCGCGAGCAGCAGCCGAAGCAGCGCACCTACACGGTTCGCTGGTTCGACGCGGCGCGGCAGCGGCTCGCGATCGACCTGGTGGTGCACGACCACGACGGCCCCGGATCCACCTGGGCGAGCACCGTCCGGCCCGGTGATCAGATCGTCGCGGTGGGGCCGAGCCCGTCGTATCAGGCGGACCCGGCGGCGGACCGGCTCGTGCTCGCCGGGGACGAGACGGCGCTGCCCGCGATGCTGGCGATGGTCGCCGAACTGGACGAGAGCGCTCGGGTGCAGGTGTTCGCCGAGATCGCCGACGAGGCGGAGCGCCAGGAGGTCCGCACCCGGGCGGACGTGACGTGGACCTGGCTGCACCGGGACGGCGTTCCCGCCGGGCGGAGCACGGTGCTGGCGGACGCCGTGCGAGCCGCCGACCTCGGCCCGCGGCCGGACGTGTGGGTGGGCGCGGAAGCCGAGGCGGTGCACCACATCCGCGAGCACTGCCAGCGGGAGCTCGTGCTGGATCGTCGCCGGGTGTACGCGCTGGCGTACTGGCGCCACGCCGACCCGGCCTGATCAGGCGGCGGGCTCGTCGCGGAGGGCTCGCGAGACCCGATCCCCGAGCGCGACGGCGGCCCGCGCGCTCGCCCGGCGGGCCCCATCCCGAGCGTCGCGGGCCCACCACCGGCCGTAGGCTGGAAGGCGTGAACAAGCTGGGTCGGATCATGCTCGCCGGCGGTGCTCTGGGCGCCGCGACCTTCGGTTACGCCGCAGGCGTGGAACGAAGGCACTGGACGCTACGACGCGCCACCGTCCCAGTGCTCGCCGAAGGCGCTCCCGAGCTGCGCGTCCTGCACATCTCCGACCTGCACATGATGCCGAACCAGCGGTCCAAGCAGCGCTGGGTCGCCGCGCTGGCCGAGCTCGCCCCCGACCTGGTGGTCAACACCGGTGACAACCTCGCCCACCCGCAGGCGGTTCCCGCCGCGCTGCGCGCGATGGGCTCGCTGCTGGACCGGCCCGGCGTGTTCGTGTTCGGCAGCAACGACTACTACGGTCCGAAGCCGAAGAACCCGGCGCGCTACCTGCTCCCGTCGGCGAAGACGAAGCGGATCCACGGCGATCCGCTGCCGTGGCGGGACCTGCGGGCGGCCATGACCGAACGCGGCTGGGTGGACGTGACGCACCGCTGGCACGACATCGAGATCTCCGGCATCCGGATCCACATCGCCGGTCTGGACGATCCGCACCTGAAGCGGGACAAGTACTCCAAGATCGCGGGCACGCCCCCGCAGGAGTCGCAGCTGAGCCTGGGCCTGACGCACTCGCCGGAACCGCGAGTGCTCGACGCGTTCGCCGACGACGCCTACGACCTGGTGCTCGCCGGGCACACCCACGGTGGCCAGCTGCGGGTGCCGGGCTACGGGCCGATCGTGACGAACTGCGAGCTGGACCGGGCGCGAGCGCGCGGCGCGTCGACGTGGGGCGACCGGATGCACCTGCACGTCTCGGCGGGCCTCGGCACCTCCCCGTACGCGCCGGTGCGCTTCGCCTGCCCGCCGGAGGCGACGCTGTTGACGCTGGTCCCGCGTTCGAAGGGCGGCTCGCTGAAGTCCACCGGCCTGTTCGGCAACCCCCCTTCCGGGGCACGCGCGAACATCCGCTAGACTTCCTCTCAGCGGCGGACGAGTACCCGAGAAGTTCCCGCTGAGTGATCGGGGTGTGGCGCAGCTTGGGAGCGCGCTTCGTTCGGGTCGAAGAGGTCGTGGGTTCAAATCCCGCCACCCCGACAAGTAAAGGGCCTGGTCAGGACTCCGCAAGGAGTTCCGGCCAGGCCTTTTTCTCATGCTCGGACCCCCTCTTGGGAGAATTCTGGGAGACGATCTTGAAATTAGCTCTCCCAGCCGCTCCCCGCTCGCTCCTTCAGAAGCTCGTCCAAGACGAGCACCGGGGACCTCGGCGAGAGGGTGAGCCGAGCGTCCAGCGCTGCTTCCCCTCGCTTCGTCAGGTCCTCGGCGAGTCGCGCCCGCATCCCTGCCGTCACGTGCGGCAGCGCCGCTGGACTGAGGCGTCCGTGTGCCCGATCCGCTCATCGGCCAGCACTCCGGGCGTCCCCAGCTCCTCCATCAAGGTCCGGTGCGAGTGCCGCAGGCCGTGCGGTGTCAGACCCCGTGCGATCGGCAACCAGCAGGCGTCAGCCCGCCCGTGCGCGCCGCGACCGCGCACCGGTACTCCAGGCCACGGCTCAGCCAGGACAGGCACCGGACGCGCGGGCTGAGGGCTCTTCTTCGGGTTCCAGCCGGTCACCGCCGGCTGGAACACACGGCGGGGCGTCGATCGTGCGTAGGAGTCGTCCTGGGGCGGGCACCGCGTCAGCTCGCCATTGTCCAGCTCGTAGAGCTGCCACTGCACCCGCACCGCTCCCGTACGGGCGAACTCCGTCTCCAGCCCGACGAGTTCGCCCCACCGCAGCCCGGTGAATCAGGCGGCTAACGACGAAGGAACCTTGCGCACCCGGCTGCTCATCGACTGCCGCACGATCTTCGGCGACCAGAGCGAGATCCCCAGCGCGGAACTCATCCGCCGGCTCAACGCCGCGAAGCACCGTGGCGGGACTACGGCGTCCAGGCGTCGGCGAAGTCGGTGCGGCGGTAGCCCTTGGTTTGGGAGCCGCCAGGAAGCGGACGTTGCCGGATCGGATGTCGAACTCCCCGAGGAGCCGGGACAACTTGGCTTGGGTGAGCCCGTGGACCGGCGGCCCCTGGCCGGGCTCCGCCATCGCGGGGAGCCCGGCCAGGCCGTTGGTCGTTCTCGTGTTCGAGGCCGGTTCGCGGTGCCGCCGAGGCTTGCTCCCCCGCCTGCCGGTCAGGCCTGGGCCACCAGGCGAACGCACGCACCCCCATGCCGTGTCGCATGGGGGTGCCTTGCGCGCGTGGCCGGTTCTTGATGCTGAACTCGGTGGTCGGTTCGCGCGTTCCGGTCGTTGCCGTTCCGCATTTCCGGACGGCCCGGCGGAACTTGCGACAGCACCGTTGAACGATGCTGTCGCCGTGATTCCCACCCTTTCTGCCCGAGCCGTCCGGCGAATGCGCGCGAATGTTCACGGCAATGCGACGCGAACCGCCGGTGATGTTCTCGAACGATCCTTACCGGTAGGTGGCGATCAAGTAGAATCCATCCGACCGCTCCTCGCACTGGTAACCGACGATTCCCTCGTCGCCGCGGTGCTCCACACCGGCTTCCGCGCACTTGTCGGCGCTGTCGTACGGTCCGTATTCCTTGTCGACGTCCGCGAGCGCGGTACCCGCGCCGAGCAGGGAGGCGCCGGCGCCTGCGGCGCAGAGGACCAGTGCGGAGATGCTCTTCCGAAAACGCATGAAATGACCTCGTGGATCGACATCAGTTGCTGGTGACTACGTGATTCGCCACAACACCACGGTAGGAAGTCGAGAACTCCGGCACCGGTGAGAACCCAGGTGGTCGTGGACGGAAGGGAAAACCCTCGTGCGGGCTAGGCGGGTAGCTGCGCTTTCCACTTACCGGAGGAACAGCCGAAGAGTACTGCTGGCGGGAGTTCCCACCCGGCCACCTTTGGGAGAAATCCGGTAGACGATCTTGGAAACGGCGCTCCCCGCTCGTTCCTTACGGAGCTCGTCCCGGACGGCGTCCGGGGCCTCGACCAGAGGGGGAGCCGGCATCCGGCACTGACCAGTGGTTGCCGTCCGGAACGCGGGGTTCCCGCCACCGCAGCACGGCCGCACGGCCCGCTCGACCGGGCGGGTCGGGCGGGTCGAGCGGGCCGTGGCAGCACGTCCGGGTCGGTCAGGGCGCCGGGTCGAACGGGCCTGTGTCCGGCTGGCAGACCGTGCCCTCGGCGGGCAGCGCGCCGTCGGTGAAGTACGCGTTCAAGGCCCCGTCGATGCAGGCACTCGCACCACGGGCGCCGTGCCCGAACGAGTCGAGCGTGAGCAACCGGGCGCCGGAAAGAAGCTCGGAGGTCTTGCGCGCGTCGTCGTACGGAGTGGCCGGATCACCTTGCCGGTTGCCGATGACCAGCACCGGTGCGGCCGTCTCCCGGTCCCACGGTCCGGTGTAGCGGTCCGGGTCGGGCCCGTCGGGCCAGGTCGCGCAGCCCAGCGACAGGTACGTCCAGTACGAGCCGAAACCGCGGCCGGCCTCGTTGGCCCGTCGCGCGTAGTCCGGCCACACCGACGGGTCACCGGGGTTGCTGCCGTCGTTGCACATCACGCTGAGCATCTGCTCCATCCCCGGGGCGCCTCCTCCCGAGGCTGCCGGAACCGATGCGGCCGGTTCCGGTGCGGCGGCGGCACCGGGCAGGGAGAGCTCGTGCAGCTGCTGCAGGAACTCGGCGAGGGGGGCCGAGGCCGAGGCGCTGTTGAGCGCACGCCACGTCCGCATCACCGCCGTCGGGTACGTCACCTCCCTCGAAGTCCCGTCGGGCTGGGGGAGCATGACGGGCTCGGCCGACAGCCGGTCCAGCAGCGCGTTGTACTTGCCGAGCAGATCGGTACCCGGCTCCCGGAACGCGCAGCGCTCATCGGCGGCGCACGCGTCGAGGAACGCGCGCAGCGCCTGCTGGGCACCGCGGTGGGCGCCCATCCGGAAGGTCATCGGCTCGGTCGTCTCGCCCGGCCGGTATCCGGTGGTCCATTCGATCGGGTCGACCACGGCGTCGATCGCCACCGCGCCCACCCGCTCCGGGAACAGGTTCGCGTACACCGTGCCGAGGTGGCTGCCGTAGGAGATCCCGTAGTAGTCGAGCCGGTCCTCCCCGACCGCCTCGCGCAGCAGATCGAGGTCACGCGCCACGTTCGCGGTCGAGGTGTGCTTCAGCAACGGCCCCGCGTTCCGGGCGCACTGCTCGACCCCGCGCGCGGTCTCCTCGGTCGCGGCCCGTTCCTGCTCCGGGGTCGCGGGAAAGGAGCTCATCCAGTGGAAATCATCACCGGGCTCGGTGAAGCAGCTCAATCCGTCGCTCTCGGCGATGCCACGCGGGTCGAAGCCGACGATGTCGAACCGCTGGTGCAACTCCGGGGTCAGCTCCGGCGCGAACTTGCCGCTGTTGCCGGGACCGCCCGGGTTGTAGAAGATCGTGCCGAGCTTGTGCTCCTGATCGACGGCGGGCAGTTTGCCCACGGCGAGCTGGATCTTCTGGCCCGCGGGGTCGCGATAGGACAGCGGGACCTCGGCCGTGGCACATTCGTAGCCGGCTCCGCCTTCGCACGGCGCCCAGTCCAGCGTTGGAACGGCCGCCCCGTTGGTGCGCAGGGGAGCCGGTGCGGAGTCAGCGGCCGGCGGCCCCGCGAGGGCCGCCGGAGTGAGCGAACCGGCGGCTAGGACTGCGACGAGAACCGCCGTTCCACGCGCTAAGTGCCCCTGCTGCATGCGTTCTTCCCCTCGGTCGAGATCTCGCGCCGTGCCGGCGCACCACCTGATGCGGAAGTCGATCGGGAGAAACGTTCGCAGCCGACGACGGAACGCACCTCGTCCAAGTGGCCGCCCGAGGCCGTCCGATCGGCCGGAGTTCCCGGCCGATCAACCTGGGAGCTCCTGCCGCGGTGCGGAGTTCGACCGGATCGGCAGATCTCGCAGGGCACCTCGTTCACGGGCATCGGATGCGCGAGACACCCGACGAACTCGACGCGCAGCGGTACGACGAAGGGACTGGTCAGGATTTCGCGAGAAGTTACGACCAGGCCCCGTCACGCCCGGAGCGGCGACCGACCCTCCCCCGAGGGCTTTCCGCTCGCCGCCACCCGACGGGTCATTCGGCCTGCGTCAGGAGCAGGACCAGGACACCGGCTTCGACGGTCCCCGCAGGAGTCCGGCGGTGCCCGCGATCGTGCTGCCGTCCGGGCTGATCGAACGCGGGGCGAGCTGCCATCCGCCGCTGCCCGGCAGCGGGGTTCGCCGCCCGTCGGCGATCAGGACACCTTCCGTGCCGGAGCTGCCCCGCGTGGCGGTGGCCAGCATGCCCTGCGCGTTGATCGCGCCCGAGCCGAAGGCGGCGTCCGGGATGGTCTCCGCCGCGCCGGTGTCGAGGTTCCAGCGGATCGCGCCGTCGGGGCCGCCACCGAGCACCCACGGCCCGCTGATCTGGTTCGCCTCCAGGTGCGCGTTCGGCGCGACGCCCGCGGGGCGCGGCAGCTCAGCGGAGGTGCCGTCCGCTCGCCAGACGAAGCCGTCGGCCGGGGCGTCGGGGGTGTCGCCCTCGACCGTGCCGACCGCGGTGCCGTCCTCGGAGACGTCGTTGGCGACGCCGCGCGGGCCGGGCAGGTCGACCGGCTGGTCGGATCCGGGTTCCCAGACGACGGGGATTTCGGCGCCCGCGTCGCCGGTCCGGAACCCGGCGATCCGGCCGGAGTCGTTGATGCCGCGCGGCATCACGCGGCCGGGCAGCACCTGGACCTCGCCGTCACGCAGGACGTACGGGCGGCGGTCTCCGTACTCGTCGAAGATCCGCCCACCGCGACGCCCTCGGAGTTCACGTCGGCCGGCGCGTCGGGCAGTTCGGGCGTGTCCACGATCGCGCCGTCGCGCCACACGACGTCGACCTCGGTCATCGGGTCGTAGCCGACCGCTCTGCCGACCAGCGTCCGCCCGTCCGGGCTGCCGCCGCTGACGCGTCCCTCGGTGGTGCCCGGCGGCATCGGCAGCTCGTGGATCTCGCACGCGGTGGGCACGGCGGGCAGCGGCTCGGCGATCGCCGACGACACGGGCACCAGTGCGACGACCGATCCGGCGAGCACGCCGCCCAACGCGGCGAGCTTGGGCAGCGCCCTAGCGTTGCGTACCAATGCGGCTCCCTCGTTCTCGTCTCGCGAACATCGAGTAGACGGCCGGGCGCGGCACGGGGTTGTCCGCCGGGCACCCGGAGATTTCGCCGGAGACGGCCCTGCGCGGGAGTTCCTCGCCCGGTCGGGTCGGCAGGGGGCGGCGCGGCGTCGGTGGGATCGGGCAGGATCGGCGGGGTGAGCACCTACCCAGACGCGAAGATTCCGGAAGAGCTGTTCGACGACGCCGAGCGGGAGGCTCGGTGGCGGGCGCGGTTCAGCGCGCCGCGGGTGTCGCTGCCGGACTGGGCGCGGGACGCGCCGGGGCGCAACCTGTACGTCTCCAACTCCAGCGGTACCTGGGAGTTGTACGCGTGGGACCGGGATTCCGGGGAGCACCGCCAGGTCACCGACCGTCCGAACGGGACGTTCCACGGCACGCTCTCCGCCGACGGCACGCGCGTGTGGTGGTTCGACGACACCGACGGCGACGAGTTCGGGTCGTGGGTGAGCGAGGACTTCACCGCCACCGGCGGGAAGGCCGAGGCCGCGCTGCCCGGTGTGCACGCCGGTTACCCGGCGGGCCTGGAGCTGGGGCCGACGGTCACCGGAGTCGGCATGTCCACCGACGACGGCGTCACGGTGTGGGTGGCGCGCTCGGGCGGCGCGCCGGAGGTCGTCTACGAGCACGAGCAGGACGGCGGGCTGTCCTCGCTGTCCTGGGACGAGAACCTGCTGGTGCTCTCGCACTCCGAGCACGGCGACAGCAGGCACCCGGCGCTGCGGGTGCTGCGGGTGGACGGCGCGGAGACGGTCGCGGACAAGTGGGACGGGCAGGGCTTGGGCCTGGACGCGCTGGACTTCGCGCCGGTCGCGGGAGATCCGCGGCTGCTGGTGCTGCACGAGCGCCACGGCCGCGAAGAGCTGCTGATCTGGGACGTGCTGGCGGACACCGAGCGGGAGATCGACCTCGGCCTGCCCGGTGAGGTCTCCGCGGACTGGTACCCGGACGGCACGGCGCTGCTGATCGCGCACACCCACCACGCGCGCACCACGATGCACCGCTACGACCTGGAAGCGGGAGTGCTGACCGAGCTGTCCACCCCGGCCGGGACCGTCGGCAACGCCTCGGTGCGCCCGGACCGCTCGGTGGAGTACTCGTGGTCGTCGGCGGCCACGCCGTCGCTGGTGCGGACGTTGAGCGCGGACGGTGCCGACGAGGTGCTGCTGACTCCTCCCGGTGAGCGCCCGCCGGGGTCGCAGCCGGTGACCGACGTGTTCGTGCCGGTCCCGTACGGACCGAACGAGGCGGTGCACGCGCTGGTGTCCCGCCCGGCGGACGCCGGGGACGGGCCGGTGCCGACTGTGTTCAACCTGCACGGCGGCCCGCACGCGGCGGACGAGGACCGGTTCTCGGCGTACCGGGCCGCGTGGCTGGACGCGGGCTTCGCCGTCGTGGAGATCAATTACCGGGGTTCGACGGGGTACGGCTCGGCGTGGCGGGATGCGATCGAGGGCAGGCCGGGCCTGACCGAGCTCGCCGACGTCGCGCACGTGCACGACTGGGCGGTCCGCGAAGGGCTCACGACACCCGCGTTGAGCGTGGTCGCCGGGGCTTCGTGGGGCGGCTACCTGACGTTGCTGGCGCTGGGCACGCAGCCGGGGCGCTGGGCGGGCGGCGTCGCCGGGGTGCCGGTGGCGGACTACGTGTCGGCCTACGCCGACGAGATGGAGCCGCTGCGCGCCTACGACCGCGCGTTGTTCGGCGGTTCGCCGGAGGAGATCCCGGCGGTGTACTCGGAGTGCTCCCCGCTGACCTACGTGGACGAGGTGCGCGCTCCGGTGCTGGTGCTGGCCGGGGACAACGATCCGCGGTGCCCGATCCAGCAGATCTTGAACTACCTGGACCGGCTCGTCGAGCGCGAGGTGCCGTTCGAGTTCTACCGCTACGACGCGGGCCACGGCTCGCTGGTGGTGGCGGAGACCTTGCGCCAGGTCGCGGCGGAGATCCACTTCGCACGTCGCGCCGTCGGCCGCGGCTGAGGCGGTGCCGCCGACCGGCCCGTCCCCCGCTCTCGGCGGGTGGGCGGGCCGTGCTCGTCGGCGATCTCGGCAAGACCGAGTCCGCTCACCCGCGGAGGCCGACCCGCGCCGCTCGACTCAGTCTGCGAGCGTCGCCGACTCCGGTTCGAGGAACTCGCGCAGGTCGGCGCGCAGCTGCGGGGTGTCCTCGTGGCCGTGCACCGCGACCGCGTGCGCGGCGGCGGCCTGCACCACCTCGTCCTCCTCCCCGCTGATGGTGAGCGTGCAGTTCACCTCGCTCGGGTACTTCCGGCAGTCCGCCACTTTCCTGGTCATGACCGGCTCCTCTCCGGAGTGAGCGCTGCCCCTGACCATGCCCCCGGCGGTCGTTCGCGGGAAGAGGACTTGGTCACGGCCGTCCGCGCGCGTGCAGCAGATCGGTGAACCCGGCAGGCCACGGCCGGCGCAGCCGCACCGTCGGTGCGTCGTCCGGCGCCGGAGCGGACAGGTCGCCGCTGATCACGCGGCCCGCCGGGACGTCGTGCCGCATCGAGCGAGTGCCTGCAGCGGAGCGAGCCGCCACGTCCCGGACGTCGAGCCGCGACGTCGGCTCGCCTCCGAGCACGACGACTCGGTCGGCGAGCTCGGCCAGCTCCGGATCGTGGCTGATCAGGATGGTCGTGCGGGTGCGGGCCAACGCGCGCAGCGCGGCGACGACCTTGCTCTTCGATGCCGCGTCCAGGCCGTTCGTCGGCTCGTCGAGCACCAGCACCGGGGTGCGGCGCAGCACCGCGCGGGCGATCGCGATGCGGCGGCGCTGACCACCGGAGAGCAACGCGCCCCGCTCCCCGAGCGTCGTGTCGTAGCCCTCGGGCAGCGCGCGGACGAACTCATCGGCGTCGGCCTCCCGCGCGGCGGCGACGATCTCGGTGCGGGCGGCCTCCGGCCGCGCGAACGCGATGTTGTCCGCCACCGTTCCGTGCAGCACGTCCGCTTCCTGCGGCACCAGGCCGATCTGGTCGCGCACCACGTGCAGCGGCAGTCCGGTGAGGTCCACGCCGTCGAGCAGCACGCGCCCGGCCTCCGGGTCGTAGAACCGCAGCAGCAACCGTGCCAGCGTCGACTTCCCCGCCCCGCTCGACCCGGTGATCAGCACGAACTCGCCCGGCCGGACGTGCAGCCGGAAGTCCCGCAGCGCGGGTTCGGCCGCCTGGGGATAGCGGAAGACGACCCGGTCGAACTCGACGGCGCGGCCGGACCGGTGCGGCGGCAGCCCGGCGGTGCCGCCTGGCGCGTCGGCCACCGCGGGCCGGGCGTCGAGCAGCTCGATCAACCGCTCCGATCCGGCGCGGGCGGCGGTGACGGCCATCGTGATGCGGCCCAGGTCCTGCAGCGGCGGGTACAGGTAGCCGATGTAGGCGGCGAAGGCCAGCAGGCCGCCGATGGTGATGCGCTGGGCGGAGATCTCCCAGACCCCGACGCCGATGACGAGCAGGATGCACACCGTCTCGACCATCGTGACCAGCGGCGCGTACAGCGCGGACAGCCGCGCCTCGGCCAGCTTCGCGCGGAACCAGCGCATCGAGGCGGCGTGCAGCTTCGCGTCCTGGCTGCGCTGCTGGTTGCCGGCCTGCACCAGCTCGACGTGCGAGAGCCCTTCTTCCACGACGGTGGCGATCTCACCGTTGCCGGCGCGCTCCTCGCGGGACGCGGTGCGCATCCCGGCGGAGAACCTGCGCGCCACCAGCCAGAAAGCGGGGGCGAGCGCGAAGGACAACAGCGCCAGGTCCCAGCGCAGGTAAAGGGCGGCGCCCGCGTACAGCACGACGCTGAACAACGCCGTTCCCGTCTCCACCATTCCGGAGGCGACGAGCCTTTCCACCGCTTCCACGTCACCGGACAACCGGGCCACCAGATCACCCGTTTTCCGGCGCGCGAAGAAATCGGGCGACAATCGTTGGACGTGCGCGAAAACATGCGCGCGCAAGCGCACCAGGAATCGTTCGGCGGTGCGCGCGGCGAGATAGGACCCGCCGAACGAGGCCGCCGCTCCGAACGCCGCGATGGCCAGCCAGGACAGTCCCGGCGTCCAGAACGCGTCGAGGCTGCCCGCGGCCAGCGCCTCGTCGGTGATCAGCATGAACATCCGGATCGCCGCGGTGTCGGCCAGCGCGGCCAGCACCAGCAGCACCGCCGCCACCAGCAGTCCACCGCGTTCCGGCCGCAAGAACGGGCGGAACCGGGCGAACACCTCTCGAGTTCCCGGCGCAGCGGTCATCGTCCACCTCCCTCGAGCGCCCGGAGGGCCGGCGGCGATGCGGACGCCGCCGGCCTCCGGAACCGGTCACTTCCGCGGTGGCTCACCCGGAGCGGGGCGGTGCGGACGCGGGAAGTGCGGGCGCTTACCGGGAACCGGAACGGGGAAACCCATCGTGCGACCTCCTGGTCGTGATTCTTTCTCCTTCGCCGGGTCCGTTCGGATCCGACATGGACGAACCTACCGACGGCATTCCGGCGAATTCGACGTGAAAGCACTGCCGATCAGCTGGGAAACGACTGGGCGAAAACATGCCACGTGGTTGGAATTCGATGTTCCCAGCGCATTCCCACCCGGCGCCGAGCGAGCTCCCAGGCGCCGCCGGTAGCGACGTGCGCCACGTCGCACGCCGAGTGACGCACGACGCGGAATACCTGCGCGTGCAAGTGTGTCGGTACAGGTATGAGCCATCTCTTCGACCCGTTGAAACTGGGCGACACCGCGATCCGCAACCGCGTCTGGGTCTCCCCCATGTGCACGTACTCCGCCGTGGACGGACTGCCGAGCGACTGGCACCTGGTGCACCTAGGCCAGTTCGCCATCGGCGGCGCCGGGCTGGTCATGGCCGAGGCGACCGCCGTCGCACCGGAAGGACGCATCAGCGCGGGCGACGCGGGGCTGTGGAACGACGAGCAGGTCACCGCCTGGCGCCGGGTCACGAACTTCCTGCGGGAGCACGGCGCCACGCCCGCCGTGCAGCTGGCGCACGCGGGCCGCAAGGCTTCGACCACCGCACCGTGGGAAGGGGGCGCGACGCTGCCCGAGTCCGAGGGCGGCTGGCAAACCGTGAGCTCCACCTCGAACGCGTTCGGCGAACTCGCCGCCCCGCGCGCGCTCACCGAGGACGAGGTCGCCGCGTTGCCGCAGCAGTTCGCCGACGCCGCGCGCCGCGCCGACGAAGCCGGCTTCGAGGTGATCGAACTGCACTTCGCGCACGGATACCTGGCGCACCAGTTCTACTCGCCGCTGACCAACGATCGGACGGACCGCTACGGCGGCGACTTCGACGGCCGCATCCGGGTCCTGCTGGAGATCGTCGACGCGGTGCGCGCCGTGTGGCCGGAAGGCCGCCCGCTGCTGGCCCGGCTGTCGGCGACGGACTGGGTCGAAGGCGGCTGGACCGGGGACGACTCGGTGCGGCTGAGCCGGTCGCTGGCGCGGCACGGCGTGGACCTGGTCGACGCGTCGACCGGCGGTGCCGTGCCGGACGCGCAGATCCCGGTGAGCTCCGGCTACCAGACCCGGTTCGCGCGGCAGATCAAGATCGAGGCCGAGGTGCCGACCGGCGCCGTCGGCCTGATCACCTCGCCGGAGCAGGCGGAGGAGGTCGTGACCTCGGGTTCGGCGGACGTGGTGCTGCTGGCCCGCGAGCTGCTGCGCGACCCGCACTGGCCGCTGCACGCCGCGGACCGCCTGCGGGCCGAGACCCTGTGGCCCAAGCAGTACGAACGCGCTCGTCGGGGGTAGGGGGTCGTTCTGCTTTGGGGGTCGGGTGGCGGAACCTCAGCTGTCTTCTCGCTGCGGGATCTTTTTCCCTAGTGGCTCCGCCACGAGGGAAAAAGCTGT
>NZ_JAPFGB010000020.1 GCF_026241095.1 Saccharopolyspora sp. NFXS83 | reverse complement strand
CTTTTCGACGTGGGCTATGCGCTGGCGCGCATCCAGGCACGGCCTTCGGCCGCAAGGCAGGCGGGCTTCGCCGCCCACTGCACGGCTTCGCCGTCAGGCACGGCCTTCGGCCGCAAGGCAAGCATCGCTTCGCTCGCCCGAAGCACGGCTTCGCCGCAAAGCACGGCCTTCGGCCGTGAGGCGGGCTTTGCTTCGCTCGCCCACTGCACGGCTTCGCCGCACTGCTCGGCGGGTGGGCGGGCTTCGGTTCGCTTGCCCTTGATGTCGCTGGGGTTGCTCAGCGCGGGGTGACCAGGAGGGCTTGGGCCGAGCGGGCCACTGAGCCGTGTTCGTCGTGGACGATGCTCGCTGCCGTGCCTGAGCCGTCGGGGCCGATGGTGGTCTCGGCGTCGACGCCGATCCATTCGCCGGCCGGCTCCCGGTGCAAGTGGACCGTGAGGTCCGTGTTCGCGAACGACCACTCCGACATGCTGGCCCGGCGGGACACACCGCTGGACGAGTCGACGACCGCGAACAGCCGTTGCAGCGGGCTCGGCTGCTCCGACGCCACCAGCGGGATCCGCTGCCGGGCCCACATCTGGGCGTGGCCGGTGGTGCTCGGGCCCGCGCGCCACTCCATGGCCGCGGAATAGCCGCGGTCCCAGTCCTCGATGCCGGGCACCGCAGGCCAGGACTCCGGATCGCCCAGCGGCTCCCGCTGCCCACCCGAGACCGGGGAGCTGTCCCCGCGGACCATGCGCCACGCGCGGGCCGTCGCGCACACCCGCCCGCCCGCCGCGAGCTCCGCCGAGATCAGCTGCACGGAGCGGCCCGGCCGCAGCACCTCGCCGCGCACGGTGAGCTCGTCCACCGGGACCGGGCCGAGCACGTCGATGCCCACCCGCCGGATCGCGGTGCCCTCGACGGGTTCGCGTCGCTCCAGCTCGCGTACCAGCAGCGCGGAGACCGGACCGAGGTGCTGGGCCTTGTCCGACCACGGGCCAGCGGTGTGCCCGGTGGCGCGGAACCGCCCGTCGCCCAGATCTTCGTAGAACGCCGCCTGCTCGTCCACGGTCTCCTCCTCAGCTCGGCGCCACCTGCAGGCACCGTCGACACGTGCGCCCACCGGCCGTGTTCACCACGAGCGAACACGGCCGGTCGGTCGCGGGATGCTCAGTCCGTGCGGTCCAGCACCGACTCCGGTCCGGGGTCGGGCTCCGGCCAGCCCGGATAGGGCGGGGGAGTGCCGCCGAACTCCGGGCAGTGCGCCTTGTGATCGCAGTAGTCGCACAACTTGCTCGGGTTCGGTCGGAAATCACCGGTCTTCCCGGCGCGCAGGATCGCCTGCCAGATCGCCTCCAGCGTCCGCTCGAAGCGGAGCAGCTCGGCCTCGTCCGGCGCGTACGCCAGCGACTGCTTGTCCGACAGGTACATCAGCAGCAGCTGGCGGGGAATCTCGCCGCGGGTGCGCCACAGCACCAGGGCGTAGAACTTCATCTGGAACAGCGCCTTGGCCTCGCCGATCGCCCGCGGCGCCGCGCCCGTCTTGTAGTCGACCAACCGGATCTCGCCGGTCGGCGCCACGTCCACGCGGTCGATGAAGCCGCGCAGCAGCAAACCCGAATCGAGCTCGGTCTCCACCCGCAGCTCGCACGCCTCCGGCTCCAAGCGGCGCGGGTCCTCCAGCTCGAAGTACGAGTCCAGCAGCCGCCGCGCCGACTTCAGCCAGGTGTCCAGCTCCGGGTCCTGCGGCCCGTCGAACAACGCGCTCAGCTCGGGCTGCTCGGCCAGCAGCTCCTGCCACGCGGGTTCCAGCAGGTCGCGGGCGTGCTCGGCGTCGCGCTGCGCCGTCGGCAGCGCGAACATCCGCTCCAGCACCGAATGCACCACGGTCCCGCGCACCTGCGCGCGCGTCGGCGTCTCCGGGAGCCGGTCCACCGCGCGGAAGCGGTACAGCAGCGGGCACTGCTTGAAATCACCCGCGCGCGACGGCGACAACGCCGGTCGGCGCCTGCCTCCGGCGGGCGGGCTCGCTCCGTCCGAGCCGCTCGCGCCGTCGGCCACGGCGAGCTCGGAACTCGATCTGTCGCTGGTCCGGGCCGGTTCCACCATGCCCCGCACCCTAGATCAGGCCGCCGACAAGATCCGCACGCGTGGCGTATCACCGGTGGTTCACGCGGCCCGCTCTACCCTGTGGGCCATGCCCGCCAACACAGCTCGCGGCCGACCTGCTCCACCGGACAACGGCCTGCTGCTGTGCCGGGTGGCCGGAGTGCCGGTGCTGCTGTCCCCGTCGTGGTGGATCGGGGCCGCGTTCATCGTCCTGCTCTACACCCCGCTGGTCACCCGGATCCTGCCCGACGTCGGCATCTGGACCAGCGCGTTCATCGCCGCCGTGTGCACGGTGCTGCTGGCCGCCTCGGTGCTGCTGCACGAGCTCGGGCACTGCCTGGTGGCGCTGCGGCTGGGGCTGCCGGTGCGCCGGGTGCGGCTGTTCCTGCTGGGCGGCATCTCCGAGATCAGCCGCACGCCCGCGACCCCCGCGCAGGAAGGCATGGTCGCCGCCGCCGGGCCCGCGGTCTCGGTGCTGCTGGCCGCGGTCACCGGGCTCGGCTGGTTCGCGCTCGAGCCGGGCGGGGCGCTCTGGCTGCTCATCGCGCAGACCTGCGTGGCGAACCTCGCCGTGGCCGTGTTCAACCTGCTGCCGGGGCTGCCGCTTGACGGGGGCCGGATGCTGCGGTCGCTGCTGTGGGCCGCCACCGGGCGCAGGCACGCGGGCACCACCGCCGGCGTCGTCGGGGCGGGCCTCGTCGCCGCCGGACTGCTGGTGTGGGCGCTGCTGGGGCTGCTCCACGACGTCGACGACCAGTGGCTGCGGCTGCTGGCGTGCGTGTTCATGGTGTGGTTCGTCATCGCGGGCGCCAGCGCCGAGCACACCGCCGAGCAGCGCCGCAGCCGTCCCGTGCGGGTCTCGCTCACCGAGATCATGCGCCCGGTGCTGCAACTGCCCGCCGAGAGCCCCGTCGGGGACGCGCTGGTCGCCGCCGCCGGACGGGGCGTGGTGCTGGTCCGCGCCGACGGCATCGCCGTCGGCCTGCTCGACCAGTCCGCCGCCGAACGCCTCGCCACCACCGCGCCCCAGGACCCCGCCGAGCACGCCGCCGAACCGGTCGGGCCGGACACCATCCTGCTCGAGGGCGAGCCGGGCGAGGCCGTGCTGGAACGGGTGCGTACCGTACTGGCCTGGCAGTTCCTCGTCATCGACACCGACGGCAGGCCCTGCGGGGTGCTGCGCCGGGAGGACCTGCGCAGCGCGCTCAGATCCCGCGACCGCGAACGGTGAGCACGGGCGAGGAGCCGCCGGGCCTTCTGCGACGATGGTCCGCCGTACCCGCCGTGCCGCGGCCCCACCACGCACTCCTGTGACGTTCGGCGTGGGCGCGTCGGCGGTCCCCTTCCGAACGCGCACATGGAGGCCTGAAGCACGTGAGCACCGTCAGCGGTGAGTTCCAGCCCGGCGACCGGGTCCAGCTGACCGATCCGAAGGGACGGCACTACACGGTCGTCCTGGAGACCGGCGGCGAGTACCACACCCACCGGGGCGCGCTGGCGCACGACGAGCTCATCGGCCGTCCCGAGGGTTCGGTGGTGACCTCGGCGGGGGGCACCTCGTTCCTGGCGGTGCGACCGCTATTGTCGGACTACGTGCTGTCCATGCCGCGCGGCGCGCAGGTCATCTACCCGAAGGACGCCGCGCAGATCCTCATGTGGGGCGACATCCGACCCGGCGCGCGGGTGCTGGAGGCAGGCGCGGGTTCCGGTGCGCTGACCTGCTCGCTGCTGCGCGCGGTGGGCAGCGAGGGCAGCGTCGTGTCCTACGAGGTCCGCGCCGACCACGCCGAGTACGCCGAGCGCAACGTGCGCAAGTTCTTCGGCGAGGTCCCGGAGAACTGGACGTTGCGGGTCAACGACCTCGCGGACTACGACGAAGGCCAGGTCGACCGCGTCGTGCTGGACATGCTCTCGCCGTGGGACGTGCTCGACACCGTGTTCGCGAACCTGATCCCCGGTGGCGTCCTGGTCGTCTACGTGGCGACCACGACCCAGCTCTCCAAGGTCACCGAGGCGCTGCGGGAGCAGCAGTGCTGGACCGAGCCGCAGGCGTGGGAGACGCTGATCCGCCCGTGGCACGTGGTGGGCCTGGCGGTCCGCCCGGAGCACCGGATGGTCGCGCACACGGCGTTCCTGCTGGTCACCCGGCGGCTCGCCGACGGCGTGACGCCGCCGCGCCCGCAGCGCAGGCCGAGCAAGGGCTGACCGGCGCGGTGGCACCGCGATCCCCGCGGTGCCACCGGCCTCAGCGTCGGGGGCTCACTGGTCGAGCTTGCAGATCTTCCACTCGTCGTCCTCGACGGTGAGCAGGATGGTCTGGTCGACGGGCATGGTGGCGCCGTCGAGGGTGTAGGTGCCGTTGAGCTTCGCGCGGGCCTGCTCGCCCTGGGCGGTGACCTGTCCGAGCCGCACCTGGAACTCGCCGCTGGCCAGCTGCTGGAACTGCGAGTCGAGTTCGCCGCGGTTGGCTTCGCACAGCTGCGGGCCGAGCGAGCCGAAGTCCCCCGCGTTGACCTTGTCGACGAGGCCCTGGGCGACCGGCCGGGGTTCACCTGGGTCGCCGCCGCCGAACAGGAAGAGGCCGCCGACCACGGCTCCGGCCAGGACCAGCACGCCGACGCCGCTGAGGATCCAGACCAGCGGAGACCGCCCCCGCGGCTCGTCCTCGGCGAACTCGTCGGGTTCCTGGATCCACGCGCCCGCGCCGAAGTCGCCGCCCCAGTTCGGCGCCGGCGGGACCTGCTGCCCGAACTGGCCGAACGGGGCCTGGCCCGGTGCGCTGGGGAAGGGCTGCTGGCCCGGCTGCGCCGGGACTCCGGTGATGGGGCCCTGCGGCCATCCCGCGTGCTGGTTGCCGTAGAACGCGGGTTGCTGCTGCGGCGGTTGCTCGCCGGGGTTCGGAGCGCCGTCCGCCGGGTTCCCGGCTGGCTGCCGGTCCCACCCGCCCGGTCCGGGCTGTTGCGGCGGATAGGTCATGGGATGTTCCTCCCCCAAGTTCTGTGCTCTGGCCGCACGAGGTGGTGCGGCGGCGTAAGTACATCAGAGCGTTACCTGGCGCATGTCAGGAGTAGACCTTTCCGGCCGCCCTGTGCCGAGGTGCTCGGCTTGGGTGAGATGCCCGACATGAGGATCTCGCCGATGCGCGTTTCGACCGCGGAAAACCCTCGTTGTTCCAAATGATGGGAGAAGTCGGACACGCCCAGGGGTGCGGCACCGCAATGACACCCGGTTGTCAGCTCACCGACACCCGGATGCCGACGTTCGGTACCGAACGCGGTGGCGTTCCGGGAAACCCGCGGTCGTACCGCCGGGTTCGGCGACGACCGCGACGGGTGCGAAACACCGAATGGACCATGATCGTGAACACACCGTGTTCACCGTCCACTCCCACCACGCCCGGACGGGCCATCGAGGACGTTCGAATCATGGGTATTCGCCGAATTTTGTGGCACGCTAGCGGATCCGGCGCGCAATCACGACGCCGCCGTCGTCGGTGATCGCCGGTACCGTGGTGGTACGAGCACGGGAGGAGGGTGCCGATATGCAGCACGACCGTCCCGGCAGCCGGCCTGAGGAGGGCGGCGAGCAGCAGCCCGGCGGGCAAGCCGAGCTCAACGGCCAGATTCGTCTGCTCCAAGACGAAGTGGCGTTGCTGCGCCGAAAGCTCAACGAGTCCCCCCAACAGGCCCGGTTGCTGGAAAAGCGGCTGGCCGAGGCATCCGAGCGCGTGAGCCAGCTCACCGAACGGAACGCCAAACTCACCGAGACCCTGAAGGAAGCGCGCGGTCAGCTGATGGCCCTGCGCGAGGAGGTCGACCGCCTGGCCCAACCCCCGAGCGGATACGGAACCTTCCTGTGCCGCTACGAGGACGGCACGGTCGACGTGTTCACCTCCGGTCGCAAGATGCGGGTCGCCGTATCGCCGAACGTCGAGACCGAAGAGCTCAAGCTGGGTCAGTCCGTCCGGCTCAACGAGGCGCTGACCGTCGTGGAGGCGGGCGCCTTCGAGCAGATCGGCGAGGTGTGCACCTTCCGGGAGATCCTGCCTCCGAGCCTCATCGACGGCGCGGGAGCCAGCCGCGCGCTGGTGCTCGGCCACACCGACGAGGAACGCGTCGTGTGGCTGACCGATCCGCTGGTGGAAGCCGGGCTGAAGTCCGGTGATTCCGTGCTGGTCGACAGCAAGGTCGGCTACGCCTACGACACGGTCCCCAAGGCCGAGGTCGAGGATCTCGTGCTCGAAGAGGTCCCGGACGTCGGGTACCTGGACATCGGTGGCCTGAGCGGGCAGATCGAGCAGATCCGCGACGCCGTGGAACTCCCGTTCCTGCACTCCGACCTCTACGTGCAGTACCAGCTGCAACCGCCCAAGGGCGTGCTGCTCTACGGGCCGCCCGGCTGCGGCAAGACGCTCATCGCGAAGGCGGTGGCGAACTCGCTGGCCAAGAAGGTCGCCGCGGCGCGCGGTGACGACGACGGGCAGGCGAAGTCCTACTTCCTCAACATCAAGGGCCCCGAGCTGCTGAACAAGTTCGTGGGCGAGACCGAGCGGCACATCCGGCTCATCTTCCAGCGCGCCAGGGAGAAGGCCTCCGAAGGCACCCCGGTGATCGTGTTCTTCGACGAGATGGACTCGATCTTCCGGACCCGCGGCAGCGGTGTGTCCTCGGACGTGGAGACCACGATCGTGCCGCAGCTGCTCTCGGAGATCGACGGCGTCGAGGGCCTGGAGAACGTCATCGTCATCGGTGCCTCCAACCGCGAGGACATGATCGACCCGGCGATCCTGCGACCCGGCAGGCTCGACGTGAAGATCAAGATCGAGCGGCCGGACGCCGAGTCGGCCAAGGACATCTTCTCCAAGTACCTCACCGACCAGCTGCCCATCCACGAGGAGGACCTCCTCGAGTTCGGCGGCGAGAAGGCCGCCTGCCTCGACGCGATGATCCAGACCACCGTCGAGCGGATGTACGCCGAAACCGACGAGAACCGGTTCCTGGAGGTCACCTACGCCAACGGGGACAAGGAAGTCCTGTACTTCAAGGACTTCAACTCCGGCGCGATGATCCAGAACATCGTGGACCGCTCGAAGAAGGCGGCGATCAAGTCGGTGCTCGACACCGGCCAGCCGGGCCTGCGGGTGCAGCACTTGCAGGACGCCATCATCGACGAGTTCGCCGAGAACGAGGACCTGCCCAACACGACCAACCCGGACGACTGGGCGCGGATCTCGGGCAAGAAGGGCGAGCGGATCGTCTACATCCGGACCCTGGTCAGCGGCAAGAACCAGGAATCCGGCCGGGCGATCGACACGGCCACCAACACCGGCCAGTACTTGTAGCGACGTGCGCGATTCGTGGCGGGTGCCGTTCTCCGGTGCCCGCCACGAATGCTGCTCGGAGTGCCTGCGAGGTCGAGTGTCGGTCGCCGCAGGCAGCGATTAGGTTTTCAGGCATGATCTCCACGCCTCGTCCGGACCGGTTCGGGCTCGGGCTGGCCGCGCTCGGCCGCCCCGCCTACATCAACGTCGGCCGCACCGACGCGTTGCCCGCGCACCGCACGGCAGAAGCGATGCGCGAGCACACCGGTCGCGTCCTCGACGCCGCTTACGAGCGCGGAATCCGCTGGGTCGACGCCGCCCGCTCCTACGGCAGCGCCGAAGAGTTCCTCGCCGGCTGGCTCGGCGAACGCGGCCACCAGGGCATCACCGTGTCCAGCAAGTGGGGCTACGCCTACGTCGCCGAGTGGCGCATCGAAACCGAAGTGCACGAGGTCAAGGAGCACTCGGTGGAACGCCTGCGGGAGCAGTGGGCGCAGACCCGCGAACTGCTCGGCGACCGGATCGACCTGTACCAGGTGCACTCGTTGACGCCGGAGAGCCCGCTGTTCGACGACCTGGCGCTGCAGCACGAACTGGCGCGGCTGCGGGACTCCGGGGTCCGGCTCGGGTTCTCCACCAGCGGGGCGGCGCAGGCCGAGGCGATCGAACGGGCCTGGGAGTTGGAGATCGGCGGCAAGCAGCTGTTCAGCGCCGTGCAGTCCACCTGGAACTCACTGGAACCCTCGGCAGGCAGGGCGCTCACCGAGGTGCACCACGGCGGCTGGCGAGTGCTGGTGAAGGAGTCCCTCGCCAACGGCAGGCTCGCGGTGAACCCGCCGGAACTGCTCGCCCGCGTGGCCGCGCGCCACGGCGCCACGCCCGACGCGGTGGCGCTGGCGCACGTGCTCGCCCAACCGTGGGCGGACGTGGTGCTGGTGGGGCCTGCGGACGTGGCGCAGCTGGACTCCAACCTCGCCGCGGCCTCGGTCAGCCTCGACGCGACGGACCTGGGCGAACTGGCCGCCCTGACCCGGGATCCCGCCACCTACTGGGGAGAGCGCTCCGCTCTGCCCTGGCACTGACCCGGCCTCGGATCAGGAGCCCGCCGCGGCGTCCTGGCGGGCGAACCACTCGTGGATGAACTGCCGGCTGTCCGCGGCGAACGGCCAGCCGGGGTCCGCCACCCGCTCGCGGAGCTCCGCCGACGGCATCCACCAGCCGTCGGCGACCTCTTCCGGCTGGTGCACGACCGGGCCGTCCCACCGCACCTCGTAGACGAACCCGTGGTGGCGGACCGAGCCCTCCTCGAACACCGAGCGGAACAGGAAGACGAGCGGCGCGCCCCGGATGCCGAGCTCCTCCGCCAGCTCCCGTTCCGCGCCGACGTCGGGGGTCTCGCCCGCGGCCACGACGCCGCCCGCGAAGCAGTCGTGCGCTCCCGGGTTGACGTCCTTGTGGTCGGTGCGCCGGTGCACGTAGATCGATCGGCCGTCGCCGGAGCGGACCAGGATCGACGTCGCCGCGTGCCACAGGCCGTCCCGCCGCATCCGCCAGCGCGGCGCGGACCCCGCCACGTCGCCCGCCGCGTCGTACACCGCCACCAGTTCGTCCTGAGCGCCCACGGCGGCATCCTCGCAGAAGTCCCCCGGCAGGCCCCGCCGGAGACCCGGTGCCCGCGTCGCCCGGGACCGGGATCCGCCGCTCTCGGACGGAACGCACCCCGTCGGAAACTCTGCTTAACGCGCCGGAACCCGTAGGCTTCCAGGTATGCGGCGGATCATGGGAACCGAAGTGGAGTACGGCATCGTCGTGCCCGGAGATTCGACGGCCAACCCGGTGCTGACCTCCACTCATATCGTGCTCGCCTACGCGGCCGCGGCGGACATCCCGCGCGCTCGCCGCGCCCGGTGGGACTACGAAGTGGAGTCGCCGTTGCGGGACGCCCGCGGCTTCGACCTGGGCGCGTCGACGCCGCAGAGCAACGGCTCCGACAGCGACGACCTCGGCGCCGCCAACGTCATCCTCACCAACGGCGCGCGGCTCTACGTCGACCACGCGCACCCCGAGTACTCCGCCCCCGAGGTCACCAACCCGCGCGACGCGGTGGTCTGGGACAAGGCGGGCGAGCGGGTCATGGAGGAGGCCGCGATCAAAGCGGCCAGCGTGCCCGGCACCCCGCAGATGCAGCTGTACAAGAACAACGTCGACGGCAAGGGCGCCAGCTACGGCACCCACGAGAACTACCTGATGGCTCGGGACACCCCGTTCACCTCGGTCATCGCCGGGCTCACCCCGTTCTTCGCGTCCCGCCAGGTGATGTGCGGCTCCGGGCGGGTCGGGCTCGGGCAGGCGGGGGAGAAGCCGGGGTTCCAGCTCTCGCAGCGCTCCGACTACATCGAGGTCGAAGTCGGCCTGGAGACCACGCTCAAGCGCGGCATCATCAACACCCGCGACGAGCCGCACGCCGACGCCGACAAGTACCGCAGGCTGCACGTCATCATCGGCGACGCGAACCTGGCCGAGACCTCCACGTACCTGAAGGTCGGCACCTCCGCGCTGGTGCTGGACATGATCGAGGCAGGGGAGCGCTTCGACGACCTCAAGCTGGCCGACTCGGTGCAGGCGGTGCACCTGATCAGCCACGACCCGACGTTGCGCCAGACCGTGGAGCTCGCCGACGGCCGCAAGTTCACCGGCCTCGACCTGCAGCGGGAGTACCACGAGCGGGCCGCGCGGCACGTGGCCGCCCACGGCGGCGACCAGGCGGCGAAGGACGTGCTGGCGACCTGGGGCGAGGTGCTCGACCTGCTCGGCGGTGACCCGATGGACTGCGCCGACCGGCTGGACTGGCCCGCGAAGCTGCGGCTGCTGGAGAACTACCGCACCCGCGGCAACCTCGGCTGGGCGTCGCCGAAGCTCCACATGATCGACCTGCAGTACTCCGACGTGCGGCTGGACAAGGGCCTCTACAACCGCCTCGTCGCGCGCGGCTCGATGCGCAGGCTCGTCACCGAGGACGAGGTCCGCGCGGCCGTGACCACCCCGCCGGAGGACACCAGGGCCTACTTCAGGGGCCGCTGCCTGGAGCGCTACCCGGCGGCCGTCGCCGCGGCCTCCTGGGATTCGGTCATCTTCGACCTGGGCAGGGAGTCGCTGGTGCGCATCCCGACCCTGGAGCCGTTGCGCGGCACGCGCGCCCACGTGGGCGAACTGCTCGACGCCGCGGCCAGCGCCGAGGAACTGGTGGACTCGCTGACCCGGGGCTGAGAAGCCCCGGTGGGACGGGCTGCGCAGATGTCCGGGGAGCGGAACCCCGGCGGCTCCTCCGCTGCGGGATCGATTTCTCGTGCCAGCCGTGCACAGCGAAATCGTCGTCCTCGTGGAGGAGCCGCTGAGAACCCGCCGGTGGTCGACCTGCTCGGGCTGGTCGGTGTTCAGCGGATCCGCTGCTGGCAAGACAGCGGAACGAAAGATCATTCCGCTTCGGGCCGTGTGGCCCCTCTGACCAGCGGCTTAGCCGGTCCAGTCGGGACTTCGCCGATCGCGAAAGATCGCAACAATGCCCGCTTGGATGTGGGCGAACAGGGGTTCAGCTAGGTACTGTTCACCTCAGGATGCCCCGTGTTCGGCGACCGTTCGACATCCCCGGCATCCGAACGGACAACCACCGGGAGGGCGAGATGTCCCAGGAAAAGGTCCAGCGGCCCGATGGCGGCGACGGAGACGAGGAGTCGGGTCCCGAAGCAGCCGGTCAGGAACGTCGCGAGAAGCTCGGCGAAGACGTCGACGCCATCCTGGACGAGATCGACGACGTCCTGGAAGAGAACGCCGAGGACTTCGTCCGCGCCTACGTGCAGAAGGGCGGGCAGTAGGCACCGACACCGCGCGGCCGTCGGGCGGGTTCCGGCCCGGCGGCCCCCGCCACGCGGGGCGGTGCTGACCGTCGCTCACGCGGGCGATCTTGATTAGAGTTGCGGTACGGCCCCGATCTTGGGGCCTGCCCCGATCCCGGCCCCGCCGTCGCGGCGGTGGGGCAGTCCTTAGAAGCAGGAGACGATGTCGCCGATGGAATCCAGCGCGGCTCGGAACTTTCCGGGTCAGGCCCTGCCCGCTGCCTACCTCACCTCCGGATCCTCATCGTTCACCGACTTCCTCCAGGCCACCGCCCCGGAACTGCTGCCGGGCAACCGGGACGTCCCGCAAGGCATCGTCGAAGCTCCGCACGGCACCACGATCGTCGCGCTGACCTTCCGCGGCGGTGTCCTGCTGGCCGGTGACCGCCGCGCGACCATGGGCAACCTCATCGCGCAGCGCGACATGGACAAGCTCTACGTCACCGACGCCTACTCCGCCGTCGGTGTCGCGGGCACCGCGGGCATCGCGCTGGAGATGGTGCGGCTGTACGCGATCGAGCTGGAGCACTACGAGAAGCTCGAAGGCGTCCCGCTCTCGCTGGACGGCAAGTCGAACAAGCTCGCCACGATGCTGCGCGGCAACCTGCAGGGCGCGATGGCCGGGCTGGCCGTCGTGCCGCTGTTCGTCGGCTTCGACACCGCGGCCGACGACCCCGAACGGGCCGGGCGGATCATCTCCTACGACATCACCGGCGGGCGCTACGGCGAATCCGGCGGCTTCCACGCGGTGGGTTCCGGCTCGCCGTTCGCGAAGGCGGCGCTCAAGAAGCGCCACGACCCGGACGCCGACGTGGACTCCGCGGTGCGCAACGCGGTCGAAGCCCTCTACGACGCGGCCGACGACGACACCGCCACCGGTGGCCCCGACGTGTCCAGGCGGATCTACCCGACCGTCGTGACGATCACGGCTGCGGAAGGCGCGGTCCGGCTCGCGGAGCAGCAGGCCGCCGAGATCGCCGAGCAGGTCGTGCAGGGACGGTCCGAGAATCCGGGCGGCTGACGCCGCGTTCCCCGCCGCCGTTCCCCCGCCTGAGCACGGTCGCCCCGCCTCCGGGCGGGGGCGCCGAACGATTCGACCCAGGAGTGCACAGCCGTGACGATGCCGTTCTACACCTCGCCCGAACAGCTGATGCGGGAGCGTTCCGAGCTGGCCCGCAAGGGCATCGCCCGCGGACGCAGCGTGGTGGTGCTCAAGTACGCGGGGGGTGTGCTGTTCGTGGCGGAGAACCCGTCCACCACGCTGCACAAGGTCTCCGAGATCTACGACCGGCTCGGATTCGCGGCCGTCGGCCGCTACAGCGAGTTCGAGAGCCTGCGGGTGGCGGGCGTGCGCATCGCCGACTTCCGCGGTTATTCCTACGACCGGCGCGACGTGACCGGGCGGTCGCTGGCCAACACCTACGCCCAGCACCTGGGGGCGATCTTCACCGAGCAGATCAAGCCGTTCGAGGTGGAGATCTGCGTGGCCGAGGTCGGCGCGAGCGCGGAGACCGACCAGCTCTACCGCCTCACCTACGACGGGTCGATCGTGGACGAGCAGCAGTACGTGGTCATGGGCGGCCAGGCCGACACGATCAACACGACGTTGAAGGACTCGTTCGTCGACGGGATGGAGCTCGGCCCTGCCGTGGAGCTGTCGGTGAAGGCGCTGGCCTCCAGCGGCGAGAGCTCCCGCGAGCTGGGCAACAAGCAGCTCGAGGTCGCCGTCCTGGACCGGGCGCGCCCGCACCGGACGTTCCGCCGGATCGCGGGAGCGGCGCTGGAGGCCCTGCTGCCGAAGCCGGAGCCCGCCTCCGACGGTGCGGACGACAAGGCCGCGGCCGACGAGGGGTCCGAGGACGACGGGAAGAGCTCCGGCAACGGGAAGTAGCGTCCGGGCTTGACCTCCAGCGCGGTCGAACTCCCATCGTGGAGTCGTCCGACGGAGGAGGAAGCCCATGATCCAGCTCAACCACACCATCGTGATGGCGCACGACCAGGACCGGACCGCCCGCTTCTTCACCGAGGTCCTCGGCCTGCCTGAAGCAGGGCGGTTCGGGCCGTTCCGCACCGTTCGCCCGGACAACGACGTCACCTTGGACGTGCTCGAATCCGGGGGTGACATCGCCCCGCAGCACTACGCGTTCCTCGTCGGCGAGGAGGAGTTCGACGCGATCTTCGGCCGGATCGTCGAGCGGGACATCACCTACTGGGCCGATCCGCACCACGGCGAGCCGGGCGTGGTGAACACCAGGGACGGCGGTCGGGGCATCTACTTCGACGACCCGAACGGGCACAACCTCGAAATCCTCACCCGCGAGTACGGCAGCGGCCCGGACCAGCGCGGGTGAGCTCCGCGCGCAGCGATCCGCTCGGTGGGACCCCGCAGGCCGAGGAGCTCTTCACGGCCGTTCGGGGCGGTAGACGCTGAGCATGTCGTCGTGCGCGGTGAACGCGAAGCGGTTGCCGCGCGGCCCCACCTCGCCGTCGGTGGCCACCGCGACGGCGGGACCGTGCACGACGACGTCGAGGAATCGGTGGTCGCGCTCGACGTAGGTGTGGCTACGGTGCAGCGCGCCGGTCATCGCCGCGACCACGAACCGCATCCGGGACCACCGCGTATCGGCGCGCACGTAGCGGACGTCGAGCAGGCCGTTGTCCAGCCGCGGTCGCCACGACGGGGCGAACCCGCGCGGCGCGTAGGAACCGTTGCCCACGAACAGCACCCACACCCGTCGCCGGACCCCGTTGAGGTCCACGTCCAGCGGGCTCGACTCGTAGAGCACCCTCGCCAGCGCCGCCGCTCCCGCGGGCCACTTGCCCCAGTGCCCGGTCCACTTCTCCCGGAACCGGACCATGTCGGGGTAGCCGCCCAGGCTGGCGGTGTTGAGGAACCAGCGCGTCGGCCGGTCGTCGACGGCCACGCCGCCGAGATCGACGCGCACCGCGTTGCCCCGGTCGACGGCCTCGGCGACCGAATCCGAGTCGTCCACGCCCGCGTCGCGCGCGAAGTGGTTGAGGGTGCCCGCGGAGAGCACCGCCAGCGGGATCTTCCTGCGGGTGGCCAGCGCCGCGACGGTTGCCACCGTGCCGTCCCCGCCGGCGACGCCCAGCGCGCGCACCGAGTCGCCTTCCCGGTCGAGGGTGGCTTCGAGGCCGGTCAGCACATCGGCGTCCGGTTCGGTGTAGACGACCTTCGCGGCGGGCCAGCGGGTGTTCACCCAGTGCTCCGGGTCGAACGTGCCGTCGCCCGACCCGGGATTGATCAGCACCAGGACGCCTTCGCCGTCGTGCAGCGCGGGGACCTCGGCGGGATGCCGGACCGCGGCGGGCGCGTCCGGCCGCAACGGCCACCAGCGGCGGGTCGCCCACGCCAGGCCGGCGCCGATGGCGGTGCCGCCCAGCACGTCGGTGGGCCAGTGGACGCCGGTGTGCACCCGGGAGTAGCCGACCGCTGCGGCCACCGGGGCGACGGCGAGGCCCAGCACGGGCGACTCCATCGCGACGGCGGTGGCGAACGCGGCGGCGGAGGCGGCGTGCCCGGACGGGAACGACGAGGATTTCGGCGGGTCGCTGAGCCTGCGGTGCCGGGCAACCAGGTGCGCGGCCGGTCGCCGCCGCGGGAACAGCGGTTTGCCCAGCAGGTTCGTCGTCGCGCTCGCCGCGGCGATGGCCGCGATACCTCGCAGCGCGGCCCGGCGCGGCGCACCCTTCCGAGTGCTCAGGCCACCCGCGACCGACAGCCACAGCAAGCTGTGGTTCGCGGCCGTGCTCAGGGCTTTCAGGCCCGGGTCGGCGGCCGTCGCGGGCAGCGCCGCGCTGCGCCGCGCGAGCTCCCGGTCCGCCGCGTCGAGCCTGCCGGTGATCTTGAGTAGCCACTGCCGCACATCTCGAACGCTACCGATGCCCGAACGGCGGACCGCCGATGGTCGCCGATGCGCCTACTGTGGAGGGCATGCAGCGGCGGATCTTCGGCATCGAAACCGAGTTCGGGGTCACCTGCACCTTTCACGGGCAGCGTCGGCTCTCCCCGGACGAGGTGGCCAGGTACCTGTTCCGGCGGGTCGTGTCGTGGGGACGTTCCTCGAACGTGTTCCTGCGCAACGGCGCCCGCCTCTACCTCGACGTCGGCTCGCACCCGGAGTACGCCACGGCGGAGTGCGACGACCTGACACAGCTGGTCACCCACGACAAGGCGGGGGAGCGGATCCTGGAGGACCTGCTCGTCGACGCCGAGCGCCGCTTGGCCGATGAGGGCATCGGCGGCGACATCTTCCTGTTCAAGAACAACACCGACTCGGCGGGCAACTCCTACGGCTGCCACGAGAACTACCTGGTCGGGCGGTCCGGCGAGTTCTCCCGCATCGCGGACGTGCTGCTGCCGTTCCTGGTCACGCGACAGCTGATCTGCGGTGCGGGCAAGGTGCTGCAGACCCCGCGCGGCGCCGTGTACTGCTTGTCCCAGCGCGCCGAGCACATCTGGGAGGGCGTCTCCAGCGCCACGACCCGCTCCCGGCCGATCATCAACACCAGGGACGAGCCGCACGCGGACGCGGAGCGCTACCGCAGGCTGCACGTGATCGTGGGCGACTCGAACATGTCCGAGGTGACGACGCTGCTCAAGGTGGGCACCGCGCACCTGGTGCTGGAGATGATCGAGAGCGGCGTGCAGTTCCGCGATTTCAGCCTGGACAACCCGATCCGGGCGATCCGCGAGATCAGCCACGACCTCACCGGCAGGCGGACGGTCCGGCTGGCCGGTGGCCGAGAGGCCTCGGCGTTGGACATCCAGCGCGAGTACCACAGCCGGGCGGTGGACCACGTCGCTCGCCGCGGCTCGGACCCGATGTCGGAGCGGATCCTGGACCTGTGGGGCCGGGCGTTGGACGCGGTGGAGACGCAGAACTACTCGCTGATCGACCGCGAGGTGGATTGGGCGATCAAGCTGCGGCTGCTGGAGCGCTACCGCACCAAGCACGGCCTGGAGCTGTCCAGCCCGCGGATCGCGCAGCTCGACCTCGCCTACCACGACATCCGGCGCGGCCGGGGCCTGTTCGACATGTTGCAGCGCAAGGACCTGGTCGATCGGGCCACCGAGGACGGGGAGATCGAAGCGGCCAAGGACACGCCGCCGCAGAGCACCAGGGCGAAGCTGCGCGGGGACTTCATCGCCGCCGCGCAGGCCGCCGGGCGCGACTTCACCGTGGACTGGGTGCACCTGAAGTTGAACGATCAGGCGCAGCGCACGGTGTTGTGCAAGGACCCGTTCCGCGCGGTGGACGAGCGAGTGGAGCGGCTCATCGGGTCGTTGTAGCCGACGGCGGACCGACCGATCGGCGGGCCACCCGATGCGGTGAAGCACGACCCGAGGTCCCCTTATCGAACGCAAGTTCGGATAAGGTTGGCGTCAACGCGCCGACGAAGGGATCTCCGCCATGATCACTCAGCCGAAGTTCGCCGTGCTCTACGTCGTGGATCAGGCTCGGCTTCTGGAGTTCTTCTCCGGGACGCTCGGTTTCGAAGTGCTGACCGACGCCCCGTACGGAGAGGGTGCTCGGTGGGTCGAGGTGCGCCCGCCGGGTGCGCGAACGTACCTGGTGCTCGCGGCGGAGGACGCCGAGCTCGCCGAGCAGATCCGGCTCCGCCGCGGGCCGATGAGCACGGTGTGGTTCGACTCCGATGACCTCGACGCGACTTTCGCCGAGCTCAGCGCCAAGGGCGTGTCGTTCCCGGTCGAGCCGCAGGCGGCGCCGTGGGACCCCGGTGGGTCGACGAGATGGGCGCAGTTCGCGGACCCGGAGGGCAACCTCTACGGAATCAGCGCCCAGGACGGCTGAACCGGCCCGGTCGCCGGGTGGTGCGGGTTCAGCGCAGCGGATGCTGGCCGGTGGGGCGGATGAGCAGTTCGTTGACGTCGACGGTGTCGGGCTGGGCGAGTGCGTAGAGCACGGCCCGCGCGATGTCCGCGCCGCGCAGCTTGGGGCGGTCGGCCTGCTCCGGGGTGTTCATCCCGGTCTCCACCAGGCCCGGTTGCAGCAGCGTGACTCGGACGCCGGTGCCGACGCATTCGGCTCGGATGTTCTGAGCCATGCCGGTCACGGCCCACTTGGTCGCGGAGTAGAGGTTGCCGGGTCGGATGCCGCGGCCTGCCGCCGAACCCGTCAGCAGCAGGTGGCCGCTGCTGCGGACGAGCGCGGGCAGTGCGGCGCGTGCGGTGAGCGCCGTGCCGTGCACGTTGGTCAGCACCATCTCGCGCCACTGGTCCGGATCGGCGCCGTCGGTGCCCAGGAACGAGGTGGACACGCTGTGGCCCGCGTTGGCGAACACGGCGTCGAGCCTGCCGAAGTGCTCTTCGGCTCGTTCCACGGCGGAGCTGACCTTGGTCCATTCGGTGATGTCGCACGGCAAGGCCAGCGCGTTCTCGCGGCCGAGCTCTCGGGTCAGCGGATCTAGCCCTTCGGCGGACCTGGAGACGAGGGCGAGGCGGTAGCCGGCGTCGGCCGCGGCTCGGGCGGTCGCCGCGCCGATCCCGCGGGACGCGCCGGTGATGAGCAGGACCGGGGCTGACATGTCCGCAGTGTACGAGCGGAGAGGGTATCCATGAACAACTTTGTGATTGCGAGGTTTTCAGTGTCGAATGAAATGAATGCGGGGCGCCATCGCAACGCGGCTGTCCCCAGGGGGCAGGGGCATCTTCAAAACGGGCTGGGGCGGGAACCGCCCGGTCTCGGGACGTGCCCGAAAGACCTGATCAACTGTGATGGAGCTAGAGTTCAAAAGTGGCCACTGCGCGTGCTGAACGCTTGGTGAACCTGGTGCTGTGCCTGCTCTCGACGCGCCAGTACCTGACGGCGGAGCGAATCAGGGGAATTGTTCCGGGTTACACCGATGCGCCCAATGACGAGGCGTTCTTCCGGACCTTCGAGCGCGACAAGTCCGAATTGCGGGACTTGGGCGTGCCGTTGGAGACCGGCCGGAACTCGGCGTTCGACGCCGCCGACGGCTACCGGATCGCTCGGCGTGACTACGAACTCGGTGACATCGGGCTGGAGCCGGACGAGGCGGCGGCCGTGGCGCTGGCCCTGCGGCTCTGGGACTCTCCGGAACTCACCGGCGCGGCTCGTGGCGCGCTGCTGAAGCTCCGGGCGGCCGGGGTCGACGTCGATGATCGGGCGGCGGGCACGATCGAACCGAAGGTGCGCACCAGCGAGCCCGCCTTCCCCGCGTTGCTCGCGGCGGTGCAGGCGGGACGAGTGGTGGCCTTCGACTACCGGCGGCCGAACGAGGCGCAGGCGCAGCCGCGCACCGTGGAACCGTGGGGCGTGGTGGCGTGGCGAGGTCGCTGGTACCTGGTCGGGCACGACCGGGATCGGCGGGCGTCGCGCTGCTTCCGGTTGTCCCGCGTCGTCGGGGAGCCGCGGGCGCAGGGTCGGCCGGGGGTGGTGAGCCGGCCGCCGGACGTGGATCTGCTGACGCTCGTGGCCGGCGAGCAACGAGGAGCGCCGCCGCGCACGCCGGCGCGGGTCTGGGTGGCGCAGGGGCGCGCGCAGGGCCTGAGGCGGCGGGCGACGGTCGTGGAGACGATGCGGCTCGGTGGCCTCGACGGCGAGGTGCTCGAACTCGACCTGTTCTACCCGGATTCGGCGGCCTCGTGGATCGCGGGCTACGGCCCGGACGTGGCGGTGCTCGAACCGGATGTGCTGCGCAAATCGGTGCACGAAGCGCACCTGGGGGCGGCTGCGGCCGTCGGTGCGCTCGACGTGGCGGAACCTGGGGAGGTGATCGGATGACGACGGGGGCGACGGAGCGACTGCCACGGCTGCTGGCGCTGGTGCCGTACCTGCTCAGCAGGCCGGGGATTCCGGTGGCCGACGCGGCGGCGGACTTCGGTGTCACCGAGCAGCAGCTGCGGCGGGATCTGGAGCTGCTGTGGATGTGCGGTCTTCCCGGTTACGGGCCGGGTGACCTGATCGATCTGTCCTTCGAGAGCGAGACGATCACCGTCACCTACGACGCGGGGATGCGTCGTCCGCTGCGGATGACGGCGTCGGAGGCGACCTCGCTCCTGGTGGCGCTGCGGGCGTTGGCCGACACGCCGGGCATCGCCGACACCGAGGCGGTGCAGCGGGCGTTGTCGAAGGTCGAAGAAGCCGTCGGGCAGGCCGAGCCGACCGGGGTCGTGGTGGGCCTGGTCGGTCGGGAAGGCCCGATGGAGCCGGGGGTGCAGGAGGCCGTGCAGCGGGCCGTGACCGAGCACCGCGCGATGTCCATGCGGTACTACACGGCCTCGCGGGACGAGATCAGCGAACGCACAGTGGATCCGATGCGGCTGGTGATCGTCGACGGGCGCAGCTACCTGGAGGCCTGGTGCCGCTCGGCGACGGCGGTCCGCCGCTTCCGGCTGGACCGCATCGACGCGGCCGAGGTGCTCGACGAGGCGGCGCGGCCACCGCGGGAGGCGGAACCGACGGACTTCTCGGCCGGCTTGTTCCGGCCGATGCCCGATCAGCCGAGTGCGGTGCTCGAACTCGATCCCGATGCCCGGTGGGTCAGCGAGTACTACCCGGTGGACGAGCTCGCCGAGCTGGAACACGGGCGGATCCGGGTGCGGATGCGGTATTCGGATCGTTCGTGGATGGTGCGCCTGGTGCTCGGGCTGGGTGGGCAGGGACGCGTCGTGGAACCCCGCGACCTCGCCGATGACGTGCGACGACGCGCCGAGGAGGCGCTGGCGCGGGCGCATCACGTTCCGTCCCTGTGAGCGCGCTACGGTGATCCGGTGCCTTACGTGTGGAGTCTTGTGCTGTTCGTGGCGGGAGTGTTGCTCCTGCTCGTCCTCCTCGTCCGGTTCTTCACCTTGTTGCGCAGGGTGAAGAAGGTGCAACGCGAGGTCGCCAACGACGTCTCGAACCGGTCCGGTCTGCTGAAAGCACGAATCGCGGGACTCCAGGTGGCGCTGGCCGAGCGTCGTAATGGAGCCGCGTAACGGCCTATCAGACCGACACCTGCCCGCGTACCATTGCGCTCGCAGGAAGCCCCAAGAAAGGTGTGCACTGATGGGTTTGCCAGGTGGGTGGGAGCTCGTACTCATCGTGGGTGTGCTGGTGTTGCTGTTCGGTGCCACCAAGCTGCCGCAGATGGCGCGTTCGCTCGGCCAGTCCGCACGGGTGTTCAAGGCTGAGGCTCGTGGGATGAAGGAAGACGAGGCCGCCGCGAAGCGCGACAAGGAGTCGGTGTCCGAGCCGCAGCAGCTCACCACCGGTGAGGCCAGTGCGCCGGTGACCGCGTCCAACGCGGAAGAGGCGCAGCGCAAAGAAACCAAGAACTGATCGGGGACGGAACGCACGGTGAGTTCAAACCCGTTCCGCCGTTTGAACCCGTGGCGCGGTGACCGTCGCCGTTGGGGTCGTCGGCACAACCCCGACGGCACCATGACCTTGATCGATCACCTCTACGAATTGAGGTATCGGCTGGGTTGGGCGGCCTTCGGCATCCTGGTCGGCGCGATCTTCGGCTTCATCTGGTTCTCGAACCACGTGTTCGGGCTTCCGACGCTCAGCGACATCTTGATCCGGCCGTACTGCCAGCTGCCGGCGAGCGTGCGGTTCAGCCCCAACGGCGAGTGCCAGCTGTTGCAGACGAAGGCCTTCGAGGTCTTCATGCTGCAGCTGAAGGTCGGCATCGCCGTCGGTGCTCTGTTGTTCAGCCCGCTGTGGCTGTACCAGCTGTGGGCGTTCATCACGCCGGGACTGCACGCGAACGAGCGCAAGTTCGCTCGTACCTTCGTGACGATCGCGAGCCTGCTGTTCGTGTTCGGCGCGGTGCTGGCGTACTTCGTCGTTCCCGAGGGCCTGGGCTTCATGACCAGCTTCGGCGGCGGCGCGTTCTTCACCGCGCTGACCGGTGGCGAGTACATCAACTTCGTGCTCCTGATGCTGCTCATGTTCGGCATCAGCTTCGAGATGCCGCTGGTGCTGGTGATGTTGAACCGGGCCGGTGTGGTCAGCTACGTGAAGCTGAAGAGCTGGTGGCGAGGCATCGTGTTCGGACTGTTCGTGCTGGCGGCCATCGCCACGCCGGGGCAGGACCCGTTCTCGATGCTGGCGCTGGCCGGGTGCCTGGTGATCCTGTTCTTGGTCGCCATGGTCATCTGCCGGGCGCACGATCGCTCCAAGGCGAAGAAGCTGGCCGCGCAGGGCATGAACATGGACGATGTGGACCTCGACGAGGCGTCGAAGGTCGACTACCGGGCATCGTCGCTGGACACCTCCGCTTCGGAGTCACGGGTCGGCAGCGCTGACGACGCCACCTGATCCCGTTCAAGCCTCCCGATGAGTTCGTCGCTCGTCCCCCGTCGCTGCGGTGACGGGGGACGAGCGCGTGAGCAAGCCGGGTACCCGCGTGGTGTCAGCTTCCTCGTTTCTGGAACTCGACCTCGCCCAGTTCGATGTGCTTGCCGCGGGTGACGCCGGTCGTCTCGTGGACCACGAGCCGGATTTGCCGCACGTTGCTGATCTGGATGGGGAACTGCTTCGCTTCGTGGGCTGAGCCGAGTATCCAGGTGGGCTGGGGGTGGACGCGTCCGTTCGAGTCGGTGATGATGGCCTCCACCCGGGTGGGACGGGCTTGGGCTTGGAACGCGTTTCCCGGCGGCCCCGTCGTGACGAGCACGTTCAACAGCCGGAATGGCGGATCGAACTCGAACTCGATCCATTCGCCGACGTCGGTGGTTCCCCACCCCTGGTTGGTGAACTCGTCGACCGCCGCGGTCGCGGGATGGCCGGCGATCTCGCTGCTCGCAGTGATCTTCGTCGGTTGGAGGTTCGAGGGCGCCATGGTCTTGTCGAGGACGTCCTGCACCAGCCATTGGCCGAACGGGAAGAGCAGGACGGCGCCGATCACGAGTGCGAGGACCACGCTGAGGATCGTCAGCCGCCGCCACAACCAGCCGAGACCGTTGCCGTCGGATCGCTTCTTGCGCAGCCAGCGCGTCGGCTCGGGCTCCGGTTCGATCAGCTGCGTCGCGCAGCGCACGCAGAAGCGCCGGTCCGGTGGGTTGGGAGTGCCGCAGGAGCGGCACGGCGGGCCGTCCTGGGGGTTGCTGGGGACGACGGTGTTCGATTCGGGTCGGGGCGCCACGGGTTTCGCGGGCTGGACGGCGACGGGTTCTTCGGCTTCCGGGGCGGGGCCGGTATCGGGACGAGCGTGGCGCCCTGGTGGCGCCTCGGGTCGGGGCGGGCCCGCAGCGGGACGCGGACCAGGTGGCGATCCCGGGGCGGGACGCGGACCAGGCGGTGGCGGAGCGGGGGCCTGCCCAGGTGGTGGTTGCGGAGCGGCGGGCCGGGAAGGTGGTGGTGGCGCCGGTTTCTTCACGGTGGCGTCCCAGCCGAGGTAGGAGCCGCAGTTGCCGCAGAAGTCGTCGGTTTCGGCTGTGTGCGCACCGCAGGTCGGGCAGGGACGCATCATGATCGCCTCCGTTCTTGCTGAGGTGGCTCGGGCATGACCTCGACGGTGCACGTCAGGTGCACCGGGCAGCTCGAGTTGACCAGCGCGACGACCTGGTCGCGGTCCACCGCCGAGCGACCGGCCCACACCTGCACCCGTGCTTCGGTCGTGGGCGCGCCGGGTAGCGGGGTGGCGGGCCGGGTGGACCAGGCCGCGCCGGGACCGTCGAGCACGCGGGCGTGCACGCCGAGGCAGAGCCAGAGCCGGTCGACGAGTCCGCGCGCGGTGCCGCGCCAGCGGTGCAGTTCGACGGCGCGGATCACGACGGCGCGCCGCAGTTCCGGGGGCCAACCGGGATCCAGTTCCATCGCCACCCAGCCGGCGATCCAGGCGACGAAGTCCTCCGGTGCCACCCGGGGGTCGAAGTAGTACGCCAGGTTGTCCAATGTGGACAAGATGGGTGCGAGCACGGTGTCCAGACCGGCGGTGAACCGCTGGGCGAGGTCGTCGCCCGCGTACAGTCCGGGCAGCTGCTCCCCGAGCGGGTAGCGGCTGGGTAGACCGGGCACTGCCTGTCGGGTCATCTCGGCTCCGCACCGTCCGGCGGGTTGACCACGACCTGGTGCTGGTGCGAGAAGACCAGCGCGTGCCGCGCGAGGTCGATGCGGTCGGCCGGGCTGCCGCGCCTGCCGGTGATCGGGTCGGCCGGGAACAGCCGCACTTCCTCGACCAGGCCGACGCCCGCGACGCGCTGGAGCACGGCGAAGATCTCCCCGGACTGCACGGGATGCCCGAAGGGCCAGCCGGTTTCGTCGACGCCGCCGTGCAACGGGTTGATGTAGCGGTAGAGCGCGTCGAGGGCGTCGTTGTTGATCCGGTTCACGTCGTCGCCGGTGGCGCGCATCCGGGCCACGACGGTGATCCCTTGGTAGAACGGCGGTTCCACGATGAGCCGGGCACCGAGCAGCCGCCGTTCGTTGAGCCGGGCGGCGACCGTGGACAGCAGTTGTTCGGAGGGGATGAGCTGCTCGAAGCGGATGCGATCACCGGTGTCGGGGACGGCGTCGGGCACGACGAGCACCCGAGCGGCACCGGGTTCGTGGTCGCTGCCCGCGGGCAGGCACCGGATTCGGGCCGCCGCGGGTGCCGCTTGGCGGGCGATCTGCTCGTGGTCGGCCGCGGTGACGGCGCGTTCCTGGAGTTGGAGTTGTTGCGGCGCACGCACTTTCGCCTCGGACACGGTTTCGCCGTCGATGCCGCCGATGGCGGCTTCGCGGTTCTCCACGTCGGAGATGTAGGGCACCGAGCTGCGCAGCACGGAGATCGCACCGCGCGCCACGTTGCCCGCTCGCCCGCCGCCGGTGCGGTAGCGCGCGACGCGGATCTGCGCGCCTTTGGCGGGCACCGCGCCCCAGTTCCGCAGGCTGCCGTCGGGAACGCGCACGGCGGGCGGAAAGCTGAACTGGCCGGTCGCCGCGTCGAGCGTGACGTGCCGGTCGGCGTGCCCGGAGCGGCCGAAGTGGTCCACGACGGTCCAGTCCTCCCAGCCTTCACCGTCGGACACCTGCACCACGACCGGTTCGCCGTCGGTGAGCACCGGGGCCTCTTCGAGGGTGAATCGCTGCCCCGGCACGCCGGCTGATTCGCCCAGCAGCACCTCGGTGTGGGTTTCGGCGTGTTCGACGGTGGTGGTGCCGCCGACGGTGGCGACCTCGGCGACGCGGACGGTGGGGGATTCGGAGTAGAACGGTTGGCCCGCTTCGGGTTCCACGACGCGGCAGCGCAGCCAGCCCGCGCGCACTCCGGCGACGGCGGACGGCGCGTGACCGGGGCCGACCTGTAGGACGACTTCGCCGGGCTTGTTGAGCCCGCCGGTGGAGTCGTCGAAGGTTTCGCACTCGGCCCAGCCGGTTCCGTCCCAGGCTTCCCAGACCAGCGGTGGCTGGCGCGGATCGACGCCGATCCCTTCGACTTGGCTGTCGAGCTGCACGGCGATCACGCAGCGGGGCACGGCGTTGCTGAGCCCGAACAGCATGGCGTCACCGGGGGCGGGTTCGGCCTGGAAGCAGGGCACGTCCCGCTCCGCGCCGAGGTCGCCGGTGCGGTCCTCGATGGCGCCCGCCGCTGAGATCGTCACCAGGGTGCGCAGTTCGCACGGGACGATCGGCAGGTCGTCCACGGTGGCGAACACGACGTCCTGTTCGAGTTCGGAGTGCGCGGTGGCGACTTCGGTGCCGCGGTCCAACAGCACGGTTTCCTGCTGCGCGGCGGAAAGCCAGAACGTGACGTCACCGCGCGCGGCGGCCGGTGGGAACAGCCGCACGCCCATCAGGTCGAGGAACGCGAGGTAGTTCTTCTCCGGGACGCGGTTGAGCCGGTAGATCAGCTGATCCACCATGTGCGCGAAGGTCTCGATGAGCGTGACACCGGGATCGGAGACGTTGTGGTCGGTCCATTCCGGGGCGCGTTGCTGCACGTAGCGCTTGGCTTCGTCGACGAGTTCCTGGAATCGGCGATCGTCGAGGTTGGGGGAGGGGATCGCCATCAGGCCGCGCCTCCCGTCTCGGATTCGCCCGCGTCCGGGATGGTGTAGAAGGGGAACACGAGGTTGCGGCGGTCGTTGGTGGAGCGCAGCGTGTAGTGCACGTCGATGTAGAGCACGCCTTCCTCGTCGTCGTCGGCCGCGACCACCACGTCGGTGACTTCGATCCGCGGTTCCCAGCGATGCAGCGCGCTGCGCACTTCGTAGGCGATGCGCCCGGCGGTGGCGCCGTCGGCGGGGGCGAACACGTAGTCGTGCACGCCGCAGCCGAATTCGGGGCGCATGGGGCGTTCGCCGGGTGCGGTACCGAGCACGAGCCGGATGGCCTCTTCGATCTCCTGCTCCCGTTCGACGAGGCCGATGCCGCCGGTGGCGCTGACGCGCAGCGGGAATCCCCAGCCGCGGCCGATGAACCGTTCGCTCACATCGGACCTCCGATCAGGACGTTGGGGGCGCCGATGATGACCTGCGCGCCGCAACTGCTCTTGTCCAGCATCTTCGCCGCAGGCAGGTTGCCGATGAGCACGATTCCACCGCGCGGCGGGCTGGGGATCAGCACGTTGGCCGGTCCGAGCAGGGCGTGCGGGGGGTTGGGGCAGATGACCTGGCTGCCGGTGACCGCGGCGGGTTTGCCGCCGATGAGCACGGTGGCGACCCGGACCGCCGCGGGCGGTGGTGGTGGGCCCACGGTGCCCCCGTGATTGGTGGGGTCGCCGAGGCGGGCGGCTGGGGGCATCGCGGAACTCCTTGTGCTGCGGGAAGAACAGGTCAGTTGATCCGGACGATGGGGGCGCGGAGGCTGGCGGTGGCGCCGCCGTCGACGTCGGCGGCGACCTTGCCGGAGAGCGAGGCCTTGGTATTGGCGTTGATCGCGGCGTTGAGCGTGGCGTCGACGGAGATGTTCTTGCCCTTGAGGTTGATGTCGCCGGTGGTCGCGTCGAGGGTGATGCCGCGCGAGTCCAGCGTCATGGAGCTGAGCGCTCGCCGGCCGGTGCGGTCCTTGACGGCGATCTCGATCGAGTTCTTCTTCTCGTCGAGCCGGATTTCGAGCCGGTCGTTGCCGCTGGCGATGCGCACGCCCGGCGGTCCCTTCTTGGCGTCGAGCAGTTCGAGCCGGTGTCCCGTGCGGGAGACCAGCGAGCGGCGTCCGACCTTGCTGCCTTCGAGCAGTTTCGTCTTGTGCTCGGACGGTTTGTCCTTGCCGTTGTAGAGCCCGCCGAGCACGTACGGCCGGTCCAGCAGGCCCTGCTCGAAGCCGACGAGCACTTCGTCACCGACGTCCGGGCTGATCACGCCGCCGCCTTGTCCGCCGAGCTGCACGGTGCGCGCCCAGTCGGACACGTACTTGGCGTCGAGCCAGGGGAACGTGAGCTTCACCCAGCCCCGTTGGCCGTTGGCGGGCTCCTTGATGTCGGTGACGATCGCGTTGGCCACGCCGGGGATGCGCGGGCCGTGGTCGGGTGGGTTGGCGCCGGCGGCGAGCCCGGCCAGTGACCGGTCCGGGGTCGTGCTGACCAGCACGGTCGTGCGGTAGCCCTGGCCCGGTTCGATGACGTGGTGCACGGCGGTCGCGGTGTACTTGCCGGAGAACTTCGCCCCCGCGTTGCCGAGGGCCACCGGAACTCCGGCGCGCAGCTTGGGATCGCCTTCGACGACGGCTTCGATCTCGCCGAGTCCGGCGCTCAGCGATGTGGCGAGCGAGTCCGCGACGGCGTTGGCCTCCGCCTGCGTGCCGTAGGGCGTGTCGGTGACGACCATGCTGTTGTTCTTGCCGAACTTGGCGGTCGCCTGCGCCGGGGTGAGTCCAGGGACGATGGTCTTGCTGCGGGTGATGGATTTGTCGGCGATCACGGGTTTCTTGGTCTTCACGTCCCACCCGCGGACTTGGACCTTGTGGACCTGGTCGGAGGAGGTGAGCACCGCGCGCAACGCCATCAGGTTGCGGCCGTACTCCAGCACGAACGGGCTCTTCGCCGCCGACGTCGTCGGGGCCGGTGCGGAGGAGGCAGGGGTGAGCGGGGCGAAGTCGAGCTTGCCGAGTTCGTCGACCCGCACGGTGACGCCGTGTTCTTCGGCCAGGTTCTGCAGGAATTCCCAGTCCGAGATGTTGGGCTGGGCCAGCTGCGTGTAGGTGATCTTCTTGGCTTGGATCTTGCCGGGTTTGAGCCCCGCGCCTTTGGCGACCTTGCGCACGATCGCGTCGGCGTTCATGTTCTTGAATGCCGTCACTTTCCGGCCGCGCTGCAACCGGTGCGCCTTGTTCGTGGCCCGCACCACGGTGAACGAGCCCGTGCTGTCGGAGTCCAGTTCCAGCGCTGTGACCTCACCGGCGAACAGCTTCTCCGGGGTCTTGGCGCCCGCGGTCGCCATCGACACCGTCAGCGGCGAGCCGATGCTGATGCCGGTGGCGGTGAGCAGTTCGTGGTTGGGGTCGCGGAAGGTCACCGTCGCCGTGTCGGGCAGTCCCACGTTCTCGTCGACGACGCAGGAGCTGAGCTGGTCCTGCCAAACATCTGGTAGCTTGCCGGGGGTTTTGACGATCGGGTCGGCGGCGAACGACCGGCCGTCCTGTTCTGCCGCTGCGCCCATCACGCACCGTCCTGTTCGGCTTCGTCGAGTGCCGGCACGAGCAGTTCGCTGCCGGGCACCAGGATCATCGGGTCGTCGATCTCGTTGGCGGCGGCCACGATCCGCCACGCGGTGGCGTCGCCGTATTCCCGCCACGCGAGCTGCGGCAGGCTGTCGCCCGCGACGACGCGGTGGGTGCGGCGGGAGTTCTCGGCGCCGGAGGTGGGGTTCTGGCCGGGTGTGTCGACGCTGGCTTCCTCGATGCCCAGCGAGCAGGTGGCGCGCAGCGGCTTGCCGTCCACGTCGAACAGCGAGTAGTCCACCGAGAAGCTGGAGAGCACTCCGTCGAAGGAGGTGGTCCGGGCGGTGCCCCATTCGAACCGGATCCACGGGCTGGCGGGCGTCTTGGCCGCGAGGCTCTTCGGCGTGGGCACGCAGGCCGTCATGAGGTCTTCGACCTTCTTCTCCACCGAGTTGTCGTGCTTGGCGGTGGCGTCCAGGAACACTTCCAGCTGCAGGGAGCGCGGTCCGCTGCCGACGAACTCGGGCAGCGCCGATTCGCTGGCCATCCGGGCCGGTTTGCGCCGCCACTCGGTGCTCTTGGTCAGCGCGAGCTTGTTCGGGTTGAACTGGAACTTGACGCGTTTGATCGTCGCGCCGGGTTTCGCCCCGACCTTGGCGGGCGGTTCCATGATCAGGATTTCGGCGCGGGCGAGGTTCTTGCCCGATGTGGCGGCCATCCGGCCCCTCCTCTCAGGATGGTTGCAGACCTTCGTGGGCGATTTCGAGGGTTTCCACCGCGGCTTGGGAGCTGGACGGGTCGAACGACGGGCCTTGCCAGCTGACGGGCACGATGCCGATCACCTGCCAGCGGGCGATGGGCTTCAGGTTCGGCTTCAGCGCGACGATCTCGCCGTTCTTGCGTTCGGCGCGGCGCATCGTGTCCGAGAGCCACTTCGAGATCTTGGTGGTGTCCTTGGTGACCGGGCGGGTCAGCGTGATGTTGGTCCAGGTGATGCGGGTGGGCAGTTGCCAGGAGAAGGAGTTGTTGCCGCCTTCGGCGAACTGCTCCACCTCGACCTGCGCGCCGAGCCCGGAGCAGGTGTGGAAGCGGCCGAGGTCGTTGCCGCCGATGGCCAGCCGGAAGAACACGCTGCTGGCGAAGATGTCTTCGGACATCGTTGGTTCTCCTTGTCAGCGCCTGCGGTCGTAGGTGCGGCCGAACCGCTCCCGGCCGTGGCGGAGTTCGGTGCGCAGCAGCCTGCCGACCGGCTCGACCAGGCGACGGGCGAGTTCGTCGACGTCGTCGCCTCCGGTGTCGTTGGATGCGGCCTGGGTGTCGTCGGTGGCGGGCTCGTGCTCCGTCGGTACGACGGTGACCGGGACGCCGGGCGGAACGCCGGGGATCGGTGGTGTCGCTTCGGTGGTGCTGGTGGACGGTGTTGGCGCGGGCGGGGCTTCCCGCTCTTGCGCGGGCGGCGTTGAACGGCGCTGAACGGCGAGCGGCGGGGACGACTCCGGAGTCGCAGGAGCGTCCACTGCGGAGAGAACCGTGGGAGCCGCGAGCGTCGGCGCGACGGGTTTCCCGGCGCGTGGCGGCCCTTCGCCGACCGCAGCGCCGCGCGGCGCTGCGGGAGAGCGTTGCACCGGCGGAGGATTCGCGATTCTCGGCGGGGCGGACGGGGATGGTGCGCGCTCGTCCGGGCGCCCCCACCGCAGCGGCGCCACCGCCGGTGCGTCCTCGGAGCGGTTCGGCGGGGTGCGCGACCCGGTCTGCGCGTGGTGCGTGCGAACGGGCAGCGGGCGCGTGGCGATCAGCGGCAGCACGCGCTGGACCGGTCGCCGAGGCCGGGAACGTGGCGGCGCGGAGTCCGGACTCGCGGTGCTGGGAAGGGGAAGGGCGCGCTGAGCCGACGGTGCATCCGACGATCCAGTGCTCGGCGCCTGGTTCGCGGATGCGCGATCTGCCCGCGGGACGACGAGATCGTTCGGCGACGAGGCGTCCAGGGGAACGACCGAGCGTTGGATCGGGGCCTGCTCGTCAGGAGAGGTCGTCGGTGGCTCCGGCGGCCCGTCGTCTGCGCGCCCCGGATCATGCGGAGGTCGAGAGGTCGTGAGGGCCGTCGGTTCCACAGTCGAACTCGTCGCCGGTGGAACCGGATTCCGCGCGGACGCGGAGAGGCGCTGCACGGTGGGGGAGTCGCCCACGAGCGGTGCGGTCGGCCCAGGCCGGTCGGTCGCGGCTGGGCCGGAGCGGGCGTCGACGGGATTCCTCGGCGGCCGTGGGACGTCTCCGCCTGCGGCGGAGTTCGCGGGAGCGGCCCGTCCCGGCGAGGGCTCGGCGAGTCGCTGCACCGCCGCCGTGCTGGTATCCGGTTCGGTCGGCACCGGTGGATCGAGCGGCTGCGCGGGTCTCGTCCGCGGGGTGTCGGCGGCGGTGGAACTCCGTTGCACGACAGGGGAGTCCGTGGTCGCCGCCTCGGGGTGCACGGCACCTGCGTCGGCGGCGCTTGAGGTCATCGGTTGCGGGTGTGCGGCGTCTTCGGATGGGTGCGGCGACCGCCGGATCCGCTGGACGGGTGGTGTCGTGCCGGGCGCCGGCACCTCCGGGGCCCCGGTGCCGGGCGTGACGACGCCGGGCGGATCCTGCTCGGAGCGCCGCGCGGCGGCGTCCGTCGTTGCGGTGGTCTCCCGCAGCAGGCGCTGCACCTGCGGAGTCGCGCCGAGCAGGGGCGCGGAACCCGGCGTGGACGAGCTCGCCGACGCCGGTTCCGCCGGGACGACGGGTTTCTCGCCGTCGTGCGCCGGTGGATCGGCGGGTGCCGCGGGGCCGGCGCTCGATGGTGCGCCCGTGCGCGGGCCGTTCGGCGCATGGGGACCGAGTGGCGTCGCCGACTTCGGAAGTTCCGCCAGCGGTGCCCCGATCCCCTGCGTGCTCCCCGCGCTCGGCGTGGCCCGTTGGACGTTCGCCGCCGGCCGCCGCCGGGACGCGGGTCGTTGCGGGGCGGTGCTCGGCGCGGATCCGGAGGAGGTGGCTTGCGGCATCGGATCCGGTGCGACGACCTGCGGCATCGGATCCGACGCGGTGACCGGTGAGGTCGGCTCCACCGGGGGTTCACCGGGCGCGGAGTCGCGGTGCAGCGGGACTGCGCCGGAGGGGAGGCGCTGGATCGGATCACCCAGTGCGGGCCTGCTCTCCGCTGCGTCCGACGTCGGCCGGACCTCGCTGCTCGGAGAGGCCGGTCGCCGGGCCTGGTTTCCCGCAGAGGCCGGTCGCTGGACCGCGAGGTCGATGCCGGTGTCGTCCGGCTCCGGTGCGGTCGGCACCGCGGCGTCGCGGCGTGGCGCGGTGGCGCTCGGAGTCCGCTGCACGAGCGCGGGCGCCGCGGTTCCGGAAGTACTGGCGGCGGGCAATCGGCGAGGGGTGAGACCGGTGACCGGCCGAGCTCGGGTCAGCGGTGGTGCGAGCCGCCGAGTCCGCACCGCGGAACGCTGCACCGGTGCCACGTCGAGTTCCCCGAAACCCGCGGAATCCGCGCCGGGGTCGGCCGCCGCGAACGGCAAGTCCGCAGTGGAGTCGACGTTCGGGCCCGGCGCGGCCGGAGTCACCGCGGCACCGCCCGGAACGGCCGCGCGCTGCACCGGGGCCGTGGGCGGGCGGACGAGCCCGTGCATGGTTCCGGCGGGTGCGTCGGCGGACAACCGGTGCCCGAGCTCACCGCCGAGCACCCCGTGATCCCGGAACGACACCACCGACGAGCGGAACCGCGCCGGCTGGATCACGCCGAGTCCACCGCGCCCCAGCACGCCGTCCTGGGCAGCGCTGCGCCGCCACCCGCCGTCCCACGGGGGCATCGCCGGTGCGGTGGCCGCCCGGTCCTCGGGCGCGTCGTGCCGCCGCTCGCCGCGTCGGCTGAAGCGGCGGAACGGGTTCCAGCGGCTCACCTGCTCACCTGCTCTCGTTCACCCGCGTGTTGATGTGGGCGATCTCCCGCACCCAGCGCCTGCGCTCCAGGTGGTCGAGATCGAGGATCTCCTCGCGTGCCCAGTGGAAGTGGTAGGCGATGTACGCGACCTCTTCGTGCAGCCTGTCGGCCGCGTACGTCACCATTCCCCCAGGCCGTCACCCGCCAAGTCGATCTCGAAGGCCGTCTGGCAGGACGGGCAGGTGACTTCGGCGCGGGTGTGGCCCTCGCTGTTGATGCGGCGGTAGAAGTCCTGCAGGAAGGCGATGTCGGTGGCGTACATGTTCTCCACCAGGCCCGAGTGCACGTCGGTGATGGCGCCGATCCGGGTGATGACCTGGCTTAGCAGCACCACGCTCAGGTACGCCGGGTTCTCCTTGACGCGCAGGTCGATCTGCGGTCGCAGTTCGTCGCGCGCCGTCGCCAGCCGCATCCGCCCGTGCCGGTGCACCGTGCCGTCGGTGTGCAGGTAGCCGCGCGGCAGCTCGAACTCGAACTCGTTGTGCGGTGCCTGCGGGGCGGGACGTTCGGCGGTCGTAGTGGCGGTGTCGGGCTTCTTGGCGCTGAGCTGGTCCAGGTCGTCGAGCGAGTTGACCCGCCGCCTCATTCGACCTCGATCCGCTCGAACGTGATCGTGGCCTTCTCGGTCGCCGCGTTGGATTCGCCCGCGTTCAGCCCGGGACCTTCCCACTTGCTGACCCACGCGTCGTAGAGCTGGATTCGCCGCACGACGCTCCCGTTGGGCTCCATCACCTCGATGGTCAGGTTCTCCCGGGCGCTCTCGACCTCGCCATCGGTCAAGGTCTTGTTGATCCACGTGGTGAACTCGGGGCTCTGGTCCATGCCGCGGGTGATCGTCACCTCGCCGCCCTTGTGCCCGCCGGGCTGCTTCTTGTTCATCATCTTGCCGGTGTCGGTGACCTGCTGGGTCTCCACCACGTCCTGCTCGACGGTCAGACCGCTGACCTCCTTGACCGACTCCACGGTGACACCGCCGAGCTGGACACCGAACCGGTGGACGGAAAGACTGTCGCCTTCTGCCATGACTCAACACCTTCCGTGACGGGGATCATTCGCTCAGCAAGCTGGAGCTGTCGGAGAACTGGGACAGCCGGAAGATGACGAACTCGGCGGGCTTCACAGGTGCCACCCCGATCTCGCAGACGACCTGGCCGAGGTCGATGGACTCCTGCGGGTTGTTGTCCCGGTCGCACTTCACGTAGAAGGCCTCGGCAGGGGTGCGGCCGAACAGCGCGCCGTCGCGCCAGGTCTGCGTGAGGAACGCGCTGATGTTGCGCCGGATGCTGGACCACAGCCGGTCGTCGTTCGGCTCGAACACGACCCACTGGGTGCCGAGCAGGATCGACTCCTCCAGGTAGTTGAACAGCCGCCGCACGTTCAGGTAGCGCCACGCCGGGTCGGAGGACAGGGTGCGCGCACCCCAGATCCGGATGCCGCGGCCCGCGAAGGCGCGCACGCAGTTCACGCCGATCGGGTTGAGCAGGTCCTGCTCGCCCTTGCTCAGCGACGTCTCCAAGTCCACCGCGCCCCGGATCACCTCGTTCGCCGGCGCCTTGTGCACGCCGCGTTCGGTGTCGCTGCGCGCCCACACCCCGGCGACGTGCCCGCTCGGCGGCACCAGCTTGTTGCGCCCCGAAGCCGGGTCGAACACCTTGATCCACGGGTAGTAGAGCGTCGCGTAGTTCGAGTCGTAGCCCGCCTCGTCCATCCGCCAAGTCCGCACTTGCTGCGCGTTCAGCCCTGGAGGCGCGTCCAGCAGCGCCACCCGGTCGCCGAGCTGCTCGCAGTGCGAGATCGCGGCCAGCTGCACCGTCTTCACGCCCTCGGCGTCGATGAGGCCGCGCTGGTGGGCGCTCATCAGGTCCGGGACGGCGACGATGGTGATCTCGTCGACGGTCTCCAGCCCGCCGAAACCGGTGCGGGCGGCCAGGTCGCCCACGTACTCCTGGGCGCTCAGCTTCGCCGGGGGAGCGCTCGGCGGCGTCGCGGGCACGGTGACGCTCTGGTTGTCCGGGCGGGCGAGGGTGCCGCCGGACTGCTCGGTGACCTCGATGAGCTTGGAGCGGTCCCGGACCTGCGTCACCACGTAGCTCTTGACGTTCTTGCGGGTGGACACGTCGAAGGTCTCCACGACCTTGCCGCCTTGGTGCACCAGCAGCTTGAACCGGTCCTCCGGCGGGGTGTCCCCGTCCGCGTCGGCGACCTCCACGGTCACGTCGGCGTCCGCCGCCGCCAGCGCCTGGATCCGCAGCCCGCCCAGCTCCACCGGAGCGGCTGCCGGGCGAGTGGGCGCCGCGGCCTCGGACTGCCCGCCGATGCGCACGACGTAGGCGGAGCCGCCGCCGTTGGCGAAGTAGCCGTACACGGCGTGCGCGAGGTAGCCGTCGTCGAACCCGCCGAAGTTCTGCACGTACTGGTTCCAGTTCGTCACCAGCGTCGGCTCGTGGAACGGGCCCTGCGGCGCGAAGCCGACGAAGGCGGCCACCGCGGTCCCGACCCCTTCGATCGGCCTGGCCCCGCTCTGGACTTCCTCCACGTACACGCCAGGGGACAGGTACGACGGCATGTTCGCTCCTTCGTCTGCGGCGTTCGTGCACCCAGAGCTTTCGCGATCGCGGGCCCGCGCGGCCATGTCCGCCCGGCCTGCGCCGAGGGCAGCACGACTGCCTTCCGGGGCAACCCGGCCTTGCCTCGGCAGGCAGGTGGTGGCGAGTTGCCCCTCCCTCTGCCCCTCCGGGCATTCCCGGTGCGCGGGCGGGTCCGGTAGGAGTGGTGCCGTTGCCGGGCCAGGGGAGGGACCATGCGGGAGCGCGAACAGCACGAGACGGCGAAGTCCGCGGCGAAACCCGAGCGCACGACCCGAGCACCCGAGCACTCCGGCGCCGCCGAGGAGCTGCTGCACCTGCAGCGAACCCTCGGCAACGCCGCCGTCGCCCAGCTGATCCAGCGGCGGATGGCGCCACCGGAACCCGCTCCCGAGCCGGTCTGGTCGGGCGACGACGTGTTGAAATCGTCCGGGAAGCCGATGGACGCGCCGGTGCGCCAGGAGATGGAATCCCGCCTGGGGGAGAACTTCTCCGACGTGCGGCTGCACACCGGCGCCACCGCGCAGCGGTCCGCCTCCGAGATCGGAGCGCGGGCCTACACCTCCGGCAACAACGTCGTGCTCGGTTCCGGTGCCTCCGACAAGCACACCCTCGCCCACGAGCTCACCCACGTCATCCAGCAGCGCTCCGGCCCCGTCGCGGGTACCGACAACGGCAACGGCCTGAAGATCTCCGACCCCTCGGACAGCTTCGAACGCGCGGCGGAGGACAACGCCCACCGCGTCATGCGCGGCCCCGTGGAGGAGTCGGAGGGCTGATCAGCCGAGCGGTTCGGCCAGCGCCACGATGATGCCCGCGGGGCCGCGGACGTAGCAGAGCCGGTAGGCGTCCTCGTACTGCGCGATCTCGCCGACGAGTTCGCCGCCGTGGTCGCGCAGCCGGACGACGGTGTCGTCGACGTCGTCCACGGCGAACATGATGCTGCGCAGTCCTCGGGTGTTCGGCGGCTCCGCACCGCCACCGGTCGCGGCCGGGCTGCGGAACTTCGTCAGCTCCAGCCGGCCGTGCCCGTCCGGAGTCCGCAGCATCGCGATGTCGACCCGGACGCCGTCGATCCCGTTGACCCGGTCCACCCACGGACCTTCGATCGAAGCGCTGTCCTCCTGCACCATCCCGAGCTCGGTGAAGAACGCGACGGCGGCGTCGAGATCCTCGACGTTCACCCCGACGTGGTCCATCCGCAGAATCGTCATGAGGTGACGGTAGAGGCGACCTCCGTCGTCCGGCGCCGAACACCGACGCCATCAGCCGATCGAGCCGCACGGCGAAGACGGCCGCACCGCTGCGCGAACACCCGGTTCACCAAGTCGGCCTTGCGCGCGCACGCCGGGTTCGAGTGGTCCTGAGGGCGGTGGTGCCGCCCCTCGGGGTTCGATCATCGCCGTGCTTCGAGCTTGAGGTCTCCTGCCCTCGCGTTGCGGATGTGGTCGCTGGCCAACATGTCGTGCGGCAGGCCGAGTTCGATCGCGCCGGCCGAGTCGAGGCGGGACAGCTGGGATTCGGTGAGGTCGACGTCCAGGGCGCCGAGGTTGTCCTCCAGTTGGACGGGCGTGCGGGCGCCGATGATCGGTGCCGTCACGCCCGGGTTGTGCAGGGTCCAGGCCAGCGCGACCTGAGCGGGGGTGTGGCCGAGTTCGGCGGCGACCTCCCGCACGGTCTCGGCGACGGCGAGGTTGCGTTCGGTGACCGTGCCGAGGGCGTGGTTGAAGTTCTTCCGGTTGCTGCCTTCGGACGCGGTGCCGCCCCCGGTGAGGTCCTCGCGGGTGTACTTGCCGGTGAGGATGCCACCGGCCAGCGGCGAATACGGGACCACGCCCAACCCCATCTCGCGCGCCATCGGGATCAGGTCGCGTTCGCCGCCGCGTTCGACCAGGTTGTACTCGATCTCCAGCGCGACCAGCGGGGACCAGCCGCGCAGGTCGGCGATGGCCTGCATCCGGGACACCTGCCAGGCCGGGGCGTTGGAGATGGCCACGTAGAGCACCTTCCCACTGCGCACCAGGTCGTCCAGTCCGCGCAGGATCTCTTCGACCGGTGTCGCGAAGTCCCACACGTGCAGGTAGAGCAGATCGATGTAGTCGGTGTTCAGCTTCCGCAGGCTGGATTCCACGGACGCGAACAGGCTCTTGCGGCTCGCACCGCCGGAGTTCGGGTCGCCGGGGCGGCGCAGCGTCGTGTACTTCGTCGCCAGCACCAGGCCTTCGCGGTCGGCGCGGGTGAATTCGCCGAGCAGTCGCTCGGAGCTGCCGTCGGTGTAGGTGTTGGCGGTGTCGATGAAGTTGCCGCCGCGCTCGACGTAGGTGTCGAACAACTTGCGGGCGTCCTCCTGCTCGGCGCCCCAACCCCACTCGGTGCCGAAGGTCGCCGCGCCCAGCGCCAGCGGTGAGACCCGCAGCCCGGAGCGGCCCAGCAGTCGGTAGGTGTCCAGGGTGAGTTGCACTGCGTCCTCCTGCGTTCGTCCTCGTTCGCAGCCGAGCCTCCGCCGATGGCGGAGGACGGGTAAGGGAAGGAACTTCCTGGGAACATCGGTCCTACCCCGGCTGTTGAACAGCACATGACGATCGCCACGGTGGATCCGACGCAGGAACTGGCCGCGTTCCTGCGGACCCGGCGCGAACGCCTGGACCCGGACGATTTCGGCCTGCCGCGTCGGCGATCCCGGCGGACTCCGGGGCTGCGCCGCGAGGAGGTCGCCGAGCTGGCCGGGATCAGCATCGACTACGTCGTGCGGCTGGAGCAGGCGCGCGGGCTGCGGCCGTCGGCGGACGTGGTGGAGGCGCTGGCGGGAGCGTTGCGCCTGGGGGCCGACGAACGCGCCTACCTCTTCGACCTAACCCGGCAGCGTCCCCGCGACGCCGACGGGCCCGCCACCGCCGCGGCGCCGCCGCTGGCGCGGCTGGTCGCCGACCTGTCGCCGCTGCCTGCGATGTTGATGAACCACCGCTTCGACGTCCTCGCCTGGAACGAGGAGATGGCGAGGCTGCTGGTGGGCTTCGACGCGCTCCCGCCGTCGCGGCGCAACGCGATGTGGCTGTGCCTGCTGCACCCGGAGATCCGCGAGTTCTACGTCGACCGCGACCGCGTCCTCCGCGAGGGCGTCGCCCACCTGCGCACCGCGTGGGCGGCCCACCCGCAAGACCCGGCGTTGACCGGTCTCATCTCCGAAGCCATCGCGCACGACGAGGAATTCGCGCGGCTGTGGGAAGAACGGGACGTCAAGCTCAACGGCCGCGGCAGCAAGGCGATGCGGCACCCCGAGATCGGCGCGATCGACGTGCACTTCGAAGTGCTCGCGCCACTGCAGGACTCCGGTCAGCGCCTGATGATCTGCCGAGGCGCCGATGAACCCAGCCGAGCGGCCCTGGAACGCCTGCGGACGCGGTGACGTGGGACGCGACGCCGCGAGCGCGCACCGGGCTGGTCGTCGTGCCGGTCTTCGATCGTGATCGGCTCCGCGCATCTGATGGCCCGCGCCAACCGAAACGTCGTCGGTTCGTCGGCAGCGCGCGGCGAGGGTGCTGGGGGCGGGCCGAACTACTCCGCGCGTTCGTGATCGATGAACGCGGTCAACGCGTCCACGACTGCGTCGGGCTGCTCGTCGGGGACGAAGTGTCCGGCGTGCGGGATGACGACGCCTGTCGCGTTGTCCGCCCAGGGGCTGAGGGAAGCGGCCATGTCGGGGATCGAGCCATGGGAGCTGGAGATTCCCAGGACCGGGACGGTCAAGTGCTGCCGCGCAAGAGCGTCATGATTCTTGCGCGCCGATTCCGCCGCATCGCGGTAGTAGGCGAGAGACGCTCGGAGACCACCCTCGGCCGCGATGGCGGCGGCGTAGTGGTCGACCTCGGCGCCGTCGAACGTGTTCGGGGACAGCGCTTTGGCCTTCAAGAACCAGTCGACGTAGTCGCGCTCGCGCCCGGTGAGCAGCTTCTCGGGAAGATCGGGCACCAGGTGGAACGCGAAGTGCCAGGTCTTCCAGGCCTGGTCGGGATCCGTGGAGATGACGTCCGGGAGGGTGATTCCGGGGATTCCGGCGTCGAGCAGAGCGACACCGTGCAGGCCCTCTTCGTGCTTCAGGGCTAGCGAGAACGCGACCCAGGCCCCGATGTCGTGGGCGACGAGCCAGCACTTCGGCACGTCCAGCGCGGTCACCGCGGTCTGGACGCGCGAAGCGACGGTGTGCGTGTCGTAGCTGTCGTGAGGGCGGTCGGAGTGGCCTTGTCCTGGCAGGTCGAGTGCGATCACGCGGAATCGCTCGGCGAGGCCCGGCATCGCTTTGCGCCAAGCCCACCAGGTCTGCGGGAATCCGGCGAGCAGGACGACGGCGGGGCCGGTCGGCCGACCGCCTTCCACGGCATGAAGCCGGACGCCGTCCGCGTCGACCCAGCGGTGGGTGAATCCCGCGAGGTCCTGCAGCGGCAACCCGGAGATCGAGTTCTGGCCGCTAGCGCGGTTCGCGGCGGTTTCAGCGTCAGTCATGTCCCAAGCCTAGCGCATCTTGAACTGTCTGGTTCAAGATAAGATGGACAGGGCACGACGGCTGGGCTCGAGAACGAGGTGCATGCGTGATGGCCGGAAAGAAGCAGTTCGACGTGGACGTCGTGCTCGATGCGGCGATGGTCCAGTTCTGGCGAGCCGGCTACGCCGACACGTCTCTCGACGACCTCTCCCGGGCTACCGGGTTGAACCGCAGTTCCATCTACTCCTCGCTCGGCGACAAGGACTCGCTCTACCTGCGCTGCCTGGACCGCTACGCCACGCGCTACGGGGACAGCTACGACCAGGCCCTTTCACGTGCGCCCGAGGAGCCGCTGCGGGCGATCCGGGAGTTCTTCGGAGTCACGCTGAAGCGCATCGCCGACCCCGACCTGCCGGACGGATGCCTGGTCGCCCAGACCGCGATGGCGATACCGGTGCTGCGCCCCGACATCGCCGCGCGCGCGATCGAAGCCCTGGGCTTTCAGCGCGCGCGGCTGCGGACCGCGTTGAAGGCCGTGAAGCTGGCCGACAGCGACGCCGACGACTTCGCCGTTCACATCGCGGCGGTCAACCAGTCGCTGGCCGTGATGAGCAGGGCCGGGACGAGTCAGGAGCAGCTCCAGGCGGTGATCGACATCAGCACGAGCGCGCTCTCGCAGGCGTTGCGCGCCCGGAGCTAGGTCCTGGATTGCGAGTTCGTCGGCGGTCCGGCGGGTGTGGATGCCGACTCCGAAGCCGTCGCCCCTACTTCTGACCGACGACGAGCCCCAGGTGTTGCAGGGCCGGGCACGTCGTCGTACGACCGCGCTGGCGCCGCGGTCGCGGATCGCGTTGGCCTGCGCGGAGAACGCCCACAACGGGCAGGGTTCCCGGGAGCGCTCCGCGCGTCGTGCGCGCCGCGCTCAGCGCTCAGCGGGGTCCTGGACGATCCAGGGCATGTTGTCCGGTTCCTGGCGGCCGGGGAGGTGGGCGTTGAGGAGCGGGGGGAGCCAGGTCGTGATCGGGACGTCGAGCTCGTCGGACAGCCGGTCCAGCAGCGCGGCCCGGGCCGCGTCCGGGTGGATCCGGATCTGCACCGGTCCGGAGCCCAGGTAGTGCACCTCGTCGCGGGCGTGCGGCGACTGGAGCCGCGCCCGCGCGCCCCGCACCACGTCCGGCAACCGGTCGCGCAGCGCCTCGATCGCCTCGAACACGGCCGCGGTGGGAGTGCCGTCGTCGCCGCAGTAGGTGTCCAGGCGTGCCTGCAACGCGTCCGACACGTACACCGTCCAGGCCGAGTCCTCTTCGTGCGCTGCCATACCTGATGTCTACCAAATCGCCGTGGAGACCCGATCCTGGCCTGCGGATTCCGGTCGGCCTGGCAGGGGCTGCCGCCCCGGCGTCGAGGTTGGCGTTGAGCTCTGAAGTGGTTCTCGGCCCGCGGTCGTGAGCCGCTCGCGGAGAATGTCCCGATCATGGCTGTCACCGCAGGTGAAAAGGCTGGAAAGTCGTCCCGCTGAGACGCGAGAACACCCCGGCGCGGTTCCGGGGCCCGCAGACGTGGCGAAAGCCGGTGGACGTCCTCGAAGTGCACGATCTCGCGGTTCTCCGCCGTTCCTGCGCAGCACGCCCCGCGCGGTCGACGCAGTGCGAGAACGTCGAAGAACGTCGTCGATCCCAGCATCGACATCGGCTTTGCCGGTCGATTCGAAATCCGTTGTGGACGGTAGGTCGCGTGACGATTCGCCGACCGTGCTCTGGATGTCGAATTCGCCCGGTTTCGCGCCGCGCGCAACTATGAGGGAAAGCCCTCCGGGACGTTCGTGCCAACGCCCTGGTGGATCGTTTCCGCCTAGTCTCGTTCGTGTAAGGGTGCTCGTCGCCTTCCTGATTGAAAAAGGTGGTTCGAATGTTGATTCGCAAAACGATGACCGCACTCGCGCTGTGCGCCGCAGGGGTCGCGACGGTCGGCGCGGGTGCCGCTTCGGCTGAGGCCCCCAGCTCGACTGAGGCCCCCAGCTCGGCGGACGTCCAGCCTGCGGACGTCGTCGGTCACTTCCCGACGAAGAAGGCGTGCAACGCGGCCGGTCAGCGCTATGTGGACAGCGGAAAGGCGAGCGGGTGGAGCTGCCTTTCATGGAACGGCGGGTCGTACGAACTGCGGATTTTCTGATCCGTCAGTCGCAGGATTGACCAGCGGGTGACCCGCGAGCCCGCGGGTCGCGGCATGGGTAGTGCCTTGCCTGTCGTCATCGTGCTTGTGACGCAGGCGTTCGGTGAACGGGCCGGCCGCATTCCGAAAAGAGCGCCCGGTCCGTTCTGCCGCTCGAACTCCGGTGGTCGTCGACGAACGTGTGAGATGTGTTTCTCGCCCGAATGCGTCGACGGCCACCGGGGCGCGTGCAGGGAAATGAATCGGCCGCATCGCGATGGTGGCGATTCCACGGTGGGGCGTCGAGAATTCACTCTGCTGGCCTGCGCCTGGACGCGGCTGAAAAGATCACGACGAAAAATTAGGAAAACCCGACTTTACTGGTCGAATTCGGAGTCCACGGCCAGCCGCCCGAGCTTCGCGTATTCCTGGCGGATCGCGGTGAGGAGGTCCGGCATGGCGACCGGGCGGTCCGCTTCGGCCGCGAGGTAGGCCGCGCTGACGGCGCAGGATCGGATGGAGCCGCCCGCGAGCTCGAAGCGGTCGGCGCAGAGGTCCAGGTCGAGGTCCTCGGCTCGGGGGAGGGCGTCGCCGAGGGTGCGGTCCCACAGGGCTCGGCGCTGCGCCGGTTCGGGCATCGGGAAGTCGGCGATGATGTCCAAGCGGCGGGTGAACGCGTCGTCCAGGTTGGCGCGGAGGTTCGTGGTGAGCACCGCGACGCCGTCGAAGGATTCCATGCGCTGCAACAGGTACGCCGATTCGACGTTGGCGTAGCGGTCGTGGGCGTCCTTGACCTGGGAGCGTTTGCCGAAGATCGCGTCGGCCTCGTCGAACAGCAGCACTCCGTTCACCCCGGCGGCTTCGGTGAAGATGCGCTCCAGGTTCTTCTCCGTCTCGCCCACGTACTTGTCGACCACTGTGGACAGATCGACGACGTAGAGCTCCATGCCCAGGTCGGCGGCGATGACCTCCGCGGACATGGTCTTGCCGGTGCCGGATTCCCCGGCGAACAGGGCCACCACGCCGCGTCCCCGTCCGCCGCCGGGGCGCATCCGCCATTCGCCGAGCACCCGGTCGCGGTGCCGGGCTCGCACCGACAGCTCCGCCAGCGCTCGCCTCGTCTGCTCGGGCAGCACCAGGTCGTCCCAGGTCACGCCGGGGGTGATGCGGCGGGCGAGGCGCGCCAGACCGGCGCCGTTCTGCGCTCGCACGCCGGTGCGCAGGTGTTCGGGGGTGAGCGGGTGGCCTTCGAAGCGGGCGAGCCTGGTCGCCACCGAGGCGGCTCGGCGCACCTGGTCCGTGTCGAGGCGGTACGCGCTCAACGCCTCCACGTCGACCTCGTCGGACGCGCCCGCCTCGGTGAGCGCGCGGTGCCACTGCGCGGAGCGCGAGGTTCGATCCGGTTCCGGCAGCGTGATCGTGAGCGGTGCCTGCCGCGCCCAAGTCGGGTCCCAGCCGCCGGAGCCGTGCAGCAGCAGCGGGATCCGCTCGGCCGCGTCGAGCAGTCGTCGCAGGATGCGCGTGGATTCGGGCCGTGCCAAGGGTTCCACGGGGCCGAGCACCAGGCCGGACCGGCGCAGCCGCGCCTCCCGCACCAGTTCCGCCACCGGCGGTTCCGCTTCGGCGGCCAGCGCCGCCACGTCCAGGACGAGCGCGGCGCGACCGCTCACCCCGAGCGCGTCCACCGCGTGCTGCTCGGCGCCCGACGAACCGCGCAGGTGCACCGGCCCGATGCCCGCGTCGAGACCGGTGGCCAGGCGCTTCACCAGCTCCGCCGGTTCGGTGACCGGCTCGTCCACCGCCCGCGCCAGCCCGCGCACCGCCGGGTCCAGCGCGTCGCCGCCGATCAGGTGCGCGACCACCCGGTCCGGCACGCGCAGCGTCCGCGTCAGCAGCGGGCGCTCCGGCTCCTGCACCTCCAGCAGGCCGCCCGAGATCAGCGGCCCGTCCGGGGCGAAGCGGAACCGGTCCGCGCCCGCGGTCGGCACGCCGCACAGCTCCAGCACCATGCCCGCCGTCGCCCGCCGCCTCGTCACGTCGTCGTTGAGGTAGCCGTAGAGCCGCTCGAACCGGGCGTCGAGCTCCGGTGCCAGCGCGATGAGCAGGAACTCCACGTCCCACGCGTCCAAGGCGAAATCCGCCGCGAGCCGCGCCAGCCGCGAATCGGGCTCGGCGACCTCGACGGGCTCGGCTGACCACGCCGCCGACGGGGTCTCCAGCACCTGCCGCACCAGTTCCTCGGTCAGGTACAGGCCGCGGTACGGGTCGTCGCGGCCCGGATCGGCTCGCGCGTCCAGCGCCACCCGGACCCGCTGCTCCACGGCCCGCAGCCGGTCCCACAGCTCGCCGCTCACAACGGTCCCCGGATGCGCCGCCGACCGCCCGGCCGGGGCCGGTGCGAGGAGAAGTCGTCGCCTTCGGCGCCGGTGCCCTCGTAGTGCAGGTGGCGCTGCTCGTCGGCCTCGCCGTCGGACACCGCGGCCCGGGCGTTGAGGGAGACGCCTTCGGTCACCGGTGGGCCGACGGGCCGCAGGTCACCGGCCAGCGGCGCGGTCGCCCGCAGCGTGATCGAGGGCTTGAGCTCCCCGCCCAGGGCCGACCACACGTCGGTGGGCGAGCGGCCCTCGGCGAGCTCCCCGCCGGTCTCCAACGGCACCGACAATCCCAGCTCCGCGAGGGTTCCGATCCGCCACTGCGAGTCCAGCGCCTCGTGCCGGACCAGTCCCCGCAACACCTGGGCGAGCAGCCGGTGCTCGTCCTGCGGGCGGTTCGTCCATGCCGTGACCAGGTAGGACAGTTGGAACCAGCGCGGCGGGTCGAATCGGCCGACGACGGCGCCCGACTCGTCGAGCCTCTCGATCGAACCGCGCTGGCGCTGCGCCGAGTACTCCCGGATGTCGTAGAGGAACACGTTCACCGTCGGCGCGTTGCGCTTCGCCGCCCACTCCGTGGTGGGCGGGTCGAAGGCGAGCTCCACCCCGGAACCGGGCACGCCCTCCTCGGCCAGCAGCAGCCGCAGGCCCTCGTCCACTTCGTGGATCACCGCGCGCACCTCCGGATCATCGGCGCCCCATCAGCGGCGGCGGGACGGTCGGAGCGACGACCAGGAACGGTCTGGGCGCGTCCACCGGGCTGAAACCCGGACCGCTCGCGGTGATCCTGCGCGGGCCGAGCACGTCCTTCGGCAGGATCAGCAGCTGCGCGGCGAACCGGCCGTCGGCGCTGGGGAACGCGGGTGCGGCGGCTGCGGTGATGCCCGGCGTCCAGCGCAGCCGCACCGGCACGCCCGGCGGGAAGTCGAAGCCGCGCACCGACGTCACGAAGCCCGGCTCACCGACCTCCGGCACCGCGACGATGCGCGGTTGCAGCACCCGGTACGGGGTGCGCGCCACGTTGTCGGCCGCAGTGGTGTCCGTCCCGGTGGTGCGCACCGTGCCGGTGATCGTCGTGTCCAGCGCGGCGTTCGGGGCGAGCCCCACGACCACGGGCCGTTCCGCGCCAGGCGGGAGGTCCGGCAGCAGGCACTGGGTGGCGGAGCAGCCAGGTGGCAGCGCCGTCACCGGGATTCCCGGCGGGAGCGCCATGTCCAGCGTCAAGCCCGTCGCCGGGGAGCCGCCGGTGTTGCGCACGGTGAACCGCACATCGGTGCGGCCTCCCACGTAGGACGGGTTCGGGTCGGCCCGCACCGCCACGCCCGGCCCGGCCGGAGGTGGCGGCGGCGGCGGTGGTGGCGGAGGTTCCGGTGCTCGCACCGGGACGACGGTGGTGGCGGTGTTGTCGGCGGGTCTGCTGTCCCGCATCCGGCCGCCGGCTTCCCAGCTCAGCCGCCGGTCGCCACCCTGCACCCCGACGACGGTCGCGGTGACCCGCACCGTCTGGCCCGGTTGCAGCGTTCCGAGCGAGCAGCGCCCGCCGGTGCCGCATTCCCCGGTGCTGGAGTCGATCCCGGTCAACCGCACCCCGTCCGGCACGGTCAGGTCCGCCACCGAACCGGGGGCGGCGGCGGGACCGTTGTTGGTGACCTGCGCGGTCACCCGGACCGAGTCGCCCACGTCGATCTCGTCGGTGCGCTCCGGCGCGGTCACGCTCATGTCGACCGTCGCCTGCCACGTGGCTTCCTTCTGCCGACCGGGAAATCCCTGCGTCAACGGGGTGATCTCACCCGTCTCCACGTCCACCACGGACAAGTGTTCGGCAGCGTTCTGATCCGTCCGCTCCGAGAACACGGCGCGTCGCCCGTCCGGCGACCAGCTGAGGTCGCGCGGCTGGAAGTGCTCGGGTGGTTCCTGCCCTTCCTCGACCTTCCCCGGGGTGTCGCGGCACGCGTCCTCGTCACTGGGCAGGATCACCTCGCAGCTCGAATCGTCGAGCTCGTAGCGGTAGAGGCCGTGCGGTTCCCGGTTGAACGCCATGCTCCGCCCGTCCGGGGTGAACGCGGCGCTGTCGTCGACCACCAGCTCCGGGCATTGGCAGAGGTCCGCGGTGATGTTGTTCTGCTTCTGGAGGTCGTCGGCGTCGGCGAACCAGATGTGGTTGTAGCGCTCGCCCACCGGTTTGATCAGCTCACCCCGGCTGAACGCGAGGGTTCCGCCGTCGGGCGAGAACACGGGCTGGGTGTCGTCCACCGCGGGGTTCTCGGGCGACACCCGGCCGGTGATCTCGCCGGTCGCGACGTTCACGACCACGATGCGGCTCTTGCCCCGGTTCCCGTCCGTGGGCAGGCCGCCCGGGGAACGCCGGGCCACGGCGATCTCGCTCCCGTCGGGGGACCAGGCGGCGTCGGTCTCCCAATCGCCGGGCTGACGATCGGCGATGTTCAGCAGCCGCCGGTTCGTCCCGTCCGAATTCATCAGTTCGATCCGCTGCACCCGGTCGTCCGCGGGCCCGCTGAACACGCTCGCCGCGATGGTCCCGCCGTCCGGCGAGTACGACTGCCGCTGCGTCCACGGGTCGTAGCCCTCGCGCGGCTCGAACAGCTTGCTGGAGTCCTCCACCGCGAGCGGGTCCTCGTGCAGCACCTCCACCCCGAGGCTGCGCGGATCGCTGCCGTCGGGCCGGACGTCCTGCAGCACCGCCACGTTCTCGGCCGCCGTCGGCCGCTCCACCAGCACCTTGCCGTCCGGCAGCTGCGTGGGCGAGGAGACGTCCCTGGGTTCGTCGATCAGCAGCACCGGCGTGCTCGTCGTCGGCGCGGTGGGGGCGTCGACCCGGTAGACGTAGGTGGTCTCGGACCTGCCGACGCCGATCTTGTGCTCGCTCAGGAACAGCAACGAGTTCCCGTCCGGTCGCCACACCGGCCACCTGCTCGGCCACCCCTGCTGATCCCCGCCCAGCAGCGGGACGCCGACCGCCGGGTGGGGAGGGTGGTGATGGTGGTGGGAGGGCTCGGACAGCACCCGCACCTGCTGGTCGTCGGTGCCGTCGAGGTTCCCGTCCGCGTCCCAGGTGTAGGCGATGCGGTCCTCGTCGACCGGATTCCACGCGGGCTGCACCGCGCCGCCGGTCGGTTCCTCGGTGCGCAGGTGCGCGAACTCGCCGAACACGTACCGGGTGTAGATCTGCCAGCTCTTGGTGGCATTGCTGGCGAACGCGAGCCGCTTGCCGTCCGGGGAGAACGTCGGCCACGTCTCGTCGACCGGCGAGAAGGTGAGCCGCAGCATCTTCTTCCCGTCGACCCGCACCATCCACAGCTCCCGCTGCGGTCCCTTCTTCCCGTGCTCGGCGGAATCGAACACGATCCACCGCAAGTCGGGCGACAGCTTCGGATGTGCGGCGTCGCGCCCGTGGGTGAGCTTGTGCACCGCCCCCGAAACGTCCCGCAGGTACACCTGCGGCTTGGCCTCGTCGCGGAGGCTCGTGAACACCACCAGCCCGCCGCGCGCGTCCGGCTCCTGCGCGTAGTGGCCGTCGTCGAGGTACGGCTCGGACGGTCCCTGGCCGTCGCCGGGCACGGTGCCGAGGCTCCGGTGCCCCGTGCCGGAGAACGCGATCCGCCCCTCGTCGGCCGGTGGCGCGGGTTCCTGCTGCGCGGTCGCCGTGGGGATCCAGATCAACCCGCACAGCACCACGAGCACCCCGGCCAACGCGACCCCGGACCGTGTCGACCGGACCACCCTCATCCACGACCTCCCCGCTTGCTCCCGGCCCGATCCTCGCGAGTGCGCGCGGTCGCGCAGAGGGCTCGGCAGGCACCGGTGCGGGAAGCGGTGCGGGGACTTTCGGGCAACCGGAGTCGGCTCATCGTGCTCGGGTGGCGGAACTTCAGAGCCCGCCCGTGAGCCGGGTCCGCGTGGTTGGCCGCTCGGCGGAACCTCAGCGGCTTCCTCGCCGCGGGACCGATTTCTCATGCATGTCCGATGCGCAGCGAAATCGCTGTCCTCGCGAGGAAGCCGCTGAGAACCCGCCGGTGGTCCTCGTGCTCGAGCTGGTCACTGCTCAGCGGCTTCGCCGTTGACCGGACGCTGATCGAAAACCGTCGCTCACCTGGAACAACGAGATCAGGGGCGGGTTCAAAGCCGTGCGTCGCTGACAGCGCGCGGATCGCGACCGTCCGCCGGTGGTTCGTCGAGACGTCGCTAGATCAGCCCTTGGCGCATCACGTGGCCCACCGCGTGCGCCCGGTTGCGCAGCTGGAGGCGGGTGGTGACCTCGTGCAGGATGTTCTTCACCGTGCGCTCCGAGTAGGACATCTTCACCGCGATCTCCCCGGTGTCGAAGCCCTCCGAGATCAACCGCAGCACCTCCACCTCCCGCGCGGTCAGCGTCGACAGGTTGAACCCCTGCGCGTCGGCGGAATTGCGCTGCAACCTCCCCACGTGGTCGAGCAGCCTGCTGAGCATGTCGCCCGGCAACATGCCCTCGCCGCGCACCAGCGCCGTGATGAGCCCGAGCACCCGGTCCTGATCGGCCTCGGAACGCCGCAGCACCGCCCCCACCCCGCACTCGATGGTGACGCGCAGCGCGTTCTGGCCGAACTCGCCGACGATGAGTCCGGTGCGGGTCGTCGACGCCCGCTGCAACCGGCGCAGCAGCAGCACCGCTTCCTCGTCCACCCGGTCCACCACGACCAGCGAGACCTGCGCCCGTTCCTGCTCGTCCGGTTTGAGCACGTCCACCTCCGGACGCGGACGCAGTTGCGCCGTGACCCCGGCCTGCAGCAGGGGATCCCCCGCATGCACCGAGACGGGCACTCTCGTCGTCATCTCCGCACTCCTCACCTCGTAAGACTCCTGCCTAGCGGGTCGGGTGGCGCAACCTCGGCGGCTTCCTCGCCGGCGAGGCGCCGACCGAAGATCATCTGAACGGGATCCGGCGGGCCGGGAGGTTCGGGGAAGCGCCGCGGCGTCGGCGGGGGCAGCCGCCTTGCCCGTCCGCTGCCCCCGCGTCCCTGCCGCCGGCCGCGCGGGGCACCTAGCTTTCGTCTGGTGAGCACTTCAGCGGAGTTGGAGAACACGACGGTCGTGGTCACCCCGGGCGGGGAAGCCACCACGACCCTGACCGTGCGCAACGGAACCGACATCGTGGAGGCCTACGAGTTCGAGGTCGTCGGCGACTGCGCGGCGTGGACGACCGTGGAACCCGCCAGGCTCTCGCTGTACCCGGGCACCCAGGGGACCGTGACGGTCGTGCTGCGCCCGCCGCGGTCGGCGACCGTGCACGCGGGGGAGACGCCGCTGGCGGTGCGGGTCCGCCCGGTGGAACGGCCCGACCTGGTCGCGGTGCCCGAGATGACGGTGCGCGTCGAACCGTTCCAGCAGCTGCGCGCCTGGCTCGCGCCGCAGCGCCGCCGCGCGTGGCGCACCGGGCGCTTCCACGTCGTGTTGCACAACCAGGGGAACGCGCCGATCGCGGTACCGCTGACCGCGAGCGACCCGGCCGAGGAACTGCGGTTCCGGGTGGAGTCGGATCGGCCCGCGCTCGAACCGGACGACCAGGTCGAGATCCGGTTGCGGGCACGGGTGTCGAAGCTGATCTGGTTCGGCAGGCCGACCCCGAAACCGTTCCTGGTCACCGCGTCCCCGGCGAGCGCCCTCGTCGAGGAGCCGGTGCACGCGGGGATCTCGGCCGACACGGTGCAGTTCGACGAACGCCCGGAGCAGCTCGACGGTGAACTCCTCCAACTGCCGATCCTGCCGCGCTGGCTGCTCGCCCTGCTCGCGTTGCTGCTGGCGCTGCTGCTGCTGTGGTACACGCTGTTCCTGCCGCAGGTGAAAAGCGCCGCCAAGGAAGCGGCGGAGAACCGGGCGCAGGAGATGGCGCAGAACGGTGAGCTGGTGCCGCCACCGGAACCGCAACCCGAACCTCCGCCGGCGCCACCGCCCGCCGAACAACCGGGGAAGCAACCGGGCGAAGATGCCGGGCCCGGGTTGAACACGGCTCCGAACGGAGGACAGTTCTCGGAGACCATTCGAGTGGTCTCGGATGGGGGAGACAGCGCATCGCGCGTGTACCGGGTGCCGGAAGGCAAGGTGTTGTTCATTACCGACTTGGTGCTGGCGAACTTCCAGGGCGATGAAGGCGTGCTCACCATTTACTTCGGAGAAAGGCAGTTGACCACGATCGCGTTGGAGACCTTCCGCAACCAGGACTACCACTGGGTCACGCCCATCGCGGTTCCGGCCGACGCGCGGGTGAGCGGCGTAGTGAACTGCGCGCGGCCCGGAACCCCGCCTTCGGGACAGCAGGCGGACCGGTGCGTGGAGGTGCTTCACGTCAACGGTGTGCTGCGTGATCTGCCGCGTTGAGCTGCGTCTCCGGTGCCGCGCGGGAGGTTGCGAGCCGCGCGCGCGTGATCGTTGTCCGCCCGCGTTCCGGTGACCCGCCATGCGCGCTCTCCCCGATTCGTCCCGCTCGCCGCCCGACCCGGCGCCCCATCGCCAGCGAATCACGGAAAGGCGAACCCGGCCAGGAAGATCCGCCGGAAGAAAGGGCAGTCTTTTCTTCCGGTTCTCGGTGGACGGATCGGCTGAAAGAGTGGTGTTCCGCTGCCATTCGGGTGCATCTATTCCTACCAGTGGAATGGCTATTCGTGCACTGCCTGCGTCGATGAAACAGCGCCTTCGGGCGAGGCGTGAGAACCGCCATTGTGCCGGATCGTGCGGCGCCCGATAATGTCCCCGGACCTTGCCGGGGGGGCAGGGGAACATCGGTACCGCTGCACAGCGGCCGACATTCCGGCGCGGCACATCGGCGAGCGGACCGCGTCGCCGCTGCGGAGGAGTGGTGGGCACATGGCGCAGGTCGAACCAGGGGGTTCGCCTCCCCAGCTCGGCTTCGGCCCCGTCCTCCGGCGCCGCAGAGCGGGAGCCGGGTTGACCCAGGAGGAACTCGCCCGCCGCACCGGCATCAGCGCGCGCGCCATCGGCGACATGGAACGCGGCCGGGTTGCCCGGCCGCAGGCCCGGACGTTGCGCGCGCTCGCCGCCGCGCTCGCCACCGACGAGGCGGAACTGCGGAACCTGTTGCCGCGCAACGGGAACGACCCCGGCCAAGCGAGGACCGGGTGGGGCGGACTGCTGTGCGAGCCGCCCCCGGAGACCGCCGACCTCGCCGGTCGCGAGCAGGAGACCGCGGCGCTGCTGGCGGTGCTCGACGGCCACAGCAGCGCTCGCAGCGCCCCCGTCGTCGCCGTGACCGGCGCCCCGGGGGTGGGGAAGTCGACCTTCCTCGTGCACGCCGGGCACCGGCTCGCCGGACGCTTCCCCGGCGGCTGCTTCTTCCTGTCGATGCGCCGGGACGGGCGGCGGTCCCCGGAGCACGCGCTGGGCACCGTGCTGCGCGCGCTGGGCGTCGCCACCGACCAGCTGCCGGCCGGGGCGGACGCGCGGTCCAGCCTGTACCGGTCGTTGCTGCGCGACCGGAAAGTGCTGCTGCTGCTCGACGACGTCGTCGACGAGGCCCAAGTGCGCCCGCTGCTGCCCAGCAACCCCGACTGCCTGGTGCTGCTCGCGGGCGCGCGCGGGCTGGCCGGGCTGGAGTCCGTCGTCCGGATCCCGCTGGACGTGCTCACCCCGGCGCACTCGGTGCGGCTGCTGGCCGGGATCGTCGGCACCGAGCGCGTGCGGCGCGAACCGTCGGCGAGCCTGGCGCTGGCCGACCTCTGCGGACACCTGCCCTTGGCGCTGCGCATCGCGGGCAACCGGCTCGCCGGGCGGCCCCGCTGGCGGGTCGCGGATCTGCTGCGGCTGCTGGGGGACGGGCGGCGCAGGCTCGCCGCGCTCACCGCGGGCGACCTGCGGGTGCGGACCACGTTCGAGGCGCCCTACCGGGAGTGTGGGGAGCTCGCCAGGGCCGTGTTCCGGCGGCTGGCGCTGGCCGAGGAACCGGAGATCACGGTGCGGCGGGCGGCGGCGCTGGCCGAGGTCGACGTGGACTCCGCCGAACGGGGCTTGGAGGAACTGGTGGACGCCGGGCTGCTGGAGAGCGCGGCGGGCACCGGTCGCTACGTGCTGCGCGAACTGCTGCGGTTGTTCGCCGAGGAACGGCTCCGCGCGGAGGAACCGGGCCGGGAACCCTCCTGCGCGGCCCGACCCCGACCGTTCACCGCACCCCGGACGTCGCGTCCGGCTCAGCCCGTCCAGTGCCCGGTCGCCGAGCCCCGGTGCTGAACTCCCTCGACGCGGACGAGGGCGTCCTCTCGGAATGAGCCCCGACTCCCCTTCCCCCGTTGTCTTGGCCGTGGGAAGCCGCTGAGCGACGAGCACCCCGGCAAACCGGCGCTGCGGCGGGTTCGCGGTCGTGTTCTCGCGAGGACTGCGCTCGTGGCGGAGCCGCTCGGGAGGTCGATCCCGCAGCGAGAGGGCAACCGGGGTCGCGCCACCCGTGCGCCTGCGCAGAACGAGCCGGATACCGGCTTCAGGGGTGGTCGCTGGTCAGGTGACGGGGGTGTGGGCCACGATGTTGCCCCATGCGCACCGTGGTGTTGATCAATCCCAGTTCCGGCCGAGGCCGTGCCGCGGCCATCGCGGCGAAGGTCGTGCGGCGGTTCCGCGTGGTCTCGGCGGTCCGCGTCGTGGTCGCCGACGACGCCGCGGAGTTCGCCGCCGCGGCCCGCACCGCGGTGGCCGACGACGTGGACGTGCTGGCCGTGCTCGGCGGCGACGGTGCGGCGCACGCCGCGGTGCAGGCCTGCGCGGGCGCGCGGACGGCGCTGGCGGTCATCCCCGTCGGCACCGGCAACGACCTGGCCCGCGCCCTGGGGCTGCCCGCCGACCCGATGGACGCCGCCCGCGCCGCCACCGACGCGGTGCAGAGCGGGCACCGGCGCGCCCTCGACCTCGGCCGGGTGGTCGGCGGCGAACGGTTCGCCACGGTGCTCTGCGCCGGGTTCGACGCCCAGGTCAACGGCCGGGTGAATCGTTCCCGGCTGCCCCTCGGGCGCGCCCGCTACGACGTGGCGGTGCTGCGGGAGCTGGCGGAGCTGCGCGCCATGCCGCTGCGGGTCGAAGCCGACAACGTCGTGCTCGACGTGGCCGCGACCTGCGTGGCGGTGGGCAACACGCCCTTCTACGGAGGTGGCGTGCCGATCTGCCCCGACGCCGACCCGACCGACGGGATGTTCGACGTCACCGTCGTCGGCGAGATCAGCCGGGCCGACATGCTGCGGGTGCTGCCGACGATGCGCAGCGGCAAGCACGTCGACCACCCCGCGGTGCGCACGCTGCGGGCCCGTTCGGTGCGGCTGGGCGGCGGCAACGGCTGGACCGCGTTCGCCGACGGCGAACCGCAGGTGCGCCTGCCGGTGAGCCTGCGCTGCCAGCCCGGCGCGCTGCAGGTGCTCGCCCCCGCCAAGGCGAACCGCGACGGCGAAGCCGCGTGAGACCTCGTTCTCGCCGGTGAGGGGCGGAGGCGGCACCGGGCGCGCTCGGGCGACCGCGGCGCGCCGGTTCCGAGGCGGGAGGGCTCCGCAGCCGCACGCGTGCGACGACCGTCGGTGCGATGTGAAAACCTAGTGGGGTGGCTGTAAGCCGTTCGCACTCTGACATGTCGCATCCGGAACGCCCGGGCTCGGGTGGGGGGAGCCCCGAATCGCCGGGCACCCCGGACCCCGTGGCCCCCGGCGCTGGAGAATCCGCCGGCGCACCCGCCGGCCAGGGGGAGAAGGTGGAACCACCGCGCCGCACCCGCACCAGAGCGGGTCGACCGACCGGCCCGGCCGCCAAGGCCCCGGCGGCCGAACCGGCTCCGTCGCCCGCCGACTCCTACGCGGCGCATCGCCGCCGCAGCGCCCACCCGAAGTTCGCCGAGTTCGCCTCCGAGCTGTCCTTCGAGCTCGACGCGTTCCAGCGCACCTCCTGCCAGGCGCTCGAATCCGGCCACGGCGTGCTGGTGTGCGCGCCGACCGGTGCGGGCAAGACCGTGGTCGGCGAGTTCGCGGTGCACCTCGCGCTGGCGGAGGGGCGCCGCTGCTTCTACACCACGCCGATCAAGGCGCTGTCCAACCAGAAGTTCGCCGACCTCTGTGAGCGCTACGGCGAGGACGCCGTCGGCCTGCTCACCGGCGACACCTCCATCAACGGGGACGCGCAGGTGGTCGTGATGACCACCGAGGTGCTGCGCAACATGCTCTACGCGGGCTCGCGCGGCATCGACCAGCTCGGCTACGTCGTGATGGACGAGGTGCACTACCTCGCCGACCGGTTCCGCGGCGCGGTGTGGGAGGAAGTGATCCTGCACCTGCCGCAGCACGTCCAGCTGGCCAGCCTGTCGGCCACCGTCAGCAACGCCGAGGAGTTCGGCGAGTGGCTGGTGGAGGTGCGCGGCGACACCACCGTCGTCGTCGACGAGCACCGCCCGGTGCCGCTCTGGCAGCACATGCAGGTCGGGTCGCGGATGTTCGACCTGTTCGGCGGGGAGACCTCCGACCGCGAGCTCAAGCTCAACCCGCAGCTGCTGCGCCACACCCAGGAACTCGCCAGGGTGCACTCCCCGTACGGCCGGGGCCGGGGCGGTCCCGGCGGGGGCAGGCGCAAGGGGCCTCGTCCGCCGCGGTTCTTCGCGCCGTCGCGGGTGGAGATCCTCGACAGCCTGAACTCGGCAGGTCTGCTGCCCGCGATCGTGTTCATCTTCAGCCGCGCCGGGTGCGACGCGGCGGTCAACCAGTGCATGCGCGCCGGACTGCGGCTGACCAGTGAGAACGACGTGGACGAGATCCGCGAGGTGATCGAGGAGCACACCAGCTCGCTACCGGAGGCGGACCTGACGGTGCTCGGCTACTGGGAGTGGCGCGACGCGCTGGAGCGCGGCGTGGCCGCGCACCACGCCGGACTGCTGCCGGCGTTCAAGGAGACCGTGGAGGAGCTGTTCGTCCGCGGCCTGGTCAAGGCCGTGTTCGCCACCGAGACCTTGGCGCTGGGCATCAACATGCCCGCCCGCACCGTGGTGCTGGAGCGGCTGGTCAAGTTCAACGGCGAATCGCACGTCGACCTCACGCCCGGCGAGTACACCCAGCTCACCGGTCGTGCGGGCCGCCGGGGCATCGACGTCGAGGGCCACGCCGTCGTGGTGTGGCAGCCGGGCATGGACCCCAAGCAGGTCGCCGGGCTCGCCTCCACCCGCACCTATCCGCTGCGCTCCTCGTTCCGGCCCGGCTACAACATGGCCGTGAACCTGGTGCACCGGGTGGGCCGGGACGCCGCGCGGGACCTGCTGGAGCAGTCGTTCGCGCAGTTCCAGGCCGACCGGTCGGTGGTCGGCATGTCGCGGCGGGTGGACCGCAACGCCGACGCCCTCGAGGGCTACACCGAGTCGATGACCTGCCACCTGGGCGACTTCGGCGAGTACTTCGCGCTGCGCCGCCGCATCTCCGAGCGGGAGAAGGTGCTGGCCAGGCAGAACCGGGCGTCCAAGCGGGCGGAGGCGGCGAAGTCGCTGGAGAAGCTGCGCAAGGGCGACGTGATCCAGGTCCCGGCCGGACGGCGCTCCGGGCTGGCCGTGGTCATCGACCCCGGCTTGGAACCGATGGGGGAGCCGCGCCCGCTGGTCGTCACCGAGGACCGCTGGTCGGGCCGGTTGTCGGTCGCCGACTTCACCTCGCCGGTGGAGGCGCTGGGCCGGATGCGGCTGCCCAAGCACGTCGACACCCGGTCGCCGAAGTCGCGCCGCGACCTGGCCTCCGGGCTGCGCGAGACGGGCATCTCGGTGAAGGGCGGGCGGAGCCGGAACCGGTCGGACTCCGGTGACGACGCCGAGCTGGCGAGCCTGCGCCGAGCGTTGAAGGCGCACCCCTGCCACGGCTGCGACGAGCGCGAGAAGCACGCTCGCTGGGCGGAGCGCCACGAGCGGCTGCGTTCGGAGACCGAGCACTTGCGGCGCAAGGTCGCCACCACCACGCATTCGCTGGCGCGCGGGTTCGACCGGATCATCGCGCTGCTCTCCGAACGCGAGTACGTGGTGGCCGACGACCCGGAGCAGCCGGTGACCGAGCACGGCAGGCGGCTGTCCCGGCTCTACAGCGAGTCGGACCTGCTGGCCGCGGAGTGCTTGCGCGCCGGCATCTGGGAGTCGCTGGAACCGGCGGAGCTGGCGGCCGTGGTGTCCTCGCTGGTCTACGAGTCCCGCCGGGAGAGCCCGGTGCAGCCGCCGGTGCCCTCCGGTCCGGTCGCCGAGGTGCTGGGCGCGACCTGGCAGGTGTGGGGCGAGCTGGAAGAGGACGAGCGCAGGCACAAGCTGGACCGCACCCGCGAACCGGACGCCGGGTTCGCCTGGCCCGTCTACCGGTGGGTGCGCGGCGAGTCGCTGGAGCGGGTGCTCACCGCCGCCGAATCCACCGGGCACGAGCTCTCCGCCGGTGACTTCGTGCGCTGGTGCCGCCAAGTGGTGGACCTGCTGGACCAGATCCACGTCGTCACCGGGAAGTCCGATCCGGTGGGATCGGCCGCGGCGAAGGCCGTCACGGCGATCCGCCGGGGCGTCGTCGCGGCGGGCGCCATGTGACCACCTCGCGCTGATCGGAACGACTCCGGAGATGTCACCACGATCCGGTGGGGAACTGCGGACGACTCGCGCGATCTCGCGAGGAATCGCAGTCGCCCGCTTCGGGGGTGACCCCGGTACCTCGGTGCTCACCTGGTCGAACTCGGGATTGCCGGTCGAGTTCGGCTAGGTGGGGGCCTCCGATTTCTCGCGACGGTGCGCGGTCGCTGTTGGTGGCGGGGTGGTGCGGGGGCGGGAGCGAGGCACCCGGTGGTGTCAGGGGGTGGTGGCTGGCTGTGATTGGATTCATCGGCGGGGTGCGCCGGGGGTCGCGCGCCGCGCCGGAACGTTCAGCTTTCCCCGGAGGTACCAGATGACCGGCCCCTACGGCCCGTCTCCGCAGCGAGGTCGGCCACCGCACGGGCACCAGGGCGGCCATCCCGGCCCGCCGGTGGGGCAGCAGCCCCGTCCCGGAGCGCCCGCACCCGGGCAGCCGGGCCGTCCGATGCGGCCCCCGCACCCCGGAGGCCCCGGCGGCGCGCCGCCGCAGTCGCCGCCCCGGCCAGCGGAGTCGACGCACCCGAGCCTGCCGCCGATCGTCGTCGGCCCGCCCGGCCGCGGCTCCCAGCCGCCGCCTCCGCCACCGCGCCGGAAGTCCAAGGCACCGTGGGTGTTCGGCGGCGTGATCCTGGTGGTGGTCGCCGGTTCGCTCGCCGTGGTGGGCTTCGTGCACCCGGGTGTGCTGGTGCGCGACCAGCTCGACGCGAACAGCGTGCAGCACGGCGTGCGCCAGACCTTGGAGGGCTCCTACCACCTCGGCACCGTCGAATCCGTGACCTGCCCGAAGGGCCAGCTGGTCGTCGCCGGACGCAGCTTCGACTGCCAGGTGACGTTGCAGGGCGGCAAGAAGCCCGTGTCGGTGACGGTCCGGGACGAGTCCGGCACCTACGAGGTCGGATACCCGAGGTAGCCGGGAATTCGCTCGACGTGCGGCTCGTGCCTTCGGCAGGATGCGAGGTGTGAGCGAAGTCGACGTGCGGCCGTTGGCCGAATCCGAGTACCGCCAGGCGAACGACCTGTTCCTCGCGTCGTTGCACGTGCCGGAACGCAGCAGCGAGGAGCGCTGGCGCCGGTCGGTGACCCGGTACGAACCGGGGCGGGTGTTCGGCGCGTACCTGGACGGGGAGCTCAGCGGCACCGCGATGTCGCTGTCGTCCTCCCTGGAGGTGCCCGGCGGCGCGGTGCTGCCGGCGGCGGCCGTGACCGGTGTCGGCGTGCGCGCCGACCGCACCCGGCGCGGCCTGCTGCGGGAGCTGATGGGCGCGCAGCTCGCGGACACCCGGCGGCGCGGTGAGCCGGTGGCGATGCTGCACGCTTCCGAGACCCGCATCTACCCCCGGTTCGGCTACGGCCTCGCCACCCGCGCGCACCGCGTCTCGGTGTCCCGGTTGCTCAGCGGGCTGCGGGACGACGCGCCCGCCGGTGGGCAGGTGCGGCTGGTGGACGGGCCGACGGCGGAGAAGCTGCTCCCGGAGCTGTACGCGCGGATCAGCACCGGCAGGCCCGGCCTGATCGGTCGCAGCGAAGGCTGGTGGAGCACCCGGTTGTTCGGCACCGTCGAGAACGGCGGCGCGCAGCGGATCGCCGTGCACTCCGACGAGTCCGGCACCGATGACGGGTTCGTGCTGTTCGAACCGGCGAAGACCGATTACCAGTTCGGCGACGGATCGGTCGCGCTGCACGTCGGCGAGCTGCACGCGGCGGACGCCGTCGCCACCGCGTCGCTCTGGCGCTTCCTGCTGAACCTGGACCTGGTCACGACGGTCAGCGCGATCGACCGCCCGCTCGACGAGGCGCTGCCGTGGTGGCTCGCCGACCGGCGCGGCTACGCCGTGGACCGGCTCGACGACGACCTGTGGGTGCGGCTCGTCGACGTGCCCACCGCGTTGGCCGCGCGTTCCTACGGCGCCGCGGAACCCGTGGTGCTCGAGGTGCGGGACGCGGTGCTGCCGGAGAACGCGGGCACCTACCGGATCGGCCCGGACGGCGCCGCGCCCGTGGACGACCGGCCGCAGCTGACGCTGGACGTGGACGTGCTGGGCTCGCTGTACCTGGGCGACGTCGCGGTGACCACGCTCGTCGACGCGAACCGCGTCGAGGTGCACGACCCGGCGGCCACGGCCGAGGCCGACCGCCTGTTAGCCACCACCCGCCCACCCTGGTGCGGCACGGGTTTCTGAGACCTCACCAACGTGCGCGCGCCGGAGCATCGGTTCCTGTCAGCGGTGAAGCCCCCCGCGGCGAGGCCGTGCTCGTACGCGCGAAGCGCATGGCCGACGCCGAGAACTCGCCCACCCGAGCACGAAGAGATCGTCAGAGCGAGGCGATCAGACGGTCGAGCGGGCCGCCGAGCCCCCACTGCGCGCCGAGCTCCGCGAGGCGTTCCGGGTCGGCGGGCTTGGCGGGTGTCGTGTCGGGCCGGTCCACCACGACGGGCGCGTCGCGCACGACCTGGACCACCGCGGGCGCGGCGGCCAGGTAGTCGGCGGCTTCGGCGAGCTTCCCGCGCACGCGAGGCGTGAGCCGCCGGTCGCCCTGCCCGGCCGCCGCCAGCAGCGCGTCCAGGGAGCCGAACTCGGTGATCAGCTTCGCCGCGGTCTTCTCCCCGATGCCCGCCACGCCGGGCAGCCCGTCAGAGGGGTCGCCGCGCAGGATCGCCATCTCGGCGTAGGCGTCGCCCGCGCGGGCCGCGTCCAGCGCGTAGCGCTCCGCCAGCTCGGCCGGACCGAAGTCCTGCGCTTTCGCCAGCCCGGCGCCGACGTAGCGCACCCGCACCGGCGTCGGTCCGGTGCGCACCAGCTGGAACAGGTCGCGGTCGCCGGTGACGACTTCCACGGGGTCGGCCCGTTCCCGGTCGGCGAGCACGCCGATGACGTCGTCGGCCTCGTAGCCCTCGGCTTCGGCGGTGGCCACGCCCAGCGCGTCCAGCACGTCCAGGATGATCGGGATCTGCGGGCTCAGCGTGTCCGGCACTTCCTCGGCGTCCGGGTCCTCCTCGGCGACGCGGTGCGCCTTGTAGGAGGGCAGCGCGTCGACCCGGAACTGCGGGCGCCAGTCGTTGTCCAAGCACGCCACCAGGCGCGTCGGCCGCCGTTCGCCGACGAGCTTCGCCAGCATGTCGCAGAACCCGCGCACCGAGTTCACCGGCGTTCCGTCCGGGGCCGTCAACGAGTCGGGCAGCGCGTAGTACGAGCGGAACCACAACCCGGCGGAGTCGATCAGCATCACAGAACCCGTCACGCGGACCACTCTGTCACGCCCCGCCGACACCGCACCGCAGGCCGGGCGCGGACGCGAGCTGTCAGATCACTGTCACTACGCCGCCCGAGCGGCCTCATACAGTCGGATCAGCGCACGGCACCGTCCGGATCGAGGTGCGGCGCGGAGGTTTCCCGGTCCGCCGGACCGGGACGGGAACGGGCCGTCGTCGAACCCCCGACAGGCGGCGGGCCGCTCCGGCTGGGCGCATTGTCCTCCCCGGACGCCACGACTCGGCCGGAGGCACGGAAGCAGGCCGGGCAGGACATCCTCCTGCCCGGCCTGTTCCGTCCGGGGTGATCTTCGCCGGAGGCGCGGCACCGCCGCGCGACTCGCGGTGACTCCATTCTTTAGGCTAGGTGGCCATGGCCACTGACTCGCTCAAGCAGGACCCCGCGGTGTTCTCCGCCCGACTGAGCCGCGCCGCGGCGACGGCGGCGACCGCGGACCTGGACGCCCTGCTGATCACCCCCGGTTCGGATCTGCGGTACCTGCTCGGTGCCCGCGGTGAGTCGTTCGAGCGGTTGAGCACCCTGGTGCTGCCCGCGACGGGCAACGGCGCCGCTCCGGTGCTGGTGCTGCCGAAGCTGGAGGCGCCCGGCTACGCCGACGTGCCCGCCGACGAGCTCGGCATCGAAATCGTGACCTGGGTCGACGGGGAGGATCCGCACGCGCTGGTCGCGGACCTGCTGCGCCGCGGTGGCGCGCCGTCGCGGCTGGGCGTCGCCGACGTGATGCCCGCGATGCACACCTTGCCGCTGCGCGCGGCGACGGGCGCGGAGCAGGTGCTGGCCGGGTCGGTGCTGCGCGAGCTGCGGATGCGCAAGGACGCGGCGGAGATCGAAGCGCTGCGCACGGCGGGAGCGGCGATCGACCGGGTGCACGCCCGGATGGCCGAGTTCCTCCGAGCCGGGCGCACCGAGGCGCAGGTCGGCGCGGACATCGCCGCCGCGATCGTCGAGGAGGGCCACACCGAGGCCGACTTCGTCATCGTCGGCTCGGCCGCCAACGGTGCCAGCCCGCACCACGCGCTGTCGGACCGGGTGATCGGGGCCGGGGACGTGGTGGTCGTGGACATCGGCGGGCCGATCCCGTCGGGCTACAACTCCGACTGCACCCGCACCTACGCGGTGGGGGATCCGTCGCAGCCCGACGTGCGGGAGACCTACGCGGTGCTGCAGGCGGCGCAGGACGCGGCGGTGCGCGCGGTGCGCCCCGGAGCGACGGCCGAGTCGATCGACGCCGCCGCGCGGGAACCCATCGTGGCGGCCGGGTTCGGTGAGCGGTTCATCCACCGCACCGGGCACGGCATCGGCCTCGACGTGCACGAGGAGCCGTACATCGTCGGGGGGAGCAGCCTGGAATTGGAGGCGGGCATGGCGTTCAGCATCGAACCCGGCATCTACCAGCCCGGACGCTGGGGCGCCCGGATCGAGGACATCGTGATCGTCACCGACGACGGTGTGCTCAGCGTGAACTCGCAGCCGCACGACTTGGTGGTGCTGCCGGCGTGAACGACCGGAATTCGGGCGAACTGGAAGCGACGGACCGCGCGATCCTGCGCGAGCTGGCGCACGACGGCCGGTGCAGCTTCACCGACCTGGCCGAGCGCGTCGGCCTGAGCGTGTCCGCGGTGCACCAGCGGGTTCGGCGGCTGGAGCAGCGCGGCGCGCTGCAGGGCTACGTGGCCAAAGTGGACGGTGATCAGATCGGGTTGCCGCTGACGGCGTTCATCTCGCTGACGCCGATCGACCCGGCGGCACCGGACGACTACCCGCAGCGCCTGGAGCACCTGTCGGAGATCGAGTCGTGCTACTCGGTGGCCGGCGACGAGTCCTACATCCTGCAGGTCCGGGTCGCTTCGCCGCTGGGACTGGAGGAGTTGCTGCGCCAGATCCGGGAGGCGGCGAAGGTCTCCACCCGGACCACGGTGGTGCTGTCCACTCCGTACGAGCACCGGCCGCCGCAGATCTAGCCGGGACGCGATGACGTGGCGGTGCCGATTCGTCGGCGCCGCCACGTTCTGCTCTGCACCGCCGGTGCTCGTCGAGTCCGGTTCGTCCCGCGGCGGGAGGAACTCCGATGCCGGCCGACGTCGATCGGGTGCTCTGGTGCCGGAACCACGCGGTGCCCGTGACGTCGTGATTTCCCCGGTGAACACGGCATTGCCATTGCGCGTGGCGCGGAAGAAGCCTGTTCCGGACGCCGGTGAAACTCTCATTTAGCGTGAAAGTTTGCAATGCCAGTCGAAGATATCCCGTGGCGTGAGAAAAATTCGAAATGTTGGGGGGATTTGCAAAGATCTTACTTTGTGGACACTCGGCAGATCGCCTGTGAACTGCGAAAACACCCGCTGTGATCGGCAGGGGCTTGCGGTCGTCGCGTTCGCCGGTTTTGAATGACCGCCCGGCGTGCTCGATGACCGGGGGCCCGGAACTCGACCAGTTCCCTTGCGGCATCATCGTGGCTCCCGCGTGTGATCGGCGTGGTTCGGCGCGCTATCGGCGCGAGCGGGGAACGCGACATCGAAAACCTGAGTGGGTGGCATGAGATTCACGGAGATCGCGGATTACGGCGTCCGGCCCGGCACGGCGGCGCGGTGGAGCGTGTCCCCCGCCGGCGGAGCGGAACCCCGGTTCGACGAACGCCCGCCGTCGCACCTGCAGCAAGCCCACGTGCGGTGCAGGTCCGAGCCGGGAGTGGTGCACGACCCGAGCTGGCTCGCGATCTGCTTCGACCTGGACGGCCCGCTCGACGAGCACGCCTGGCGCACCGCGCTGCTGCAGTGGGTGGACCGGCACGAGACGTTGCGCAGCGGTCTGCGGCCTGCCTCGGACGGGGTGCGGCGCTACACCTGGAGCACCGGCAGGTTATCCGTCTCGGGCGACGAACTGGGCGCCTACGAGGATTCCGAGGCGCTCTCCGACGCGCTGCGCGAGCTGTTCAACGACAACACCGACCCCACGTCCTGGCCCTCCTACGTGTTCGCCACGGTCTCGCGGGCCGACTCGTGCACCGCCTGCCTGGCCTTCGACCACGGCAACGTCGACGGGTACTCGATCCTGCTGGTGGCCCACGAGGTCCAGGAGCTCTACGCCGCCGCCCGCGACCAGCGGCCCGCCGGCCTCGCGGAGGTCGGCAGCTACGTGGACTTCTGCGCGCGGGAACGGGAGTACAGCGACGGATTCGAGCGCACCGACGAGCCCGTCGCGCGCTGGGCCGAGTTCCTCGCCGACTGCGGCGGTGAGCTGCCCCGCTTCCCCCTGCCGCTGGCCGCGGAACCGGGCGCGGCGCCCGCTCCCCGGGTCAGCCAGCACGGCCTGTGCGAATGGCTCGTGGACGCCGACGGCGCCGCGGCGTTCGAGAAGGCCTGCCGGCGCAACGGCGGGAGCGCGTTCTCCGGAGTGCTCTGCGCGCTGGCGCTCGCCGCCGCGAGACCCGGAGCAGGGCTCGGCGATGCGGAGACGTTCCGGACGTTGCTGCTGATGCACACCCGTTCTGCCCGGCAGTGGGCGAGATCGCTGGGCTGGTTCGTCGGCCTGGCCCCGGTGGAACTGGCGATGCCGGTGGGTCTCGGGGCGCCGGACGGCGTCGACGTGCTGGATCTGCTGCCCAGCGCGGGAGCGGCGCTGCGACGGGCGAAACCGCTCTCTACGGTCCCGGTTCCGAAGGTGGCGGAGCTGCTCGACGCCGAGCTGGTGCCGCGCTTCGTCGTGTCCTACATGGACTTGCGCGCGAGTCCCGGAGCGCAGCGCTGGAACGAGTGGAACGCCAGGGCGCTGCACGCGCCGGCCAGTTCCACCGACGAGGTCTACATCTGGGTCAACCGCAGCAACGACGGCATCTACGTGACGAGCCGATTCCCCGGAACGCACCGCGCGGACGCGGCGGTGCGCGACTACGTCGACCGGATCCGCCGGGCGGTGTGCGCCGCGGCGGCGACCGCGGACCCGGATTTCGCCGCCACCGTCGCGCCACTGTGGACGGAGAGGTCGTTCGAAGATCAGGTAGGGTCCGGCGTTCGAACTCCGGTCGGTGCGGGAACGCGGCGTGCCGGCCTCGAGCACGACCCCGTGGCGAAGGGATCCCGTTCATGAGGATGAACGCACTCCGCGAGTACGAGCCCGTCCCCGGCACGCTCGTCGAATGGCGACCCATCGAGTCCACAATGGACTCGATGGGTGTCGCGCGGGAGCACCCCGCTCCGCCGTCGTCCTTCCAGGAGAACCACATCCGCCGCTCGCTGGCCAACGATGCGGCCGGGGCGGTGCACTCCCCGTGGCTGTCCACGGTGTTCGACCTGCCCGGCAGGCTCGACGCCGAGGCGATGGCCGTGGCCTGGCAGCAGTGGGTGCGCAGGCACGGCACGCTGCTGACCTGGTTCGAGGACACCGGCGACGAGCTGCGCCGCTGCGCGCTCGACACCGACGACGTCGAGTTCGTCCCGGTGGAGGTCGGCGACTACGACACCGGAGCGCAGATCCGGGAGCACCTGCTGCACCGGTTCGACACCGCCACCAGCGCCCTTCGGTGGCCGCCGTTCGTGCTCGGCGCGGTGCTGCGCGAGGAATCCTCCACGGTGTTCTTCGCCGTGGACCACGCGCACACCGACGGATATTCGATCTTCCTCGTGTTCGACGAGCTGCGCCGGCTCTACGAGCAGCAGATCGGCGGCGAACCCGCGGCGCTGCCGGAGGTCGGAGACCACGCGGTGTTCGCCGCGCGGGAGCGAGGACTCGCCATCGAGCCGGAGGCGCAGGCCGCCGCCGTGCAGACCTGGAGCGACTTCTGGCTCAGCGGCGGCGAACGGCCGCCATCGTTCCCGCTGCCGCTGGGGCTCGACGACGACGAACCTCGCGGCAAGCTGCTGATGGAGCGGGAGCTGTTCGACGCCGACCAGGCGAACGCGTTCGGCAAGCGCTGCCGGGAGCACCGCGGCGGCTTCGCGGCAGGGATCTTCGCGGCGCTCGCGATCGCCGCGTCGGAACTGGCCGGCACGGAGTCGTTCCGGACGCTGACGCCGGTGCAGACCCGCGACGAACGGCAGTGGGCGGCGGCGCAGGGCTGGTTCATCAACCTGGTCCCGCTGCACTTCGCGCTCACCGGCCTCGGCACGTTCGGCGAGGTGCTCACCGCGGCGGAGCAGGCCTTCGCTCGCGCTCGCGCCATCGCGGACGTGCCGGTGGTGAAGCTGGTGGAGCTGCTGGGTTCGCAGCTGAAGCTGCAGGAGGACGCGCGCACGGTGCTGCCCATCGTGTCGTTCATCGACCTGCGCCGGATCCGCGGCGGCGAGCTGTGGGAGCAGGCGGACGCGCAGGTGCTCAGCGGGCCGGGCGAGGGCTTCGACGTGCCGATGTGGATCAACCGGCTGCGCGGCCTCACGTACCTCAAGGCCAGCTACCCCGACACCGCGGTCGCGGCGGAGAACGTCGCCCGCTACCTGGACCGCACGATGGCGGTGCTGCACCGAGTCATCGCCGACGGTGACCACGAGTTCCGGTCCGCGGTGCCCGCCGCCGTCCTCGCGGAGTGATGACCGGTGCGAGTCACGACGATCAGCGCGTTCGACCCCCCGCCCGGCGACGTCGTGGAGTGGACCGCGGAACCCGCGCCGGGCCACGAGTTCGCGCCCAGTGACGTACCGCCGTCGCTGAACCAGTCCTTCCACCTGAGCGCGCTCGGCGACGACGGGACGCCGCCCCCGTGGCTGGCCTGCACCTTCGAGCTGCCGGGGGAGCTGGACACCGACGCGCTGGAAGCGGCCTTCGGGCAGTGGGTCCGCAGGCACGCCGGGCTGCTGAGCCGGTTCACCGAGCAGGACGGCGAGTTCCGCCGCGCGCTGCTGCCCGCCGACGGGGTGGTGCTGCGGCGGCGGGAGTCGGGTGCGTTCACGGGCTCGGCCGCGGTCCGGGAGCACCTGTCGAGGCGGTTCGACGAGCAGTGCCACCCGCTGCGGTGGCCGCCGTTCCTGCTGGGAGCGGTCCGCCACGAGGGGGGCAGCACGGTGTTCGGCGCGTTCGACCACTCCTGCGTGGACGCGCACTCGATGGCCGTGGCCGCGCACGAACTGCAGGTGCTGTACTTCGCCGCCGCAGCGGGGACGCCCCCTTCGCTGGCGGAGGTGGGCGGCTTCGTCGACTACTGCGCGCAGGAGCACGAGGCCGTGGCCGCCGAGGACCTGGCGGCCCCGGGGCGGCCGGACACCGCGGAGTGGGACGCGCCCGGCCCCGACGGCCTGCCCGTCCCGCCGCCGCTGCCGAGCGGCGAGCACCCGGCGGTGACGTACTGGCGGGATTTCCTGCGCGACTGCGGGGGAACGACGCCGTCGTTCCCGCTGGAGCTCGGCGTCGAACCGGGGCGTCCGGTCCGGCAGCGCTCGATGACCGCGCGGCTGCTGGACGCCGAGACCGCCGACGCCTTCGACGTGACGTGCCGGGACGGTTCGGGCAGCGCGTTCACCGGAGTGCTGGCCGCCGCGGGCCTCGCGTTGCGCGAACTGGGCGCCGGTGACCGGATCAGCCTGCTGATCCCGTTGCACACCAGGCACGAACCGCGCTGGCGGCACGCCGTCGGGTGGTTCACGACGAACGCCCCCGTCACGTTCAACGTGGTGGACGGGCGGTTCGCCGACACCCACACGCACGCGAAGGTGGGTTTCCGGGAGGCGCTGGGCACCCTCGGCGTGCCGCTGCCGAACATCCTGGCCGCGGTCGCCGACGAATACCGCCCGGTGCGCAAGGACATCTTCATGATGTCCTACGTGGACTACCGGGCGATGCCGGTCTCGCTGGAGTTCCCCGAGTCGCGCCCCCGCCACATCAGCAGCGAGACCGACGCCGACGACGTCCAGCTGTGGGTGTCGCGCACGTCGGACGGCCTGTTCCTGCGCACCCGCCACCCCGGCGTGGCCGCGGCGGAATCGGCGGTCCGCGCGTTCCACGACCGCTTCAGCACGGCTCTGACGGCGGCCTCCGAACCTCGCGCCCTCGCCACCCACCGCTGATTCCGCGAACCGCACAGCCGGTTCGGCCGATCGGCCGGGCGGGACACTCGACGGTCACGGCAGGTTGATCAGCACGATCCCCGCGAGGACGACCGCACCGGCCAGCGTCCGGCCGCGCCCGAGGGATTCGCGGAAGAAGATCGCCCCGATCAGCGCGCCGAAGATGATGCTGGTCTCGCGGAGGGCGGCGATGGGCGCGAGCGCTCCTCGGGTCTGCGCCCACAGCACGATCCCGTAGGCGATCAGAGACAACGTCCCCCCGGCCAGTCCTTGGACCGGCGTGGCGCGGAGCTGGGAGGGCAGCGCCCGGCCGCGCACGGCCAGCGCCAGCAGCGCGACCGCGACCCCCTGCAGCAAGAACATCCACGCCGCGTAGGTGAGCACGTCGGTCCGGTGAACTCCGACTCCATCGATGACCGTGTAGGTCGCGATCATCAGGCCGGTGCCGAACGCCGCGACGAGCGCCGGGAGCTGCCGCTTGGTCGGACGTCCGCCGATGAAGACCAAGCCGGTCAGGCCCGCCGAGATCACCAGCACACCGGCCAGCTCCCACCCGGAGACCCCTTGCTGGAGCACGGCGTACGACAGCACCGTGACCACCCAGGGCGCCGTGCCCCGGGCGAGCGGGTAGACCTGGCTGAACTGGCCGAGCCGGTAGCTGAGCATCAGCGCGACCTGGTAGACCACGTGCACACCCGCCGAGGCGAGGATCAGCGGCCACGCCGCCGCCGGGGGCGGCCCGGTGAAGACCACGGCGACCCCGCAGATCGCGGTGTAGCTCAACGCGATCAAGGTGAATCCGGCCAGTCGATCGCTCATGCCGTGCGCGATCGCGTTCCACGCCGCGTGCAGCAGCGCGGCCCCGAGCACGGCCACCACGACATCGGCCCCGATCCCGACGGCCATCCGAAGCTCCCCGCACGCGTCCACCACCGAAGTCCGGCGCCGACCGGAGTCTTCCCCACGCGCCGCACCGCTGGCGCCCCTGCTGACGACCGAATCGCTCGGCTCCGGCCCGGAGGAGTTCGCTTGACCGAGCAAGCGCTGGCAGGGGTATGCAGCGAGGGCAGGGATCGGCGCAGCGAGCGGTGGTTCTCCCGTGCCGGGAGCGGAGGCGGGATCATGGTGGGCGGACTGTGCGACGAGCGGGGTAGGTGGCATGGAGTACGCGGAATACCGTCGGCACGACGGCGCGGGGCTGGCCGAGCTGATCGGTGCTGGCGAAGTCTCGGCGGGTGAGGTGCTGGACGTGGCGCTGGCGCGGGCCGAGCAGGTGAACCCGCGGCTCAACGCGATCACGCAGCGGCTCGACGACCGCGCGCGCGAGCGCGTCCGGGACACCCCGGCGGGGCCGCTGGGTGGAGTTCCGTTCCTGCTCAAGGATCTGAACCAGGAGATCGACGGGCTGCCGACCAGCGGTGGATCGCGGTCGCTGCGGGGGTTCGCCGCGACCGAGACCGCCGAGGTGGTGCGGCGCTGGGAGGCCGCGGGGCTGGTGGTGTTCGGGCGCACGAACACTCCGGAGTTCGGCGCGAAGCCGGTCACCGAGCCGGTCGCGTTCGGCCCGGCCCGCAACCCCTGGGCGCTGGAGCGCACGCCGGGCGGCTCGTCCGGCGGTGCCGCGGCGGCGGTGGCCGCCGGGATCGTGCCGCTGGCGGCGGCCAGCGACGGCGGCGGTTCGATCCGCATCCCGGCGGCCTGCTGCGGGGTGTTCGGGCTCAAGGCCGGACGTGGGCTGGTTCCCGCCGGGCCGCTGCGCGCGGAAGGTTTCCACGGCGCGGCGGTGGACGGTGTCGTGTCGCGATCCGTGCGCGACAGCGCGGTCGCGCTGGACGCGCTGGTCGGCCCCGACCCGATGGCCCCGTACGCGTCAGCCGCACCGGAACGTCCGTTCGCCGAGGAGGTTCGGCGCGAGCCGGGCAAATTGCGCATCGGCTTCAGCGCGGCCTCCGCGCTCGGCGACCCGGACCCGGCGGCGGTGGCCGCGATGCACTCCGCCGCGGAGTTGCTCACCGAGCTGGGCCACGAGGTCGAGGAAGTCCCGTCACCGGTGGACCTGGGCTCGCTCACCGTGGACTTCCTCCAGGCCTGGTCGGTGAAGCTGGCCCACGCGCTCGGCGAAGCGGAGCAGCTCACCGGTGCCCGTCCGAGCGAGTTCGAACTGGACACCCGCCTGCTGGCGGCGGTCGGGCGCAGCATCAGCGGCCCGGACTACGTGTCCGTGCTGGAGTCCTGGCACGGGCACGCCGCGCGGCTGGCGGAGTTCCACCGCCACCACGACCTGCTGCTGACCCCGAGCCTGGCGGGGCCTCCGGTGCGCGTCGGCGAACTCGCCACCCCGGCTCCGCTGCACGTCCTGGGCCGGATCGTGCTGGCCGCGCGGGCAGGCGGGCTGCTGCGCCGCACCGGCGTCGTCGACCGCATCGCGCGCTCCAACATGCGCCACGTCCCGTACACGCAGCTGGCGAACATCACGGGACGCCCGGCGATGTCGGTGCCGCTGCACCGCACCGCGGACGGCTTGCCGCTCGGCGTCCAGTTCGTCGCGCCGCTCACCGGTGAGGGCACGCTGTTCCGCCTCGCCGCCCAGCTGGAACAGGCCGCACCGTGGGCCCACCACGAGCCGACCGCGCTCGCCGGGGACTGACTCCCGCGTCCCCTTCCGCCGGATTCGCGTGGTGGGTCGGGTAGCGGGACCCGCTTGCGGGATCGAACGCGCGGAACCCCGGTGCCGTGGAGGCGACCGGGGTTCCGCGCGTGATCAGCCAGGTCAGGCGAGCTGGGCGTCCAGGGTGATGGTGGTTCCGGTCAGCGCGGCCGAGACCGGGCAGGTCTCCTTGGCCTGCTGCGCGGCCTGCTGGAAGGTGTCGGCGTCGGCGTCGGCGCCGGCGACGGTGGCGCGCACGGTCAGCGCGATGCCGGTGATGGCGAAGCCGTCGCCGGACTTGCCGAGGGTGACCTCCGCGCTGGTGTCGATCCGCTCTGGCGTGTGCCCGAGGCCGCCGAGCAGCGCGGACAGCTGCATGCTGTAGCAGGACGAGTGGGCGGCGGCGATGAGCTCCTCCGGGCTGGTCTGCCCGGCCGGGTCCTCCGCGCGGGTCGCGAACGACACGGGGAACTGCCCCGCGTTCGAGGAATCCAGGGTGACGATGCCGGAGCCGGATCCCAGATCGCCGGTCCAGCTCGTCGTCGCGTTGCGGTCGGCCATGACATCTCCTCGTGTCGGGGTTCGTCCGGTGCGCCGCCGGTGCTCGATCGGCGCACCCGTGGGCGAGAACGATCCGACCTTCGCAGAGCTTCCTGGATCACGCCGTGCGGAATCCCCCCGGTGAGCGCACCGAGCATCCGGTGGTTCCGCTCCGAATTCCGCGCAGGGGGCCGCACTCGTGCAAGCCGGTCGCCGCCGCGACCGAGGTTCACCTCACGAGGGAGGCGGGATCAAGGCTCGATCGTGTCGGTGAGGCTGTGCACCAGCAGGGGGAGGGTGCGCATCACGTGCTCGCGGACGGCGAGTTCGGGGTCCTCGGCGCCGGAGAGGATCGCCTCCTGCATGGCCGAGTCGAACTGGTCCACCAGCAACCGCGTCATGTCCAGCGTGTCGATCAGGAAGCGCACGCCCACCGACTGGACCGCGGTGTCGACCATCGCGGCGAGTTCGCGCAGGAACGACTGCGAGGCGGCGAGGAACCGCGGCGCCACCTCGGGATCGCGCAGCGCGAGCAGGCGGAACTCGCTCTGCATCAGGCACCACTGGCGGTTGTCGGGCTGGAACGACAGGACGTCGGCGATCACGCCCTCGATGAGGTGCGGGGCCGGTTTGCCCGCGGTGCCGCCGAGCGGGGCCACCAGCCCGGCGAAGTGCTCGCGCAGCGTCTCCAACCGGACCCGGTTCTCCCGTTCGGTGAGGGCGAAGAACAACTCCTCCTTGCTGCCGAAGTTGGAGTAGAACGCGCCGCGGGTGAACCCGGCGTCGTCGGTGATCGCCTCGACGGGGGTGCCGTTGATGCCGTGCTCGCTGAACTGCCGGTAGGCGGCGTCCATCAGCCGTTCTCGGGTCTTGGTGCGCCGTGCGGTCTCGCGGGCGCCGGTCTCCGGCCGTTCCGCGCTCCGGTGCGCGAGCTTGTTCGCGTTCACCACGAACCTTCCTTCCTGCGGTCCTGTACCAGCGGCTTTCCCGCTGCGCGCGGCCCGCGTGGAACCGCCCCACCTTATCGGATACGCTCATGTATCGGATACAGCGTTGTATCCACTTCCCCCTTTCTGGTGACCCGCCGTCCGGCGAGAACCTTCCCGGCGACAGGAGTGTGGCGTGTCCTCGTTCCTCTACTCACTAGGGCGCAGGGCGTACGCGGCCCGCAAGACCGTCCTCGCGATCTGGCTGCTAGTGCTGGTCGTCACCGGCGGCGCGGCCGGTCTGCTGTTCAAGGGAATGGACAACAACGTCACGATTCCCGGCACCGAGGCGCAGAACGCGCTGGACCGGCTCTCGGTGACCTTCCCGCAGACCAGCGGTGCCTCCGCGCAGATCATCGTGGTCGCGCCGGACGGCGTGCGCGCCCCCGAGGTGCAGCGCGAGGTCGAGCGCGCGGTCGACGAGCTCGAGGGCATGGACGAGGCCGCGTCCATCGTCTCGCCGTACAACGAGGACCTCGGCGGCAGCATCAGCGAGGACGGCGAAGCCGGTCTGATCATGGTTCAGCTCGAGGGCCAGACCATGGAGGTCGGCGAGCCGACCAAGGACCACATCGCCGGGATCGCGGCCGACCTCGAACAGCGGTTGCCGGAAGGTTCCCAGGCCTCGCACGGCGGTCCGCTGTTCGCGCAGAGCTTCCCCGGCCTCAGCTTCGTCGAAGCCCTCGGCCTGGTGATCGCGATCGTGGTCCTGATGATCACGCTCGGTTCGTTCCTCGCCGCCGGGATGCCGCTGCTGAACGCGCTGCTGGGCGTGGGCGTGTCCACGTTCCTGATCCTGATCGCCACCGTGCTCGGGCCGGTCACCGCGACCACCCCGCTGCTGTCGCTGATGCTCGGCCTCGCCGTGGGCATCGACTACGCGCTGTTCATCGTGTCCCGCCACCAGCAGGAACTCGCGGGCGGCGTGTCCGCGCACGAGGCGGCGGCGCGCGCCACCGCCACCGCGGGCTCGGCGGTGATCTTCGCCGGGCTGACCGTGATGATCGCTCTCGGCGGGCTCGGCGTCGCGGGCATCCCGTTCCTGACCACCATGGGCGTGGCCGGGGCGGTCGCCGTCGGCATCGCCGTGCTGGTGTCGCTGACGCTGATCCCCGCGCTGCTCGGGTTCGCCGGTGAGCGGCTCACGCCCAAGGCGCCCAAGCGGGGCAAGCGCGCCCGCGCGAGCTCGGGCAAACCCCCGGTGGGCGACCGGTTCTTCGCGGGCTGGGTGCGCGCGGCGACCCGGTTCCCGATCGTCACCGTCCTGGTCGTGGTGGGCGTGCTCGGCATCGCGACGGTGCCGGCCGCGGGCCTGCGGCTCGCGCTGCCCGACGCCGGCGCGCTGGCCAAGGAGGACCCGGCCCGCGTCACCTACGACCTCACCGCCGAGCACTTCCCGAAGGGCTTCAACGGTCCGCTGATCGTCACCGGGGACATCGTCACCAGCGAGGACCCGCTCGGGCTGATGGCCGACCTCAAGGCCGAGATCGAGCGGCTGCCCGGCGTGGCCGACGTGCCGATGGCGACGCCGAACCCGACCGCCGACACCGGCATCGTGCAGGTCATCCCCGAGGGCGCTCCGGACTCCGAGCAGACCAAGAACCTGGTGGAGGAGATCCGCTCGCTGCGCGGGCACTTCCTCGACACCTACGGCATCAACATCTCCGTCACCGGCTTCACCGCCATCGGCATCGACGTCTCCGACCAGCTCGGCGCGGCGCTGCTGCCGTTCGGCATCGTCGTCGTCGGCCTGTCGCTGGTGCTGCTGACCATGGTGTTCCGCTCCATCGCGGTGCCGATCAAGGCGACGCTCGGCTACCTGCTGAGCATCGGCGCCTCCTTCGGCATCGTGACGCTGGTCTTCCAGGACGGGTGGATGGCCGAGCTGCTCAACGTGCCGCGCACCGGCCCGGTGATCAGCTTCATGCCGATCGTGCTGATGGGCATCCTGTTCGGCCTCGCCATGGACTACGAGGTCTTCCTGGTGTCCCGGATGCGCGAGGAGTACGTGCACACCAAGAACGCCCAGGCCGCGATCCACACCGGCTTCGTGTCCTCCGGCAAGGTCGTCACCGCCGCCGCGGTGATCATGTTCGCGGTGTTCGCCGCGTTCGTGCCCGACGGCGACGCGAACCTGAAGCCCATCGCGATGGGCCTCGCGGTCGGCGTGTTCGTCGACGCGTTCATCGTCCGCATGACGCTGGTGCCCGCGGTGCTGGCGCTGCTCGGGGACAAGGCGTGGTGGATGCCGCGCAAGCTCGACCGCGTGCTGCCCGCCTTCGACGTCGAAGGTGAGAACCTGCGCGAGGAGATCGCGCTGGCCGACTGGCCGCGGCCCGGTGCCGACGACGCGGTCGCCTGCGAAGGCCTGCGCCTCGACGACCCGGCCACCGGCGCGCCGGTCTACCAGGACGTCGGATTCCTGGTGCCGCGCGGTGGCGTGCACGTGGTGCGCGGCCGGTACGAGTCGGCGATCACGGCGGTGCTGCTGACGTTGTCCGGCAGGCTGCAGGCCGAGCAGGGCAGGCTGAAGGTCCTCGGGTACGTGCTGCCCGCGCGGGCCTCGACCGTCCGGGCCAAGGTCTCCTACGTCGACGCGGGTGACGGCGGTGCCGACGCGGTGCGCGCGGCGCTGCGGGAGAACCCCGAGGTCCTGGTGCTCGACCGGACCGACCGGATCTCCGATCCGGGGCAGCGGCTGGCGATCCGCGAGCTGCTCACCGGCAGCAGGCCCACCGTCATCGCGGGCAGCACCGGCCTGTCCGACGCGCGCGACGTCCTGCCCGCGACAGGTGGCGCCACCCTCACCGAACTGCGCGATGACTCCGCCGCGATGCCCGGTGTCCTCTCCGGCGCGATCCGCTAGAAAGCAGAGGTAATCTGACGATGGCGAAAAGCCGCTTGCTCTTACCGCTGGCCGGCCTGCTGCTGGTGCCGCTGGTGATCGCCGGTCTGCTGACCTGGTCGATGGGCAATCCCGAGGACCGGTTGAAGGACACCAAGGCCGCGGTCGTCAACAACGACGAACCGATCGAGGTCAACGGCCAGCTCACCCCGCTGGGGCGCCAGCTGTCGGCGAAACTCGTCGGCGGCGAGATCGAGAGCAACTACAGCTGGGAGTTCGCCACCCCGCAGACCGCCGCCGAGGGCCTCGAAGACGGCGACTACGCGGCGGTCGTGACGATCCCGGAGAACTTCTCGAAGGCCGCCACCTCCTTCTCCGGCGATCCCGCCGAGGCGAAGAAGGCGACGATCGACGTGAGCACCGGTGGCCGCAGCAAGCTCGCCGACGAGGCGATCAGCCGAGTGGTGACCACCACGGCGGCGAACCTGCTGGGCCGGCAGCTCACCACGACCTACCTGGACAACGTCTTCGTCGGGTTCAACACGCTGGGCGACAAGCTCGGCGAGGCCTCAGACGGCGCCACCTCGCTTGCCGACGGCGCCCGCCAGCTCGCGGGCGGCACCGACGAGCTCGCCGGCGGTGCCGACCAGCTCGCCGACGGGTCGCGGGCGCTGGCCGACGGCATCGGCGCGCTGGAGGACGGCGCGCTGCAGCTCAAGACCGGGATGGCGGGCCTGTCCGACGGCATCGGGCAGCTGCAGGAGAAGACCGCGCAGCTCCCGCAGCAGACCGCGATGCTCGCCGACGTGTCCGCGAAGGAGGCCGAGGGCGTGCAGCAGCTCTCCGGCGGCCTGCAGGGCATGTCGGAGAGCCTCGGCGAGATGACCAAGGAATGCCCGCCGGGCACCCTGCCGATCTGCACCAAGATCGCCATCCAGGCGGCGACCGCGCAGGCCCTCAGCGACGGCGCCGGGCAGGTGCAGCAGGCCAGCACCGGTGTCTCCGGTGGTCTCGCCGCGCTCGCCGGTCAGACCCCCGAGTCGGGTGGCGGGCTGCCCGCGCTCGCCGGTGGCATCGATCAGCTCGCCGACGGCTCCAAGCAGCTCGACGGCGGTGTCGGCCAGCTGGCCGACGGCATCTCGCAGACCGGCGGTGGCGCGGGCCAGCTCGCCGACGGCGCCGATCAGCTGGCGGGCGGCGTGCGCCAGCTCTCCGACGGAGCCCACCAGCTCGGCGACGGCTCGGGCGAGCTCGCGGGCGGGCTGGACCAGGCAGTGGAGCAGCTGCCCAGCTACCCGGACGGTGACCGGGACAAGCTAGCGAAGGCCGTGGCGAACCCGGTGACCACCGCGGAAGGGACCAGCCTCGGTTTCGGTTCCTCCGGGGCGGCCCTGTTCGCGGTGCTGGCCCTGTGGGTCGGCGCGATCGCCACGTTCCTGGTGCTGCGCGCGGTGCCGCGCCGGGCGCTGGAGTCGACGCGCTCGTCGTTCGCGCTGGCGCTGCGCCAGCTGCGGCTGCCCGCCGTGATCGGGCTGGCGCAGGGGCTGCTGGTGGCCGTGGTCGTCGGCGCCTCGCAGGACCTCTCGGTCGGCCAGTGGTTCGGCTGCGCCGGGCTGGCGATGCTGGCGGCGGTCGCGTTCACGGCCGTCAACCAGGCGCTCGCCGGTGCGCTCGGCGGCTTCGGTCGGTTCCTCGCGATGCTGGTCGCGCTGCTGCTGCTGGCCACCGGGTTCATCACCGCGGTGCCCGCGGTGCTCGGCGAGCTCTTGGCGGCGACCCCCGCGGGCCCGGCGCAGGACGCGCTGCGCGCGGTGACCGACGGCGTCGCTCCGGGCGGTGGAGCGGTGGCCCTGCTGGTGATCTGGGGGCTGGCCGGGGTGGTGTTCAGCTACCTGGCGATCGAGCGGACCCGCACGGTCCGAGCCACCCAGCTGTCGCCGCTGACGTCCGGATTCACCCGGCGCGGTCCAGGACTGGCGTGATCGGAACCGGGGCGGGGTCCGTCGCCGCCGCCCCGGTATCCACTGTGGACTGATCGTGCGATGTGGCCCTGCCCGGCCGAATTCTCCGCCGGGCAGGGCCTTTCGGCGAGTGACATCGAGGCGGATGCGGGCTAGGTTCGGGGTCGTGACTGCGACCATCCCTTCGTCCGACGGTGACATCTCGGGCCACTTGGCGGTGCCCTACCCCTCGATCTCGGGCGAGCCCCCCTGGCCCGGCGTGGTCGTGGTGCACGACGCGTTCGGCATGACCGAGGACAGCAAGGCGATCACCGACCGGTTCGCCGCCGCCGGATTCCTCGCGGTGGCGCCCGACCTCTACGCGCGCGGCGGCTTCGCCCGCTGCGTCCGCACGGTGTTCGGCCAGCTCAGCAAGGGCGGCGGCCAAGCGTTCGACGACATCGAAGCGGCCCGGCGGCTGCTGGCCGAACGCGAGGACTGCACCGGCGCGGTCGGCGTCGTCGGCTTCTGCATGGGAGGCGGCTTCGCGCTGCTGGCCGCCCCGCGCGGATTCCAGGCGTCCGCGCCGTACTACGGCCAGGTGCCCGCCGACAAAGCGGTGCTCGACGGCGCGTGCCCGGTCGTCGCGAGCTTCGGCGCGAAGGACGCCACGCTCAAGGGCGCCGCCGCGCAGCTGGAGTCGCACCTGACCGAACTGGGAGTGCCGCACGACGTCAAGGAATACCCGGACGCGGGGCACAGCTTCGCGAACCACCTCAAGGTCGGCCCGTTCAAGCCGCTGCTGCGGGTGGCGGGCTTCGGCCACCACGAGGAATCCGCAGAAGACGCCTGGCGGCGAGTGACGACGTTCTTCGCCGAACACCTGCGGTGATCCGGGGCCGTTCGGAGTGGCCTGCGCGGTGGGGCGGGTGGCGTGACCTCGGCGGCGCGCTCGCTGACGAGGCACGGGTCGAAGACCGCGCTGGAAGGACCACCCGACCGATCTTGACGGCATCACTCCGATGGTGGTGCGGTCGTTTCGCCGTGGACGAAGAACTATCGAGGACGGGGAGTGCGCGATGACCGAGGAGCTCAAGCCGCAGAAGCGCGGGCGCCGGATCGCCATGACCGGCGAGGAGGTCGACGCCTTCCTCGCGGAAGAGCGCACCTGCCGGGTGGCGACGATCGGCCCGGACGGGCCGCACGCCACGCCGCTGTGGTTCGGGTGGGACGGCGACGCGCTGTGGCTCTACTCGATCACCCGCAGCAAGCGGTGGGCGGACCTGATGCGGGATCCGCGCATCAGCGTCGTGGTGGACGCGGGCGTCGAGTTCCAGGAGCTGCGCGGCGTCGAGATCACCGGCACCGTCGAGGTCGTCGGGGAGCTCCCGCGCACGGGCGAGCCGAATGACGCGCTCACCGCCATCGAGCTGCTGTTCGCCCGCAAGTACATGGGTGGTGACGAGGTCTTCCACGACGGCCGCCACGGCTGGCTGCGCATCACCCCGACGAAGATCGCCAGCTGGGACTTCCGCAAGATGGCGGCGCCGCAGGCCTGAGCCGCCCGGAGGCGGCGGGAACCCGTGGGACCGGAAAGGGGCACGCGATCCGGTCCCACGGGAGATCAGGGGTGGTTCGCTCGGGGATCGCCCGCTGTCGCCGGACGAGTCGTCAGAGGCGGTCGGTGATCTCGTCGATCGTCCGGCGGATCGGTTCGCGGTCCCGGCCGAGGTCCTTCGCGGCGTCCCGTGCCAGGTCGCGTGCGACGTCCTTCGCCAGGTCCCGCGCGACGTCGCGGGCGATGCCGTCCTCGGCCGGTCCGAGGTCGACGCCCTGGACGTCGTGCACGTCGACCAGCGGGGCCGCTCCGGCGCTCGCGGTGGACAACGGCAGCGCCGCTGCCGCCGCCGCTATCGTCCACAGTGGATTGGTCTTGCGGAATGGCACGTGCCGTCACACCTTTCGCTCCGATCGGTCGCGCTCAAGATCATCGACCGGTTCGCTCCGGCGCTGCATCGCTGAATCGAGTGGTGATCTTCGCGGCTCGCTGCGAGCGCGCGCTCAGGACTTGCGGCGGAGGGACGGGCCGCTCGACGCCCGATCGCCGATGTCGTAATCGGTGATCTTGCGGTAGATCGTGGCGCGGGAGATGCCCAGGTTCCGGGCCGCCCGCGCCCGGTTGCCCCCCGCCTCGTCGAGGCTGGTGACGATCGCGTCGCGCTCCATGGACTCGATCGGGGTGAGCACGCGCCTGCTCTGGCTCGTGCACTGCGGTGGCAGGTCGGCGGCGGTGATCGTGGCGGATCGGGTCCGGCCTGTCACCTCCCGGACGACCTCGCGCAGTTCGGTGATGTTTCCCGGCCAATGCCGCCGCTTGAGCAGGTGCAGCGCTTCCGGCGAGAAGGTCGACTCCGGGCGTTTGGTGAGCTGCCGAAGCAGGTGGTTCGCGATCGCCTCCAGGTCGTCGATGCGGTGGCGCAGCGGCGGCACCTGCACCGACTGGGGGAACAGCGCCCGCAGCGCGTGCAGCGCAGGCCCGGGGACGACGCCGGGATCGACCGTGGCGGCGACCCACAGCGCCGGGTTGGCGGTCTTCACCTCGTCGAGCAGGCAGGTGAGTTCGGTCAGCTTCGACGCGCTCAGCCGGTGCACGGCGCGCAGCACCAGCGGCCCCTGCCGTTCCAGCAGTTCCGAACGCGTCCGCTCCCACCAGCCGCGCTCGATGCCCACCTCGTCGGCGTCGACGATCCGGACGTGCCGATCCGGCCGGTTCGCCCGGCAGACCGCGCGCACCAGCGAGCTCTTCCCGGTGCCGGGCTCGCCTTCCAAGGAGATCCACGCGTTCCGGCCGCGGTGTCCTTCCACCGCGCGACAACAGTGCCGCCACAGCGGTTCCGAACCGACGATGCCCGGCAGCGGTCCGGTGGGTGCCGAGGAGATGACCGGTTCAACGGCGGGGGCGAGCAGGTGGATGCGCGCGATGGTGCCCGGCTCGCGGCCGGGGACCTGCCGGGCGTAGACGCGGCAGCGCGCCCCGCTGGGCAGGTCCAGTTCACCCGACATCGGACGTTGCCGGGGCGAGTCCCGCAGGTGTTCCAGCAACCGCACCTGGTCCTGCGCGCCGAGCACCTGCTGGGCCTTGCGGTTGAGCATCAGCACGTCGGCGTTGAGCGCGATGATCGGATCGCGGGAGCGGTGGGAGGCGTGCAGGTACTCCTGCATCAGGGTGATGTCGTTCGCGCTGCTGTGGTTGAGCAGCCTCTCCTGGATCCCGCGCGCCGCACCGACGGCGACGGCCTTGAGCATCGGTCCCGCGTCGGGCGCGAAGCACGTGACGTCGAGGACGCCGGCGAGTTCTCCGGTGATCGGGTCGTGGATCGGCACCCCGGCGCAGGCCAGGTCGATCAGCGGCCCGGTGAAGTGCTCCTGCTCGTAGACGAACGTCGCCTGCCCGGACTCCAGCGTCGTGCCGATCCCATTGGTGCCGACGAACCGCTCGGCGTAGCCGAAACCGGGCGCCAAGCACACCCGGTCCAAGTGGTCCCGCAGCTCGGGGCGCCCGGTGCGGCGGTCCAGCACGTAGCCCCGGTGATCGGTGAGCACCACGCTCACCGGCTGGTCGGGCAGTTCGTCGTGCAAGTGGTCCAGCACGGGGGAAGCGGCGCGCACCAGCACGCCCTGGAAGTCGAGGTCGTCCACGTACGGCGCGTTCAACGCTTCGCTGTCGACGCGGTAGTCGCTGGAGCGCCGCCACGACGCCAGGATCGGACCGCGCACCGCCGCCGACTCGACCGGTGCGTCGCCGAGGAAGTGCCGCCGGGCCGGGCCGGGCGGGGGTTCCGGGGTGGTAGCGGATCGGCGGGGATCTTCGGACTGCGACGGGCCTCGACGGCGGACGGTCATGGCACCTCCCGGACTACGGCGGTCTCGACGCCGCTGACCGGGGCGGACCCGTTCCTCGAACCGCCGGGAACGCGTCCGGTCGGTGAGGGCTGCGCGACGTTGCGTGACGGTCATCGTATCCGGTGGAAGTGCCGCGGGATTGTCTCATATTGAGATGAACGGACGCTCGCCGGTGCGATGTGATGCTACTCATCCCGGCCCCGCGACGACTCTCCGGGAGTACGACGACGCAGGAGGCGCGACGTGAGCCGACAAAGCCTGAGCAAGGCCCACAAGAAGATCACCGAGTTGTCCTGGGAGCCGACGTTCGCCACTCCGGCCACCCGGTTCGGCACCGATTACCGCTTCGACAAGTCGCCGAAGAAGGACCCGCTCAAGCAGATCCTCCGGTCCTACTTCCCGATGGAGGAGGAGAAGGACAACCGGGTCTACGGCGCGATGGACGGCGCGATCCGCGGCAACATGTTCCGGCAGGTGCAGGAGCGCTGGATGGAGTGGCAGAAGCTGTTCCTGTCGATCATCCCGTTCCCGGAGATCTCCGCGGCCCGCGCGATGCCGATGGCGATCGACGCCGTGCCCAATCCGCAGATCCACAACGGCCTCGCCGTGCAGATGATCGACGAGGTTCGGCACTCGACGATCCAGATGAACCTCAAGCGCCTCTACATGAACCACTACATCGACCCGGCCGGGTTCGACATCAGCGAGAAGGCGTTCTCCAACTGCTACGCGGGCACCATCGGCAGGCAGTTCGGCGAGGGGTTCATCACCGGTGACGCGGTGACCGCGGCGAACATCTACCTCACCGTCGTGGCCGAGACCGCGTTCACCAACACGCTGTTCGTCGCGATGCCGTCGGAGGCCGCCGCGAACGGGGACTACCTGCTGCCGACGGTGTTCCACTCGGTGCAGTCCGACGAGTCCCGGCACATCAGCAACGGCTATTCGATCCTGCTGATGGCGCTGGCCGACGAGCAGAACCGCAAGCTGCTCGAACGCGATCTGCGCTACGCCTGGTGGAACAACCACTGCGTCGTGGACGCCGCGATCGGCACCTTCATCGAGTACGGCTCGAAGGACCGCCGCAAGGATCGGGACAGCTACGCGGAGATGTGGCGGCGCTGGATCTACGACGACTACTACCGCAGCTACCTGCTACCGCTGGAGAAGTACGGCCTGGAGATCCCGCACGACCTCGTGGAGAAGTCGTGGAGCCGCATCGTCGACGACTTCTACGTGCACCGGGTGGCGCAGTTCTTCGCGACCGGCTGGCCGGTGAACTTCTGGCGCATCGACCCGATGACCGACGCCGACTTCGAGTGGTTCGAGCACAAGTACCCCGGCTGGTACGACCAGTTCGGCAAGTGGTGGGAGAACTACAACCGGCTGCGCTACCCCGGCCGGAACAAGCCCATCGCCTTCGAGGACGTCGGCTACGAGTACCCGCACCGCTGCTGGACGTGCATGGTGCCCTGCCTGGTCCGCGAGGACATGGCGGTGGACAAGGTCGACGGCCAGTGGCGCACCTACTGCTCGGAGCCCTGCCACTGGACCGACACCGTGGCCTTCCGCTCGACCTACGAAGGCCGGGAGACGCCGAACATGGGGCGGCTGACCGGGAAGCGCGAGTGGGAGACGCTCTACCACGGCTGGGACCTGGCGAACGTGCTCACCGACCTGGACTACGTGCGCGACGACGGCAAGACCCTGGTGCCGCAACCGCATCTGGACCTGGACGATCCGAAGAAGCTGTGGACCTTGGACGACATCCGGGGGATCAAGTTCAGCAGCCCGAACATCTCGCTGAACGAGATGACCGACGCGGAGCGCGAACGCCACGTCGCCGAATACCGGGCGAATCCGAACGTGTCCTTCTGAGCGGTCATCAGCGGTCCGCTCGGGGTGGGTCGCGGCAGTGCGCGTCAACGGCGAAGCCGGCGGGCCTGCCTCAGCGCCTCCGGCACCGCCGGGCGAACCACTCCGAACGGACTCTTCAACTCGGGCAGTGGCGTCGAGTGGGGCCTGGGCGCCGCTGCCCGATACCAGCCTGTGGGCGAAAGGAGAGCGTCATGGGCGATGCGCATCGGATCCGGTTCGAACCGGTGGACATCGAGATCGAGGCCGACGAAGGCGAGACCGTGCTGGACGCCGCGTTCCGGCAGGGCGTCATGTTGATGCACGGGTGCAAGGAAGGGCAGTGCTCGGCGTGCAAGTCGTTCCTGCTGGACGGCGACGTGCAGATGGGTCGCTATTCGACGTTCGCCTTGGCCGATTACGAGAGCGACGAGGGTTATGTCCTGCTGTGCCGCTCGCACGCCTACAGCGATCTGGACGTCGAACTGCTCAACTACGACGAGGACATGATCCGCGCCGGGTTGCCCGTCGTCACCGTGGACACCGAGGTCGCGGCCGTCGAAGAGCTGACCCACGACATCAGCCTGCTGCGGCTCGCGGTCACCGGTGACGACGAGTTCAAGTTCCACCCCGGCCAGTACGTCGACGTGACCGTTCCCGGCAGCGAGGAGCACCGGTCGTTCTCGATGGCGAACCTGCCGCGCGTCGGTGGCAGTGAGCTGGAGTTCATCATCAAGCGCTATCCGGGCGGCAGGTTCTCCGGGCTGCTGGAGGACGAGCTGCGTCCCGGCGTGCCGTTGTCGATCACCGGTCCCTACGGCACGTTCACCCTGCGCGTCTCCACGGACCGCAGGATCGTGCTGCTGGCCGGTGGTGCGGGCATGGCGCCGATCTTGTCGCTGCTGCGCCAGATCGCGGCCAAGGACGACTTCGACCGCGAGGTGGTCTTCTACTACGGCGCGCGCACCGAACGCGATCTGTTCCTGCTCGACGAGATCGCCGAGCTGGGCGGCCGGATCCCCGGGTTCAGCTTCGTGCCGGTGCTCTCGGACGCGGAGTGGTCCGGTGCGCGCGGCATGGTCACCGCCGTCGCGGCCGAACGCGAGGCTTCGCTGGCCGACTGCGACATCTACCTCTGCGGCCCGCCTCCGATGATCGACGCGGGGTTGGCGGTGCTGGAGGAGCGCTCCGTACCGCAGGAACAGATCTTCTACGACAAGTTCACCGTCTCCGCCGAAGCCGGCTGAGGTGCGGAACATCCGCGAGCCGGCCCGCAACATCCGTGAGCGAGCCCGCAACATCCGCCAGCAGCAAGGAGGACGGCCATGACGACGCAGGAAACGCCGGCATCCGAGAGCCGGACCCGCAGCTTCCCCAAACCGGAGTTCACCGACGCCGAGGCGGGCGCGCTGGAGTTCCCCAGCTCGGGTTCCCGCGCCTACAACTACTTCAGCCCCCGCAAGATGCGCGCGACGATGTACGAGGACGTCACGTTCGACGTGCAGCCCGACCCGGAACGCCACCTCACGCAGGGCTGGATCTACGGCTTCGGTGACGGCGAGGGCGGCTATCCGAAGGACTGGACGGCGCTGAAGTCGACCGACTGGCACACGTTCCGGGATCCCAACGAGGAGTGGGAGCAGACGATCTACCGGAACAACGCCAACGTGGTCCGGCAGATCCAGCAGAACCTCACCAACGCCAAGCAAGCCGGGGCCTACAGCGGCTGGCCCCGCGGCTGGACGCGGTTCGTGGAGCGGCACCTCGGTGCGTGGATGCACGTGGAGAACGGGCTGGGCCTGCACGTGTTCACCGCTGCGCAGCGCTCCGGTCCCACGAACATGATCAACAACGCGATTGCGGTGAACGCCGCGCACAAGCTGCGGTTCGCCCAGGACCTCGCGCTCTACAACTTGGACTTGGCCGAATCCGGCTTGGAGTTCGACGGATCGGCGCATCGCGGGGTGTGGCAGGAGGACCCGGCGTGGCAGCCGGTGCGGGAGGTCGTCGAGAACCTCACCGCGATCGGCGACTGGGCCGAGGCGGTGTTCGCGGCCAACGTCGTGTTCGAGTCGCTGGTGGGAGTGCTGTTCCGCAGCCACCTGGTGATGCAGATCGCCGCGCGCAACAGCGACTACGTGACGCCGTCGCTGGTCGGCACCGGAGAGAACGACCACGAGCGGGACCTCGGCTACAGCGGCGCGCTGTTCCGGATGCTGGCCGAGGACGCCGGATTCGGGGACGTGAACCGGCAGGTCATGCAGGGCTGGGTCCGGCGGTGGGCGCCGATGTGCCGGGCCGCCGCGCACGAGCTGCAGCCGATCTGGTCCCAGCCGCAGGAGAAGGTCATCACGTTCGCCGACTCCTTCGCCGCCGCCGAAGAGGGATTCGCCGCGGTGCTCGGCGATCTCGGACTCACCGAACAGAAGGGGTGAACGTCATGGGTGTGACCGCTTCAAACATGTGCGGCGTGACGCTGATGAACAACCAGAACGGCCACATCGTCGCCGAGATCATGGCCCGCAAGGAGGGCGTGCGGGTCGACCACCTGCCTTCCATGATCCGCGTCGACGCGCACGGCACCTTGATCTTCGAGTTCGAGGAGATCGCCGACGAGATCGGTTTCGAGTTCGACCAGTCGGACTTCGAGGAGATCATGTCCACCCACTACGGGCGCATGGTGCACCTCGACGACCGCACGGTGCTGTTCGCGAACCCGGAGGACGCCGCCGAGTACATCGATTTCGACCTGACACCGGTGAGCTGACCGATCGTGGCGGGCGCGGGCGCCCACGGGCGCCGCGCCCGCGCTCGGAGGAACAGGGGAATGCCATGTCCGATCCCGAATTCCGCAGCCGCGTGCTGACCGAGATCTGGCGGTCGTTGCAACAGGTCTGCCCTCGCGAGGGCAGGCTCGCACTGGGGGTGCGGGGGTTCGTCACCGCGGTCTCCACCGATGGCAGGCAGGTGCGGGTCCTGCTGCGGCTGCCCGCGTCGATCCGGTGCGAGGGCGACGGCGGTTTCCTGCTCGCGGCGCAGCGGGCGATGGCCGCGATCCCGGCGCTGCACGCGGTGCGGCTGGACACCTCGATCCCGGCTGCGGACACGGCGCAGCCCGGTCACGAGCGCTGCGCCGATCGAGGCTTGGCCGACTGGCGGGAACGCGGTTGGCAGATCGAGCGGGGAGCGGAGCAGGACGCCGTCCGAGTGCTGATCCGCGCCGAGATCGAACCCGCCGAGCAGTCCACATCGGACGGAACGCTGCAAGCGGTCTGAACCGGCGCAGCACCTTCGAAGCGAAGCAGAACACAGTCCCGGAGCGCGAAGGAGTCCACGATGGCGAAGGAACTTCGGTTCGACCGGCAGGCCAGGGCGTTGCTGGAATCGGGGGTGAACGCGCTGGCCGACGCGGTCAAGGTCACGCTCGGCCCCAAAGGGCGCAACGCGGTGATCGAGAAGCTCACCGGTCCGCCCACGATCACCAACGACGGTGTGACGATCGCCCGTGAGATCCAGCTGCGCGACCCGTTCGCGAACATGGGCGCCCAGCTCGCGAAGGAGGTCGCGGACAAGACCAACGGCGTCGCCGGGGACGGCACGACCACGGCGACGGTGCTCGCCCAGGCGCTGGTCCGCGAAGGACTGCTCGCGGTCGACGAGGGCGCCAACCCGATGTTGCTCAAGCAGGGGATCCAGCAGGCGGCGGCGGAGGTGGTCGCCTCGTTGCGCGCCGGGGCGCGGCAGGTGTGCGGCAAGCAGGACCTGGCCCAGGTGGCGTCGTTGTCGGCGAACAACGACCCGGAGATCGGCGAGCTCATCGCCGTGGCCATGGACCGGGTGGGCACCACCGGCGTCGTCACCGTCGAGGAGTCGCCGACCGTCGGCATCGACGTGGACTTCGTGGACGGCTTGGAGTTCGACCACGGCTACCTCTCGCCGTACATGGTCACCGATGAGCAGCGGATGGAGACGGTCTTCGAGAACCCGCTGATCCTGCTCACCAACGAGAAGATCAGCCAGGTGCAGACGCTGATGCCGGTGCTGGAGCAGGTCACCCGGACCGGTCGGCCGCTGCTGATCCTCGCCGAGGACGTGCAGGGGCCGCCGCTGGGCATGCTGGTCACCAACAACGTGCACGGCACGTTCCGCTCGGTGGCGGTGCGCTCGCCGGGCTTCGGGCACCGGCGGCTCGCGCGGCTCGGCGACATCGCCGCGCTCTCCGGCGGCCGGGTGATCACCGGTGACGCCGGGCTGAGCCTGGAGTCGGTGCAGCTGGACCACCTGGGCAGCTGCGAGAAGGTCACGGTGACCGCGGACAGCACCACCATCGTCGGCGGCGCCGGGCGCGGCGAGGACATCGCGGCCCGCGTGGACCAGCTCAAGCGCGAGTTCGCCCGCGCCGAGAACGACCACGACCGGGACACGTTGCAGGACCGCATCGCGCACCTGTCCGGCAGCGTCGCGGTGCTGCGGGTGGGGGCGGCCACCGCCGTCGAGCTCAAGGAGAAGCAGCACCGCGTGGAGGACGCGGTGTCCGCGACGCGAGCGGCGATCGAGGAAGGTCTGCTGGCCGGTGGGGGAGCGGCGCTGGTGCGGGCCGCGGCCACGCTCGGGCCGAGCTCGCTGACCGGCGACGCGGCGGTGGGGCGGGAGATCGTGCGCCGTTCCCTGGCCGAGCCGCTGCGCTGGATCGCGATCAACGCGGGCCACCCGGCCGACGAGGTGCTGGAGAAGGTGGCCGAGCTGCCCGCGGGCCACGGCTTCAACGCGCTCACCGGTGAGTACGGCGACATGTTCGCCTTCGGCGTGATCGACCCGTTCAAGGTGACGCGGTCGGCGTTGGAGAGCGCCGCCTCCATCGCCTCGCTGCTGCTGACCACGGAAACCCTGCTGGTGGAGGAGATCGCGCAGAACCCGGGTGCGATCCCCGCACCGGAGTTCGGCGACCTCGCCGAGGGCCTGGTCCGCCCGTCGAACATCGCCTGACCCCCGGACCGCCGCACGCCGGCGGAACCCGTGGGATCCCGCGCGGGTCGCGGCGAACGGGATCCCACGGGGCCGGGGAGCGTCTCGGCCTCCCCGGCCGGTGCGCGGTAGCGGGGGATGACCTCGTGGGCGAAGCGGCGCTGTTCGGAGTCGAACGGCTGGAACCGGAGCACCAGCGCGTCCACGTCGAGTTCGTGGAACGCCGGGGCGGAGTGGTGCCGACGGGCCCGCGAGGTGACCGGAACGCGGCGCCCGCCGGACCGGACCGTCCTGCCGCGTGAGCGCCCGAGGCCGTTCCACGATCGGGGCCTGGTGGGTGCCGACGTGGTTGACATCGGCCACACCCGACCTCGGCAATAGTGAAACGCGACGGTCTCGCAACAGCTGATCGGCTGGTCAGAGCGTCGCGAGGTGGCACGCGCCGGTGCGGGGCGGCGTCGACGGAGGTCGGCCGCTGTGCTAGAGAACTACCCGTGCCCGCTCGACTGCTCGATCCCAGTGCCCTCGCCGACGACTTCCGCGCGGAGATCCGCGCCGAGGTGGCCGCGCTGCCGGAACCGCTGACGCTGACCGGCTTCCGCGTCGAAGGCGACGGCCCCACCCAGACCTACGCCGAGTACACCCGGCGCGGCTGCGAGAAGGTCGGGATCCGCTTCGACCAGCGGGTGCTGCCCGCAGGTGAGGTCGAGCGCGCCGTGCACGAGGCGGGCAGCGACCCGAGCGTGCACGGGATCTTCCTGTACTACCCGATCATGGGGCTCGCGCAGGACCGCTGGCTGCGGGAACTCGTCGACCCGCGCAAGGACGTCGAAGGCCTGCACTCGTTCTGGAGCCGCTGCCTCTACGAGAACCGCCGCTACATCGACGCCGAGCACACCAAGCGCGCCGTGCTGCCGTGCACGCCGCTGGCGGTGCTGAAGCTCATCGAGCAGGCCGAGGTCGGCGAGCGCGGTGCCGCCGAGCCGCTGGCCGGGCTGAAGGCGTGCGTGTTCAACCGCAGCGAGATCGTCGGCCAACCGCTGGCGGCGATGATGGCCAACGACGGTGCCGAGGTGACGTCCTTCGACGTCGACGGCCCGCTGGCCTACGTGCCTTCGCAGGAGAAGGGCTCCTACGAGGTGCGGCCCACCTCCGTGGACCGCGCGACCGCGCTGGCCGAGGCCGACGTGGTCGTCACCGGTGTGCCCTCGCGGGAGTTCCCGCTGGTGCGCGCCGCCGAGATCAAGCCGGGCGCGACCTGCATCAACTTCTCCACGCTGAAGAACTACGACGACGACGTCGTGGACGCCGCCGGGGTGTTCGTCCCGCGCATCGGCCCGATGACCGTGACGATGGCCCTGCGCAACGCCGTCCGCCTCTACCGCAACTGGCACAGCTGACCCGGGGGTTCCCGCGGCGGCGGCGTGCTCGCGCGCAGACCACCGCTCGACCGTCCCGGAGTGCGGGAACTTCCCGCGGTCGGGAAGCACGGCGAGGAGTCGGTCGTTGTTGCGGGCGGGGGTCCGCCGCGGAGTGCGGGCCACGGCGACGAGGAAGGTCATGGGCTGATGGCGTTGGTTCGGCGAGAGGACGTCCCGCGGCACCGCCTCGGGGACCGCGGTCCCGCGGTGAGCGCGCTCGGTTACGGCGCGATGGGGCTGTCCGGGGTGTACGGCGAAGCCGATGACGGCGAGTCGCGGGAGCTGATCGGGCACCTCGTCGAGGCGGGCATCGATCTCATCGACACCGCCGACGTGTACGGCAACGGGCACAACGAGATGCTGCTCGGCGGGGCGCTCTCCGGCGGCCTGCGGGAGCGGGTGGTGCTGGCGACCAAGACCGGTGGCGGCGGCGGGGAAGGCCTGGGCCGCCCGGAGCGGATCCGGGAGGCCATCGACTCCAGCTTGAGGCGGCTCGGCACCGATCACGTCGACGTGTACTACCTGCACCGGGTCGATCCGTCCACGCCGATCGAGGACAGCGTGGGCGCGCTCGCGGAGGTCGTCGAGCAGGGCAAGGCGCGCTACATCGGGCTGTCCGAGGTGTCGGCCGAAACCCTGCGGCGGGCGCACGCGGTGCATCCGATCGCGGTGACGCAAGAGGAGTACTCGCTGTTCACCCGCGATCTGGAGGCGGAGCTGCTGCCCGTCGCCAGGGAGCTAGGGGTGGGCGTGGTGGCCTATTCGCCGCTGGGGCGCGGCGTGCTCGGCGGCTCGATCCGCAGCGCCTCGGACGTGGAGAACCTGGCGGGCAGGCAGGCGCGGTACCCCCGGTTCTCCGAGGAGGCGCTGGAGCACAACCTGACCCGCGTCGACCGGCTGCGGGCGCGGGCGGACGAGCTGGGCACCACGCCGGCCGCGCTCGCGCTGGGCTGGTTGCTGGCCCAGGGCGAGGACGTCGTGCCGATTCCCGGTACTCGGCGCGCGGCCAACCTGGACGCGAACCTGGAGGCGGCCCGGCTGGAGCTGCCCGCGGAGCTGGTCGCGGAACTGTCCGAGACGTTCCCGCCCGGCTCGACGGCCGGGGAGCGCTACAGCGCGAACCTGCGCGGCAGCCTCAGCCGGTGACGGGCGGCCCTGCGGATTCTTGACGCGGACCCGGCGGTCGTCGTGCGCGGCGGCCACCGGGTGCGCGCCGCGGGCGGACCGCCGGGGAGAATCGTCGGTCACGGGACGGTCCGCGGAGGGGAATGCTGTGACCACGCACATGCAGATCGGTGAGGTGGCCGAGCGCACCGGGCTGTCGCTGCGGACCATCCGGTACTACGAGGAGGTCGACCTCGCGGTGCCGAGCGCGCGCACGCAGGGCGGATTCCGGTTGTACCGGGAGGCCGACGTGCGGCGGCTGGAGGTCATCATGCGGATGAAACCGCTGGGCTTCCAGCTCGACGAGATGCGGGAGCTGCTGGGCATCCTCGATGCGAAGGAGCGCGGCGACGGCACGGGCGAGCAGGATCGCCGCCTCGCGGAGTTCCGGGAGCTCGCCGACCGGCGCTGCGAGAAGCTGCGCAGGCAGCTGGAGCTCGCCGAGGACTTCGCCGCCACCCTCGAATCGCGGCTGCCGGGAGCCTGATCGCCGCCGGAGGCGCGGTGACGTCCGTCCCACTCAGGGCAAATCTACCCTTACGTTAGGTTAGAGTTCCTCGCGGTCGCGCCACCGCCGCCGTGACCCTGCGCGGGTGCGGCCCGCCGTCGTGGCGCGCGCTCGTGCCCGCCCGATCGCCGCCGGGTGACCACTGTGGACGCAGGGGAACTCCTCGCGCAGGACGACGTTCTGACGACGCGCGTTCCGCGTCCCGGTGAGAGGTGTTCATGAGTTCCGCAGAAACCGTTGCCGCGCCGGGGATTCCCGCGCGGCTGCGCCGGGCCTGGTGGTCGAACCCGCGCGCCGACCTGCTCTCCGGGCTGGTGGTGGCGCTGGCGCTGATCCCGGAGGCGCTGTCGTTCTCGGTGATCGCCGGGGTGGACCCGAAGGTGGGGCTCTACGCGTCGTTCTCCATCGCGATCATCATCTCGCTCGCCGGCGGTCGCCCGGCGATGATCTCCGCGGCCACCGGGGCGATGGCCCTGGTGATGGTGCCGCTGGTGCGCGAGCACGGCGTGGAGTACATGCTCGCGGCGACCGTCCTGGCGGGCGTGTTCCAAGTGGTGCTGGGCCTGCTCGGCGTGCACCGGTTGATGCGGTTCGTGCCGCGCACCGTGATGCTCGGATTCGTCAACGCGCTGGCGATCCTGCTGTTCACCGCGCAGCTGCCGCACCTCACCGGCGTCGGCCTGCCCGTGTACGGGCTCGTCGCGCTCGGCTTGGCGATCATCTACCTGCTGCCGAAGGTGACGCGGGCGGTGCCCTCTCCGCTGGTGGCCATCGTGGTGATCACGGCGATCTCGGTCGGTCTCGGGTTCACCGTGCCGACCGTCGGCGACCAGGGCGAACTGCCGGACGCGTTGCCGGTGCTGGGGATCCCGGCCGTGCCGCTGACCACCGGCACCTTGCTGATCGTGGCGCCGTTCGCGCTGACCTTGGCGTTGGTGGGGCTGCTGGAGTCCCTGTTGACGGCGCGTCTGCTCGACGACATCACCGACACCCGCTCGAACAAGGCGACCGAGGTGCGCGGGCAGGGCATCGCCAACGTGATCACCGGGCTGCTCGGCGGCATGGCGGGCTGCGCGATGATCGGGCAGTCGATGATCAACGTGAAATCGGGCGGGCGGACCCGGCTCTCGACGCTGGCCGCCGGGGTGTTCCTGTTCGTCCTGGTGATGTCGCTCGGCGAGGTCGTGGCGCTGATCCCGATGGCCGCGCTGGTCGCGGTGATGGTCTTCGTGTCGATCAGCACGTTCGACTGGGGCAGCGTGAGCCCGAAGCGGCTGCGCGGTGCTCCGCGCGCCGAGACGGCGGTCATGGTCGTCACGGTGGCTGTCGTGGTGGCCACCGGGAACCTCGCGCTCGGCGTGCTGTGCGGGGTGCTGCTCAGCGCGGTGTTCTTCGCGCACCGCGTGGCGCACCACGTCGAGGTCTCCAGCGTGCTCGATCCCGACGGCGGCACCCGGATCCACCGGGTCACCGGACAGCTGTTCTTCGCTTCCACCAACGATTTCGTGCACGCCTTCGACGACTCCGCGGACGTGGACGCGGTGGTGCTGGACCTCAGTGGTGCCCGGATCTGGGACTCCTCGGCGGTCACCGCGCTGGACGCGGTGGTCGCGCGGTTCGCGGCGCGCGGCGTGGCGGTCGAGATCACCGGGCTCGACGAGCACAGCGCCAGGCTGCACGCTCGGCTGTCGGAGGCGGAACCCGCTCCCGCCGGGGCCGGGTGAGCCGAAGCGGATACGGGCGGGAGCACGTCCTCGCCAGGGATCGCCCGTCCGCGTGGTCCTGTGTCGTGCGATGTTTGCGATGGGTGATCGGCGCTCCGCCGTTGTGGCATAAAACCAGAGGTATATGCCGAAAAATTGGCGCACGGGGCGATGGATCTTCACCTGCCGCAGGAGGCAGACTGTCGGGCACCGAAACGTTCCCCTGCCGCGTCCCGGACGGAGATCCACCACCGATGAGCATCGACAACGACGTTCCCACCGTGTGGGCGAAGGTCCTCGACGAGGAACCCTGGGTTCCGTTCGAGGATCCGCACCTTCCCGGCGGCGAGAACGCGGCGCAAGTGAAGATCCTCGCGCCGAACGTCTTCTACGCCTGGTTCCCGCCGGGCTACTCGGCGCCCGCGCACAGCCACCCGTTCAACACGACCTACCACATGGTCAAGGGCGCGCTGCGCTTCGGCGACGAGGGCTGGGTCGGCGCGAACTCGGTGCGCGGCGTGCAGGCAGGACACGTCTACGGCCCGGAGGAAGCCGACCCCGTGCACGGCTGCGAGTTCCTGCTCGTCTCCGACGGCCCGATCGGCATCGACTGGGACGAGAACAACTGATCCGCTGGCCCGGGGGCGGCCACCCGCCGTCACCGCGAGGACAGGGCGCCGGGCAGGTCGGCGTGCACCAGGAATCGAACGTGCGCGTCGGCCAGGTCCAGCAACCGGAGCAGGAGGCCCTGGTCGTCGCGCACCACGCGGAACGAGATGTCGTGCTCCTCGGCCCGCCGCTGGCACTGGTCCAGCAGGTGCAACCCGCTGGTGTTGACGAAGGTCATCGCGGAGAGGTCCAGCACGACGGTGCCGGTGCACGAGGCGAGCCGGTGCCACAGCAGCTCGCGCAGCCGCCGCACGGTGCTGGTGTCCACGGCGCCGCGCACCGCGAGGACGATCGTGTCCGGGCTGGGCCGGTCGAGGCGCAGGTCGAGCGCCCCGCCGTGGTGTTCCGCGCGGCGTTGCGGCCGGTCACCCCGGGCGGGTGCCGGGATGTCGGGCAGGCGGACATCGGCGGGGACGTCCTGGGGCAGTACCGGGTCGGTCGCGGTGGGAGTCGCGCTCATGCCGTCTCCTAACGAGTCTTCCGCGGGCGATCCGCGCGGCCCGAACCTCATCGGCTGCTGCCGGGACGAGGCGGATCACGCGCCCGCGAGTACTCTTCGTGGTCGCCGAGGTGGTCGCCGGACGGCGGCGGGAAGCGCCGCGACGTCACGGCCGAGCGCTCGTCCTCGGCGGGGAAAGTCTGCTCACGGCTGTGGGCTCAACCGCCTTCCACGCTACATCCCGACGCAACCGGCTCCGGCGTGCGCGGTGCGGGATCCTCCGTTGCGCCGCAGGAATACCGATGTCACCGGCCGGGCCGGTGCTCCGAGGTCTCGGCGCGGTGGAGGCCGAGCCGGGCGAGGTGCAACGCGGCCAGGCTGTCGATGACGGCACCGGAACCTTCGCGCCACGCCGCGGCCGGATCTTCGTGCACCGCGCGGAGTTTGCGATAGGGCACAGTGGACAGTGCGCGCAGTGCGAGCAGATCCGGTGCGGCGGTGCGCAATTCGCACGCGGCGGTGGCCGCCCGGGCGTACTCGATCCGGGGGAGCAGCCACCACCGCACCAGCGGGATCAGCGCCAGCAGCACCACCAGCCCGGCGGCGGCCAGCGCCCCCGAACTCACCGCGTCGACCTGGGTCCGCCCGGCGTCGGTGAGCATGTCCCCGGCGGCGGTTCCCCGGTCGAGGGCACCGGCGAGGTCGTCGCCGACCAGCGGAACCCGGCTCGCGGTGCGAGCGGCGTCGCCCATGGTGCGCTCCAGGTCGCGCCCGGCGTCGATCATCCGCAGCCCGGGTGCCTGCAACCCCAGCACGGCGAGGTAGGCCCGGTGCGACAGCCAGGCGAACACCGCGCACCAGGCGACGGCGCCGAGGTCGTGCAGCACCTGCCTACCGGCGCGCGCCGGTGTCTGCGCGTAAAGGCGCACGAGTCCCTCCTCCTCGCCGGGCCGAGCGCCACCAAGACAACCAGCGAACCGGATCCCGATCAAGGACCGCGCACCGCTCGATCAGTGCGCCGCCACGGCGGAGCCCGCGCGGGATCACCAGACGAGCACGGGCTTCACCGCTTCCCCGCCGCGCTGGTCGGCGACGGCCGAGTTGATGTCGGCGAACCGGTACTCCGCCACGAGTTCCCGCACGGGAAAGCGGCCGGCGGCGTGCAGCTCCAGCAGTTCCGGGATGAACCGCTGCGGCACCGCGTCGCCTTCGATGCAGCCCCGGACGGTCTTGCCGCGGTAGAGCAGGTCCCGCAGGTTCAGCGGGGCCTCCGCCGCGCCGAGACCGACGACGGCGGCCACACCGGTGGCGCCCAGCGCGGCCACCGCCTGGGTCAGCACGGCGGCCAGCCCGGTCGCTTCCAGTGCGTGCGTCGCGCCGCCACCGGTGAGTTCCGCGATCGTCGCCACGACGTCGGTCCGCGCCGGGTCCAGCGCGTCGCTCGCGCCCAGCCGCAGCGCGAGTTCCCGCCGCCGGGGCTGCACGTCGACGGCGATGATCGTGCGCACCCCGGCGGACCGCGCCGCCAGCAGCGCCGCCAGGCCGACCCCGCCCGCGCCGAAGATCACCAAGCTCGATTCGGCGCCCGGCCGGAGCACGTTGAGCACCGCACCGGCTCCGGTCTGGAACCCGCACCCCATCGGTGCCGCGACGAGCGGATCCGCCTGGTCGCCGATCACCACGGCGTTGTCGGCGGTGGCCAGGGCGTGCGTGGCGAAGCAGGACTGGCCGAAGAACGAACCCGCCACCGGCTCGCCCCGCCACGTCAGCGTCGGCGACCCGTCCGGGCGCCTGCCCGCGCTGTTGAGCCGCCGGGCCTGCTCGCAGTACGGCCGGTCGCCCGCCCGGCACGGGCGGCAGCGCCCGCAGCTGCGGTAGCTCAGCGCCACCCGGTCACCGGGCTCGATCCTGGTCACCGCGGCGCCGACCCGCTCGACCACGCCGGTGCCCTCGTGCCCCAGGACGATCGGCTCCCGCCGGCGCGGATCGTCCTTGGCGGCCAGGTCGGTGTGGCACAGCCCGGCGGCGGTGACGCGCACCAGGACCTCGTCCTCGCGCGGATCGTCGAGCTCAACGCGCTCCAGCACGAACTCGCCGCCCGGTTCCGGAACGACGGCTGCGGTGATCTGCATGGACCCCTCGATCTGATCTGCACCCCGCCAACGGGGAGTTCCGCCGCCCGGCCCGCCGCGCAGGCCCTGCCAATCGGAATCAGGTGCGTTCGAGCAGGAAGTAGTAGAAGTGGCCGTCGTCGAGGACCTGCTCCGGCCGGCCGTTCATGATCCCCATCAGGGTGTCCGGGTCGACCTGCTTGAAGTGGTCGAACACGGGGCGCCCGTCGTAGACCATCGTCGCGGTCACCTCGCCGGTAACTCGACGTCCCACAGCGTGGCCTCCCCGCCGCCGAGCTCGGCGTGCGAGAACAGTTCTCCGTTGGCGTCCCGGCAGATCAGCGGTTTCGCGTCGAGCACCGAGTGGAAGGTCTTGCCGTGCCGGCGAGCGGCGATGAGCTGCTCGCCGAGCCGGTGGCGAAGTCGGCGCCCCGCCAAGCGCCGAGGATGTCCGCGGCGGCCACGGTGTCCAGCGCGGCCCAGATCTCGTCGAGCTCGTCGGGGGAGACACCGGAGTCCTGATCGCGCAGTGCGGCGAACCGGGCGTGGGCTTGGTCGAGGTGCACGTCAACTCCTGGGCTTCGGCGGGCAACGTTGCCGAACCAACCGGTCCGGCGGCCGACCGTACTCCCGAACCGAATGGTTCGGCAAGGTAGTCTCGCCCGATGCGCGCAGCCGGACATGCCACGCGGGAGCGGATCCTCGCCGCCGCCACCGCCGAGTTCGCCGCCCGCGGGGTCGCCGGAGCCCGGATCAACCGCATCGCGACCGAGGCGCGCGCCAGCAAGGACCGGCTCTACGCGTACTTCCCCAGCAAGCAGGCGTTGTTCGACGAGGTCGTGCGGCAGTGGGTCGTCGACGTCGACGAGCGGACCGCGGTGCGCGGCGACGACATCCCGGGCTACGTGGGCCGATTGTTCGACCACTACCTGGACAACCCGCAGAGCGCCCGATTGCAGGCGTGGATCGACTTGGACGAGCCCGACCGGCTCGCGGCGGACGACCTGCGGCTGACCGCGCTGCGCCCGAAGATCGACGCGATCCGGCAGGGGCAGGCCGACGGGCACGTCGACGCCGCCTGGCATCCGGCGGACTTGCTCATCGTGCTGCTGGGGATCGCGCGGTCGATGGCGCTGTCGGCGCTGGCGGTGGGCAAGATCGACGGCGGTGCTCGGGGTCGGGACGCCGCGGGGATCCGGCGGGCCGCGGTCCTCGCGGCCCAGCGGGTGGCCGAGCCATCGTCAACCGAAAGTTGACGACCTCCGAGGGTCAACCTATGGTTGACGCATGAGCGAACCACTGCAGCTGGCGAACCCCGTTCGCCTCGACGACCTGATCGAAGCCATCACGAACGTGCACTCCGGTGCGCTCGACCGGCTCTCCGCCGCCGTCATCGCGGCCGACCACCTCGGTGAGGTCTCCGACCACCTCATCGGGCACTTCGTCGACCAGGCACGCCGTTCCGGCGCGTCCTGGAAGGAGATCGGCGCGGGCATGGGCGTCACGAAGCAGGCGGCGCAGCAGCGCTTCCTGCCGAAGGGCGGCTCGCCCGACCTCGACCCCGGACAAGGGTTCGGCCGGTTCACACCGCGCGCCCGCAACGTCGTGCTGGCCGCGCAGAACGAGGCGCGCGCGGCGGGCAACACCGAGATCCGGCCGGAGCACCTGCTGCTCGGACTGCTCGCCGAGCCGCAAGGCCTGGCCATGCGCGCGATCACCGCGCACGGCCTCACCCCGGACGCCGTGCGCCGAGCCGCCGCCGCGCCGCTGCCCGCCGGGGTGGACGAGGTGCCCGACCTGATCCCGTTCGACGGGGGCGCGAAGAAGGTGCTGGAGCTGACCTTCCGCGAGGCGCTGCGCCTGGAGCACGACCACGTCGGCACCGAGCACGTCCTGCTGGCGATGCTGGAGCACGAGAACGGCGGCGGAGTGCTCGCGGAACTCGGCCTGCGCAAGCCCGCCGTCGAGGAGCACGCGGTCGCGGACCTCGCCGCCAGGGCCGAAGCACTCGACGCGGAGGCGGGGCCGGCGGGTGACTAGGGTCGGCTCCATGGCCGAACCTGCCGAAACCCCGCCGGGTCGTGCGGATTTCACCGTCCTCTGGCCGATCACCACGCGCTGGTCCGACAACGACGTCTACGGGCACATCAACAACGTCGTGCACTACTCCTGGTTCGACACGGCCGTCAACGGCTGGTTGATGCGCGCCACCGGGGCCGACATCCGCGAGTTCCCCGAGATCGGGCTGGTCGTCGAGACGAATTGCCGGTACCTCGCCGAACTCGGCTTCCCCGATGACGTCGAGGTGGGTGTGGGCTTGGAGCGGCTGGGCAACTCCAGTGTGGTGTACCGGCTCGCCGTGTTCGGCAACGGCGCCGCCGAACCGGCCTCCGTGGGCCGATTCGTGCACGTGTACGTGGACCGGGAGACGCGGCGCCCGGTGCGCGTGCCCGAGCGGATCAGGAAGGTGCTCGCCGACTTGGAGGTCGTCGGCGGCTGACCTGGGGGGACGCCGACAGCGCGCCATGGCCGGAGGTGTCGATTCGGTAACATGGAGTGATTCAGGGGAGTCGGAGGTGGGCCGATGGTGCGGTGGCCTGACGCACGACCTTGCAACACCGAGGACATCGATGTGCGGCGTCCGAGTTCGGCGCGCATGTTCGACTTCTTCATGGGCGGCTCGGCGAACTTCGAGATCGACCGCGAGGCCGGGCAGGAAGTGGTCGAGGCCATGCCCGAAGTGGTGCAGTCCATCCACGCCAACCGGGGCTTCCTCGCCCGCGCCGTCCGGTTCCTCTCCGGTCAGGGGATCGAGCAGTTCCTCGACCTCGGTTCGAGGGTGCCCACCGTCGGCAGCGCGCACGAGATCGCGCACTCGCTGGACCCCGCGGCTCGGGTGATCTACGTCGATCGCGAACCCGTCGCGGTCGCGCACAGCAGGCAAGTGCTGGACGACGTCAAGCAGGCCGAGATCGTCGAGGCCGATTTCCGGGACGTGCGCTCCGTGCTCAGCGGCGCGGCGGCGACCGGGCTGATCGACTTCGCGCGACCGCTCGGCCTGCTGATGATCTCGGCCCTGAACTTCGTCGAGGACGACGAGCTGGCCGCCGACGTCGTGCGGCGCTACGCCGAGGCGCTCGTGCCCGGCAGCTACCTCGTGCTGTCGCACTCGACGGCCGCCGGGTTCCCGCAGGAGACCGCCGAGCGCGTCGCGGAGGTGTACCGCAACGTCAACCCGCCCAGCTTCTGGCGTTCGCCCGACGAGATCCTCGCTCTGCTGCGCGGGACCACGCTCGTCCCGCCCGGCCTGGTGGCGCCGTCGCACTGGCGGCCCGACCGCGAGCCCGAGGTGGATCCGAACCGGGTGGCCTTCCGCGCGGGAGTCGCCGAGATCGGTAGGTGACCTCTCCGGGCGGACCGGGATCGCGGAGCCACCCGCCGGCCGGGCTCGGCGGAACGGCCGGATCCACGCGCCCCACTTGACCGAAAGTCGTACCCGAGGATGGCGCGAAGCATGATCCGGTCGAGGGGTCGTTTCGCGAGCATGGCTGCATGCACACGACACGGGTTTCACCATCGGAAGCAAGGGAAGTCGAAGCACCGCCGCCCGCGCGGCTCATCGGCGTGGACGTGGCGCGCGGACTGGCGGTGCTCGGCATGTTCGCGGCGCACGTCGGACCGCCAGGTTGGCTGCACACGCTGGTGGCGGGACGTTCGGCCGCGCTGTTCGCGGTGTTGGCGGGTCTGTCGATCGCGCTGCTGAGCGGTGGTTCGGCGCCGATCGCCGGAACGCGGTCGCGGGTGGTGCTGCGGATCGCGATCCGCGCGGTGGTGCTGTTCGTGCTCGGCCTCGCGCTGTCCGCGCTGCAAGCGCCCGTCATGGTGATCCTGACCTCGTACGGGGTGCTGTTCCTGCTGTCGATCCCGGTGCTGCGGTGGCGCGCCACGGCGCTGGCGGTCCTGGCCGCGGTGTTCGCCGTCGCGGGGCCACTGGTGTCGTTCTTCATCCGGCAGGGCATGGGGCAGGCGACGGAATTCGGTGCCACACCTGGTTTCGACGACTTCGGCTCGCTGGCGGGCATCGGCACCGCGTTCCAGAACATCCTGCTCACCGGTGCGTACCCGGTGCTGACCTGGATCCCCTTCGTGTTGGCGGGCATGGCGCTGGGCAGGCTGGAGCTGCGAGCGGTTCGCGGCAGGATCGCCGTGATCGGTGCCGGGCTCGCGCTGCTGGGCTACGGCGGTTCGTGGCTGGCGATGACCGTGTTCGGCGGCCGTGACCGCGTGGTGGAACTGATGGGAGGCGCGCTGCCGCCGGAGATGGTGGACATGTTGCTGAGCACCGGTTTCGGGGCGGTGCCCACGACCGACCCGGTGTTCCTGCTATCGGCGGGCGCGCACAGCGGGAGCCCGTTCGAGATCATCGGCGCCACCGGGTCCGCTCTGCTGGTCGTCGGTGTCTGCCTGTTCGTCGAACGCACGGGAGTGCTGCTGCCGGTCGCCTCCGTCGGCGCGCTCGCGCTGACCGCGTACGCGGGGCACATCGTGGCGCTGGCCGCTGTCGGCACCAGCCGCCTCGGCCCGATTCGGGAAGCCTGGCCGTGGATCCCGCTCCTGGTGCTCGTCGTCAGCACCCTGGCGATCGCCACGACGTGGCGGGCGCTGCTCGGGCGCGGGCCGCTGGAGCGGGTGCTGCACCGGGTCTCGACCGTCCCCGCCTCCTGGTTCGGGCAGCGATGAGCGGGACCACCCGCGAACCGGTCAGCCGCCGCGCTGGGCGCGTCGCTTCTCGTGGAAGGCGTGGTCGCGGCGCACCAGCCGGGCGACCTCGTCGGCGCTGGCAGGGCCCAGCGTCGGCGGCGCCTGCCGCAGGGTGCGCACCACTTCGTCGGTGCCGACGCTGACCAGCGCCAAACCGGGGCGGCGCACGGTGCCGAGCTGGGCGCGGGGGTTGATGATGACGACCACCGAGCGCACCAGCGCCTGGCGGCCCCGCTTCTGCAGGAAGTCCGCCAGGGCCTTGGAGACGTCGGTGACCTGGCGGCCCCAGCTGCGTCCGCTGCGGTCGGCGAGGGTGCGGTTCTCGACGAGGTTGCCGTAGCGGTCGAACACCTCGGAGCGCCAGGAATCCCCGTCCACGTGCACCTTGCCGGGGTGGTTCTTCACCTCGATCGCCCAGATCCCACCGGGACCGACCACCAGGTGGTCGACCTCGCCGCGGCCGTTGCGGTAGCCGCGGAACACCGTCCAGTCGTCGGAGAGCCGGTCGAGCGCCGAGGTCATCGCGTCCTCGGCCTCGATCCCGGCCTCCTGCTGGGCCAAGCGGTGCCGCACCTGGTCCTCGTCCGCCGGGCGCTGCGCCTGGAGCCTGCGCAGCTCCAGCCACTGGGGGAGGAGCTTCCAGACCTGCCACCAGCGCCGGGCGGCGTGCCGCGCCCGCACGTCCGCCACCGCCTGCTCGTACCGGGTGCGCCGCTGCTCGGCGGCCTGCTCGGTACGGCGGGCGGCGAACCGCGGATGGTCGGAGAGCACCTCAACACGCACCCCCGAACCGTACCGGGTGCCGTTGCGCTCACCGCCCCCACGAGGGGCGGTTCGACGCCCAGGACGTCGTGCGCGGGGCCTCGGCGAAGTCCTCGTCGTCCTCGCCGGAGTCCCGGTCCGGTGCGCTCACCTGCTCGGCAGGGGTGAGCTGCTCGCCGATCGCCGCCGCCACGCCGGGACCGCAGCCCCATTCCAGTGCGACCAGGCCCCGCCGCGTCGACTCGGCGCACGCCTCGGCGCTGAGCCGGGTGATCTCGGCGGCCAGCCGCTGCGGTCCCAGCGCGATCGCCTGCTCCGACACGGTGAGCTCGGTGAGCAGGCCGTTCAGATCAACCGACAGCGAGACGCCCTCGCCGCTCGCCGTGCCGCGGATCTCGGCCATCCCCGAGGCCAGCCCGCGATTCGCGGGCAGGTTCGCGGCGATGGCGATCAGCGTCTTGACGCTGCGTCCGTCGCCCATCGCTACCTCCATTCCTCGGCACGGCGGGCGGCCTCGCCCGGTTCCAGTCCCAGTGCCGCTCGATCGGCCGCGCTCAGCCCGGCGAGCCGGGGGTCGCGCGCCGCCGCGCGGGTGGCGTCGACGTTCGCCTCCCGGGCCAGCGCCGTGATCGTGCTCGCCAGCTTGGCGCCGCCGCCGCGCAGCGCGCTCGGCTCCAGCACGAGGGAGCGCAACGCTCCGCCGGGAGCCACTTCGACGCGAACGCCGTCGCGTTCCGCACGTCCGGTGGTGGTCATTCGGGATGCACCCCTCCGTAGAACATGTGCGCGTCCTCGGGCAGCGTGTAGGTCATCCGCTGCACCTTGTCGCTGGAGTTGCCCTCGATCGTGGTGATCTGGTTGCCCTCGACCTTCTCGATGATGCCGATGTGGGTGCTCTGCATCTGATCCGGACCGGTGCCGAACAGCAGCGCATCGCCCGGTTTCGCGCTCTCCGCCAGGGAATCCTGGTCGTAGGCGGTGCCGCGCTCCTGGCCCCACTCGTAGACGTCGCCGCTGTACCCGAGGCTGTCGATGTCCACCCCGGCTTCTCTCCACATGGCGGTGGCGAAGTAGGAGCACCACGGCTGTCCGTCCGGTCCCCACTTGTTCTTGTCGTTCGGGCCTTCCTCGAAGCCCAGGTTCTCACGCGCCTTGGCGAGGATGTCCTCGGTCTTGGAGCCCGGTTTCCCGTCGTCCGGCTCGGCCTGCCCGGCGTCGCCCTGGTCCTCGGCGGGCTTGCCGGTCTCCTCGCCCTCCGGCGGATCGGCGATGCCGTCGCCGTCGAGCCGCTGCTGCAGCTCGCGCAGCTTCTGCGCGGCCCGCTCCATCTCGCCCTGGGCCTGTTCGAGCTCGCCGCCGGAGTCCTTGATGAACCCGCCCGCCAGGTCGCTCAGGTGCGCGGCGGCCCGCATCAGGCCCCCGCCCGCGTCGACGCCCACCGCGGCGAGCCCGGCGTTGAGCACTTGCGTGGACTTCTCGATGAAGTCCCCGACCAGTCCGCCGACGGTGTCGTGCCTGCCGCCGAGCGCCTGGGACACCTCGTCGACGATCTTCGCGGCCTCGGTGCCGGCCTCGGCGGTGGTCGCGAGGTCGGCGGTGAGCTTCTCCGTCAGCTGCTTGAACCCGTCGTTGGCCTTGCTCTGCCAGCCGTTGAGCAACGCCTCGGCCGCTTCCCGCTGGGCGTCGCTCTGCTGTCGGACGGCTTCGGCGGCCCGCTCCAGCGCGCCTTGCGCGTCCTGGACGCCCCCGGCGTCGCCCGCCAGCTTCCCCTGGTGCGCGGTGAGCTCGCCGACGAACTTCGTGGCGATCGCTGCCACATCCACCTGTGCCTCCCCGGTTTCAGCTCTTCAAGACCTGTTCGAGTGCCTTGATCGACTCGTCGTCCGCGTCGAGGTACGTCTTGGCCGCGTCCGCGGCGGCCTGTCCGAGCGAGCGGGCGCTCTCGCCGACCGCGGCGACCTGCTTGTCGAGGCTCTTGCTGAGATCGGCCAGCGCGCCGGCGAAACCCGTCTCCTCGCCGACTTCGCCGAAGCTGTTCGGGGCGAGTCCGGTGACCGAATCGAGCGCGCGCTTGCCGATGTTCCCCAATTCCTCGGCGATCGCCTCCACCGCTTTGGCGTAGTCGGTGAGGAGATCGGTTTCGACGGTGAAGCCGTTCTCCTGGCCGCCGTCGTCGCCGGGAGGGGCGGAAGGTTGCTCGTTGCTCCCGCCCGGTGGGCCGGAGGGCTGCTCGGCGCCGGTGTCCCCACCGTCCTCGACTTGAGCGGCGGCCTTCTCGGCTTCGTCGAGGTGTTCCTCGTAGCTGTCGTCGTTGTAGGTCGACCAGTCGTCGAAACCGTCGCGGTCCTGGTAGAGCTGGTACGCCGCTTCGGCGTTCTTCGCCGGGTCGAGCAGTTCGTCGTCGGAGTCGAGTCCGAACGCCTCGCGCCGCTGCGGACCCATGTCGCCGAGCATGTTGATCTGCCAGAGGCCGTACGAATCGTCGTCCCCCTGGCCGTTGTGCGCTTCCGCGTTCCCGCTGGACTCGGCCATCGCCACCGCCACCGAGGTGGACAGTGCTTCACCGCGGAAGCCCGCGTCGTAGGCGTGCTGCGCGATCTGCTCCGGTGAAAGTGTCGTCACGGTGAGGAGTATGGGCGCGCCGCTACTCCGAAGGCGGCGAATTCGGGTATTTCCTGCGAAAAGGAACAGATGCGGGTTTCCGGGGGGAAAATGGTCGACCGGGCGATTTCGATAACGAATCGAAAAATGTGTGCACAGTGGATCAGATTCGATGTGGACGGTGGATCGACATGGAACGTCCACGTGCACGAGCGGTTTCCGGTGCTGGGTCTTCGGGTCGTTCGGAAACGAGTGCGGGCGGGCGAAAAGACGTGGACATGATCGGACGCCGGCCTTCGCGCGTTCGGTCTGGCGAACATCACCGATTCGGCCGAGCAGCCGCGGACATGTGATCTGTGGCGGCGGAACCCCCGCGCGCACTTCGGCGATGGTGCACTGGCCCGTGCCACCGGCCGCGGTGGCGAAGGGACGACATCACCGGCACGCCGGTGCGGCACTGGAGGCGCAGCGATGATCACCACCGGGTGGGACGGGTCGATCGGACTGATCACGCTCGACCGGCACGAACGGCGCAACGCGCTCGACCTGGAGCACTGCGAGGCGCTGCGCGACGCCGTGCTCGCACTGGTGGAGCAGGGCGCGCGAGCACTGGTGATCACCGGCGCGGGCAGCACGTTCTGCGCGGGCGCCGACCTCGACGGAGTGTACGGCGACGAATTCCGGGACGGGCTCTACGACGCGTTGCAGACCGTGCTCACCGTGCCGGTCCCGGTGATCGCCGCGGTCAACGGACCCGCTGTCGGCGCGGGCGCCCAACTCGCGCTGGCCGCCGATCTGCGGATCGCGGCCCCGGACGCGTACTTCGCGGTGCCCACCGCGCGCAACGGGCTCGCCGTCGACCCGTGGACGGTGCGGCGCCTGTCGCTGCTGGCCGGAGGCGGCGCCGCCCGCTCGCTGCTGCTCGCCGCCGACCGGCTGGGAGCCGAGGTGGCGCACCAGCGCGGCGTGGTGGACCGGCTCGGGGACCACGACGCGGCCGTGGCGTGGGCGCGGGAGATCGGTGAGCTGGCGCCGCTGTCGCTGCGCTACTCGAAGATGGCGCTGAACTCGCTCGACTCCGGCGAGCAGGGCGATGAGCTCGAAGCGGCCTACGCGGACTGCTGGGCCAGCGAGGACGCCGCCGAGGCGAGCCGGGCCCGCACCGAACGGCGCACGCCGCGGTTCCAGGGGAAGTGATCACTCGCGGGTGCGCGCGAAGCAGGCGCTGACGATCGTCTGCACCGCCACCAGCGCCAGCACCGGAGCCGCCAGCAGCCACGGCGCGGTGCCGAGGTGATCGACCGACTCCGCGATCATCGCGCCCCACTCCGGGCGCGGCGGTGGTGGCCCGAGGCCGAGGAAACCCAGTGCCGCCACGGTGTTCACCAGCGCGGGCAGCCGGACCGCGGCGAGCGCGCCGGTCGCGGGCGCCAGGAACGGCAGCAGCGAGCGGCGCCAGATCCGCAGGCGGCTCGCGCCGAGCGCCCGGTGCGCCAGCACCCAGTTCCGCGTCCGCAGCTGCGCAGTCATCGCGTCCGCGTTCCGGGCGAACGGCAACCAGCCCACCCCGGCCAGGGCCAGCAGCAGGGCCGTCGTGCTCGGCCCCGCGATCAGCGACGTCACCAGCGCCACGATCAGCGGGGGCAGCGCCGTCGCCACGTCCACCCCGGCCCGCACCAGCGCGGCCACCGGTGACGAACTCCAGCCCGTCGCGCAGCCCGCCACCGAGCCCAGTAGCACGGCGGCGGCCAGCGCGCTGCCCGCGGTACCGAGCGTGACCACCGCGCCGTGCGCGAGCCTCGCCAGCACGTCCCGTCCCAGCTCGTCGGTGCCCAGCGGGTGTGCCGTCGACGGCGCACGCAGCACCTCGCCCATGTTCGTGGCCAGCGGATCCCCGCCCGCTCCGAATGCCAGCACCAGCAGGAACGCCCCGGCTCCGAGCAGCGCGGCGACGCGACGCGGGCTCACCGGCGCGCCTCCCACCGGGCGCGGGGCTCGGCGGCGAGCCCGAGCAGGTCGCCCGCGGCGCCCACGCACAGCGCCGCGAGCGCCGCCACCACCAGACCGGCCTGCACCACCGGCACGTCCTGCGCGCGCACCGCCTCCACCACGGTGCTGCCCAGCCCGGGGATGTCGAAGACGACCTCGATGGCGGTGGTGCCCGAGACGGCGCCCGCCGCGTTGTAGGTCACCAGCGACAGCGCCGCTGGCAGCGCGGGCCGCGCCAGGTGCACTCCCCAGATCCGCGCGGCGCCGAGCCCCCGCGCCCGCGCCGCGAGCGCGAAGTTCTCCTGCCGCAACGACACCACCTGTTCGCGGGTCACCGCGGCGATCGGCACCGCTAGCGACGGCACCAGCGACAGCAGCGGCAGCACCGAGTGCTCCGGGCCCCGCCACCCCGAACTAGGCAGCACCTGGAGCCCGACCGCGAACACCAGCACCAGGATCGGGGCCAGCGCGAACTCCGGAAGCGCCGAGAACACCCGCACCAGCCCGGAAAGCACCCGGTCGGTGACCGAACCGGGGCGGTGCGCCGCGAGCAGGCCCGCCAGGTACCCGACGAGGAACGACAGCACCGCCGCACCCAGCATGATGCCCAGCGACACCTGGACCGCGGGTCCGATCACCGCCGCCACCGGGGCGCCGGAGACCCACGAGGACCCCAGATCGCCGCTGACCAGAGAACCGAGCCGCGCCAGAACCCGTTGCGGCAGCGGCAGATCCAGCCCGAGCTCGGCGCGGATCCCCGCCAGGACCGCCGGATCCGGATCGGCCTCCGCGTAGCGGGTGGCGAGCACGGTGCGGGCGGCGTCCACCCCGGTGAGCTCCGGCAGCAGCACCGCGACCAGCACGATCAGCGCGGCCACCACCGGCGCCATGCCCAACCGGGCCAACAGCCCGCGCCCTCCCGTCACCGGCGCGGGGTTCGGGCGGAGAGCAGGAAGAAGCCGGGGGCGCTCGGATACGGCGCGGTGTCGAACAACCCCGTGCGATCGGTGCGCTCGACGAATCCGGCCCGGCCGACGAGCTCGGCGCAGCTCGCGAAGTCGAACCCCATCGGCAGCGCCGGCGCGGCGTCCGCGTAGGACGCGCCGAACCGCTGCTCGGTCGCGCTGTCCCCGGCGTCGGCCGCGTTCCACCGGCCGTCGCTGACCACCAGCAGCCCGCCCGGTCGCAGGACTTCCGCCCACGACTCCACGGCGCGCCGCGCGTCGGGCAGCGTCCACAGCACGTTGCGGGTGACCACCACGTCGAACGGCCCCGCGGGCGGCTCGTCGGCCGTGCCGAGCAGCCACCGGACGTCGAGCCCTTCGGCGGCGCCGCGTTCCTCGGCGACCCCCAGCATTCCCGGTGAGGCGTCCTGCCCGGTGACGAGGTGGCCGTCGGCGGCGAGGATGCGGGCGAGGAATCCCGTGCCACAGCCCGAATCCAGCACTCGCGCGCCCGGACCGGCCAGGTCCGCCACCAGCGGCCCGAGGCGCTTCGCCCACAGGTCCCGCGCCGGGTCCTGGCCGGGTTGCCGGTCGTAGCCGCGGCGGGCGCGGTCGTTCCAGTAGTCGATGATCGGCGTGCTCATCGCAGCACGACCTCCTCGGTGAGGAAATCCCGTTCCAGCGGGTCGGCGGGAACCCCGCTCACCGCCGTGCGGTGGGCGAAGCGCTGCTGCTCGTGGACCAGCGGCACGCCCGCGACGCGCTCGGCGAGCAGGTCGTCGGCGCGGCGGAAGACCGCGGTGCGCCGGGCGGGGTCGCTGATCCCGGGCAGCTCGGCGAGCAGCGAGTCCAGCTCCGGCGCGCAGAAGTGGTCCAGGTTGAACCCGCCCCGGCAGCTGAAGTCGCTGGCCAGGTGCGCGGCGGCGTCGGGGACGTCGACGAGCTGGTTGCGCGAGTACACTGCGGCGTCGAGCTCCCCGGACAGGATGCGCGGCTCGATGCTCCCGGCGGGTTCCTGCACGATCCGGACGGTGAACCCGGCCCGGCCGAGCTCGTCGGCGACGACGGTGGTCAGCGCGGGCAGCTCCGGGCGGTCCGGGTAGGTGCCGATGGTGATCGGGACGGGCGCTCCGCCGGTGACCTCGGTGACCGACCGGCGGGCCGCCGCCGGATCGGGCCGCGGCAGCGGGTGCTGCTCGCTCCACGGCACGGCGGGCCCGAAGTAGCGGCTCGCGGCCACTCCCTGCCCCCGCAGCACCCCGGCGACCAGGCCCGCGCGGTCGATCGCCGCCGCCGCGGCCTCGCGCAGGCGCGGGTCGGCGAACGGGCCGCCGGAGGTGTTGAGGTGCAGCGCCGTCGTGCGCGGCAGGTTCACCGCGTCGACGCGGAGCCCGGAGTCGGCGCGCACCTCGGCGAGCTGGGAGACCGGGACCTTGTCGATGAGGTCGAACTCGCCGCTGCGCAGCCCGTTCACCCGTGCCGAGGCGTCCTCCACGAACCGCACTTCGGCCCGCTGCACCCGCGCCGGCCTGCCGCGGAACCCGTCGAACCGGCGCAGCGACACGCGCTGGTCGCCGTCGGCTCCGGTCACCTCGAACGGCCCGGTGCCCGCACCCTTCGCCGGGTCGACCGAACCGTCCGGGCGGATCGCGGCGGGTGCGAGCACGGCCGTGTTCGCGGCGCTGAGCCGCTGCGGCAGGATCGGGTCCGGGGCGGAGGTGCGCACCGCGAGCGTGCGCTCGTCGAGCGCGTCGGCCCGCTCGATGGTGTCCCGCAGCGCGCGCGGCGGGGCTGGGTCGTGCACGACGCGGTTGATCGACTCCGCGGCGGCCCGCGCGGTCACCGGCTCACCGGATTGGAAGCGCACGCCCTCGACCAGCGTGAACCGCCACTCGGTCGGCGTGGTCCGCAGCCACGACTCGGCCAGGCCGGGCTCGGCGCTGCCGTCCATGGCGCCGTCGACGAGCGTTTCGGTGATGCCGAGCCGCTGCATCAGTAAGGCGTCGTCGGAGGCGGGGGACCAGTTCGCCCGCGGCGGGATCGTCACCGCCACCCGCAAGGTGCCCGCATCCGCACCCCCGCCGGTGAACCCGCACCCGGCGAGCACCAGCACGAGCCCGAAGACCAGAGACCCAACACCGCGTCGCAATTGCCAACTCCTTGCAACAAGACCGACGCGGATCCTTGCACGACCCGGCCAGCGACGACGAGCAATAGTGGCGATCGCCTCCCGAACCGCCGAGCGCGGCAGCGCACGATCGGAACGGCCCCGACGCGGGAACTGTGGAAATTTCCCAGTTGTGCCGCGGAAAAGCGGCCGAACGGGCGTGCCGGGGGAGTCGAGGGCCCCGTGATCCGGGAGCGCTGAGCTGGCGAGGTGGGGAGCGCTTGGGCCGAATGCCACGTCACGGCCGGTGGACGCGCTCCGGGGACGGCTGCGGGTGGCCCGCCTCGAGCGATCTTGACGACCGGGTGGCCGCGCGGTTGGCTGCTCGCCGTCACCGCATCGAGATCGGTCGTCGCCAGAGGAGCCAGCGCCATGCCCACCCCGTCGCACCAGCCGTCCCGCCGGGCCCTCCGGTCGCTGCTCGTCACCGGTGTCGCCGCGAGCGCCCTCGGCGCCACCGCGCTGCCCGCCCTCTCGGTCGCCCCCGCCGCGCCGGTCGCGCCGGTCGCCGCCCCCGCCGCGCCGCTCGTGCCGCCCGCGCTCGCCGCGCACCTCGCCGCGGAAGGCGACCTCGCCGACCCGCACACCAAGGACATCGCGATGCAGCTCGTCTCCAGCGCGGAGAACTCCTCGCTGGACTGGCGCGCGCAGTTCGGCTACATCGAGGACATCGGCGACGGTCGCGGCTACACGGCCGGCATCATCGGCTTCTGCTCCGGCACCGGGGACATGCTGGAACTCGTCGAGGCCTACACCGAGGCGAAGCCGGACAATCCGCTCGCCGGGTACCTGCCCGCGCTGCGCGAGGTCAACGGCACCGACTCGCACGAAGGCCTCGACCCCGGCTTCACCGACGCCTGGGCGCGAGCGGCCGAAGACCCCGACTTCCAGCAGGCGCAGGAATCCGAACGCGACCGGGTGTACTTCACCCCCGCCGTGGACCAGGCCAAGGCCGACGGTCTCGGCGCGCTCGGCCAGTTCGCCTACTACGACGCGATCGTGATGCACGGTCCCGGCCAGGACTGGCCCAGCTTCGGCGGCATCCGCCAGGCGGCGTTGGACCGCGCGACCCCGCCCGCCGAAGGCGGCGACGAGACGGCCTACCTGCACGCCTTCCTCGACTCCCGCGTCGAGGCGATGCGCGAGGAGGAGGCGCACAGCGACACCAGCCGCGTCGACACCGCCCAACGCAGGTTCCTCGACGAAGGCAACCTCGCCCTGACCCCACCACTGCACTGGGAGGTCTACGGCACCCCGTTCAGCATCGAGCAGTGATCTCCGGCGGCAGGTGCCCGGTTGCGGCGATCGCGGCTTCGACGCGTGCCGCGAGCTCGTCCGGTGCCGCGTTCTCGGTGCCGAGGACCAGCCCCGCGCCGCTGAGACCGGGCATCCGCGCCGCCAGCCGATCCGCGGAGGCGAGCAGATCGTCCAGTCCGGACCAGCCTGCGGGCTCCCGGTCCCGGATCCGGCGCCGCAGGGTGCCCGGCTCGGCCTCCAACCGGACCAGCAGGTGCCCGGCGGCGCCGAGCGCGGTCAGCAGCCGCGCGCCGTAGGCGTCGTCCTCGATCGTCGCGGTGACGAACAGCAGGGAGTGCCCGGCGTCCCGGTAACCGGCGCAGACCGCGCCGAGGTTCGCGAACACCCGCGCCTCGTCCAACGGCGGGTAGCAGCGTTCGAGCTCGTCGACCTCGATCAACGCGTTCGGCACTCCCGCGTCGCCGAGGCGGTCGTGCACCGCGGTGGCGACCGTGCTCTTCCCCGCACCCGGTGGACCGGTCAGCACAACGGCGAACATCGGTTCAGCCTAAGAGGTCCTTTCAAAATGACCTGCGCAGTGGGTCGCTCAGCGGGTTCTCAGCGGCTCCTCGCTGCGGGATCGATTTCTCACGTAGCCCTCTGCACGGCGAAGTCGCTGTCCTCGCGAGGAAGCCGCTGAGAACCCGCCGGTGGTCTTCTTGCTCGGGCTGGTCACTGCTCGGCGGTCCCGCCGCTGGCAAGGCACCGATCAAGGATCATTCTGCAAGGACCCCTAAGAGCCCTTTCGGCGCGATCCGCGCAGGTGCCCGGGTAGCGCCTCCGGTCGGCAGGAAGACGACCAGCGGGTCGCTGCGCAAGGGCTCCTCGGCGCCCGCGCACCCGTGACTGGACCAGGTGATCGGGCGCGAAGTGGACCAAGTGGGCGGGCCACCTCGGGATTAGCGTTGCCGGTATGACGAACGAATCCGCCTGCGAACCCGAACACACCCCGCGGCTGAACCTGCTGGAACTCGCGCCGGACGTGTACAAGAGCATGGTCCGGCTGGACGCGGCGGCCCGGAAGGGGCTCGACCCGGTCCTGCTGGAGCTGGTGAAGATCCGCGCGTCGCAGCTCAACCACTGCGCGTTCTGCCTGGACATGCACAGCAAGGACGCGCTCGCGGCCGGTGAGTCGGTGCAGCGCGTCGTGCAGCTCTCGGCGTGGGAGGAATCGCGGCACTTCTACACGGCGAAGGAGATCGCGGCGATCGAACTCACCGAGGCGATCACCGTGCTGACCGACGGTTTCGTGCCCGACGACGTCTACGACCGGGCCGCGAAGCACTTCGACGAGACCGAACTGGCGCACCTCATCGCCGCCATCACGGTGATCAACGCCTGGAACCGATTCGCAGTGACCAGCCGCAACGTCCCCGGCCACTACACCCCGGGCTCGCACTGAGCGGGTTCCTCCGGGGCGGTCTGCGCAGGTGTCCGGGTGGCGGAACCTCAGCGGCTTCCTCGCTGCGGGATCGATTTCTCCTTGTAGGCCCCCTTGCGCCACGAAATCGCTGTCCTCGCGAGGAAGCCGCTGAGAACCCGCCGGTGGAGCTGGTCACTGCTCAGCGGCTCCGCCGCTGACACGACACAGATCACTACCGCTCTGCAACGACGTCGAACCCCGGGGTCATCTCCGGGGTTTCGCTCTGGTGTGGACTCGTTCGCCTTGGGGGCCGAACAGGACCAGGAGTTCCACCGTTCCGGCGTCGGCGGGGCCGAACCAGTGCGGGACTCGGGTGTCGAACTCCGCCGCCTCGCCCGCCTGCAAGGTCATGTCGCGGTCGCCGAGCACCAGGCGCAAGCGTCCGTTGAGGACGTAGAGCCACTCGTAGCCCTCGTGCGTCTGCGGGTCCGGTTCGCCCCGGCCGGCGGGGATGATCATCTTGAAGGCCTGCACGCCGCCGGGGCGCCGGGTCAGCGGGATGTGCGTCATGCCGTGGCGCACGATCGGTTTCGCGTGGATCCGCGGGTCGCCCGTGGCGGGGGCTCCGACCAGCTCGTCCAGCTGGACCTGGTGCGCCTTGGCCAGCGGCAGCAGCAGTTCCAGGCTCGGGCGGCGGCTGCCGGATTCGAGGCGGGACAGGGTGCTCACCGAGATGCCGGTGGCCTCCGACAGCCCGGCCAGCGTGAGCCCGCTGCGCTTGCGCAACGCCCGCAGCCGCGGCCCCACCTCCGCCAGCGTCGCGTCCAGCTCGGGGGACGAGGGTTCGCTCATCCCGCCATTGCAGGATCGGCAACGGAATTTGTCAACGGTCCGCGACGGCGTGCGCCGCGACGAGGTCGGTGCGATGCGTCCGATCGGGTCCGGTTTCACCCGGTACCGCCTGATTCCGGTTCGGCTCGGAGCTTTACGGCCAGTAGGGTGCCTGATCGGGAGGGGCACCGAGAGAAGGAGGAAACGATGGTGTGGACCATCCTCGGCTGGATCGTCTTCGGCCTGATCGCGGGCTTCATCGCGCGGGCGGTCGTTCCGGGCAAGGACAACATCGGCCTGCTGATGACGATCGTGCTCGGCGTCGTCGGCTCGGTCGTCGGTGGACTCATCTTCGGTGTGCTCACCGTGGGCATCCGGGGCTTCCAGCCGACCGGCTGGATCGGTTCGATCATCGGCGCGATCGTCGTGTTGATCATTTATAACGCGGTCACCGGGCGTAAGAGCCGTCAGAAGTGAGTGGTAGCGGCGCGGGCCCCGGGCGGCCCGCGCCGTGCCCGGAACGACGGGCCCCGGACCAGGCCGCTGTCGGCCGTGGACGTCCTGATCCAGCAGAGGTGAGACGTGGCGGATGAGGCCCGGCGGTGGTCCGCCGCCCGAGCGCTCGGTGTCGTGGTGGTCTCCGCGGGCGTCGTGGTCGCCGTCGCCGTGGCACTCCCGGTGCTCGGCGCCCTGATCCCGGCACTGCCGTTCTTCGGCGTTCTCGGCCCGCAGCTGGTCGGCCGGTGGGCCTTCCGGTTCGTGCTGCTCGGCATCGTGCTGGCGTCGGTCGCCGCGGTCGGGTGGTGGCTGCGGGTGCGGCGAGCCGCGAGCGCGCTCGGCGGTGCAGCCCTGATCGCGCTGGCCGGTTCGCTGGTCGTGCTCGGCGGCCAGCTGTCCTTCGCGCACGAGCGCGGTGTTCCGGTCGGGTTCGCCGACGTGCTGGGCGCGGCAACGCCCACCGCGCCACCGGACCGGACCGAGGTCTTCGCCGAGGTCGGCGGCCACGAGCTGCGAGCCTCCGTCTGGTCTCCGCCGCGCGCCGGTGCCGCGCGCCCAGCCGTGGTGTGGGTGCACGGGGGCGGCTTCAGCGCGGGCAGCCGCTTCGAGCAGCGCGCCCTGTACCGGTACCTCGCGGACCGGGGCTATCCGGTGATCTCGATCGACTACCGCCTGGCGCCGCCGCCGCGCTGGCGCGACGCCACTTCCGATGTGGTGTGCGCGCTGTCCTGGATCACCGAGCACGCCGCGGAGCTGGGCGTCGACCCGTCGCGCCTGGTGCTCTCCGGCGGGTCGGCGGGCGGCGGTCTCGCCATCAACGCCGGGTACGCGCTGGCCGCCCGGGACGACGTGGGCGGCTGCGGCGGCGTGCGGCCGGCGCCGCCGATCGCGGTGGCGGGGTTCTACCCGGCGGTCGACCTGGCCGGGGCCTACGCGGACGCCGGCCTCGGCGGCTACGGCAGGCGCACGGCGGTCGCCTACCTCGGTGGATCGCCGGAGCGGTTCCCGGAGCGCTACGTGCACGCGTCGGCGGTGGCTCGGGTCCGGCCGGGGCTGATGCCGACTCTGCTGGTCACCGGCGTCGACGATCACCTGATCTTGGAGAAGCGGGTTCGCGGGTTCGCCGACCGGCTGCGCGCGGAGGGCGACGTCGTGGACTACGTGGCGGTGCCGTTCGGCGACCACGCCTTCGACTCCCGCTTCCACACCACCGGCGGCGCGGTGAGCCGCGCGGAACTGCTGCGGTTCCTGCGCGCGCACGTCCCGCCGGGGTGAGCGGACACGCCCGGCGCGGTGCTCGCCTCGAACGGTCGGCCGTGGCGCGCGGGCGCAACCCGAATGTGGGCAGCGACATGCAGTGAGATGTCCGAATTGGTCTAATTGGGTTCTTTGTGTCGACTGGTCGGCTCCCGCGTGTCAAGGTCAGCACGTGAGCGAGGGAGATCGCCGCCCACCGTGCGGGAGCTGCAGCCGAACCAGATACGGGGAACGCGTGCCGCGCGGCGCGATTCGTTCCCGCCGCGCGTGAACTAGCGCGCCGCAGCGCTCCCGCGCCTTCCCCCTCGGGCCTTGCAGAGCCGCAATGCGCCCGGCGACCGAACCCCGGTAGTCCGCCCGCCGCCGCACCCGCTTCGGGAAGTGGCCACCGGGCGGGCGGAACCGCCGCCGTCGGGGGATACCGCTCTCCGCGGTCACCGCTGGAGCGACTTCGCCGCCGCCCGACGTACGACATCAGCCGACCCCAGAACGCCATCGCCCCGCGCCGTCCGCGGGCGATGTCTCGTGGGCCGCCCCGGTACCGGCGCGGCCATCCGAGGCCGACACAGCGCAGACCACTGCCGGTGAGGATGACCGATGAACCTGGGCGAGAACTCCGCCGAGCTGCCCGCGTCCGACGCCGAACTCGGCATCTGGATCGCCGAGCAGGCCCGCTCCGAACAGCGCTCGCGGTACCTGTGGGGCGAGTACGTCGACATCGCCGGGCCGCTGGACGTGGACGCGCTGGTGGCGGCGGTCCGCCTCGCCGCTCGCGACACCGAGGCGATCAACGCGGTCTTCGCCGAAGGTTCCGACGGCCGGCCTCGCCGTCGCCTCCGCGCCGGTGAGCCCGACATCGCCGTCCGGGACCTGCGCGCCGAAGCGGAACCGCACGCGGCGGCGCTGGAGCTGATGCGCGCGGAACTGGACCGGCCCGTGGACTTGGCGACCGGCCCGCTGTTCGGCGCGGAGGTGCTGCGGATCGCCGACGACCGCCACCTGCTCTTCCAGTGGGTGCACCACATCGCGCTCGACGGCGTGGGCATGACGCTGTTCTCCCAGCGGGTGTCGGAGATCTACGGCCACCGCGGCGCGGGTGAGCCCGTGCCCGCCAGCGGCTGGGCGTCGTCGGCCGCGCTGCTGTCCGAAGAGGACGAGTACCGCCGGCGCGCCGAGTTCGACGCGGACCGGCGGTGGTGGCAGGACCGGCTCGCGGACGGTCCCGGGTTCCTGAGCATGGCGGCCCGTCCGGCCGCGGCCTCGGCGCGGTCGCTGCGGTTGAGCGCAGTCCTGGACGAGTCGGCGTTCGCCGGGTTGCGCGCCGCCGCGCAGCGGCTCGGGCAGCGCTGGTCGCGGCTGATCGTGGCGACCACCGCGCTGCACACCCACGCGGTGACGGGCAGCCGGGACGTGGTGCTGAGCCTGCCGGTCCCGGGCCGGGCCACCGAGCTCAGCCGCACCGTGCCTTCGATGTCGGCGAACGTGCTGCCGCTGCGGCTGCGCGTCGACCCGGCCGCCACCGTCGGCGAGTTCGTCGAGCAGGTCACCGCCGAGGTCGCCGGGGTGCAGCGCCACCAGCGGTACCGGGGTGAGCGGTTGCGCCGCGAACTCGGCTACCCCGAGGACGGCCGGGTGTTCTTCGGCCCGGTGGTGAACATCCAGAAGTTCGCCTACGGCCTGCGCTTCGGCGACTGCTCGGCGAGCGTCCACAACGTGCAGGCGCCGCCGTCGGAGGACTTCTCCGTGGTCGCCTACGACCGGGGCGACGGGGAGCTGCGCTTCGACTTCGACGCGAATCCCGCCAACCACGACGAGGAGCTGCTCGCGGCGGCCCGGAACCGGTTCCAGCGGTTGCTGCGGCAGCTGGTGGACGCTCCGGCGGAGACGCCGCTGGGCCGGTTCGAGCCGGTGTCCCCGCAGCAGCGGGCGGAGGTGCTCGCGGCCGGTACCGGCGCGCCGTCGGAGCCGGTCGCGCGCAACGCGGTCGCGGCGTTCGCCGAGCAGGTGCGCAGCCGGCCCGATGCGGTCGCGGTGACCTCGGCGGCCACGGGCGAGCGGCTGACCTACCGCGAACTGGACGTCCGCTCCGCCGCGCTGGCGGCCCGGCTGGTCGCGGCCGGGGCGGGTGCGGAGTCGCCGGTGGGGCTGCTGGTGGAGCGGTCCGCGGACCTTGTGGTGGCGGTGCTGGCCGTGGTCCGGGTGGGCGCGGCGTACGTGCCGCTGCACCGGGGCGACGCGCCCGACCGGCTGCGCACCATCGCGGACACCGCCCGGATCGAGCTGCTGGTCACCAACGTGACGACGGACGATTTCGCCGCGTGGTTCCGGGAACGGGGCCGGGTGCTCGACCTCGCCGAGCCCGCACCGGCGGCCCCGGAGGCGGATGCGGACCCCGAGCCGGCGCGGCTCGCGTGCGTCATGTTCACGTCCGGTTCCACCGGTGTGCCGAAGGGCGTCGCGATCACCCACGACAACCTGGTGCGGCTGGTCGCCGACCGGTGGTGGGCGGAGGGCGGTGCTCGGCGGGTGCTGCTGCACTCGCCGCACGCCTTCGACGCGTTGACCTTGGAGCTGTGGGTGCCGCTGCTCACCGGGGGAGAGGTGGTCCTGGCTCCGCCGGACGCCGCCGACCTCGGCGTGCTCGGCGAGACCGTCGCCGCGCACCGCATCACCGGGCTGTGGCTCACGGCGGGCCTGTTCGACGCGCTCAGCGAGGAGAACCCGGCTTGCCTGGCCGGGGTGCGCCAGGTGTGGACCGGCGGTGACGTCGTCTCGCCCGCCGCCGTGCGCCGGGTGCAGGAGGCAGTGCCGGGATTGACCGTGGTCAACGGCTACGGGCCGACGGAGACGACGGTGTTCGCGACCCGGCAGCCCGTGCCGCCCGGAACCGCGCTCGACGAGGCGACGGTGCCGATCGGGGCGCCGCTGGACGGCAAGCGGGTCCACCTGCTCGACGACGCGCTGCGGCCGGTGCCGCCGGGCGTCGTCGGCGAGCTGTACCTGGCGGGCGCGGGCGTGGCGCGCGGCTACGTCGGCGCTCCGGGCGCGACGGCGCACCGGTTCGTGGCCTGCCCGTCCGGCCCGCCGGGCGAGCGGATGTACCGCACCGGTGACCTGGCCAGATGGAACTCCGAGGGGCTGTTGGAGTTCGCGGGACGCGCCGACGGCCAGGTGAAGCTGCGGGGCTACCGCATCGAGCTCGGCGAGATCGACGCCGCGCTGCGCGGCGCGCCCGGTGTGCGGCAGGTCGCGACGGTGCTGCGCGAGGACCGTCCCGGTCGGCGGCGGATCGTGAGCTACGTGGTCGGGGAGGCCGACGCCGACGTCCTGTCGGCTCGGGCGGACGCGGCGCTCCCCGCGTTCATGGTGCCCTCGGCGATCGTGCCGGTGGACGAATTGCCGTTGAACCGCAACGGAAAGCTCGACCGCGATGCCCTTCCCGCGCCCGCCGGTGCGAGCGCGGAAGTGGTGGAGGTGGCGTCCTCGACCGACGCCGAGCAGGTGCTGCGGCGCTTGGTGGGCGAGGTGCTCGGGCTCGCGGACGTGTCGCCGGAGGCGGACTTCTTCGAGCTCGGCGGTGACAGCATCACGGCGATCCAGTTCGCCAGCCGGGCGCGGCGCGCGGGTTTCGGGATCGGCACCGCCGACGTGTTCCGGCATCCCACGTCCGCCGCGCTGGCTCGACACGCCGGAGTCCCGGCCGCACCGGCGCGTCGCGACACCGGGCCGGATCGGGGGCCGCTGCCGCTGACGCCGATCATGCACTGGTTCCGGGAGCTGGGCGGCTCGGTGGCGGGTTTCGCGCAGTACGCGGTGCTGCGGACCCCGGCCGGGTTCGACGAGGACGGGATGCGCGCCGTGCTGCGCGCTGTGGTGGCACATCACGACATGCTGCGATTGCGGCTGTCCACAACGGACGTATTGTGGTCGCTGTCGGTCGCCGAGGACCCGGAGTGCGAGCTCGTGCGCGAGGACGTGCGCGGCCTGGGGGGTGCGGAGCTGCGGGAGCTCGCCGCCGAGCACGCGCGCTCGGCGCAAGCGGGACTGGATCCCGCTGCGGGCCGCGTCGTTCGGGCGGTGTGGCTCGACGCCGGTGCCGAGCCGGGCACGCTGGTGCTCGCCGTGCACCACCTCGCCGTGGACGGGGTGTCCTGGCGGATCCTGCTCGACGACCTGCGCGACGCCGGGCGTGCAGTCGTCGAAGGTCGCGCGCCGCGGCCGGATCCGGTCGGCACTTCCTTCGCGGAGTGGGCGCGCGATTCGGGTTCGCGGGCGCAGCAACCCGAAGTGCAGGCGGAGCATCCACTGTGGAGGGACCTGGCCGCCGCCTCCGATCCGCCGTTGACCGCGCGACCGCTGTCGCCGGAGACCGACTCGGAAGCCACTCGCGCGCACCGGTCCCTGACGCTGCCCGCCGCGGTCACCGGTGAACTGGTGCACCGCGCCGCCGCGGTGTTCGGCTGCCCGGTGGACACCGTGCTGCTCGCGGCGTTCGCGCTGGCCGTGACGGGCCACCCGCGCGCCGGTGACGCGGTGCTGGTGGACGTGGAGCGCCACGGCAGGGAGGAGTTCGCCGACGACCAGGACCTGTCCCGCACCGTCGGCTGGTTCACCACCCGGTTCCCGGTGCGGTTCGACCTGCGCGGCGCGCAGCCCGAGAGCGCCGGCTGGGACGAACCGGTCGAGCGGGTCCGCGCAGCGCTGGATTCGATACCGCGCAACGGCATCGGCCATGGTCTGCTGCGCCACCTGAACCCGCAGACCGCGCCGGAGCTGGCCGGTGGTACCCGCCCGCAGCTCGGGTTCAACTACCTCGGGCGCTTCGACGCCGCGGGTGAGCAGGATTGGGGCCCGCAGCCGTGGTCGGGCGTGCTCGGCTCGGCGATGCCGCCGGACCTGCCGCTGACGCACCCGATCGAACTCGACTCGCTGATCACCGACGGCGCCGACGGTCCGCGGCTGACCGCGAACTGGTCCTGGGCGGGCGAACTCGTGCCGGAGCACGAGGTCGACGAGCTGGCCCGGCGCTGGTTCGAGGTGCTCACCGAGCTGGCCGCCGAGGCGCGGCACCGAACCGACCGGGACGGCGGCGAGGTGCTGGCGCTGCCGCCGCTGGCGCAGGGACTGCTGTTCCACTCGCTGTTCGACCGCGACGGCGTCGACCCGTACCTAGTGCAGTTCGGGTTCGAGCTCACCGGCGCGCTCGACGCCGCGGCGCTGCGCGGCGCGGTGCACGCGCTGCTGCGCAGGCACCCGCAGCTCACCGCCGGGTTCCGGCACGGCACCGACGGCGTCCCGGTGCAGGTGTGGCCGTCCCGGTTCGGCGTCGACTGGACCGAGCTCGACGCACCCGCCGAGGCCGACGTCACCCGCTACCTCGACGCGGACCGCGCCCGACGTTTCGACCTGAGCGACCCGCCGGTGCTGCGCGCCGCGCTGCTGCGCACCGGCCCGGACCGGCACGTGTTCGTGCTGACCACGCACCACATCCTCATCGACGGCTGGTCGATGCCGATCCTGATCCGGGACCTGTTCGCGCTGTACGCGGCCGAGCCGCTGCCGGACCCGGTGCCCTACCGCGCTTTCCTGGACTGGATGGCGAAGCAGGACTCCGCCGCGCACGAGGTCGCATGGCGCGCATTGCTGTCCGATGTGGATGAACCGGCGCTGGTGGCCGCGCCCGGCGCGGGCGCGGCGCGGCACGGGCGGGTGCACCACGAGCTCGACGCCGCCGCGACCGAGCGGATCCGGCAGGCCGCGCGCAGCCACGGGCTCACCTTCAACACCCTCGTGCAGCTCGCCTGGGGCGTGCTGCTGGGAGCGTTGACCGGGCGCGACGACGTGGTGTTCGGCGCCACCGTCTCCGGCCGCCCCGCCGAGCTGCCGGGAGTGGAGGACGTCGTCGGGCTGCTCATCAACACGGTGCCGGTCCGGGTGCGGCTCGGAGCGGGTCGCACCGTGGCCGAGGCGCTGGCCGGGCTGCGCGAGCAGCAGCTCGCGGTGCTGGAGCACCAGCACGTCGACCTGACCCGGTTGCAGGCCATCGCCGGGCACGGCGAGCTGTTCGACACCGTGCTCGTGTTCGAGAACTACCCGCCGGACCCGCAGGACGCACAGCGGCACCTGCGGGAACCGCGGATCACCGACCTGCGGGTGTCCGACGGCACGCACTACCCGCTGTCGCTGATCGTGCTGCCCGGCGACCGGCTCGGCTTCCGGCTGGACCACCGCGACGACGTCGCCGACGAGCCCGCCGCGCGCCTGCTGCTGGAACGGCTCGGCGCGCTGCTGGAACGCCTCAGCTCGGCGCCGGACGCGCGGTTGGGCGAGATCGACCTGCTGCTGCCCGGCGAGCACCGCGCACCCGCGCCGCTGCCGGACGTTCCGGGCGGGGTGCTGCCGGAGCTGTTCGAGCGGCACTCGGCGGCGCGTCCGGATGCGCCCGCGGTGTCCTGCGGGCAGCGGCGGCTCACCTACGGCGAGCTCAACGCGCGGGCGAACCGGCTGGCTCGGGTGCTGACGTCGCGAGGTGCGGGTCCGGGGCGGTTGGTGGCGCTGGCGCTGCCGCGCGGCACCGAACTCGTGGTCGCGCTGCTGGCGGTGCTGAAGTCCGGTGCGGGCTACCTGCCGCTGGACCCGGCGTACCCGGCGGAGCGGCTGCGCGCCACGCTGGCCGACGCGGATCCGGCACTGGTGGTGGCGGTGCGGGACTCGGCCGCCGCGCTGCCCGCGGAGGCGGCGCCGCTGGTGCTGGACGACGACGCGGTCGCTGCGGCCGTGGACGAGATGCCGGGCGGCGACCTCGCGGTCCCGATCGCGCCGGGCGACACCGCCTACGTCATCTACACCTCCGGGTCGACCGGCACGCCGAAGGGCGTGGTCGTCACGCACGACAACGTGCACCGGCTGCTGGTGGTCACCGACCGGCACTTCGGGTTCGGCCCGGACGACGTGCACACCCTGTTCCACTCCTACGCGTTCGACATGTCGGTGTGGGAGCTGTGGGCCGCGCTCGGGCGGGGCGGGCGGCTCGTCGTGGTGCCGTTCGAGGTGAGCCGGGCACCGGGGGAATTCCGGGAACTGCTGGACCGCGAGCGGGTCACCGCGCTGTCGCAGACCCCGTCTGCGTACTACCAGCTCGTCGAATCCGGTGCCGAGCCGGACTCGGTGCGCTGCGTGGTGCTGGCGGGGGAGGCGCTGGACCCGGCGCGCGTCCGGGGCCGGATCGCGGCGGACACCCCGCGCGTGATCAACATGTACGGGATCACCGAGACCACCGTGCACACCACGTACGCGGAGCTGCGCGATCCGGCGGAGACGCGCAGCGTCGTCGGCGCCGGGCTGGACGACCTGCGGCTGCACCTGCTCGACCGCGCGCTGCGGCCGGTGCCCCCGGGTTGTCCCGGTGAGCTCTACGTCGCGGGGCGCGGTGTGGCGCGCGGCTACCTCGGGCGGCCAGGACTCACCGCGTGCCGGTTCGTGGCCGACCCGTTCGGGCCGCCCGGCACCCGGATGTACCGGTCCGGCGACCTGGCCCGGTTCCTGCCCGACGGGTCGCTGGAATACCTGGGCCGCGTCGACCAGCAGGTGCAGGTGCGCGGTTTCCGCATCGAACCGTCCGAGGTCGAGCACGTGCTGGAGCAGCACGAGTCGGTCGCCCGAGCGGTGGTGCTCGCCCGCGACGACGCGGGCGGACCGCGCCTGGTGGCCTACGCGGTGCTCGCGGCGGAGGTCGAACCGGCGGTGCTGCTCGACCACGCGGCGGCGGTGCTGCCCCGGCACATGGTGCCGTCGTTCGTGCTGCCGGTCGGTGAGATTCCGCTGACGCCCAACGGGAAGCTGGACCGCCGCGCGCTGCCGAGCCCGGTGTCCGGGCGGGCGCCGGGGCGGGCGCCGGGCACCGCGGCGGAGCGGTTCCTGCGCGAGGCGTTCGCCGCGACGCTGGGCGTGCCGGGCATCGGCGTGGACGAGGGGTTCTTCGACAGCGGCGGGCATTCGCTGCTGGCCACCCAGCTGATCAACCGGATCCGTTCGGGGCTGGGCGTCGAGCTCGACATCCGCACCTTGTTCGACGCGCCCACGGTGGCCGAACTGGCCCGCCGCATCGCCGACCAGGCCGAGGCGTCCCGACCGCGGCTGCGCGCGGGCAGGCGTCCCGAGCGCGTCCCGCTGTCGCCCGCGCAGCGCCGGTTGTGGTTCATCAGCGGGTTCGACGAGTTCGGCTCGACCTACAACCTGCGGTTCGCCCACCGCTTGCGCGGCGCGCTGGACCCGGTCGCGCTGCGGGAGGCGTGGCGGGACGTGGTGGCCCGCCACGAGGTCCTGCGCACCGTCGTCGCCGAAGCGGAAGACGGCCCGTGGCAACGCGTTCTGGCCCCGGACTCGCTGTGCTTCGAGCACGTCGAAGTGTCCGAGCAGGAGCTGCCTCGGCGGTTGGACGCCGACTCCGCGCACCGCTTCGACCTGGCGGCGGATCCGCCGCTGCGCGTCACCCTCTACACCTCGGCGCCCGGTGAGCACGTGCTGCTGATCCTGCTGCACCACATCGCCGCCGACGGCTCGTCGTTCGCCCCGCTGAGCCGCGACCTGTCCCGCGCCTACCGCGCGCGGATCGGCGGTGCTGCTCCGCAGTGGACCTCGGATCCGGTGCAGTACGCCGATTTCACGCTGTGGCAGCAGGACATCGGTACCGATCACCAGATCGAGCACTGGACGCGGGTGCTCAAGGGCGCGCCGGAGCAGTTGGCGCTGCCGACCGACCACCCGCGTCCGACGGCCTCCGCGCACGTCGGGGAGACCGTCGAGATCGAGTTCGACGCCGACCTGCACGCGGCGGCGGCCCGGCTCGCCCACGACCACGACGTCAGCCTCTTCATGGTGCTGCACGCCGCGCTCGCGGTCCTGCTGCACCGCCACGGGGCCGGTGCGGACCTCCCCATCGGCACCCCCGTCGCCGGTCGGGGCGACGCCGCGCTGCACGACGCGGTCGGCTGCTTCGTGAACACCGTGGTGCTGCGCGCGGACCTGTCCGGGCAACCCGCCTTCGGCGAGTTGCTGCGGCGGATCCGGTCGGTGGACCTGGACGCCTTCGACCACCAGGAACTGCCGTTCGAGCGGCTCGTCGAAGTGCTGCGCCCGGCGCGTTCGCTCGCGCACCACCCGATCTTCCAGGTGATGCTGGCCTTCCAGGACACCCCGCCCACCGAGTTCGACCTGCCCGGCACGGCCGTCGAACCCGTGGCGCTGCACGGTTCCTCCTCGCGGATGGACCTGCTGTGGAGCCTGCGCCCCGGCCACGACGAGCGCGGCGCGCCCGCCGGGATCGGCGGCGTGCTGGAGTACGACGCGGAGCTGTTCACCCCGGCCACCGCACGGGCGCTCATCGGCCGCCTGGAACGGCTGCTGCGCGCCGCCACCGCCGAGCCGGAGCGGAGCGTCGCCGAGCTGCCGGTGCTCACCGAAGCCGAACGCACCGGGCTGGCGCACCAAGCGCGGCGCACCGCCCGGGAGGTGCCGCCGGGCACGGCGCACTCGCTGTTCGCCACCCAGGTCGCCCGCACGCCGGAGGCGGTGGCGCTGATCCACGGCGATCGGGAGCTGACCTACCGGCAGGTCGCCGAGCGGGTGGACCGGATCGCCGCGGAACTCACCGCGCGCGGTGCCGGGCCGGGCCGGCTCGTCGCGCTCGGCCTGCGCCGCGAACCCGACCTGCTCGCGGCGATACTCGCGGTGACCGCCGTCGGTGCCGCGTACCTGCCCTACGACCCGGACCTCCCGCGGCGCCGGGTCGCGGGCGTGCTCGCCGACGCCCGCCCGGCCCTGGTCGTCACGCACGACGACACCGGCGCGCTCACCTGCGAGGACGGTCCCGGCGAGCCGGGCTCGGTCCCGCCCGGTACCGCGTACGTGATCTACACGTCCGGCTCCACGGGCCGGCCGAAGGGCGTGGTCGTGCCGCACGACGCGGTGCTGAACCTGCTGTGCTCCCTGCGCGAGCGGCTGCGGCTCGGGCCGGACGACCGGGTCCTGGCGACCGCGCCCGCCGGGTTCGACATGTCGGTGCCGGAGCTGTACCTGGGCGTGGTCACCGGTGCGGCCGTGGTGCTCGCCGGACGGGACTTCACCCGCGACCCCGCGCTGCTGCTCGACCTCGTCGACCGGCACCGGGTGCGAGCGATGCAGGCCACGCCGTCGCTGTGGCACGCGCTGCTCGCGCAGCGACCGAGGGACCTGCGCGGCGTGCGGGCCGTGATCGGCGGTGAGTTCGTGCCCGGCCCGCTGGCCGAGCGGCTCGGCGACCTCGGTTGCGAGGTGGTCGCCTGCTACGGGCCCACGGAGACCACGGTGTGGTCCACGGCGCACCAGGTGCAGGGGGCGCAACCGGCGGCGGTGCCGCTCGGGAGTCCGCTGTGGAACACGAGTTGCCACGTGCTCGACCGGTGGCTCAACCCGGTCCCGCCCGGAGTCGTCGGTGAGCTCTACCTCGCCGGGCGCGGCGTGGCCACCGGCTACCTGCACCGCACCGCGCTCACCGCGCTCCGGTTCGTCGCGGACCCGTTCGGGCCGCCCGGAACCCGCATGTACCGCACCGGCGACCTCGCCTCCCGCGACGGGGACGGCGTGCTGCGCTTCCACGGCCGCGACGACGACCAGATCAAGATCCGGGGCCACCGGGTGGAACTCGGCGAGATCGAAGCGGTGCTCACCGAACATCCGCAGGTGCTGGCGGCGGCCGTCGCGGTGCACGACCACGACGCCCAAGACCGCAGGCTCGTCGGGCACCTGGTGGCGCCCGGCGCGGACCTGGCCTCGGTGCGGGCGCACCTGGCGGAGCGGCTGCCCGCCTACATGGTCCCGTCCCGGCTGCTGACCACGCCGGAACTTCCGCTGTCGCACAACGGGAAACTGCTGCGCGACCGGCTGCCCGACCCGGGGCGGGCGGAGGTCGAACCCGAACCGGCCGGGACGGCGGCGCAGCAGGCGATGTGCGCGGTGTTCGCCGACGTGCTCGGCGTGCCGCGGGTCGGGCACCGGGAGAACTTCTTCGAACTCGGCGGGCATTCGCTGCTCGCGGTGCGCCTGGTGGACCGCGTCGAGGCGGAGTTCGGCATCCGGCCGCACATCCGCGACGTGTTCGCCGCCGCGACCCCGGCCGGTCTGGCACGGGTGCTCGGCGCCACCGACGCGCCCGCCGGTCACCTCGTTCCGCTGCGCACCGGGGGCGACGCCCCGCCGGTCGTCTGCGTGCATCCGCTGAGCGGCCTGGCCTGGTTGTACTCGGGGTTGCTGGCGCACCTCGACCCGGCGCACCCGGTGTACGGCCTGCAGGGGATCGGTGCGGGCGGGGTGGCGGACCTGCCGGGCGACGTCGACGCGATGGCCGAGCGCTACCTCGCGGAGCTCCGGTCGGCGCACCCGGAAGGGCCGTACCACCTGGTGGGCTGGTCGTTCGGCGGGCTGGTGGCGCACGCGATGGCGGCGCGGCTCGGGGCGGAGACCGGGTTGCTGTGCCTGATCGATCCGCCGCTCGGCGGTGGAGCTCCCGGTGACGACGATCCGATCGACCTGGAGCGGATCCACGGCGTGCTGCTCACCTCCGTCGGCCGCGACGGGGACGTGCCGCGCTCGTTCGCCGAGGTGTCGGCCGCGCTGCGCCAGGAGGGCAGCGCGCTCGCCGAGCTCACCGAGCAGGACATCGCCGACCTCGTCGAGGTGTCCCGGCACAACGCGAGCCTGCTGCCCGGGCACCGGCCCGGGCACCACACCGGCGCGACCGTCCACATCGGAACTCCGGACGGCCCGGATCCGCGGCGCTGGCGCCCGCACCTGGACGGGCCGTTCACGACGTACCGGCTCGACCACCCGCACCACCGGGTCATGCAACCGCGCCACGTCGGCGAACTCGGCGCGATCCTGCGCGACCACCTGCGAGAGCACACCGAACACGAGGAGGACCGGCGGTCATGACCAACCCGTTCGACGACGAGGACGGCACCTTCCTGGTGCTGCGCAACACCGAACTCCAGCACTCCCTGTGGCCCGCGTTCGCCGAGGTCCCCGCCGGGTGGGACGTGGTGCTCGACGGCGCGAGCCGCGAAGACGCGCTGCGGTACGTCGAAGAGCACTGGACGGACCTCCGGCCCGCGTCGGCGGAACGGCCTGCGTAGGCGCTCAGCGGAACCTCAGCGGCTTGCTCGCCGCGGGGTCGTTTCTCCCGACTGGCTCCGCCACGAAGGAAGAACCGTCCCCGCGAGGAAGCCGCTGAGAACCCACCGGTGAGCGGCCCGCTCAAGCCGGTCACCGCACAGCGGCTCCGCCGCTGACAGGACGACGATCGAAGACGGGTTCTCGGCGGCCTCCGCCTGACGAGGCTGAGAACAACGCCTATCCGAAACGAGGTGTTCCGCGATGCCGTACCGGTCCGAGCTGGCGGCGCTGCCCGCCGGAGCGCGGGTCGTCATCCGGCTGCCCAACGGCCCCGACCTCGCGTCCGTGCTGCTGACCTGCTTCGACCGCGAGCTGGTCGCGGTCCCGCTGGCGCCGCGCGGTACCGACCCCGCCGAGATCGTGCGGCGGGTCCGGGCGAGCGCCGTGGTGGAGCGGGTCGCCGGTGAGATCGAGGTGCGCGCCACCGGCCTCCCCCCGGAGCACCCGGACGCGGCGGGGCTGGCGTTCATCATGTTCACCTCCGGTTCCACCGGGCGGCCGAAGGGCGTCCGGCTCAGCCGTCGCGCCGTGCTCGGCAACGCCGCGAAGACCGCCGCGCTGCACGGGATCTCACCGGATCGTCCACATGGGACATGCCTGCCGCTGTACCACTGCAACGCGCTGGTGATGTCGTTGCTCGGCACGCACCGGACCGGGGCGCCGCTGGTGCTGCACTCCCGGTTCGACCCGGCCGGGTACTTCGCCGCGCTCACCGAAGGGGGAGCGCGCACCGCGTCGATCGTCCCGGCGCTGCTGGCCGACCTGCTCGACGCCGCACCCGACTGGCCCGCGGAACTCGACTACCTGATCACCGCCGCCGCACCGCTGACCGGGGACCTGGTCCGCCGCTTCCACCGGACCTACGGTCCCCGGCTGCGGCAGGGCTACGGGCTCACCGAAGCCGTCAACTTCAGCTTCACCATGCCCCTGCTGGACGCGGCGGGATTCTCCGAGCAGTACCTGGACCGGTTCCCGCCTGTCGGGGAAGCCCTGCCGGACACGGAACTGCGGCTGGAATCCGGCGAGGTGCAGATCCGCACCCCCGACCTGATGGACGGCTACTGGGAAGACCCGGCCGCCACCGCCGAAGCCGTCACCGACGACGGCTGGCTGCGCACCGGCGACCTGGGCGACCTGCGCGACGGGCTGCTCGTGCTGCACGGGCGCACCAAGGAGCGGATCAACCGGGGCGGCGAGAAGCACTACCCGCTGGAGGTCGAACGCGGCTGGCGCGCCGACGGCCTCACCGGTCGCTTCGCCGCCGTCGGCGTCGCCGAACCCGCGCTGGGCCAGGAGATCGGCCTGGTCACCGACGACGCGGAAGTGGGCGTGGTCCAAGACCTCTGCGAGCGGACCGCGCTGCGCCCGGCGGTGCTGCGGTTCGGCGGATTCCGCGCCACCGCAACGGGAAAGCCGCAGCGGTCGAAGATGGGCGCGTCGCTGGCCGCCCGGCGGCTGGCCCCCGGGCGGTACGAGCGGCTGCTGGAGCACGCCGCCCTCGCCGCCCGCCGGATGCACGCCGACGCGCCCGGATCCGACGAACTCCAAGCGCTCGCAGCGCTCGCCCCGCCGACCGCGACGGCCGAGGACGACGTGGCGTTCGCAGCGGTCGACTTCGTCCGCGAGCACTGGACGAGCCCCGAGAGCGCGGAACTGGCGGCGGCGAAATCAGTGTGGCGCGCGAAGCTCGCCGCGGCCTGGCCGCTGGCGGCCCACGTCGAACTCGCCGCGGAAGTGGCGGCGGCCGAAGGCGCTCCCGCCGTGGCCGTCCCGTTCGGCGAGGAGACGACCATCGAAGACGGGCGGTTGCTGGTGCTGCCGCACGCGACCGGAACCACCACCGGTCGGGCGCCCTGGGCGCTCGGTCCGGTGTGGACGTTCCTCACCGGCGGCGGGACCGGCCACCGCGTGAACCGGTGGAGCAGGCTGCGCCGGCTCCGGCACGACGGACATGCCCTCGTCGGCTGCTCCGTGCTGCGTGCCGGACGGCACGATCTCGGCGGCGTCATCTGGGCCCGCCCGACTCAGGAGGAGTGAGCATGGCACGGCGCGACGACCATCCCTTGGAGATCGCCACCTGGGCGAAGAACTCCATCACCGACGACCACACCGACCTGCGCGTGGACCACGGCGGGCTCGACGTCCCGCTGCACGGCACCGCCTCGGCCAGCGGCCGGGAACTCGCCACCAACGGCGAGATCGGCGCCGACCTCATCCGGTTGCCCGCGGGCCAAGGATTCGTGCCGCACACCCACCCCGGGCACCACGTGCTCACGGTGGTCGCCGGGGTCGGCACCATCACCTACGGCGGCCGGATCCACGAGACGCAGGCGGGGCAGACGTTCCTCGTCGAAGGGTCCGTGCCGCACGCGGTCGGCGCGATCACCGACCACCTCATCGTCGCGGTCGGCGCCCCGCACAAGCGCATCGACTCCAGCGACCGGATGACGCCCGTGCCCTACGAGGAGATCATCGCCGACGACGGCGACCTCACCTGCCTGCTGTGCGACAAGACGGCAGGGGCTCCGCGGTACCTGCACTCCCTGGACTGCCCCCACTGCCCTTGTCGCGAATGTGCTGGTTTGCCTGATTGAGATTTCGGCTCGTTCTGCTTTGGTGGTCGGGTGGCGGAACCTCAGCGGCTTCCTCGCTGCGGGATCTTTTTCCCGAGTGGCTC
>NZ_JAPFGB010000002.1:179832-369394 GCF_026241095.1 Saccharopolyspora sp. NFXS83 | reverse complement strand
GTGAGCGGACCGTTGGTCCAACGGGTTTGGGCGGAGGGGCCGTTCACTTGGGGAGTGTTCGGGGTGAGCGGACCGTTCGTCCAACGGGATTGGGCGGAGGGGCCGTTCACCTGTGGTGGGTGGGGTGACCGGCCGTTGGGGGCGTCGGCTACGAATGGGGGTTGTGCAGAGCGAGGCGAGCGGTCCCCACGTGGCCGGGACGATGCGGTTGACCAGGCGGTTTCCTCGGCGCGGGCGGGGGTTCTGGTTCGGGTTGGCGATCGACGTGCTGTGGCCGGTGCTGGTGCTCAGCTCCCGGTTGCGGTTCCGCGGGAGCCTGCCGGAGCGGGGTGGGGTGCTGGTGGCCTCGAACCACCTGTCGTTCGCCGACCCGATCACGGTGACCGCGTTCTGCCTCGCCGCCGGCCGCGTCCCGCGCTACCTGGCGCGCGACGACCTGTGGCGGATGCCGCTGGTGGGCAGGGTGATGCGTTCCGGCGGCCACATCCCGGTGCACCGCGGCACCGCCCGGGCGCAGGACGCCTACCAGGACGCGGTCGAGGCCGCCGAGGGCGGCGAGTGCGTGCTGTTCTTCCCCGAGGCCACGTTCTCCGACCACCCGGAGCACTGGCCGACGCGCGGCAAGAACGGCATCGCGCGGGTCGCGCTCACCACCGGAGTTCCGGTGATCCCGCTCGCGAACTGGGGCACGCACCACCTGCTGCCGCGCGGTCGGTTGCCGAGGTTGTTCCGCCGCACCCCGATCGACCTCACGGCAGGTCCTGCCGTGCCGCTCGACGACCTCAGGGGAAAGCCGCTCACCGCCGCGGTGCTGCGGGAGGCCACCGATCGGATCATGGCCGCGATCACCACTTTGCTCGCTGAGGCGCGGGCGGAGCACCCGCCGGCGGCGTGAACCGGCCCTCGCGCCTCCCGACCAGCTGGCCGTACAACGCTCGGCGTGCGTTGAGATCGTCGCCGGCGGCGTGCAAGCGGTCCGCCCAGTCGGTTTGCAGCTCGTCGAGGAACTTCTGCCAGTCGCCGCCGTTGCTGAGTTCGGCCAAGGCGACGTAGCGCTGGTTGTCCTTCAGCTTGCCGCCGCCGATCTTGTCCTTCTTGTGGCCGTAGAAGCTGGATTCGGGGTTCGCGGTGGCCTCCGTCGACAGGATGTTGTGCGTGTGGCCGACGGGGCTGGGGCCGCCCGGCCCGACCGTTTCGATGCCGACCTCCAGCGCTCCGTCCCGGTCTCGCCGTGGCGGGGTGAACACCAGCAGCATGTGGCCGTGCCCGTTGTCGGGGAGGATCACGTCGCCGTTGAAGTCGTGACCGCCCATGCCGTCGGCCGCCAGCGGCAGTCCCCACAGCTTGACCCCCTCGGCGCTGTTGAACGGGAACACGTTGCGCAACGACGCGGACATGCCGCCCTGTTCCTCGAACTTGTCCCCGTCGATGGACATGTGGTGCGTGGCGAAAGAGCGCTTCTCAGCTTTGTTCGGGTTCTTGCCGTTCTCGGTGACGCCGAGCCAATCCGGGAGGGCGGTGGGGGAGTCCGCTTCACCCAGGGCCGGTATCCGGATGTTGACCCGGCCGCCGTGCGCGAGGGCCCTGGCGACGTCGCCGTCGGTGAAGTCGACGTGCGCTTCCGCATCGGGGTCGTACACCTTCAAACCGTTCTGCAGGATCAGGAAGACGTTGGTGAGGATCGTGTTGGCCCGGGCGTTCTTCCGGTGGGCCTCGGAGTCCGGTACCGAGTCCTCGAACGGCGGGGCGAGGGTGTCGACGAACGCCTCGCGGATCTGCGCGTCGCGTGCCTCGGTGACCGAGTCGCGCTCGTCCTCGGGCACGGCGCCGCCGCGCAGGTCCAGGTGCCTGCCCAGCGTGAAGGCCGGGCTCTTCTCGGTGCGCCCCTTCCGCTCCCGCCATTCGACGGTGGCGATGAGCAGCCGCTTGCCGGGTGCCAGCTTCAGCCAGTCGTAGTACTTCCCCGCGGCGGAGTAGGCGACGGCGTCCTCGTAGCGACCGGTTCCGATCGCGTTGAGCCAGCTCCGGCCCTGCGCCTTGAGGTCCGCGATTTCGGCGTCGCTGAACACCGGCCCGTCGGTCAGCCGCTTCAGCAGGGCGTTCTTGACGGGGATGGCTTCGGCCACGTCGGGAGTCAGCGCGTGGAGACGACCTCCGGGCCGGCTCACGATCGTGCCGCGACCGCTACCGGCGTCCGTTCGCTCGTCCTGCGGGCTGCGCTGGAGCGTGCGGGACACGGCGCGGTTGCCCGCGATGTGCTGCAGGCGCAGGACGTCGGCCGCGGAGGCGATGCCCGGAGCCTGCAGCACATCGCGGGGAGACGAGGGGTTCTCCCGATGCCGGGTGGCGGATCGCGCCGCCTTCGCCGGTTCCTCCGCGTTCCGTTCCCGGTCTGCGCGCATCGGCAGCCCTCCGATCGATCTCACCGACACCCTCGGTCAGCGGGTGCCGCGTCGGAAGGTCCGAACGGGCAGGATTCGGGGCAGCGGAGTGCGGCGTGGCTCCCGGATGGGCCACGCCGCGGTCGCTCACCAGTCGCCGTCGTCGTGCACGGCGTGGAAGGCGGTCTCCACCGGGGCCCAGCCCTGGGCGGTGTCGTGCGACTGGCCGTCGCTCGCGTGCCAGTACCGCAGGTCGTGATCACCGCTGGTGATGGTGCGGATCCCGGAGTGCGTCACCGCGGGGGAATTGCCCGCGAGGTACCGGAACTTGTGGTCGGCGTGGTGGCCCTCGTCGATCGCCGAGTCACCGGAGACGGTGCCGTCCTGGTCGGAGCTCGCGAAGCTCCAGTCGGTGCCGTCGGCCCAGCTCTCGCTGAGCCGGTTCTCCGGCGCGTGCAGCACCTTCATGAACTCCGAGTCCGGGTGCATGGAGCGCCACTGGGCGTCGGTCGGGCAGTCGGTCCCGCACTTCACGCCCTGGTGCGGGGTGCCGAGGGTGACGACGTCGCCGACCTTGAGCTTCGCCTTCGGGAACCCTTCCCAGCCCTGCGCGGAGCCGAGCAGCGCGACGCGGGTGACGAGGCCGCCCATCGAGTGCGCGACGACGTCGATCGACTCGCCCTTGCTGGTGTGCTGGTCGTAGATCTGGTGCGCGAACTTCGCCGCGATGTCCTTGATGCGGGTGCCGTTGGTGGCGGAGGCGACGTCGGTGTCGCACGCGGTGTCGCCCTCGTAGTAGCCGACGGTCTTGAGCGATCCCTTGTTCCAGCCCTTCTCGCTGAAGTGCTTGATCGCGTCGCCCCAGGCGTCCTCGCAGTTCCGCGCGCCGTCGCCGTCGTAGCCGTGCACGAAGTACACGGGGTTGCTCGCTCCTGCCAGCGGCGCCGGAACGTCCTGCCCGGCGGCGTGGGCGGGCGCCCCCAGCGCGACCGTCGTGAGCGCGGCCAGCGCGGCCACGGTTCGTCGAGTGCTCATGTCGTCCCCAGTTCTCATCGCACCGCCGTTCCCGGCGGAGTCGGCCGTGCACGTTACCGGCCCGCTCCCTGGGACTCGGGAACCGCGGTTCGGGTTCCACCGGAGTCGCGGCGGCTCGCGGTTCACCGGGTGAGGCGGCGCACCGCTCGCGGCCGAGGGGGTGTGACCTGCGTCGAGCGGGGGAGGCGCTGTTGCACATGACTGGCGAGAGCGTTCAGGCTGGCGGGACCCGGCGAAAGGAACCAGCTCGTGACCGACCGTGCGATCGAAGCCGTCCGCGACAACTGGACGGCGCGGGCCGCGGCCTACAACGACTTCTACGAGCGCTACGCGCAGGACAAGCGCGAGGCGTGGCGGGCGGTCTGCGACAAGGCGCTGCACGCGGCGTTCCCGGAGCGGGTGGACCCGCTGCGGGTGCTCGACGTGGGGACCGGCACCGGATTCCTGAGCACGCTGCTCGCGGAGCTCGGGCACGAGGTCACGGCCGTCGACCCCTCCCCCGCGATGCTGGGCTACGCGCGGGAGGAGGCGCGGCGGCGCGGCGTCGAGATCGACTTCGCCGGTCACGGCGGCCACGACGTGCGCGACGTGGCGGGGGCGGGAGGTTTCGACCTGGTCAGCGCACGCTACGTGCTGTGGACGCTGCCGGACCCGGTGCGGGCGTTGCGGGCGTGGCGGGACGTGCTGGCGCCGGGTGGGGCGCTGCTGCTCGCCGACGGCGTGTGGCACACCTGGGGCCTCGACGCCCGCCGCGTGCTGGCTTCGCTGCGGCCCGGCGCGGATCACGGCTATTTGGCGAAGATCGTGCGCGACTACGCGAAGATCGGCCGGGCCACTCCGAACTGGGCCGGGCTCACCGCGGCCAAGGCGGAGAATCTGCTGCGGTCCGCGGGATTCGAACCCGGTGATCGGGTGGATCATTTGTTGCCGGAAAACGCCCACCCGTCCAGCGCGGCGTTCCACCTGCGCACCGCACGTCCCCGGATGGAGCATTGATCCCGCACTAGTGCGGGATTTCCCCGCGCGCAGTTCTGAGATCATCTCAGTTCTGCGCTGTCGGGGTGCGATCTCCACGAATCGGCCCGAATTCGCCGCGGAATCTTCTAGGCTCTGCGGCGATCTGGGCGAATTCAGCTGGAGAGGGCGGTATGGCGGACGGCTCGACGGTCTTCTGGATCAGGGTGGCGGCAGCGGACGACCCGATGCGCGAAGAGCGTCTGGTGCGTTCGCTGCGCGACGACCTCCGCGATTCGCTGGGAGTGCAGGTCTCCCTCGTGGCCGAGCAGGAACCGCACGGCGGCGGGTACAAGGGCGGGACTGCCACCGACCTGCTGCTGTGGGCATCGCTGGGAGCGGCCGGCTCGGCGAGCGCCTCGATGCTGCTGTCCTCGATCAGCTCCTGGTGCGCTCGCGAGCGCACCCGCCGCGTGGAGCTGACGCTCGGCGGCCGGTCGATGTGCCTGGCCGGGCGCCCGGACGAGTGCGCGGAGCTGGTGAAGTCGCTGCCGCGTGACCTGCGGGGCGAAGCGTGACCCGCCCGCAGCGCCGGCGCGCGCTGCTGATCGGCACCGGCCACCACCGCGACGAGCGCATCGAGGCGCTGCCCTCCAGCCGCACCGACACCGGGCGGCTGCGGCAAGTCCTGGAGCACCGGCAGATCGGCGGATTCCAGCCCGTTCGCGTCGTGCACGACCCGACCGCCGACGACATGCGCGCGGAGATCGCCGGGTTCCTGGAGGACTGCGGCCCGGACGAGCTCGCGCTGCTCTACATCACCGGCCACGGCGAGCGGATGGTCGCGATCGACGGGGAGTACGTCATCCTCGCGACGGACACGAACCTCGACGACATCGCGGGCACCGGGGTCGGGGCAGGTTTCATCAACGAGCAGCTGGAGGCGTGCCGCTCGCCGCACAAGGTCGCGATCCTGGATTCCTGCGCCAGCGGCGGATTCGCGCTCGGTTTCGAGACGAAGCACAAGCCGCTGAAGAACACCCGGTCCGCCCGGAAGCGGCCGTCGCCGCTGACCAGCCGCGGCGTGTACGTGATCGGTTCCGCACGCGCCCGCGAACCAGCCGTGGCGGGCGCGGACGGGGAACCGTCGGCGTTCACGGGGCGGCTGGTGGAGGCGTTGCGCACCGGCAAGGTCGGTCACGACGGCAGTGGAGTGGTCACCGTCGCCGACCTCTTCGGCTACGTCAACCAGCGGATGCGCGAGGACGGCGGCCAGGTCCCGGTGAGCTCCTCGATCGGCGTCGACGACCGCATCGTGCTGGCGCGTTGCCCCCGAGGAGCGGCACCGGTGCTGGAACCGCTCGCCGCGCAGCCTGCGGGCCCCACCGCCGAAGGCCCGGCGCCGGCCCCGCCGAAGGCGGCACCGGGCCGGGAGGCGCTGCTCGACTACCACCGCCGATGCCTGCTGGCCGCAGCCCCGGAGACGGGGCTCATCCCGGTCCGCGCCGAAGGCGAGCAGTACGCGATGCTGCCCGGCCAGGAGCGGTTCCTGTGCGGTGAGCTCGACGACGATGGCTGCGCGCCCGTCCCGCCGGAGGCCGAGAAGTTCCTCGACGAAGCCGAACGGCAGGGCGCCGAGTTGTGGGCGGGATATCCGGCGGTCGTGCTGCACGACCGCCGCCGCGGCTCCGGCCCGGAGTTCGCGCCGTTGCTGGTGCGACGGGTCGAACTCGTCGACACCGGGACCGGGGAGCGGCGGCTGCGTCCCGCGGGCCCGGTGCTGCCGCATCCGGGACTGGCGAAGAAGAAGCTCGGCACCGAAGAGGCCGAAGTGCTCGCGGAGAGCTTCGAACCGAACTGGCAGGGCGGGCAGCGCCCGCGGATGGCCGCCGACGTGCTGGCGCTGCTGCGGGAGACCTACCGGTGGCAGAACAACGCCGAACTGGTGCCGGACTCGCTCGACGAGGCATTGGACGACCGGTCGCCGGGGGAGGGCGCGCGCAACGCGGCGGTGCTGCTGGCGGTGCCGCAAGGCGGCAAGGCCGACGCCGGAGTGCTCAAGGACCTCGCGGCCATCGCGGAACAGCCGGGCAGGATCCGGGACACCGCGCTCGGCGCGCTGCTCGACGGCGACACCGCCGCGGCCGTGGAGCAGCCGCGGGTCGTCGCGCCGTGGTCGTTGAACGACCGGCAGCGGGAAGCGCTGCTGGGGGCGATGACGCGGCGGCTCAGCACCGTCACCGGCCCGCCCGGCACCGGCAAGAGCCAGCTCGTCGCGAACATCGTCGCCACCGCCGTCGCCGACGGGCAGCGGGTGCTGGTGGCGTCGACGAACAACAAGGCCGTCGACGAGGTGTGGCACCGCTGCGAGCAGGTGCAGCCTGGCGCGCTGGTGCGCACCGGTTCCCGCGCGAACCGGGAGCGGGAAGCGGATTCGTTGCGCCTGCTCGCCGCCGACGGACCGGAGGAACCGGGGCGCGCGGCGGCCATCGCCGAACTCGCCGCAGCCGACCGGCAGGCCACCCGAGCCCGCCGGGACCTCGGCGCCATCGGCCGCATCGACGGCGAACTGCGGGCGGCGGGCGCCACCCGGCACGAAGCGGCGGAGGCGCTCGGCCGCACCGAGGCGGAACTGGTGGAGCTGCTGGGGCAGCGGCCTCGGCGGTGGGCGCGGCGGGCGACCGCCGCGGCGACCGCGTGGGTGTTCGCGGGGTGGCGGCGTTCCCTCGTGGTACGCGCGATGCGCATCGATCCGCACGACTGCGCCGATTCCGAGCCCGCCGCGATCTGCCGCCGGGTCGCCGAGTTCGCCGAGGCCGAACAGGTGTGGCGAGACCGGCGGGCGCTGCTGCGGGGCCGTCCGGACGACCAGCGGCTCGCCGAGTCGCTGCGGGCGGCGGCGGACTCGGCGCGGGAAGCATCCGCGACGGTGCTGCGCACCGCGGTGCGCGACACCGCGCTCGAAGGACGCCGCGCGATCCGCGCCCTGCTGGAGCGGCAAGGTTCCTTCGACCGCCCGGAGATGCAGGCCGTGCTGGAGCACGTGCGGGGCTGGGCGGTCACCTGCCAGTCCGCGAACCGCTTCCCGCTGAAACCCGGCCTGTTCGACCTGGTCGTCATCGACGAGGCGAGCCAGTGCGGCATCGCGCCGGTGCTGCCGCTGCTGTTCCGGGCGCGGCGGGCGGTGGTGATCGGGGACGTCATGCAGCTCAAGCACATCGCGAAGCTCGATCCGCCCGTGGAAGCCGGTGTCCGCCGCGAAGTCGGGGTCCGGGCGGACTGGCTGGAACGCCGGTCGCTGACGTTCGTGCGGCACTCCGCGTTCCACGCCGCCGAACGCGCCACCGGCGGCGCGCTGCTGCTCGACGAGCACTACCGCTGCCACCCGCGCATCGCGGACACGGCCAACCGGCTGTTCTACGACGGGGAGCTGGCGGTGCTCACCGACGTCCGCGGCAGGCCCGCGATGGAGCGACCGGCCCTGGAGTGGCACCACGTCCCCGGCCGCGCGGCCACCCCGGAAGCGGGCGGTACGTGGCAGAACGCGGAAGAGGCCGCCGCCGTGGTGCGGATCGTGGCGACGTTGCGGCGCTCGCTGCCGGAGGACGCCACGATCGGCGTGGTGACGCCGTTCCGCCCGCAGCAGCGGCTGCTGGACCGGCGGCTGGCCGGGGACCCGCGGATCAAGGTGGACACCGTGCACGCGTTCCAGGGCGGCGAGTGCGACGTGATCGTGTTCTCGCCGGTCGCGGCTCCGGGCATCGAGGAGAAATCGGTGCGGTGGCTGGAGAAGCAGCGCAACCTGTGGAACGTCGCGATCACCCGCGCCCGCTCGCAGCTGATCGTGGCCGGGCACGTCGAGTACTGGAGCGCCCGCGCCGGAGTCGGCGGCGAACTCGCCGCCGCGGCGCGCCGCGGGCACGCCACCCAGGACCCGGACGAGCACCAGCAGCGCCTGTACGACCTCGTGCCCGGCGCCGCGGTGCAGCTGAACCAGGTGCTCAACGGGCATCGCGTGGACGCGTCGGTGTCGCACGGCGGGGTTCCGCTGTCGGTGCTGCTCGACCGCGGCCCAGCCGCGGGCGTCGATCCCGGTGAGCACCTGCACCGGATGCTGCGCAAGCGGGACCTGCTCGATCCGGAGCGGGGAGTGCGTTCGGCGGTGCGCGTGCCCGTGTGGCGCCTCTACGAACGGGACGACACCGAGGAGGCCCTCGCGTTCTCGGGGTGAGCCGCGTCGGTGGAACATCGCAGCCCGCCTGTGAACGTGTCGTTTTCAGGTGAGCAACGTTCTCGTCCTGCGCCTTGTCAGCGGCGGAGCCGTTGAGCGGCGACCAGCCCGAGCAAGTCGACCACCGGCGGGTTCTCAGCGGATTCCTCGGGAGGACAGCGTTTTTCCTCGTGGCGGAGGCACTGGGAGAAATGATCCCGCAGCGAGGAAGCCGCAGAGAACCCGCCACCCGACCCGCTGCGCAGACCGAGTTCGCGGACGGGCTCTCAGCGGGATTCCTTGCCGTGCAGGGCTTCCAACGCCGCGCCGACGATGTCGACGGCCTTGCCGGCCTCCGCCGCGTCCATGTTCGGCATCAGCCGTTCCACCAGGCGCCTGCCGAGCCGGGTCCTGACCAGCTTCGGCACCATCCGGCGCAGCCGGATCTCCCACCGGCCGTCCATCACGAAGATCTTGCGCTGCGCGGGAGCGCTGGCCTGGTAACCGTCGATGTAGGGCCGCAGCACCCGTTCCCACTCGCCGAGCGCGGTGTCCAGATCGCCGGGGTGCCGTTCGAGCGCGGCGGGGAGCACGTCCGCTCCGGCGAGTCCCGCCGAGACGCCCATCCCCGCGTAGAGGGTGACGCACCAGGCCGCGTCCCCGATGAGCACGACGCGACCCCGGTGCCACGCGTCCAGGTGCACTTCCTCGACGGAGTCGAACAGCGCTTCGTCGCTGTTCTCCAGCGCGGTGACGACATCGTCGAGCATCGCGCCCAGCGGCTCCGGCCCGAACGCGGCCCGCACGCTCTCGGCCGGTGGCCGGGTGAATTCGGCGTCCACGTCGTCGGTTCGGTAGGACAGCAGGATGGTCGGGGGGTGATCGGAGAACGCGAACACCCACAACGACCGGCCCGGTTCGAGCAGGGTGGCGCCCTGACCCTCCTCCAAGCCCGGCGGGGTGCCGGGGTGCTGGAACGCCGCGATCATGTGGTGCTGCCGCTTCAGGTGGTCGGCGTGCGGGCCGAAGACGAGCGAGCGGACCGTGGAGCGCACCCCGTCCGCCCCGACGACCAGGTCGAACCGTTCGCGGGTCGAGGTGCTCGAGGCGGTGTCGAGCAACGTCACGTCGACCCCGTCGTCGTCCTGCTCGATGGCGGTCGGCACGGTCGAGTAGCGGATCTCCACGTCGGATTGGAGCCTCGCGAACACGGCCCGTTCGACGTCGCCGCGCGTCATCAGCCATGGTCTGCCGGGGATGTCGCTGAACGACAGCCCGGAGCGCCGGCGGTTGCGGCGATCGATGTCGAGGTGCTGCTTCGTCGCGGAGCGGTCGTGCAGGGAACCGAGGACGCCCAGCCGTTCGGCGGCGGCTGCCCCCGCACCGAACAGCGCGACGAAGTAGCCGCCTGATCGCCGTGCCGCGGCCCGTTCGACGAGAACGGGCCGCCATCCCGCGTCGCGCAACCGCGCGGCGGTGGCGATTCCGCTGACGCCCATTCCGACGACGAGGACCCGTTCCGCGCGCGTGTCGTCCATGACGTCGACGGTACTGGCAGACCCCGACGACGATCCTGCTGTTCGCAGCTCTATCCGAGTGATCTTCGGTGGGGGCTCGGCGTTCTCCTGGTGGGCGGGGCGCGCCGGGAACGCGCGGTGGGCGAATCTTCGATCGTGCGGTGGAAGGAGCTCGAACACGTCCTGCGCATCACGGTCGCGCTCGGGGCCGGGGACTACCGTGGCCGGATGGAGTTGCGGCAGCTGGACCATTTCCTCGCGGTGGCGCGACAGGGCAGTTTCACCGGCGCGGCCCGCGAAACGCACGTCGTCCAGTCCGCGCTGAGCGCCTCGATCCGCAAGCTGGAGATCGCGCTGGGCGCGCAGTTGTTCGAGCGCACGACCCGCCGGGTGCTGCTGACCGAAGCGGGCCGCGCGCTGCTGCCGGTGGCGCAGCGGATCGCCGCCGACGTCGTCGTCGCGCGGGGCGAGGTGTCCGCCGTCGCGGGCTTGTCCCGCGGTCGCGTCTCGGTCGGCACCATCCAGACCCTCACCGTGGTCGACCTCCCCGCCGAACTGGGCGAATTCCGGCAGCACCACCCCGGTGTGCGCATCTGCGTGCGGGAGGGGATCGCGCCGGAGCTGGTGGACGCCGTCGGTGCCGGTGAGCTGGACCTGGCCTACCTGGCGGGTGATGGGAAGCCGGTGGCGGACCTGGTCGGCTTCCGCGAGTGGAGCCAGCGCATGGTGCTGCTGAGCCATCCGGGACATCGGCTGGCCGACCGGCGCCGGGTGCGGCTGGCCGAATGCGACGGCGAACCGTTCGTGGAGTTCAGCGGCAGCGGATTGCAGGCGCTGATCGAGCGCAGCTGCACCGAGGCCGGCGTCCGGCTCAACCGGGTGTGCGAGGCGACGCACATCCCGCTGCTGGTCGACCTGGTCGCGGCGGGGCTCGGGGTGAGCATCGTGCCCGACGCGATCGCCGAACGATCCGGGCTGCCCCACGCGCGGATCGAGGGGCCGAGCATCACCAGGCCGATCCACCTGGTCGGCCGGTCGCCGGAACCTGCCAACCCGGCGGCTCGGGCGCTGCTCCAGCACCTCCTCGGCTGACCGCCGGGAACGCCGCGCCGGACCAGGCGAGCAGGCCGGTGCCCGCGAGCAGCACGACCAGCGCCGCCAGCGGTGCTCCCGTGACCCCGAGCAGGAGCCCGAGCAGGAGGGCGCGGATTCCGAACCCCCGCAGCAGGTGGGCCACATCGGTGGACGGCATGTCGGCATCCCTCCGAAATTCCGGTCACGGGTGGAAAGGGGCGGATCGCTCACCCAGTATTCGACCGGTTTCGGGCGTGGTCCAACACTTTTCATCGCTGCGATTCAGCTCTGGAATCGATTGATCGAAGTCGTTCAGGAGTGCCGGTTCCGGTCGGCGGAATCGTGGCGGACCGTTCCGCGAGTGCTCGTCCGCTCGACTGGGGTTGAGCGGATGTTCGCAGGTGGATCGGCGTCTATGGGTTCGCGGCGCGGTTCGCGGGGGAGGGGCGGGGCGGTCGCCCGCGCCTTCGGCGAGCAGCTGCGGACATGTCTCCGAAACTGGGAGGGCGGTTCCGGTGAAGTCGCTGCGGCGAGAAACGTCGCATCGGGATGGATTGCTTTTCCGAACATCCGAACCGGATGCTGGGATTCATGTTGCAGACCATCGCCCTGTTGTTCGCCGGTGTCGCGGCCGGCGCGTTGAACGCCGTCGGTGGCGGCGGCAAGTTCATCGCGCTGCCCGCGCTGGTCGCCGCCGGGTTGCCGCCCGTGGCCGCCAACGCGTCGTCGACCGTGGCGCTGCTGCCCGGCGCGCTCGCCGGGGCCTGGGCCTACCGGGGCGACATCGTGCAGGTCGGGGCTCCGCCCAGGGGTGCGTTGACGGCGGCGAGCCTGCTGGGCAGCGCGGTCGGTGCGGCGCTGCTGCTGGTGCTGCCCGCCGCCGCGTTCGACGCGGCGGTGCCGTGGCTGCTCGCGTTCGCCACCGTCGTCCTCGCGTTCGGCCGCTCGCTGTCGCGCCTGCTGACAGCCGCGATCGGGCGGTCGGTCCGGTTGGGCGCGTGGGGTGTCCTGATCGGACAGTTCGTGCTGGCGGGCTACGGCGGCTACTTCGGTGGCGCGGTCGGGATCCTGATGCTGGCGCTGTGGAACGCCGGCCTCGGCATCGACCCGGCGGCCGGGAACTCCGCGCGCATCGTGCAGCTCGCCGCCATCTACGCCACCGCGACCGGGTTCTTCCTGATCGCCTCGGACGTCCTGAACTATCCGGTGCAGGTCGCGGCGGTCCTGGTCGGCGCGGCGACGGGCGGGTACGCCGGGGCGCGCTGGGCGCGCACGCTCCCCGCTCCGGTGCTGCGCGGCACCGTGCTGACCATCGCGGTCGTGATGACCGCCGTCTACTTCGCCAAGGGGTGAGCGGTGATCGTGCGGGGCCCGCGCCGGGCGAGCCCCGCACCTCGCGATCAGCGACGCGCCAGCAGGCCGTTCATCTCCTCGATCTCGGACTGCTGGGCGGTGGTGATGGAGGTCGCCAGCTCCCTCGCCGCCGGGTCGGTGCCCTCGGCGAGTTCGGTCCGGGCCATCTCCACGGCGCCCTGGTGGTGCGCGATCATCAGTTCCAGGAACAGCCGGTCGAACTCGGCACCGCCGCTCGCGGCGAGCGCCGCCAGCTGGTCCGCGGTCATCACTCCCGGCATCCCGCCGTGGTGGTCGTGCCCGCCGCCTCCGGTCGGTGCGCCCCAATTCCGCAGCCATCCGGTGAGGGTGGTGATCTCCGGTCCCTGCGCCGCTTCGATGCGGGCGGCGAGGTCGCGGACCTCGGGGGAACCGGCCCGTTGCGGGGCCAGTCGTGCCATGTCCAGCGCCTGCTGGTGGTGCGGGATCATGCCTTGGGCGAAGGCGATGTCGGCAGGCGCGGCGCCGTGCCGCGCCTCCTGCTCCGCCCCGTGGCTCGCACCGTGCCCTTCGTGGCCGCCCTGCTGCGCGCCGCAGCCCGCGATGAGGGCAGCGGTGAGCACACCGCCGACGGCGGTGGTCCAGATCTTGTTCATGTCTTCCTCGTCCGTCGCTCCAGCGTGGTCCGTCGCGATCGCCCCGAGCGGGCGATCGGGATCCGGATCAGAGCCGGAGCACGCACAGCTCGGCGAGCCTGCGCGGCACGCTCGGTGGCGCCCGCGGCCTGCTGCGAACAGGGACGGCGGCCGAACCCGCCAGGACCGGCACGGGCCGGATCGCGTTGCCCAGCAGGGGAAGCAGCAGCAACGCCAGCCCGGCGAGGATCGCCAGGCACAGGTGCAGCGGATCGTGCGCGGGCATCGACGGAGCACCGGCGACCGCAACCGGGGCGCCGAGGGACGCCGCGGTCATCTCGTGCTCGGCGAGTCCCGCGCCGCTCGCGGCGTGCGCGGTGGACGGGGCTCGATGTGCGGCCGAGTGCGCGGGCACGTGGTGCATCACCACCACGCCCAGCACCAGCAAGATCAGCGGAACCCACCGGAACCACCGCACCGAAAACCCCACGCCCGGCATCTTAGGCGCGACCCGAACGACCCGGTCGCACACCCGCCTCCGCGCACCCCCTGCCGCCGAAGCTCACCCACCCCTCGCCACTTTCGCGAGTAGTTGCCGCCCATCAGCGGTCGTCACGATCGGGACGCCGAGCACGGTGCGACGTCCGGGTTCACCGGTGCGGGGTCACGCGGTGGTGGTTCGGTCGTGCCAGCGGGGGCGCCGGCCCGGGTGTCCTGCCGCGAGCTCCCGCCGCGCGGCGACCGGTCCTGCGGAGTTCCTGGCGATCGGTCCTCGCGGCGCTGGAGAAGACCCCCTGGCTGCGAACGCGGCCCGGCGGGTTGAGGTGAACGGCTCGCTCGCCCGGTTCCGCTGGACGAACGGGCCGTTCACCTCGCCGACGTCAAGCGAGCAGGTCGAGGCCCGCGCGGACGATGCTGTCGGTGTCGAGGCCGTGGTGGTGGTACACGTCCTCGGGGGAGCCGGACTGGCCGAAGCCCGTCACACCCAGGGTCGTGCCGGGGACCTGGTTGATGGTGGCGAGGTAGGCCAATGTGTGCGGATGCCCGTCGCAGACCGTCACCAGCGGCGCGGCCCGGTGCGCGGGGAACGCCTGGTCCAAGATCCAGCTCGAACCCTCCTGGCGGCCCTGCCGCGCCCGCAGCGCGCGGAACAGCAGGTCGGGACTGGTCACGCACACCACGTCGGTGTCCACGCCTGCCTGGCCGAGGCGGTCCGCGGCGGCCAGCGCCTCGGTCACCGCCACGCCCATCGCGGCGATGGTCAACTTCGGGTTCTCCGTGCTGCGCAACGGATACGCGCCCGCGACGACCTGGCGCCTGCGGCGTTCGCGGGCCGCCGGATCGGTCGGGACCGCTGCCAGGGTCTGGTCGACCTGCCGCGTCGACAGCCGCAGGTACGCCGAGGAGCCGTCCGGTTTCCCCAGCTGCGCCAGCGAAGCCAGCAGCGCCCATTCCACGTCGAGCGCGAACGCGGGTTCGTAGCTCACGCAGCCCGGCTGCTCCAGGCCGATGGACGGCGTCTTGATCGACTGATGCGCGCCGCCCTCCGGCGCGAGGCTCACCCCGGAGGGCGTGCCGACCAGGATCGACTGCCCGCCCGCGTAGATCCCGAACGACCACGGTTCCAGCGCGCGCTCCACGAACGGGTCGTAGAGCACTCCGATCGGCAGCAGCGGCTCACCCCACCGGCTCCAGGTGGCGCCGAGTTCTCCCAGCAGTCCCACCAGGTTCGTCTCCGCGATGCCGAGTTCGAGGTGCTGGCCGGTGGGTTGTTCGCGCCAGTGCAGGATGGTCTCGGCGTCGTCGGCGAACCAGTCGCGGCGTTGCCGCGAGGACCACACGCCGACCTTGTTCACCCAGCCACCGAGGTTGGTGGTGGAGCTGACGTCCGGGCACACGGTGACGACGCGGCGCGCGGCCTCCGGGGACTGCCGGGTGAGGTCGAGCAGCACCCGGCCCAGCGCGGCCTGCGTGGTCGCGGCACCAGCCGGGGTGCGGCCGATGTCCTGCGGCAACGCGGGAGGCGGCGTGCTGGAGGTGCTCTCCCGCCGCAGCCGCGCCCCCGTCTCGGCGCACAGCCGACCGGCGGCGCCGTCGGCGGCGAACCGCTCCCACGGCCGGTCCACGTCGGCGCCCAGCCTCGGTGCGAGTTCGTCGAACTGCTCCTGGGTGAGCAGCGAGGAGTGGTTCTGCGGGTGGCCTTCGGTGGGCAGGCCGTGGCCCTTCACCGTGTACGCGAAGATCACCGTCGGCCGGTCGTCGTCGATGTCGCCGAACACGTCGCGCAGCGCGCCCAGGTCGTGGCCGCCGAGGTTGCGCGCCGCGTCCAGCAGCGTCGCGTCGTCCAGTTCGGCGAGCAGGCCGGAGATCGCGTCCCGGTCCGCTCCGTCGCCGGGCAGCCGATCGCGGAGCTGGGCGGCGTCGCAGCGCAGCAGCCGCTGGTACTCGGGGTTCGTCATCCCGTCGATGCGGTCGCGCAGCTGCGCGCCGCCGGGCCGGATGAACAGCTCCTCCAGCAGCCGCCCGTACTTGAGCTCCAGGGTCTGCCAGCCCGCGGCGGCGAACATGCCGCGCAGCCGCCCGGCGGCGATGTTCGGCACCACCCGGTCCAGGGACTGCCGGTTGAGGTCGACGATCCAGACCAGTTCGCCGAGTTCGGCCACCGACGGGTCCAGCAGCGCCTCCCACACCGCGCCCTCGTCGAGCTCCGCGTCGCCGACGAGGGAGAACTGGCGCCCGGTGCCGCCGCGTTCGGTGGTGGAGCGCACGTAGCGCCGAGCCAGCGCGCCCCAGATCGGCGCGGTCGCCCCGATGCCGACGGAGCCGGTGGAGTAGTCCACCGGGTCGGGGTCCTTCGAGCGGCTCGGGTAGCTCTGCAGCCCGCCGAACTCGCGCAGCGTCGGCAGGTAGCTCTCGTCGAGCTCGCCGATGAGGTAGTTGATGGCGTGCAGCACGGGGGAGGCGTGGGGTTTCACCGACACCCGGTCGTCCGGGCCGAGCTCGTGGAACCACAACGCCGTCATGATCGACACCATCGAGGCGCAGGACGCCTGGTGCCCGCCGACCTTCAGGCCCGACGGGTTCGGCCGGTTCCGGTTCGCCTCGTGGATGATCGCCGTGGACAGCCACAGGACGCGCCGCTCGATCTCCGCGAGCGCCGCGTCCTCGCGAGCACCTCCGCCGCGCGTCGCGTCCTCGTGGGCGACTGCGTTGTCCACCATCGACCGAATACCTCCCTCACCAGGCGGCCACCGCCACCTTTGAGCACGAATAACGGAAAGCCCATCAACTCGCTGCGTTCTGCACAAGATGGGGGCGCATAATGAAGCAGATTGCCCAGCCCGACCTGTCCGAGCTCGGAAGGAGTTGAGCAGAGTGCCCACTCCGGACTCAGTCGACGCCGTGGACGCCCGCCTGCTGCTGGCGATCACCCGCACGCCCCGCGCCACGATCAGCGCCCTGGCCGAGGAGACCGGGCTGTCGCGCAACACGGTGCAGAGCCGGGTGAGCAGGCTGGAGGAACGCGGCGCCCTGAGCTCGTTCGAGCGCCGCGTCGACCCGCGGGCGCTGGGATATCCGCTGCGGGCGTACGTGACCACCCGCGTCACCCAGTCCCGGCTCACGCCGGTGTCCGACGCGTTGCGCGCGATTCCCGAGGTGCTGGAGGTCTCGGGCATCAGCGGGCACACCGATCTGCTCGTGCAGGTCGTGGCGCGCGACACCGACGACCTGTACCGCATCGCGGGCCAGGTGCTCGCGATCCCCGGCGTGGAGCGCACCGACACCGCGCTGGTCATGAGCGACCTCGTCGACTACCGCCTCACCCCACTGCTGGAACAACGCGCCGACGGGTGACCGGATCGAGGAATCTCCGCGCACAGCGGGGATTTCGCGTGGTTCGGCTCCGAAGGGTCCCGAGTTGGGGGCGGGTGGCCGCCTCGTCTTGTGGACAGGACGGCCACCCGCGGTCTGGGGGCGCTGTGGTCCAGCGGCCCGCCGGGCGGGTCAGGCGGGCTCGGTCCGATCCGCCGCGGCCAGGTCCAGGACTCGCCGGGCGCGCCGCACCACGGGGGCGTCGATCATGCGGCCGTCGACCACCAGGACCGCGTGCCCGTCCCGTTCGGCCTGGTCGGCGGCGTGCACGACCTCGCGGGCCCGCGCCACCTCGGCGGAGCCGGGGCGGATCGCGTCGTGGACCCGGGCGACCTGCTGGGGGTGGATGCACATCCGGCCGAAGAAGCCGAACCGCTGCAGCCGCTGGGTGTCCGCCGTGTACGAGTCCGGGTCGGCCAGTTCCACCGACACCGGAGCGGGCGGTGGTGCGAGCCCGGCTGCGGCTGCCGCGGCCACCACGCGCGAGCGCGCCCACCGCAGCGGTTCCGCGTCGACCTCCGGCGCGGCGACGCCGAGGTCGTCGGCGAGGTCGTACTCGCCCAGGCTCAGCGACCGCACCCGTTCCACGGTCGCCAGTTCCCTGGCCTGCCACAGCCCGGTCGCCGTCTCGATCAGCGCCAGCAGCGGCACCTCGGTGCGGGAGGAAACCTCCCGCAGCACCGCCGATTCCGCCTTCGGCACGACGATCCCGGCCACCGGGAGGCCCCGCAGCGCCGCCAAGTCGTCGTCGAGGTCGTGCTCGTCGTTGTTGATCCGCACCCAGATCCGGCTCGCGCGGTCCGGGTCCTCCGCCAGCACCGGGAGCAGGGCTTCGCGGGCGGCGCGCTTGCCGTCGACGTGCACGGCGTCTTCGAGGTCGGCGACCACGACGTCCGCTGAGCCGGCGGCCTTGCGCAGGCGGTCGGGGCGGTCGGCGGGGCAGAACAGCCAGCTGCGCGGGTTCACCATCCGACCTTCCCCTTGCCCGCCACCAGGGATTTCGCGATGACGGTGCGCATGATGTCGCTGGTGCCCTCGCCGATGGTCATCAGGATCGAGTCGCGGTAGAGCCGTTCGATCTCGAACTCGGCGGAGTAGCCGTACCCGCCGTGCACCCGCATCGACTCCTGCGCGGCCTGCAGCGCGACCTCGGAGGCGAACAACTTCGCCATGCCCGTCTGCAGGTCGGCGCGTTCGCCGCTGTCGAGCTTGCTGGCAGACCAGTAGGACAGCAGTCGCGCGGCCTGCAACTGGGTGGCCATCTCCGCGATCCGGATCTGGATGGCCTGGAACTCGGCGATGGGCTTGCCGAACGCCTTGCGCTCGGAGGCGTAGGCGAGCGCTTCGTCGTAGGAGCGCTGCGCGATGCCGAGGCTGCGACCGGCGATGTTGAGCCGTCCCGTCTCCAGCGCGGAGAGCACCTGCTGCATGCCGCGACCTTCGACGCCGCCGAGCAGGTTCTCCGCGGGGACCCGCACGTCCTCGAAGACGACCTCGCAGGACTCGGTGCCCTTGTAGCCGAGCTTCGGGATGTCCTTGGTGACCGTGAAACCGGGCGTGTCCGCGTCGATGAGCAGCACGCTCATGCCCTTGTGCGCGGGTTCGGCGCTGCGATCGGTCTTCACCAGCACCGGCAGCGGGTCGGCGTAGCGCGCGTTGGTGATCCACATCTTGCTGCCGTTGACGACGTAGTGGTCGCCGTCGCGTTCGGCGGTGGTGCGGATGCCCTGCAGATCGGTGCCCGCGTCCGGTTCGGTCAGCGCGATGCCGGTGCGGCGCGCGCCGGTGGCCAGTTCCGGCAGGTACTTGCGCTTCTGCTCTTCGGTGCCGTGCCTGCTGAGCATCCAGGTGGAGACCGAGTGGCTGCCGAGGATGCCCGCCACGCCCATCCAGCCGCGCGCGATCTCCTCGAACACGAGGGTGAACGACACGAAGTCCGCGTCGACGCCCCCGTACTCCTCGGGGATCATCAGCCCGAACAGGCCGAGTTCGCCCATCTTCGCCACGATCTCGGTGGGGTAGCGGCCCTCGTGCTCGTACTCCTTGGCGACCGGCACGATCTCGGTGTTCACGAAGTCCCGCAGGACCTGCTGGAACTGGGCCTGGTCCTCGTTCAGCTCGAAATCCACGGCGCGTCTCCCTTCGCTCCGAAAGCACCTTCGCCGGCCAACCGCTGGAACTCCGCCGCGTCCAGCCCGAGCAGTTCGTCCAAAGTGGACGACGTGTGTTCGCCGAGGAACGGTGCTCGCTGGTGCTCGGCGCGGGGCTCGCCGGCACGCACCGGGGAGGCGACCTGCTTGACCTGGCCGAATCGCGGGTGCTCGGTGGTGACGACCAGACCGCGCGCTTCGGTGTGTTCTTCTTGCAGCGCCTGCGGAATCGTGTTGATCGGCGCGCACGGGACACCGGCGGCCTCCAGCAGGCCCAGCCACTCGGCGGTGCCGCGGCGGGCGAGTTCCTGCTCGATCAGCCGCACGCAGTCCGCGGAGTTCTCGTAGCGGTCCGAGGTCGTGGCGAACCGCTGCTCGGCGGTCCAGGCGGGGGAGCCGAGCACCTCGACGAACTTCTCCCAGAACTTCTGCTTCGCGCAGCCGATCACGATCCACGAGTCGGCGGTGGGGAAGTTCTGGAACGGCACCAGGCTCGGGTGCGCCGAGTGGTGCGTGCGCTGCGGTTCGAACCCGGCGTTGAGGTGCCAGGTGGCGAGGTAGGTGAGCATGCCGATCGCCGTGTCGTACAGGCTCACGTCGCAGTCCGAGCCCACGCCGTCGCGGCGCGCGCCGTGGATCGCCGACAGCAGCGACAGCCCGGCCACCAGGCCGCCCGAGTAGTCCACCATGGACAGTCCGGACTTGGTCGGGGGACCGTCCGGCTCGCCGGTGACCGACATCCAGCCCGCGAGGCCCTGCAGCATGTAGTCGTAGCCCGGCTGCTTCGCGCGCGGCCCGGTCATGCCGTAGCCGGACAGCGAGCAGCACACGATCCGCGGGTTGAGGTGCTTGAGGTCCTCGTAGCGGATGCCCATCTTCGCGGGCACGTCGCCGCGCAGGTTCGAGTACACCGCGTCGCTGACGGCCACCAGCTTCTCGAAGACCTCGCGGCCCGCGGCGCTGTTGAGGTCGAGCACGACGGAGCGCTTGTTGCGGTTGAACGCCTCGAAGAACAGCGAGTCGCCGTCCTCGGCGTAGGGCGGGGTGAGGCGGCCGACGTCGCCGCCGAAGCGCGGGTCCTCGATCTTGATGATCTCCGCGCCGAGGTCGGCCAGGTGCACGGACCCGAACGGTCCGGCGCCGTACTGCTCGACGGCCAGGATCCGCACGTCCTCCAGGGGCAGCCTGCTCATGCCTCACCTCCGTGGGTCTCCAGCGACAGCGGGCCGTTCTTCGCGGTGGGGAACGAGTCGATCGCGGCGGCGTGCTCCCGCTTGTAGATCAGCACCGTGCGGTCGAACGACAGGCACTGGTCGCCGTCGGCGTTGAGCGCGCGGGTGTGCACGTTGACCAGGCCCGCGTACGGCTTGGACTTCGACTCCCGCGTGCCGGTGCAGATCGACTCGCCGTAGAGGGTGTCGCCGACGAACACGGGGTGGGTGAGCTGGATGTTGGTCATCGCCAGGTTCGCGACGGCGCGCTGGCTGATGTCGCTGACGCTCTGGCCGAGCAGCATCGCGATGGTGAGGCCCGAGTTGACCAGGACCTTCTCGAACGGCGTCTTCGAGGCGTAGTGCGCGTCGAAGTGCGCGGGATGGGTGTTCATCGTGAGCAAGGTGAACCAGGTGTTGTCCGCCTCGCTGATCGTGCGACCCAGCGGGTGCTTGTAGACGTCCCCGACGACGAAGTCCTCGAAGTAGCGCCCTTGCCGACCTCCGTGCACGGCCACCGCCGCACCTCCTGTTCCGTGCTTGTCGCCGAGGCTCCGCAGCGCGGATCGGCAGTGGCGACCGCGCCAGGAGCTTCCGGGAGTATGCGTCGCGCGCCGACCGCGACGCAATACGTCTGACAATTAGAATCGCGGTTGCTCGGGGAAATGGGTGGCGTCCCGTACCCTGGGGCGACACGATCGGTGCGAGTGCGACCGGGACCCGGCCGAGGAAGAGCGAGGCGACATGACGGCTGATCCAGGCGGTCCCGCCCGCCTGCGGGTGCGTCCCGTGCAGGCGGCGTACCGGCAGGTCGCCGAGCAGTTGCGGGACCAGATCGTCAGCGGAGCACTGCCCTCCGGGTCGCGGTTGCCCAGCGAGACCGAGCTCGGCTCGATGTTCGGCGTCAGCCGCAGCACCGTGCGCGAGGCGCTGCGCCAGCTCGCCAGCCAGCACCTGATCGACACCACCCGAGGTGCCACCGGCGGCAGCTTCGTGGCCGCGCCGGATGCGGGCCTGATCGCCGACAACCTCGGCGGCAGCCTCGGACTGCTGGTCAACTCGCGGAGCTTGAGCGTCGACAACCTGCTCGAAGCCCGCCTGCTGCTGGAGCCGCACGCCGCGCGGCTGGCCGCCGAACGCGCCACCGCCGAGGACCTCGACGAACTTCGGCGCACCGTGGAGCACACCGGGCACCTCGACCCGGAGGAGGGCTTCACCGTCCACTGGGACTTCCACACCACGCTCGTGTCGATCAGCGGGAACCCGCTGCTGCACGTGATGTGCCAGCCGATCAACGTGGTCCTGAGCGGGCGGATGCACCGCGAGCGGGTGGCCCGGCAGGCGTGGGAGGGGATCGACGAGGACCACGCGAAGGTCTACGAGGCCGTCGCCGGCGGCGAGGCCGACACCGCCGAGACCTTGGTGCGCGAACACCTCCTGAGCCTGCGCCCGCTCTACGAGCGCATGGAGGACTAGCCGCGCGGCTCGTCCATCGACCCCGGGCAGGTTCGGAAATCGCCTGATCTGAAAATGTCAGACTTTTGTCTTGATTGGGCATGGGGTGGGATTGCACACTGTCCGCATCGGATGCGCCGCGCATCCGCGGGGTCATCAATGACGAGGCCAGCAAGGAGGCGCCCATGCCTGCCATCGCGGACGTGCTCGGCGAATTCGCCGCGCGCATCACGCTGCGGGACGTCCCGGACGAGGTCCTGGGGCGTGCCCGGCACCTCGCGCTCGATTCGGTCGGGGTCGCGTTCGCCGCGGTGGACCAGGAATTCACCCGGCGGGCCCGCAAGGCCGCCGCTGCGCTCGGACCCGGCGACCAGCCGGTGCTGGGCCTGCCGGACCGGCTGGCCCCGCGCGAGGCCGCGCTGCTCAACGCCGTGCTGGTGCACGGCCTGGACTTCGACGACACCCACCTGCCCGCCATCACGCACGTCTCGGCGACCGCGCTGCCGGTGAGCCTCGCCGCCGCCATCCAGCACGGGCGATCCTCGGAGGAGCTGCTGCTGGCCTACGTGCTCGGCATCGAGATCAGCGCCCGCGTCGGCACCGTCGCCCACGGCGGGTTCCACGCCACCGGTTTCCACCCGACGGGGCTGGCCGGGGCGTTCGGTTCTGCGGTCGCCGCGGCGAAGCTGGCCGGGCTGCCCGCCGACGGCATCGCCGAGTCGCAGCGCATCGTCGGCTCGATGGCGTCCGGGATCCTGGAGTTCCTCGCCGACGGCGCGTGGACGAAGCGCCTGCACCCCGGCTGGGCGGCCACGAGCGCGCTGACCGCCGCCACGTTCGCCTCGGTCGGCTGGCCCGGACCGGAAGAGGTCTACGAGGGCCGCTACGGGCTCTACGCCACGCACCTGCGCGACACCGAGTGGGACGCCACCGAGGCGCTCGACGGGCTCGGGGAACGCTGGGAACTGCTGGCGACCGCGGTCAAGCCGTACCCGAGCTGCCACTTCACCCACGCATTCGCCGACGCGATCCTGCTGCTCAAGGAATCCGAGGGCTTCGCCGCGAGCGAAGTCGAGACGGTGCGCTGCCTCATCCACGAGACCCCGGCCGCCGCCGTGTGCGAGCCGATCGAGCGCAAGCGCCGCCCGCAGGACGACTACGACGCGAAGTTCAGCCTGCCGTTCATCGCAGGGGCCTGCCTGGCCCGCGACCGGCTCACGCTCGACGAGTTCACCCCGGAATCGCTGGCGGACCCGGAGATCCTGCGGCTCGCGCAGCTGGTGGAGATCGCCGACGACCCGGACAGCCGCTTCCCGCAGGCGTACTCGGCGGAAGTCGAGATCGTGCTCACCGACGGCCGCCGCCTGCACCGCCGCGAGGACGTCAACCGCGGCCACACCGACCGGCCGCTGTCGGAAGCCGACATCCGCGCCAAGTTCACCGACAACCTGGGCGAACACGCCCAGCCGACCATGGAGCACGTGCTCGCGCTCGGCACGGGCGGCAGCGCCGCCGAGTTCGCCGAAGCACTGCGCGCTGCCTGATCCCGCGCTTTCCCGCGCCTGCCACACCACATACGAGGGCGGTACCCCCATGTCTGAAACGGCCGCGCACCCTTCGCGCGAGAACAGATCGCCGGCACCGACCGGTCGGCCGCTGTCGGCGGCCCGGATCGCAGGTTCGTCCCTGCTCGGCACGCTGATCGAGATCTTCGACTTCATCATCTACTCGTTCATGGCGGCCTTGGTGTTCGGCCCGCTGTTCTTCCCCGGCGCCTCGCCGTGGATGGGCACGCTGGCCGCGCTGGCCACGCACGCCGTCGCGTTCGGCATGCGTCCGCTCGGGGCGGTGCTGTTCGGCAAGCTCGGCGACAGCCGGGGCAGGCGCACCGCGCTGCTGACCTCGATGCTGATGATGGGCGGGGCGACCGTCGCCATCGGCCTGCTGCCGCCGTTCGCGGTGGCCGGGTTCTGGGCGCCGGTGCTGCTGGTGGCGTGCCGCCTGCTGCAGGGACTCGCCGTCGGCGGCGAGTGGGGCGGCGCGGTGCTGGTCGCGGTCGAGCACGCGGAGCCCAAGCGCAAGTCGCTCTACGGCGCGTTCGTGCAGCTGGGCACGGTGCTGGGCATCGGGCTGGCCAGCGCGGTGATCCTCGTCGTGAACCTGTGGGTGAGCGAGGAGGCGTTCCTGTCCTGGGCGTGGCGGCTGCCGTTCCTGGCGAGCGCGCTGCTGATCGTGCTGGGGCTGGTGCTGCGCAGGAGGCTGGAGGAGACGCCGGCGTTCCTGGCGGAACTCGCCAAGCGGGAGAGCGGCGAGAAGGCGGCGCGGCCCACGGTGCGCGCGGTGTTCCGGGACAACGGCCTGGCGCTGCTGGCGGGATCGCTGATGTGGTCGGCGCCGTGCTCGTACCTGTACGTGCTGATGACGGGGCTGGTCGCGTACACCAAGCAGTACGTGCCCGCCCTCACCGCGGTGAACGTCCAGTTCGGTCTGCTGATCACCTCGGTGATCCTGGTGGGGCTGACGCTGGTGAGCGCGCTGAACGCGGACCGGTGGGGCCGGGAGCGGCTGACGATCGTGTCCGGCGTGATCCTGGTGCTGTGGGCGTTCCCCGCGCTGTGGCTGATCGACAGCGGCGGTTTCGGCGCGATGCTGCTGGCGATGCTGGTCGGCACGATCTGCTACGCCGCGTTCAACGGCGCGGTGCCCTCGCTGCTCTCGGAGCTGTTCCCGGTCGACGCCCGCTACACCGGGGCGGGCCTGTGCATCGCCTTCGGCACGGCCGTCGCGGGCGGCCTGCTGCCGATCGGCGCGCTGGCGCTGGTGGGCACCTTCGACGGCTCCTCGGTTCCGCTGTCGCTGACCCTGGTCCTCTGCGGCGGCATGACCATCCTCGGTGTGGTGCTGTCCAACAAGGTCAAGCGCCACAGCTGACGCGGATCGCCCGCGGACTGCGGGCGATCGCGCGATGACTGGCTGCGAACGCGGCGCGACCGCGGTGCCGGGTGGACGAATTCGTTCGCCCGGTCGCCGCGGTCGCGCCGCGTTCCGCGTGCGCGGCCCGGAGCTTCGCCGGGCACGCAGCGGAATCGAGCGGTCCCGGAGCGTTTCCGGGCTGACTTCCGGTGTGCGCCCGGACGCGCGCGGTGATGGATTTGCGGGCGGTGTGACCGTTCCCATAGCGGCCGGGCAGTGGTGCCGCTCGGTCGGAACGGGTGGCGTGGGACCCTGTACGACTGTTCGAGCAAGCGCACCCGGTGCCGCGGAAAGGCGACTATGACCCGGTTCCACCTCCGCCGACGGCGCCGCGCGCCCGCCTCGCGGCCGGGGCGGCGACCGGGCCTGCGACCGGCCGAGGTGTCCGGGCGTGCGCGGAATATGTTGTGCGACAAGGCTGTTTGACAAGTGACGTTGCCGGTGCACGCCCACCGCCCGGTCCGCGCCGGAGGCCCGCAGTCGGCCGCCCGGTGTCCGGACCCACTGCGCCGCGGACCCGTCGGGGCCGTTCGGCGCGGCGGAGGCGCGGGCCGGCGCGCCGATCCTTGTTCGCGGTGTTCAACGACGAGTGCCACGACGTTCCCGCAACCGTGGTGATGGGTTAGGTAAGCGAGCCAGCTATGAGCATCAAGATCGGGTACAAGGCGTCCGCCGAGCAGTTCGCCCCGCGCGACCTGGTGGAGTTCGCCGTCCAGGCCGAGGAGAACGGCTTGGACAGCGTGATGGTCTCCGACCACTTCCAGCCGTGGCGCCACAACCAGGGGCACGCGCCGTTCGCGATGTCCTGGATGAGCGCGGTGGGGGAGCGGACCTCGCGCATCCAGATGGGCACCAGCGTGCTCACGCCGACCTTCCGGTACGAGCCCGCCGTGGTGGCGCAGGCGTTCGGCACGCTCGGGTCGCTGTACCCGGGCCGTGTCATGCTCGGCGTCGGCACCGGTGAGGCGCTCAACGAGACCGCGGTGACCGCGCGCGAGTGGCCGGAGTTCAAGGAGCGGTTCCGCCGCTTCCGCGAGGCCATCGACCTCATCCGTACATTGTGGACGGAGGATCGGGTCAGCTACGAGGGCGAGTACTACCGCACCTCCAACGCGACGATCTACGACCGGCCGGAAGGCGGCGTGCCGATCTACGTGGCCGCCGGTGGCCCGATGGTCGCCAAGTACGCGGGCCGCGTCGGCGACGGCTTCATCTGCACCAGCGGCAAGGGCATGGAGCTCTACACCGACAAGCTGCTGCCCGCCGTCGAGGCCGGGGCGGAGGCCGGTGGCAAGAACGCCGCCGACATGGAGAAGATGATCGAGATCAAGCTCTCCTACGACCCGGACCGGGACCGCGCGCTGCAGAACACCCGCTTCTGGGCGCCGCTGTCGCTGCCTGCCGAGCTCAAGCACAGCCTGGCCGACCCGGAGGAGATGGAGAAGGCGGGCAACGACCTGCCCATCGAGCAGGTGGCGAGCCGCTGGATCGTGGCCTCCGACCCGGAGGAGGTGCTGTCCGAGGTCAAGGCGTACATCGACGCCGGCTTCGACCACCTCGTCTTCCACGCCCCCGGTTCGGACCAGACCCGCTTCCTGCAGTCCTTCTCCCAGGACGTCGCCCCTCGCATCCGCGACCTCTGCGCCTGATCCAGGCGAAACCCAGGCCCGCCGCCCGAGTCCTGCTCGGACGGCGGGCCTGTTCGTCGCCGGTGTCGCCGTCCCTGCCGCCGGCGCGATGCGGACCGCGCGGGAAGGGTCTTCAGCGCAGTTCGGGCATCGCTCGGGCGATCTGCTGGGCCTTGTCCCGCAGCCAGCGGTGTGCGGCGTCGTGGGTGTGCACCGGATGCCACCACAGGGATTCCTGCAGCGGTACCGCCTCGTGCGGGCCGTCCACGACCCGCACGGCGGCGACCGAGCGCACCAGTTCGGCGAGCCGCTGCTGGACCAGCGCGACGCGGCGGGTACCGGCCAGCAGGTGCGGGATGCTCTGGAATCCGTCCACCGACACCTCGACGTGCGGTTCGACGCCGAGCACTCCCAGCTGGCGCACCGCGGGCGCGTCGTAGGTGCGCTGGTAGGTGACCCACGGCAGCCGGGCCAGGTCGTCGAGTTCCAGCCGATCACCGATCTCCGGGTTGTCCTCGGCCACCAGGAACACCCAGCGGTCGGCGTACAGCTCGGTCGACGGGAAATCGCTGATGATGCCGTGCGGCATGAGCAGGCCATCGATGCCGCTGAGCAGCGCGCCGGTGCGGTCGACGACGTCCGGCGGGGGCTGGCGGAAGTTCAAGTGCACCCGGGGCGCCTCGCGGTGCACGGCGCGGGAGAGCTCGGCGCCGAACACGGCGATCGCGTAGTCGGATCCCAGCAGCGTGAACGTGTGCCGTTCGGTGGCAGGGTCGAAATCGGCCCTGCTGGTGAACACGCGGTCCAGCATGTCGTAGGCGGTCGTGGTGCGGTCGAGCAGGACTCGGCCCAGCGCGGTGAGTTCGTAGCCGCCACCGGCGCGGTCGAGCAGCTCGTCGCCGAAGTGGCGTCGCAGCCGGGAGAGCGCGGCGCTCATCGCGGGCTGGCTCAGCCCGATCCGCCTGCCGGCGCGGGTGACGTTGCGCTCTTCGAGCAGCGCGCGAAGCGCCACCACGAGGTTGAGGTCCAAGCTTTCCAACCGCACTGGTCGTCGGTCCTCTCGTGCCGGGGGCCGGGTGGTGGAACCCCGGCCGCCTTCGCGGGAAGGCGGCCGAGAACGCGCGGGTGACCCTCGGACTTCGGTCCTTCGCTGCTCAACCCGTCGTATTCACCTCGTGGATGGACTGTATCCGGAGAATCGATTTCCCGGATCGAGGCGGGTCGTCGAAACTGGGTTCCTGGTGATCGGGAGGTCGGTTTCGTGGAACCCGCAGATGAGTCAGCCCTGTTCAACGCGCCGTTCGCGCTCGCCACGCTGTCGGCGGCCGACGATCCGGGCGGCGAGCGGTTCCCGGCTCTGGTCGTGCCGGAGGGGGCGGCGATCGACCTGCGCGGCGTCTTCGGCGAGCCCGCAGCGAGCGTGCGGACGCTGCTGGAGCGGTGGGACGAACTCCGCCCGCGGCTGGACGAGGCCGCGCGGGTTCGAACCGGGCCGTGGCGAGATCTCGCGGGGCTGCGCGTGCACGCCCCGGTCGAGCCGCGGCAGGTCTTCCAATCCGGTGCCAACTACCGGCAGCACGTCATCGACCTGGAGCTGGCGCACCGCGCCGCCGGCGACCCGCGCACGCCCGAGCAGGCGCGGGCGGAGATCGCGGCGGTGATGGACCACCGGGCGGCCGAGGACCTGCCGTACGCGTTCCTCGGCCTGCCGAGCGCGCTCACCGGCCCGCACGACGACGTGACGCTGCCCTCCTGGTGTGCGAAGCCGGATTGGGAACTGGAGCTGGCGGCGGTGATCGGCCGGACCGCCTACCGGGTTCCGGTCGACGAGGCGCTGTCGCACGTCGCCGGGTACACCATCGCCAACGACCTGACCGATCGCGCGGCGGTGTTCCGCCGGGACATGCCCGCGATCGGCACCGATTGGCTGGCTTCGAAGAACGCGCCCGGATTCACCCCGCTCGGCCCGTGGCTGGTTCCCGCGGAGTTCGTCGCCGATCTCGGGCGGTTGCGGATCACGTTGCGCCTCAACGGCCGGGTCATGCAGGACGAGTCCACCGACGACATGATCTTCGGGGTGGCGCGGTTGATCGCCCACATCTCCGCCTCGGCACGGCTGTTGCCGGGAGACGTGCTGCTCACCGGCAGTCCGGCGGGCAACGGGATGCACTGGGGGCGGTTGCTGCGCGGCGGCGACGTCATGGAGAGCTCGATCACCGGTCTGGGAGCGCAGCGGACGCGCTGCACCGAGGAGGGCTCGTGATCGACCGCGCGAGTCCCGAAGGGGCGATCGCCGAAGCCGCCGAACGGTGTTCGAACTGGGGTCGATGGGGGCCGGACGATCGGCTGGGCACGCTCAACCACCTCGACGAGGCGAAGCGCCGGGAAGCCGCCGGACTGATCCGCAGAGGTGCCAGCTGGTCGTTGTCGCTGCGGTTCGACGTGGACGGCCCGCAGCGCGGCTGGCGGCGGCGCACCAACCCGGTGCACACCATGCTCGACACCGGAACCGACGCGGCACTGGGCAACCAGGGCTTCCCGCACGGCATCGGCGGCGCCGACGACGTGATCGCGATGCCGTTGCAGTGCTCCACGCAATGGGACGGCCTCGGGCACATCTTCGACCACGGCAAGGCGTGGAACGGGCGCCCGGCGGAACGGGTCGTGACCTCCGACGGTGACCTGGTCACCGGCATCGAGCACCTGGCCCCGCACGTCGCCGGTCGCGGTGTGCTGCTGGACGTGGGCCGGGTGGTCGGCGGCGGTGAACTCGCCGACGGTTTCGCGATCACCGAGGAGCACCTCACCGCCACCGCCGAGGAGCACGGCGTCGCGATCGGCCGAGGCGACATCGTGCTGGTCCGCACCGGGCAGCTGGCCCGCGCGCGCGACGGGTGGGGCGAGTACGCGGGCGGGCCGGCGCCGGGGCTGTCGTTCGGGACGGCGGGGTGGCTGCACCGCACCGAGATCGCGGCGATCGCCACCGACACCTGGGGCTTCGAGGTGCGGCCCAACGAGTTCGACGACGCGTTCCAGCCGCTGCACCAGGTGGCGATCCCGAACATCGGCCTGCTCATCGGGGAGATGTGGGACCTCGACGCGCTCGCGGCCGACTGCGCCGCGGACGGCGTGCACGAGTTCTGGCTCACCGCGGCACCGTTGCCCATCACCGGTGCGGTCGGCTCACCGGTCAACCCGATCGCGGTCAAGTAGTCACCGCACCCGGAAGGAAGACCCATGCGACACGCGCACCGCCGCGTCCTCGTCCTCGGCGGCGGAACCGCCGGGAACGCTTTGGCAGTCCTGCTGCGAAGGGGCGACGTCGACGTCGACCTCGTCGAATCCACATCGGACTGGAACGCGGATTCGGGGTCCGGGATCACGTTGCAGGGCAGCGCGTTGCGCGTCCTGCGAGAGGTCGGGGTGCTGCCCGGGGTCATCGACCAAGGCTACGCGTTCGACTCGCTCGGCATCACGTCGGCCGACGGCACCGTGCTGCACCTCGCGACGGGCCTCCGCACCGGCGGGCCGGACCTGCCCGCCACGATCGGCATGCGGCGGCCGGACCTGCAACGGCTGCTGAGCGAGGCCGTGCGTTCCTCCGGTGCGCGGGTGCGGCTGGGCACCCGGGCCGTGGAGGTGCGCCAAGACGGAGACGTCGCCGAGGTCGGGTTCTCCGACGGCTCGTCCGGGGCGTACGACCTGGTGGTCATCGCCGAAGGCGTGCACTCGCCGACGCGGGCGCTGGTCGGGATCGGAGCTCGTCCGGTGCCGACGGGGATGGCGATCTGGCGGGCCGCCGTCGCCCGGCCACGAGGAGTGGAACGCACCGATGTGGCCTACAGCGGCCCGTGCTTCATCGCCGGGTACTGCCCGACCGGGCCCGACACGATGTACGCCTACCTGGTGGAGCGCAACCGGGACCGGGCCGACCTCGACCCGGACTCGTACGCGGACGAGATGCGCCGCCTCGCGGCGGGGTACGGCGGGGCGTGGCCGGAGATCGGCGCCGGGCTCACCGACCCGCACCGGATCAACTACACGTGGTTCGAGCGGTACCTCGTGGAAGGCCCGTGGCATCACGGCCGGTTCGTGCTGGCGGGCGACGCCGCGCACTGCTGCCCACCGACGATCGCGCAAGGCGCGGCGATGTCCCTGGAGGACGTCCTGGTGCTCGCCGAGCTGCTGACCGGTGCCGCGGACTGGGACGACGCCCTGCTGAACGGGTACCGCGAGCGACGGATGCCGCGGGTGCGGATGGTGGTGGACGCGTCGGTGCGGATCGGGGAGTGGCTGCTGAACTCGGATCCGGACGCGGACATCCCCGGTCTGATGAACCGGACCATGCCGGCTTTGGCGGCCCACCCGTGAGCACGTCCACAGTGGACGTGCACGCGCACGTGCTGCTGCCGGAGCTGGACGAGGTGGTCGCCGGACATCGCGAACGCGCCGAATGGCGTGACCTCGACGCCCGCCGCAACGGCGTGGAGGCGCTCGCGGTCAACCGCCGGATGATCGCCGAGCGGATCCCGAGGTTGACCGACCCCGAGCGGCGGCTCGCCGCGATGGACGCCGCCGGAGTGGACGTGCAGCTGGTCAGCCCCTCACCGTCGCACTACCACCAGTGGGCCGATCCCGGCCTTGCCGAGCAGCTGTGCCGCCTGGCGGGTGAGGGCACCGCCGCGCATTGCGCGACCGCCCCGGACCGGTTGATCGGCCTCGGACTGGCGCCGCTGCAGCACCCCGATCTGATGTCGCGATCGCTGCGCGACGCCCTCGCCCGGGGCCTCGCGGGGGTGGAGATCTCCTCGCACGCGCCCGGTTCCGGTGCCGCGCCGCCGGTGGAGCTCTCGGATCCGCGACTCGCGGAGTTCTGGGCGCTGGCCGAACGGACCGGGGCGCTGGTGTTCCTGCACCCGTTCGGCTGCACGCTCGACGAGCGCCTGGACCGGTGGTACCTCTCCAACTCCGTGGGGCAGCCCGTCGAGAACGCGGTGGCGCTGTCGCACCTGATCTTCTCCGGCGTGCTGGACCGGCATCCGGAGCTGCGGCTGATCGCGGCGCACGGCGGCGGCTACCTGCCCGCGCACCTCGGCCGCGCCGACCACGCGTGGCGCACCCGACCTGACGCGCGGGCGGGCTGCGCCCGTGAACCCAGCCGCTACCTGCGGAACCTGTACTTCGACTCGCTGGTGCACGACCCCGGCGCGCTGCGAGAACTCGTCCGGGTCGCAGGTGCCGACCGCGTGCTGCTCGGTTCCGATTTCCCCTTCGACATGGGAACCGAGGACCCGTTGGCCGCGCTGCGCGCGGCGGAGCTGCCCGAATCCGACTTCGACGCCATCCGCGGCGGGAACGCCGCGGCACTGCTGCCCATCCGAGGAGGAACCCCATGACCGAGCGGCTGCTCACCCACCTGCGCCACGTCGACCTCGCCGTGCCGGACTACGAAAAGCAACTGGACTTCTACTCCGGCGTCTGGGGCCTGACGAAGGTCGCCGACGACTCCGGCGTGTCGTTCCTGGCGGCCGAGGGGTCACCGGAGAACTACGTGGTCCGGCTGCGCAAGGCCGACGAGAAGCGGCTCGACCTGGTCTCCTACGGAGTCGCGAGCCCGGCCGACGCGGACCTGCTCGCGGAACGGCTGCTCGCGGGCGGGGTGCAGCTGATCACGCAACCGGGACGGATCGACACTCCCGGCGGTGGCTACGGATTCCGCTTCTTCGACGTGGACGGGCGCACCATCGAGGTCAGCGCCGACGTGCGGGTCCGCGCGCACCGCAAGATCGAGGAGCGGGAGGCGGTGCCGGTGCGGCTCTCGCACGTCGTGCTCAACTCGCCGGACCTGGAGCGCACCCGGCTCTGGTACCAGCGGCACCTGGGGTTCGCGCTCTCGGACACCCTCAGCTCGTCGCGCATGGGCGAGGTCATGCACTTCATGCGGATCAGCGACCAGCACCACTCGATGGCGCTCGCCCGCGGCCCGCACACCTCGCTGCACCACGTCTCGTTCGAGATGCGCGGCCTCGACGAGTACATGCGGGGTTCGGGACGGGTGCTGCGCGCGGGGTACCGCAAGATCTGGGGGCCGGGTAGGCACCTGGCGGGGGACAACACGTTCACCTACTTCCTGGATCCGCACGGCAACACCATCGAGTACACGACCGAGCTGGAGCTGCTCGACGAGGACACCTGGCACCCGCACGTCTACGACTTCAGCGAGCCCGAGGTCACCGACCAGTGGGGCACCGCCAACGCGATGAACGAGCTGGTGGCGAAGGAGTCCTTCAACGATCCCGACCGGGGGTGCTTCATCGCTCCGCCGGTGTGAGCCCGCCAGGACCGGAGTCCAGGATCACCGTCCGGAGGAACGTGGGAGGAGAACCGCACCGATGCGCTTCGCCAGTTACGAAGTCGACGGCACCACGCGTGCCGGTGTCGTCGGAGCCGACGGCCTGCACGCGCTGCCGGAGTCGGCGACGGTGCTCGGACTGGTGCGGTCGGGCCTGCCCGCCGCGCTGGCCGCCGGGGCCGCCGCGCTGGAAGGCCCGGCGGTGCCGGTGGAACGGGTGCGGCTGCTGCCGCCGCTGGAGCCGCCGAGCGTGCGGGACTTCGTGGCGTTCGAGGAGCACGTCGAAGGAGTGGTCGCCTCCGTCTCCGGCGGTGGTGGCGTTCCACCCGAGTGGTACGGGGCGCCGACGTTCTACTTCACCAACCCCGCGGTGCTGATCGGTGCTCACGACGACGTTCCGATCCCGCCCGGTTCGCGGCTGTTCGACTTCGAACTGGAGGTGGCGGCCGTGCTCGGCCGCGACGGCGCATCCCTGTCCCCGCAGGAAGCGCGCTCGGCGATCTTCGGATACGCGATCTTCAACGACTGGTCGGCGCGCGACCTGCAGGCCCGCGAGATGGAGGTGAACCTCGGCCCGGCGAAGGGGAAGGATTCCGCGAGCACCCTCGGCCCGTGGCTGGTCACCGCCGACGAGCTGGAGCCCCGCCGGGACGAGGACGGTTTCCTCGCCCTCGCCATGGCGGTCTCGGTCAACGGCGTCGAGGTGGGCAGGGACCTGCTGTCCAACATGGGCTGGCCGTTCGAGGAACTGGTCTCCTACGCGGCTCGCGGAAGCCGGATCCGCGCCGGTGACGTGTTCGCCTCCGGTACCTGCGGCAACGGCGGTTGCCTCGCCGAGCTGTGGGGACGCCGCGGTGAGCGCGTGCCGCCGCCGCTGCGGCCCGGCGACGTGGTGGAGATGACCGTCGAAGGCATCGGCACGATCCGCAACACCGTTCGCCCCGCGACCGGACTGCCACCGGTGCGCTCGGCCCGGAACCGCCCCCGGAACCGGACCCGCACGAGGTGAGCGCCGCTGGCCGCGCCGCCACCGCCTGAGCGCCGCGTCCTGGGAAGCTCGGCGAGAGCCCGGAAAAGCGTTGGCGTTCCGGGCGACGGGCCACCGAAGATGGCGGCATGCAAGACCACGCGCCGCTGCTGGCGGCCTACGACGAGCACCTGCGCACCGACGCCGAAGCGGTCGGCGCGCTCGGCAGCGCCCGGCACGGGCCGCTGCTGTTGCTGACCTTCGGCGGCGGGCGTGGTCTCGTCACCTATCGGGATCTCGGCGGTGCGGACGCCGACGGGGTCCGGCGGCTGGTCGCGGAGGCCGTCGCGCACTACCGGGCCGATCCGGCGATCACCGAGGTCGAGTGGAAGGCACGAGGGCACGACCACGCGCCGGGTCTGCACGATGCCCTGCTGGACAACGGATTCGTGCCGGACGAACCGGAGTCGATCATGATCGGTGCGGCCCGGTCCCTCGCGGTCGACGTGGAACTGCCCGAACGCGTGCGGCTGCGTCGGGTGGCGGAGGAGGCCGACGTCCGGGCGATGAGCGAGATGGAGCACGAGGTGTTCGGCGTGCCGATCTCCGCCGCGCAGGTCGACGCCGTGCTCCACCGCCTCGCGCTGGACGACGGGATGCAGCTGTGGGTCGCCGAATGCGCCGACCGGATCATCAGCGTCGGGCGGCTGGAACCGGTGCGCGGAACGGACTTCGCCGGGATCTGGGGCGGCGCGACCCGTCCGGAATGGCGCGGCAGGGGGATCTACCGCGCGCTGACCGCAGCGAGGGCGCGCGCGGCGCTGGACCTGGGGAAGACGCTGATCAACAGCGACTCCACGGAGTTCTCCCGCCCGATCCTCGAACGCTCCGGTCTCCGGAAGGTCTCGTCCACGACCCCGTACCGCCGCCGGACCTGAGCGGCGCGGTGCGCCCCGCACGGGCTCATCCCGAACGGCTCCCGTCGTCCGCCGGTGCGCCTCGACGACGCGGGCCGCGACCTCCTCGTCGGAGAAGTAGGTGTTTTAGGCTCGTTGCGTGCCGGTGATCTCCTCGCCGGTCATGGAGAGCTTGATCTGGTCCACGCCGACGTCGACCAACCGTCTGCGCAGTGCTTCCTGGACTTCGGCCGCACCATGTGCCTCGGCGTCGCCTCGGCGAAGATGCGGCTCGACGTCGTCGTCCGCGGCGCCATCGAGGCGGGCCGCATCCCCGGCCCCCGCTACCTCGCGAACGGCCCGGAGATCGCCGTGACCGGTGGCGCGCCGATCCAGAGCATCACCTTGTTCGCCGACGGCCCGGAGGAGATGCGCAAGACCGTGCGTCGCACAGCCCGGACATCAACGTGCGGCCCCGCCGCTCGACCACCTGGGCTACGGCCGCTTCGCGCGGATCCGGGGCACCGGGGGAGACGATGCGGTCGCGGTGCACCAGCACGTCACCGCGGTACGGTCCGGACCCGGTCGAGTCCACGATGGACACATCGCGGAAGAGGACGCCGTTTCCGCTGCGGACATGGATTCCCCTCGGCGCCGAACGGCCGCTGTTCCCGCGAGGCCCATCGGGTGTGAGAGCCCGGCCGGCTCGTGGGAAGCCGTGGACGACCCGCGCGCGTTCGCACGCCGGTGCTGAGCGGGACCACGGCCGACGACACGATCCAAGTCCGGTGGCGTTCTCCGGAACCGGACCCGGCTGGTGTCGGAATCGGCAGTCGTGGCAGCGGTTCGCGCGGACGGGTGTCTCCGGTCGTGGTGCGCGCCGAAGGACGCCCGGACCGCCACCCCCGGCCACGTCGAGGGCGGCGGCTTCCCCGTGGTCAGCCCGGTCCGGGGCGGACGTCGTCGCGGTCGTTGGAGTCGGGGACGTCGCCGGGCAAGGTGATCGGGTTCGGCGTCGGGCCGGGGCTCCACCAGCCCCAGTGGTCTTCGGTGCGGGTGTGCGCGGCGGCGGAGGCGGGCAGCGCGTCGGGTTCGTACGGGTGCACGGCGTAGAGCGAGCCCCAGTCGGTGCTCATGTCGTTGCGCAGGTAGGTGGGCAGTTCGGTCATGCTCGTGGCGACGTTGAGGTAGCCGAACGGTCCACCCGCGTCCGGCGCGGACCAGCCTTGGCCGGTGCCCCGCACGTCCCCGCCGCCGGAGATCCGGTAGCGGGGCAGGTCGGCGATGCCGTGGTGGATGGTGGTCGCGTTCAGGCAGGGGTGGGCCATCGCCGCGGGCCACTCCACGAAGGCCGGAGCGTCGCCGATGACGTCGGTCATCACCGACAAGCGGGGTGCGCGCGGGGCGCTGACGGCCATCCAGCCGTCCTCGCTGAGCGCGCGGTCGCGGGCGACGATGCGCACCCGCGTGGCCTCGGCGGGAGCCGCGACGCGGTGATCGCGCCAGTGCCGCTCGCCGTCCTGCGCCAGCGGCGCGCTGTCCAGGACCTCGAAACCGCGTTCGGCGTCCCGGCCGAACTCGGCGGTCAGCGAGTTCGTGCCGGAGGTGGTTCCGGCCGCGCTGACCACGATCGGCACCTCGCCGCTGCGCGCCCGGTCCGGCAGCTCGTACCAGGGGGTGCGCAGCCGCCCGGTGCCGTCGGGCGAACCGTGGCTGCCCCACACCGGGGCCCGGTCGGTGCCGAAGCGGTGCGGCGGGGTCCAGGTCGGTTGACCGGTGTCGGGGTTCTTGGTACCGGGCAGCGCGTTCGGCCGGAACCCGGTGTCGATCCGGCGCAGGTGCTCGTCGGCTGATTCGTCCTCTTCGGACGGTGCGTCGGGGACGGCGGTCGTGGGCTGGTGCGGTGCGACGGTGAGCATCCCGGCGATCGGATCGTTCTCGACGTGGACCGAATCGGACAGGCCGCAGCTCGCGCCCGCCAGCTGGCGGACGTTGTCGGTGGCGAGGTTGTAGGTGTCCCAGCGCTCGGGGATCGCCTTGGCCAGCGAGGCGAGTTCGGCGAGCATCAGCAGCGCGCACACGATCGACAGCGGCGCGCTGCCGAGCCGCAGCGCCCGCGAGCGGTCCTCCTCGACGACGACCGGCGGGGTGCGCTCGTCGAGCTTGAGGTGCTCCACCAGCGCCAGCACGAGCGCGCCCGCCGCGACCACCAGCATCGCGGTGCTGAACTGGTACCCGCCGATCGACGGTGGTTTGTCGAACCACGGCACGCCCCACCCGGAGACGTACCACCAGGCGTTGGTGCCGGTGAACGCGAACGCCAGCACCACCATCAGCCCGGCGAAGAACACCGCGCGGTTGCGCCGGGAGCGCAGCACGGTGCTGCTGGTGGCCAGCGCCGTCATCGCCGCCACCGCGCCGCCGACCGCGGCGATGACGCCGAAGTGGTGGGTGTGCTTCGTGGGGGTGAGCGCCAGCGCCACGAAGTACAGCGCGGCGACGGTCAGCAGCCGCCTGCTCGGCCCGAGCGCGGCCCCGCGGATCCGGCCGCGGCGCAGCAGCACCGCCGTGCAGGTCGCCAGGCACAGCGCCAGCAGCAGCACCGGGAACCGGCGGGTGAGCGAGCCGTCGGGGGACATGCCGAACAGCAGCGCGTAGCGGCTGAGCTCCTCGAACCAGGACTGCGACGGGCCGATCTCCGAGCGCACCTCGGCGGAGTCGGCGACCGCCTGCCACGGCTGGTCGGAGAACGCCGCGACCAGCACCAGCACTCCCGACGCCGCGATCGGGGCGAGCACGGCGCTCCACCCGAACCGGGCCGCGCGGCGGCGCACCAGGAGCAGCAGCGGTTTCGCCGCCGCGAGGAACGGCAGCGCCGCGACCATGCCGTGCGGGTTCACCCCGACCGCGAACGCGGCGGTGAGCAGCCCGAGGGCGGCGGGGGCGAGCCGGCGGGTGGCGACCGCGTACTCCACGGCGCACAGCGCCAGCAGGGAGAGCACGACCACGACCGGCTCCGGCCGCAGCCCGTTGTCGTAGGGCAGCCAGCAGGCCAGGAACACCGCCGCCGCGGCCCACCCGGCGGCGCGGCTGCGCCGGACCCGCTGGCCGAGCCGGGGCAGCACGAACCGGCTCATCAGAAACCAGCTCAGCAGTCCCATGCCGAGCGCGGGCAACCGGATCCACGGCGTCGCGGTGGAGAACGCCACCCAGCGGGCCTGCAGCTCCACGAACCAGCCCATCGGCGCGACGGGACCGGAGAACCAGCGGTAGAAGTCGTTGACGTACCCCAGGTCGTCGCGAGCGCGCGCCATGGTGAGGAAGTAGCCGTCGTCGGCGGTCATCGCGCCGATCAGCCACCACGCCAGCAGCGCCGCGGTCACCGCGGCGTCGCGCCCGGTCGGCCGCCACCGCCCGCGCGCCCGCCGAACCGGAGTGCGCCCGGCGGACACGTCGATCCGGTGCAGCGCCCACAGCGCGACCGCGCAGCCGAGCACGGCGAGGGCCATGGCCGCGATCTTCAGTGGGGTCGGATGGCTGTTGTAGCGGTCGTCCACCTCGGCCGAGAAGGACAGCCCGCGGACGTCGTCGACCGCGCCGTCCACATCGGAATGGATGCCGGTCAGCTGCGGTCGCGCGTCGCCGGGGACGTGGGCGAACCGTTCGCCGCCGACCTCGGCGTTGGTGGCCGTGCCGTCGGAGTGGACGCTGATCGCGCAGTCGCCGGCGGCCAGCGGGGCGGTGCCGAGCTGCTGTCCCTGCGAGAGCAAGCGCAGGGTCCCGTCGTGCACCTCCAGCCGCAGGCCGGTCAGCGTGCCGTACTCCGCTTCGGGCGGATTCGTGCTCAGCAGCACCGCCGGTTCGGGACTGCGCGCGTCCAGTGCGCGCGCTGTCGCGCACGGCACGTCGAAGTCGAGCCGCAGCGGCTGGTAGGCGGCCAGCGGCGCCGACACGGCCTGCGTTCCCCCGGCCGTCGGCCAGCGCAGCTCGGTGACCTCGTAGCGGACCGGCAGGAACGGCACCAGGAGCGCGGCCAGCACTCCGAGCAACCCGGACACCGCCGCGATCCGGCGCAGGGATCGTTCGGACGGCTTCGGTTCACGCATCGGTCATCGCCTCTCCGTTCGCGTCCCGCGCGGGGGCCCGCACCGCTGAGGCCGTGGCCGCCGCGCACCCGACGAGCACCAGCACGACGATCATGGCGTACCGGAGTCCGAAGTGGTCACCGAGGAAGCCGAGCATCGGCGGCCCCACCAGGAAGGCAAGATATCCGGCCGTGGCGACCGAGCCCACCCTGGCCGTGGAGTCGCCGTCGCCGTCCCCGGCGGCGGAGATCGCCAGCGGGAAGCCGAGCGAGGTGCCGAGCCCCCAGATCACCACACCGGTCACCGCGACGGCGGGCGTCCCAGTGAAGATCACCAGGGCGATGCCGATCCCCGCGCACAGCGCACTGGCGCGGACGACCGGCGCCCGTCCGAACCGGCGCACCAGCCCGGAACCGGCGAACCGGCCCGCGGTCATCGCGGCGGCGAACGCGGTGAACAGCGAGGCGCCCATCGCGGGGTCGAAGCCGTGCGCGTCGACCATGAGCAGCGGGAGCCAGTCGTTCGCGGAGCCCTCGGCCAGCGCCATGCCCAGCACGACGCAGCCGATGAGCGCGATCCGCGGTCGCGTCCACAGGTCGATCTGCTGCCGGGCGGCCACGCCGATCCCGCGCCCGGCCGCGGCGCGCTCCTGGCCGAACCCGGCGGGCAGCGCGGGTGCCGCGGCCGTGGTGGCGAGCGCGCCGAGCACGGCGACGCCCGCGAGGTGCCATCCGACGCCGATTCCGGCGTGCGCGAAGGCCAATCCGAGCAGCGAGCCGACGACGGTCCCTGCGCTGTAGGTGCCGTGCAGCAGCGGCAGCAGCGGGCGGTCGGCGAGCCGTTCGACTTCGGCCCCTTCGATGTTCAGGGCGACGTCGGAGCAACCCATGCCGAGGCCGAACAGCAGCAGGCCGGCGAACGCGCCGGAGGCGGTGCCGAGCGCGGTGAACCCGCCGAGCACCGCGAGTCCCGCGACCACGAAGCCCGAGCTCACGGCGATCACGGGTTTCGTGCCGCAGCGCCGCACCAGCGGGCCCGCGGCGAGGATCCCGGTCATCGACCCGACCGAGAGCCCGAACAGCACCAGGCCCATTTCGCCCGTCGACGCGGCCAGCGCGTCCCTGATGGCGGGGGTGCGGGTGACCCAGGACGCCAGTCCGACGCCGACCAGGAAGAAGATCACCAGCAGTGCTCGGCGTCGAGCGCGCGTGCCGGTGCGGGCCGTGGGCGCACCGCTTCCCGTGTGTTCGGTCATGGTTCCCTCGGCGAAGCGCGGTGAGGCGGGTTCGTGCGCCCGCGGAGCTCCCGGACGGCGATGTGCACGACCGTACAGGAGATGCGTACGACCGTACGCAACGCGGGGGTGGGGTGCGTCGACCGACCCCCGCCGGAACGCCCCGCCGTGCGGGACCCGGACAGGGCGGGGCTATCCGAGTCGTCTAACGTCTGCTGGGGTGACGGGGGAAACGCCGAGGCCACGCCGGTTCGACCCGGAACGGCGGGCGCGCATCATCGACGCGGTGCTGGGACTCATCGCCGACGAAGGCGTCGCGGGCACCTCGCACCGGAAGGTCGCCACCCGCGCCGACGTGCCGCTCGGTTCGATGACCTACCACTTCGCCAGCATGGACGAGCTGCTGCGCGAAGCGTTCTCCCGGTTCACCGGCGCGGTGATCGACCGGTTCGAAGCCCGCTTGGCGGCGGCCCACGGCATCGACGAAGCGCGGCTGGCCGTGGTCGACATCATCCACGCGGACGTGTTCACCACCCGCGACGACGTCGTGCTCACCCACGAGCTCTACGCCCTGGCGGCCCGCGAACCCGCCTACCGCGAACTGATCAGCGAGTGGATGCGCCGCAGCGAGGAAGCGTTGGGGCGGCACTTCGACCCCGACATCGCGCGCGAGATCGACGCGCTCATCGAGGGATTGACGATCCACCGGGCCCTCGGCTCCGGGGGCCTCGACCGCGGACGCACCCTCGACGCCATCCGCCGCCTCACCGCTGCGGAGGCCCGTGCGGAACGGCCTGCGTAGCGGACCCAGCCGCTCTGCCGCTGATGAGCCACCGGTCTGCAGCGTTTCTGCGAGGACTCGTCAGCGGGAATGCCGCCCCGTCACCGACCCGCGTTCGCGCGGGTCGGGTCGGCGACGGGGACTCCCGCGAGTGCTACCGGGGGCGGAGCGGCCGGAGGACTTTCCACCCGTGCGACGTCGAGGGAGCGGAACGCCGGTGCGGCGAGCGCGACGACGGCGGTGATCGCGGCGAGCCCGGCCAGCGCGGCGCCCGCGGCGGGCAGCCCGGCGGAGGCGGCGATCGCCGCCAGCGGGGCGCTGGTGAGCGCGGGCGCGCCGAGCATGATGGTGTTCTGCGCGCCCAGGACGCGACCGCGCATCTCGTCCGGGGTCGCTTCGACCGTCAGCACCCCGAGGACCGCCGACACCGGAGCGTTGGTGAATCCGACGAGCACCGCGCCGCCGAGCACGATCCACGGTGCGGCCATGCTGCCGACGGCGGCGAACCCGGCGAGGGTGCCGAGCATGCCGACGACGAACCAGGTGCGGCGCCGCACCCGCCCGGAGGTGACGGCGTAGAGCGCGGATCCGCCGATGCTCCCCGCCGCGAGCGCGCTCAACGTCAACCCGGTGAGCCCCGGCAGGCCCGCACCGGTGAAGTAGGCGGGCATCAGGGTCGTTTGCAGCGAGCTCAGCACGGCCACGAGCACCGCGCTGACGAGGGTGGCGCCGCGCAGCAGCGGGTCGCCGATCAGGAACCGCCACGAGGTCAGCAGGTCGGCCGCCGCCCGCCGCGCGGGCGAGCCTGCCGCGGCGGTCCGCGGCGGGACGACTCCGGCGCGCGGGTCGAGCACGACCGTGCTGCAGGCGGCGAGCACGCTCGTCGCGGCCGTCGTCAGCAGCAGCGCGGGCGACAGCCCGAACACCCCGACGAACAACCCGCCGAGCCCGGGACCGGCCAGCAGCAGGACGTTGCCCACCGTCTCGCGCGTGGCGATCAGCCGATCCAGCCTCCCCGCCGTCGTGGGGCCGAGTCGGGCGAGGGCGGGCAGCAGCGCTTCCCGCGCGGTCATGCCCGGCACGCGGATCACCGCCCCGATCGCGCCCAGGACGAGGAAACCGGTCATGTCCAGCCCCACCACCGCCTCGACGACCGGGAGCGCGGCGACCGACAGCGCGGCGAGCAGGTCCGCGACGATCGACACGGTGCGCCGATCGATCCGATCCACCACCAGCCCGGACACCAGTCCGGTCCCGGCCGACGCCGCCGTGGACACGGTGGCGAGCAGCCCGGCCGCGACCACGTCACCGGTGCGCTCGAGCACGAGCAGCGGAAGCACGGCACTCGCGATTCCCTGCCCCAGCAAGGACAATCCGTACGAGGCGAAGTAGATCGCCGGACTGCGACGCACACCATCCTCCAGCAGGCGACGGGTCCTCGCGACGACGAGCCGGACGGGTGAGCGGGGGCGTCCCGCGCCGGAGGACTCGTGCCGCGGGGACTCAGCGGACAACCGGCTCCGCCCGCGTTCGCCGTGCCGGTCGTGGCCGTCGTCGGCGGGGGGAGCCGTGCTCAGGAGAGGCCGTGCCGTCGCGGCATGCTCAAGTTCCGTCCGCCGACTGTGCGCAAGGCCACTCGGGGCAGACCGGTGCCGGGCCGCGCGTCACGTGCGGGAATCCGGGTCGAGGGGGGAATTCGACCCGGACTCCTGCGGGAGAGGCGCCTGTTCGGTGCCGGTGGGTCACCGGACGGCCGGAACGAGGCGGGGGCGGCCGTGCGCGTAGGCGGGGTACTCGTCGAGCCGCAACAGGGTGGATTCCTCGACCAGGATCCGCCAGATGATGGCCGGGACCATCAGCGCCGCGAACAGGATCGGGCTGACCGGGTTGAAGAACACGACCACCACACCGAAGTCGGCGAGCACCATTCCGGCGTAGGACGGGCGGCGCACGAACGCGGTGGCGTTGGCCGCCGCCGCGACTCGCACCGGTGCTGGTGGCGGTCGCGGCCATGGCGTTCTCGCCGTTCCCGCGCCTGCTGGAGACGAGCTGGGACCGGTTCGACGCGAGCATGTGCCGCAATCGCGCTCGGCGGGCCGGTGCCGGCGGTGCCCACGGCGCTGGTGCTGGTCCCGATCGTGTTCGGCTACCTGCACTGGGAGACCTCGCGAAGACCGTCCGCGCCGAATTCGCGCTGCCCGGCGAGAAGCTGTACTCGACGGCGGCCGGCGCGGGCGGGACGCTGGCCGTCGTCAGCGTGCTGCAGGTCGAGGCGCGCGGGTTGCAGGCGGGCGTGGTGGCGAGCGCGGGACAGGCCGGACCGCAGCTGCTGCTCTTCCTGCTGCCGCTGCCGTTCACGGCGTGGGGCCTGGTCAGTTCGCCAGGAGCACCGGCGAGCGCTACGCCCCCGCCGGGCCGACGCTGCTCGCGTACATCGTGCTGCTGGCGAGCATCATCCTGTTCCGGCTCACCAGCGGGTGAGGCACTGGGCGGCCCCGTCGAGCGGCGGGGCCGCCGCTTCCGGCCGGTGTCCGGGGTGAGAGCCTGTGCGGGTGAGTGCGAACCCATGCCCGTGCGGACTCGGTGAGCCGTTCGCGAACTGCTGCGGCCCGGTGCACGCGGGCGAGCGCAAGGCGGCGACGGCCGAGCAGCTCATGCGGTCGCGCTACGCGGCGTTCGCCGTCGGCGACGCCAACTACCTGCTGAAGACCTGGCACCCGTCGACCCGCCCGGCGGAGCTCGACCTCGACCCCGAGCAGCGCTGGGTGCGCCTCGACGTCCTCGACCGCACCGGCGGCGGACCGTTCGACACCGAGGGCACCGTGACCTTCCGCGCGCACTACCGCCTGCACGGCCGAGCGGGCTCGCTCACCGAGCGCTCCCGCTTCGCCCGAGCCGACAAGTCCTGGACCTACGTCGACGGAGACCACGAGTAGTACCGGAGTGCGGTGCGGGGGGCTTCGCGGTACCGCTGCTCGCGGCGCAGCCGTGCGAGGCGGCGTTCCGGGCGTGGGGCGATGGCGCTGGGCTCGCTGATCACCGGCGGTCTCGCCGTGGATTGGTTGCGTTCGGTGTCAGGTGACGACGCGGTGCGCGCGGCGGACACCCGGCCGAACCCGAACCGTGCGCTGGTGTTCCTGCCGCACCTGGCGGGAACCGGAACTCCGGGCGAGGTCGGTGATCAAGGGGATCACCGTGCCATCGCTGGCGGAGAGGCTTCCCTGGAACGCTCCAAGCAGCACAAGTGTCCACATGGGACGATCGGAAGCCGGAGCAGGCCCGCTCGATCGGCCGGGCGCCGCGAAAGGTGCTCGGTGACGAACTCGTCGGCTGGCCGGTGCGGCCCGAGCTCCTCGGCGGCGCCGAACGCCGGCTGCGCCACCCGGTGCTCGGTCTTCCCGGCGCACTTAAGTCCTTTGTGGACTTCGAAGCGCCCACGTGTGCGCCGGGCAGTGGTGCCCCTCACAGCGCGCGGGGCTTGAGCATGCCGTGGCGGCACGGCCTTTCCTGGTTCGCAGCAGACCTTCTGCAGCGAACATCGAGAGGGGACAGCTCCATGGCACTGCCCGAACGGATCACCGTCGAGGACTTCTTCCGATCACCGGAGCGCGCCGGCGCGTCGATCTCACCGGACGGCACCCGGATCGCCTACCTGGCGCCGTGGAAGAACCGGCTCAACGTCTGGATCGAGGACCTCGACGGCGACGCCGAGCCGCGATGCGTGACCGCCGACGAGCGCCGGACCGTCCAGCACTACGCGTGGACCGACGACCCGCGCTGGCTGCTCTACCTGCAGGACGACGACGGCGACGAGAACTGGCACGTGTTCCGCGTCGACCTGGACGAGCCGGGCGCGCCCGCCGTCGACCTGACCCCGTTCCCCGGTGCGGCGGCCATCGGACTCGTGCTCCCCGCCGCGCGGCCGGGCAAGGCGGTGCTGCAGCTCAACGCCCGCGACGCCGCCGAATTCGACCTCCACGAGCTCGACATCGCCACCGGCGAGCTCACGACGCTGGCCGAGAACCCCGGCCCGGTGCTCGGCTGGCTCTACGCGGGGGAGGGGCGGCTGTTCGCCCAGACCTTGACGGACGACGGCGACCTCGCGCTGTCCCGCCGCGACGGCGAGACCGGGCGGCTGCACCGCGTCGCGACCTTCGACGGCGCCGACCACCCGATGAGCATCTTCCCCTTCGAAGCAACCCCGGACGGGACCGCGGCCTGGATCGGGTCCAACCGGGGCACCGACCGGACCCGCCTGGTCCGGCTGGACCTGACCACGGGGCAGGAGACCGAGGTCGACTCGCACCCCGAGTTCGACCTCGACACCCGCGGCGCCGTCTTCGCCGCGCTGCCCTCCCCGCTGATCCGGCACCGGCGGACCGGTGAGCTGCTGGGCGCGCGCTACCTGGGCGAGCGCCAGGTGATCCGCGCGCTGGACCCGGGATTCGCCGAGGTGCTGGCGAACCTGGAGGCGCTGTCGGACGGGACCCTCGCCGCCGTGTCCTCCGACGAGGACGGCCGCCGCTGGGTCGTGTCGTTCACCCACGACCGCGACGCGGGGTTGACCTGGTTCTACGACCACGAGACGGGGGAGCGGCGGCTGCTGTTCCGGCCCCACTCGCACCTGGATCCGGACGCGATGGCCCCGATGACGCCGGTGACGGTCCCCGCCCGCGACGGGCTGCCGCTGCCGTCGTACCTGACGCTGCCCGTGGGCATCGAGCCCGCGGGGTTGCCGCTGGTCCTGATCGTCCACGGTGGACCGTGGGCCCGTGATTCCTGGGGCTTCGACAAGAGCGTGCAGCTGATGGCCAACCGGGGGTACGCGGTGCTGCAGGTGAACTTCCGCGGTTCGTCCGGCTTCGGCAAGCACCACATGCGCTCCGCGGTTGGGGAGTTCGCCGGTGCCATGCACGACGACCTGATCGACGCGGTCGACTGGGCCGTGGCGCAGGGCTACGCCGACCCGGACCGGGTCGCGATCTTCGGCGGCTCCTACGGGGGCTACGCCACCTTGGTCGGCGTCACGTTCACGCCGGACCGGTTCGCCGCGGCGGTCGAGTACGTCGGGATCTCCAGCCTGGCGAACTTCATGCGGACGGTGCCGGACATGGCCAAACCCGCCTTGATCAACAACTGGTACCACTACGTCGGCGACCCGTCCGACCCGGCGCAGGAGGCGGACATGCTCGCACGCTCGCCGATCACCCGCGTCGACGAGATCCGCACACCGCTGATGGTCGTCCAAGGCGCCAACGACGTCCGCGTCGTGCAGGCCGAATCCGACAACCTCGTCGAGGCGCTGCGCGCTCGCGGCGTCGACGTCGACTACCTCGTCTTCGACGACGAGGGGCACATGTTCACCAACCCGGACAACCTGATCGCCATGTTCCGCGCCGCGGACCGCTTCCTCGCCCGGCACCTGGGAGGCCGTGCGGAATGACCGCGGCGGCCTCGACCCGGCACGCCGCCTTCCCCGTCGGCCACGGCGGAACGGAGCCGAGGAGCTCCGTTCCGCTCGGCGCGCGGCAGAGCGCCGGTGGTCAGTTCAGCTTGCGGGTGCCGGCCGGGATACCACCGCCGTTGTGGACGTCCTCGGTGAGCTCGGCCAGCGCGGTCAGGGCGACGTTCTGGCTCCACGGGCCGTAGGACACGCGGGAGACGCCGAGTTCCTGCGCGGTGCGCAGCGGGAGGGAGCCGGGGATGCCGATGAGGTTGACCTTGCGCTCGCCGAGCGCTTCGACCAGTCGCGTGACCTGGTCGGCGTCGAGCTTGCCGGGGACGAAGAAGTTGGAGGCTCCGGCGTCCAAGTAGGCCCGCCCGCGGGTGATCGCGTCGGCGAGGACCTCGTCGGGGTCGCGGTCGGCGGCTCGGAGGAACACGTCGGTGCGCGCGTTGAGGACGAAGTCGATGCCCGCGGATTCGGCGGCTGCGACGGCGGATTCGACCGCCCGCACCGACTCGGCGAGGGGCTTCACCTGGTCTTCGAGGTTGGCGCCGACGGCTCCGGCGTCGATGGCGCGGGCGATGGTGCCGCCGGGGTCGCCGTAGCCCGCTTCGAGGTCGGCGGTGACCGGCAGGTCACCGGCGGCCCGCACGATCAGGGCGACCTCGGCGATCATCTCGTCGCGGGGGATCCGCTCGCCGTCGGGGTAGCCGCGGGCGGCGGCGATGCCGTGGCTCGGGGTCGCCAACGCCTGGGTGCCGGGCGTCTCGGCGACGACCTTCGCGGTGATCGCATCCCACACGTTGACGACGAGCAGCAGTTCCGGCGCCGCGTGGAGCTCTTGCAGGCGCGTGGCCTTCTCAGCGATGGAGGTCATACCGCTCAATCTAACCCCGCGGCGAGGGACCCGGATCGACCGCGAGCCGGTGCTTGATCTCCGGCTTGAGCACTTTGCCGATCTTCGATCGCGGGAGGTCGGGCCAGATCTCGATCTGCTTGGGCGTTTTCACCGAACCCAGCCGTTCCTTCACGAAGGCCGTCAGCTCCTCAGGTGCCGCCCGGCGCTCCGGGCGCGGCTGCACGACCGCGGTCAGCCGCTCGCCCCACTTCTCGTCGGGCAGCCCGACCACCGCCGCGTCCAGCACCGCCGGGTGCGCCAGCAACGCCTGCTCCACCTCGGCGGAGTACACGTTGAACCCACCCGTGATGATCATGTCCTTGGCCCGGTCGACGATGTGGAGGAGGTTCTCCGCGTCCAGGTAGCCGATGTCGCCGGTGTGGTGCCAGCCGTGCGCGCTGACCGCGGCCGTGGCCTCCGGGTTCTCGTGGTAGCCGTCCATGACCAGCGGGCCGCGCACGACGACCTCGCCGCGTTCCCCCCGCGGCAGCAGCGCGCCCTGCTCGCCCATCACCGCCACCTGGGTCAGCGGGCTCGGACGGCCCGCCGAGGTGAGCCGTTCGGTGGCGATGGAGCCGTCCGGGCGGAAGTGGTCGGCCGGGGCGAGCGTCGAGATCATGTTCGGAGCCTCCGTCTGCCCGAACAGCTGCCCGAGGACCGGGCCGATCCTGGTGAGCGCCTCCTCCAGCCGCGTCGGCGACATCGGGGCCGCCCCGTACCAGAGGCAGCGCAGCGAACTCAGGTCCGTCGCGTCCAGGTCGGGGTGCTCCAGCAGCCCGTAGATCACCGTCGGCGGCAGGAAGGCGTGCGTGATGCGGTGGTGCTGCACGAGCCGCAGGAACTCGCCGAGATCCGGAGTCGGCATGATGACGACCTCACCGCCGAGCGCCATGATCGGGAACGTGAGCACCCCGGCGGAATGGGTGAGCGGCGCGAGCGCGAGGTACCGGGGCGAGTCGCCGAAGGGGTAGCTCATCAGCGTCGTCGCCGTCGCGGTGGCCACGTTCGTGCCGGTCAGGCGGACGCCCTTCGGCAGCCCGGTCGTGCCACCGGTCGCGGCGAGCACGCACAGGTCGTCCCCGGCGCGGGTGACGGGACTCGGCAGCCGGTCGGCGCGGGCGAGCCACTCGTCGAAGTTCCAGGCGCCGTCGACCTCCCCGTCCAGGCACACCAGCGCGGTCAGCTCGGGCAGCCCGTGGCGGATCCGCTCCACCAGCGGGGCGAACTTCGCCTGGAAGAACAGGCAGCGGCACCCGAACATCCCCAGCAGCTGCTCGTTCTCGGCGGCCTCGTTGCGCGGGTTGACCGGGCACCACACGGCGCCTGCGCGGGAGATGCCGAACACGCAGGTGAGCGCGACGGGGTCGTTGGCCGACAGCACCGCGACGCGGTCGCCCGCGCCGATCCCGGAACCGCGCAGCGCCCCGGCGATCCGCCAGGACGACTCCTGCACTTCGGCGTAGCCGCGTGATTCCCCGTTCGTCGTCAAGCAGGGCTCGCCGCCGCCCAGGGAGGCGCCCTTGTCCAAGTAGTCGGCCAGTTGCATCGCTCACCTCGTGGTGCGGGACGCGGTGCGCGCCGGTCGCCGCGGACGGCGACCGGCGCACGCGCGCATCAGCGGTGGACTTCCAGGATCGGGTCGAGCACGAGGCCGAACGCGCGCAGCGTGCCCAGCAGCTCGCGGTGCCCGAACGCCTGGCAGCTGGAGGCGAAACCGACCTTCCTCGGCTGCTGCTGCAGCAGTGCCGCGGCGGCGTGCACGTTGAGCAGCGCGGTCTGCTTGTAGTTGCAGTTGCCGTGGATCACGCAGTGCGCGCGCCCCAGCGGGCCCGAGGCGTGCACCGAGTCGAGCGAGGTGTTGATGCGCGGGTTCTCCCGCGGCGGCATCTCGCTGCGGACCTGCGCGGAGGTCGCGTCGATGACCTCGAGCTTCTCCTCGGTGGAGAGCCCCTCCATCTGCTCCAGCGCGGCGTTGACGATCTGCGGCACGGCCGTCATCAGCGCCCTGTCGAACACGCCGCCGAGCGCACGGGCGTTGGCCACCCGCGGGTCGTTCTTGAACCACACCGGGTGCGAGGTGCCGCCCCAGGGCAGCGCGAGCCCGAGCTCGTGCTGGCCGGGCACCACCACCTCGGCGGGCCAGCCGTCCGCCCGCCACTCCACGTACTCGTTCTGCTCCAGGTGGTAGGCCTTGGCGAACGCCGCGTTCAGCAGGATCGTGTTGGTGGACGCGACGGTCGGGTGCCCCTTCCAGAACACCTCGATGTCGAGGGTGTCCAGGCCGGGCGTCTCCAGGCAGATGTTGGCCGCGATCTCGCCGATGGTGTACATCTGCGCCAGACCCGGGGTGAGCAGCAGCCCCTGCGCGGCGAATTCGGCGCCGTAGCGTGCTTCGGCGTCGATCATCCAGTTCTGCTCGCCGTTGGTGTCGGTGTAGTGCGCCCCGATGTCCAGGCAGGCCTGCGCGACCTCGTGGCCGTAGCGGGCGAACGGTCCGACGGTGTTGAGCACGACCGAGGCGCCGCGGAAGCACTCGGCGAGCGCGGCGGCGGTGTGCTCGACCTCCGCGATCTCGTGCTCGACGGTCTCGATGCCGGGCACCGCGTCGACGGCGTCCTTGACGCGCTGGTGGTTCCGGCCCGCGGCGAGGAAGGGGATGTTGTACTCGCGCAGGTACTCGCAGATCAGCCGCCCGGTGTACCCGGAGGCGCCGTAGACGACGACGCGCTTGTCAGTGGCCATGGATTCGTTCCTCCTGTGCTCGTGGTGACCCGGTCACATGCCCATGCCGCCATCGACCGGAAGCCCCGCTCCGGTGATGTACTTCGCGGCGTCGGAGGCCAGGAAGACCACGGCGTCGGCCATGTCGTCGACCTGCCCGAGCCGTCCTTGCGGGGTCAGCCCCACGACGGCCTCCGCCGCCGCCTGAGGGGAGGGGAACAGCCCGATCTCGGCGCAGTCGGCCGCGAGCTGGTTGCCCATGGTGGTGGGCGTCAGGCCCGGGTAGATCGAGTTGACGCGCACGCCGTAACCGAGCTTCCCGGACTCGGCGGCGGCCACGCGGGTGAGCCGGTCGATCGCGGACTTCGTCGCCGAGTACAGCGAGATGCCGGGGAACGCGATCGTCGCGGCCACCGACGCGATGTTGACCACGGCGCCGCCCGCGCCGGCCGCGCCGCCGGGCCGCATGGCGCGGAATCCGTGCTTGAGGCCGAGGGAGTTGCCGAGCACGTTGACGTCGAGCATCTTGCGGACGTCGGCCGGGTCGAGGTCGACGATCAGGCTGGTGATCTCCACACCGGCGTTGTTCACCAGGATGTCCAGGCCGCCGATCGCGTCGACGGTCTGCTGGATCGCGGCGGCCCAGTTGTCGTCGTCGGTGACGTCGAGCGCGACGAACTCCGCGTCGGCGCCCGCGTCGCGCAGCGCCCGCGCCGTCTCCTTGCCGTCGGCTTCGAGCACGTCGCTGATGACGACCGCTGCTCCCGCCTTCGCCAGCGCTTCGGCGATTCCGGCGCCGAGGCCGCGCGCACCCCCTGTTACGAGGGCTCTTCTGCCGGTCAGGTCATAGCTGCTCATCCGGAATCTCCTCGTTGAGATCGCTGGTCAGCACGGTTCGGAAGATCGCCCGTGCGGCGCGGATCACACCGTAAGCATCGCTTTGGACGATCGTCAAGAATTTCTTGGACGACTGTCACGGACGGCGGTGGCGGTCGGCGATAGACTGCGGGCCGCAGCAGCACACCGCCGCCAGCCGACAGGACGAGCACGTGACCGAGGTCGCCGAGACGAAGCAGAAGCGGATCGCCCGCCGCCAGATCGACAAGTTCGAGGTGCGGCGGACCGAGCTCGCCGTCGCGACGCTGAACACCCTGGCCGACCTGGGGTACGCGCGGACGAGCCTGCGGGAGATCGCGCAGAATTCGGAGTTCTCCCACGGAGTCCTGCACTACTACTTCGCGGACAAGCAGGACCTGATCGTGCAAGCGGTCCGCCAGTACGAGGCCGTGTGCGTGACCCGGTACGACGAACTCGTCGCGAACGCGACGAGCGCGGACGAATTGCGCGACGGTTTCGTCGCCCGGTTCTTCGCGACGTTGAAGGCGGACGCTCCGCTGCACCGGCTCTGGTACGACCTGCGCAACCAGAGCCTCTTCGACGAGTCCTTCCGCCAGGAAGTGGTCGAGATCGACCAGCGCCGCGAAGAGATGATCTGGCGGGTGATCATCCGCTGCGCCGAGCTGGCGGGCGCTGGAACCGCGACTTCGTCCACGGTGGCCTACGCGATGATCGACGGGATCTTCCAGCGCGGCCTAAGCTGCGCGTTGTCCGGACTGGACGACGAGGTGGCGCGGCTGGAAGCGGACATGCCCGGAGTGCTCGCGCTGCTGCTCGCGAAGTCCTGACGCGCGGCGGAAAGCCGCCGCCCCCTGGTGCGTTCCGCTGCGAGTCGCCCCGCTGGCGCTCCGCGTCGACATCCCGCGTTCACCTCGCTGTGCTCGGGCGGGCACTCCACGTATTCGCGGAGTGGTCGTCGTCGTCATTCGGCGGCTCGATTGATCGCAGTGCAATGCGGTCACTTCGCGTGAGCAGCCTTAGGCGTGAGTTCTCGGACCGACTTTCGTCTTATCTTTCGTGAACACAGTGGACTGAGCTCGTCTTTCTCCGGAAAGGTCTCCCGTTTTCCCATTTCTGTGGCTGGATGTCGCCTGCTGCTTGCATTTCCCGGCTCGATGTGCGGTTGAGTTGATTGGTGTTCGGCCGTGGTGAATTCGGTCCTTTTGGGGGTATCGAGTGGCAGGTCTAGACCGGCAGACTCTCGGGATCGATCACGAAAGGGTCGGCCACCCCCGGGTCGATCCTGTTGTCTCAGGAGGTATCCCCCATGGTTTCTCGCCGCCGATTTCTCGGGTATTCCGCTGCAGCGTTGAGCACCCCGTTCTGGGTCCAGGCGATCAGCGCCCCGTTCGCGTCAGCGGCGCCCGAGAGCCTGAAGTTCGTGCTGCAGAACAACTCCGGCGGCCCGGCGACCGCCTACATCGCCGGGTTCTCGGACGTCGAGAAGAAGGCCGTGTTCATCACGAAGGACGGCACCCCGTACTTCCCGGAGGCCACTGGCCCCGAGCCGACCCCGGTCGGCGAGGAAGCGGCCATCCCGGTGGAGGGCAGCGTCGAGGTCACCGTGCCGCGGATGTACGGCGCGCGGGTGTACTTCTCCCTCAACGACACGCTGGAGTTCCAGGTCGTGCAGGGCGCGGACGGTGCCACCTCCGTCGTGCACCCGAACTTCGTGTCCGAAGAGGACCCGAACTACGGCAAGGACTGGACGTTCGCGGAGTTCACCCTCAACGCCGAGCAGCTCTACGCCAACATCAGCTACGTCGACTTCGTCGCCGCGCCGATCGCGCTGCACCTGAAGGCGGCCAGCGGTGACCAGGAAGTCCCCGGCATGCCCACCGGCGCGCTGGACGGCGTCGCCGAGGGCCTGCGCGCCCAGGGCGGCAACTGGGCCAACCTGGTGCAGGAGGCCGACGGCCGGGTCGTGCGGGTGCTCAACCCGAACCACCGCGCCGCCGACTTCGAGGGCTACCTCGAGCCCTACGTGGACGAGGTGTACGCCAAGTACGCCGGTGAGTCGCTGTTCGTCGACACCCAGCGCGACGACCTCGGCGTCATCGAGGGCAAGGTCGAAGGCGACGCGTTCGTGTTCGGTTCGGAGCGGTTCGAGAAGCCGTCCTCCGTGGACATCTGGGGCTGCAACAGCGGCCCGTTCGCCAACAACCCGGAGAGCGACTCGCAGGAGCGGCTGGCGATCGTGCCGCGCCTGGCGGCGGCGTTCAACCGCACCACGCTGCTGATCAACCCGAACCAGCCGCACGAGGAGGACCCGGCGACCTTCTACCAGAACGAGATCACCAACCACTACGCCCGCGTCGTGCACGAGAACCTGCCCGACGGCAAGGGCTACGCGTTCGCCTACGACGACGTCAGCTCGAACGCGGGCGAGGACCACAGCGGAAAGGTCAACGCCGGTGACCCCGACGTGTTCACCCTGACGCTCGGCGCCATGCGCTGATCTCGCTCGAAGCGCACGGCGGCCGATCCACGCGAGGCGTGGGTCGGCCGCCGTTTCGCGTTGCGCCCCGCCGTGCGACCGCGGTTCTCACCGGTGTGCGGCGGGATTGCGATCAGGCGGGGGAGTCCACTGCGGACTTCCGTTCCGGCGGAGGAGTGCTCCGTGCGGGTGCGGGCAGGAGCAGCACGATCGAGACGACGACGAGCAGCGCGAGGCTGCCCATGCTGAGCAGCTGATCCCGCAGCCCGTACATGTGCAGCATCGTGGCGTGGTAGCCGAGGTGCAGGCCGTTGAACACCAGCCACGACGCTCCGGTGGCGCGCGTGAGCACCACGTCGGTGATCCGCCACAGCGCCAGGGCGCTGAGCACGGCCAGCGTGAGGAACGCGGCGCCGGTGTCCCTCGCCAGGTGCTCGTTGTACGGGCCGAGCTGGGGCAGCCAGCTCAGGCCGAATCCGGGGAAGTACCGGTGCCAGGCCGCTGGGGTGGAGTAGGCCCAGGCGCCGGTGCCGACGGAGACCAGCAGGAGGATCGCCAGGCACCCGCGATCGAGGGCGGTCTTCAGCTTCGACGGGGTCGCCGACGGTGTGGAGCGGGGCATGTCGGTGGCCTTCCCGTCGTCCTGGTGATCCGGTGCCCGATCATCGGGTGCGTTCGTAGTGGCGGCGCGCCTTCTCGCGGTTGCCGCAGGTGGCCATCGAGCACCACCGAGCGCGGTTGGCGCGGCTGCGGTCGAGCAGGAACAGCCGGCATTCGCCGTTGGCGCAGGGGCGCAGCCTGCCGGGCAGGCGTTGCTCGGTGTCGGCCCAGGCGAGCACCGCCGCCACGGCGAGCCGGGCGTGCGGGGGAGCCTCCACCGTCCACCGCAGGCCCTCGGAGGTGACCTCCGGGACTTGGCGGACCCCGTCGAGCAGCGGGCGCAGCGCCTCGGGCGAGGTCGTCGCGCACACCACGTCCCGCAGGACGTCCCGCGCCTCGCGCAGCAGCGCCAGTTCCGCGAGGCTGCCGTCGCCGCCGTGCTCCCGCGCCCAGCGCCTGCCCGAGTCCGGGTCGCCGAGCTCGTCCTGTTCCGCGCCGTTGATCAGCGGCCTGCTGTTGAGCAGGTCGAGCAGCGTGTCCATGCACCCCCCTCTAACCCCTTCGATCGTTTTGACAGGTTAGCTCATTTCGTGCTTGCATGACGGAACTAACCAGATTATGCAAGTGAAGGGGTTAGAAATGAGCTCGGTGCACCACCGGACCGCCCTCGTCGACGGCCACGAGATCTTCTACCGCGAAGCCGGCCCCGCCGACGCTCCCGCGATCGTCCTGCTGCACGGCTATCCGACGAGCTCGTTCATGTTCCGCGAGCTCATCCCGCTGCTGGCCGGGGATTACCACGTCATCGCCCCGGACCACCTCGGCTTCGGCCGCTCCGCCGCTCCCGGCGCCGCGGAGTTCACCTACACCTTCGACGCGCTCGCCCGGATCACCGCCGGGCTGCTCGACCGGCTGGGACTGGAGCGCTACGCCCTCTACGTCCAGGACTACGGCGCCCCCATCGGGTGGCGGCTCGCGCTGGAGCAGCCCGAGCGGATCACCGCGCTGGTCACCCAGAACGGCAACGGTTACGAGGACGGATTCGTCGAGTCGTTCTGGAACGACGTCTGGGCGTACGCGGCGAACCCCGGGCCCGGCACCGAACCACCGGTGCGCGCGGCGCTGGGCATCGACGCCCTCCGCTGGCAGTACCTGCACGGCGTGCCGGACCCGAGCGTGGTCAGCCCCGACACCTGGGAGCACGACTTCGCCCACCTCTCCCGCGAGGGCAACGACGAGATCCAGCTGGCGCTGTTCCGCGACTACCCGAACAACCGGCCGCTCTACCCTCGGCTGCACGAATTCCTGCGCACCAGCGGGGTTCCGGTGCTCGCGGTGTGGGGCCGCAACGACGAGATCTTCGGTCCGGACGGCGCGCGCGCCTTCGCTCGCGACGCCGAGGACGCGGAGGTGCACCTGATCGGCGGCGGGCATTTCCTGCTGGAGAGCCACTTGGACGTCGTGGCCGGTCACCTCCGCGGCTTCCTCGGGCGGGTGCTGGACCGGCCGAGCCGCTGATGATCGGGCGACGGCCGGATCACGGCTGCCGGGCGCGGAGCTTCGGTACCGTGATCTCCAGAAGCGCAGATCGTCAGGGGAGTGGAAATGGCTTTATTCGGCGGCATGATGGGCAACGCGTCGAGCATCGATCCGCGTGCGGCGGCCAAGGAATTCGGGCGCCTGCTGGCGCAGGGCGAAGTCGTCCACGCCGCGTACCAGTTGATCCGGGACTCGTTCGTGTTCACCGACCGGCGCCTGATCCTCGTCGACAAGCAGGGGATGACCGGTCGCAAGATCGAGTACCACTCGATCCCGTACCGCAGCATCACCCACTTCTCCGTCGAGACCGCGGGGACCTTCGACCTCGACGCGGAGCTGAAGATCTGGCTCTCCGGTGGTGTCGAACCGATCGTGAAGCAGTTCGGCAAGGGCGTCGACGTCTACGAGGTGCAGGCCCTCATGAGCACCTACGCCGCGGGCTGATCCCGGCTCGGCGGACGAGTCATCACGTCGTGACGGTCGTGATGACCACCGCCGTGCTGGCGGCGGTGAAGGACGCGGCGACGCCGACCACCGCGTCGTTGACCGCCGCGGCTCCCCAGTCGCCCTGCTCGAACTCCTTCGCGCGGGTGGCGACCGCGCCCGACCACTTCGGTGCCGGGTCCAGGCTCGGCAGGGTGCCGCTGGCCGAGATGAGCGCGATGATCGCCGCGAGCCTGGGGTCGGCGTCCTCGCCGTGCTCCAGCACCTCGCGCATCCGGTCGCGGAGTTCGGCTTCGTGCCCGGTGTCCGCGGCGGGCAGACGGGTCGTGGTGAACAGGCCGAGGACGCGCTTGCGCTCGCGCCGGAGCAGGCCGCGCTGGACGAGGCGTTCGGTCAACGTCTTCCAGAGGTCGGCGCCGATCGTCACCAGCAGCGTCTGGGCGTGCCGGGGACGCGCCGCGATCGCGTCGTAGGCGGCTTGCAGCACCGGGTCGGGGAGCGGGCCGTCGCCCGTCGCGAGGATCTTCGTGCCCTTGTACCAGGGGCGGTCCTCTTCCGGCCGGATCCGGCCCAGCAGCGCGAGTTCGACCAGCACCGCGCCGGCCAGCGTCTGCTGGAGCGTGGCGGCTCCGGCCGGGACGCCGTGCTCGTCGTCGAGCATCAGCAGCAGGACGTCCTCGACGATCAGCGTTTCCTCCTGCATGGTCTCCCTCTCCTCGGTCGGTGCCCGCCGGCGCCGGACGTGCTCGCGGCGCGAGCGCTCGCGTGGAGTGCAGCCGACACCAGGCCGGTGGGGCATGGTCAAGCGCCGCCGCGCCGGGCGGCGCCGATCGTCCGGGCGATCTCGTGATCATCATCGGCTACGCCCTCCTCGACGACGAGGCGGCCCGGCGGCTCGAACCGAGCGCGCTGTTCGTCGACGGGGAGAACCGGACCGTGAACCGGGGGTCGGACCCCGCCGAGGTGCCACCCGGATCCGAGCTGCTCCGCGGTGACCGCACGGCCACCGGCTAGCGCGTCCGCGAACGCGGCACGCGCGCGGATCCCTCGGCCCAGCGGAGCGTTCCCGGCTCCGCCACCGGGAGATCCGGCGCGCTCACCTGAACCGGCTCGCAGGCCTCCGGCGGCGAGTGCCGGTCCCGCCGGCGGGCGGGCTCACCCCGCGAAGCGGCGGACGCTGTTGACCTGGCCCATGTACTCGACCTCTTCGACGGTGACGTCCTGGCCTTCGGTCGGGGCGTGCACGATCTTGCCGTTGCCGATGTAGATGCCGTTGTGGCTGCCCGAGCTGTAGAAGAAGATCACGTCGCCGGGTTTCATCTCGCTCTGGGAGACCTTCTTGCCCTCCGAGATCTGCGACTGAGTCGAGCTGGGCAGCGACACCCCCGCCTGGCGGAAGGACCACGCGACGAGCCCGGAGCAGTCGAACTGCTCAGGCCCCTTGGCGCCGAACACGTACGGCGAGCCCTGCTTGCTCAGCGCGGCGTTGACCGCCTCGATCGCGGTGCCGGAACCGAGCAGCGAGCCGACCGAGCTGCCGCCGGACATCGATTCCTGCTCTTGCTCGCTCAGGCTGTTGTACTGCTCCTTGACCTTCGCGACCTGGGCGTCCATCGCGTCCTTCTTGCCCGCTATTTCCCCCTCGATGCGAGCCGCCTCGGCCGCCGCGGTCTCCGCGCGCCCGCGCGCGTCCTGGGCCTGGCGCTCGGCGCCCTCGGCCCGGTGGGTCGCTCCGGACAACGCCTTGACGGCGTCGTTGTTGTCCTTGGCCAGCACGTCCAACGCCGAGGACCGGTCCAGGAAGTCGTCCGGCGACTCGCTGACCAGCAGCGCGGAGAGCTTGTTCAGTCGAGCTCCCTGGTAGGACGCGTGCACCAGCCGGTCGACCCCGCTGCGGAACCGCTGCTCGTCGGCCCGCGCCTGCCCGGCGACCCGGCCGGCCTGGTCGCTGTCGGCGTTCGCCTGGTCCAGCTCACCCCGCCGCTTGGCGTGGTCGTCCTGCGCCTTCTTGTACGTCTCCGTCAGTTCCTCGGCCTGGCGCCCCAGTTCCTTCAACTGCTTCTGGGCGTCCGACGCGTTGCCCGGCGGCTGCGCGACGGCCGGCGGCGCGGACACGCCGACGGCGGTGGCGACCACCGTGGCCGCCAGGGCTCCGCCCATCGAACGCTTCAACTTGGACGACGACGCTGAACGCACACAACTCCTTTTGCCGCTGACACCGGCACATCGGCCCACGAAGGCCCGAGGCTCGGATGAACGATCGCCTCGACGAGGCCGCCCACCGATTCGGCGCGATTCGCGGAGCCCCCTGCCGGATGGCTGATCACCGCGAAACCGCGGCACAGGCTACGCACAACGCGACCGCGTGGTCCACCGGCGGGAAGTGGCATTCGGCACAGTGCTTTCGCGGCGCTGTGATCAGCGATTTCCGTTGCCGTTACAGGACTTGGGGCATTGCGCCGATTACCGCGCGGACCCGATGGCGACGTTGTGCGATCAGTTGTGCGCGCATGGGTACGGGGTGTGCCCATTGGGAGCGATCCGCTGCGAGTTCGCGTTCGTCGAATCCGGGCGGAGTGGTCTTTCGAACGCGCCAGGGAATTCGCCGCCGCATCGAAGCAACTCCGCGACGGACCGCACTGCCGCGAGATCACCGCGCATTCTCGCGCCATCGGCGGAAGTCCGGCCTGGACGCCCAAGGGGCCGATCGGAGCGGATCGTCACTCGTTCGGCCGATTCCGGTGCGAATCAGCTACCGGGTCGCCGACCTGTTCGGACGCCCCGTTGCTCGGATCAGGTGATCCGCGCGCCCGGCCCAGCGCGGCGTGGTGCGACCAGCGGTGATCAACCGTGCACTCGGAGTATCGTTCGCGGTGATCTCCGACGAGGGGGTGAGGCGCGACGTGGGGGAGCGACGGACGCCGGAGACGGGCACGGGGCCGAAGAAGGCGGTGCGCAACCAGGTTCGGGGCGAGGCCGGGAACGTGGTGCAGGCGGACCGCATCGCGGGCGACGTGCACATCCACCGCGACGTCTACCTGTTCGTCACCGGCGGGTTCGGTGTGCTGCGCGACGGGAACCCGGTGCGAGCCCGACCGCTGAGCATGGCCGGGTGCACGTCGAGCGACGCGCGGGCGGAGATCGTGGCGACGGTCGGCGGCGCGATCGAGCAGGTGTGGCCGGACTCGGCGCCACGACGGCCGGAGCCCGAGGCCGCGGGCGAAGCAGCGCGGCCGGGATCCGCGCCCCCACCGGTGGAAACCGAGCCGCGCACCCTGGTGCTGGACGGCATCGACGAGGCGTCCGAGCCGGAGCGGGTGCTGCGCGAGGTGCTCGCGCCGGTGGCAGGCCACGGCATCCGACTGGTGCTGGCCTTCCGCAGCGGCTCCTCCGCCGCGCTGCGGGTGGCGCGGGAGCTGTGGCCGGAGCAGGACGGGGATCCGGAGGTGTTCCTGGCCCGGCTGGACCTGCTGGCGCGGGCGGTCGACGAACTCGCGCAGCGGGAGAACGCGCTGCACCGCCACCACGCGCACGTCGCGGGCAGGATCGCCGGGGCGCCCGCGGTCCCGGACCGGGCCATCGAGCTGCGCCTGGTGGTCACCGGGCTGCGGCGGGACGATCCGGGGATGGCACCGGAGGAGCGGGCGCAGCGGCTCGCCCGCGCCGAAGCCGACGTCGAGGCCACCTCACGCCTGCTGCGAGAGCGGCGCGGCGAGCTGGACTCCCTGGTGGAGCGGCGCGACGACCTGCGCGGGCTGCTGGAGGCCTACCGGGCGCAGGCGATCGACCACGGCTTCGTCGAGGACGTCGTGCTGGACGAGCCGTACCGGCGCTCGCACGACGCGTTGTGGCGGCGGGGGCCCTGCGATCTGGACGCGGCCACGGAACTCGTGCGCGGCTACGGGGCGGCCGTGCGCGCGCGGATCGGCCCGGCATGACCGCCCCCTGCGACCGTCCGGGGTGCGGCGGAACCGTGGTGGCGACCGGGTTCTGCGATCGCTGCGGTCGTCGTCCGTCCCCCTTTCCCGCGCCGACCCAGGCCGAACGGGCGGTCGCCCCGAGCTCCGCGAGCGGGCCGAGGGGGAGCGACAGCGGCGCCTGGGTCAGCGGCGATCTGCTGTCGTTGCCGGTGTTCGAGCTGCCGGACCCGTCGAGCCTGGTGCTGGTGAACGCGGAAGTTCCGGAGGCGAGCCGGGTCTGCGCCGAGTGCGGCCATGCCGTCGCGCGGACCTTCGCGGGACAGCCGCCGCTGCTGGACGGGGTGTGCGGGCAGTGCGGTGCGCGGTACTCGTTCTCGCTGAAGCTCGTGGCGGGGGACCTGCTCGCCGACCGCTACGAGGTGGTCGGGCCGTTGCAGCGCGGCGGGCTCGGCTGGGTCTACCTCGCCAAGGCCCGCAACCTGGACGACACCTACGTGGTCCTCAAAGGACTGATCAACAGCCGGGACCGGCGGGCCCGCGAACTGGTGGCCAACGAGCGCACCGCGCTGACCAGGCTGGACCACCCGAACATCGTGCGCATCTACGACTTCGTGCAACACCCCGATCCGGTCTCCGGCGAGCCGGTCGACTACCTGGTGATGGAGCACGTCGGCGGCCCGTCGCTCGCGCAGCTCAAGAACGATCCGGCGGTGCGGGCCCGGCACGGGGAAGTGCGGGTGGAGCACGTCATCGCCTACGGGCTGGAGATCCTGGCGGCGCTGGAGCACCTGCACGGCACCGGGTTGCTGTACTGCGACATGAAACCGGGCAATGTCATCCGCAGCACCAACCGGTTGAAGGTGATCGATCTGGGCGCGGTGCGCGGGATCGACGACCAGGAAGGTCCCGTCGTCGGCACCCGCGGCTACCAGGTGCCGGACGAGGAACGCGAGCTTTACGGGCTGACGATCCGCTCCGATCTGCACACGGTCGGGCGGACCCTGGAGACCTTGTTCCACGTGACCGAGGAGTCCTGGTCGCCGGGCACGCGACTGCAGGCGGCCGGCGGAGCTCCCGGCAGCAGCCGGGTCGGGGAACCGGAAACCTCGCCGGACGAGGCCGTGCCCACCGCAGGCGTGGCGCCGGAATCAGGCGACGCCTACGGGGTGGCGTCGTTCCGCCGCGTGCTGGCCCGCGCCACCGGGCCGTTCGAGCAGCGGTTCACCACGGCCGCGGAGATGGGCGAGCAGCTGCTCGGCGTGCTGCGGGAGATCCTCGCGCTGCGCGGGATGTCGTTGCGCCCCAGCCCGTCCCGGTTGTTCGAGGACCCCACCGCGCTGCTGGACACCGGGCTCGGCTCGATCCCGCCGCTGCGGCGGTGGACCGGTGCGCGGACGCTCGCCGAGCTGGCGGCGGAACTCGACGACGGCCGCCCCTCGCCCGCCCGCGCCGCCGCCGCGCTGCCCGTGCCGCTGGTGCGCGCCGACGACCCGGAGGCCGGGTACCTCGCCGCGCTGGTCACCACCGACGCCCGCGAACTGCTCGCCACGCTGGACGGTTCCGAGCGCGAGTCCGCCGAAATCCACCTGCGGGCCTGCCGCGCGCTGATCCGGCTCGGCGAGGCCGACGCGGCGGAGTCCCGGCTGGCGGCGGCCGAGCAGGCCGACCGGCGCGCGCCCGACTGGCGGTCCGCGTACTTCCGCGGCCTGCTCGCCCTCGTCCGGGAGGACGTGCCCGCGGCCCGCCGGGAGTTCACCGCGGTGCGCGATGCGCTGCCGGGCGAGCTGGTTCCCAAGCTGGCGCTGGCGTTCTGCGCCGAGCACGCGGGCGACGCGGCCGAGGCGCGGGCCGCGTACGAGGCCGCGTGGCCGCAGGACCGCAGGACCGCGAACGCCGCGTTCGGCCTCGCCCGGATGGCGCTCGCGGACGGAGCGCGCGACCTCGCGGTCGAGGCCTTGGACGACGTTCCGCCGGAATGCCGCCACGCGCAGGAGTCCCGCGTGGCGGCATTCCGGGTGCGGGCCGGTCGCCTCCGCGGCGGCGAGTTGCCCGGCGCCGACGATCTCGCCGACGCGGTGCGCCGGTTGGACGCGCTGTCGCTGGACGGCGGCGAGCCCGACGGTGCGGGCCGAGCCAGGCTGGCCGCGTCGTTGCGGGAGGTCGCGCTCGCCCGAGCCCGCCGGGAACCGGTGCGGCTGCCCGACAGCGCCGTGCTGGGCGCGAACCCGGACGTCCGCTCGTTGCGCGTGCTGCTGGAGAACTCGATCCGCAGGCTCGCCGGGCAAGCCGGGCGAGCCGACGCGCACGCGGCACTGGTCGACCTGGCCAACGACGTGCGGCCGAGGACGTGGTGGTGACGGTGGCCGAGCCGGGGGACGCGATGGGGGCCGCGGTGCGCCTGCGGCTGAGCCAGCACAAGTACATGTCCACATCGGACTCCCGGATGCACGCGGTGCTCACCGTCTCGGCCGGTGATCTCGGCCCCGCTCGGGAATCCGCCGAGGTGCTGCTGGTGGACTGCTCCGGCTCGATGAGCACGCCGCCCACCAAGATCACCGAAGCGCGCCGGGCCGCGATCGGCGCGCTCGACGCGCTGCCCGACGGGGTGTTGTTCGCCGTGGTGCAGGGCACCGACCGCGCCCGGATGGCCTATCCGCGCACCCCCGAACTGGCCCGGATGGACGCGCGGACCCGCGACGAGGCCACCACGGCGGTGTCCCGGCTGTACGCGGGCGGCGGCACGGCGATGGGCGGCTGGCTGCAGCTGGCCGATCGGCTGCTGGCCGGGCACGGCGGTGCCGTCCGGCACGCGCTGCTGCTCACCGACGGCCGCGACGAGGGCGAGAGCGTCGCGGTGCTGGACCGCGCGCTGCGCGAGTGCGCCGGGCACTTCGTCTGCGACGCGAGGGGGATCGGCGAGGACTGGCGCCCGGACGAGCTGCGCCGCATCGCGTCGGCGCTGCGCGGCGGAGCCGACTCGGTGCGCGTCGAAGCGGAGCTGGCCGACGACTTCCGGCGGCTGGTCCGGGCGGCGATGGCGAAGGTGCTGCCGGACCTGCTGATCCGGGTCACCGCGCTGCCCGGTTCCCGCCTGCGCTTCTTCAAGCAGGCGTTCCCGGCCGAGCTGGAGCTCCAGCCGACCTCCCGCGGCGAGCGCACCGCCGAATTCCGCACCGGGACCTGGGGGCCGGGGGAGGTCCGCGAGTACCACCTGGGCGTGGACCTGCGCCACGACGGGGAGCCGATGGCCGAGGACCTGCAGATCGCGGTGGTGCAGCCGGTGCGCGCGGGCGACGGCGGCGAACTCGGCCCGCCGGTGCCGGTGCTGGTGCACTGGACCGACGATCCGCAGCTGTCCAGCCGCATCGATCCGCTGGTCGCGCACTACACCGGTCAGGCCGACCTGAACGCGGCCGTGCTCGCCGGGTGCGACGCCTTCGACCGCGGCGACGCAGAGGGCGCGCGGCGGCACTGGGCGCGGGCGGTGGTGCTGGCCCACGACTCCGGCAACGAGGAGGTGCTGGCCCGGCTGCGACGGCTGGTGGAGATCCGCGATGCCGCGGGGGGCGTGGTCGCGGTGCGCCCGGACTTGCGGCGGGTGGACTTCCTCAACGCCGCCGTCGGATCCAACATCTCCACCCGCGGTCCGGAACGCGCGCCGTCGGCCGTCCCGGCGGGCCCGGAACGGCGGTGCCCCGAGTGCGACCGCCGCAACCCCGGTGACGCGCGCTACTGCGAGTGCGGGCACCGGTTCGGCACCGGGAGCGGGCGATGACGGCGTCCACGATGCGGTACCTGCGCCGCCGGCGGACCGCGCTGCTGGTGCTGATCGCGCTCACGGCGGTGTTCTCCGCGTGGTCGTTCTACCGCGTGCACACCGCGCTGCCCGCGGCCGGTGAAGTGCTCGCCGCGCGGGAGGCGCTGGTGGACGCGCACCGGGGAGCGGTGGACGGGATCCGCTCCGGCGAGGTGCTGCTGGCCGGGCCGGGCGAGGAGTACCGCACCCAGCTGGCCATCGCGCAACGGCACCTCACCGAGGTCGCCCAGACCGGGTTGCCGGACGTGGATCCGTCCCGGCTGGAGGTCGCGCAGGGCCTGCTCGCCTCCTACGGGGCGGAGATGGACCTGGCCGCCACCGGTTTCCGGGAGAACCCGGCTTCCCCGCTGGGCACCACCTACCTGTGGAACGCGACGCTGCTGCTGGACCGGCCCGGCGAGGGAGTGCTGTTCCAGCTCGACGTGCTGCGCGCCGAGTACCTGCGGGCCGCCGAAGCGCGGGTGGCGACGATCGTGCTGTGGCTGGTGCCCGCGGTGTTGCTGCTGGTGCTGCTGGTGGTCGTGCAGGTGCGGCTGGCGCGGCGGTTCCGGCGGGTGCTGAACCCGCCGCTGGTGCTGGCCACGGCGTGCGCGGCCGGACTCGCCGAGGTCGCCTCCCGGATCCTGGTGACGCGGGCCCGCTTGGAACCGCTGGCCGAGCAGTGGACGACGCGGACTTGGCACGACGACCTCGGCTACCGGGACGCGGTGCTGCGCGTGCTGACCGAGCAGTGCCCGCGCGATCTCGCCGCGTGCGGGGTCACCGCGCAGCGCTGGGCGGCGCGGTTCCCCGGCCCCGTCGACACCGGCGCGGGCGCGGTGGAGGTCGGAGCGGACGCCGCGCTGCTGTGGACCATCCCGGTGCTGGCGGTGGCGACGGCGCTGCTGGTGCAGCTCGGCTTCTCCGCCCGCATCGACGAGTACAGGTACCGGTCCCGATGAGGCGAACAGCGCGTGCGGCGGTCTGCTGCTCGGTCCTGGCGATGCTGCTGGCCGGGCTGAGCGGATGCCGGATTCCCGGCACGGCGGGCAGCGTGACCGTGCTCGGCCCGTGGACCGGCCGGGAGCAGACCGAGTTCACCAGGGCGCTCGACGAGTTCACCGCGCAGACCGGGATCCGGGTGGACTTCCAGGGCACCCGCGCGCTCGGGCAGGTGCTGTCCTCGGGGTTGCGCGACGGCACGCCGCCGGACGTGGCGGTGCTGCCCAGCATCGGCGACCTGCCGCGCTACGGCGACCGGCTCGAACCGCTCGACGACGTGCTGGACCGAGGCTGGACCGCGGAGCACAGCCGCCAGTGGCAGGACCTGGCGCGCGTCGGCGGCGGCCCGATCCGCGCGGTGCCGGTGCACGTGAGCCTCAAGAGTATGGTCTGGTTCCCGCCTGGTGTCCCGCCGCCGCGCGACGCCGCGGACCTGGACGAGCTGAGCCGTTCGCTGCGCGAGTCCGGCACCGCGCCGTGGTGCGTCGGCATGTCCGCGTCCGCCACGTCCGGCTGGCCCGGCACGGACTGGATCGAGGACCTGCTGCTGCGGCAATCGGGCCCGGAGGTCTACCGCCAGTGGATCGCGGGCGAACTGCCGTGGACCTCGCCGCAGGTCCGGCGGGCCTGGCAGACCTGGCAGGAGTTCGCCGACTCCGGCCAGGTGCGCGGTGGGCGGATCGCCGCGCTGCTCACGGAATTCCAGGACGCGTCGCGCCCGATGTCCGCCGACCCGCCGCAATGCCTGTTGGAACACCAGGGTTCGTTCATGGGCGGGGTGTACGCGGCGCGCGGCGTGCCCGCGGCGGACTTCGCCCGGTTCCCCGGTTTCACGCCCGAGCATCCCGGCTCCGCCGGGACCTGGGAGGTGTCGGCCGACGTGGCCGGGATGTTCCGCGACACCCCGCAGGCCCGCGAGCTGATCCGATTCCTGGTTTCCAGGCGGGCGCAGGAGATCTGGGCCGCGGGCGACTCCTTCTCGGCCAACTCCGCCGTGCCCGCCTCGGCCTACCGCACGCCGTCCGGGCGCCGCATCGCCGCCGTGCTCACCGACGGCGGGGACCGGTTGTGCCTGGACGGTTCCGACCTGATGCCGTCGCCGATGCGGGACGCCTTCCAGCGCGCGGTGCTGGAGCACCTGAGCGACCCGAGCAAGCTGGACTCGCTGCTGGGCTCCCTCGACCGGATCCGCTCGGGACTGCCTCGGCACCAGTGGACGGACCGCGCCTGCGGTGGGTGACCGGTGCCGATTCCGGTCGCCATGCCCGGGTTCACAGCTTTCCGGAGCCGACGTAGGTGCGGGCGAAGCGTTCCGCTTCCGGGGTCGGGGAGCTGAGGCGGTGGGCGCGGGCTCGGCGGGAGCGGAGCTCGGCCGCCGGGTCGGTGGTGTCCGGCGGGAGGTGGAGCAGGTGCAGGAGGTCTTCGGAGAACCCGAGCGCGTGCCGTGCTTGTGTTCGCCTCCGGTCGGCGTACCCGGCCAGGGCCGTCGCGTCGTCGTCCAGGTAGAGCCGCATGAGTGAGTCGGCGAGGTCCGCGGCGTCGGCGATGGCGAGGTTCATGCCCTTCGCACCGGACGGGGTCAGGACGTGCGCCGCGTCCCCGGCCAGGAAAGCCCGCTTGTGCCGGGAGGTTCGCGCGATGCTGCTGCGCATCCGCAGGACGCCGGGTTCGCCGATGTCGACGATGCCGGCGTCCTCGCCCAACCGGACCTCGAGTTCTTCGCGCACCCGCGCGGCCGGCCAGCGCGCCATGTCCTCGTCGGCGGGGACCTCCAGGTACAGGCGTCCCTGCCTGCCCGCTCTCGGCATCATGCCCGCGAAGCCGCGTTCGTGGACGGCGTAGCGGATTCCTCCGACGGGTGCGGTGAGGTCGGCGAGCATCGTCAGCCAGTCGTAGGGGTACCGGCGCTGGACGCCGGAATTCCCCGGGAACGAACGGGACACGACTCCGCGCGCGCCGTCGCACCCCACCACGCGGTCGGCGTCCACTTCGAACTCCGCGCAGCGCAGTCGCGCCCGCGTCGCGGACGTGAGGTCCACGTCCAGCACGGCGCTGTCGAAGCGCGGGGTGCGATCGGCGTCGTCGAGCGCGGCGAGCAGGTCGCGGAGCAGGAACTGCTGGGGGTAGACGCAGTGGTGATCGCCCCCGGAGTGCGCCGCGTAGTCCAGCCGGATCCGTTCGCCGGAGACCACGACGTCGCACCAGCCGTGCCAGGTGCCGTCGGTGAGCAGCCGGTCGGCCAGCCCCCACCGCCGCAGGTACTCCACGACCCGGTGCTCCACCATCCCCGCGCGAGCCTGGTCGCGCACTTCTTCCCGGGAGCGCTGCTCGATCACGAGGGCGTCGATTCCGGCCCGGTGCAGGACGTTCGCGAGCACCAGCCCCGCCGGGCCCGCGCCGACGATGGCGACCGTGGTGCGCAGCACGCGGCTCACCGGATCGCCTCGTGGTCGGCGGTGCGGTCGGCGGGGATGATCTCCGGGTTGAACAGTTCGCTGATGGCCACGGCCGGGATGTCGTGGTGCCAGAGCAGGTAGGTCTTGAACGCGGCGGGCCGCACCGGCGAGCCGTCCCAGTCGCGCAGGCCCACGTCGAGCACGGTGCGCCGGAATCCGGTTCCGGCGGCGTGCAACGCGGAGCCGAGCAGCGTCGCCGGGTCGGTGAGGCATTCGGCGCCGGGGAGGTCGATCCGCGCCACCACGTGGTTGGCCGACACCTCCCGGCCATCGTCGGTGACCAGCGTCGAACGCCGGACCACCAGCTCGTCGCCCGGCCCCAGGCCCAGCAGGCCGGCGGCCCCGGACGGCGCGGAGCGGGCGGGGACCGTGGCGTGGGCGGCGTGCTGCAGGCGCACTCGACGCCCTGTGCACGACTCCAGCAGGGTCGTGGTCAGCCCGTCGCTGCTGAGCAGCATTCTCGTGATCGGCGAGGAGAACATCGCCGTGTCGGGTGGAACCGTCGAGGCGCGACGGATTTGGAAGGGGCTCTCGGTCGTGCCCGGAGCTGCGTTGTCCAGAAGTTTCATGTACCTGAGCTGAGATAGCGGACGTGGTCTCGCTGCGTCCGGATCGATTTTCCGGCCGCCCGCGTTCGATCACATTCCAGATGTGCGGAGATGACGATACGGGACGTTAGCACGATTATTCCGGCGTGGGGAGTGTCTTCTTCGGAGTGTCTTTGAAATGGGAAAACGTGACGGAAACGGACTTCTTGAATCTTTTCGCTGGAGTGTCCGGGTTTGTTCGAATTTTGCGTGCGATCGGACGATGATCACGCCTGTTCGGTGCAATGAATGTTGGTTCTGCCGGTCCAATGGAATGCATTTCTGCTGAATTTGCGGCGCATTATGATTTCGTGGGCAAGGAAGACTCTCTCCTGATTCGAATTCTGGAAGCAGTTTCGCCGTGAGATTCTTCGAGGGCGGAGGAGCGGTCGGCGATCACCCTGCCCGGCTCCCCGCCGCGACCCCGGTCGGACCTTGGCTGCTCTCGCGGGCCGCTCTAGTCTTCGAGGTGTGCGATAACGGATCCGAAGCGCGCACGGGCCACCGGCGCGGATTTCCGGAGGCGACCATGAGCGCAGGATCGTGCCCCGTTGCCCACTCGATCTCGGCCGGTGCGGCGGCGTTCGACCCGTTCGGCGAGCGGTACCAGGCCGATCCGCCGGCCTCGCTGCGCTGGTCGCGCGACGAGGAACCGGTCTTCTACAGCCCGGAGATCGGCTATTGGGTGGTCACCCGCTACGCCGACGTCCAGGCGGTGTTCCGGGACAACGTCCTGTTCTCGCCGTCGATCGCGCTGGAGAAGATCACCCCGGTCTCGGCGGCGGCCACCCGCAAGCTCGCCGAGCACGGCTACGCCATGGATCGCACGCTGGTCAACGAGGACGAGCCCGCCCACCAGCCGCGGCGCAGGGCGCTGATGGGCTCCTTCGCGCCCGAGGCGCTCGCGGAGCACGAACCGATGGTGCGCGGGCTCGCCCGCGACTACGTCGACCGCTTCGTCGACGCGGGCGAGGCGGACCTGGTCGACGAGATGTTCTGGGAGGTCACCCTCACCGTCGCGCTGCACTTCCTGGGCGTGCCGGAGGAGGACATGCCGACGCTGCGGAAGTACTCGATCGCCCACACCGTCAACACGTGGGGACGTCCATCACCGGAGCAGCAGGTGGCGGTCGCGGACGCGGTCGGCCACTTCTGGCGGTTCGCGGGCGAGGTCGTGGCGAAGCTGCGCGCGGACCCGTCCGGGCCGGGCTGGATGCCGTGCAGCATCCGGTTGCAGCGCGAGATGCCCGAGATCATCACGGATTCCTACCTGCACTCGATGATGATGGCCGGCATCGTCGCCGCGCACGAGACGACGGCCAACGCCGCGGCCAACGCGGTGAAGTCGTTGCTGGAGAACCGTTCCGCGTGGGACGAGCTGTGCGCCGACCCGTCGCTCATCTCCAACGCCGTCGAGGAATGCCTGCGGCACAACGGATCCGTCGCCGCCTGGCGCCGCCTCGCGACCGCCGACGCGGAGATCGGGGGAGTGCGGATCCCGCGCGGCGCGAAGCTGCTCATCGTCAACTCCTCGGCCAACCACGACGAGCGGCACTTCGATGACCCGGACGGGTTCGACATCCGGCGCGACAACGCTGCGGACCACCTCACCTTCGGCTACGGCAGCCACCAGTGCCTCGGCAAGAACCTCGCCCGGATGGAACTGCAGGTGTTCCTGGAAGAGCTCACCAGCAGGCTCCCGCACATGGAACGGGTGCCCGGCCGGAAGCTGACGTACCTGCCCAACACTTCCTTCCGCGGGCCGGAGCACCTGTGGGTGCGCTGGGATCCGGCGGCCAACCCGGAACGCCGCGAGCCGGGCTTGCTGGGCCGCGAGCACCCGGTGCGCATCGGGGAACCGGTCCGCCGAGCCCTCGCGCGAGCGGTGGTGGTCGAAGCCGTCGAGCCGGTCGCCGAAGGGGTCGTGTCGGTGGCGCTGGCCGGTTCCGGCCTGCCGCGGTGGACTCCCGGCGCGCACATCGACGTGGAGCTGGGCGAGCTGTCGCGGCAGTACTCGCTGTGCGGCGACCCCGCCGACCCGGACCGGTACCGGATCGCGGTGCTGCGCGAACCGGAGAGCAGGGGCGGCTCGCGGTTCGTGCACGACCGGCTCGAAGCCGGGCAGGTGGTGCGGATCCGGGGGCCGCGCAACCACTTCCGGCTCGCCCCGGACACCGGCGGCTACGTGTTCGTCGCCGGTGGCATCGGCATCACTCCGATCATCGCGATGGCCGACCACGCCCGCGCGGCGGGTGCCGACTACGAGATCCACTACTGCGGGCGCGACGACTCGACGATGGCGTTCCTCGACCGGCTCCGCCGGGAGCACGGCGACGCGCTGACCGTGCACGCGCGCGGCGCCCGGCTCGACGTCGCAGCGCTGCTCGCCGAACCCGTCCCGGGCAGGCAGGTCTACGCGTGCGGACCGCGGGTGCTGCTCGACGCGCTGGACGAGGCGATGCGGCACTGGCCGGAGGATTCCCTGCACGTCGAGCACTTCGGCGCGGCGCAGGCGCTCCTCGATCCCGCCCGCGAGCACGCGTTCGACGCCGAGCTCGCCGACTCCGGCGGTACCGTCGCCGTCCCGGCCGACGGGACGCTGCTGTCCGCGCTGCGCGCGGCCGGCGTCGACGTCCCCAGCGACTGCGAGGAAGGCCTGTGCGGCTCTTGCGAGGTCGCGGTGCTCGACGGCGCGATCGACCACCGCGACGGGGTGCTGACCAAGGCCGAGCGCGCCGCCGGTCGCAGCATGCTGACCTGCTGCTCCCGCGCCCGCGGAACCACGCTGAGACTCGGCCTGTGAGCGGGCGGGCACACGTCGTCAGGTCCTTTGTGGACTGATCGAATCGGCTTCGCCGCATCCGGGAATGCGGAGCGAACCCGCCGTTTTGCCTGCGCGCCGCGCTCCCGCCTCCTAGGCTGATCCGAGGCGCAACGGATCGACCAGGCCCCCTCCGGGAGGACGAGCATGGCAGCCGAAGCCGGGATCAACGTCAGCGACGAGTACGAACCCCTCATGCGGCGGCTGGACGACATCGCCCCGCTGCTGGACGAGAGCGCCGAGCGGTCCGAGGAACTGGGCCGCCTCACCGACGTGATCGTCGAGGCACTGCGCCACACAGGGGTCTTCCGGGTCTGCATCCCCCGCGAGCTGGGCGGCTACGAGTTCGCGCCGCACCAGATCATCGACACCGTCGCCCGCCTCGCGCACGCCGACTCCGCCGCGAGCTGGTCGGTGATGGCCCTGCAGATGGTGACCGGCACGACCGCCGCGTACGTCGGCGCGGAGGCGGCGCGGGACCTGTTCCCCGACGTCCGCAACGGCGACCACGCGTTGATCGCGGGCCAGGGGACCAAACCCGGCGCCGCGGTGAAGGTCGACGGGGGCTACCGCATCACCGGCCGCTGGCACTTCGCTTCGGGCCTGCCGATCGCCAGCCACGTCCACACGGCCGTGCTGTGCGAGCAGACCGGCGCGGCGCTCGTCTGCACCCTGCCCAAGGAGCAGGTCGAGCAGATCGACGACTGGGACGTGATGGGGCTGCGCGCGACCAGCAGCATCGACTACCGCTGCGCGGACGTCTTCGTGCCCGACTCCCACGTCTACGAGGCGGCCACCACGGACAACCCCCACGGAGGCGCCCTCTACCGGGTGGGCCTGGTGAACATGTCCTCCCTCTTCCACACCGGCTGGGCGCTCGGCGTGGGCCGCCGCATGCTCGACGAGATGAAGGCGCTGGCCGCCGAGAAGAGCGGCAGGCCCCGTGCCTCGGTGGACACCGGCCAGTTCTACGCCGAGTACGCCGAGGCGGAGAGCAAGTTGCGGTCGGCCCGCGCCTGGTCCCGGGAGGTCTGGGCGGACAACGAGGCAGCCCTGCGCCGCGGTGAGCTCCTCACCGCCGAGCAGGAGACCCTGACCCGGCTGGCGCTGAACAACGCCACCTGGTCGGCGCAAGCCGTCGGCCAGACCGTCTACAAGTGGGCTGCCACGGCGGCGTTGCGCCGGGGAGCGCTGCAGCGGTTCTTCCGCGACCTGCACGCCGGTACCCAGCACGTCACCTCGGGACCGGTGGTCCTGCAGAACTGCGGCAAGTCGCTCAGCGGCTTGGCCCCCGACTCCACCTGGGTGTTCCTCGACCTCCGCGAAGGGGCCTAGGGCCGTCCGGAGGAGTCAGGGCTCGGCTCGGCCGTCAGCCGGGGGGCATCACGTTGGTCACCTGCTCCTGGATCGGGCCGATGATGTCGGGGTTCGTCAAGCCCATGACGATGGCGATGCCCGCGAGGATGCCGAGGACCAGCGCGATGATGGCCATGGTCAGCCCGGCGGTGGCGACGCCCTTGCCGGTTCGCCGCGGCTGGGAACCCTGCTTGCGGCCCATGATGCCGAGCACGATGCCGACGATCCCGAACACGATCGCCAGCGGCGCGAGCACGCCGATCAGGACGCAGAACAGGGCCAGCAGCCCGAACACGAGACCGAACACGGCCACGGGACTGGTCTTGGCCGGCTCCGCGGACGTGGTCGTGCCGCTGGTGGACTCGTCCCCGGCAGGTGCGCCGCCGACGGAGGTGGCGCCGGTGCCCGCCCCGGCGGCGGAGGCGCCGCCGGGGGAGCCGGTGGTCCAGGAGGTCCTCTCGTTCGTCTCGGCCTCGTCGGGCCGGTGCTCGGACTTGCGCGAGCGGTCTGATCCGTGGGAGCTGCGCGAATGCGTCATGGCGAATCTCTTTCGCTTCTCGTGGATCCCTGTTGATCGCCGGGCGGGCCGACGGCAGGGCCTGTTGCGCGAGCGCCTGGCCTCAGCGGGCGGTCGCCTCGAACTGACCTCGTCACTTCGGGTGCCCGGTGCGGACGGGTGCACAAACCCTCCCGCCGAGGCGGCCGGTCGTCGTGGGCCGGAGAAGTCGGCGGGTTCTCGCCACGGAGGCGGCTTCCCGGCGGGTCCGGCGGCCCCAGCCCTGGGCCGTCCGGTGCAGCGCGTGCACCGGTTCGGTCCGGGAGCGCCTGCGCAGGACGGCTGAATCGACGTTGCTGCCACTTCCGGTGCCCGCTCGGGCGGGGCATCATGCAGCGCGTCCAACGGGGAGGGCGCGAGTTCTCCGGATCGTCCCGATCCGGACCGGATCAACGGCAGGCGTGATGAGTGTGAACGAGAAGGTTGCGATGACCCGCTTCGGAGCGGTTCGGCTCGGGTTGGTCGGTCTCGCCGTCGCCGCCGCGGTATCGCTGGCCGGTTGCGGCCAGGGCGAGCAGGTGGCGTCCCCGAAGGACCCGAGCAACGAGTCCCCGTGCGACCTGGTGCCTTCCCAGACGATCCACGAGCTGGGCTTCCACGAGGAGGGCGAGGAGACCGCCGACGGCTGCACCTGGAAGTCCGCGGGCGGAGGTGTGGAGCTCGCGATCGGCGTGGAGCCGGAGCGCTCCGTGCAGGACTTCCGCGACGAGTCCACGAAGTACTCCGACTTCGGCGAGCTGACCGTCGGCGGGCACCCGGCGGTCCGCGCCAACTCCGGCGACCCGAAGGCCGACGGCAAGTGCGAACTGGTCGTGGCCGCCAACGCCGAGCAGTCCGTCTCGGCCAAGGCCAAGATCCCCAGCGGAGCCACCGCGGACCCCTGCGCCCTGTCCCAGCGAGCCCTCGAGGCAGCAGTCCCCTCCTGGCCCGCGGCCGAGTGATCCAGAAGCACACCGGCAACTGACGCGCGCCCGGTGCCCCCCACCACCGGGCGCGAACCAGCAACCGACCGGACGTCCTCCGGATGCGGACCCCGCGCCCGCCAGCCGCACTGCTTCTCGTCAGCGGTGAAGCCGTTGAGCAGCGACCACCTCTGCCGGTCGCCCTCGGCGGGACGGCCTCCCCGCACGAAGACGGCGCTTTCGCTCCGCGCGTCCGGAGGGGTCTTCCTCGTGCTCACCGCGGCCTGGCCCGGTGGACGGCGCGGTGCCGCACGAAGCGCACGCCCGGTGGCCACGTCTGCGCGGACTCCGCGCCGCGACGTGTTTGGCGGCTATCGTGCTCGTCGCGCACACCCGACCCGACGGCCTGGACCGGAACGGTGCGCTCAGCGAGCAGCAGGCGCGGTCGGTGACCGCCGAAGGCCCGCTGAAACCCGGCCGAACCGGACCGCTGACCTCATCTCCCGACAGGGGAGCGCGAACCGTTCGATCGCCACCGGAGAGGAACACGGACATGCGGTACCGCAAGCTCGGTTCGTCGGATCTAGAGGTCTCGGAGATCGCCCTCGGTTCCTGGATGTTCTTCGACGACAGCACCGATCTCGAGGAGAACCGCGCAGTCACCGAAGGCGCGCTCGACACGGGGATCACGCTGTTCGACACCGCCAACATCTACGGTCACGGCGCCGCGGAACTGGCCTGGGGCGAGATCCTCTCGCGCCACCAGAGGAACTCCTACGTGCTGGCCACCAAGGTGTGGGGCGCCATGCCGGAGACCGCGCGGGGCTTGTCCGCGGCCAAGATCGCCCAACAGATCGACGCCTCGCTGACCCGCCTGCGCACCGACCACGTGGACCTCTACCAGGCCCACCGGTTCGACCCGGAAGTCCCGATCGAGGAGACGATCACGGCGCTGCAGCGCGTCGTCGAACAGGGCAAGGCCCGTTACCTCGGTTTCAGCGAGTGGACGCCGGAGCAGATCCGGGCGGCGATCGACATAGCCGGTCCGGAGCTGTTCGTCTCCTCTCAGCCGCAGTACTCGATGCTGTGGCAGGCACCGGAAGCCGAGATCTTCGGCCTGTGCGCCGAGAACGACATCTCGCAGATCGTTTGGTCCCCGCTGGCGCAGGGCATGCTCACCGGCAAGTACCGTCCTGGCGCGCCGCCGCCAGAGGGCAGCCGCCGCGCCGATGCGCAGGCCTCGCGGGCGATGACGGCGATCTTCGACGAACCCGTGGCGCTGGCCGCCGTCGAACGCTTGGCGCCCGTCGCCGAACGGTCCGGACTGGACCTCACGACGTTGGCCTTGGCGTGGGTGCTGCGCCGCGGCGAGGTGGCCGCCGCCATCGTCGGCGCGTCCCGCCCGGAGCAGGTCCGGGCGAACGTCGCGGCCTCGGGTATCGAGCTCTCCCCGGAACTGCTCGCATCCGTCGGCGACGCGCTCGGCGACGCCCCGGTGACCACCTCGACCCTCGCTCCCGGCGCCGTCGAAGGCGTCCGGCACGGCTGACCACACCCGGGCGAGCGAACCGGCGCGCCGAGCAACACGTGCACATCAGCCGAAATCGCACGGCGCGAGGTTGTCCGTGTCCCGAAGCGCTCGCCCTCGACGCCCGGTCCGCCGGTGCGGAGGCCGCGCCCCCAGCGAGGCCCGCCGTCCGCGTGACGCGTCGAGCCGACCTGTTCGGCGGCTGACGGCCGGGTGCGAACCGCAAGACAGTGGGGAGCACCGCCGATCACCGCCGTGACGAGAGGGGCCCGCCGATGCAGACGCCCGAGCCGTACGTCCTCGATCCGGACGCGACCGACGTCCACGCCGAGGCCGCGCGCGTGCGAGAACGGGGCCCGGTCACGCCGGTGCTGCTACCGGGAGAGGTCGTCGCTTGGTCCGTGTCCGATCCGGCCGCGTTGCGGCGGTTGTTGACCGACCCGAGGGTGTCGAAGGACCCGAACCGGCACTGGCCTGCCTGGATCGACGGTGAGGTCTCCGCGGATTGGCCGCTGATGGCCTGGGTCGCCCGGCAGGACATGCTCAACGCCTACGGTCCGGACCACCGGCGGTTGCGTTCGCTGGTGTCGAAGGTCTTCACCGCTCGCCGCGTCGAGGCCCTGCGCCCGTGGATCGAGCGGCTCGTCGAGGAACTCCTCGACGAGATCGCCGAGGACGGTGCGGACGTGGTCGATCTCCGCGCGCGGTTCTGCTACCCGCTGCCCATCGAGGTGATCTGCCAGCTGATGGGGTTCCCAGAGGGCGGTCCTCGCGCGGAGCTGCGGCGCATCACCGACGTCCTCGTGTCCACCACGGCCGAACCCGGTGCTGCCGCCGCCGCCTTCGACGCCGGTCGGAACCTGTTCCTGGACCTCATCGCCGCGAGGCGCCGCGACCCCGGCGACGACCTCACCAGCGCGCTGCTCACCAACCGCGACGAGAACCACTCCCGGCTCTCCGAGGAAGAGCTGATCCACACGCTGCTCCTGCTGCTCGGAGCCGGGCACGAGACGACCGCCAACCACCTCGACCACGCGATCACCGCCCTGCTCACCCACCCCGGCCAGCTCGCGCAGGTGCGGTCCGGGGAGTGCTGCTGGGACGACGTGATCGAGGAAGCGCTGCGCTGGCAGCCGCCGATCTCGGTGATGCCGCTGCGCTACGCCGTCGAGGACATCACCGTCGGCGACGTGACGATCCGCGCGGGCGAACCGATCCTGGCTGCTTTCGGGAGCGCCAACCGGTGCCCGCGACCGGACCAGGACGTCGACCGCTTCGACATCACCCGCGCCGACAAGGAGCACCTGACCTTCGGGCACGGCACGCACTTCTGCCTCGGTTCGTCGCTGGCCCGCTTGGAATCGGCGCTCGCACTACCGGCCTTGTTCGCCCGCTACCCGGACCTGGCACTGGCGGTCCCGGCGGCGGAACTGCGCCCAGTCCCGTCGTTCATCTCCAACGGCCACCGCGAACTCCCCGTCCACTTAGGACGTTGAACTCCAGCGGCGGGGAGATCGGGCATGCTCGCGGTAAGATCTTGTGATCGTCGTCTTGTCAGCGGTGAAGCCGCTGCGCAGTGACCGCCCTCGCGACCGGCACCGCCGCGAGTTCTCGGCGTTCTTCCCCCGAACACAGCGATGTCCCCGTGCTGGAGCCACTCTGGGAAAATGATCCCGCAGCGAGGAGAACGCTGAGGTTGCGCCACCCGCCCCGCCGCGCAACCGCTCCCGCGAGAGCCCTCACAGCCAGTCGTGCTCGCGGGCGTAGCGGGCGGCTTCGTGGCGGGTGCGGGTCTGGGTCTTCTGCATGGCGCTCGACAGGTAGTTGCGGACGGTGCCTTCCGCGAGGTGCAGCCGACCGGCGATCTCGGAGGCCGAGAAGCCGTCGCGGGTCGCGCGCAGGACGTCGAGTTCGCGTTCGGTGAGCGGGCAGTCGTCCACGACCGCGAGCGCGGAGACGTCCGGGTCGATCCAGCGCTTGCCCGCGTGCAGCGTTCTGATCACCGACGTGATGTGCGCGGGTTCCGCGGATTTGCTGACGAAGCCCTGGACTCCGAGCTGCAACGCCCGGCGCAGCACGCCGGGCCGCGCGTGCCGGGTGAGCATGAGGATCACCTGCCCCGGCCGCTCTCGGCGGATCTCGGCGACGGCGCCGAGGCCGTCGACCCGCGGCATCTCCAGGTCGATCACGAGCACGTCCGGCTCGTGCCGCAGGGTGGCCGCGACCGCTGCCGCGCCGTCCTCGGCTTCGGCGAGCACGGTGATCTCGCCTTCCAGGGGGAGCAGAGCGGCGAGCGCCTTGCGCAGCAGCGCCTCGTCGTCGGCGAGCACCACCGTGGTCATCGGCTCTCCTCCCGGTCCGGCAGGTCGCGGAAGGTCGCCGCGGTGCGGAAACGGCCGCCCCGCCGCGACACCTCCAGCTCGCCGCCGTGGTCGGCCAAGCGCTCCCGCAGCGCGGCGAGCCCGCTCAGCTCCGGCGGCCCCGACTCCGGCGCGCCGTCGTTGACGATGGTGATCCCGGAGGCCGCCAGCGTGATCTCGACCCGGCCTGCCTGGGCGTGGCGCAGGATGTTCGTCGTGGTCTCGCGCAGGACCTGGCCGAGCAGTTCGCCGGTGCGCGGGTGCGCGTCGCCTTCGCGATCGACGCGCACCCGGATCCCCGCCGCCTCGAAGAGGTTCTTCGCGTTCTCCAGCTCCGCGGACAGGTTCAGCCGCCGCTGGGCGTGGGCTAGTTCCTTGGTCTGCACGATGGTGTCGCCGACCAGTGCGTGCACCTCCCGCAGTTCCTCCCGCGCCCGGCCGGTGTCGGCGTCCAGCAACTTCTCGGCGAGCGCGACCTTCAGCTTCACCACGTGCAGGGTGTGGCCCTGGATGTCGTGCAGGTCCCCGGCGAACCGCATGCGCTCCCGCATCACGGCCAGTTCGGCGTCGCGCTCCCGCGACCGCTCCAGCTCGGCGATCAGGTCGTAGAACCGCTGGTTGAGGAACACGAAAGCGGTCCCCACCGGCAGGGTCAGCGCGGGCACAGCGACGTACTGGAAGAGCCGGTACGGCGTGTCGTCGCCGAAGACGAGCAGGTTCGCGGCGCCCAGCGCGGCGACGAAGACGGTCAACCCGGTCAGTGCCGCGAACCGGTGTCGCTGCAGCGGCGGGATCAGGAATGCCGCGACGATGCACACTCCGAAGGCCGCGCCCTTGGCGTCGGTCAACGCCCCGGCCAGCCACATCACCGCGGTCACGACCAGGCAGGGCCGGGCCACGCGGAGGAAGTCGCCCGCCGTCCAGCGTTCGGCGGTCGCGACCGCCGCCGCGACCCCCACGGCCTGGATGACGACGTGCACCCACGAGTCCGAGGTGAGCACCAGCGACGCCACGCCGGCGAGGGCGACGGGCGGGACCGTCGTGATCAGGTTGAGCGTGCGCAGCCGCTCCTGCAGGGCGCCGCCGGACCATCTCGGGCGGGCCACGGGCCAGATGTCCGTCACGGTCCTCCGGGTTCGGGCAGCGGTTCTTCCCGAGCATGCCGCACTGATCCGGCGGCCACCAGTGACACCACGTCAGGTCTCGGGGTCGGGAACGTCACGGTCCACTGGTGACGCGACCGCACTACCGGACGAGCACCGATCCCGCTGGAATCGGTGCATGCCAACGATTCCGATCGTCGTCGCCGCCTGCACGGGCATCGCTCGCGGTGATCTTCCCGAAACCCGGTCGCCGCTCCGCCGGTCTTCGCCGCCCGGAACGCGACCTCCGGGAGCGAGCGACTCGCCTCGCCCGAACACCGGTTCCCCGGCGGCTCAGCGCAGGACCGAGCGGCCCGGCGCGGCGGGGGTCCAGCCGGCGGGTTCGCCCGAACCGCAGTGGGCGTCGTCGCCGTGACGACCCGCCCGGTCCACCGGATCCGCCGCCGACCGGCGGCCGGACGAACGCGGAGAAGAGGAAGCCCGATGCGGAAGTTCCTGCTGTGGATGGCGTCCGGGGCCGCCGTCGCCGCTGCCGCCACTGCGGTGGTGCCGACGGTGTCCGCGGCCTCGACGGCCACCGACGAGCTGAACTGGGGGCCGTGCCCGACGACTCCGGTGCCCACGCCGGACCTGGAGTGCACGACGCTGCGGGTGCCCCTGGACTACCAGGACCCCGGCGGTCGCAAGGTCGAGATCGCGGTGTCGCGCCTGCCGAGCAAGAACCCGGAGCAGCGGCGCGGCGTCCTGCTGACGAACCCGGGCGGTCCCGGCGGCGGGGGACTGGACTACCCGCAGCTGCTGACCGAGTCCGTGCTGCCGAAGCCGCTGCCGCCGAGCGTGCGGGACCAGTACGACGTGATCGGGTTCGACCCGCGCGGCGTCGGCCACAGCGCGCCGGTGACGTGCGATCTGACACCGGAGCAAATCGCGATCGGCAACCTGCCGTACGCGCACGACTCGGCCGACGTGGTGCGGCAGGCCGAGGTCTCGAAGGCGGAAGCCGAGCAGTGCGCGAACTCCGCGACCGGATCGACCCTGCCGTTCATCACCACGGCGAACACCGCGCGCGACATGGACGCGATCCGCGAGGCGCTCGGCGAGTCCACGGCGTCGTACCTCGGCGCTTCCTACGGGAGCTACCTGGGTGCGGTTTACACCACGATGTTCCCGGAGCGCAGCGACCGGGTCGTCCTCGACAGCAACCTCGGGCCGAACGGCTACGACATCGGGGCGATGCGCGCCTTCGGCCGCGGCATGGAGGAACGTTTCCCGGACTTCGCGAGGTTCGCGGCGGCGCGCCCGGATTACGGCCTGGGCACGACTCCGGACGAGGTGACGGCGAAGTTCGACGAGCTCGCCGACCGGCTGGACCGGGAACCGGTCGCGGCCTACAACGGGACGGTCTTCCGCGGTCTGACGTTCAGCCTGCTCTACAGCGCGGACCTGGAGCCCTTGGCGAAGGCGTGGCAGGCGCTGGACGAGGGAGAGGACCCGGAACTGCCGGGCAGCGAGCCGCCCGCGAGCGACAACGTCCCCGCGTCCCGGTTCGCCGTCATCTGCGGCGACTCGGCCTGGCCGCGCTCGGTGGAGAGCTACCAGCGGGACGTCGAGGCCGACCGGGAGCGGTACCCGAAGCTCGGCGCGGCCTCGGCGAACATCTCGCCCTGCGCGTTCTGGGCGGACCCGGCGGAGCCGAAGGTGCGGATCACAGACCGCGGCCCGTCGAACGTCCTCCTGGTGCAGAACGAACGCGATCCGGGCACTCCGATGGCGGGCGCCCGAGAGCTGCGTTCGGCGCTCGGCGACCGCGCCCGGATGGTCTCGGTGGACGAGGGCGGTCACGGCGTCTACGTGGTCGGCGCGAACCAGTGCGCCAACGACGCGGTGACGGACTTCCTGACCACGGGCGCGCGACCGGAGCGGGACTCCTCTTGCGCGCCGGAATCACGCTGAGCACCACCGAACGCACCCGGCCGGTCGCCTCCCGCGATCGGCCGGGCCGCCGAGCGGTCAGGACACTCGCGCGTGGAACCCGCTCACGCCTGCTCCTGGGGCGGACGGCGCAGCTGGTTGCGGAGGATCTTCCCGGACGCCGATTTGGGGATGGTGCCGGTGAATTCGACCGCGCGGACCTTCTTGTGCGGCGCGATCCGCTCGGCCACGTAAGCGATCACCTCGTCGACCGTCAACGTGCTCCCGGCACGCCGGACGACGAAGGCCTTCGGCACCTCCTCGCCGTGTTCGTCGCGGATGCCGATCACCGCCGCGTCGTCGATGGACGGGTTGGTGAGCAGCAACGCCTCCAGTTCGGCGGGAGGAACCTGGTAGCCCTTGTACTTGATCAGTTCTTTGACCCGGTCGACGATCGTGAGCACGCCTTCGGCGGTCACCGTCGCGACGTCCCCGGTGTGCAGGTAGCCGTCCGAGTCGAGGGTGTCCGCGGTGGCCGCGGCGTTGTTCAGGTACCCGGACATGACGTTCGGGCCCCGCACCCACAGCTCACCGCGCTCGCCGGGGCCGACGTCCGCGCCCGTCGCCGAGTCCACCAAGCGGCACTCGACTCCGGGCAGCGGGAAACCGCAGCTCGCCGGGTCGAGGTCCAGCCGGTCCTCGGGGACCGCGTGCGACACCGGGGACATCTCGGTCATCCCGTAGCCCTGCACGACGGCGCACCCCAGCCGGTCGGTGAGCGCCTTGCCGAGCTCGCCGTCCAGCGGCGCGGCGCCGGAGAAGACGATCTCCAGGCTGGACAGGTCGTAGGAGTCGACGAGCTCGTCCTTCGCCAGCGCGAGCACCGTGGGCGGCGCGACGTAGAGCTTGCGGACCCGGTGCTCGCGCACCAGGCGCAGCATCTCGGCGAGGTCGAACCGCGGCATCGTGGTCAGCGGCGCGCGGGCGTGCAGGCAGTGGTTCATCAGCACGGTCATGCCGTAGATGTGGAACAGCGGCAGCACGGCCAGCTGAGCGCTGCCCCTGGTCGACGGCACCATCCGGTCGAACTGCAGGACGTTGGCGACGAGGTTGCGGTGGGTCAGCACCACGCCCTTGGCCCGGCCGGTCGTGCCCGAGGAGTACGGCAGCACCGCCGTGTCGCCGGCGCCGGTGACCGGCGCGGGTGGCGCGCTCCGCTCCGCCGCGAGATCGGCGAGGCAGGAGTGGCCGTCGACGGGTTCGAAGGTGAACACCGAGTCCGGGCCGAGCCCGGCTTTCGCCGCGGCCTCCACCACCTTGTCCCGCAGCGCCGCCGCCGTGATGACGAACCGGGCGCCCGAGTCGGCGAACTGGTTCGCCAGTTCCCCTGCCGTGTAGAGCGGGTTCGCCGTCGTCACGGTGGCGTTGGCGCGCAGCGCGGCGTGGAAGGCCAGCACCCATTCCGGCGAGTTCGCCCCGACCAGCCCGACCACGTCCCCGGCGCGGGCACCACGAGCGTGCAGCCCGGCCGCGACGTTCCGCACCGAGGAGTGGAGTTCGCCGAAGGTCGTCGCGGTTCCGGTCGCACCGTCGACGAGGGCTGTCGCGTCGGCGTGGTGGCCGGGTCCCGCTCCGAACAAGAACTCGGTCAGCGAGACGTCCGGCACGTCGACGTCGGGGTACGGGCTGCGGATCGCCATGGGGCTCCTCGAATCCTGTCTTTGAGCTTGGTGCGCGTAGCGGGTCGGGTGGCGGAACCTCAGCGGCTTGCTCGCTGCCCCTGATCCGATGTGGCCGCGACTTCTGATGTACGCCGTGCACGGCGGCATCGCCGTCCTCGCGAGGGAAGCCGCTGAGCACCCGCCGGTGGTCTTCTTGCTCGGGCTGGTCACTGCTCAGCGGCTCCGCCGCTGACAAGACGCAGCTCACTCGGGAAACAAGATCAAATAGAGGCTCTCAGGATCAGGCGCGGCGGCCGGAGGCGTGTCCGGCCGCGCGGTAGGCGTAGGTGTAGTTGCGGGCGTTGGCCAACCCGGTGACGTACCCGCGCAGTTCGCGGGTGGCCGCGGCGTTGCCCGTCGCGTAGAGCCCGTCGACCGGAGAACCGTCGCGCCGGAGCACGCGGGCGTCCCGATCGATCCGCAGGCCGAGCGTGCCCATGCCGAACCCGACCAGGGACAGTTCGAGGGCGTGGAACGGCGGTGTCCGCAGCGCGCCCAGGCACGGGTTGGGCCCGTGGGCGGCGTCGCCGTACGTGCGCCGCACGAACGGCAGGGAACCCCGGCCGAACTCGGGATCCTCCCCGAAGTCGGCGGCCCGGTTGAACTCGGTGACGGTCCGCTCCAGCCCCGCTCGATCGACGCCGATCAGTCCGGCCAGCTCGCGGAGGTCGTGGGCGCGCGGGATCGAGCTCGGCCACGGTTCGCCCGGCGCGTGCGGGCCGACGCCGTAGCGGCAGCGGAACTCGTCGTCGACGACGAACCAGCACGGCACGTTCGCCCACCGGCGGTGCCGGGCGTCGAAGCGGCGCAGCGCGCTGATCAACGCGCCGTAGTAGCTCTCGTCGCCGAACCTGCGCCCGTCCCGGTTGACGATCAGCGAATGCGGTGAGCCGAGGTGCGTCAGCAGCGGTCGCACCAGCGGAACGTCCGTGCCGGGGTGGACCTCGCCGGGGAACCCGTGCCCGACGCTGAAGAACGGGTCGGCGCCCCGGACCAGGCCCGCCCCCGCCTGCTCGGCGAGCGCGATCGAGTCGCCGTCGACGACCGGGGGCGCGCTCTCGACGAGTTCCGGCAGGTCCTCCAGCTCCGCGCCCTGCGGGGATCCGCCGTACCCGCCCGCCGCGATCAGCACGCCGCCGCGGGCCCGGACCCGGACTCGCCCGCTCGGCCCGTCGAGCACGGCACCGACGACGGTCGCACCGTCGAGCAGCAGCTCGCACGCCCTGGACTCCAGCAGGCACTCGACGCCACGGTGCACCAGCGCCTCCCGGACGAAGGCGGCGGCGAGCCCGACCCCGTGGGTCAGGCGATCCGCCTCCCGCACGTCCTGCGGCGAATCCGCGTACTGCTCGGTGCGGCTGACGCCCACGTCGTAGTACGGCCCCGGCCGCAGGCGCCCTCGCCAGGCGCCGAGCCCCCGGCCGTCCACGACGCACTCGAACAACCGCCCCTCAGCCGTCGAACCGGGGGCGGGGTAGTAGAGGTCCGGAGCTCCCGGGATGGTCCGCAGCGGCACGCCCGCCGCCGCGAACCACGCGGTCGCCTCCCGGGCGTCGTGGAGGTAGTCGCGCCGGGCCGCGCGATCCACGGGGCGGTCGCCTTGGACGTGGTCCAAATAGGACTCGACCGCGCCGATCGGGTCGTCCTGCGGTGACTCCAGCGGATTCCCGCCGACCCAGACGAAGCCGCCGCTGTAGGCCGCGACCCCGCCGACGACGTCGGACCGCTCGACGACGAGGACGTCGCCGCCGAGCTCGTGCGCCCGCACCGCCGCGGCGAGACCGCCGAGCCCACCACCGATGCAGAGGAAGTCCACCTCCCGGTCAGCCGCCACGTCAGCCCCCTGCCGGAACGTTCACCACATCGCCGGGACGGCCGGACGTGACCTCCGCAGGTGCGGAGCAGCGCGAATCGAGCACGGTCGATCTCCTCTCGGGACTGCGGCCGAATTCCTCCACGGCAACCGAAGCGCGGTCACACGGGAAGCCGTTCGCGGCTGGTCTCCCGCATGGTCAGCACCGTCACGAGACCGATTACCGCGACGCCCATGACCCAGAACGCGGGAGCCATCGGGTCGCCCGTGCTCTGCACGAGCTGCGCGGCGATGTAGGGCGCGCTGCCCCCGGCGATGATCGTGCCGACGTTGAAGCCCAGCGCCACGCCGGTGTAGCGCACGCGTCGCGGGAACAGCTCGGTGAACTGGGGGAACGCCGGAACCTGCGCGAAGCCGTTGAACGACATGTAGACGACGTAGACGAGCCCGACGACGACGATGCTCGACGTCGCCCCGAGCACGGCGAAGGCGGGCCAGGCGATGACCAGGTACCCGACGTAGGCGGTGATCAGCACCGGCCGACGCCCGAACCGGTCCGAGAGCGCACCGGCGATCGGGTACGTCACGCAGGCGAGCGCGATGCCGATCGCCGAGGTCCAGTACACCGCCTGCTCCTCGAACCCGAGGTCGTTGATCAGGTAGACGTTGAAGTAGGTCAGGCCGATGTAGCCGCTGCCGTTCATCGCGATCGCGATGCCGATGACCCGCAGCACGGAACCCGGGCGCTCCTTGACGACCTGCAGCAGCGGGCTGCGCACCACTTCCTGCTTGTCGGCCATCTCCGCGAACTCCGCGGTGTCCTCCAACCGGACCCGCACCCACAGGCACAGCACCGCCAGCGGGATGGAGATCAGGAACGGGATCCGCCACCCCCACGCGGCCATCTGCTCGTCGGTGGTCATCGTGGTGACCAGGCCCACGACCGCCGCCGACAGGGCGAAGCCGAAGGTCGACCCGAGCGCCGTGACCGAGCCGTACAGCCCGCGCCGCCGGGGCGGAGCGGACTCCGCGACGTAGGTCGCGGCACCGCCGATCTCGCCGCCCGCCGAGAAGCCCTGCGCCAGCCGGATCAGCACCAGCAGCACGGGTGCGAGCACCCCGACCGCGGAATACGTCGGCAGGAGGCCCAGCAGCCCGCAGCAGACGCCCATCGCCACGACCGTCACGACCAGCGCGTGCCGCCGGCCGCGGCGGTCGCCGAGCCGCCCGAAGAACCAGCCGCCGATCGGCCGCATCACGTACGCGGAACCGAACACCGCCAGCGTGAGCAGCAGGGACACGGCGGGCTGGCCGCTGGGGAAGAACAGCGGGCCGATCGTCACGGCGAGGAAGGCGTAGACGCTGAAGTCGTAGTACTCGATCAGCGTGCCGACGCCTCCCGCCATGGCGGCTCGCCGGGCCATCGCCGGGTTGGTCCCGGGCGTGGTCGCCGCACCGGCGGGTGAGGTCGTGTCGGACATGGTGGAGCTCCTGATCATCGTTGATCGGGTCGGCGGAACGCCGGTGAGGTGGTCTGCGGAACCGGTCGAGCGGACGGGACCGCTCAGCGCGGACGGGAATCGGCGGCGTGCTCGGCGAGCAGGAGCTTCAACGATCCGCCCGCCTCGATCACCCGCCGGGCGCGCTCGCTGGGCGGCTCCCCGCGCAGCTCGGTGCCGCCGGAGCGGACCACCGCCCGCCGCCAGTCGACCGCCACGTCGTCGCCGGTGCCGACCGCCGTGCTGATGCCCGGCACCGTCAGCAGCGGCATGCCGTTGTAGGTCTCGCCGCGCCAGAAGCCGGGGGAGAAGGACTCCGCCAGGACCGCCGCGATGCCCAGGTCGCGCAGCGCGACCATCGGCGGGTAGTGCGGGTGCCCGTAGCCGAAGTTCCGGCCGCCCACGATCACGTCGCCCGGCCGCACGCGGTCGGCGAACTCCGGGTCGTAGGCCCGCATCACCTTGCCACGCAGGAAATCCGCGTCGTAGGACTTGATGTTCTCGACGCCGATCACCAGGTCGATGTCGAAGTCGTCGCCGAACACCCAGGCCACCCGGCCGCGGATGACGTCCGGTGGCGGCGGGTAGTCGCGCACGGCGCTCATGACCGCGTCACCTCCTCCGCCGAGGTGATGGTGCCCGCGACGGCGCTAGCCGCCACCGTGTACGCCGAGCCCATGTAGATGTTCGCCTCGGTGCTGCCCATCCGGCCGGAGATGTTGAGGACGCCGGTGGAGATGCAGTTCTCGTCCGGTTGCAGCGGTTTCTGGTAGCCGAAGCAGAAGTCGCAGCTGGAGCGGGCGATCTGCGCGCCCGCGGCCCGCAGCACGTCGAGCAGCCCCTCGTCCTCGGCCTGGCGGTGCACGGCGTCGGAGGTCGGCACGACGTTGAGCTCCACCCCCGGCCCGACCTGCCGCCCGTCCAGCACCAGGGCCGCGGCCCGGATGTCCTCGATCCGCCCGCTGGCGCAGGAACCGATGAAGGCCTTGGTGACGGGAGTGCCGGACAGCTCGGCGGCGCCGCGGGTGTTGGCCGAGCGGGCCGAACCGGGCAGCACCACCTGTGGTCGCAGCGCCGACAGGTCGATGGTGTGCACGGCCGCGTAGTCGGCGCCGGGGTCGGGCAGCTGCGGGGTGAAGTCCGCCGCCGCGACCCGGCGCGCGTAGGACAGCGCGGCCTCGTCGGGCTCGAACACCGCCGACACCGCCCCGGTGAACATCGCCATCCCGCACAAGCCCTGCCTGCGGTCGATGGACATCGACCGCGCGCCCGGCCCGGCGAACTCCATCACCTGGTGCGCGCACCCGTCGGCGCCGAACTCGCCGATGATGTGGTGCACCAGGTCCCTGCTGTCGACGCCGGGCGCGAACTCGCCGGTCAGCTCGAAGCGGGTGGTGCGGGGAACGTCGAGGTGGATCCGCCCGGATACCCACGCCTCCAGCAGGTCCCGGCGCACGCCCCAGCCCAGCGCGCCGAACGCGCCCGCGCCGGAGATGTGACCGTCGAAGTGGATCAGGAAGTTGCCCGGCAGCGCATAGCCCAGCTCGGCCATCACCTGGTGCCCGATGCCCTGGGCCTCGTGCAGCGGGATGCCGTAGAACTCGCACCAGTCGCGGGTGACCTGGTGGACCTCCTGCTCCTTGTCGGTGCCCTTGGTGAGCATGTGGTCGATGAACACGAGGTAGCGCTCCGGCTCGGCGAGCTCGCGGATGCCGAAGTCGTCGTGCATCTGCCGGAACATCACGTCGGTGTAGCCGGGGAAGTCGTAGGCGATCATGTAGTCCGGCCGCACCGGCAGGTTCTCGCCCGCCTCAACGGAGGCGACGCCCGCGGCCCTGGCCAGGATCTTCTCGGTGATCGTGCTCGGCATGGCGCTCCTTCAGGCCGTTTCGGCGGCGGGCAGGTACGAGCGCTGCTGCCGCTCGATCTCCGGCATGCCGATGAGCTCGACGAATTCGTGGTGCGCGGTGGCGTCGGCGCTGACCTGCGCCGGGGGTTCACCGGAGGCCAGCCTGCGCAGGGATTCCTGCGCGGCACCGGTCACCGCCATCAGCACCTGGGTGGGCAGCAGGGCGATCCGGACGCCGATCTGCTCCATCACCTCGGGGGTGAACTCCCGCTCGGTCCACGCCGAGGCGGTCAGCGTCGCCATCAGCGGGACGCCCGCGACCTCGTGGCAGCGCCGCCATTCCTCGGTGCTGGAGAACGTCTTGGTGACCGGCATGATCAGGTCCGCGCCCGCCGCCGCGTAGGCCTCGGCGCGGCGCAGCGCCTCGTCACCCTTGGCGTCGGTGCGGGCGATGACGAGCATCCCCGTGGCGCGCGCCGCGTCGCGCACGGCGCGGATCTTGCCGGTGGCCTCGGGCAGGTCGAGCAGTTCGAGCTCGGCACCGGGGATGAGCGGGCAGCGCTTCGGCGAGCGCTGGTCCTCCATGAAGACGGCGGCGACCCCGGCGTCCGCGAACCGGCGCGCGGTCCGGGCGGCGTTGACGGCGTTGCCGTAGCCGGTGTCGATGTCGGCGATGACGGGCAGCGGGCTGGCCTCGCGGATCGTGCGGACCGCCTGCAGGTTCTCCGACATCGTGTAGAGCTCGGCGTCCGGATAGCCCAGCGCCGCGGAGATCGCGAACCCGGACGCGCACAGCGCCGGGAAGCCCGCCTGCTCCGCCAACCGTGCGGTGAGCCCGTCCCAGACACCGGGTGCCTGGACGAGTCCTTCGTTGATCATCTCGCGCAGATCCACTGACCACTCCCTTGTGTATCGTGATCCGAAACGCGTTACGAAACTTTGCGCGAGGGGGTCGGGACATGTCAAGCAATCGGCGCCACGAGGTCGCTGGCGGCCCGTCCACGGCTCGCGCGTCGGGCGAGGTGGCGGCTCCGCCGCTGACGAGACGTTGATCGAAGGATCAGGCTGCGAGGACTCGTTAGCCTGGTCGTGCCACAGACGCGACGGGTGAGGTGACGGTGGGACACGAGGCTGCCGAAGACGGCGCCGGGCGGGAGACGGTCGGCTCGGTGCTGCGCGCCTGCCAGCTGCTCGGCCACTTCAGCGCGCAACGGCCGGTGATCACGCTGGCCGAGCTCACGGTCGCCAGCGGGCTGAACAAGCCGACCGTGCACCGGCTGATGAGCTCGTTCGTCGAAGCCGGCTGGATGCACCGGGACCACAGCGGCGCCTACCGCGTCCGGATGCCGGTGTTCACCATCGGCGCCGCCGCGCTCGCCGGGTTCGACCTGCGCACCGAGGCGCGGCCGGAGCTGGAGGCGCTGGCCGGGCGGTTCGGCGACACGGCGTTCCTGATGGTCCCCTCCGGCGCCGGGGCCGTGTGCATCGACCGGGTCGAGGGCGGCAAGCCGATGGTGCTGGCCGCCGTCGCCATCGGGTCGGTCCTGCCCTTCCACGCCGCGGCGGCACCGGTGGCGATGGTCGCGTTCGACCCCGAACTGCGGCGGCGAGTCCTGCGGGAACCGCTGCCCGCCTTCACCGGTGCGACCGTGGTCGACCCTGCGGAGTTCGCCGAGCACCTGGACCGGGCGCGAGCCGAAGGGATCGCCCGCAGCCGCAACGACTACCTGCACGGCGTCTCAGCCGTGGCCGCCCCCGTGCTCGGCTCCGGCGAATCCCTGATCGGCACGATCAGCCTCGGCGGCCACAGCGACGACTTCGCGGGCGAGGCCGGGGACGACCGGGCCGAAGCGGTCCGCGCCGCGGCCCGGCGCCTCAGCGCCACCCTGAACGCGGCCCGGATCTAGGCGTTCACCGGGCGGCCTCCGCGTCAGCCCCAGGTCAGGAAGCGGTAGTGGAGGCCGGTGGAGGATTCCTGCCACTCGCCGGTGGAGTCCGGGGCGCGGTCCACCTCGGGGGCCCGGGTGTCGCCGTCGAAGAGTTCCCGGATCTCGGTGACGACGATGCGGTCCGCGAACGGCAGCGCCGCCTGGTACACGGCCGCACCGCCGATGATCCACACGTCTCCGTCGGCCGCGTCGAGGGCCTGCCGCAGGTCGGGGTAGGTCTCGGCGCCGTCCTGCGGCGTGCGCGAGAGCACGAGGTTGCGCCTGCCCGGCAGCGGCCGGAACCGCGGCGGCAGCGACTCCCACGTGCGGCGGCCCATCAGCACGGTCGCGCCCGAGGTCACCGAGCGGAAGTGCTTGAGGTCCTCGGGCAGGTGCCACGGCATCGTGCCGTCGCGGCCGATGACGCCGTTGGCCGACTGGGCCCAGACGAGCCCGATCACACCGCCACCGGCGCCTTGATGCCGGGGTGCGGGTCGTAGCCGTCGACCAGGAAGTGCTCGTAGGTGTAGTCGAAAAGGCTGTCCGCGGGCCGCAAGGTCAGCTCGGGGAACGGCCGCGGCTCGCGGGAGAGCTGCTTGCGGACCTGCTCCTCGTGGTTGTCGTAGATGTGGCAGTCGCCGCCGGTCCAGATGAAGTCGCCGACCTCCAGGCCCGCCTGCGCGGCCATCATGTGCGTCAGCAGCGCGTAGCTGGCGATGTTGAACGGCACGCCGAGGAACAGGTCCGCGCTGCGCTGGTAGAGCTGGCAGGACAGCTTGCCGTCGGCGACGTAGAACTGGAAGAAGGCGTGGCACGGCGGCAGCGCCATCCGCGGGATGTCCGCGACGTTCCACGCGGACACGATGATCCGCCGGGAGTCGGGATTCTCGCGCAGGGTGCGCAGCACCTCGCTGAGCTGGTCGATGTGCTCGCCGTCCGGGGTCGGCCACGACCGCCACTGCACGCCGTAGATCGGGCCGAGGTCGCCGTCGGGCGCGGCCCACTCGTCCCAGATCGTGACGCCGTTCTCCCGCAGCCAGCCGACGTTCGAGTCGCCGCGCAGGAACCACAGGAGCTCGTAGCCGACGGAGCGGAAGTGGACCTTCTTCGTCGTGATCAGCGGGAAGCCGTCGGAGAGCCGGTAGCGCAGCTGGTGACCGAAGATCGATCGCGTTCCGGTGCCGGTCCGGTCGTCCTTGCGGGAACCCGTGTCGAGCACGTGGCGGAGCAGGTCTTCGTACTGCGCATCAAGCATGCCCACGAGCGTAGACGCCCGTCCGGCCTGCGGACGTAGGGCGGTCGGAGGAGCGCAGGTCGGTGGTGATCGCCTCCGCGAGGAGGTCCGCCAGGTGCTGCCCGCGCGGGTCGGTGGCCGGGCAGGTTCCGGAGGTCATGTCGCCTCGGACGAGCACCACGATCCCTTCCCCTCGCCGGGCGCAGTCCTCCAGCGCGATGTCCAGACGGCGGCGGCAGCCGCAGTGCGCCGCGCCCGGCACGGCGCTGAGCGCGCATTCGCGGTGCACGTGGACCGGTGAGCTCCCCTCGGGCCAGCCCTGCACGAGGGCGAGGTGCTCGTGCTCGTCGAGCAGGCTGCGGTAGCCGACGGCGCGGAAGGTGCCCGCTGCCAGCGGCAGCCGCGCTTCGGCGCACCGCCGCACCACGCCGTCCCGCCGCATCCGGTGCGCCACGACGTCGTCGATCGAGAGCACCGCGAGCCCGTGCTCCCGCGCGAACGCCCGGGCTTCGGCGGCCGGGGCCAAGAGGGTCGGGTCGTCGAGGCCGATGAGCTGGTCGAACGCTCCTGCGCGGGACAGCCCGGCCAGCGCGGCCAGATCCGCGGCGGCCTCCGCGGGACCCCGGTGGGCGAGCACCCCGTGGGAGCCCACCCGCAGCGGGACCACGTGGCCGGGGCGGGCGAGGTCGTCCGGCGCGGTCCGCGGCTCGGCCAGCGCGGTGATCGTGCGCGCCCGGTCGGCCGCGGAGATCCCGGTGGTGACGCCCGCGACCGCGTCGACCGCGACCGCGTGCACCGCGCCGCCCCGCCGGTCGTCGGCGCTCGTCATCGGGGGCAGGCGGAGTTCGTCGGCGCGCTCGGCGCTGATCGCCGCGCGCAGCAGGCCCGAGGTGTGCCGGACCGCGAACGCGACGAGCCGGGCGGTGGCGTGCGCGGCGGCGAACACCAGGTGCGCCTCCCGGTCGTCGAGCACGACGACCGGTCGTCCGGCGGCCAGCTCGGCGAGCGCCGCGGGCACCGGTTCGGCGGTGCCGGTGCGCGCCGGGGCCTCGATGGTGGTCAAGCGGAGCTCCTCTTCCCTGCGGTCGTGCGGGATTCCCGATCGTGCGGCCGGATCCGCGAGAGGAACGAATTCCCCGTCGTGCGGCCGAATCCGGCCGTCGGAGCGGGTCGATCCGATGGACCGGCCCGCCACTCTGCTACTCGCGGCCGAGCGAGACGTCCACCTCGTCGCCGGTGCGCGGCGCCGACGGCCGGACCCACAGGTACGGCAGGCGGTAGGTGGCCAGGTACGCGGCGGCGGCCACCGCGGCCCCGACGAAGTTGCCCAGGTCGCCCCACTCCGGGTGCGCGGCGGCCACCGGACCGGTGTAGAGGTGCGAGTGCCAGAACGGCACCGAGACCACGACACCGGCGGCCCAGGCCACGAAGCCCCAGCCCACGACGCGGGTGCGGTCGTAGAGCTCGCCGATGCGGGTGCGGTCGGACCGGCCGCCCACGTAGTAGTCCAGCAGCAGCACCGCCGCGAACGGCGCGATGAAGTACGCGGTCAAGCTCAGGAAGACCTCGAACTTCGCTTCGATCCCGGTCTCGCCCCACAGGCTGATCAGGAAGCCGAGCACGCAGATCAGCGCCACGCCCTGCGGCCGGGTCAGCGGCACCCGGAGCGTCTGCAGCGAGATCGCGCCGCCGTAGACGTTGAGGAAGTTCTGCGACAGCGCGGAGAGGATCACCGCCGCCAGCGCGGGCACCGCGAACGGCCCGGTCAGCTGGTGCAGCGCGGCGATCGAGTCGCTCGTGGTCGCGCTGTTGGCCAGCAGCGCGCCGACCACGCCCAGCCAGAACACGGTGATGAACGTGCCGAGCCCGGTGAACAGCGCGGTGAGCTTGCCGCTGCGCCGGGTGTCAGGCAGGTAGCGGGAGTAGTCGGAGGCGAACGGCGACCAGGCGACCAGGAACGCGAAGAACGCCCCGGCGAAGGTGATCCACCCGCCCCAGCCGCCGACGTAGCCGTCCGCGGCGGTGTCGGCCTGGAACGTGCCCGCGCCGCGCGCCAGCGCGACCACCGTGATGAGCAGGAACAGCGCGAGCAGCACGAACGCGAGGATCCGCTCCAGGTAGTGGATCATGTTGTAGCCGTAGATCGCCACGACCAGCTGGACCAGGGTCAGCAGCAGCGATCCCACCCAGAACGGGACGGGAAGCAGCTCGGCGATGGCCTTGCCGCCGAGGATCACGGTGACCGACGCCCACCCGACCCCGGCGAAGACGTTGATGTAGGCGACCGGGATGAAGTTGCCGAGGAACCCGAGCGGACCGCGAGCCTGGATCTGCTGCGGCACGCCCAGCCGCACGCCCATCCGGGACATCGTGGCCATCAGCAGCGACCCCGCGGCGGCACCGGCGGCGACCGCGGTGACCGCGGCGGTGAAGCTGAGCCCGAGGGCGATGGCGTTGAACCCGAGCATCATGATCGGGAAGTTGAGGTTCGCCGCGAACCAGACGAAGAACTGGGAACTCGGCTTGCCGTGGCGTTCGGCGTCGGGGATGTGGTCGACCCCGAAGGGCTCGACCGTCGTGACCGATTCGCCGTAGGCGGGCTGCGGAGTCGGCGCTGACTCGTGCGTCATGGTCTCTCCAGTGCGGTCAGGAACTGAGCGGGGTCATGTCGGTGGGCGCGAAGAACTTCCCCGCCCGGTAGACCATCGGGTCCACGTCGCGGTGCTCGGCTTGGACGATGCGGCCGACGAACACCGTGTGGGTCGCGGCGCGCAGCCGCTCGCCGATCTCCACTTCGACGCGCGCCGCCGACCCCGCCAGCAGCGGCGATCCGTGCGCACCGGGCGTCCAGTCGACCTGGGCGAACTTGTCGGTGCTCTTGGAGGCGAACACCCCGGCCACGGCGAGCTGGTCGGCGGCGAGGATGTTGATCCCGAGGTGGTCGGCGCGCACCAGCGCCGGGTACGTGCTCGACGTGGTCTGCACGCAGACCATGACCACCGGTGGTTCCAGCGAGACGCTGCAGAACGCGTTCACCGCCAGCCCGCGCGGCACGTCGCCGTCCATCGCGGTCACCACGGTGACCCCGGTGACGAAGCGGCGGTGCACTTCGCGCACCGCGGCGGGGTCGACTTCCCGGTCCGTCGGCGTGCTCATCGGACTCCTTCCCCGATCGAGATGATGCCCAGCGCCCGCAGCAGCTGGCGCGGATCCCACGTCACCCATTCCTCGGCCACCACGTCGCCCGCGAACGTCGCGAAGGTGACGCCGACGACCTCGACGGCGCGCCCGGTGGGCGGGACGTCGAAGAACGTCGCGGTGTGCGTGCCGCGGCTGCGCCAGCGGATCACCACCCGGTCGCCTTCCTCCACGAGTTCCTCGACCTCGGTGGTGAGGTCGGGGAAGGCGTCGCGGGTGGCGAGGATCGATTCCTTGAAGCCGGCGCGGTCCTGGACCGCGCCGCCGGTGGCCGAGGACCGCGCGTAGTCCGGGGCCAGCAGCTCGTCGAGCGCGTCGACGTCGCCGCGGTCCCAGCACGCGGTCCACGCTGCGCGGATCCGCCGCTTGCGCGACGAGTCGGGTTCTGCGGCCATGTTCCACTCCTTCGATGCCTGGCCAGGGTCAGCACAGACCCTGGTTCCGGTTCGGCTGCCGTTCGACCGGGTCGCCCAGCCGGGTCCGCACGTCGTTGCGCACGCGCTGCACGACGCGGGTGAACGACCCCTCGCCGAACCGGCCGCCGGTGTACAAGCGCATCCAGCCCGCGCCGTCGAGGTAGCCGGCTTCCAGCGCTGCGCACCGGCCGTCGAGCTCGGTGCGAGTGCGATCGCCCGCGATGTCGCGCAGCACCAGGTGGTAGTCCGGCCCGGTCCGTGCGGACCGGGCTCCGATCCCGGCGTCGCGGTCCTTGAACCGCTCGGTCCGGGCCTTGATGTCGACCGCCTCGGCCAGCGCGCCCGCCTCCGCCGGCAGCCAGCCGGGGTCGTTGCCCGCGGCGGCCCGCTGCGCGAGGACCTGGAGGCAGACCTCGGGTTCGTCCCGGCGTCCGCACCAGGTCAAGGCGATCCGGTGCACGTGCGCCTGACCGGGAACGAGCCGCCGCCGCATCGGCCGGTGGCCGGTGAGCAGTTCCAGCTCCGCGGCCAGCACGTCGATCGCCCCGGCGAGGTCGCCGGATTCCGATTCGTCCACCGTCGTCGTCCTCTGCCCGGATCGAGCGCTCGTCCGAACGAGCCCCTGCTTGTATGTCAGCGGGACGCTATGGGTGCGGTGGGTCACTGTCAAGGATTCACCTTGAGTGGTTTGCCGAGATCACCGTTCACCTGGAAATATGGCAAAAACTCCTGGTTCTTCATTGACCTGGGCGGCCGGCGATGGCTAGCGTCCCTGCCATGCAAGAGACCGGATCGAAGGCCACTGGCATACAAGCTCGGGGTAGTCGGGCTCGGGTGCTGGACGGCTTGCGCGAGGCGATCATCCGAGGCGAGCACCAGCCCGGTGCGCTGCTGTCGGAAGGAACGCTCGCCCAGACCTACGGCACGAGCCGGACTCCCATCAGGGAAGCCCTCCAGCAGCTCCAGATCGAAGGACTCGTCGAGGTCCGCCCGCGGGTCGGCAGCTTCGTGCGCGAACCCTCCCGGCGCGAGCTCGGCGAACTCTTCCAGCTCAAAGCGGTGCTGGAAGGGCTCGGCGTGCAGCTGCTCGCGCAGCGCGGCCGGGTCGCGGAGACCGATCTGCTGCGCGACAACCTGGCGGAGTCCGAACGCGCCGTCGCCGACGGGGACGTGGAGCGCTACGCCCAGCTGGTGCACGACTTCCACAGCCTGGTCATCCAGGGCGCGGACAACACGAGGCTCTCCGAGCACTACCAGATGCTGATGAACCAGCTCGCCTACCACCGGGTCGTGATGAACACGCTGCGGCATCCGGGGCGGCTGGGCGCATCGCTGCACGAACACCGCACGGTGTTCGAACGCATCGTGGACAAGGACGCCTTCGGCGCCGAACAGGCGATGCGCGACCACGTCCGCTGCAGCGAACGCGAGGCCATGACCCACCGGGAAGAGCCTGCTCCGGAGTGAGCCGGCGCGGTGGCCGGGTGGCGGGTCCCCGGGGCTGCGCCCGGAACATCCCGCGAGGGCCCGCTGATCCGGTCTCGATTCGGGCTCGTGAAGGGGAGATCGGCGGCTCCGCCGTCGGGTCTCCCGCTACGCACGCGCACCGTCCGGCGGCGACCGGTGCGCACCACAGATCCTCAACGAGGAGGCGAACATGCGTTTTTCGATCTTCCACAACCTCGGCGCGCCCGGACGGCTCGGGGAGTACGACCAGGTCATGAACGAGACTCGGGAGTTCGCCCGGTTCGCCGACCAGGCCGGCTTCTGGTCCATCTGGTACACCGAGCACCACTTCGGCCACGAGGGCTACGAGCTGATCGCCAACCCGGTGCTGATGGGCGCGGACATCGCCGCGCGCACCGAGAACATCCGCATCGGCCAGGCCGCGAACATCGCCACGTTCTGGCACCCGCTGCGGCTGGCGGAGGACATCGCGCAGCTCGACCAGCTCTCCGGCGGGCGCGTCGAGGTCGGTCTGGGCCGCGGGCTCTACGGCCGGGAGGCGCTGAACCTCAACACGCTCGCCGACCCGCGCGACCAGGAGCAGAACCGGGCGCTGTTCGACGAGACCGTCGAGATCCTGCAGAAGGCGTGGTCGAACGAGTTCTTCTCGCACGACGGGCGCTTCTACACCTTCCCGGCGCCGGGCGTGACCTGGGAGCACCCGCTCTCGCCCGCGACCCCGGAGTTCACCGAGGACGGCGTGATCACCAAGCTCGCCGTCACGCCGCGTCCCCACCAGCGCCCGCACCCGCCGCTATGGCAGGTGATCGACAGCCCGCGCTCCATCCAGACCGCCGCCGAGCAAGGCGTGCAGGGGCTGTTCTGGCTGCCGCCGATCTCGGCGCTCAAGGACCGCTTCCAGCTGTACAAGGACTCCGCGCAGGCGGCGGGCCGATCGCTGGAGCTGGGGGAGGGCATCGGCCTGGTCCGCGACGTGTTCGTCGCCGACACCATGGAGCAGGCCCGGCAGCAGTTCGAGGAGGCGCTGCTGACCTCCTACCGCTGGATCACCCACTGGCGCGGCCTGGGCAACCTGATGGAGGCGGGCGAGGAGCTCACCGCCGCCCACGAGCTGTCCTACGAGTTCCTCGACCAGCGCAACCTGCTCGTCGGCACCCCGGAGCACGTCGCGGGCAAGATCGAGGAGTTGCAGGAGGAGCTGAACCTGGAGCACCTGCTGCTGTGGACCACGCACCCCGGCCTGCGCCACGAGCACGCGATGCGCAGCCTGGAGCTGTTCACCGAGAAGGTCATGCCGCGGTTCGCGGGTTCCGGCGCATGACCGGGCCGCGCAAGGTCGTCACGACGACGGAGACGCTGCTGCGCGAGCTCGGCCGCCCGGTCGATTGCACCGCGCACCGCGCCGCCGCGGCGGCGGTGATCCCCAACCCGTGGGCGGGCCGCGGCCACGTCGAGGACCTCTCGGTCGAGGTCGAGCGCATCGCCCCCGGCCTGGCCCGCACGCTGCACCGCGAACTGGCCGCCGCGCTCGGCGGTTCCGCCGAGATCACGGCGTTCGGCAAGGCGGCGATCGTGGGGCTCGACGGCGAGCTCGAACACGCCGCGGCGCTGATCCACACGCCGTACTTCGGCAACGTGCTGCGGGAACTGCTGGACGGGACCTCGATCATCGTGTTCTCCGACGAGCGCGGCCCGGCGGGAACGACGTTGACCGTCCCGATCTGGCACAAGACCGACAGCGCCACCCGCTCGCAGTACCAGACCATTCCCGTGCGGATCCCGGACGCGCCCGCCGACGACGAGATCGTCGTCATCGCGGCGGCCTCGACCGGCCCGCGCCCCAACGCCCGCATCGGCGACCGCACGACGGACCCGGTCGTGCGGCTGGCAGACCTGGAGGACCGATGAACGTCCGCAAGATCGTGACCTGCACCGAGGACGTGCTCACCGAAGGCGGGCGTCCCGTCGACCCGCGGGCGCGCACCGCGGTGGTGCTGGCCGTGGTGCAGAACCCGTGGGCGGGCGAGGGATTCGTGGAGGACCTCGCCCCCGGCATCGAGGAGTTCGCCTCGCCGCTGGGCGCGCTGCTGGCCCCGCGCGTGGTGGAGGCGCTGGGCGAGCCGATCGAGGCCTACGGCAAGGCCGCCATCGTCGGCCTCGGCGGGGAGATCGAGCACGGTTCGGCGCTGATCCACACGTTGAAGTTCGGCGACCACTTCCGCACCGCCGCGAACGCCACGACGCTGCTGCCCGCGGTGGAGAAGCGGGCGGCGGCCGGGACCGCCTTCGACATCCCGCTCAAGCACATCACCGACGCGACGATCCGCTCGCACCACCAGAGCATCGAGGTGCGGCTGGCCGACGCGCCGCGCGCGGACGAGATCGTCGTCGGGCTCGCCGCTGCGGCACAGGGCCGCCCGCAGGCGCGACTCGCCCCGCTGTCGACCGAACGATGACCGCGGATCTGGTCCTGCTGCACGGAGTCGGACTGGACCACCGCATGTGGGACCGCTGCGCGCCGGAGCTCGCCCGGGACCACCGGGTGCTCGCCCCGGACCTGCCGGGCCACGGCGACGGCGGGCCCGTCGCGCCGGACGCGGAGCTCGGCGACCTCGCCGACGCGGTCGCACGCGAGCTGCCCGGACCCGTGCACCTGGTCGGGTTCTCCCTCGGGGCGCTGGTGGCGCAGTGCCTCGCGGTGCGCCGGCCGGAGCTGGTGCGGTCGCTGGTCCTGGTGAGTTCGGTGGCCGCCCGCAGCCCGGAGCAGGCCGCCGGGGTCGGCGACCGGCTGCGCGGCGTGACCCAGGACTTCGCCGGGACCACCGAAGCCGCCGTGCAGCGGTGGATGAGCCCGCAGTGGCGGGCGCGCGAACCGGAACTGGCCGAACGGCTGCGCGCCACGCTGCTGGGCAACGACCTCGACTCCTACCTCGCCTGCTATCGGATCTTCGCGACGGCCGACCGCGAACTGGAACCCCTGCTGCCCGGGATCACCGCGCCGACGCTGGCCATCACCGGCGCCGACGACACCGGATCGACGCCCGCGATGGCCGAACGACTCGCGGAGCTCCTGCCGGACGCCCGCGCCGTGGTGGTTCCCGGCACGCGGCACCTGCTGCCGCTGGAACGGCCGGACCGGCTGGTCGCCGAGATCCGCACCCACCTCACCCGCACGACCGTGGAGCGCTGGACCATGAGCACCGATCTGCCCCGCTACGAGCACTACATCGCCGGTGAGTGGACCACGCCGGCCGAAGGCCGCTACTTCAGCAGCACCAACCCGACCACCGCGGCGCCCTGGTACGAAGCGGCGCTGGGCACCGAGGCGGACGTGGACCGCGCGGTGCGCGCCGCGCGGGAGGCGTTCGAATCGCCGTCGTGGCGGGACATGTCGCAGACCGCGCGCGGCAGGCTGCTGCGCAGGCTCGGCGACCTCATCGCCGAGAACGCCGAGGAGCTGGCCCGCACCGAGACCCTCGACAACGGCAAGCTGCTGCGGGAGATGCGGTCCCAGTTGGCCGGGATCCCGGAGTACTTCTACTACTACGCGGGTTGCGCCGACAAGATCCACGGCGAGGTCATCCCCGCCAACAGCACCAAGCTGCTCAACTACACCCAGCGCGAGCCGGTGGGCGTGGTCGGGGCGATCACCCCGTGGAACTCGCCGCTGATGCTGACCACGGCCAAGATCGCCCCCGCGCTGGCGGCGGGCAACACCGTGGTCATCAAGCCCTCGGAGCACACTTCGGCCTCGCTGCTGAAGCTGGTGCCGCTGTTCGAGCAGGCCGGTTTCCCGCCGGGCGTGGTCAACGTCGTCACCGGGTTCGGCGCCGACGCCGGGGACGCGCTGGTGCGCCACCCGCAGGTCGCGAAGCTCAGCTTCACCGGCAGCACCGCGACCGGTTCGCGCATCGCGGCGAGCTGCGGGTCGCGGTTCGTGCCGGTGACGCTGGAGCTCGGCGGCAAGTCGCCGAACATCGTCTTCGACGACGCCGACACCGACGGCGCGGCGATGGGCATCGTCGCCGGGATCTTCGCCGCCGCCGGTCAGACCTGCATCGCGGGCAGCCGCGCCTTCCTGCAGCGCGGCGTCTACGAGGAGGTGCTGGAGAAGGTCGCCGCGCGCGCCGCCACCATCAAGATCGGCGATCCGCTGGACGAGGACACCGAACTGGGCCCCGTCGCGTTCGGCGACCAGCGCGACAAGATCGAGGAGTACGTGCGGCTGGGTCGAGAGGAAGGCGGCCGGGTGCTGACCGGCGGCGAGCGGCCGGACCTGGGCCTGGACGGCTACTTCTACAGCCCCACGGTGTTCGTCGACACCGACAACACCATGCGGATCTGCCAGGAGGAGATCTTCGGCCCGGTGCTCTCGGTGATGCCGTTCGACACCGAGGAGGAAGTGGTGGCGCTGGCCAACGACACCTCCTACGGCCTGGCCGCCGGGGTGTGGACGCGGGACCTCGCCCGCGCGCACCGGTTGTCCTCGGTGCTGGAGGCCGGAACGGTGTGGGTGAACACCTACCGGGCGATGTCGCCGATGTCCCCGCGCTCCGGCTTCAAGCAGAGCGGCGTCGGCATCGAGCACGGCACCGAGGTGATCCGCGAGTACACCAGGCTCAAGAGCGTCTGGATCAACACCGACGAAAGCCCCGCCCGCGACCCCTTCGTCCTGGGGTCCTGAGCCGAGCCAGGCGGTTCCGGAGCACGGGACCGCCTGGCTCGTGGCGTGCTCAGCCGTTCTGCGGGAAGCCCAGGTTCAGACCGGCGTGGCTCGGGTCGAGCCAGCGGGTCGTGACGACCTTGCCGCGGGTGAAGAAGTGCACGCCCTCGGTGCCGTGCGCGTGGGTGTCGCCGAACAGCGAGTTCTTCCAGCCGCCGAAGCTGTAGTAGGCCATCGGCACCGGGACCGGCACGTTGACGCCGATCATGCCGACCTCGACCTCGTTCTGGAACCTGCGGGCGGCACCGCCGTCGTGGGTGAACAGCGCGGTGCCGTTGCCGTAGGGGTTGGCGTTGATCAGGTCGACGGCCTGCTCGTAGGTCTCCACCCGCACCACCGAGAGCACCGGGCCGAAGATCTCGTCGGTGTAGACGCCCATGTCGGTGCGGACGTGGTCGAGCAACGTGGGCCCGACGAAGAAGCCCTCGCCGTCGGCGTCGAACTCGCCCGCGCGGCCGTCGACGACCACGGTGGCTCCGTCGGCCTCGCCGCCGTCGACGTAGCCCGACACCCGGTCTCGGGACGCCCGGGTGATCAGCGGGCCCATGTCGCACGAGCGGCGGCCGTCGCCGGTGCGCAGCCCGCGCGTCCGCTCGGCGATCTTCGCGACCAGGTCGTCGGCGATGTCGCCGACCGCGACGAGCGCGGAGATCGCCATGCAGCGCTCCCCGGCGGAACCGAACCCGGCGTTGACCGCCTGGTCGGCGGCGAGGTCGAGGTCGGCGTCCGGGAGCACGACCATGTGGTTCTTCGCACCGCCCAAGGCCTGCACGCGCTTGCCGTGCGCGGTGGCGGTCTCGTAGACGTAGCGGGCGATCGGCGTCGACCCCACGAACGAGATCGACTTGACGTCCGGGCTGGTCAGCAGCGCGTCGACAGCGGTCTTGTCCCCGTTGAGGACGTTGAACACCCCGTCGGGAAGACCTGCCTCGCGCCACAGCTCGGCCAGCCACAGCGCGGCCGAGGGCACCTTCTCCGACGGCTTGAGCACCACCGCGTTCCCGGCCGCGATCGCGATCGGGAAGAACCACATCGGCACCATGGCCGGGAAGTTGAACGGGCTGACGATCCCGATCACGCCCAGGGGCTGGCGCACCGAGTGGACGTCGACCCCCGTGGAGGCGTTCTCGGTGGCGGAACCCTTGAGCAGGTGCGGCATTCCGCAGGCGAACTCGACGACCTCCTGACCGCGGGCCACCTCGCCCGCGGCGTCGGACAGGACCTTGCCGTGCTCGGCGGTGATGAGCTCGGCCAGCTCCCCGGAGCGGGCGTTGAGCAGCTCGCGGAAGCGGAACAGGACCTGCACCCGCTTGGCCAGCGAGGTGTCCCGCCAGCCGGGGAACGCCGCCTTCGCCGCCGCGATGACGGCGGCGGCCTCGTCCTCGGTGGCCAGCGGGAGGTGCGCGGTGACGGCGCCCGTCGCCGGGTTCGTGACCTCGGAGAAACGCCCCGAGGCGCCTTCGAGTCGTTGCCCGCCGGACCAGTGGTGCAGCGTGCGGGCGGTGCCGGCCGAGTCCTCCCGGCGGGGTGATGCGGTGACCATGGGAACCTCTCGATGGGTGGTCTGCGGATCAGCTGTGCGAGGCGTCCATCGTGATCACGGCGCGGCCTGGGATGCGACCGCCGGCCAGGTCGTCGAACGCCTCGTTGACGCGCTCCAGCGGATAGGTGCGGCTGACGGTGCGCTCCAGCGACAGGGCACCGCCGACGGCTTCGGCCACGACGGCGGGCAGCGCCTCCCGCGTTCGAGCGCCGAAGGAACCGATGATGCGCAGCCCGCGGCGGACCAGCGGAGTGATCTCCACCTGGGCGCTCGCGGCGCCCGAGCCGATGCCGACGGCGACCATCCGGCCGCCGTCGGCGAGCATCCGCACGGACTGCTCGAAGGTCCGCGGCAGGCCCAGCGCCTCGAACACCACGCTGACGCCCTCGCCGCCGGTGAGCTCGCGCACCTTCGCCACGGCGTCCTCCTCGGCGGAGTTCACCACGTGATCGGCGCCCAGTTCCCGGACCGCGGCGAGCTTGGCGTCGTCGACGTCGACGGCGATGACCGGACCCGCGCCGTGCGACTTGACCAGTTGCACGATGCTCGACCCGACACCTCCGACGGCGACGACGGCGACGGCTTCGCCTTCGGCGACACCACCGGCGTTGACGACGGCGCCGTGCGCGGTGAAGGCGGCGCAGCCGAGGATGGCGGCCTGCGCGGCGGGAACCGCGTCCGGCAGTGCCACGAGCGCCGTCACCGGCACGACGCAGTACTCGGCCAGGCCCGCCATCGAGTACATGGCCAGGTCCTCGCCGTCGCGCCGCCGCAGCCGGGTCGTGCCGTCGAACAGCTGGCCCTTCCCCCTGTTCTTCGCGAAGAACGGGCCGCACAGGTCGTCCCGGCCCGCGCGGCACGCCGCGCACTCGCCGCAGGGCATGATGAACGCGCCCACCACCGCGCCGCCGACCTCCACCCCGGCGGGGAGCTCGGTGCCGGGCCCGGCCTCGACGACGTGGCCGGAGATCTCGTGGCCGAGGACGGCCGGTGCGGGGAAGGTGACTTCGCCCTTCATGACGTGCAGGTCCGTGTGGCACACCCCGCAGGCCACGACCCGCACCAGGGCTTCGCCGCTGCGAGGCGAGGGGCGCGCGATCTCTTCCAGGCGCAACGGCTCGGTGGGGCCGTTCCAGACGGCGGCGGTCATGGTCTGCATGCTGAGTCCTTTCGGAGGTGGGAGGAGGCCGTCGCGATCAGGAACCGGCGCTGATGACCCGGTCGGCGGTGTCCTGGACGAACAGGCAGCCGACGAGCCCGACCAGCGCCCCCACCCCGCCGAGCGCCAGGGCGATGTGCAGGTCACCTCCGGCGAGGGCCACGGCGCCGAGGGGGAACAGCCCCGAGCCGATCCCGCGGGCGACGTAGTAGGTCGCGTTGCTGCCGAAGGCCCGGTACCGGGTGGGGTAGAACTCCGAGATCCACGTCCCCAGCACCCCGAAACCGGCGTAGCCGATCGCCGGGCCCATGAGCGCGATGACCGCCACCGTGGGACTGCCGGTGTCGGCGAAGGCGAACGCCCCGAACGCGACCACACCGACCACCGAGGCGTAGAGGGTGGCCCGCCGCCGCCCGATCCGGTCGGACAGCGTGCCCGCGACGACGTAGGACGCGATGCCCAGCAGGGTGCCGACGGTGAGGATGATCGTGGACGCCGTCAGCGAGACTCCCGCGGTTTCGCGCAAGTAGGTCGGTGCGAACGTGATGTAGGAGTAGCTGGCGGCGAACACGCCGGTGGTGGTGAGGGTCAAGAAGACCGCGCCCCGGATCACGCCCTTGTCCGGCCTCGCTCGGACGGGTGCCGCCGCGGTCTCGCCGGTCGCGCCCGCTTCGTCCTTGGCCGCCAGCCACACCTTCGACTCGGGCAGCCACAGCGCGGCCGTGCCCGCGATGATCAGGCACCCGAAGCCGATGGCGATGAACCCGGTGTGCCAGCCGGTGTCGGAGCCGAGCGCGGAGATCGTCGTGTAGAGCACGACCTGGGTGATGAGCGTCCCGGCGATGAACATCCCCTGGAGGACGGCGCCCATGAACCCGCGCTTCCGCGACTTCCAGCTCTCGGCGAACATCGCGAAGATGACGCCGAACGCGCCGCCCATCGCCAGCCCGGCGATGGCGCGGGTCAGCGTGAAGGTCGTGTAGTCCTGCGCGAAACCGCCGACGACGGCGGCGATCGAGTACATCGCCGTGAAGATCACGTAGCTGGCCTTGCGGCCCCACCGGTCGGCGATCCAGCCGAACAGGAACCCGCCCGCGATCGAGGCGAGGCTCTGCAAGGTGATCACGCCGACGACCGATTGCGTCGACACCGCGAACGAGGCGGCGAGGTCGGTGAGCGGGAAGCTGAGCAGGTTCAGCTCCATGCTCTCGATCAGCGCCCCGACGATCGCGAACGTGAGGATCAGGCTCCGTTCGCGGGAGGTGTAGGCGGTGGCGGCGGTGACCGCGGCGGGGTGCCCGGGAGCGGCTCCCGATTGGAATCCCATGGTCGGTGTGGCCCTTCGTCATTGGAGGGTGAGCACGAGCGGGTCGCGGGGATCATTTGGGCACGAGCACGTGCCGCATGGCGCCGATCCCCTCGATCTCCGTCCCGAGGACCTGGCCCGCGCGCAGGTAGACCGGCGGGCGGTGGCCGAGGCCGACCCCTTCCGGGGTCCCGGTGAAGATCAGGTCGCCGGGCAGCAGCGTGACGATCGCGGAGAGGCGCTCGATCAGCTCGGCGACGGAGAACACGAGGTCGGAGGTGCGGGAGTCCTGGCGGACCTCGCCGTCGACGGTGGTCGCCACGCGCAGGTCGTCGGGATCGGCCACCTCGTCCGCTGTGACCAGCACCGGCCCGATCGGGGCGTAGCCGGGGAAGGACTTGCCCAGGCTGAACTGCGGCGGCGACCCGGCCTGCTGCACGGTGCGGTCGGAGATGTCCTGACCGGCGGTCAACCCCGCGACGTAGGACCACGCGTCCTCCTGCGGCACCCGGTGCGCCTCCCGCCCGATGACGACGACCAGCTCCACCTCCCAGTCGACGGTGTCGCCGCTGAGGGCGATCTCGCCGCGCGGGCCGGTGACGGCGCTCGGGAACTTGGTGAACACCAGCGGGGTGGTGGGGACGGGCAGTCCGGATTCCTCGGCGTGGCGGCGGTAGTTCAGGCCGACCCCGAAGATCTGGCGCGGCCGGGGGACGGGCGCGCCGAAGTCTTCCGGCCGGTGGTCGAGCACGTCGCCCGAAGCCTCGGCCGCCCACGCCCGGAACGCGTCCCAATCGTCGAACGCGCGCTGCGGGTCGGACCCGAACCGGCCCCCGCTGCTCGTCTCGACGTCGATCGGACCGGCGTCGGTGATCAGGGCCGAGCGGCCTCGAACGGATGCGAACTTCATGGCTTCTCCTCCTCGGAGATCAGGGTGCGCGGCGGAGCTCGAACAGCAAGGTGAACTCGCGAGCGGTGGGCGGAGTCGACGCGTCACCGAGGACCTGCCCGAGCTCGGCGAGCAGCCGGGCCGCAGGAACCTCCGGCTGGGGTTCGAGCAGCAGCAGCGCGGATTGGGCCGCCTGCTGCTGCGTCGTCGCCTTCCCCTCGCTCGTCGCGGCCTTGGCCGCCCCGACCGCGGCGTCGGGCTCGTAGACCGAGGCGGCGTGCAGGAGGTGCGCGGCGCGCATCGCGGGCAGGACGGTTCCGGCCAGCTCGTCGCGGACCGCGTCGAGGCGTTCCGGCGCGAGCTCCACGGCGACGCACCGGCCCGTCGATCCCGCGCCGTGCGCGACGGTGATCCGGCACGTCGAGCGGCGGAACCGCGTGAACAGCGGTACGACGCGGCGGGTGAGCTCGGTCGGGGCGTCGAGCGCTCGCAGGTACGCGGGGGAGGCGAGCACCTCGACGTCGTCGGTCTCGTAGATCGTCAGGAAATCGGTGTGCCCGTCCCGCGAGCCGCCGGGAGCGACGTACCGTCGCGCGCGCCGGAAACCGGGGATCTCGACCCGCTCGGGCAGGTGCTCGAAGTTGTACCAGTCCTCGAAGACCTCGCGGTCGCCATCGGCGATCGTGATCCAGTTGAGCATCGCCCCGGCGCCCGCGACCGAGGTGAAGCCGCCGCCGCCCATCAGAACAACCCGTCGCGCTGCTGGAACTTGGTGGGCTTGCCGATCGTGGGGCCCGCTTCGGCGACCCACGCGGCGACCTCGTCGACCATCTCGGCCAGCGTCGTGCCGGGGAATCCGAACTCCCGCTGCAACTCCGACCCGTCCATCACGTAGGCGCTACCCGATTCGACGCCGTCGAACCGGGGCTCGCGCCCGAAGATCTCGCCGAAGCGCTCCGCCAACCGGCGGATCGAGACGATCTCCGGCCCGGTGATGTTGAGCCGCCGGGGCGGGGAGGTCGCCAGGTGCAGCGAACGCAGGGCGTAGGCGGCCACGTCCCGCTGCCAGATCACGCTCGCATGACCCATCTCCAGCGGGATCGGCTCGCCGTCGTGCACGGCCTGCGCGATCTCGTGCAGCACGCCGTACCGGGTCTCGATGGAGTACCCGAGGCGGAACTGCAGCAGCGGCGTCCCGTTCTTGCGGGAGAAGTGCTCGAAGATCCGTTCGCGCCCGACGCAGGACGCGGCGTACTCGCCGAGCGGGCCGGGCCATTCCGCCTCGCGGGAACCGCCGGTCGCGACGTCGACGAGCGGATAGGTCACCAGCGTGGAGAACGCGACGATCCGGGAGTCCGGGAAGCGTTGCGCGACCCGTCCGGGCAAGTAGGCGTTCATCATCCAGGTGAAGTGCTCGTTGCCGGCGGTGCCGAACTTGTTCCCGGCCATGAACACGACGTTGGCGGCGTCGGGCAGTCCGGCCAGGTGGTCGTCGTCGGTGAGGTCCGCGGTGACGGGCCGCACGCCGTACTTCTCCAAGGTGGCGCGGGCCGACGGGTCGGAGAAGCGCGCGACGCCGAACACCGTCTTGTCCACGCCCGCTTCGGCCACCGCGCGGGCGGCCATCACCGCGACGCTGGGGCCGACCTTCCCACCCACGCCCAGCACGGCGATGTCACCGTCCAAGCGAGCGATCGCCTCGACGACCTCGGCGGTGGGGGTGGTGAGCGAGTCTTCCAAGACGGCGATGTCGGTCATCGATGACCTCCGTGGTGTGGGCTGCATCGACGGCGACATGACTGCCGCCGGGATTCAGCACACACTCGCATTGTGTGAACATCGCAGGCCATCCTAGAAGGACCCAACGTGAGCGGAGCCGTGTTGTGAAGACCTCCCAATCTCCTCGGCGCTACGACCCAGTCGTGGACGAGCTCGTCGAGCAGGCCGCCGAGCGCATGTGGGGCGTCTACCCGGGCTACCAGCCGGAGCGGTTCGACCGGTCGGAGCTCGATCCCGCGATCCGCGCCAACATCGAACTCGCGGTGGTCGCGCTCGGCCAGGGCCGGGGCCCGACCCTCGCCGAACTCGAACCGGCGCGGGCTCTCGGCGCGACTCGAGCCGATCAGTCGGTGCCGCTCGAATCGATCATCCAGGCCTACCGGCAGACCGAACGCGTGATCGTCCTCGACTTCCTCCAGCGGTCGCGGGAGTGGCCGCACGAGGAGGCGAACCGGGCAACGGCGCTGCTCATCTCGGTGTTCGACGAGCTGACCGACGCGATGATCGGTTCCTACCGGGACACCTCCAGCGCCCGCGAGGCGGCGCGACGGCAGGTGGAGGACGAGGTCGTCGCGGCGTTGGCGGACGGGATCGACAGCGACTCGACCCGGTTCGACCGGTGGATCCGGCTGCTCGACGTCGACGAGAACGGGTTCTGGACCGCCGCGGCCCTGCGCGGGCGGCCGAGCGATTCCGGGGAGCCGACCGCGCCGCAGCGCCAGGTCCTGCTGCGGCAGCTGGGACCTGACGTCGACGACGTCATCTGCGGCGAGCTCAACAACACGCTCGTGCTCCTGCTCCGCACGTGGGATCGCCGGGATCAGGTGGAGCAGGTCCTGGCTTCCGCGATGACCGGGATCGGCCAGGGCACGCCGTTGGCCTGCGGTCTCGGGACGGCCACCACGTCGCTGCGCACGGCCGCCCAGTCGTGCCGGCAGGCGCTCGCGTCGCTGCGGGTGTCGGCTTCGCCGACGTGGACGGGCGTCCCGGTCGTCGACTACCGGGACGTCGTCGTCGAGACCATGCTGCTCGCCGACCCGCTCGCCGCGGAGGCCCTGTACGCGAGCCGGATCGCGCCGCTCGAACCGCACCCTTACTTGATCGAGACGCTGGAAGCGTTGTCGGACAACCACTTGTCGCAGGCGGCGACGGCGCGGCGGTTGTTCGTGCACCTGAACACGATCGGCCACCGCCTGCAGCGGATCCGCGAGATCAGCGGCCTCGACCCGCTGCGCTTCCCGGACGTCCTGGAGTTCTCCCTCGCGATCCGCTGGCGGAAGATCCGCACGACCGACCCGACTCCCTGACGCCGATCGCGCGGTTCGCCGCGCCGATCTCCCGGCCGGGCCACCGCGATCCTTCGCGGCCCTGGCCCGGAGCCCGGCGGGACGGCCGCCTGCCGCCCCGCCGGGCGCGATCAGTCGAGGACGTGCGTGGCGAGGGCGTCGAGCATCCGGTGGTCCGCCGCCTGCGAGCGCATCTCGTCCGGAGTGCCGGGGTAGGTGTCGAACAGGACGTGCGTCGCCCCGAGCTCCGCGAGCCCGTCGAGGTCCCGGCGGACCTGGTCGAGCGTGCCCTGACCGGCCAGGCGCGCGTCATCGTCGAGCTCGGTGTCGGTGAGCAGCAGGGGAAGCCGCGGCGCGAAGTCGGGTGCCGCGCGACCGGCGTCCTCGGCGGCGCGCCGCAGCGCGGGCACGCCTTCGTCGCGCAGCCACGGGACCCGCTGGTTGTACGGGTGCCACGCGTCGCCGAACCGCACCGCCCGGCGGATCGCCGCGTGCCCGTTGCCGCCCACCCACAGCGGGGGACGGCGAGTCGGGAGCGGGCCGGTGGACACGTCGTCGAAGGAGACGAACTCGCCGTGGAAGGACAGCGTCTCCTCGGTCCAGGCCCGCGTCAGGACCTCCAGGTACTCGTCGGTCATCCGGCCGCGGCGTTCGAAGGGCAGGCCCAGCGCCTCGTACTCCTGGCGCGCCCAGCCGATCCCGGCCCCGAACAGGAGCCGCCCGCCGCTGAACCGGTCGAGGTTGGCGGTGACGCGTGCGGTGTGCAGCGGGTGGCGGTACGGCATGATCGCGACCGTCGTGCCGAGCTCGATCCGCTCGGTCTGCCCGGCGAGCCAGGCGAGCGTGGTGAACGGGTCGTAGAACGGCGCCGGGTACGGCTCGGCCGCGTCCGGCGTGACCGCGACGTGGTCGGAGATCATCGCGAAGCCGAACCCGCGATCCTCCGCGTACCGGGCCCAGCCCAGCAGGGTCGACGGGTCCGTGCCCGGCCCGAAGTTGAGTACGTTGACGCCGAATCGCACCCTTGGCTCCTACCCCTCGTGGATCTTCGTCTGCGTCACCAAGACTGTCGTCCACGAGGGATCCCGTCCAGGAGCGCCCGGTGAGGGCGAGGTGGCCAGCGCCGATCACGGCACGCGTAGCGCCAGCCGAAGTGCAGCGCGCCCGCCGCGCCGACCACCACACCGGCCCAGCTCACGATCACCGCCCACGGGGTCATGTCGCGCGTGCTCCACAGCAGCGAGACCACGACCAGCGCCACGGCGATCCAGAACCGCTCCGCGCAGCTCGCGCCCCGGCGGGCGGTCAGCGGCCGATCACCTCGCACGCGCACCTCCCGGACCGACGACCGACCGCCCGACCTCACCGACGGCACGAGCGCCACCGCGCCACTTCGGGCGTCGGGTGGATGGTATTTCTATACCGCGAACCTGCTACGGTATCGGTATAACTATACCGACGCGGAGGGCTTGAGGTACTCGTGATCGAACTGAAGACGGCTGCGGAGATCGAACGCATGCACGTGGCCGGGCGCTTCGTCGCCGAGGTGCTCTCCGAGGTGGGCCGGATCGCAGACGTGGGCGTCAACCTGATGGACCTGGAACACCACGCGCGCGGCATGATCGAACGACGCGGTGCGGAGTCGTGCTACTGGGACTACTCGCCGTCGTTCGGCAGGGGACCGTTCCGCAACGTCATCTGCCTGGCCGTCAACGACGCCGTCCTGCACGGGCTGCCGCACGACTACACCCTGCGCGACGGGGACGTGCTCACCGCGGACCTCGCGCTCGGCATCGACGGCTGGGTGGCCGACTCGGCGCGCACGGTCATCGTCGGCACCCCCGCCGAGGAGGACCTGCGGATCATCCGCGCCACCGAAGAAGCGCTGGAAGCGGCGATCGAGGTGGCCCGCCCGGGCAACCGCCTGGGCGACATCTCGGCTGCGATCTGGGCGGTGGCCCGCGACTACGGCTACCCGGTCAACACCGAGTTCGGCGGGCACGGCATCGGCCGCACCATGCACGGGGAGCCGCACGTGCCCAACAAGGGCAAAGCGGGGCGCGGCCTGAAGCTCCGGCGTGGCCTGACCCTCGCGCTGGAACCGTGGTTCGCCGCCACGACCGACCAGATCGTCTACGACGCCGATGGCTGGACCATCCGCTCGGCCGACGGTTCCCGCACCGCCCACTCCGAGCACACGATCGCCATCACCGAAGACGCCCCGCTCGTCCTCACCCGCAGGGAAGGCGAACACCACTAGGAGCCCGGCATGGCATCGTGCGCCTGCCGGCGGCGGAGCCGTGCCTCGCGGCCGAAGGCCGTGCCTGGATGCGCCTAGCGCATGGCCCACGTCGAGAACTCGACCACCGGCGGGTTCTCGGCGTTCTCCTCGCGAGGGCGGCGATTTCGCGCGCGGCGGCGCCACTCGCGAGATCGACCCCGCAGCGAGAAGAACGCCGAGCTTCCCCTAGCCGACCTTCACGCTGCCCCCGAGGGGATCAACGAGCAGGGGCTTCGGTGAACAGGCGGGGTTCGATTTCCGCTCCCTGCGCGAAGTTCTCCTCGATCTGGGCCTTCTCCTCGGGGTTGGCGAGGTTGTTCTTGCAGCCGGTCCCGGCGCTCGCCCCGGACATCAGGTCTTCGCAGACACCGGTCCGGTCGTCGGGCAGCCCGAAGATGTGCCCGATCTCGTGGGTGGCGATGCGCGGGATGTGGTGACCTTCGTTGACGGCCTGACGTCCCATCCACACCGTGCCGACGCCGAGGGATTCGGTTTGCGCGCGCGGCCATTCGTCGTCGGCGAGCACGGTGAGGTCGGCTTCGCCGCCGGTGGACTTCTCCAGTTTGACGTTGGTGAGCTGGCCGTTCCACACCTCGGCGGCCTCGTCGATGGCGGCCTGGAACTCCTCGGCCTGGCTGGCGTCGTAGGTGACGACGCGGGGTTCGGCGTAGTCGCTGGAGACGGCGCCGGCCAGCGGCGCACCCGCCACCAGCAGAACCGCGGTCGCCGCACCCGCGAGCGCGGTCGTCATCGAATACCTGGGCATGTGGGCTCCTCCGCTTCGGCCGTGTTCCGATGGCCTAGATGGACACGCCCGGAGGCTAGGCCCGCGATGTGCCCCGATCCGGGCCTTGGCGGGTAACCGCCACGACCCGCCTTACCTGGGGATCGCGTCGGCGATTCCGCGAGAACCCGCTCCGCCGCCGCCGACATCGGCCGCCGGGAGAAGCGGTACGAGCTGGGGTGATAGCCGCTGACACCTGGTGGTCGGTGGCTCGGCATCTCGCGGAGATGCGAGGGTGCGAAGCGGATGTGGCGCGATCAGGCGGGGAGGGTGCGCGGCTGGGCGACCGGTGTCCTCAGTGGACTACCGGAGCGCCACGAGGTCGAACACGCGCATCCGGCCCGGTGCGGTCGCGGCGCAGGTCAGTGGACGTCCGGTGTCGATCCACCGCTCGCGCAGCAGCACCGTGCAGGCGGGCTCGGCGAGTTCCACCCGCCAGCCGTCCGCCCCGTCGGATTCGACGCCGATCATGCGCAGCGCGTCGATCCCGGTTTTCCCGGTCACCGCCCGCGCGTGGTGCTGCGCGGCCTGCGCCGCGGGCGGGAGCGAGGTCCGGCCGCGGACCCAACGCGGATCGAGGCTCCCCGCGCGGTAGTGCCGCACGGCCTCGACCGCGTCCGGTACCGGAACGCCGCCGAGGAGGTAGCCGTGCGGCAGCAGGACCAGCGCGGGCGCGAACCGGCAGCCACCGACGTGGCTGCATTCCCAGGTGCGTCCCGGCGCGGTCGCCGCGAGCGCCGCCGCCACCGGGCGACCGCGCACCGCGCAGCAGGTGTCGTGCCTGCCGTGGGCGCAGACCAGGTTCAGCGGTCCCTCGACGATCTCGCCGGGGGAGTGCGCGGCGGCCGGTAGTTCGGCGTCCGCGGTGAACTGCCCGGCGCGGATCGACTCGTGACCGGGACGGGAATCCACGCGGAACCACTGGCGGGTCGACCCGCTGCGGGCAGCGCGTTCCGGTCGGCGCACGAGGACCAAGCGCGCGTTCCACGCGGTCCCCCACTCGGACAGCGCGGCGACGACGTCGGGGTCGAGACCTGATTCGGTCAGACCGTCGCGCCCCCACGGTCCGGGGTGTTCGATCAGGAACCAGCGGTCGGCGGGCGGCGCGGAGCCCTCCAGCGGATCACCCGCGGCCTGGGCGACGAACGAGCAGCGCGGCCAGATCGGTGCGGGCGGCCCCGTCACGGCGTGGTGGCCGGTACGAGCACGCCTTCCCGCAGCAGTCGGCGCACCAGCACCACCTGGTCGGCCTCGTCGGCTCCCGGCAGCTCTCCCACGCGGACCGTGCCGCCGGCGAGCAGCGCCCGCAGCGGCACCGCCGTCGCCGCGGGCAGCGCGAGCCGTCGGTCCGGCAGCTCCAGCACCACCTCGTCGTCCTGCTCCAGCAGCCGGTGGTGCAACCCGGTGCGCCGTCGCACGGCGTCACCCGCCGCCAGGCCTTCGGCGAACGCGGCACCGGCCACCGGTCGCACCGGCTCGGGCCGCCCACCCGACCAGACCGCGTCGCGGACGCGGCGTGCGACGGCGTCGGCGGACACGTCCCGCAGCGCGTCGGTCAGCGCCGAGCGCACCGAATCCAGGTGCGGGGCGAGTTGCGCCGGGTCGGCCACGTCGATGCCCAGCGGCAGCGAGGCGCGCAGGTCCTGGTCCTGCGCGCAGAGCGCGGTCAGCGCTTCCACCAGCGCGAACCGGGTGAGCACGTGCACGCCCACCGTCAGGTGCGCCGAGACGTCGCCGAGCGCGGTCGCGGCGTGCAGCCAGCCGCGCGGCACGTACATCGCGTCGCCCGGCTCCAGCGCGGTGTCGATCTCGGGCGGGGTCTCGCGGGCGCGGTCGGCCACCGCGCGGGCGTGGTCGTTCCAGGGCTGATCGCGCAGCGGGTCGGCGTGCACGGGAGCGTGCACCGTCCAGTGCTTGCGCCCGGCGAGCTGGAGCACGAACACGTCGTGCACGTCGTAGTGCGCGGAGAACCCGCGCGAGGACGGCGGTGTCACGTAAGCGTTGGCCTGCACGGGATGCCCGAGCTCCTCGGCGAGCGCCGCGGTGAAGTCGATGACGCCGGACCAGGTCCGGTGCAGCGCCTGCAGCACCACCGTGGTGCCTTCGCCGAAGAGCGCGGCCACCTTGTCGTCGCGCACCTGGTCGCCGATCTCCGCGCCGACCCCGCCGGAGCCGGTGAACCACTCGGAGCCGACCACCGCGCCTTCCCGCGCGAGCCGCAGGAACGGCGTGCGCAGGCCCCGGCGCGAGAGCAGTTCATCGACCCCGTCGAGGTCGAGCACGTCACGGAAGGCGTCGGGATCGGCGCCCCGCACCAGCAACGGCTCGCGTCCCCAGTGCCGGTCGCCGAACCCGTCCACGTCCGGGCCGACCACCCGCGCCAGCGCCGCCGGGGGAGCGGCGGCGCTCTCCGCTGGTTCGCTGAGCTCAGCGGGCACCGCTGTCCGCTCCGCCGTCGGCGCCGCCGTCGTGCTGTCCGGGGGTGCCGCGGCCGGTGCCGGAGTCCGCAGGCCCTTCGGCGCTGCCGTCGGCGCCGCCGTCGTGCTGACCGGGAGTGCCTTGTCCCGCACCGGAATCGGCCGGGCCTTCGGCGCCGCCATCGGCGCCGCCGTCAGCGCCGCCGTCGTGCTGTCCGGGGGTGCCGCGGCCCGCGCCCGAGTCGGCCGGGCCTTCGGCACCGCCGCCGTCGGAAGTCCTGATGTCATCGTCGTCGAGTGCCACGAATCCTCCTCGTGTTGTGACCGACCACAGCAACGTTCCTCCGGCGTACCCCGGTCCGGCGCGCGTCATGCCGCGCCGACCCGAAAGGGACCGTCAGCTCAATCCCAGGGCCGGGGCCAGTTCGCGGAGGACGGGCAGCGGGTCCTCCGATTGGTCGTCGCCGAGGACCTGGACCAGCACGTGGTCGGCACCGGCGTCCAGGTGCCGCTTGACGTGCGCGGCGAGCGCCTCCGCGTCGCCCATGGCGACCATGCCGTCGGCCAACCGTTCGGAGCCGCCGACGACCAGGTCGGACTCGTCGAACCCCTGGCGCAGCCAGGAGTTCTGGTAGTTCGGCAGCTGCGAGTACATGTGCAGGTGCTGGTGCGCGCGCCGCAGGCCGGTCTCCCGGTCGGTGGTGAGGGCGACCGCCTGCTCGCTGACGACCCACTTGTCCGGGCCGAGCTGTTCCCGAGTGCTCGCGGTCTGCCCGGGAGTCACCAGGTACGGGTGCGCCCCGTCGGCGGCGGTCCCGGAGAGCTCGATCATCTTCGGTCCCAGCGCGGCCAGCAGCCGGGCCGGGCGCTGGTCGTTCGGTTCGATCTCGTCCGAGACGGCGTCCATGGTCCGCAGGTAGTCGCGCATGGTGCTCAGCGGTTTGGCGTAGGTGCCCGCGTAGCTGTGCTCCACCAGCGGCGCGTGGCTGACTCCCAGCCCGAGCACGAACCGGCCCGGGTGCAGCGCCCCGAGCGTGCGGGAGGCGGTTTCGCTGGCCGGGGCGCTTCGGGCGTGGATGTTGGCGATGCCGGTGCCGACCACGAGCCGCTCGGTGCCGCCCAGCAGGGCAGCGGCCTGGGTGAAGGTCTCCTTGCCGCCGGCTTCGCCGTAGAACAGCGACGCGTACCCGAGCTGCTCGATCTCGCGGGCACGGGCGATCACGTCGTTGATCGGCCACAGGTCGCTGGTCCACCAGACGCCGACACGAGAACTGAAGTTGATTTCAGGCATTCCGCCGAGGCTACCGGCGCCCGCGGCGCTTTCCCCGTCGTGGCTGCCGCTGGTCGCGCGCGGTTCACGCTTTCGCGGTGTCGTCGACGGCGGCGGACTGCCCTGGCACTTCGACGTCCTGGTCGGACGTCCGCGGCGTGTAGTAGGCGAACGCCGCACCGGCCGGGTCGGCGAGGGTCGACACCGGGGACTTCTTCAAGTACAGGTCGATCGACACTGCGACGGCGGCTCCTTGCCCGGCGGCTTGGGCGATGCGCTGCACGACGCCAGCGAGCGCACGTCGCCGATGGCGAACAGCCCTGGGACCACGGTCTGCATCGGCAACGGCGTGGCGAACACCTCGTTGGGTTGCTCGGTGCGGATGAAGCGCTTCTTGTCCAGCAGCTTGTTGCCGAACCGCACGTCCAGATCGTTGAGCCAGGTCGTGCTGGGCACTCCGCCGATCAGGGCGTACACCCGGTCCACGTCGAGCGACTCGGGTCGCGCGTCCTTGTGCTTGATCTTGATCTGGGTCAGGTGGGTGTCGTCACCTGCGAAGTCGACGACGTCGTAGGGCTGCTTCAGGACGATGAGCTTCCGCTGCATGAGTTCGTCGATCTGCTTCTTCAGCGCGGTCCCCATGCTGAACTCGCCCCGGACCACCATGGTGACTCCGGCGCCGTGCTGGGCGAACATCACGGCCGCGCGCCCGGCGGTGTCGCCTGCCCCCACGATCGCGATCCGCTTGCCGCGGACGGTGGCGTCGGCGTCCGCTAAAACTGCGTCGTAGTAGAGGCCCCGGTCGGCGTACTTGTCCTCGTTGTTCGCTCCGCTGCCGTCCTTCGGGATCACGCGGCGCGGGACGCGTCCGCTGGCGACCACCACGATCCCGGCGGTCACCACTGCGGGCTGCTCACCTTCGGCGTGCCAGTGCACCCGGAACCGCCGCGATGCCGGAGTGGCGAGCTGCTCGATCTTGGTGGCCCTCAGGCCGGGGAGGACGTGGGCGTCGAGGTTGAACGTCTGGTTCAGTCCGCGCTGCACGAGGTCGGATGCCGCCACTCCGCCAGGAAAGCCGTAGTGGTTGTCGATGCGGTTGATGCTGGTGCCCGCCTGTCCGCCGACCGCGTCGTCCTCCAGCACGAGGGTGGTGAGGCCCAGCCCGGCGCCCGAGATGGCCGTCGACATGCCCGCAGGACCACCACCCACGATGACGAGGTCGTAGTCCTTGTTCGCGATGTTCTCGTCCGGGGAGACGAAGTTCAGCAGCTTCGCCAGCTCCAGCGGTGAAGGATCGGCCTTCCAAGTGGGTCCCACCCGGACGGTGACGTTCTGCCCGTTGTTCTCCCGCAACGTGAACGGCACGCGGTTCAGCTGCAGGACCGCTTCACCCGCTGCATCCGCGCGGCGTGCGGGGGGCCTTCGACCTGCACGGCCGCCACGTCGGTGCCGCCGGAGCGGAGCAGGTGCACGAAGTGGTACATCAGCGCTTCGCCGTCCGGTTCGGGGACGAAGCGGACGATCCCGTCGTCGCCGGCTTCTTGGGGCTTGGCGGTGAGCAGGCCGCGCAGCCGGAGACCGGTGCCCACCGGCTCGGTCTTGATCTGCTTGAGGAAGTCGATCCCGGACGCTCCGCCGCCCAGGTCCTCGGCGGCGAGCAGCACTCGTGTGGTGGCCGTGCTCGGCATGCGGTTCAGGATCGTCCGCGCCTCGGCGGCATCCGCGGCCCGGATGATCCGGCAGTCGCCGCCGACCCAGTTCGCCATGCTCCGGGCCAGTTCCGCTGCTCGCGCGGCGTCGGGTTCCACCGCGACGACGTACATGTTCACATCGATTCGCATTGCTGCGATCTCCATTTCGATTAATCCCGCGCTGTTCTGCATAGGGGCCGTGGAAGCGGGATCTGGAAAGCCGGTTGCAGGCCGCTTTGAGTGGCTCGATCGTGCCGGTGGTTCCACGAGGATTCGGCAGTGCGATGGCGGTCCAGAAATGGGCGAACCGATGTTGCAGTCGCCGAGGAGGGCGTGCAACTCGGGGTGGTCGAAGCTTTTTCGGATTCACCGCAGATCGTCCTCGTCCTGGTAGTGCGCCCGTTCGTGCGTGTCCGGAAGGTTGCTCCAGGAGTTTCAGGGGGGCGATTGTCACGCGAAAATACTTCGCATTCGTGGAATATGACGGACGAGGCGTTTCCGTTGTCGGTGAGGGTTTCGTCATGTCCTGCGATGCCTGGCTTCGGCTGTTAGTCTTCCGGCGCTCAGAATGGGAATGGTGGTGATAAGAATGACTTCTTCGGCTACCTCGGATGCCATTCCGGAACAGGTCGGAGAGCGACCGGCGAAAAAGAAACCTGAACAGGTCGAAGTCAAGGATCTGCGTGAAGATCCGCGCTATTTCATCGACATGTCCGTCCCGCTCAGCGGATTCGATCCGCTGGCGCTGCAGGGCACCGGAATGACCGAGCTCTACCTGCGGGTCGCGCTGGAGCACTCGGGCTCCGCCGTCCTGTTGCAGCTGTACCGGCATTGCGCGACGGAGAGGGAGGAGAAGAAGAAGGATCCGAACCGGGACTTCCGCCTCCCCGAGGCCCGGCATGTGAGCGCGGTGGCGTGTGCGATCGCGAAGATGTGGTACTTGGGTGCCTGGTACGGGTTCTCCGCGCAGGTTTACGCGGTCCTCGTCGAAGAGGCCGGGAAGACCGCCGAGCGGCTCGCGCCGAACGAGCCGTACATGGTCTCGCCGGACGCGTACGTCAACGGCTTGCTGTGGCAGTTGACCGGTGGGCACGTGCCCGGTGCGAAACCGCCGGGCTTCGGCAGCTGGGCGAAACGACCGGTTCCGATCCCCCCGACGCCGACCGGACCGTACGAGGAGACCATCTGATGAGCCAGGACAACTACGCAGAAGGACAGCACTACGACGCCGTGATCGTCGGGTCCGGGGTCTACGGCAGCCTCGTCGCCAAACGCCTCGGCGAACGCGGTTGGCGCGTGCTCGTGCTGGAAGCGGGGACCACCGCGGCGGCCAGCTGGGAGGGCTACACCGAAGCGGTCCGCGGCTTCCGCGCCGCGCTGACCAAATCCCCCAACTCGCCGTACCTGCCGAACCCGGCCGCGCCGTCTCCGGACGCCACCGATCCCGACGGCTACTTCGTGCAGAACCCGGTCGTCTCCCCCTACGGCAGCGACTACCTGCGGGCGCGCGGGGGGACCACCCTGCACTGGGAGGGAGTGGTGCCGCGGATGCACGAAGCCGACCTGCTGATGCACACCCGCTACGAGCACGGGCGGGATTGGCCGTTCGCGCACGAGACGGGGCCTGGCGGTGTCGAGCGGCTCTCCCCGAAAGTCCTGGCCGACCTGCGCAAGTACTACAAGCAGGCCGAGTTCGAGCTCGGCGTCTCCGGCAACTAGGCGCTGCTCGAAGGCAGCGGCATCACGATCCCGGACTACGTCTACCCGATGCACGAGATCCCGCAGACCTACCTCGATCAGCAGCTCGCGGAAGGGATCGGGGACCTGGAGGTCACCCTCGACCGGGCGGGCGGACACAAGGTGAGCCCGCGGCTCGCGCCGGCGCCGCAGGCGCGCAACGGCACGCCGAACGCCGAGTACGACAACGGACGGGGTTACCGGCCGCACGGCGCGGTGGGCATGCCGAACTACGGCGAGCGCTGCGTGGGCAATTCCAGTTGCATCCCGATCTGCCCCGTGCAGGCGAAGTACACGCCGCTGCGCACCCAGGCGCAGTGCGACCCGGACTTGGTCGCCATCGCCACCCGCCGGGTCGTCAACCGGGTGCTGTTCCGGGAGAACGGCCGTGCCACCGGTGTCGAGTACCAGGTCTACGACGACCCGCGCTCGACGGCGGCGTCCACGCACTACGTCACCGGGTCGGTGGTCGTGCTGGCCGCGCACGCGATCGAGAACGCCAAGCTGCTGCTCGCCTCGGACGTGCGGAACCAGGCCGTCGGGCGGCACCTGATGGATCACCCCCTGGTGGTCACCCAGGCGCTCGTGCCGGAGGAGCTGAGCCGGAACCTCGGCCCGCACCGCGGCCCTGCGGCGACGTCGTTCATCGACCAGTTCCGCGACGGCCCGTGGCGGGAGTCGATGGCCGCGTTCCGCGTTGGAGTGTTCAACTGGGGCTGGGGGTTCAAGGCGGAGTCGTTCTCCCGCGAGGTCCGCGCGCTGGCGGACCACGGCACCCTCACGCCGACGAACGGATCCGACGGGCCGAACTCCCCGATGATCGGCCGGAAGATGCGCCAAGCGCTCGTCGAGCACATGCCCCGGCAGTTCCAGCTCGAATTCATGTTGGAGCAGACGCCGAAGTGGACCAACCGGGTCACCATCGACCGCGCGCACCGGGATCGCCTCGGCAACTTCCGGCCCGTGATCAGCTACGGCATCGACGAGTACGTGCGCGCGGGAGTGCGGCAGGCCATCGAGGTCTCCGAGCAGATCAACGCGAAGCTGGGCGCGAAGGAGTGGAACTTCACCCCGAGGAAGCGCACCGAACACCGCAAGGGCGAGGAGACGGTCATCGAGATCCTCCAAGCCGGCAACCACGGCCACCACTACGAGGTCCTCGGCGCTCGCCACGGCGCCGGGACCCACCTGATGGGCACCGAACCCACGACCTCCGTGGTCGACGAGTACCAGCGCTGCCACCAGCACCAGAACCTGTACGCGGTCGGCTGCGGCAGCATGGTCACGATCGGGACCTCGAACCCCACGCTCACCGGCGCGATGCTGGCGCTGCGTAGCGCCGATCAGATGCATCGCGATCTGATGGAACTGAACCGGCCGGCGAACATCGCCGCCCGCGTCGGCTGACCCGCCACGTTCTTGCTCGGCCACCTGAACCGACTCGTAGGAGACGCGCGCCCGATGGCACCCACCTTCGACAACGAGAACTTCGACCCCAAGGACCTGACCGAAACCCCGGATCTCCCGCAACTGCGCCACTTCCTGCAGGCGGCGCTGCAGATCGAGCTGACCACGATCCCGCTGTACCTGACCGCGATGTACAGCATCCGGCCAGGTGCCAACGAGGAATCGTTCTACGTCATGCGCTCGGTCGTGCTCGAAGAGATGCTGCACATGACGCTGGCCGCCAACCTGATCAACGCCCTGGGCGGAAAGCCGATCTTGGACAAGGTGCGGAACATCCCGCACTACCCGGCGAAGGCGCCGTACTCCGCGGAATCCGTCGCGCCGTTCCCGCTGCGGCACTTCTCGCCCGAGGCGCTGGACATGTTCATCGCCATCGAGAGCCCGCCGTACGGCAAGCCGCATTGGGACGATCGCGGCTGGCACACGATCGGTCAGTTCTACGGGATCATCGACCGCGGACTGCGGAACCTCGTCGAACGCGAGGGGGAGAAGGCGGTCTTCCTGGGCGAACACGCACGGCAGGTCGGGCCGGACGACTTCTACAACTCCGGCGGCGAGGCGTTCGCCGTCACCGATCTCGCGTCGGCCAGGAAGGCCATCGAGGTGATCGTGGAGGAAGGCGAGGGGCTCGATGAATCGATCTTCAGCCGCGATGACCGGTTGTTCGACGAACAGCGGCAGGAAGCGCACTACTTCCGGTTCCGGCAGATCCGGCACGCGCGCCGGTACGGGCCGCACGACACTCCTTCCGATCGGCCCAGCGGCGCCCCGATCGAGGTGGACTGGTCCGCGGCCTACGCCTTCAAACCCGGTGCGATGAATCTGCAGGACCCGCGGATGGCCTCGGCCAAGAAGCTGATCGACGGGTTCAACGCGCAGTACACCGGGCTGATCAAGGGGCTGAACCAGGCGTTCAACGGGCAGCCGCAGGTCCTCAGGGACGCCATCCCCGCGATGCTCGAACTGCGCTACCTGGCCGAGGAGATCCACCGCACGCCGCACCCGCTGCACGAAGGGCTGCACCTGCACCCGACCTACCAGGTCCGCAAGGACCTCCTGGAACCGAGCGCCGCCGCGGAGCAGGCCGAGGCCCCGGCCCGGATCTGATCCGACGCGGGAGGGCCGCCCGCAGCGGCATCGGGCGGCCCTCGGCGTCGCGCCCCCGGCGCTTCGGGAGCCGGCTCGCGCTCACTCCGCCGGGTGCCAGCCCAGGGAGGGGCCCAGCTTCGTGGCCATGTCGGTGAGGATCTGGACGTAGTCGTCGTGGTCGAAGTCGAACGGGAGCGCGAACGCGACTTCGTCCACCGCGCGGAACGCCGCGTGCCCGGACAGCCGTTCGGCGAGCTGGGCGGAGTCGCCCACCAGGTCGGGGGCGTACATCATCCGGGCCGGTCCGTGCGGGGTCGTGGTGCGCGGCAACCGGTCCGCCGCGTAGGCGGCGTACTTGGCGCGCTGCGCTGGAGTGGCGCTGTCGGTGGGGATCACCACCAGCCCCTGTGAGACCCGTGCGCGCTGCCCGGCGGGGTGGTGGGCGCGGAACTCCTCGATCAAACCGAGCTGGATCTGCTCGAAGTCCTCGGAGCGTTCGGCCTTGACCACGCTGCTGATCAGCAGGTTCAGCCCTCGCCGTCCCGCCCAGGCAGCCGAGCGGAGGCTGCCGCCGCCGTACCAGAGCCGGTCGGCCAAGCCGGGGGAGTGCGGCTGCACGCGGTCGGAGAACACCTCGATGCCCTCGGTGCCGCGGAACTCCGCGGCCGGTGCACCGCGCAGGAAGTCGATCAAGCGCTCGGCCCGGCCGTAGCCGAGGTCCTCCTGCTCGGCGGTGTCCGGGTACAGCGCCGAGCGGACCCGGTCGAAGTGCATCGGAGGTCCGGCGCTGACACCGGGGTTGAGCCGCCCGCCGGAGAACACGTCGACCGTCGCCAGGTCCTCGGCCAGCCGCAGCGGGTTCTCCCAGCCCAGCGGGATCACCGCGGTGCCCAGCTCGATCCGGCTGGTGCGCTGGGTGAGCGCGGCTAGCACCGCGGTGGGTGAGGAGATGCCGTACTGCAGGTGGCGGTGGCGCAACCACGCCGAGTCGAACCCCAGCTGCTCGCCCAGCTCCACGATCTCCAGCGTCGACTCGTGGCCCGGGCGGGGGTCGTCCCCGTCGAACAGCCCGATCGTCAGGAATCCCAGCTTGCGCAGGGGTTTCACCAGCTCGGACACGGTGTCCTCCGTCCAGTCGCTCCGGTCACGGCTCTCAACACGACCGCGCGTGCTGGTAGTCCCGCGGCGGTGGCCGTCCCAACCGGCGGGATGCGAGCGGGCCCGGCTGGCGGCGGCTGCCGGCTCCGATGACGAATTCCGCGTGGTCAGCGGCTCGCGAGGGTGGACCTCCGCATCGGACCGGGTGCTCGGAGTTCCGGCGCCGTGGCATGATTCGGGCACCATGCACGAACTTCTGCGCGACGATCCGGTGATCGCGAGCGTCAAGGACGAGGCGGGGCTGCGGGCCGTGCTGCGTTCGGACCGCTCGGTGGTGTTCCTGCTGTTCGGGACGATCCTCACCGTTCCCCGGCTGGTCGGGGAGTTGAAGCAGGCGGGCAAGACGGTCCTGGTCAACGTCGACATGGTGGAAGGGCTCGTCGGCAAGGAGATCGCCGTCCGCTACCTGCGGGAGAACACGCGCGCCGACGGCCTGCTCAGCTCCAAGGCGGCGGTGGTCAAGGCGGCCCGGAGCCACGGATTGCACGCGGTGCACCGCTTCTTCCTGGTCGACTCGTTCTCGTACCACAACCTGGCGAAGCAGATCGAGCTGTCCAAGCCCGATTTCGTCGAGATCCTCCCGGGATGCGTGCCGCGGGTGATCAGCTGGCTGCGCGCGGACATCGACGTGCCGATCATCGCCGGGGGACTGGTGTGCGACAAGGAGGACGTGGTGGCCGCCTTGGGGGCGGGTGCGGCGGCCATCGCCTCCTCCAACACCGACGTCTGGGCGATGTGAGCCGCTGACGTCGGGAGTTCTTCAGGGCGCGGGGCCGTTACTCGGAGAACGCGGCGAGAGCCCGGGCCGTGTCGATGTACTCCCTGGCCGCCACCACTTTCGCGTCCCTGAACTCGAACGCGAAATGATATGCCTGGTCGAGATGCTTCCCGTTGTGCAACCGAGCGCGTGAAACCGCCTCGACGGCGGCGCCCGCCTCATCCGCGATCACGTTCGTCACCGTCACGCTGATGGCGTCGGGCAGCGATGCGTGGAAGTGCTCCATGTGCTCGATGAAGGCGACTTTCGACATGCTCCCGGAAACCGGGAACGAGCTCGGGTCGGCCATCACCGTCCACACGGCGGCGGCGTCGAGGATGTCGGAGGCATCGGAGAGCCGGCCTGTTGACAGCCCCTCGACGAGGCGCTGGGCCGACTCCCGGTTCTGCTCGATCGTCATGTTCGCTCCCATCGTCGGACGGGGTGCGCCTGCTCGCCGCCCTGCTTCCGCGTCGAGTGTTCCACGCGCTCGCGCGTGAACTTCCCGAGCGCCGGAGGCAGAGCGCCGCGGAACTCCCCTCTCAGCCGAAGATCCGCGCTGACCGGCGGAAGATCTCGTCGGTGTGGCGGGTGATGTCACGGTGCACTTCGCGTTGGCGCGCGTACAGCTCGTGGTGGGCCGCCGTGGGCCGGAACTCGGTGTCGACCGAGACCATCGCGCGCGCAGCCTCGTCCACGTCCGAGTGCAGGCCGAGGCCGACGCTCGCGATCAGCGCGGCGCCGAGCCCCGCCGCGTTGTTCACCGCGGGCCGAGCGGCAGGAACGCCGAACACGTCGGCGACGATGCCCATCATCACCTCGGACCCCGCGCCGCCACCGGAGACCAGCACTCGCTCGAATCCGGTGCCCAGTTCGGCCGCCATCGCCGCGGCGTGCTCGTGCATGGTCAGCGCGATGGCTTCGAGCACCGCGCGGTACAGGTGGAACCTGCCTTGCCGCCCGTCGAAACCGAGGAACGCTCCCTTGCGGTGGGGCGCGTCGACCGGCGCGAGCCAGTCCAGCACCGCCATCAGGCCGTCGCAGCCCGGCCGGACCTGCGCGGCCTGGACGTCCAGGTACTCCTCGACGCCGAGCCCGGCTTCCCGCGCCCGCCCGGTCACCTCGTCGCCGAGCAGGTCCCGCAGCCAGCTGACCGTCCACATGCCGCGCCGGATGCCACCGCTCTCGTAGAGGTAGCGGTGCGGCTCGCAGGCGAAGTTCGTCCAGAACCCGTCGGCGCCGGTGATGTTGCGCTCGCCGGTGGTCATGCTGGTGATGTAGGTGCCCAGCGAGATCAGCAGCGTGCCGGGGTCGCGCAACCCGCATCCCAGGGCTTCCACGGCCTTGTCGTTCGCGGTGGCCACCACGGGCAACCCGCTGGGCAGGCCGGTGTGCTCGGCGGCGGCCGGGGTGATCCGGCCCAACACCTCGCCCGGCATGACCAGCTCGAACAACACGTCCGGTGGCATCCCGGCCGCCTGGTGCGCCGACGGGTCCTGGGACCACTGCCAGGTGTCGGTGTCGATCGGCCAGACGCCCTGGTAGTTCGCGGCCGTGTCGCGGAACTTCCCGGTCAGCCGGTGCGTGAGGTAGCCGGCGGACGTGGTCACCCAGGCCACCGAGTCGTCCTCGTGCTCGTGCGGCCGGGAGACCCGCTCGTCCATCCAGCTCAGCACCGGCCGCGCGAGGCTCCCGTCGGCGCGCAGCAGCGCGCGGCAGAAGCGGATCGTGCACAGCCCGACACCGGCGATCTCCCGCGGGTCACCGGGAAACCCGGCCATCGCCGCGCGGCACGCGGCGCCGATCGAGGACCACAGGTCGTCGTCGGGGTGCTCGACCACACCGGGCCGCGGCGTGCGGCTCGGCCGCAGCGCCTGGCGCCCGTGGCTGACCACGGCGCCGTGCTCGTCGAAGATGGTGACCTTCGTGCTCTGCGAACCGTTGTCGATGCCGACCAGGTAGCGCGTCACGGGAACTCCTCACGCCGGGAAGATCGTGCCGCGGTTCATGATTCCGTTGGGGTCGAAGGACTCCTTGAGCCGCAACAACATCTCGTAGGCGCTGCCGTGCTCCTGCTCCGTCCACCGTGCGCGGTACTTGCCGATGCCGTGGTGGTGCACCATGGATCCGCCGTGCCGCAGCGCCTCCTCGACGATGATCGCGTTCAGCGGCTCGTGGTACTGCTCGATCTCCTCGCGGGGTTCGCAGTTGATCCGGTAGTCGTAGACGAAGTACATGTTCGTACCGGTCTGGTAGCTGTGCGAGGAGTGCCCGCCGAGCATCGTCAGGTCCTCGAAGCGCGGGAACTCGGTGCGGATCCGGTGCATGACGCTGTCGTAGATCGCGCCGATGCTCGACCAGTCCGCGGAGATCTCGGTGGTGTAGCCGAGGCGGCGTTCCGCGAGCATCGCCTGCTGCTCGGCGCGGATCTTGTCGGTCCCCCAGTTCAGGTTCTCGAACCAGGACTGGATCAGCGCCGGATCCACCAGCGTGTTCGGGTGCGCGGCGACGACCCGCTCGATCTCGGCACTGGTGGCCTCGACGATGCCCGCGGGCCCTTCGGCGACGAACACCAGCACGCAGCGGCCGTCGCTGAAGTGTGCGAAGTGCTGGTCGGCGTCCTGCTCGGAGTACACCCGCGCGACCGACGGGCGGAACCCGTTCGTGACGACCTCCCGCAGGATCGAGATCCCGGTGTGCACGTCGTCGAGCAGGTAACCGTGGAAGCGGTTGTTCTCGGGCTGGTGCTTGAACAACTTCACCGTCACCTCGGTGACGAAGCACAGCGCGCCTTCGTTGCCGATCACGACGCTGCGGATGTCCGGGCCCGCCGCCCGGCGCGGCACGTTCTTGATCCGGCTGGTGCCGCCGCCCGGGAACACCGCCTCCAGGCCGACCACCATGTCCTCGATTCCGCCGTAGAGCGTGGAGAACTGGCCGATCGACCGGGTCGCGACCAGCCCGCCCAGCTGTGCCAGCGGCTTGGACTGCGGGGAGTGGCCGGTGGTGAGGCCGTGTTCGCGCACCGCGTCCTCCAGGACCTGCAGCGGCACGCCGCACTGGGCGGTGACCTGCATGTTCTTCGGGTCGACGTGCACGATCGCGTCCATGTCGGAGCCGTCGAGCACGATCGTGCCCTCGACGGTCGTCTCCAGGCCGCCTTCGGTGCCGGTGCGGCCGGTGCGCGGGACCACGTTGATCCGGTGCTCGTCGGCGAACGCGAGCACCGCCGCGACCTGCGCGGTGTCGGCGGCGCGGACGATCGCGCAGGGCAGCGGACCGTCGAAGATGCCGTGCACCGCGGTGTACTTCTTGAAGCGGTCCACGCTGGCTTCGCGCAGCTCCTGCTCGTCGGTCACCACGCGCTGCGGTCCCGCGATGTCGTGCAGGCGCTCGACGATCCATGCGGCTGTTGCGGTCAAGGGAGTTCTCCGTTCCGGTTCGGTGCCGGTCAGCGGGTCAGGTAGCCGCCGTCGACGGCGAGCACCTGCCCGTTGACGTAGTCGGACGCGGGGCTGGCGAGGAAGACGGTCGCGCCCATCAGGTCGGCGACCTCGCCCCACCGCCCGGCGGGGATGTGGTCGAGCACCCGGCGGCTGGCCACCGGATCGGCCCGGGTCTGCTCGGTGATGGCGGTGGCGAAGTAGCCCGGCGCGATCGCGTTGACCTGGATGCCGTGCTGGGCGAGCTCGTCGCAGTAGGTCTTGGTGAAGCCCACGATCGCGTGCTTGGTCGCCGCGTAGGCGGGGGACCACTGCCCGCCCAGGAACGAGAACAGCGACGCGATGTTGATGATCTTGCCGGAGCGCTGCGCGGTCATGAACCGGGCGGCCTCCCGGCTGAGCTCGAACGGCACCGTGAGGTTGACGTCCAGCATCGGGTCCCACTCGGCCCGCCCGAACTCCGCGACTGGAGCGGTGCGGCAGATCCCGGCCGAGTTGACCAGGACGTCCACCGAACCGAGCCGGTAGACGCAGGATTCGATCGCGGCGCGCGGGCCGCCGTCCTCGGTGAGGTCGGTGGACAGGAACTCCATCCGCCGCCCGGTGGCCGCGACGAGTTCCCGCGTGGCGCCGCCGTCGTCGAGCACGCTGGGCACGAACACGTCGGCGCCCGCCTTGGCCAGCGCCAGCGTGAACGCCTGCCCCAGGCCGGTGTTCCCGCCCGTGATGACGGCGTTCTTGCCGGCGAGGGAGAACGCGTCCAGCGAGAAGTCTCGAACGTCCATCCGTTTCCTTCCGCTTTCCGGGGCGAATTCGGGCACGACGATTCCGGAGTCCGGCGGGAAACCGGCTCCGAGCGCAAAAAAAGAGAACAGTCCCCGGCGTGAGCACGGGTCGCTGTTCTCTAGGTCTCTAGCAACCGCCCGCAAGGAACTGCGGGCACATCTGAAGTTGGGGACGCCCGAGCGGCGTGCCGCCACGCTAACCAGCGCGTTCGGCCGCTGTCAAGGACCGTGCCCGGCGCTGTGCCTTCCGGGCGATTCGCCGGAGCGCTCTTGACACTCCCACTGCGGCCCTCGCAAACTTCCGGCGTCACGCCGGAATCCGTTCCAAACCTGGAACGAATCACTCCTTCCGCCTCCGGACGATCCCCGCTCGTGCTCTGACGGTCGCTGGGCCTTTCCGCGCCCATTCGGGCCGTCGTCCCCTCGGCATGAAAGCGAGCGGTCATGCGCGTCAACGCAGCCGTGCTGGAGCAGTACGGCGACCCACTGCGAATCCGGGAACTGGAGCTCGACGAACCGGGCCCGCGCGAGGTCCTGGTTCGGATCGCCGCCACCGGCGTCTGCGCCAGCGACGCCCACACCCGAGCAGACCGGATCCCGTCGCCGCTGGCGGTCGTGCTCGGCCACGAAGGAGCGGGCGTGGTGGTGGCCACCGGCTCCGAGGTCACCCACGTCGCGACGGGGGACCACGTCGCCCTGTCCTGGATGCCCAGCTGCGGGCGTTGCCGGCACTGCGAGGGCGGGCGGCCGGTGCTGTGCGCGGTCAGCGCGCCCGCGCTGCTCGGCGGAACGCTGATGGACGGTGGCGTCCGGATGCGCGACGAGGGCCGCGACGTGCACCACTACTCGTTCCTGTCCACGTTCGCCGACCACGCGGTGGCGCCCGCGGCCAGCGCCGTCCGGGTCCGCGACGACGTGCCGCTGGCGGTGGCCGCGCCCGCGCTCCCCGGCGGTGCGGCAGGCCTTCGCGGTGCTCGACGGTTGGGCGAATCGCCGGAAGGCTTGCGGATCAACGAGATCCTGCGACGCGTGGACCTGCCGAAGACCACCGCGCACCGGCTGCTGCGGACCCTCGTAAACGTCGGCGCGGTGGTGCACCGGGCCGGACCCGGCACCTACCGGATCGGCCCGGGGATGGCCGCGTACTCCCGGACCGCGGAGAACACGGGGCTGCTCGGCGCGTTCCACTCCCTCGCCGAGCGGCTGCGCGGCGGACTCGGCGAGGCGGTGCGGCTCGGAGTGCTCACCGGCACCGACGTCACCTTCATCGCGCAGGTCGGCGAGCCCGCCCGAACCCGCCGGTCGCCCGCGCACGCGTCGACCACCGGCAAGGCGCTGCTCGCCTTCGGCGGCGCGGACGAGCGCGCGGCGGTGCTCGCCCGGCACCTCGGCGCCGAGGTGGAGGACCTGCGCGCGCAACTGGCCGAGATCCGCGCGCGGGGCTACGCGGTCGAGCAGCGCGCGGGCGACGGGTGGTGCCTCGCCGCCCCGGTGCTCGGTCGCCGAGGGCGCGGGCTGGCGGCGATCAGCGTGTGCACGGCGGGCGATGCTCCGCACGAACGCGCGGACGAGCTGTTGGGGAGCGCGGCCGAGATGACCCGGCGGTTGTGGGGCGAGGCGCACCCACCGCGGCAACACGATCCGCGCCGCCCCGGAACGCGGCGCGGAGAACCGGATGACGAGGAGAGCGCATGAGCACGACCCGCCAGTTGGACGGCCGCATCGCGCAGGGCTGGGGAGGGCGCACACCCAACGGGTGCCACGTGAACGTCGTGCTGGCCGACCGGGGCAGCCCCACGGCCGCCGCGATGATGACGACCTACGCGGCCCCGGCCGAGGGCTTCACCTCGATCCTGGTGTCGGTGGGACAGGACCAGCCGTCCGACGAGGCGGTGCACCCGCCGACGCTGATGGTGAACAAGACCCGCGCGGACCCCGGCCTCATCGCAGGGGCCTGCCAGGTGGGCATCGCGCAGGGAGTGCTCGACGTGGTCGCCGCGGGAACCCTGGTGGCGGACCAGGAAACGCTGGTGTTCGTCTCGATCCGGCTCGGCCCCGACGCCGACGACGAGACGGCCGCGAAGCACTCCAGCAGAGAAGCCACCCGCAACGCCGTCGGCGAGGCCACCACCGGCCGAGATCCCGCCGCCGTCCAGCGGCTCTTCCTCGCACGCGACCGACTGGCCCACCCGTTCTACGGAGGGGACTGAGCGGGTCCTGCCCCGGCAGCGGCAGGCGTCGCGGAAGCCCCGGGGGAAGTGCCGGTCGTGATGATTGCGCATCACTTCGGCCGGGAATTCCCGGAGGTGCGGCGCGTCCGACCGGGGAGGGAACACATGGCACTCGGCGGCACGAGCGAGGCCGGGTCGGGCGGGGAACCCGTCAGCCTGCGGTTGCCGGGCATCGTGCTGGGCGCAGGGCTGGGCGGGTTCGTCGACGGCATCCTGCTGCACCAGGTCTTGCAGTGGCACCACATGTTGAGCAGCACGAACAGCGACCACATCGGGGTGAGGTACTACGACCCGGCGAGCGTGTCCGGGTTGGAGATGAACACCGTGTGGGACGGTCTTTTCCACACGGTGTGCTGGCTCGCGGTGCTGGTCGGATTGGCGCTGCTCTACTCGCGGGTGACCCGCCGCCGTCGTCGGGTGTGGGCCTCGCGCGTGTTGTGGGGGTGGGTCCTGGTCGGCTGGGGGATGTTCAACCTCGTCGAAGGCGTCGTGGACCACCACGTCCTGGGCATCCACCACGTCCGGAGCGGGCCGCACCAGTGGTGGTGGGACGTCGGATTCCTCCTCCTCGGCGCGTTGCTGGTCGTCGGGGGTCACCTGCTCCAACGCGGTGGACGGCCGATCGCTCCCGGCGGCCGGGGGAGTGCCTGATGGGCCACGAGGTGCACGGGCACGGTTCGGCCGGTGCCATCGCCGGCGTGCTGCTGCTCGCTCTCGTGCTGCTGACCGTCGTCGGCTACGCGTGCCTCGCGCACCGGGCGCGTCGGCGCAATCCCGAACGCGGGTGGAACCGGTGGCGCACCGCAGGATTCGCCACCGGAGTCGCTCTTGTGGCGGTCGCGTTGCTGCCCCCGGCGGCGACGTGGGCGCACTCCGATTTCCGCGGCCACATGGCGCAGCACGTGCTGGTGGGCATGTACGCCCCGCTCGGACTGGTGCTGGGGGCGCCGGTGACCTTGCTGCTGCGCACCATTCCTGCGGCGCGCGGGCGCGAGCTGGTCGCCGTGCTGCGCAGCGGCCCGCTCCGGCTGCTGTGCCACCCGGCGACGGCGCTGGTGCTCTCCAGCGGTGGGCTGGTCCTGGTGTACTGCACGCCGCTGCACGCCATCGCGTCGGCGCATCCGGCCGGGCATTGGCTGCTGAACGCCCACTTCCTGCTTTCCGGCTGCCTCTTCGCCCACGCCATCGCGGGCCCCGACCCGGGGCCGGACCGGCCGGGGGTGCGAGTCCGCCTGGTCTACCTCGGCTGCGCCATCGCGGTGCACGCGATCATCGCGCAACTGGTGTACGGCGGCTGGACGGCCGTTCGAGCTCCTGCCGCAGAGGTCCGAGCGGGTGCGGAGATCATGTACTACTTCGGCGACATCGCCGAACTCCTGCTCGCCGCGTCCCTCGTGGCGACGTGGCATCCGGACCGCCCGCAGATCACTTCGCCGCGTTCGCCCCGGACGGCCCTGCGCCGACGCGCCACCACGCGCTGCGCCCCGCACGTTCTCCGGCACCTCCAGCGGAGCGGTGATTGAGCGGGTCGGCCGCCGTCCCGCGCGTCACGCGCACCGCCGACACGCCTTGAGCCCGCCTGAGGGCGAACGCCGCTGGGGAGCAACGAGGTGATGCGGTCGACTTCCGTCCACTGAGGACGGCGTCCCGTACTGCGGAAGCCGCCGATCACTGCCCTTGGCAGGGTGCGGCGCCACCCGCGTCAGCGTTGATCGCCCCCGGGAAGCCAGCCGGTTTCCACGACCTCGGCGGCGATGTCCCGTCCGGAGCTCGACGTTGCGCGACTGGGAGCTCTTCTGCAGCATCTCGAACGCGTCGGCCCTGGAGATCTTGCAGCGGTGCATGAGAACACCCATCGCTTCGCCGATGCCCTGGCGCGTCGCAACGGCCTCGTGCAACTGCGCGTCGTTGCGGGCGCTGGCGAAGGCGACCGACGCAGGAGAGGCGAAGATCCATCCCGTCGTCCCGGACCGCTGCGTGAACGAATCCGTCTTCGACGAGTACATGTTGAGCATGCCGAGGCTCTCCCGGTGGTGAAGAGCAGGAAACCCATCCTGCTGCCGACGCCGAGAGGGCACGCCTCGGGGACGTAGGACGGCCACCGATCTCCGCTGGCGCCCATGTCGGTGACTCGCAAGATCTCCCGCTTCTGGCCGGCCGCGTCGAAGCGGGGCCCTCGCCCAGCCTCGTCTGGATGCGGTTCGACTCCGGGCCCACCTCATTGGTGGCGGCAAGGGTGTTGAGCCGCCGATCGCGGTTCAGCACCACGATGCTGGCTGCCTCGCACCCGTCGACCACGCCCAGCGCGTGGGAAACGATGCCGTCCAGCGTGCTGTTCACCGACTCGTGGGCGAGCAGATCTCTGGCCATGTGCGCCAGCGAAGTCGCCAACTCCGCCATCACGAGGTCAGCCCTCTCGCCATGCTCAACGCCCCTCTCGCAACCGCGAACAGCCGGCGAGCCGAATCTACCCGAGACCGAGATGGTCTCCGCGGCGAAGCGTGGGACGGCCGACTTCGACGGGTGCCGGGGTCGCTGACGCGTGATCAACGGCGGGGGTCGGAATCCGTACCACCGCGGCAAAAGCGGTCCAGCACTCCTCACAACTGCCGCGGAATGCTGGACCGCCGCACATCGTCGATCGTGTTTCGATCGGCTGGTTGGCCGAGATCAGATGCCGAGCCGTCCGCGCGTCAGCGAGTGGGGCTCGAGTTCTCCATGAGTTCCTTGAAGGAATCGAGAGCGCGTTCGACCTTCTGCTGCGGATCGGCGAACAGAGCGGCCACCGCCTCGGTCATGGCCCCGCCAGGTGGTTCGTACTGCAAGCTGACTTCCACACCGGTCGTGTCGCCGTGGTCGTCGAAGCGGACGGCTCCCGCGGTGGACACGGTGTTGGACTTCTCCGTGCCTGCCTCCACCGATTTCCACGCGACCTTGCGGCCCGGCTCGTCATCGACGATCCGCGCGTCCCACTCGACGCTCTTGCCCGCGGGCCCGGAGACCACCCAGTGCGTCAGGTCCGCTTCACCGCTGCGCGGCTCCACTCGTTGCACGTCGGGGAAGATCTCCGGCACGTGCGTCAACGGCCGCCACCAGTCGTAACAGCGCTGAGCCGGGGCCTGGATCTCTAGGTAATGTGCTACTGAACCCATCGGAATCCCTTTCCGTACGCGGCTTCCGGTTCTCCTCGGCCTACCCGTCCGAGCCGGTGCCGACACACCCGCGAATCAGCTGGCGGGTCCGTAGCGGATGGGTTCGTCGGCCTCGGCGAGCTCGATCTCCGCGGTCGCCTGGACGAGTTCCAGGAGCGCAGGGTCGAGTCCGGGGGAGAACTCCTCCGGGCGTGGTTCGGCGATCTCGCCGGGCACTCCTTCCGGTGCTTGTGCGGTGCGCAGGGTGCTGCCGGGACCCGAGGGGCCGGAGTCCGATTGCCCGGCGGTCTTCGACTCGTCGGTGGCGAGCCACTGTTCGAGCTGCTTCGGGGTCATGTTGACCAGCCGCTCGAAATCGGCGATCAGGTTTTGGTCGTCTTCGCTCAGGGCGCGCGGGTGCGCGTCGTCGCGTTCGTGATCTTGCTGGTTCTCGGCCATACCTCGTGGGTGCCCGGTTTCAAGGTGCTCACCACACGTCGGCCAGGATTCGACCGGGACCGCGTCGGGCCCGTGCCGGGCGTCGGCTCTCAGCGGTACCGAGCGGTCGCCGCGACACCAGCCCGCATCCGCCCCGGGGCTCGCGGAGCGTGCTGAGCGCGGGTCGCTTCGGTCGCGACTCGCCGGGAGCAAAATGGTTCCGGCCGGGTGATCCACCCCGCCCTCCCGTACGGACTTGGCCGACGTGGTGCTGGACCGATTGGAGTTGCGGGCATCGGCCCTGTCCGCCCTGCGGGAGGAACGCGAAGGGCGCAGGCAGGTCGAAGACTTCGCTTCCACCTTGCGACGAGTTCTGCTCCCCCCGGTTCCGGGCCTGGAGCTGGCATGTCACTACCACGCCGCCTCCAGGACCGACGTGACGGGAGATTTCTACGACGTCTTCCGCGCGGGCAGCGGGCGCTGGGCCTTCTTCCTTGGTGACGTCACGGGCCATGGCGCGTTGGCGGCCTCGGTGACCTCCCAGGTCCGCCACACGCTGCGGGCCGCCGCCCACCACGGCGATGATCCGCGGCTCATGCTGGACGAGCTGAACAACGTGCTGTTGATCGATCCCCACGTTCCCCACCACTGCACCGTCCTGTTCGGACTGATCGAACGCGCGCCGGGGGGAGGGATCGACGTGGTCCTCGCGAGTGGCGGGCATCCTCCAGCGCTGCTCCTGGACTCGCGCACCGGCGTGATCGACGAGGTCGAGCTGCCCGGCGGCATGCTCGTCGGTGCCCTCCCCGATGCGGAGTTCGTCAGCCGCGAGCTGCACCTGCGCGCAGGTCAGGCGTTGCTCCTCTACACCGACGGACTCACCGAGGCGCGTCCGGACGGCGAGTTCTTCGACGTTACCCGGCGAAGCCCACCATCTCGGCCTGCTCGGTGCTCAACCCCACGCTCGTGGCCCATGCCATCAAGGCGCGCCGCAACGAGGGGACTCGGGCGGGCTCGGCCGGTAGCGCGCGGCACGACAGCTCCGGTGCCTGGATGTCGGCGCCGAAACCGTGCGGGGCCGTGTGGCCGTCGGTGCTCATCAAGTCCGTTCCTCGGCCGACCGCAGGCTTGCGCACCACCGTTCCGCGCGTTCGCTCGCGGTCGGCCGCCGATCATCCGCTTCGGTGCGGCTGCGTCGAGCTACTTCCGCTGCAGCGCGTCGATGCGGGACTCGTGCACCGGGATCTTCCGGTCCAACGCCGTGATCTGCAGCGGTCGTGCCGTGGCGCTGGTCGGTGCGACCACCCGCACGACGGTGTCCGTGCCTGCTTGCTGGTACGCGGCCACCAGGGCCGATAGGCCCGCTGAGGCGAAGAACTCCACGTCCGTCAAATCCACGATCAACGCCGAAGGCCGCTCGTGCACCGCTGCGAGCAACTCCTGCTGGAACCGCGGCGCCGTCACCATGTCGATCTCACCTGAGGCCACGAGAACGGCCGCGTCGTCCTGCTGCTCCAGTGCAAGCCGCAGCTGGTTGCTCCCAGCGGTTCCAACGAGATCCGTCGGTGCGTCGTCTGCGGTCATACCGCCGACCCTGCTCAAATCCCCCTGACCTCCGAAAGCGATCGTGCTCACCGCTCGCGGACAACGGTGCTCGACCGTCGAAGCTGCTCGCCGCGCGCCGACCTGTGCTGCGATTCGCGTGGCGCGCCTGACCTCCACCGCGCGGAGTCCGATGTGGCCGGTCCGCGCGTGCGTTGGCCACCCCGGTTCCCCGGGCGCCCGTTCTCAGGTCGTCGACCAGCTGCGCACTCCTCGAACTCTTCGTCCGGGCCCGGGGAGGGGCTTCGGGCGCGTCAGCGCTCGGTGACCCGTTCGACTCGGCCGACGAGGACGACGTAGGACAGGATCCCGAGCAGGGTCACCGCGGTCATGTACGCGAAGGCCGGGGTGAAGCTGTCCTCGGTGACCAGGAATCCGATCACGATCGGCGTCGCGATCGACGACAGGTTGCCGATGAAGTTGAACATGCCGCCGGTGAGACCGAGCAGCCGTTCCGGTGCCAGCGCCGACACGAGCGACCACGTGATGGAGGCGAGGCCGTTGCCGAAGAACGCCACCGACAGGAACACGATCACCAGCGGTGTCGAGTCGGTGAAGCTCGCGCCCACCATCAGCGTGCTCAGCAGCAGGCCGACGACGATCGGGGCCTTGCGCGCCATGCCGAGCGACGTCCCCCGGCGCAGCAGGAAGTCCGAGACGACGCCCGAGGCCAGCACTCCGACCAGGGCGGCCACGAACGGCAGCGCGGCGAGGAAACCGGACTCGATGTAGTCCATGCCGCGGTAGTCCACCAGGTAGGTCGGGAACCAGGTGAGGAAGAACCACAACGTCGAGGTCAGGCAGAACTGGCCCAGGTAGATGCCCCACAGCTTCCGCCGCCCGAGCACGGTGGCGAGGTCGCCGCGGGTGATCCGGGCGCGCTTCGGCTGCTCGTCGACCAGGTCGACCAGGCCGCCGCCGGAGCTGATCAGCTCGACCTCGGCGGCGTTGGCCCGCGACTCGCGCGGTTCCCGGTAGGCGAGGTACCAGACGGCGCCCCAGATGATCCCGACCAGGCCGGTGAGGATGAAGACCCAGTGCCAGGACACCGCGGCCTGCAACCAGGACAGCACCGGGGTGAGCATCGCGAGGCCGATGAACTGGCCGGACGTGTAGAAGCCGATGGCGGTGGCGCGTTCCCGCTCCGGGAACCACACCGTGGCCACCCGGCTGTTGATCGGATAGGCGGGCGCCTCGAACCCGCCGACCAGCAGCCGCAGGACGATCAGCGCGACGAAGCCGCCGACCACGCCCATGAACACCGTCGCCAGTGACCACAGCACGAGGCACAGCGGGTAGAGCACGCGCGGCCGGATCCGGTCGACGAGCCAGCCCCCGGGGAGCTGCATCGCCGCGTAGGTCCAGCCGAACGCCGAGAGCAGCAGGCCCTGCTGGGCCTTGGACAGGTCCATTTCCTCGGCGATGGCGGGCAGCGCGATCGAGAGGTTCGAGCGGTCCAGGTAGTTGATCACGACGGTGCCGAACAGCAGCACCGCGATGAGCACGCGGGCGCGGGAGGCGGATCGTGCGGCCGTCGTCGCGGTGTCGGTCATGTCGCTCACCACTCCGCCACGGATCCGTCGGCGTGCCGCCACACCGGGTTGCGCCAGCGGTGGCCTTCGGCGGCGCGCTCGGCGACGTAGGGCTCGTTGATCTCGACGCCCAGTCCGGGCCCGGCCGGGATCGCGACCTGCCCGGCGTCGTAGGTGAACACCGCCGGATCGACCAGGTAGTCGAGCAGGTCGTTAGAGGTGTTGTAGTGGATGCCGAGGCTCTGCTCCTGGATCGTGGCGTTGTAGCAGCCGGCGTCGATCTGCAGGCAGGCGGCCAGCGCGATCGGCCCGAGCGGGCAGTGCAGCGCCAGGGCCACGTCGTGGGCCTCGGCCATGTGCGCGATCTTGCGGGCCTCGGTGATCCCGCCGCAGTGCGACGGGTCGGGCTGGACGATGTCCACCGCGCCGGAGGCCAGCACCGACTTGAAGTCCCACCGCGAGTACAGCCGCTCGCCCAGCGCGATCGGGATCGGCGAACCCCGCAGCACGTCGGCGAAATCGTCCAAGTGCTCGGAGAGCACCGGTTCCTCGACGAACATCAACCGGTAGGGCTCCAGTTCGCGCAGCAGCACCTTGGCCATCGGCCGGTGCACGCGGCCGTGGAAGTCCACGCCGATGCCGATGTCGGGGCCGACCGCCTCCCGCACCGCGGCGACGTTGGCCACGCACCGGTCGACCTCGGCCCAGCTGTCGAGGTACTGGAGCTCCTGGGTGCCGTTCATCTTCACCGCGGTGAAGCCGCGATCGACCACCGCGGCGGCGGCCTGCGCGGTGTCGGCGGGGCGGTCGCCGCCGATCCACGAGTAGACCTTGATCCGGTCGCGCACCCGGCCGCCGAGCAGGTCGTGCACCGGCACCCCCAGCACCTTGCCGCGGATGTCCCACAGCGCCTGGTCGATCCCGGCGAGCGCGCTCATGTGGATGCCGCCGCCCCGGTAGAACCCGCCGCGGTAGAGCACCGTCCAGAGGTCCTCGATCCGGGACGGGTCCTGGCCGATGAGGTAGTCGGAGAGCTCGTCGACCGTGGCGGCCACCGCGTCGGCGCGGCCCTCCAGGACCGGCTCGCCCCACCCGACGACGCCTTCGTCGGTCTCGATCTTCAGGAACAGCCATCGCGGCGGAACCTGATATGTCGTCATTGACGTGATCTTCATGGCTCTTCCTTCTCAGGAGAACGTTCGGGGGTGATCGCGCAGCGGGTCGTTCGGCGAGCTCTGGTGCTCATCGGCTTCGGCGCCGACGAGAACCCGCGGGCCGTGTTCCTCAGCCGGTGGCGGCGGTCCAGGCTCGGCGCAGCGCGGCTGCTCGGGCGCCGACTCGTTCGGGACCGTCGCCCGGCCGGTAGAGGGCGGAGCCCAGCCCCGCACCGCCCGCTCCGGCCGCCGCCCAGGTGGCGAGGTCGGTCTCGTCGACGCCACCGACGGGGAGCAGTTCGACGTCGGGCGGCAGGACCGCTCGCCACGCCTTCATCCCGGCGACGCCCACCGCGTCGGCGGGGAACAGCTTGAGGTGGCGTGCTCCGGCGGCGACGGCGGCGAACGCCTCGGTCGGCGTGGCCACGCCGGGGTAGGGGCGCAGGCCCGCGTCCACCGCCGCCGCGATCACGGCGGGATCGGCGTTGGGCGCGACGACGATCCGCGCACCGGCGTCGCGGGCGCGCGGCACGTCCTCGACGTCGAGCACGGTGCCGGCGCCCACCACGCACCTGTCGCCCACGGCGACGGCCAAGCGCTCGACGGACGTGAACGGGTCCGGTGAGTTCAGCGGGACCTCGATGGCATCGACCCCGCCGTCCGCGAGGACCTCGCCGATGTCCGCCACTTCGCCGGGTGTGACGCCGCGCAGGATCGCGACCAGTCCGGTGCCTGCCACTGCCGCTCCTGTTCCTCGATGTCGTGGGGGAGTGCCGGGGTGATCAGTCATGGCCGGGTGCTCCGTTCCTCCCGCGGCGGCCCCGGATTCCGGTGGACAGCGCGATCCGCCACAGCCCGCGCGCCGCCACGTCCTCGGTGAGCGCAGTCGCGACGATGTCGTGCGCGGCCAGCGCCGCCGCGTACCGGCGGCACAGGTCCTCGGCGCCGCACAGCACCACCCGGCCGACGCCGACGGTCGGCGCGAGGTGGCCGACCTCGTCGGCGATGAGCACGCCGGAGACGTAATCGGGCACCGAGGCCGGGTCGAGCAGCCCGTCGAGCACCAGCGGCCGGGCGCCGAAGAGTTCGGTGGACAGGCCGCGCGAACGGTCGGCGGCTGCGGCGGCCAGCCCGCGGGCGAACGCCTCGTCGTCGCGGCGCGGTCCGGCGGCCGTGCGGGCGAGGATGCCGTCGGTCGTGAGCAGGCCGAACAACTCGCCCGACATCGCCGTGGCGAACGAGACCACCTCGCCGCCGGCCACCCGCACCCACTTGCCGTGCGTTCCGGGCAGCACCAGCGTGACGGGCTCGGCCGGGGAGCCTAGTGCTTCCAGCGCGCCGACGATCTGGGTCTCCTCGCCGCGGATGACGTCGCCCGGCCGACCGTCCTGGGAGGGCGTCCGCAGCCCGGGAACGAGGTGGGCGACACCGCGGCGGTGCTCGACCCGCGTGAGCGCGTCGGCGCCGAAGCGGAGCTCGGCGGGAACGGTGAGGTAGCCCGCCTCGGCCCAGCCCTGCGCGCTGCCGACCATGCCGCACGCGAGCACCGGCAGCTCCGGGTGCGCGGTGACCCACTCGCCGCACGCCGACCAGAAGGCGGCCTCGTACGCGCGGGCCCGCGCTCCGGCGTCGCGGACGTCGAGGCCCGCCGTGGTCGGCAGCAGGCCCAGCTCGGGACGGCGCGTGGCGAGGATTCCGCCCTCGTCGTCGAGCAGCCAGGCGCGCTGGGCGGTGGTCCCCCAATCGAGCGCGATCAGGCTCGGAGCGGCGTCGGTCATGGGCGGAACTGTGCGAGATGGTTCCCGATAATGCGAACATGGTCCCGATATGTAGGATCACGCCATGGCTTCCGAGGATCCCGCCGACCTGCCGGGCACCCGGACGCTGGCCAGGGGGCTCGCCGTGGTCCGGGCCGTCGCCGACGGCGCCACCGACCTGCGCGCCCTCGTCGAGCGCACCGGCCTGGGCCGCAGCACCGCGCACCGGCTGGCGCAGCTGCTGGTCCGGGAGGGATACCTGCGGACCGGCCGGGACGGCTACGCGCTCGGGCCGACGTTGATCGAACTCGGATTCCAGGCGCTGCACGGCAATCCGCTGCCGGTGGTGGCCCGGCCCGTGCTGGAGGAGCTCTCCGAGCAGTTGCAGGACACCGTGCACCTCGCCGTGCGCGACGGCTCCACGGTGCTCTACCTCGACAAGCTGCCCGGTTCCAGGGGTGCGGAGATGCGCTCGCGCATCGGGCACCGGATGCCGCTGACCCGCACCGGCGTCGGCATGGCGCTGCTGCTGGACTCGCCGCACGAGTGGGAACCGCTGTACGAGGCCGAAACCCCGGTGGAACCCGGCGTGGCGCGCGGCGGCGACATCGACGCGTTCACCGCCAGGATGCGCGAGTACGTCGACACGCAGGTGGCGATGGACACCGAGGACAACGAGCCGGGCATCCGCTGCGTCGCGGCACCGGTCCGCGACGCGGCGGGCGCCTTGGTCGGCGCGATCAGCGTGTCGGCGACCCGGCCGTACATGCCCGCCGCCCGCATGCGCGGCTTGGTGAAGGTCGTCGGCCGCAGCGCCCGGGGGATCTCCGCGGCCTTGGGGCATCGCACGCCGTGACCGCGGCCCGTCATCCGCCGGTGGGGAGCCAGTTCCCGTGGAATCCGTTGGGCACCCTGGTGGGCAGGTGCACCGCGGCGACGGTCTCCAGGTCGGCCGCGTCGAGGATCAGCAGGTCGCTGCGGGACTCCGCCTTGTCGTGGAGCAAGCCCATGAGGACCCCGTTGTCCTCGGCGGATTCCGGGGTGCGGGGTTCGAAGACGAACTCGCCGATCTCCGTGCCGCGCTCGAACTCCCGTACCGTGGTCCTGCCCACCCGCAGGTCGTGCTTGAGCAGGGTGGAGCCCTGCTCCAGCCCTCGTCCGACCGCGGGCGCGTAGCCGTAGCGGTGCCGCCGCCCGAGGAGTCGTTCGTCGACCCGGGGGAACTCCTGAGCTCGATCGTCGAGGCGTTCCTCGCGCACCGTCCCGCCGGTGAGGTCCACGGTCCAGCGGTCCAGCACGGGCGGTCCCTCGTCGGGGCCGCGTCGGTCGGTGTCGAACATCTTCGGGTGCCGCACCACGTCGAGCACCACGTTCGCGCCGTCGTCGTAGGCGTTCATGGGGTGGAACACGTAGCACGGTTCGACCTCGAACCAGCGCACGTCGGCGTTGCCGCCTTCGCGCGGCATGACACCGACCCGCGCCGGATAGCGCGGATCCCAGCGGTACGGGAACCCGGTGTTCGCGCCGCCCCGGCCTGCGGCCATCGCGGCGATCGGGTCGGGCACCCGGACCTTGCCGATGATCGCCGAGAGCACCAGTTGCGCCGGCCTGCGCAGCAGGGGCGGCACCGTGGCCCGCGAAACCGCCCGGACGTCGAAGGTGACGGGTAAGTCGTAGAACACCACGTGGTTCTCGGTCAGCGAGAAGTCGTGCATCATCGGCGAGCCGGTGACCTCGACGTCGACGCTGCGCCTGCACCGCCCGTCGACGCCGATGACCGAGTACTGCACGGTGTTGCCGCGGCCGAAGGAGTACGAGACGGCGTGCAGCTCGCCGGTGCCGGGATCCCGCTTGGGGTGGGCGGTGTAGCCGCCGGTCAGGGTGCCGTCGAAGTCGCACGGGCCGACGGTGTCGAGCTCGTCGGTGAGCTCGTAGTTCGCGGCGCCGCCTTCGATGAGCGCCAGGGTGCGCCCGGCGTGCCCGATGACGTTGGTGTTCGCGCCGAGCGCGTTCAGCCCGGCTCGGTGCTTCCGGTTGCGGGGAAGGGATTCGCCGAGCCGTGCCGCGACGCCCGGCGAGCGCACCCACCGGTTCCGGTACCACTCGGCGCGGCCGTCGCGCAGCCGGAGGCCGTGCACCATCCCGTCGCCCATGAACCAGTGGTAGGTGGCCGGGTCGACCTCGCCGAGCGGGTTGGGGCCGTTGCGGACGTAGCGCCCGTCGAGGTGTTCCGGGATCGAGCCCGTGACCGCCATCTCGGTCAGCGTGTGCTCGTGCGTGACGGGGGCGAAGTTGCCGTTCAGGTAGGGGTTGCCGCTCATGATCGAGCTCCATCCTGTCCATAACGCGGTTATATAGTTAACATAACGGCGTTATAGGAGGTTGGCAAGAGTGAGCACCACGGGGAAGGACGGCGCGGGCATGCGGGACCGGCTGGTGGAAGCCGCGGTACGACTGCTCGCCGAAGAAGGCCCGGCGGTGCTGCAGGCCCGCCGGCTCGCGCGCGAGGTCGACGCGTCGACGATGGCCGTCTACCACTACTTCGGCGGTATGCCGCAACTGCTCGCCGCGGTCGTCGACGAGGGCTTCCGGCGACTGGACGTCCGGCTCGCGGCGGTACCGAGCACCGACGACGCCGTCACCGACCTGGGCGGGCTGGCGCTGGCCTACCGCGCCGCCGCCCGGGACAACCCCCACCTCTACGACCTGATGTTCGGCCTTCCGGCTTCCGGGGGCGCGCCCCCCGGCGAGTCGGAGGTGGCCGAGCGCGCCTACGGGCATCTCGTGGCCGCCGCCGACCGGGTCGCTCGCGCCGGTCGGATTCGGGAGCAGGAACCGGCCCGCGCCGCCGCGCAGCTGTGGAGCATGCTGCACGGCTACGTCACCCTCGAGCTGTCCGGGCACTTCGACCGGTTCGACGACCTCGACCAGGTGTTCATTCCCATGGCCACCAACCTGATCGTCGGCCTCGGGGACGCGCCCGATCGCGCCGCGCGTTCCTGGGCCCGGATCCAGCACTGAGGGCCCGCCTGGGAACCAGGTCCGCGTTGCTGGTCGCTCGGCGGAACCTCAGCGGCTTCCTCGCGGCGGAATCGATCTCTCCTGCGCGCCGTGCACGGCGGGATCGCTGTCCTCGCGAGGAAGCCGCTGAGCACCCGCCGGTGGTCGGCTTGCTCGGGCTGGTCACTGCTCAGCGGCTCCGCCGCTGACAACGCAGACCGAGAACGCTGCTCACCTGGAACGAACAGGTTCAAGGACGAGCAGGTTCCCTCGTCGGCGGCTCGTGCGACCGGCGTCCACTGAGGACTGATCGGTGACCGGGCGGGTCGCCCGGATGTCGCATTGACGTGCTCGTTGCCTTGACCGGTCCCGCGGTCGGCTGAACACTGGCCGCCGGTCTTGATCGAATCGTTTCGACCCGCCTCCGGCCGAGCCCGCGGCGGATCGCCCCGCGGCGGACGCGCGGACGAGCCGGTGGCGCAACGACGACGAAGGGGTCGCATGTCCACGAACGAGATCGACCGGCGCACTTTCGGCAAGGCGGCGGGCATCGCCGGATTCACCGCACTGGTCTGGAGCCCGGGAACCGCGGCACAAGCGGCGGGCGAGCCGATCGCGACGAGCTCTCCCGACGGCTCGATCACCGCGCACTTCCGGTTGCAGGAGGGGACACCGCAGTACCGCATCACCCGCGGAACGCAGGTCGTGCTCGACTGGTCGGGCATGGGATTCGAACTCGGCGACCGGCGCTTGGGCGAGGCCGCGGAGCTGGTGGGCACCGCCCGCGACGAGCTGGACGAGACCTGGCGGCCGGTGTGGGGTTCGTCGGCCGAGGTCCGCAGCCACTGCCGCAGCACCGTGGTGCGGCTCCGCGAGCAGATCGAGTTCGACGTCGAGTTCCGCGTGTTCGACGACGGCGCGGGATTCCGCTACTTCTTCCCGCAGCAGCCCGAGCTTGGGGATTTCGAGGTGCTCGACGAGCACACCGAATTCCGCTTCACCGCCGACCACACCGCCTGGTCCACCCCGGCCAACTACGACTCGGTCGAATACCTCTACACCGAGACGGCCCTGAGCGGTGCCGGGCGGCTGCACCCCTGGCAGGAGCCCCGCGACGACGCCGAGCGGCTCGGCGACCTCGCGACGCCGCTGACGGTGCGGGTCGCCGACGACCTGTACCTCGCGGTGCACGAGGCCGCGCTGCTGAGCTACCCGGACATGACACTCGCCAAGATCGACGGCGGACCGGGGTTGCGCAGCGCGCTGGTGCCGCGCAAGGGCGAAGGGCGGCGGAAGGCGTTGCTGCGCACGCCCTTCCCGACTCCGTGGCGGGCGTTCCTGATCGGCCGGGAGCCGGGTGCCCTGGTCGAATCGAACCTGGTGCTCAACCTCAACGAGCCTTGCGCGATCGAGGACACCGCCTGGATCAAGCCCGGCAAGTTCCTCGGCGTGTGGTGGGAGATCCACAAGGGCCGCAACACCTGGATCGAGGGCCCGGACCTGGGCGCGAGCACGGAGAACGTGCTGCGCGCGGTGGATTTCGCCGCGGACAACGGGATTCCCTACGTGCTCGCCGAAGGCTGGAACAAGGGCTGGAAGACCGGCGGCGACTTCGGTGACGACCAGGACTTCCTGACCCCGAACGCGCAGCTGGACCTGCAGCGGGTGCTCGACCACTGCAGCGAGCGCGGCGTGGCGTTCCTCGCGCACAACGAGACCGGTGGCGGCATCGACAACTACGAGCGGCAGCTCGACCAGGCCTTCGCCCTGTACGCCGAGCTCGGGATGCCGGGCGTGAAGACGGGCTACGCCGGGGACATCGACGCGCACCACCACCACGACCAGTGGATGGTGGAGCACTACCAGCGGGTGATCCACAAGGCCGCGCAGCACCGGCTGCTGATCAACGCGCACGAGCCGATCAAGGGCACCGGCATCGAGCGGACCTACCCGAACTTCGTCTCCCGAGAAGGCGCCCGCGGCATCGAGTACGACGCGTGGTCGCAGGGGAACCCGCCGGAGCACACGGTCACGTTGCCGTTCACCACCATGCTGGCCGGGCCGTTCGACTACACGCCGGGGATCTTCGACATCACCTGGTTCCCGCCGCAGAGCCCGCAAGACGACCACGGTGAGAGCAACGACGGCACCCGCGTGCACACGACCCGCGCGCACCAGCTCGCGCTGTACCCGGTGCTGCTGAGCGGGTTGCAGCAGCTCGCGGACGTGCCGGAGCACTACGAGGGCGTGCCGGAGTTCGAGTTCCTGCGGCAGGTCCCGGTGTCCTGGGACGAGACCCGCGTGCTGCACGGCGAGATCGGCGACTTCATCACGATGGCGCGGCGCAGCGGCGCGGCGTGGTTCGTGGGCTCGCTGACCGACGAGCAGGAGCGGACGCTGGAGATTCCGCTGGACTTCCTCGGCGCGGGCCGGTTCGTGGCGCACTTCTACCGCGACGCTCCCGGAACCGACGTCGAGACCAACCCGAACGAGGTGGAGATCGACCACCGCCTGGTCGACGCGAGCACCGTGATCCGCGCCGAGCTCGCCGGAGGTGGCGGCCACGCCCTGCACCTCGCGCCCGCGGGGGAGGACGACGCGCAGCTGCCCGAGTACCGGTGACCGGCCGCGGGCGCGTGCGTCGGATCGGCGGCACGCGCCCGCGGTCGTCCGCGCCGAGGGCGGCACGTCCACCACCGGCGACGACCTGCACCGATTCGGCCTGCGCCGGGAAGCGGTTCCTCGCGGCGCTGGTGCGGGGTCGCGGCGGGCGGGGCACGACGTGCGCGGAACGAGCTCGGAGGGGAGCGCGATGCGCGGAGACGCCGGATCGGGTTCCGCTCGGCGGGCCTGGCAGGTGTGAGCGTCGCGTCGCGGGGTAAGCGTCGGAGTGACACGACCCACGACAGGGGAGCGCAGGTCGTATGGACGGCTCCGGCGAGGGAGCCTCGATCCCCGGCGTGACCGCGGGGGTGGAGGAGGAGTTCCTGCTGCTCGACCCGCACACGGGCCAGGCGGTGCCGAAGGCCGCGGCGGTTCTCGCGGACGCCGCACCGGCTCGCGGGGAGGAAGCCGGGACGCTGCAACCGGAACTGCTGCGCAGCCAGGTCGAGGCCGCCACCGGCCGGTGCACCACGTCGGCGCAGCTGCGCGCGCAGCTCCGGGACGCCCGGCACCGCCTCGCCCGCGCCGCCGTGCGGCACGGTGCGGTGCTGGTGTCGTCCGGGACGCCCGTGGCCGACGGCCCGCCGCCCGGGATCACCGAAGGCGACCGGTTCGGCCGGATCGCCGAGGAGTACGCGGCGGTCGTGACCGGCTACCAGGCGTGCGGCTGCCACGTGCACGTGGCGGTCCCGGACGAGGAGAGCGCGGTCGCCGTGGTCAACCACCTGCGCCCGTGGTTGCCGACCTTGCTGGCGCTGTCGGCGAACTCGCCGTTCCACCGCGGGCGGGACACCGGCTGCGCGAGCTGGCGGGTGGTGCAGCAGCTGCGGTTCCCCGGCGCGGGAGTACCGCCGCACTTCGAATCCGCCGCGGCCTACCGGGAGCAGGTGGCGCGGTTGGTCGAGTGCGGGGCGCTGATCGATCGCGAGATGTCGTTCTGGCTGGTCCGTCCCTCGCCGCGCCTGCCCACGGTGGAACTCCGCGTCGCCGACGCGCTGCCCACCGCCGCGGACGCCCTCGTCCACGCAGTCCTCGCCCGAGCGCTGGTGCGCACCGCGCTCGACGAGGTGGCGCGAGGGCGGCCCGCTCCAGCGGTGCGCGACCAGGTGGCGGCGGCTGCGGTGTGGGCCGCGGCCCGGTACGGCGTGACGTCCTCGCTGGTCGACCCGGTCCGGGAACGGCGGGTGCCCGCCGCGGTCCTGCTGCGGGAACTCGTGGAGCGGGTGACTCCGGCGCTGCGCGAAGCCGGGGACGCGGACGTGGTTCCGGAACTCCTCCGCGGCCTCGCCCTGGGCGGCGGCGCGGAACGGCAGCGCCGGGCGGCGGCGGGCGGGACTCGCTCCTTGGTGCGCGCGCTCGCGCAGGCGACGTCGCCCGGTTCGGCGGACGACGAAACGACCCCGGAAGCGATCGAGGAGAGCACATGACCGTCCCGGCCTCCACCACCACGTCCGCCGTGCTGCCGCGACCGCGCGGGCCGCTTTCCGAAGCGGTCGTCTCCGCGCTCGGCGCGCCACCATCCCGTCCGGTGGCGCTGCCCGCACGGGACGCGGTGGACGCGGACCCGTTCGGCGACGACCTCGCGCTGGCCCTGCACACCTGCTACGAGCTGCACTACCGGGGCTTCGCGGGAGTCATGCCGGACTGGGAGTGGGACGCGGACCTCCTGCGCTGGCGCAAGGGGCTGGAAGACCGCTTCCGGCAGGCGCTGCGCGACGGCGTCGCGGGCGGTGATGACGTGGACGGCGAGCTGGCAGGGCTGCTGATCGAGCCGGTGCCCGGCGACGGCCCCTCGCACCACCTGCGCGACCGGGGGAGCTGGGGGCAGCTGCAGGAGTACTTCGTGCACCGCTCGATCTACCACCTCAAGGAGGCCGACCCGCACGCCTGGGTCATTCCGCGCCTGCAGGGGCAGGCGAAGGCGGCGCTGGTCGCCGTCGAGTTCGACGAGTTCGGCGGGGGCCGGGGCGAGGACGTGCACGCGCAGCTGTTCGCCGACCTCCTCGGCGCCGCCGGACTGGAACCGGGCTACCTGCACTACCTCGACGTGGTGCCCGCGCCGCAACTCGCGATCGTGAACCTGATGTCGATGTTCGGCCTGCACCGGGCGCTGCGCGGCGCGCTCGTCGGCCACTTCGCCGCCGCCGAGATCAGCACCGCGCCCAGCGCGAGGCGGCTGGTGAGCGCGCTGGACCGGTTCGACGCCCCGGAGGCGTGCACCCGGTTCTTCACCGAGCACGTCGAGGCCGACGCCGTGCACGAGCAGATCATGCGCCACGACGTCGTCGGCGATCTGCTGGCCCGCGAGCCGGAGCTCGCCGCGGACGTCGTGTTCGGCGTCCAGGCCACGGAACTGCTCGAAGGCGCGCTCGCTGAGCGGTTGCTCGGTGCGTGGCGGGCAGGGCGCAGCTCGCTCCTCCACCCGCTGGAGGCGGCCTAGGCCGTCCCGTCGTCCGGTGGGCGGCGCTCGCGGCGCCGGTGGCTGGTGTCGCAGAGCGGGAAGCGGCGACTGCGCCGGCAGGCGCACACGGCCACGACGAAGCGGTCGCAGCGCAGGACGCTCCCGTCCGCCGCCACCAGGTCCACGGGGCCGTCGACGAGCACGGGCCCGTCCGGGACGACCCGGACCCGGCGGCGGTCCGCCCGGGGCTCACCACCGGTCACCTCGGATCACCACCAGTTCCTCCACCCGCTGCCCGGGGGCGATGAGCCCGCGGGCCTCCAAGTAGCCGGCCCGCTGCCGCAGCACGGGTCCGAACGGTTGCGCGCGGCGCGCGGCGATCGACACGTCCAGTCCCGCCGCGGCGAACCAGGAGACCGTTGTGTCCACATCGGACAGATCGGACTGCACGAGCAGGACTCGGCCTCCTGGAGCCAGCAGGCCCGGTGCGGTCGCGCACAGCGCGTCCAGCACCGCACGTCCGTCCGGACCGGCGTCCCAGGCCCGCGCGGCGCCCCGGCAGGGCGGGGACTGGGCCGCAGACGGGACGTACGGGGGATTGGACACGACCAGGTCGAACCGCCGCGCCCCGAACTCCTCCAGCGAGCCCGCCCGCCGGACCTCGACGGGCAGGCCGCGGAGCCGGGCGTTGAGCCTGGCCGCGAGCACCGCGCGCGCGGACACGTCGATGGCGGTCACCAGCCCGGCTCCGGCGCGGGCGGCGGCCACCGCGAGCGCCCCGGTTCCCGTGCCGACGTCGAGCACCCGCGCCCCGGCCGGCACCCCGCTCCGGTGCAGCACCTCTTCGAGCAGCCGGGTATCCCCTTGCGGCCGGTACACACCCGGCGAGCTCAGCAGCCGCGTGCTCATCAGGGCCCGCTCCGCCCGGCGCGGCTCATCGGGATCGAACCGACAAGGCGTCCCGCAACCGGTCGACCATGCCCGCGCCCGGGGCCAAGATCTTGTTGGCGGGCGGGCGATCGGGCGCCGCCGGATGCGGTCGCGTGGGTGCCGCTTCCTTCGCCCGCAGGATCTTCTCGCCGAGTTCCCGGCGCTCATCGGCCGAGCACGCCTCGCGCAGCCGCGGCAGCAGGTCCTGCTCCTCGTCCTGGACGTGGTGGCGCACGTCGCCGATCAGCTGCCGGGTGAGGCGGTCGAACTCCGGATCGGTCGTCGCGGTGCTCTCCAGCCGCTTCATCACGACCTCGGCCTCGGCGTGCTCCTGGACCTCGTGATCGACGATCTCGTCGCCGTCGGCGAGCACGCGCCGCGCGGCGGGGTAGAGGTGCTGCTCCTCGGCCACCGAATGCCGCACCGGCTCGGTGATGGTGTGGTCGACCAGCTCGCGCCGCTGGGGTTCGGACAAGCCGCCGTTCTCGTAGTCGGCGAAGGCCCGGTCGACGGCGCGGTGGTCCTGGACGACGACGTCGATCAGGTCGTGGGCCGTCTGCTGCTGCACCATCGGTTCGCCTCCTGGTTCCGCGCGGTCGCTCATGAACGTCGATCCCGGCGCCCTGCGAAGGCGTCGAAGGTGAGGGCGGTGACGAGGCCGTAGGCCAGGTGCGGGACGAGGTCCATGAGCCAGCTCTCCGCGGTCCACTCGCGCGGATCGGTCACGCCCAGCGCGGACATGGGGGCCGTGCTGCCCGCGTTCGCCGTGACACCGGCGGCGAGGGCCAGCACCGGCAGCGGAGCACGCGCGGCCTTCGCCCGGACGCAGCCGTAGACGGCACCCACGCCCCCCTGCTCCGATGCCCAGCAGTGCCCCGAGGCCTGCCGTCGGTTGTCCCGAGCCGACGCGTCCTCGCCGGGAACCGGCCGGAAGTGCTGCTCGACCTCTTGCACCGTCCGCTCGGGACTGGTGCTGCTAGGCCGGGCCCGAATCGCCATGTCCAGGTAGGTCGCGGTGTTGAGCGCGGTCGTTCCGGCGGCGCCCGCCAGCGCGCCGCGCACCAGTTCGCCCAGCACGTGCACCTCCTCGGTGGTGGCCCCGGGTCCACACCCCTCGTTCTAGGCCGGGTCGCACCAGGGTTCCTCGTCGCTCGCAGGGGAAAACCTCATCGCTCCGGCTCCTTGCGCGGCAGCGGGCGGACGGCCGGGCCCTCCAGCACGGTTCCGTCCACGTCGAACCGCGAGCCGTGGCAGGGGCAGTCCCAGCTGCGTTCGTCGTCGTTGAACCGCAGCAGGCAGCCCAGGTGGGTGCATCGCAGGGAGACCGCGTGCGCGCACCCGTCCTCGTCGCGGTACACCCCGGTCAGGTCGGTGCCCGCCCGCACCACCCGGGCCGCCCCGAGCGGGACCTGCTCGACGGAACCGACCTCGCCCGCGGTGAGCCGGTCGCCGACGAAGGCGACGCCCACCCCGGCGTTCATCTTCGCCAGCCGGCCCGCGGACCGGGGCGAGACGCGACCGGGGTCGAACGGCTCCGCCTCCGGACCCGGCGTGCCGGTGAGCCGGTCGGCCAGCAGCGCAGCCGCCGCCGTGCCGCCGCACAGCCCCCACTTCATGAACCCGGTCGCCACGAACAAGCGCGTCGAGCCCGGCAGGTAGGGCCCGACCATCGGGAACCGGTCGTACGCCGTCGGGTCCTGCGCGGACCAGCGGTGCGTGATCTCCTCGACGGGCCAGTGCCGCCGGGCGAACTCCTCCAGCGCCGCGTACGGCGGCCGACCGGCGGGTGAACCCGTCGGATGGCTTTCCCCGCACACGACGACCGCCTCGCCGGCCGAGCGCAGCGACCGCTTCGGGGCTCGCACGTTGATCGCGAGCGGCAGCGGCTCGTGCGGGCCGACGCGGGCGGCGACGCAGTAGGAGCGCTCCGCTTCCAGCCGCGGGAAGTACAGGCCGCGGTCCAGGACCGGGTAGTGCGTGGCCACCACGACGCGCTCCGCGCGCACGGTCCCGCCGGTCGTGACGACCTCGCACGGAGCCCCCTGCCGCACGTCGAGCGCGCGGGTGTCCTCGAAGACGGCGCAGCCGTCGTCCCGCAGCGCGCTGGCGAGCCCCGCCGCGTATTCGACCGGCTGGAACTCGATCTGGTCGGCGAGCCGGACCGCGCCCGCCACCGGGAACGGCAGCCCGGCGGCGCGGTCGAGTTCGACGGGCAGCCCCGCTTCCCGCGCGGCGGCGGCCTCCGCGTCGATCGCCTCGGTCTCCGCCGCGTCGGCCGCGTAGGTGCAGGCGGGGCGCCGCCGCAGCGCGCACTCGATCCGCTCTTCCGCCGCCAGCGCGGCTACCCGCTCGACGGCGTCGGCGCACACCGCGGCGTAGGCGGCGGCGGCCTCCGGGCCGCGCTGGGATCGGATCGTCGAGCACATCGTGGCCTGCAGCGCGGTGACCTTCGCGGTGCTGGACCCGGTCGCCCCGGAGCCGACCCGCCCGGCCTCGACGACGGCGACGCGGGCTCCCGCGCGCCGCAGCAGCAGCGCGGTGGTGAGCCCCGTGATGCCGCCGCCGAGCACCGCCACGTCGAAGTCCCCCGCCGCGGCCACCGGCGGGACCCGCGCGGGAAGCCGGGCGGTGTCCCACCACAACGATCGCGACATCGGCGGCTCCTCCGGAGTTCGCTGCTGATGGCCCGCGTGGACTCCTTCGCACTGGAAAGCGGACGCCGCCGAGGCCTTCCCGCGGGGAGCGGGCGGCAAACGGGCCCCCGCACTTGACCGTGCCGCCGCGGCATGGTGTTCGCTGGGTTCGCTGATCGCGGGGAGACGGGAGCGGGCACCTGATGGAGATCTCGCGGCCGGCGTGGGCGCCGGTGTCGGTCGTCGCCGGTGTGGTCGCCACCGCGCACCTGGCGCTGGCCGCCGTCCCGCGCCGGTGGTTCGACGAGGACCTGATGCTCACGATCGGTCGCCACCACCTCGACTGGGGCGCGGTCGACCAGCCGCCGCTGACACCGCTGCTGGCCCGGTTCGCCGACGCGGTGGCGCCGGGGAACCAGGTGGTGCTGGCGTTCCCGGCGGTCCTGGCCACCGCCGCCGCGATCGTGCTGGTCGCGCTGATGGCCCGCGAACTCGGCGGTGACCGGCGCGCTCAGGTGCTCGCCGCGTCGGGGCAGGCGACGTGCGTGGCCGCCGCCCAGTTCGGGCACTGGCTGACGCCCTACACCCTGGAACCCGCGCTGTGGGCGGGGTTGTTCTGGTTGCTGCTGCGGTGGATCCGGGTCCGCGACGACCGGCTGCTGCCGGTGTTCGGCGCGGTCGCCGGGATCGCCGCGCAAACCCGGTTCCAGGTGCTGGCGCTGGGGATCGTGCTGCTGGGCGCGGTCGTGCTGGTGGGGCCCCGCGCGTTGCTCCGCCGCCCGCTGCTGTGGGCCGGTGTGGTGCTGGCGCTGCTGATCGCGGCTCCGACGCTGGGCTGGCAGGCGGCCCACGGCTGGCCGCAAGCGGGCATGGCGCAGGTGGTTGCGGGGGAGAACGAACTCATCTACGGCGGCCGGACCCTCGTGGTGCTGCACGGCGTCGCCGTCACCGGGCCGCTGACGCTCGGGCTGGCGGTGTGCGGCCTGGTCGCGCTCTGCCGGGAGGCGCGGTGGCGCGAGCACCGGTTCCTCGCGGTGGCGTTCGCGCTGCTGGTGGCCGCCGTCGTGCTCGGTTCGGGCCGCCACTACTACCTGATCCCGCTCTGGTCGCCGTACGTCGCGATCGGCGCGGTGGCGTTGCAGCACCGGAGGGAAGCGGGGGCGCGGCGGCGGGCGTGGCCGGTCGTGGCGTTCAGCGCGGTGCTCGCCACGGGCGCGTTGGTGTTCACGTCGGTGATGGCCTCGCCGCGCTTCGCCGACGAGCTGGCGACCGCGACCGCCCGCGCCTACGCGGACCTCCCCGCCGAGCAGCGCGCCCGCACCGCGCTCGTGGCGACGCCCTACGTCTACGCGACCTACCTCGACGCGGCCCCGCCGGAACTCGGACTGCCACCCGCCGCGAGCACCAACCGCGCCTACGGCTGGTTCCCGCCCCCACCGGAGCACCAGGACCGGGTGCTGTTCGTCGGCGACCTCGGGCGGCTGCGCCCGTGGTTCGCCGAAGCCCGCCCGGTGGCGGTGGTCGAGGCGCCGACACCGCTGGGCACCTACGGCGGTCTGGTCCCGGAACGCACGACGATCTGGCAGCTCACCGGCCGCACCGCTGCCTGGCCCGTCATCTGGGAGGACCTCCGCGACCTCACACTCACCCCGCGCTGATCGCGAGCCGTCGGAGCGGGACGTTCAGCGCTGCGCTCCGCGCGCGTGGAGGTCGGGCACTCCCGGAAGACCCCGTGCCGTCCGGGAACCTCCCCACGCCGGGGCGACACCGGCCGGCTCAGACGGCATCGGGCGCCGAGCGCCGGATGGTCACTGATGCAGATCCAGGGCGTGGACGACGCGGGCTGCTTCGGCGCGGTCGGCTTCGGGCAGGGCGCGTACGGGGCGGGGGAGGTTGGGGTGGGCGACGAGGCCGAGCTGTTCCGCGATCGCCGAGACGACGCGGAAGCTGCCGTGGCGGGTGAACAGCTCCCACAACGGGCGGAGTCGTTCGGACTCCGCGTTCGCGGTGGCGACGTCGCCCGCCCGCGCCGCGCGCGTGATCGTCAGGGCCGGTTCGGGCAGGGCTCCGGCCACGACCGAGTACCAGGCCTGGCACCCGGCGTTGAGGCCGGTCGCGGCCAGGGGGTCCCCGCTGACCCCGACCGTCACCGAAGCGGGCAGCAGCGATCGCAAGTGGGACACGCGGGCTTCGGCTTCGGCGGGCGCGGGTGGCACGCCGGGGATCTTGATCGAGGCGACGTTCGGCAGCTCGGCGATCCGGGCGTAGAGCTCGTCGGTGAAGGTGAAGTGCGTGGTGCCGGGGTTGTCGTAGACCACGAGCGGGACCGACAGCTCGCCGGTGACGTCCTCGTAGAGGCCGAACACCTCGTCGGCGGTCAGCGCCTGGTAGGACACCGGCGCGAGCAGCACACCCGAGGCCCCGGCCCGCTGGGCGTCCTCGGCCAGCGCGAGGACCTCGCGGGTGCGCAGCGCGCCGATGCCGGCCAGCACCGGGACGTCCCCGGCGTGCTCGACGGCGAGCCGCGCGGCGCGGGCGCGTTCGGCGCGGTCCAGGTACGGGTAGGAGCCCGTGGAACCGAGCGCGGTGATCGAGTCGACCCGCGCCGCCGCGAGCCGCTCGACGAGCCCGGCGAACGCCGCCTCGTCGATGCCGTCCTCGGCGACGGGCGTCAGCGGAAAAGCGCTGAGTCCGGTGAACATCCATCTCCCCTCAACATCCTTTGAGGACGGTACTCGCCTTGTGCGCTCGTGTTCCGCCGTGAACTCGGTGTTGTTGTTCGTCGTCTTGTCAGCGGCGGAGCCGCTGAGCAGTGACCACCAGAGTGACCGGCACCGCTGAGTTCCCGCCACCCGACCCACTACGCGAAGCCGTCCTCACGGGAATGTTCGACCAAGGGCGGTGCGGATGTCGGCGATGAGGTCGTCGGGGTCCTCCAGCCCGACCGCGAGCCGCAGGTGGCCGTAGCGCTGGAACGGTTCGGGGTAGTGCTCGTCGCCGCCGCGAGCACCGGCCGCGACGTGCACGATCAGCGTTTCGTCGTGGCCGAGCGAGACCGCGGAGGTGATCACGCGCAACGCGTTGACGAACTCGTTCTGCACCGCGGTGCCCCCGTCCAGCGCGAACGCCAGAACGGCTCCGTGGCCCCGGCCCCCGAACTGCCGGGTGGCGAGCTCGTGCTGCGGATGGCCGGGCAGACCGGGGTAGGCGACGAACGCGATGCGCGGGTCGGCGTCGAGGGCTTCGGCGATGCGCTGCGCGGAGCCGAGGTGCTGGCGCAGCCGCAGCGGCAGCGTCACCGATCCGCGCATGATGAGCCAGGCGTTGAACGGCGCGAGCACGCCGCCGACGTCCACCCCGGCGTCTCCTCGGATCTTCCCGACGAGCTCGTGCGAGCCGATCACCGCTCCGCCCGTGGCGTCGCCGTGCCCGTTGATGAACTTCGTCAGCGAGTGGATCACCAGGTCCGCGCCGTCGGCCAGCGGGCGGTACAGCGGCGGCGGGGTGAACGTGCCGTCCACGCTCAGCAGCGCCCCGCCGGTGTGCGCGATCTCCGCGACCGCGGCGATGTCGGTGACGGCGGTGGTCGGGTTCGCGATGGTCTCCACGTGCACCAGCCGGGTGGCCGGGCGCATCGCGGCGCGCACCGCGTCCAGGTCGGTGCTGTCGACGAACGTCGCCTCGATCCCGTAGCGATCCGGCAGCAGCTCGGCGAACAACCGCCACACCGCTTCGTAGGTCACCGAGGACACCACGACGTGATCACCGCTGCGCAGGTGCGTGAAGAACACCGCGTGCAGCGCGGCGACCCCGGTGGCGAACACCGCCGCCTGCTCACCGCCGTCGAGCGCGGCCAGCTTGGATTCCAGCGCGCGCTGGTTGACGTGCCCGTTGCGGGCGTACACCAGGCGGTTCGGATCCGACCAGCTCACCTCGGAAGCGTCCTCGGGCAGCAGGTAGGAGTTGGCCAGCACCAGCGGGGTGCGCAACGCTCCCGTGGCCGGGTCGATCGCGTTCCCGCCGTGCACGGCCCAGGTCGTGTCGGCGACCGTGGCGGGGTCGTGCTTGTCCGGAGCGGACATCCGGTTTCCCTTCGTCGAGCGCAGGACGGCGCCGAACGCGGTCGCCGAGGTCACCCGCAGCGCACCCGAGCCGCGTCCGGATCTCCAGTGTGTCAGCGACCCCTCACATCCCCGCCGTCCCGCCGCCCGGCGGGAGCTCGCCGGCGGACGTCACCACTGGTCCCGGCCGCGCAATCGGGCCGGTCGGCCGTCCGGGTCCATCACGACTCGTTCGACCGGAACCGCCCAGGCGCGGGTCAGCGGCGACACGGCGGGCCGCGCGTGACCGCGCAGGTGTCCCGGCGGGCGCGGAGCCGGTTCGGCTGCCTCGTGCCAGCGGTCGAGCCGGTCCGCGGCGCCGCGCAGCACGTCGGCTCCCTCCACCGGATCGGTCAGGTCCGAGGTGCGGCCGGGCTCGCGGCCGAGGTGCTCGCGCCACAGGCGCAGGCGCAGGTCCTGGGCGAACGCGCCGCCTCCGGGCTCCTCGTCGACGACCGCGGCCGTGAGCTCCGAGTCGTAGGCCCACGACCGCCGGTTCAGGTTCGCCGAGCCCACCGCGGCCCAGCGGTCGTCGACGACGCAGACCTTCGAGTGCAGGTAGATCGGCAGTCCTGCGGTGCTCTCCAGGTCGTACACGTCGACCCGGTCGCCGCCCGCCGCGCGCAGCAGGTCCAGCGCCTTGCCGTGGGCCACGCCGTTCGTGGCGATCTCCACGGTGCCGCCCTTCTCCGGGAGGCGCGGCACCACGGCGATCAAGCGCAGTTCGGGTTCGCGGCGCAGCGCCGCCGCGAACGCCTCGGCCACCACCGGTGACCAGAGGAACTGGTCCTCCACGTAGACCAGCCGCCGGGCGTGGCGCAGCGCCTTCACGCAGCCCCGCGCGACGCTGCGCTCGCCCTGCGGCGCGAACGGGTAGCGCGGCCGTTTCGCCGGGTAGGTGCGCAGCAGCTGCACCGAGCAGGTCCCGGCCCGTGGCGGCGGCGGGAGCCGGGTGGGCAGCGGTGCGGGCCGCCGCGGGCTCAGCAACCGGCGGGTCCGGGAGATCGGCCCGCGCCGGGAGGCCGCCGCGTCCGCCCACCGTTCCCGGAAGCAGTGCTCGACGTCGTCGACCGCTGGGCCGCGCACCAGCAGGTGCGCGTCGTGCCAGGCCGGGCGCGTGCCGTACCGGTCGTCGATCGAGGCCTGCACGTCGGGATCGCCGCAGTGGCGCTCGTCGTCGCGGCGGCTCGGGCACGGGTCGATCCCGCCGACGAAGGCGACGTCGGTGTCCGGGCGCCGCGGGCGGCGGATCACCAGGAACTTCTGGTGGTGGCAGCCGATCGGTCGCACCCGCTGGTCGAGCAGCGGCGCACCGCCCCGGCGCCGCAGCGCGGTGACGAACCGCCGGTTGTCCGGGATCAGGTCCCGGCGCAGCGTCAGGAACGGCCACCAGAACAGCGCGTGCACCGAGGCGCCGGCGTCCAGGGCGCGTGCCAGCAGCTCTCCCAGCGCGTGGCCCGCTTCGTCGAGGGGTTTGTCCCGGACGCCGATCCAAGCGGCGAGGAAGATCTGGTCCCCGGCGTGGACGTCGTCGAGCTCGGCCACCAAGCGCTCGAAGCATTCGGTGCCGTCGATCAGCGGTTGCGCGAGGTTGCCCGTCGACCACGAAGCCCTTTCCGGGCGCCGCCGGTCGAGGGCCGTGGCGGGGTTGTCGCGTTCCTCCGCCGTCAAGAACCAGTGCGCTGGTCCGCTTTCCGGGTCCTGGGGAGTCGTTCCGCCGCCCGGACGCGGGTCGTGGGGGAGTCCCAGCACGGGGCGCCGCTCACCGCCTTTCGCGTCGCCTCGCCGGACGACGTGGTCGTGGGCGCAATGCGAGGATTGCGCGCTGCGTCCTGCCAGGTCACCCCGGATGGGTCTCGCCGCCGACGGGTGCCAGGACCTCGCCGGTGTAGTAGCTGGAGAGCTGTTCGGCGGCGAAGAACACGTACGAGGGCGCGATCTCGTCCGGATGCGCCATGCGTCCCATCGGCACGTGCTCGCCGAAGCCCTCCACGGAGCTCTCCGGCAGGGTGGCCGGGATCAGCGGTGTCCACACCGGGCCGGGCGCGACGCAGTTGACCCGGATCCCCTGCTGCGCCAGCGATTGCGCCAGCGACATCGTGAGCACGTGCACCGCGCCCTTGCTGGCGGCGTAGTCGATGAGCGTCTTGTTGCCGCGCAGCCCGTTGACCGAACCGGTGTTGACGATCGCCGACCCCCGGGGCAGGTGCGCGAGCGCGGCGCGGATGAGCCAGAACGGGGCGTAGACGTTCACCTTGAAGGTGCGGTCGAACTGCTCGGTGGTGGTGTCGACGAACTCCTCCACCGGCGCCTGGGTCCCGGCGTGGTTGACCAGCAGGTCGAGCCCGCCCAGCTCGTCGGCGACCCCGTCGACGAGCTCCTGGCAGGCGGCTTCCGAGCCGAGGTCGGTCTTGTGCAGCTCGCAGCGGCGCTGCTGGGCGCGGACGAGTTCGGCGGTGTGCTCGGCGTCGGAGTCCTCCAGGTCCGCGTAGTAGGCGATGGCCACGTCGGCCCCTTCCTTCGCGAACGCCACCGCCACCGCGCGGCCGATCCCGGAGTCGCCTCCGGTGATCAGCGCGCGCTTGCCTTCGAGCAGTCCTCGGCCCCGGTAGTCGGCCATCTCGTCACGGGGAGCGGGCACCATCGCCTCGCTCGATCCGGGCGGGGTCTGCTGCTGCGGCGGGGGAGTGGAGTTCTGGTCGGCCATGATGGCGCCTCCTTCGTCGTGCGGTTCGTCCGGGCTCGCCCGGCACGTGGTCGCGCGGGATCGAGTGCCCCCAGTCCTTCGACGGCACGCGCCGCTCGTTCTCGCAGGCGTCGAGCCTGGCGCGCAGGTGGAACTACTCGGGCGTGGAGGTGAGCACGGTGCGGGTCGCGGTCCGCGCTTCCCAGCCGCCGCACCGGAATCCCATCCACCATGTGTTCTCGCCGACCGAGTCGAAGCCAGCCATGTTCTCCTCAACGGGGACGGGGTACTGGGCTGCCCCCGCCTACCCCGCCTGGAAGCGGAGTAATCCGATCGGAGGTCGGCGAGGGTGCCGCCGGACGCGCGGGCGGTCCGGACCGGCAGGAGCCGGTCGGTTCCCGCGTCGGGTGGCCCGGTCCGCACCCGCCCGGCGACGCGGTGCCGATCGATCCGCCTCCGCGCGCTCCGCACCGGAGCCCGCAACGGCTCCCCGAAGCGCGAACCGCGCTGGAACGTCCCGCGGAATTCCTGCGCACCGGCGCCGTCCCGGACGCCTGCGGCTGAGTTCCGCCGCCGAGTTGATGTTCGGGGGAGGTTTCCCCACACCCTCGGCCCCGGTGCGGGATCAGGCGGCCGGGGGCGCGCCGTTGCGGTCGACTTGGCGGGCGGGGCGGAACGGATTCCGGCCGCCGACCGGCCGGTGTGCCGTGCTGCGGAGGAATCGACGTGGTTCCCGCCCCGCTTCGGGAAGCGATTCCGGCCGAGTGTTCGGCCGGTGCGCGGTCATATCGGCTGACGAGAGGATCGTTGTGAAGAGGCTTGCGACCGGTGCCGCGATCGGGCTGGGAATGCTGCTGGTCACCGCGGCGCCCGCCGCCGCGGAGGGCTACGTCTACACCGGCAAGTGGTACGGCACCGCCGCCGCCTGCGAGAAGGCGTGGGCGGACGCGCACGGCGGCGGTGGCGGGACGAGCCTGGGCCACGAGTGCCGCCGCAACGGCGTCGGCGTGTACGAGCTGTGGGCCTACCAGCTCTGATGATCCGGTGCTGACCGGATGATGCGGCGAGGTTCCCGGCCGGGCCGGGAACCTCGCCGCACACCGAACTTCGCCGACGACGTCCACGAATCCGCTGCGGTGGAGCGACTTCCGGCGTCGGCCAGGTCTACTTCGCAGCTCGTTCCGGGTCGATGTCGGTGTCCGGGTGGACCGACTCCGACGCGGGAGGGCCGCCGCTGGTCTCAGGAGCCGTGAGCCACGCGCCCAGTGCGAGCACAGCGGTCAGGGCCGTCACCCCGAAGGCCACCTGGTACGAGATGGCGTCGGCGATCAGGCCCGTGACCAGCGGCCCCACGATCGCTCCGACGTCGGCGGCCATCTGGAACGCGGCCAGCACCGGGCCGCCCTTGCCCTTGCTGCCGAGCAGGTCGGCGACGGCCGCGTTCTGCGCCGGGTTGAGCAGTCCCGCGCCCACCCCGGCGACCAGCGACGCCACCAGGAAGACCGCGATGGAGCCGCTGAACCCCAGCGCCGCGGTGCCGACCACCGAGACGGCGAGCCCGAGCAGCGCCATCGGCTTCCGGCCGTGGCGGTCGGAGAACCGCCCGGACAGCATGATCACCGCCGCGTTGCCGACGGCGAACACCGACAGCGCCACCCCGGCCATCGCCTGCGTGGAGTGCAGCACCTCGACCACGAACAGCGGGATCAGCGCGATGCGCACGCCGAACACCGCCCAGCCGGTGCTGAAGTTGGACAGCATCGCCGCCCGGTAGATCCGCGACCGGAGCGCCTCGCGGACCGTCATCGCCGGGACGTCGTCCTTCACCGGCGCGGCCAGCGTCGACTTCCGCAGCAGCAGCCAGCCGACGAACGCGGCCAGGAACAGCGCTGCACCGTAGATCAGGAACGGCAGCCGCAGCGAGTAGCCGACCAGGAGGCTGCCGATGATCGGGCCGGAGACGTTGCCCAGCAGGAAGCTCGTCGCCCACAGCCCGGAGGCCCGCCCGCGCTGCTGCGGCGGCGACAGCCGCACCAGCAGCGCCACCACGGACACGGTGAACATCGTCGAACCGGTGCCGCCGAGCGCCCGGAACACCAGCAGCTGCCAGTACGAGTCGGCGAAGGCGCAGGCCGCGCTGCTCACGCCGACGATCGACACGCCCCACACGTAGATCGGGCGCTCGCCGAACCACGCCACGAGCCGCCCGCTCGCGGGGGCGAAGGCCAGCCGCATGAAGGCGAACGCGCTCACGATGAACGACGCCGCGGTCACCCCCACGTCGAACGAGGTCGCGAACGCCGGCAGCGCGGGGGAGACGATGCCCATCCCGATCGCGACGATGAAGCTGCCGGCGACCAGGATCCAGATCTCGCGCGGCAACCGCTCACCCGTGTCGGACCCGCTTGCCCGCATCGGCATCCCTGACCTCACGCCGCCTCGCTCCCGTTCGACGAACCGGACGCGATCGCACTCCGGCCAGAGGGGTAGAACCAGCGTGGAGGCCTGCGCATTCCCAGCAGGTGACGGGCCCTTGACAGCAGCGTCCGAGGGCATCCGGGGTGCGCGGCGCCCGGTGAGGTCCCGCCCGGCCGGAAATACGACCGAAGTCCCTGGATCCGGGTTTCGAGCGGGCTTAACGTCGTCATGTCTCCTCGGGGTGCCGCGCTCGACGCAGTGATCGGCGAGGACCGAAGGCGAACCGCCGTGATCACAAGGTGGCTTCGGCCTCCGCCCGCGGCCCGGGGAGCGAACTCCTACCCGGCTCCGCCGGGGATTCTGGGATGACCGATCTCCGGTGATCCCGAGGACGGTGGCGCCCGCAAGGCGCGCGGTTCGGTGCTCTCGGCGGAGAACTGCCATTCGGCTCGTAAGGGGGAAAGCATGGCTACTCTCACCATTCATTCCGTGATATGCCACGAGACGTCCGACGGCTTCGGCTCCGACGACCTGTTCATCAACTTCCGGGGCGAGCGGGTATTCGGCGTTCAGCAGATCGACGAGGGACAGACGATCAACCCCGGCACGGTCTCGAACTTCTCCGTCAAGGGCCTGGTCGACTTCTGGGAGCGCGACAGCGGCTCGGACAACGACTACCTGGGCGGGTTCTGGGTGCACCGCAATCAGGTGGGGCAGGGGGAGTTGAACGCGCAGCTTTCCGGCGACGACTCCAACTACGCCGTCAACTACGAGATCACGGCGTGAGCCGTGCAACCCGGTTCCGGAGCGCGGTCGCCGAGTCCGGTCGGGGCGCCGGATCCGCTCGGGCTGGTCTCCCTGCCACCGCTGATGCGGCGGACCCGCGGCCTGCCGGACCTCCGGGTCGGGCTGATCGACGGCGTGGTGCTCGCTGACCACCCCGGCTTCTCCGAGGCGAGGGTGGAAGTCCAGCCTGAGGGCCAGGGCGGAGGAGACGCGTCCGATCATGCGACGGCCGTGGCGGGCGTGCTCGTGGCCGATCGCGAGTCCGGCGCCCCCGGCATCTGCCCCGGGGCGACGCTGCTGGTTCATCCGATCTACGACGCGGCAGGGCCGGGTCGCGGGACGGCGGCACCGGACGAGCTGGCCGCGGCGATCGTCGGACTGGCCGAATCGGGTGCCGCCGTCATCAACATGAGCCTGGTGCTCGACCAGCGGCGCGGTGCGGCGCGTGTCGTGCGGGAGGCGTTGGACTACGCCTCCTCACGTGGCGTGGTGCTGGTGGCGGCGGCCGGGAACCGGGCGAGCGTCGGAGGCTCCACGATCACCGGGCACCGCTCGGTGATCCCGGTGGCCGCCTACGACCTGGCAGGGAACCTCGCGCCGTACTCGAACCTCGGCCACTCGATCGGTCGGCGCGGAGTGGGCGCGGTCGCGGAGGGACTGGTCAGCCTCGGAGCGGACGGCGGGTTGCGCCCGATCGGCGGGACGAGCGCCGCGGCGGCCGTCGTCGCGGGAGCGGTCGTGCTGCTGTGGTCGGAATTCCCGCGCGCCGCACCGGCGGAGGTCGTGCTCGCGGTGAACCGGTCCGCGCCGTGCCGACCGAGCGTGGTGCCGCCGCTGCTGGACGCGTGGGCGGCGCACGAGGTCCTGCGGACCGTGCGGTGAGGAGGGACGGACGTGGTCGACGACGACGAACCTCGGGTCGATCCCGAGGACGAGGACACCGAGCGCATCAGGAGACCTTCGCGGGTCGCCCTCCCGGCTTTCCTCTCCGAGGAGGACATCGGTCTCGGGGACGCGGTCAAGCGCGTCACCTACGCGGCGGGGGTGCGGCCGTGCCGCGGATGCGAGCGGCGTGCCGCCGTCCTCAACCGCTGGGTCGTGCTCTCCGGCAGGAGCGGCCGGAGGCGCTGAGGAGTACCCGGTGCGCGGATCTCCGATCGAGGAAGGAGCGAACTCATGGATGAGCGCGAGCTGCCCCCGCAGGCGGTGGAATCCCCGGCCGGGGCACGCGGCGGCGCGGCGGCGCGACCTCGCGACCCGATGCCGAGCCGACAAGCCCACGAGTGCGCGGCCTGCGGTCGCGGTGACGTCGTGGCGAGCGGCGAGAACGGGCGGGATGAGTTCTCGTCGCCGTACGTCTACGCGCTGGGCCGGGTCGAACCGCGCCTGCCGAGCCTGGGGGTGGAGAAGGAGTTCGCGCAGGTGATCGGTCAGGCCGACACCGCGGACCTGACCGATCGGGAAGCACTGCACGCCGTGCTGGCCGAGCCGCGCAACCGTTACCTGGCCAGGCACCTGTGCTACGTGTTCACCGTTCGAGAGCTCGAAACCTACGTCGTGCGTCCGCACGAGTCCGGCGACCTGCCGTTGCTCGTCGAGGCGTTGCGCGCCGCCCCGCGGTCGACCGATCTGCACGCGCTGATCGGCGTGCGGGGCCCGCTCGCCCCACCCGATCTCTGCAACGGGTTGATGATCCCGGTGGTGACGTTCGACCAGATCTACTCGTTCGACGCGGGTTCGCTCGTGCGCTCGCTGCCCAAGCCCGACGGGGTCGCGGAGGAACCGTTCCGCTCGGCGGCGGAGGAGTTGTTCGAGCGGGTCATGCACCTCGCCGACAACGCGGGTTCGTCCGACGAGCACCGGGCGTTGAACTACCTGGTCGTGCGCTATCCGAGCGTCTACGCCAAGACGGCGGAGGCCTTCGCGGAGGGGGCTTCGCTGACGGCGATCGAGACCCGGCCGTCGCGCCTGAGCGGGCGGATGCGCACCATCCTGGACGTCATCTTCTCGTACACCGGCCGCACGACCGATGTGACCGAGAAGTTCTTCGTCCGGGTCGACGTCACCGAGGAGTTCCCGTTCCTCGTCACCAAACTGTCTCCGTACTACGACCGATGACGCGGTCGGGAGGAGCGTGGCGCGATGTCATTGCCCGGCGCTACGGCGGACTACTCGCTCTACCGGACGAGACGGCACTACCGCGCGAGGGCAGGACCGGCCGGGGGTGAGGGCGCCGTCCACCCCGCGGACGCCTGCGTTGAGGACTGCGTGCGGGACTGCATGGCCATGGCGGACGGCGGCGACGTTTCCGGTGCGCTCCTCGAGCGGGAATGCCGGGTCCCCTGCACGAACTGGTGCCGCGAATCGCGGCTCCCGCAATGCGGGACCGGTGAGAAGTTGTGCAGGAGGCTGAACACGGGACAGCCCGAGTGCTGCCCGGAAACCCACGGGTGTTGCACCGTCTTCGACTGGCACGGAATCATCCCCAGCTTCAACGTGTGCTGCCCGCCTGGCCAGGAGTGCTGCCACGGCAACGGGTGCTACGTCCCCGGTGAACGGCAGTGCTCGGATCACGCGCTGTGCCGACTGGACCAGCAGGTGTGCGGCACGGACTGCTGCGACCCGGGGGAACGGTGCGAACCGAGCCTGGGCGGATGCGTTCCGGAGGCGGCGGTCAACTGCGGCGGCACGCTGTGCGTCCCGCCCGACGTGTGCCGGGCGGGCAGGTGCTGCCCGCCGGGTGCGGCCACGTCGTCGCAGTGCTGCCCGTCGGGGGTGAGCTGCCGGAACGAGTGCTGCCGCAGCGGCGAGATCTGCACCCGCCTGGGATGCCTTCCCCAAGGCGACTACTGCAACGAGACGACCGGGTGCCCGGCCGGGAAGTACTGCTGCGACAACATCAAGTGCTGCAACGAGGCCGGGCCCGCGGGGAGGCCGCGCGACCTGTGCGAGCCGTCCGCTGATCCCGAAGATCCGGAGCCCAAGTGCGTCACCCCGTTCCACTGACCTGGAGGGAGGGCGCCGGTCGGACGCAGGAGGCGGCCCCGGGCGTGGTCCGGGGCCGCCTCGCCGAGCCGGATCAGGCGAAGGCGCCCGCGTACGCGTTGAGCGCGGGCTGTCCGCCGAGGTGGGCGTAGAGCACGTTCGAGCCCTGCTCGATCTCGCCGTCGCGGACCAGGTCGATCAGCCCGGCCATCGACTTCCCCTCGTACACCGGATCGATGATCATCCCTTCCAGCCTGCCGCAGAGCCGGATCGCGTCGATCGTCGACTGCACCGGCACGCCGTAGAGCTCACCCGCCCAGCCCGCGAGCACGGTGATCTCGTCCTCGCGGAGCTCCCGGCCCAGCCCGATCAGCTCGGCCGTGGCGCGCGCGATCCGCGCGACCTGGTCGCGCGTCTTGTCCAGCGTCGCGGAGGCGTCGATGCCGATGACCCGGCGCGGGCGTTCCTGCCCGGCGAACCCCGCGATCATCCCGGCGTGCGTGGAGCCGGTGACGGTGCAGACGACGATCGTGTCGAAGAAGACCCCCAGCTGCTCTTCCTGCTGGGCGACCTCCTCGGCCCAGTTCGCGAAGCCGAGCCCGCCGAGCTCGTGCTCGGACGCCCCGGCCGGGATGCCGTAGGGCGTCCCGCCGGCGGCCCGGACCTCGTCCATCGCATCCTCCCAGGACCGGCGGATGCCGATGTCGAATCCGGCCGGGTCCAGCCGCACGTCGGCGCCCATGATCCGGGAGAGCAGGATGTTGCCGACCTTGTCGTTGACCGAGTCCGGCCAGTCCACCCACTTCTCCTGGACCAGCCGCGCCCCGAGCCCCAGCTTCGCCGCGACGGCCGCGACCTGGCGGGTGTGGTTGGACTGGTAGCCGCCGATGGAGACCAGCGTGTCGGCGCCGGAGGCGAGCACGTCCGGCACGATGTACTCCAGCTTGCGGGTCTTGTTGCCGCCGTAGGCGAGGCCGGAGTTGCAGTCCTCGCGCTTGGCCCAGATCCGGGCCCCACCGAGGTGGGCGGTGAGCCGATCGAGCGGGTGCACCGGACTGGGCCCGAACAGCAGCGGGTAGCGGGGGAAGTCGGCGAGGGACATGAAGCTCCTGCGTCTCGTCGGTGGCGGCTCCCTCCGGAGCCGCCGCACCTGCCGGGTGCCGGATCACCCGGCACCTCTGATCACCCGCCGATCTTGCGCGGCACCTCCGCCGCACGCCACCCCCGTTCTCGCTCCGCGGACCGCCTGGCGAATCCGCCGCAGGCCACCCGTTCGCCTGCGGGGCGCGCTGCCCGGTGAAATCCCAGTATCCATCAAAATGGTTTGACTGGTTACTCGGAGGTCCGCGGAATGGCCGATCGGATCGCTCCCGCCGATGCGGGGAAGCAGTCCAGCGCGGCGCCAGGTGACGCCGACGTGCGCAACACCGCGGTGCTGGTCGTGTCCACGGCGGTGCCGAACCTGGCCGATGGGTTGATGGGGCGCTACAGCGCGGTCGCCCGCCTGTTCAGCTGGGGCGCCATGCCGGTCGGGGCCGCGGTGGTCGGCCTGCTCGCGGAGTTCTTCGGCGTGCGGATCGCGTTCGCGGTGCTCGCCGCCGTGGTGTTGAGCACTGTCGTGCCGTTCCTGCGCACCGCGACCCCGGAAGTCCTCCGCGACGCGGAACGGGGGAGTTCGCGGACGAGGGCGGTTCACCGGTGGCGAGCCGGTGATGCCGGGTGCCGGCGGCTGCGGCCTCCTCAGCCCGCCGCCGGGAACCGGGACCTAACGTCCATTTCGGACAGTCCGAAGTCCGCGAGGCGGTAGCGGTGGGAGGGTTTGCGCGCGCCCGTGGTGCTCTCGGTGTGCAGGCGTCGCATCGCGGAATCGGCCTCGTCGCCGAGTTCCAGGCCGAAGTGGTCGTAGAGCGCGGCCACGGTGCCCAGCGGGTCGGCCACGAAGTCCTCGTAGTGCACGTCGTAGAACCGCGCCTGGTCGTGCTTCGCCCGCTCGGCGGTGAACGCCTCCAAGCCGCGGGACCACAGCTCCAGCTGGTCGCGACCGACGGTGCCGCCCCGGAACGTCTCCGACCAGTCGGCGCTGGCCTGAGCGTTGAGGCTGCACACCGAGGCGATCGCGACCTCGGGCGCGCGGTGGGTCTGCACGACCAGAGCGTCCGGGTAGACCTCCAGCAGGGCGTCCAGGGCGAACAGGTGGCTCGGGTTCTTCAGCACCCAGCGGCGGTGCCGATCGGGCAACCCGATCAGCTGGAGGTTGCGCCGGTGCCTGCGGTAGGCCGCCGTCCAGTCCTGGCCGGCCAGCCACCGGGAGTACGACGGGACGTGCGCGAGGCACTCGTAGGAGATCGAGCGCATCGACTGCCGCAGCAGCTGCCAGCACTCCTCGACCTCGTCGGCGGACATCGCGTGCACGCCGAGGAATTCGGGGTGCCGCACGTGGTACTGCCGGTATCCGGCTTGGACGTGCTGGAACACCGGATCGTGCGGCCACGTCTCGCGGGGCGGTCTCGGTTGTGGCGCCTCGGTCAGCCACACCTCCAGCCCCTGGTGCGCGGGGTCGGCGGTGAGCAGCCGGTGCAAGGCGGTCGTGCCGGTGCGGGGCAGGCCGGTGACGAAGATCGGGCGTGCGACGGGCACGTCGGCGTGCTCGGGGTGCGCCTGCCACGCGGACTCGCTGAGCAACCGGGCGATCAGCGCTCCCCGCAGGAAGGACCGGTGCACCTTCTCGCCCAGCGGTGTCAGGCCCGCTTCGCGTTCGTAGGAGTCCAGCAGCGCGGCGAGGCCTTCGGTGTAGTCGTCGGGGCCGAAGTCGTCCAGCCCGGTGCGCCGCGTCGCGGAGGCGTGCAGGTCGGACACGGTGCCCACGCTCATGAGGCCCCCTTCAGTGGTGGTACTCGCCGCCGTTGACGTCGAGGCACTGGCCGGTGATGGCGCGTGCCATGGGGGAGGCGAGGAAGAGCACGGCATCGGCGATCTCGTCCGGCTCGGGCAGCTTGCGCAGGTCGGTGGTCGCCGCCGTCTCGTCGTAGACCTGCTGCGGGTCCACGCCGCGTTCCTGCGCCAGGTGGGCGAAGTACCACTGCAGTGAGCCCGCCCAGATGTAGCCGGGGGCGACCGTGTTGACCCGCACGCCGCGCGGCCCCAGCTCGGTGGACAGGCTCTGCGCCATCGACAGCAGGCTCGTCTTCGCCATCTTGTACGCGCCGAAGGTCCGCCGGGAATGCCGCAGCACCGCCGAGTTGATCATCACGACGGATCCCTGCCGTTCCGCGAGCAGCGGTGCGCACTCGCGCGTCAACCGCAGGGAGGCGAACACCCCGGTCTCGAACCCGGCGCGCACCGCGTCGAGGTCGACGTCGAGCAGGTCGGTCATCGGCGGGATCGCGAACGCGTTGTTGATCAGGACGTCCAGCCGCCCGAAGGAGTCGGCCGCGACGTCGGCGAGCCGCCGCGCCGCGTCCGGCTCGGTGATGTCCACCGCCGCGGTGACGGCCCGCCTGCCCATCGCGGTGACCTCCTCGGCCACCGCGTCGAGCCGGTGCCGCGTGCGGGCGGCGAGCACCACGTCGGCACCCGCTTCGGCGCACCGCACCGCGAGCGCCCTGCCGAGCCCGGGGCCGATCCCGGACACCAGAACCACCTTGTCCCGCAACAACATCATCCGAGCATCCTCCAGGCCACCGCGGTCTGCCGCGCCGCGATCCGCTCCGCCCACTCGGCGGTGGTGACCTGCGAGCGCTCGTGGTGCGGGAGCTTCGCGGGCAGGTCGGCGACGTCCACCACTTCGATCTGGGGGCCATCGGCGGGCCCGAGTTCGCGGGACAGGCGTTGCCAGCGGATCTGCACGAATCCGCGGGAATGCCCCAGCCGTTCCAGCCAGTTCGCGACCCCGGGGTCGCGCTCGCTGATCACGAACCGGAGCATGCCGTCCGGGTCGGTCCGCGCCTGGTCGGCGGTGAGGCTGGTCTGGTGGTCGCTGTAATCCAGCGAGACGTACCACTGGCTGCCGAGCTGGATGCCCTGGTACGGCGCCTCGGAAGCGGGCACGGTGACGATCATGGCTTGGTCGTCGGCGAGGTCGTAGTGCCCAGCCGAGGAGAACTGCGTGGCCAGTCCGCCGGGCGTGCGCCGGGGCTCGGTCATCGTGTTCGCGGGCAGGTCCAGGTAGAACCACTCCGGGAACGCCAGGAACGTCCGCAGCCTGTTGAGCAGGATCTTGCCCGCGACCCCGTAGCGCTTCTCCAGCGTCGTGCGCTGCCGGGGCGGCGGTGCCGAACCGAGCCGGTCGGCGCGGTGGACGCGCAGCGTGCCGCGCCGTTCGGTGCTCCAGTCGCTGTAGACCTCGCGCACCACGAGCATCGCGGCTCCTTCGCCGAGCACCACGTACCCGGGTCCGGCCTTGGCGCGATCGGGCCCGAACCGCAGCTCGAACCGGCCGTCCGGGCCGATGTCCAGCTCGCGGTCGTCGAAGGCCGTGAGGCTGTCCGGCACCTCCACCGGCGAGTAGTCGCCGCCGAGCACCTGGAAGCTCAGGTCGCGGGTGGAGCCGCGCGTGCCGGTGACGACGTACTCGGCGTCGTCGCGCAGGTAGGCGTGGAAGTACAGCGCGTCGGGGTTGTCCAGCCCCATCTTGGTGTGCGGGCCGGTGGAGCTGACGAAGAACGGGAAGTCGCGCTCGTACGCCCAGGCCATCTGCAGCGAGGCGCGGATGCTTCCCGCCAGGTAGTCGTAGCCCTCGACCAGGTCCTGCTCGGTCCGGATGTGCGGTGCCTCGGCGATGACCTTCTCGGCTTCGACGACGGCGTCGGCGAACGGCTGGGTGAGCATCGACCGAGGGTAGAACTAGTTCTAGTGAGCGGTCAACGTCCGCGCCAGCGGTCGGCGGTCATCCGGAAGCCCGGCAGCTCGCCCAGCGCGACCACGTACTCGTAGGTGCGGGTGAACCCGGTGTGCCGGATGCGCCAGGCGCCGTCGTCGCCGCGCGCGTACCGGTCCTCGTAGAAGGCGGCGCCCTGGATCATCGTGTGGTCGTGCTCGGTCGCGATCACGGTGTCGGTGAAGCACCAGGTGCCGGTGGCGGTGTCGCCGTCGAGGTGGATCTCCGGCTGTTGCGCCGAATGCGCGGTGATGATGCCCGGGGTGAGCGTCTCGCGCAGGAAGCCGACGATCGCCTCGCGCCCGGTGCGCCGCACCGGGCCGCCCTGGACGGCCGTGCCGTACTCGGCGGTCGCATCGGCGGTCAGCGTGCCCGCGAGCTCGTCCCACTGCTTGAGGTCGACGCAGCGGAGGTAGCGGTACTTGAGCCGTTTGATCTCTTCGAGAGCCGCGATGTCCATCTCGGCAGTCTTGCGAGTCCGCCCGGCCAACGCAAGAACCTGTTCTATTTGAGGTAGTCGGACGAGTCTCCCCGGACGTCGGCTGCCGGAGGTCTCAGCCCTGCCGGATCGAGCTCGCCACGGCGCTTTGGCTAGCGTGTCCGGTCGTGGCGAAGCTCTACTTCCGGTACGGAGCGATGAACTCCGGCAAGTCGACGGCACTGATCCAAGTGGCGCACAACTACAGGGAACGCGGACAGCACGTCCTCGTGGTGAAACCGACGGTCGACACCAAGAGTCCGCAGGTGGTGTCGCGGCTCATGGTGAGCAGAGAAGTCGACCTCGTCCTGGACGAGGAGGCCGCCCTGCGCGATGCCGTTCTGGCCGCGGGCGCGCCGGACTGCTTGCTCGTCGACGAGGCGCAGTTCCTCACCGGGGTCCAGGTCGAGGACCTGTTCCGGCTCGCCGTGCAGGACGGGATCCCGGTGATCGCCTACGGGTTGCGCAACGACTTCCGCACCCGCGGGTTCCCGGGCAGTCTGCGGTTGATGGAGCTGGCTCATTCCATCGAGGAGCTCAAGACGATCTGCCGCTGCGGGCGCAAGGCGACCCTGAACGCGCGCACCGTCGGGGGCGCCTTCACGCGCGAGGGCAGCCAGGTCGCCATCGACGGCGAGGTCGGCTACGAATCCATGTGCGGTACCTGCTACCTGCTGAAGATCGGCACCTTGGGGTAGCGGCTCGGCGCGACCTCGGGCCGGGTGGCTGCGATCACGTCCTAGCAGTGCGCCGCCGTCGTTCCGTCCCGACCGCGAAAGCGGACGATCGAACCGATCGGCGGCATCCACGAGCGCCGCCCCCACGACGAAGACCTGACCGCCACGCGCCTTCGCTGAGAAGGTGGAGACCAGGCGTACATCGGCCCCATGATTCGGCCCCGCGTCGAGACCCGGGGCAACGGCCGACGGCGAGGGACCGGCGCGGCCGGAAAGGCATTCCCCGACTCGCAGCCGAGCTCCGTCCGGTCACCGACCGGACGGAGCGACATCCGACGCGTGTGGCAGGCCGTCGAGTTCGTCGCGCAACCTTTCCGCGTCGATGCGGCGGTGTTGGGCCTCGTACAGGTCGAGGGCCCGTTCCCAAGCCCCGCGGGCTCGGGGCTGGTCGAGTTCGACGAGGTTGCGGCCGAGGTGTTCGAGCAGGTCGGCTTCGGACGAGGTGTCGCCGAGCTCCCGAAAGAACTCGAGAGATCTTTCGTAGTGGGTCACGGCCTGCTGGGCCTGATGGGCGATGTACCCCAGGCTCATCAGCGCGGCACCAGCGCCCCTGCGGTCACCTGCAGCAACGGATCGCTGGAGCGCGGGGGTCGAATCCGATTCGCTCCAGGTGGTGGCCGGCGAGGTGTGGTCCGAGGTGCGCGCGAGGTGATGGACGGGAACACATCGCCGGGTGGTGGGCTCTTGGCCGCGATCGGAGCGTCGGTCACCGGGGCGCGGAGATGACGAGCGCGCACTCCCCGGAGGTCAGAAGGAGGAGATCGGGGCGCCGAAGAGGGTTTCGTCGGGCGTCACGCCCAAACCGGGACCGGTGGGCATGGAGATGTGGCCGCCCTCGATCCGAATGCCGCCCCGCGGGTCGTAGTGGTCCGCGATGTAGGGCGCGGCGATCCAGACCCCTTCGTTGAGCCCCGGTCCTACCGTGGCGCCGACGTGCAGGCAGGCGGCGGCGATCACGTCTCCGCCCCACGCGTCGTCGCAGCTGTGCGGCAACCGCCGCGCGGCGCACAGGTCGCGGAACGTGCGCATCGGCTGCAGGCCGCCGATTCGCGTCACCTTCATGCCGAACCCGTCGACCAAGCCGGTGCCCGCTGCCGTGATGACCGCGTTCAGGTCGATGCCGCCCTCGTCCAGGTAGATCGGGTGCTGCACCTGCGGGCGGATGCGGGCCAGTTCTTCGACGCTGTCGCAGGGCTGTTCCAGCACGAAGGGGATGTCGGCGCACTCGCGGCTGAGACGCAGCACGTCGCGCGTGTTCCAGCTGCGGTTCCCGTCCGCCGCGAGCCGCACGCCCGAGTCGCCGACGGCCTCCCAGACCTTGCGCAAGGCCTCGATGTCGATCTCCACCGGACGTCCGCCGAGCTTCACCTGCAGGCGCGGGTATCCCTCGGCGACCCGGTCCGCGGCGATCCGCGCGGTCTCGTCCGGATCTCCCACACCGGAGGAGTAGTAGGAGGGCACCCGTTCCACCGCCGCGCCGCCCAGGAGCTCGGCCACCCGCACGCCGAGCCGTTTGCCGATCAGGTCGTGCGCGGCGATGTCGAGGGCCGCCTTCGCGTAGTGGTGGCCGTTGAGCAGCGCGTCCATGCGGCCGTGCAGCGCCAGCGGCCAGAGGTCGGCGCCGATCAGCCCCGGCGCCATTTCGAGCAGCGCGGCGCGGGCGCCCCCGGCGTGGGCTTCGGCGTAGGTGGGGCCGACGGGGCAGGTCTCGCCCCAGCCTTCGGTGCCGTCCTCGGCAACCAGCCGCACCAGCGTGGTCTCCAGCGACCAGACCGTGCTGCTGGCGATGACGAACGGCGCGTTCGCGACCGGCAGGTCGTGCGCGTAGACGTGGATTTCGCGGATCTTCATGCGGCTCCCGACCTGGGCGGAGAAGCGGAAGGGGAAGAACGACCGGCGGTCACCGCTTCGCGGAGTCCCGCCAGAACAGTTCTGCCAGGCGGTCGACGGTGCGCTGCATCTGCTGGAGGGCTTCGGGGATCCGGGCACGGCCGAAGCGGCTGCGGGGCCCGTTGAGGGTCAGGATCGCCACAAGGGTTCCGGCGCTGTCGCGGATGGGCCGCGACAGCGACAGCAGTTCCGGTTCGAGTTCGTTGTCGATGATGGCGAAGCCCTGTTCGCGGACCTGCTCCAGCTCGGTGATCAGGGCTTCGCGGTCGGTGATGGTCTGCGGGGTGAAGGCTTCGAGCTCGTCGGGCAGCGTCGCGCGCAGCGCCTCGGCGGGTTGTTCTGCCAGCAGCACTTTGCCGGTCGAGCTGGCGTGCATCGGGTACCGCTCGCCGACCATGTTGCGCGAGAGCACGCCGACCACGTGCGAGCCGACGGCTTCGGCGACCAGGTCGAGGCCGTCCAGGGAGTTCGGGATCGACAGCGTCACCGCTTCGTTGAACTCGTCGGCCAGTTCCTGCAGCACGGGTTTGGCGTGCGCGACCAGACCGGCGTACGGGTCGGCGTGCCTGCCGAGGCGGGCGAGTTCCCAGCCGAGGACGTAGTTGGTGTCGATGCGGTCGACCAAGCCGCCCTGTTCGAGGCTGTAGAGCAGTCGGAACGCCGTCGGCCTGCTCAGGCCCGCCGCTTTCGCGAGCGTGGTGACGGTGGTGCCGGTGCGCGGTTGGGCGGCCAGTTCGCGGAGCAGCCGCACTGCTTTGGTGACCGATTTGTTGGCCAACTCCGACTGCTTGGGCTCCTCGCCCATCGACTCTCGCCTCCTGATCGCGCCTGATTCGGGGGAGCCGTTCGTGCGAACAGGCTAACAGGCGCGTTCACTTAGTGGACGCGATGGCCGAAACCGCATGGGGGCGCAGCAGCTGGAGCCGATGCTGGTGCGGGGCTGCGGGTTCCGGTGGAACCGCAGCCCCGCGGTCGGTCAGGCGGTCGAGACTTCGAGCCGGTCGGCGGCGGATCGCCCGGCGTCAGCGTGGGTGCGGGCGAACCGGCGGCCCGGGTGGTCCTCGGCGAGGTGGACCTGGCCGGGCCCGTGGAGCTTCTCGCGCAGCGTGCGGCCCTCGTACTCGGTCCAGACCGCCTCGCGGCGCTGCAGCTCGGGCACGACGAGTTCGACGAAGTCCGCGATGTCCTGGTACTTCACGGCATTGCCGAGGTTGAAGCCGTCGACGTCGCAGTCCTCGACCCAGCTGATCAGCTCCTTGGCGACGGTCCGCGGTGAGCCGACGATGGTGGGCCCGCTGCCGCCGATCCCGATGAACTCGGCGATGTCACGCGGAGTCCACTCGCGGTCCGGGTCCATCTTCGAGAACAGGTCGACCATGGTCTGCCCGGCTTCGGTCTTGACGTGCCGCAGCGGCACGTCCGGGTCGAACTGGGACATGTCCAGGGCGGTCCAGCCGCTGTAGCGGGCCATCGCGCCGGAGTAGCTGACCAGGTCGCGGTACTGCCGGTACTTCGCGTGCGCCTGCTCGTCGGTGCCGGCGACCACGACGTTGAGCATCTGCAGCACCCGCACCGAACGCGGATCCCGGCCCGCCTGGGCCGCCTGCAGGCGCAACGCGTCGACCTGCTTGCGCAGCGCCTTCTTCGACACGGCGTTGACGAACACGCCTTCGGCGTGGGCGGCGGCCAGCGCGCGGCCCTTCGACGAACCGCCCGCCTGGAAGATCACCGGGGTGCGTTGCGGCGACGGCTCGCACAGCGCGAAACCCGGCACGGTGAAGTACTTGCCCCGGTGGTCGATGTCGTGCACCCGCAGCGGATCGGCGTAGACGCAGCGCTCGCGGTCGCGGACCACGGCGTCGTCGTCCCAGGATCCCTCCCACAGCTTGTAGCAGACCTCCAAGTGCTCGGCGGCCACGTCGTAGCGCTCGTCGTGGGAGGTCAGCAGGCCGTTGCCGATGTTGCGGGCGGCGCTGCCGGCGTAGGAGGTCACCAGGTTCCAGCCGATGCGGCCGTCGGTGAGGTGGTCGAGGGTGCTGAACTTGCGGGCCAGCGAATAGGGGTGCTCGTAGGTCGTCGATCCGGTCAGGCCGAACCCCAGGTGCTCGGTGGCGGCGGCCATCGCCGAGAGCACCAGCGCCGGGTCGTTCGCGGGCAGCTGCGCGCCGTCGGCCAGCGCGGCGGCGGCACTGCCCTGGTAGACGTCGTGGTACCCGGCGTTGTCGGCGAAGAACACACCGTCGAAGCGGCCCTGTTCGAGCAACCGGGCGTACTCGGTCCAGTAGCGGACGTCCTTGTAGCGGTGGCCCTGGTCCTTCTCGTGCCGCCACAATCCCGCGGAGAGGTGCGCCGGGCCCTGGAATTCGAAGGCGAACAGCCGCATGCGGCGAGACAGCATCGTCTACTCCTGTTCAAATACGGGAGGGGTGGAACGGGATCTGCTGCTGCGGTGCGGTGCACCGCGGCGGAGCCCCTACGGGGCCGGTTCGCGGTAGCCGCCGAGCGCACCTCGGTGGAAGATCAGCGGCCGGCCGCCACCGGCTTGCAGGCGCAGCACCTCCGCCACCACGATCACGTGGTCGCCGCCTGCCAGTTCCTGCACGATCGTGCAGTCGATCCAGGCGTGCGCACCGGCGATCTGCGGGCTGCCTTCGGCGGATTCGTGCCAGTTCAGCGCGGCGAACTTGTCGGCCCGCCTGCTGGACATCGCGTGGCAGACGTCGTGCTGGCCGTCGGACAGGACGCTGGCGCTGAAGTGCCGGGCGTGGCGCACCTTCGGCCAGCTGCCGGAGGTGGCCGCGACGCTGAAGGTGACCAGCGGCGGGTCGAGCGACAGCGATTGGAAGGTGCCCACGACGAGACCGGCGGGGGAGCCGGTGCCGGGGTCGCGCCCGGCCACGACGGTGACGCCGGTGGGCAGGTGACCGATGACGTCGCGGAAATAACGGGGCTCGATCGTCGCAGTCGGCAGTGTCATGATCGTGTTCCTCCCTGGCGGATACCGGTTGTGCGTTGCTGTCACGGAGAAGTGGTCAGTCCGGTGCGGACCTCGCGGGCCACGCGCAGGCCGCTCTCGATCGCTCCGTCGATGAAGCCGGCCCAGACGTTCGCGTAGTCGCTGCCCGCGAAGTGCAGGACGCCTTCGGCGCGCTGCTGGGCGGCGAAGTAGCGGGTGAGCTGGTGCGGTCGTTGCATCAGCCAGGTCTCCCGAGAGTGCGGGTCGGCCATCCAGTCGTGGCCGGTGACTTCGAGGACCTCCAGGTCGTCGCGCCAGACGCGCAGCGCGTCGGCGACGGCGTCGGCGTCGTGCGGGGAGATCCGGCGGGAGTCGGCGCCGAAGGACACCAGCACGGCGTCGTCCTCGCCGAGGAATTCCGTGCGCGCCACCGAAAGCGGGTGCGAAGCCGAGGAGTACGCGAAGAACGGCGCGATCGGCCCGCGCACCCGGATCCAGACCTTGACGCCGCGCGAGGCGGTGCCTTCTTCGGTCGCGGCGCGCTTCTCCGCGCACAGCTCGGGGGAGACGTCGAGCTCGCCGAGGATGTTCTGCGGCAGGGTCAGCACCACTCGTCGCGCGCGGATCGCGTCGCCACCGGACGTGGTCACCACGGCGCCGTCGGCGTCGTGCTCGATCCGGTGCACGGCGGTGGCGGTGCGGATGTCGGCGTCGGTGTCGGCCACGATCGACTCGACCAGCGAGCGGGTGCCCCCGACGAGGCGGAACACCGCGGAGGCTTCGTGCATCAGGTGCCAGGAGCCCGCGGTGGCCGCGGTCCAGCGCAGGGCGCTGGTGAACGCGCCGTCGGTCAGCGGGGCGTTGAAGTGCCCCACCCACGCGGCTTCGTTGGCGCGGTACTCCTCGACGGGGAGGTCGAGTTCGTCGAGCTTGTCCTGGACGCTGAACCCGTCGGCGGACTCCAACCCGGGTTCGGACAGGGGAGCGTGCGGCCGGGGGATCCGCTGCATCGTGTCCGCCAGCAACCGGCGCATGCCGGGATCGATGAGCTCCATGAACTCGTCGAGGGTGCCGGTGCGGCGTTCGTCGCCCGCCAGCCAGTAGGCCTGCTCCGGGCGCGGTCCGCGGGTGATGTCCAGGCCGTAGCGGGTGACCTCCGCCCACGCGTGCGGCTGGACCCAGTGCAGCCAGGTCCCGCCGATCTCCAGGTCGCGGCCGAGTCGTTGATCGGTCCACACCCGGCCGCCGAGGCGGTCGCGGGCTTCCAGCACGGTGACGCGCAGGCCTTGGCGGCCGAGCTCGCGAGCGGTGATCAGGCCGGCGATGCCGCCGCCGACCACGACGACGTCAGATTCCTCGGTCACGGGGCAGTGCTCCCTCGCAGTCGGTTCGTCCGGGTCCGGTCGAGCCCTCGCGGGGGAGAGCGCAGGGAGGGCCGGGGACGAAATACGTCTACTTACGAACGAAACGTTCATTATGCGAACGCGATGTCGATAGTGTGGGGCGGCCTGTCTGGCTCGTCAATAGTCTTGAAGAGTGGCGATTTGCAAGGCCAGGCAAGGACTTTGCTTGACCGTGCCGATGGCGGCTGTCAGTATCCGTGAACGAAACGTTCATTAAGTGAACGTGTGTTTGGGTGCGTCATTCGAACGGCCCAGCGCGTAGCAACCGGCCAGCGCTCGGCGCCAGCTCCGCCGAGCGGGACACCCGCGCACAGGAGGGCCGCCCATGCCCACGTCGAGCGTCGCCGAAGCCGTCGCCACCCTCGCCGCAGGCGGGAAGGTCCTCGTCATCGACGACGAGGACCGGGAGAACGAAGGCGACCTGATCACGGCCGCCGAACACGCCACCACCGACGAGGTCGCGCTCTCCCCGGGCCACACCTCGGGATTCCTGTGCGTGTCGCTCGACGAACGCCGGGCGCGCGAGCCCGAACTGGACCTGATGGTCACCGCCGACGCGGAGAGCCACGGCACGGCGTTCCTGGTCAGCGTCGACCTCCGGCACGGCACGTCCACCGGCATCAGCGCCGGTGACCGGGCCGCCACCATCCGGGCGCTCGCCGATCCGGGGCCGGCGCCGTCCGACCTGGCCCGGCCCGGTCACGGCTGCCGCTGCGCGCCAGGTCCGGCGGGGTGCTGGAACGCGCCGGGCACACCGAGGCCGGCGTCGACCTGTGCCGCGCGGCCGGGCTCAGCGGCGCGGCGCTGCTGTGCGAGATCGTCACCCCGGACCGGCGCGCGATGATGCGCCGCCCGGAACTCGACGATTTCGCGCTGCGGCACGACGTTCCGATGATCACGATCGCGGATCTCGTGGAGCACGCGCGCACGGCGGAAGCGGCGGCCCGGCCCACGGGACGGGCCGATCTCCCCACCGACCTCGGCACGTTCCAGGCCGCCACCTACCCGTCCGCGGCGGGCATCGAGCACCTGGCGCTGACGATGGGCGACCCGCGCGGCGCGGGAGCTCCGCTGGTCCGGCTGCACAGCGAATGCCTCACCGGCGACCTCGTCGGCTCGCTGCGCTGCGACTGCGGCGCCGCGATGAGCGCCATCGCCGAGCAGGGGCGGGGAATCCTCGTCTACCTGCGGGGGCACGAGGGGCGCGGCATCGGGCTCGGGCACAAGCTGCGGGCTTACGCACTCCAGCAGCACCGCGGGATGGACACCGTCGAGGCCAACGTGGAGCTCGGGTTCCCGGTCGACGGCCGCGACTACACCGACGCGGCGCGGATCCTGCACGAACTCGGGGTGAGCTCGGTGCGGCTGATGACGAACAACCCGGACAAGTGCCGGGCGCTGGCCGAGCGCGGAATCGCCGTCGCCGAGCGCATCGCCCTCGAAGTGCCGTCGAACCCGCACAGCACCCGCTACCTGGCCGCCGAGCGCGACCGCATGGGCCACCTGCTCCAGCGACCCGCCTGAGGCGGGGAGATCCGGTGCCCGGGAGGCGCCGTGCGCGACTCCGCTCCCGATGAACGGGGGACGGCACCACCACGCGGGCCCGGCCGCTCACGCGACGGCCGCGAGCGAACGCACGCGAGAAGAAGGGGTTCCTGCATGTCGCCGCACCTGAGCGGAATTCTCATCGCGCTGCCGACGCCGTCCACCTCGGACGGCGAGATCGACGTCGCCGCCTTGGGTCGCGTGGTCGTCCGCAGCGTCGGGGGCGGGGTCGACGGTCTCGTCGCCTGCGGGTCCACCGGTGAGTTCGCCGCGCTCGCCGGTGCCTACGCGCGCCCGACCTCGACGCGGGAGCTCGACGCGATCGACCCGTGTTCGGAGCAGCTGCTCTGCCGCACCCTTCACGGCACCTCCGAGGGCGTCGACCGGGCCTGGCCGAAGCCGTCGCGGCTAGCCGCTCCTGGGCGCGGCGGGTGCCGAAGGACCGCTCGGACGTGCAGCACGCGATCGCCGGCCGCGTCGACGCGCACGGGGACCTGCCAGTGCTTGAGCCGGCGAGCTCAGGGGGTCATCTTGTCGAGCTCGCGCAGCACCGTCTTGCGGGCCTTGTGCTCGCGCTCGTGCCGCTGCGCCTCCTTCGCTTCGGCCGCGGTCAGCTTCCGCGCGCGCCGGGCCGCTTCGCGCGCGGGCAGCGCGTCGAGTTCGGCGACCTTGCGCGCGGACTTCGCCGCGGGCGGGTTCGGCGCGCGTTGCTCGCCGCGCCGCGACCCGGCTCGCTTCGCCCGCTGCGTTTCGCGGCGTTCGGCCGGGGACAGCTCCGCCCAGGCCTGTTCCGGGAGGTAGCGCTCGGTGCTCCCGCCGTGGCGCGCGTTCGCCGAGCCCGACTCGGTCATCCAGCGCTGCTCGGTCCATTCGGCCAGGTCCTGCTGGGACCGGGTCGGCCGCTGCGGGTGCCGGTAGCCGCCGCCGTGCTCCTCGTACTCCTGGGTGAGCAGCTGGCTCTTGCGCGCGGACCACTGTCCCGGCCTGCCGCCTCTGCCGGAGGCCTTCAGCTCCTCCTTCAGCCGCTCCCGCAGCTCAGGATGGGTGTAGTCCTGCTGGTAGTCGTCGCGGTTCTTGCTCATGCGCACCGGGTACCCAACGGAGGGGCGACATGTGCAGATCGAGTGGCGCCGAACGCGGTGGGGCACCGACTTCCGCAGGAACTCGTGCGCGGGGTCTGGTGCTGGTGTTGCGGGTGGCTTAATTTGGGCGGTGTTCGTGCCCGCCCGGGAATGCGGCGTTCGCCGGAATGCCGCGAATCGGCGAACCGAACCAGTCGGCCCACTGCGGATTTCCGGACTCCCTCCGTTCTCATTCCCGCGAGCGCCGTGCCTCGTGCGGAAATCCCGCGGACGCTTCCAGGCCGATCGGCGCCCTCCCCGGCGGGTGTTCTTCCCGCACCGTCGAGCAAGGGAGATCACGATGCCGAGACCGGTCACGTTGTTCACCGGCCAGTGGGCCGACCTGCCGTTCGAGGAGGTGTGCAGGCTGGCCGCCGGGTGGGGTTACGACGGGTTGGAGATCGCCTGCTCAGGCGATCATTTCGAGGTCGACCGGGCGTTGGCCGAGGACGACTACGTCCAGGGGCGACTGGACCTCCTGCAAGCCCACGGGCTGGAGGTGTGGACGCTGTCGAACCACCTGGTGGGGCAGGCGGTCTGCGATCACCCGATCGACGAGCGGCACCGCAACATCCTGCCCGGCCGCATCTGGGGCGACGGTGAGCCCGAGGGCGTGCGCACGCGCGCCGCGGCGGAGTTGCAGGACACCGCGCGAGCCGCCGCGAAGCTCGGGGTGTCCACGGTGGTCGGGTTCACGGGGTCCTCCATCTGGCACGCGGTGGCGATGTTCCCACCGGTGCCACCGGAGATGGTCGAGCGGGGCTACGCCGACTTCGCCGAGCGGTGGAACCCGATCCTGGACGTGTTCGACGAGGTGGGCGTGCGGTTCGCGCACGAGGTGCATCCCAGTGAGATCGCCTACGACTACTGGACCACTCAGCGCGCGTTGGAGGCGATCGGGCACCGGCCCGCGTTCGGGCTGAACTTCGACCCGAGCCACTTCCTCTGGCAGGACCTGGACCCGGTGACCTTCCTGTGGGATTTCCGGGACCGGATCTACCACGTGGACTGCAAGGAGTCGGTCAAGCAGTTCAACGGGCGCAACGGACGGCTCGGCTCGCACCTGCCGTGGGCGGATCCGCGGCGCGGCTGGGACTTCGTCTCGACCGGGCACGGCGATGTGCCGTGGGAGCCGATCTTCCGGGGGCTCAACGCGATCGGCTACGCGGGACCGATCTCCGTCGAGTGGGAGGACGCGGGCATGGACAGGATGATCGGTGCGCCGGACGCGCTCGCCTTCGTCCGCAAGCTGACGGCGATCGAACCGCCCGAGGTCGCGTTCGACGCGGCCTTCGCCACCGACAAGTAGCGAAACCGCGCTCGCGGACGCGGAGTCCGATCATCGGCGTCGCCCTCGACTCGACGGGCGGCGCCGATTTTCGCGTTCGGGGGCGGTGTTTCCGCGTTCGGGATGTGCTCGCTCGAACCGCCTCGGCAGTGGGCGTTCGGCCCAGTGGGCGCAGGACCTTTCGGCGGCGCGGTGAGTCGGCGGACGGCGGAGGGTGGTTCGAGGTCCCCGCAACGCCCCGAGACGGTGTTCTTGCAGCGTCGAGTGATGTCCACTGTGGAATCGGGGTGGGGGTGAGCTCGTGCTCCCGCGTTTTCGGCGGAGTTCACCGGTTCCGGCGCCGAGGTCCGAACGGCGGCGGGCGGATGCGGCCGATCGGGCAGCGAACATCCGGGGGACATCGCGAATTCTCCCTTGACCGCGGGAGAAACCATTCGCTTACTCTGTGACGGACTTCATACGCTTCGTGCAAGAAGTGGGGTAGTCGGTGCAACCAGAGAATTCCCACCAAGCCCGCTTGCTGGCGTCCTTGCGGTTCAACGGGGCCCAAGCCGCGGCGGAACTCGCCGCGCAGGTGTCCCTGTCCCGCTCCAAGATCGGCCAAGAACTGGGCCGGTTGCAGGAGTCGGGGTTCGTGGAACGGGCGGGCAAGGCCGCGTCGCAAGGCGGACGGCGGTCCGGTCTGGTGCAGCTGTCCCGGCGGCTGCGCTTCGTCGGCGTGGACATCGGCGCCACCTCGCTGGACGTCGGGGTCACCGACGGACTGCTGGAGCTCGTCGCGCACACCAGCGAACCCATCGACATCAAGGACGGTCCGGACGCGATCCTCGGGCGGGCTGTCGAGGTGATCGACAAGCTGCGCGCCGAAGGGCACCTGCCGGGGTTGAACGGAGTGGGCGTCGGAGTGCCGGGGCCGGTGAGCTTCCGGGACGGTTTCACCGTGTCACCGCCGATCATGCCGGGCTGGGACCGCTACCCGGTGCGCGAGTACTTCATGCAGCAGCTGGACTGCCCGGTCCAGCTCGACAACGACGTCAACCTGATGGCCCTCGGCGAGATGTACTGCGGGCTGGCCCGATCCGTGCCGGACTTCCTGTTCGTCAAGATCGGCACCGGCATCGGCTGCGGGATCGTCACCGGGAACCGGGTGCTGCGCGGCAGCAACGGCAGCGCGGGCGACATCGGGCACATCGCGGTGCACGACACCGGCCCGGTGTGCGGATGCGGGCGAACGGGCTGCCTGGAGGCGTGGTTCAGCGGCGCTTCGCTGTCCCGCGATGCGACCGCGCTCGCGCGCAGCGGCGAATCACCGGGACTGCACGAGCTCCTCGGCGAACGCGACGTGCTGAGCGCGCACGACGTGGGGATCGCGATGCGCCACGGCGATCCGCAAGCGCTCGGGCTGGTGCGCGACGGGGGCCGCCGGCTGGGCCGGGTGCTGGCCGGGCTGGTCAACTTCGCCAACCCGGCGATGATCGTGGTCGGCGGCGGGGTGGCCGGGCTCGGCCACCCGCTGCTGGCGGAAGTCCGCAGCGAGCTGTACCGGCGGTCGACGCCGCTGGCCACCAGCACGCTGCCGATAGCGCTCTCCGAACTCGGCGAGCACGCCGGAGTGGTGGGCGCCGCGGCCCTCATCAGCGACCAGGTGTTCGGCGTCAACCAGAACCCCTGACACCACAACGCTTTTAATCCTTCCCTCCTCAGCGGCGAAGCCGCTGAGCAGTGACCACGCACGCAGATCGACCACCGGCGGGTTCTCAGCGGTTTCCTCGCGAGGACGGCTTTTTCCCTCGTGGCGGAGCCACTTGGGAAAAAGATCCCGCAGCGAGGAAGCCGCTGAGGTTCCGCCAACCGACCAGCTACGCAAATCGATCGCGAGGAGAACGCATGAACGTGCTCGGTGTCGCCTTGGTGGGTCATGCCTTCATGGGCGTGGTCCACTCGCAAGCGTGGCGGACCGTGGGACGGGTCTTCGATCTCCCGGCCCGGCCGGAGATGGTGGTGCTGTGCGGGCGGCGCAAGGACGCCGTGCACGAGGACGCCGCCCGGCACGGTTGGCGGGAGGCCAGCGACGACTGGAAGTCCGTGCTGCTGCGCGACGACGTGCACGTGGTCGACATCTGCACCCCGGGCGACAGCCACGCCGAGATCGCGATGAGCGCCTTGGAAGCGGGCAAGCACGTGCTGTGCGAGAAACCGCTGGCGAACTCGGTCACCGAAGCGGAGTCGATGGCCGAGGCGGCGGATCGCGCGCGGCGCGGCGGAATCCAGGCGATGGTCGGGTTCAACTACCGCCGGGTGCCCGCGCTGTCGTTGGCGCGCGAGCTGATCGAGCAGGGCAGGCTGGGCACGATCCGGCACGTGCGGGCCCAGTACCTGCAGGACTGGTTACTCGATCCGCAGGCGCCGCTGACCTGGCGGTTGCGCGCGGAGCGGGCCGGTTCCGGGGCGTTGGGGGATTTGGGCGCCCACTTGGTGGATCTCGCGCAGTTCCTGCTCGACGAGGACATCGTCAGCGTCTGCGGCCTGGTCGACACCTTCGTGGCGGAGCGCCCGCTGGTCGACGACGCTCGGCGCACCGGGCCGGTGACGGTGGACGACGCGACGATGTTCACCGCCCGGTTCGGCGGCGGCGCGCTCGGGACGTTCGAGGCGACCCGCTACGCGGCCGGGCGCAAGAACGGGTTGCGCATCGAGATCAACGGCAGCGCGGGAAGCCTCGCGTTCGACTTCGAGTCGATGAACGAGCTGTCCTTCTACGATGCGACCGAGGGCGCCGAGACCGCCGGTTTCCGGCGCATCCTTGCCACCGAAGCCGACCACCCGTACCTGGGTGCCTGGTACCCGCCGGGGCACGTGCTCGGCTACGAGCACACGTTCACCCACCAGCTGCGGGACTTCGTCACCGCCATCGCCGAACGCACCACGCCGAGCCCGGACTTCGCCGCCGGTCTGCGGGTGCAGCGGGTCTTGGACGCGGTGCAGCGCAGCGCGGCCCACCACAGCAGATGGATACCGGTGGGAGGCGGCAGATGACGGCCGAACTGCTGGCGATGTCCGGCATCGTCAAGGTCTTCCCGGGCGTGCGCGCCCTGGACGGGGTGGATCTGCGGGTGCGCCCCGGTGAAGTGCACTGCCTGCTGGGGCAGAACGGTGCCGGGAAATCCACGTTGATCAAAGTGCTGTCCGGGGCGCACCCCGCGGACGGCGGCACGATCCGGTGGCGCGGCGAGGAGATCTCGCTGTCCTCACCGGCCGACGCGTTGCGGCGGGGCATCGCCGCGATGTACCAGGAACTGGACCTGGTCGCCGGCTTGAGCGTCGCGGAGAACATCTTCCTCGGCCACGAACCGGCCACCGCCGGTTTCAGCCGGCGAGGTCAGGCGCGCGGCGTGGCGGCGCGGCTGATGGCGCGGCTGGGGCACCCGGAGATCGACCCGGCCCAGGAGGTCGGCAGCCTGCCCGCGGCGTCGCGGCAGCTGGTGTCGATGGCGCGGGCGCTCCAGCACGAGGCGCGGCTGATCGTGATGGACGAGCCGACCGCGGCGCTGTCGGCGGGTGAGGTCGACAACCTGTTCCGCGTCATCGGCGAACTCACCGCCGACGGCGTCGGGGTCATCTACATCTCCCACCGCATGGAGGAGATCCGGCGCATCGCCGACCGCGTCACGGTCATCAAGGACGGCCGCACGGTCGCCGCCGACCTCGCGGTGGCGGAGGCGACGACCGGCGACCTGGTCGCGCTGATGACGGGTGGCTCCCCGCCGGAACTCGAAGCGGTGGGGAGCACGGCCACCGAGCGGCCGGTGCTGGAGGTGCGCGGGCTCGGCCGCCGGGGCGAGTTCGCGGACGTGAGCTTCACCGTGCACGCGGGCGAGATCTTCGGGCTCGCCGGACTCGTCGGGTGCGGTCGCAGCGAACTGCTGGAGACCGTCTTCGGCGCCCGCGCACCGGATTCGGGCGAGGTGCGGGTCGGCGGTCGTCGAGTGCGGCCGGGCAGCGTCCCGGCTGCGGTGGCGGCGGGAATCGGGCTGACGCCCGAAGAGCGCAAGAGCCAAGCGCTGCTGCCGCTGCTGCCGCTGGCCGCGAACGTCACGCTGGCGTCGCTGCCGCGGTTGAGCCGGTTCGGCTTCACCGACCGCGCCAAGGAGATCACCGAGACCCGGCAGGTCGTCGACCAGCTCCAGCTGCGTCCCGCCGACCCGTTCCGGCCGATCGCCGCCTTCTCCGGCGGCAACCAGCAGAAGGCCGTCATCGGCCGCTGGGTGCTGCGCGGCTGCCGGGTGCTGCTGCTCGACGAACCCACCCGCGGCGTCGACGTCGGGGCCAGGGCGGAGCTGTACGCGCTGATGCGGCGCCTCGCCGCCGGGGGGATCGCGATCGTGGTGGTCTCCAGCGACATCCCGGAAGTGCTGGCGCTGGCCGATCGTGTCCTGGTGCTGCGCGACGGAGCAGCGGTGCGCACCGCGACCGCCGGTGAGATCACCGAATCCGACGTCCTGGACCTGGTCATGGAGGCGGCGCGATGAACGAGCAGACCCTCGACGCGACACCCGCCGCGACCCGCTCGACGCTGGTGAGCCGCTGGTGGGCGCGGGCCGACATCAGGCTGGCCGCGCTGATGATCGTCCTCATCGGACTGTGCGTGGCCGGCTACATCACCCGCCCGGACGCGTTCCTGACCGAGGGCAACATCTCCACCGTGCTGCGGCTGGCCGCGGCCATCGGAGTGGTCAGCGTCGGCATGACGTTCGTGATCTCGGCGGGCGGGATCGACCTGTCGGTCGGTTCGATGGTCGCGCTGTGCAGCGTGTGGATGACGACCTGGGCCACCCAGTCCCACGGGGTGGGTGTGATGGTGGTGTGCGCGCTGCTGGTCGGCACCGGTTGCGGCCTGGTCAACGGGTTGCTGGTCGCCTACGGCCGGGTGGTGCCGTTCATCGCGACGCTGGCGATGATGGCCTCGGCGCGCGGGCTGGCCGAGCGGATCAGCGGCAGGCAGACGCAGGTGGTCGACGCTCCGGCGTTCGGCGCGATCTTCCAGGCCGACCTGCTGGGCGTCCCGGTGCTGATCTGGATCTTCGCCGCGGTGTTCGCGGGCGGCTGGACGCTGCTCAACCGCACCACGTTCGGACGCCGGACGCTGGCGGTCGGCGGCAACGCCGAAGCCGCTCGGCTCGCCGGGATCAACGTCCGCAGGCACACCGCGCTGGTCTACGCGCTGGCCGGGTTCTGCTGCGCCATCGCGGCGATCATGGTGGTGGCGCGCACCACCTCCGGCGCGTCCACCAACGGCCTGTACTACGAGCTGGACGCGATCGCCGCGGTCGTCATCGGCGGGACCTTGCTCTCCGGTGGGCGCGGCAGCATGACCGGCACCTTGATCGGCGTGCTGATCTTCACGACGTTGAGCAACGTCTTCACGCTCAACAACCTCGAAACCGACATCCAGAACATCGTCAAGGGCGCGATCATCGTGCTCGCCGTGCTGCTGCAGGCCCGCACTCGCCGCCGCAGTTCCCCCAGCTGAATCCCCCACGTTCGGAGATCGCCATGTCCGCAACTCCTCGTCGCGGGTTCCTGTTCGGCACCGGTGCGCTGGGCGCGACCGCGCTGCTGACCGGGTGCCTGGCCAACGACCCGCCGCAGCAGCAGAACCCGTCCGCGGTCGCCGCCGGTGGCGACAACGCCGCCCCCGGCACCCAGGTGACGATCGGCTTTTCCGCGCCCGCCGCCGACCACGGCTGGATGGCGGCGATGACCACCAACGCCCGCGCGCAGGCCGAAGGGCTGCCCGACGTCACGTTCCGGGCGACCGAGGGCAGCAGCGACGTCAACCAGCAGATCGCCCAGGTCGAAACCCTGATCAACGAGCAGGTCGACGTGCTCGTGATCCTGCCCGCCGACGGCAAGGCGCTGACCGACGTGGCGCGGCGGGCCACGCGGGCCGGGATTCCCGTGGTCAACGTGGACCGCGTCTTCGACTCGCCCGACGCCTACCGGGTGTGGATCGGTGGCGACAACCACGGCATGGGCGTCAACGCGGCCGACCACATCGCCGCCGAGCTGCGCCGCCGGGGCGTCGCGGACCCGGTGATCGCCGAGATCGCGGGCACCGATTCGCTGCCGCTGACCCAGGAGCGCAGCGCCGGGTTCCGCGACGGGCTGGCGCGGCACGGGCTGCGGGTGGCGCGGCGGGTCGCCGCGGACTTCACCGCCGAGTCCGGTGAGCGGCAGGCGACGAACCTGCTGCAGGCCGCGGCGCACCTGGACGCGGTGTGGAACCACGACGACGACCAGGGGATCGGGGTGCTCGCCGCGGTCGAGGCCGCCGGGCGCGAGGAGTTCTTCCTCGTCGGCGGCGCGGGTTCGCGCGACATGATGGAACGCATCAAGGCGGGCGGCGGCGTCGTGCAGGCCACGGTGCTCTACAACCCGTCGATGTGCTCGTCGGCGATCGCGCTGGCGCGGCTGCTGGTGCAGGCGCGCGGCATGTCCGACCTGGCCGAGCACGAGGTGCCGCGCTCGATCACGACCTACTCGGCCGTGGTGACCCGCGAGAACGTGGACCGGTACCTCGACGTCGGGTTCGCGTCGTGAGCGCCGGGCGGAAGGTCGCGGGCAGGAAGCTCCTGGGCTTGGCGCTGGCGCTGTGCACGGCCGGGGCGCTGGCCGCTCCGGCGTGGGCGGGCGAGCACGACGAACCGAGCGTGCTGGTCTTCTCCGAGACCGCCGGTTTCCGGCACGAGTCCATCGAGTCCGGCATCGCGGCGATCGAACGCCTCGGCCAGGAACACGGATTCGCGGTCGAGTCCACGGAGGACTCCGCGGCGTTCAGCGATGCCGAACTCGCGCGCCACGACGCGGTGGTGTGGCTGTCGACCACCGGGGACGTGCTCGAACCCGGCGAGCAGTCGGCGTTCGAGCGCTACATCCGCGGAGGCGGTGGCTACTTCGGCGTGCACGCCGCCGCCGACACCGAGTACGACTGGCCGTTCTACGGCGAGCTCGTCGGTGCGTACTTCGCCGACCACCCCGAGATCCAGCCCGCGACGGTCCGGATCGAAGACCACGAGCACGACTCCACGGCGCACCTGCCGCGCCACTGGCACCGCACGGACGAGTGGTACAACTTCGCGACCAATCCCCGCGGTGACACGCACGTGCTGGCCGCCCTCGACGAGTCCGGCTACGACCCCGGCGAAGGCGCGATGGGTGATCACCCGATCGCCTGGTGCCACGTCATCGACTCCGGCCGCGCCTACTACACCGGTGGCGGCCACACCGAGGAGTCCTTCGCCGAACCGGATTTCCTGCGTCACCTGCTCGGCGGCATCCGCACCGCCACCGGGCAGACCCCCTGCTGAGCCCTTCGGAACGGCCTGCGCAGCGGAAGCTCAGCGGCTCGCTCGCCGCGGAAGCGATTTCTCGTGCAGCGGTCCTGCACGGCGACATCGCCTCCTCGCGAGGAAGCCGCGGACGAGGCACCGAGCGCGGAGATCGTTCCGCACGGATTCGTAGATCGTCCCGGCGATGCCGCCGGGACCGTGAGCGACGAGGAGTGACCTGGTGCGATTCCTACGATTGGCCGCATCCACGACCCTGGCGGTCGTGACTGCGGCTGCCCTGGCAGTACCGTCCGCGTCCGCCGCATCGCCTCCACCGGATACGGCGTTCGACCAGATCACGCTGGCCCAGGGCGAAACCAAGCTGGGCGAACCGATGGCGCTGGCGGTGCTGCCCGACCGCCGCGTGCTGCACACCTCCCGCGACGGCGACGTGTACCTCACCACGCCGGACGCCACCACCACGCTGGCCGCCGCGCTGCCCGTGTACAACCACGACGAGGACGGCCTGCAGGGCATCGCCGTGGACCCCGGCTTCGCCGAGAACCGGTGGGTGTACCTGTACTACGCGCCGCCGCTGGACACCCCCGCCGGCGATGCGCCGGAAGAGGGCGAGGCCGCGGACTTCGCGCCCTTCGACGGGCACAACGTGCTGGCCCGGTTCCCGCTCACCGACGCGGGCACGCTCGACCTCGCGAGCGGGCAGGAAATCCTGCGGGTTCCGGCGAACCGCGGCACCTGCTGCCACGCGGGCGGTGAGATCGACTTCGACGCCGACGGCAACCTCTACCTGTCCACAGGGGACGACACGAACCCGTTCTCCTCGGACGGCTACACCCCGATCGACGAGCGCCCGGAGCGCAACCCCGCCTTCGACGCGCAGCGCTCCGCGGGCAACACCGACGACCTGCGCGGCAAGATCCTGCGCATCCACGTCGAAGCCGACGGCAGCTACACCTCCCCGGAGGGCAACCTGTTCCCGGCGGGCACGGACGGCACCCGCCCCGAGATCTACGCGATGGGGCTGCGCAACCCGTTCCGGTTCACCGTGGACGAGCAGACCGGGTGGATCCACCTCGGCGAGTACGGACCGGACGCCGGATCCGCGGATCCGGAGCGCGGACCCAGCGGCACCGTGGAGTACAACCTGATCAAGGAGCCGGGCAACTTCGGCTGGCCCTACTGCATCGGCGCCAACGAACCGTTCATCGACCACGACTACGCGACCGGCGAGTCCGGGCAGCCCTTCGACTGCGCGGCGCCGCGCAACGAGAGCCCGCACAACACCGGGCTGGTCGAGCTGCCACCGGCGCAACCCGCGTGGTTGGACTACGACGACGGGTCGGTGCCCGAACTCGGCGAGGGGCCGGAGTCGCCGATGGGCGGACCGGTGTACCACTTCGACCCGGACCTGGACGAGCCGCTGAAGTTCCCGGAGTACTACGACGGGAAGGTGCTGAACTACGAGTGGGACCGGGGCTGGATCAAGGAGTTCGAGCTCGCCGAGGACGGGAACCTGGCCGCTGTCCGGCCGTTCTTCGACTCGATGGACCTGACCCGGCCGATGAACATCGAGTTCGGCCCCGACGGCGCGCTGTACGTGCTGGACTACGGCTCCAGCTACTTCGGCGGCGCGGACGACTCGGCGCTGTACCGCATCGAGCACAGCCCCGACGCGAAGACCCCGAGGGCGAAGCTGAGCGCCGACGTCACCTCCTCCGGTGAGGCACCGCTGACGGTCGAGTTCGACCCGGCGGGCACCACCGACCCCGACGGCGGGCCGCTGAGCTACGAGTGGGACTTCACCAGCGACGGCACCGTGGACTCGACCGCGGACGGGCCGGTGTCGTTCACCTACGACGAGCGCGGCGGCTACACCGCGAAGCTCACCGTGACCGACTCGACCGGCAAGGTCGGGCACGCCAGCGTGCAGATCATCGTCGGCAACACGCCGCCGCAGGTCAGCGTCGAGCTGCCGCCGGACGGCGGGGTGTACACCTTCGGCGAGCAGGTGCCGTTCCGGGTCAGCGTCACCGACGCCGAGGACGAGCAGATCGACTGCTCCCGGGTGCAGGTCAGCTACGCGCTCGGCCACGACACCCACGCGCACCCGCTGAGCGAGGAGGTCGGCTGCGAAGGCGTGATCGAGACTCCGGCCGACGAGGGCCACGGGCTCGACGCCGACGTGTTCGGCGTGATCACCGCCGATTACACCGACACCGGCGCCGAGGACCTGCCACCCGTGACGGGCACCGACCGGGTGGTGCTGCAGCCCGCGGACAAGCAGGCCGAGTTCTTCACCGACGCCCAGGGCGTCGAGGTGGTGGAGGAGCCGGACGCGGCCGGTGGCCGCAAGGTCGGCGGCATCGAAGCGGGCGACTGGATCTCCATCGACCCGGTGAACCTGACGGGCGTGGACGGCATCGGCTACCGGGTCTCGGCGGCCGGACCGGGCGGCACCATCGAAGTCCGAGCCGGTGCTCCGGACGGGGAGCTGCTGCAGACGGCGCAAGTGCCCAGCACCGGCGGCGAATACCTGGACGTGGAGCCGGTTCCGGTGACCGATCCGGGCAACTCCGGGCCGCTGTTCTTCGTGTTCGTGGGTGAAGGGACCGATTTGTTCGAAATCGACGCGGTGCACTTCACCGGCGACGGGGTGTCCGAGCCCGTTCCTCCGGACGACTCCTCGGCGCGGGCGAAGGGCGACCTGCCGCGTTGATCCAGGTGGTGGTGGCCCGCACCCACTCGTGCAAGCCGCGCAC
>NZ_JAPFGB010000002.1:0-179822 GCF_026241095.1 Saccharopolyspora sp. NFXS83 | reverse complement strand
CCCCCCCCCCCCCCCCCCCCCCCCCCCGGCTCCAGGAGGTGACTACGTGGGCGAGAACTCACGACCGGGCCGCACCGGGCTGTGGTTGCTCGGCGCGCGCGGCTCGGTGGCGACCACGGCGATCGTCGGACTGGCCGCGCTGCGGTCGGGTTTGGTGCGTCCGACCGGCTGCGTGACCGAGCTGCCCGCTTTCGGCTCGGCGCCGCTGCCGGGCTGGGACGAGATCGTCGTCGGCGGCCACGACATCTCCGCCACCGACCTGCACAAGACCGCGGACGCCCTGGTGTCGGCGGGGGTGCTGCCCGCAGGGGTGGTCTCGGCGGTCGCGGCGCAGCTGACCGAGGCGGAGTCGGAGCTGCGACACGGCTACGACCCGGCCACCGGCCGGGGCGCTCAGGACGACGAGGTCGCGCGGCTGGCCGGGGACATGGCCGCGTTCGCGCGGCGGCACGACCTGGAACGGGTCGTGGTCGTCAACGTCGCCTCCACCGAGTCGCCGTGGCCGCGCGGCGCCGGCATCGGTGACGTCGCGGCCCTCGACGCCGTGCTGGCGGCGGGCGAGGTCCCGGCCAGCGTCGTGGCGGCCTGCGCCGCGGTGCGGGCGGGCTGCGCCTACGTGGAGTTCACCCCGTCGACCGGGATCGCGATCCCGGCGCTGCGGCGGATGGCCGAGCAGCGCGCCCTGCCGTACGCGGGCAGCGACGGCAAGACCGGAGAAACGCTGCTGCGCTCGGTGCTCGCGCCGATGTTCACCGAACGCGCGCTCGCGGTGCGGTCGTGGGCGGGCACGAACCTGCTCGGCGGCGGAGACGGTGCGACGCTCGCCGACCCGCGCGCCGTCGCCAGCAAGCTGGAATCCAAGTCCCGCGGGCTGCACGCGCTGCTCGGCGGCGAGGTCGCCGCGCCGCTGCACATCGACAACGTGCCGGATCTCGGCCAGACCAAGGTCGCGTGGGACCACGTCCACGCTGAGAGCTTCCTCGGTTCGCCGGTGACCTTGCAGCTGACGTGGTCGGCTCACGACTCGGCGCTGGCCGCGCCGCTGGTGCTCGACCTGACCCGGCTGGTCGCGATGGCGCACCACGCCGGGCAGCGCGGGCCGCTGACCGCGCTGGCCTGCTTCTTCAAGGACCCGTTCGGCTCGGCCGAGCACCGATTCGACCACCAGGTGCGCGGCTTGCACGAGTGGGTGCGGGCCACCACCGAGGCCGTGGGGGGTGGGTCATGACCCGGCTGCGAGCGTTGATCTCGCTGACCCGCGCCCCGGCCGCGCTGACGGTGCTCGGGGACACCGCCGCGGGTGCTTCGGCCGCCGGACGCCGCCTGCGGGGGCGCCGCGCGCTGCTCCCGGTAGCCTCGGTGGCGCTGTACTGGGCGGGCATGGCGCTCAACGACTGGGCCGACCGCGAGCTCGACGCCGTGGAGCGCCCGGAACGGCCCGTCCCGTCGGGACAGGTCGGCGCTGGGGGAGCGATCGGGGTGGCAGCGGTGCTCGCGGGGTGCGGCGTGGCGGCGGGATCGGCCGTGGGGCCGGCGGAAGCCGGGCTCGTCGCGGCGCTCGCCGCAGCCGTCGTCGGATACGACGTGGTGTTCAAGGACGGCGCGGCCGGACCCGCCGCCATGGCCGCGTGCCGTGGGCTCGACGTGCTCCTCGGCGCGGGCGGCGCCCGAGCGGCGTGGCCCACGGCGGCGGTGCTGGCGGCGCACACGTGCTCGGTCACCGCGCTCTCGCGCGGCGAAGTCCGCGGCGCCGACCCCCGCACGGCCGCCGCCGCCGTCGGTACCACCGCGCTGGCGGCGGTCGCCGCCGCGAGCGGCCGGTGCACCTCCCGCCGGCACCGCGTCGCGGCCGTCGCCGCGGCCGGGCTGTACGCCGCGCAGGTCGGCGGGGCGCAGCTGCGGGCCTACCGCAGCCCGGACGCGCGCACCGTCCGCGCGGCGACCCGCGACGGCATCCACGGCATGGTGCCGCTGCAGATCGCCCTGACCGCCCGCCACGACCTCGCCGCCGCGACGCTGCTCGCGATGATCCCCCCGGCGGTCCGGAGCTCCGGGAAGAAGGTGTCGGCGACGTGACCGCGCTGCGCTTCGGCTACGGCACCAACGGATTCGCCCACCACCGGCTCGACGACGCCCTGCGGCTGATCGCCGATCTCGGGTACGACGGGGTCGCGCTGACGCTCGACCACCACCACCTGGATCCCTTCGCCCCGGACCTGGCCGAGCAGGTGCGCCGGGTGCGCGGTGTGCTGGAACGGCTGGAGCTGTCGGTCGTGGTCGAGACCGGGGCGCGCTACCTGCTGGACCCGCACGTCAAGCACCATCCGACGCTGGTGTCCGACGGCAGCGAGCGCCGGGTGGACTTCCTGCGGCGCGCGGTGCGCGTCGCCGCCGACCTCGGGTCGGAGGTCGTGTCGTTCTGGTCCGGAATCCGACCGTCCGATGTGGACGAGGAGACCGCCGTCCGGCGGCTCGTCGACGGAACTTCCCAGGTCGTCGAGGAAGCCGCGCGGTGCGGCGTGGTGCTGGGACTCGAACCGGAGCCCGGCATGGCCGTCGACACCGTCGACGCGGCACTGGCCGTGTGCGCACGGCTCGGTGACCCGGAACCGCTCGGCATCACCCTCGACGTCGGCCACTGCGTCGCGGTGGAGCAGGACACCGCCGCCGGATGCGTGCGGCGGCTGCGGAACCGCCTGGTGCACGTCCAACTCGACGACATGCGCCCCGGTGTGCACGAACACCTGGAGTTCGGCGAAGGCGAACTCGACCTCGCCTGGACGCTGGACGCGCTGGCCGAGGCCGGGTTCACCGGCCTCGCCGCCGTCGAACTGCCCCGGCACGGCCACGCCGCCCCGCAGGTCGCCCGGCGCGCGATCGACGCCCTGCGGCGGCCCTGGGTGGCCGAGGCGCTCGCGTCGGTGCGACGGGAACCGGCGAGCATCTCGACGCTGTTCCCCGCGGTGGGCCGCCACGTGGGCCGCGGCCCCGTCGACCAGGAGGATCCGGACGGACTCGTGCACGGCACCGTCGACGACCAGGCGCGCGGACGACTGCTGCACGCCCTGGCAGGCGGCGTCGATCCCGCCCGGCTCGCCGAGGAGCTGAGGGCGCTGTACCGCTACGGCGACGACGCCGAACGGCGCGGCGTGCTGCGCGCCCTGCCCGGACTGGACCGCGCGGAGCTGATCGCGACCGGTCTGGAACTGGTGCGGGATGCCTTGCGCACCAACGACATCCGGCTGGTCGCCGCCGCGATGGGGCCGTTCGCCCGGCACCTCGACGATCACGCCTGGCGCCACGGCGTGCTCAAGTGCCTGTTCACCGGGGTGCCGCTGACCGCCGTCGCAGGCCTGCGGCGACGCGCCGACGACGAGCTCCGGCGCATGGTCGCCGACTTCGCCGCCGAACGCCGCGCCGCCGGGCGCGACGTACCCGACGACGCCCTCGCGCTCCTGGAGGCTTGATGCGCATCTTCGACCCGCACATCCACATGACGTCCCGCACCACCGACGACTACGAGGCGATGCACGCCGCCGGGGTCCGCGCGCTCGTCGAGCCCGCGTTCTGGCTGGGCCAGCCGCGCACCGGCGTCGGCTCGTTCACCGACTACTTCGACTCGCTGATCGGCTGGGAGCGCTTCCGCGCCGCGCGGTTCGGGATCCGCCACCACGCGACGATCGCGCTCAACCCCAAGGAGGCCAACGATCCGCGGTGCCGCGAGGTGCTCGACGTGCTGCCGCGCTACCTGGCCAAGGACGGCGTCGTCGCGGTCGGCGAGGTCGGCTACGACTCGATGACCCCGGAGGAGGACGACGCCTTCGCCCACCAGCTCCAGCTGGCCGTCGAAGCCGACCTGCCGGTGCTGGTGCACACCCCGCACCGCGACAAACCCGCCGGCACCCGCCGCACCCTCGACGTGGTGCGGGAATCCGGGCTGGCGCCGCAGCGGGTGCTCGTCGACCACCTCAACGAGGTCACCGTCGGCGCGGTCGCCGACAGCGGGTGCTGGCTGGGCTTCTCGATCTACCCGGACACCAAGATGGACGAGGAGCGGATGGTCGCGCTGCTGCGCGAGCACGGCACCGATCGGATGCTGGTCAACTCCGCCGCCGACTGGGGCCGGTCGGACCCGTTGAAGACGCGCGCCACCGGCGAGGCGATGCTGCGCGCCGGGTTCACCGACGCCGAGGTCGACCAGGTGCTGTGGCACAACCCGATCGCCTTCTACGGGCAGAGCGGGCGGCTCAACCTCGACCCGCTGCCCGGCTTCACCGCCGACGCGGCCACCTTCGCCGACAACTCCGTGCTGCGCGGATCCGGACCCCAGGAGTGAGCGATGCTGTCCTACTGCACCAACGTTCATCCCGCCGAAGACCTCGACGGGGTCCGCGCCCAGCTCGCCGACCACGCGGCGCCCATCCGCAAGAGGCTCGGCGTGGACGCGCTCGGCGTGGGCCTGTGGCTGGCGGCGGACGTCGCGGAGCAGCTGTCATCGGACGCGGGCGCGGTGCGCGGGCTGAGGTCCGAACTGGACCGCCACGGCCTCGCCGCGGTCACGCTCAACGCCTTCCCCCACCGCGGATTCCACGACCCGGTGGTCAAGCACCGGGTGTACGAGCCGCGCTGGACCGATCCGCGGCGCGTCCACTACACCCTGCGCTGCGCGGAGATCCTCGCCGAGCTGCTGCCCGAAGGCGGCCGGGGCAGCATCTCCACGCTCCCGCTGGGATGGCGCACGCCGTGGACGACCCACGACGAGGACGCGGCCCGGCGGCACCTCGACCAGGTCGCCGCCGAACTGCGGCTGCTGGAGGACCGGACCGGCCGCCGGGTGCGCCTCGCAGTGGAACCGGAACCCGGGTGCCTGCTGGATTCCGTCGCGGACGCGCTGGCGTGGCTTCCCGGCTGCGACACCGACTACATCGGACTCTGCCTGGACACCTGCCACCTGGCGGTGTCCTTCGCCGACCCGGCCGCGACGGTGCGCGCGATCGCCGACAGCGGCGTCGACGTCGTCAAGGTCCAGGCCTCCGCCGCGCTGCACGTCGACGACCCCGCCGCGGCGCGCGACGCACTCGCCCGCTACGCCGAACCCCGCTACCTGCACCAGGTCCGCGAGCGCACCGCCGACGGCATCCGCTCCTGCGACGACCTGCCCCAGGCCTTCGGCGAACTCCCCGGGACCGGGCCGTGGCGCGTGCACTTCCACGTGCCGGTGCACTGGGCCGCCGAAGGGCCGGTGCGCCCGACGACCGACGTGCTGCGCGACGCCCTGGCCGCGCTCCCGGATCCGCTCCCGGACATCGAGGTGGAGACCTACACCTGGAACGTGCTGCCCGGACCACCGGAGGACCTCGTCGACGGCATCGCTGCGGAGCTGTCGTTCACCCAGCGACTCCTCGACGAACGGAGGACCCGGTGAAACCCGTCCTGCTGCTCGACGTCGTGGGCCTGACTCCGGCGCTGCTGGCCCACATGCCGAACCTGCGGGCCGTCGCCGCCGACGGGTGGCAGGCCGAACTGGGCACCGTGCTCCCGGCGGTCACCTGCAGCGCCCAGTCCACCTTCCTGACCGGGACGATGCCCGCCGAGCACGGCATCGTCGGCAACGGCTGGTACTTCCGCGAGCTCGGCGAGGTCTTCCTGTGGCGCCAGCACAACCGGCTCGTGCACGGCGACAAGGTCTGGGACGCCGCGCGCCGCAGCCACGCCGGTTACACGGCGGCGAACGTGTGCTGGTGGTACGCGATGGGAGCGAGCACGGACTGGACCGTGACACCCCGCCCGATCTACCACGCCGACGGCCGCAAATCCCCCGACTGCTACACCCGGCCGCCGGACCTGCACGACGACCTCACCGCCGAACTCGGCGCGTTCCCGCTGTTCCACTACTGGGGCCCGACGGCGAGCATCGCCTCCAGCCGGTGGATCGCCGCCGCGGCCGGCCGCATCCTGCGCCGGCACCGCCCCGACCTGCTGCTGTGCTACGTCCCGCACCTCGACTACGACCTGCAGCGGTACGGCCCGCGCAGCCCCCAGGCCCGCGCGGCGGCGGCCGAGGTCGACGGAGCCCTCGCCGGGCTGCTCGCGCAGGCGCGCGACGCGGCGGCGACCGTCGTGGTGCTCAGCGAATACGGCATCACCCCGGTGCACCGCCAAGTCCACGTCAACCGGGAACTGCGGCGGGAAGGCCTGCTCGAAGTCCACACCCAGGCGGGCATGGAGTACCTCGACCCGTGGGCCTCCCGGGCGTTCGCCGTCGCCGATCACCAGACCGCGCACGTCTACGTCCGCGACCCCTCCGACGTGCCACGGGTCCGCGACCTGGTCGCGGCACTTCCCGGCGTCGACGACGTGCTCGACCGGACCAGGCAGGCCCGCTACGGCCTGGACCACCCGCGAGCGGGCGACCTCGTCGCGGTCGCCGAACCGGACTCCTGGTTCACCTACTACTACTGGCTCGACCAGGACCGGGCCCCCGATTTCGCCAGGGGAGTGGAGATCCACCGCAAACCCGGCTACGACCCCGCGGAGCTGTTCCTCGATCCCGACGACCGCTGGGTGAAGGCGAAAGCCGCGATGAACCTCGCCAAGAAGAAGACCGGCCTGCGCTACGCCATGAACGTCGTGCCGCTGGACGGACGCGTCGTCCGCGGCTCCCACGGCCGCCTGCCGGACGACCCGGACGACGGGCCGGTCCTGCTGTGCTCCGACCCGCGAGCGCCGGCCGCCGTGGAACGCACCGGCCGCCTCGCCGCCACCGACGTCCACGACCTGGTGCTCCAGCTGCACGGAATCCGCTGACAACGATGCCGTTGAAAGGACCACTCATGCCGCTGCCCCGCAGAACCTTGCTGCACACCGCCGCACTGCTGGCCGCCGCCGGAGCGACCGGCGCCGCGACGACCACCGCCGCAGCCGCCGCCCACCACGGCCGCATCCCGCACCAGGCCATCAGCATCCAGCTCTACACGCTGCGCGCGCAGCTGGACGCGGACGTGGCGGCGACGCTGCGCCAGGTCGCCGACATCGGCTACCGCAGCGTGGAAACGGCAGACACGCACGGACTCACCACCCCCGAATTCCGCACGATCCTGGACGACCTCGGACTGCGCGCCACCTCCGGCCACGCGGACCTCGAAGGCGACGTCGACGCGCTGATCGAGGACGCGCACACCCTGGGCCACCGCTACCTGGTCGTCCCGCACGCGGAGTTCGACACCGCCGACGGCTGGCGCGCCTTCGCCGACCGGCTCAACGAAGCGGGCCGCAAGTGCCGCGAAGCCGGTCTGCGGTTCGGCTACCACAACCACGACCACGAGTTCGCCCCGATCGACGGTGCGCTCCCGTACGACATCCTGCGCCACCGCACGGATCGGCGGCTCGTCCACTTCGAACTCGACCTGTACTGGGCGGTGCACGCGGGCCAGGACGTCCTGGCGCTGATCGACGCCGAACGCGACCGCATCCGCCAGCTCCACGTCAAGGACCGGACCCCGAGCGGAGACATGGCCGACCCCGGCACCGGAACCATGAACTTCCCCGAGATCTTCGACCACGCGAGGGCCCACGAGTTCATCGTCGAACACGACAACCCGACCGACGCCCTCAACACCGCCCGCGTCGGCTACGACTACCTCCGCCGCCTCCGCTGGTGATGGGCCCCGGCGCCCGGTGAGCCACCGACCGCCTGCCCGAACACCACCGCCGGGCCGGCGGCCTCTGACCGGTTCTCCTGCGCCCGCAGGGCAACGGCCAGCGCGACTCGGCCCGGCGATGGCGGGGCGAGCTCGACGCGAGGGGGTTCTGCGGCGAGGTGTGGGCGCTGAGCCATGGAACGAGCGGAGCCGACCTGCCGAGCGGCAGCGAGCCCCGGTCAGCACGAGAAGAGACCGCTGACGAGCCGGGCGATCCGGGAGGACGGCGACACGCCGAGCTCGCGCTGGAGCAGCGCGCGGTAGCGCTGGAAGTGCGCAAGGGCCTCTGCCGGGTTGCCCTCGGCGAGGTGGTTCTCGATCACCACTCGATGCGCGGTCTCGCGCATCGGGGCGATCCCGATGGCCACGAGCGCGGCGCGCATCGCGCTCAGGAAGCGTTCATCCGCGCGGAGATCGCGCGCGAGGGTTTCGAGGGTGTGCAACCGGACCTGGTCCCACTGCTGGCGCTTCAACACCAACCAGCCGTCGGTCCAGGCCGGCAGCAGTTCGGACCCGAGGGAGGCGATCAGGCGTTCGTGGTCGGAATCGCAGGCGTGGGCCCACCCGCCGTCGTTCACCTGGCGGGTGCGGCGCTGGACTTCGAGGAAGTCCACGCCGACCGAGTCCGACAACGCGAGCCGCGTTCCGTCCCGCTCGATCACGGTCGTGTCGGCGACCCTGCGACCGTGGCACACGGCTGATCGGACATTGGCCAGCGCGCGCTGGAGCGAATTGTCCGGCCACAGCTCCTCGGCGGCGCGCATTCGCGGCACTTCCGCGTTCCCGTCCAGCGCGAGAAAGGCGAGCAAGCGCTGCGCTCCGAGTGGGAGTTTGATCCGTTGCCCGCGGGCGACCAAAGCGAAGTCGCCGAGGAGCGTCAAGTGCGCGCTGGTGGACGAAGACGCCACATCTACCCCCAGTCTTCATGTCCGGCAACTGCTCGTCGGCGGACCGACACAATGTTGCACGGGTGACCGCAAGATCGCTCAATATGACGCGCGAGTCGCGTCACCCGGGTGTTTCTAAGACGTTCTCGGATCGTTCCTGAAAACGTTGCTCCACGAGTGGCGGACACCTAATAGGCGGGGTCGGATGGAGATCTCGGAGATGTCCTGGGAACGGCGGGAAAACGTCTGCGGCACATCCGCGCAATGCGGAGTCGGTTTCGCCCGTTCCGCCCGGCGAGCACACTTGTGACATGACTGCGAAGGCCCGCGATCCGGATGGGACCGTCTCCTGGCGAGTGGCCGGGCGGTGCCCGTCCGGCTCGCTCGGCGCCGTCCCGGCAGCCGCGCCGGGAGTCGGCGCAGGCGGTTCCCCGCAGGGCCGAAGATCGGCGGACCGGATGCGTTGATCCTGCACATCGAGTGGTGAAGGGAGTGCTTGACGATGTCCGAGGACCTTATCGAAGTGGTCTCGCCGCAGCTTTCCGCGCCCGTGTCCAGGCGGTCGCCGGACTCGGGCGCGGGCGAGGCGGATGGCGTCGATCCGTCAATCATCACGATCGGGGATTTCCCGCTCGGTTTTGCCCCGGACGACGAGTGATCCGACTCGGCGTCCCAATTCTGAAAGGAGTTTTCGACGATGTCCGAGAACCTCATTGAATTGGTTTCACCGCAGCTTTCCGCTCCAGTGGACAGGAAGCCGGGAAATGCTGTCGCCGCCGTCGAGGACGGTGCTGAGCAGTCGATCTTCAAGATCGGTCCGTTCTCCATCGCTTTCGCTGAAGATGACGACGACTGATGTCGCTGACGTGCGCCGCGCGTCGTGGAATGAGCAGAAAAAGCGCGATGTGATTTCTGATCGGTCGCGCACCGGTGAAATGTGATCCGACATTTCGCCAGATGTTGAAGGAGGGAGCAGGGCAATGCACGAGAAACTCACCGAACCGGTGTCGCCGCAGCTTTCCGCACCGGTCACCAGGAAACCGGTGGATGCGGTCACCGTCAGCGAAATCGGTGCCGGCCAGTCGATGGCGAACCTCGGCCCGGTCGATCTTCCGCTCGACTTCGCGGCGGACGACGACGATTGATTCCCTGACACGCCGGCCGGGCTCGCGGGCCTGGCCGGCACTCCACCGGATGGTCGCCGCGACCGGCCAGATGAGGAGGGTCTTCGGATGTGCGAGCTGTCCGACATTCCCGGCCTGGCCGAGTTGCGGGAGCAGACGACCGGGGACGAGCGGATCCGCGTCGCGGTGCTGGACGGACCGGTCGACCTGGACCACCCCGTCCTGGACGGAGCCGAGCTGCGGCAGGACGAGGCGCTCTGGCCGGAGGTGGGTGCCGAGACCGCCGACGCGTCCCACGGGACCGCGGTCGCGAGCGTGCTCTTCGGCGGGCGGGACAGCGCCGTTCCGGGGGTGGCGCCCGGGTGCAGCGGGATCATCATCCCGGTCTTCTCCGCGCCGAAGACCTCGCAACTGGAACTGGCCAGGGCCATCGAGCTCGCCACCGAGTCCGGCGCACACCTGATCAACATCAGCGGGGGGCAGCTGACCGAGTCCGCCGCCGAGGACGTCCTGGCACGGGCGGTGCGCCGGTGCCAGGACCGCGGTGCGCTGGTGCTGGCGGCGGCCGGGAACGACGGGTGCTTCTGCACGCACGTGCCCGCCGCGCTGCCCTCGGTCATCGCGGTCGGTGCCATGGATGACGCGGGCCGGCCGATGAGCACCAGCAACTGGGGGCCGGACTACCAACGCCACGGCCTGCTGGCACCGGGCGAGAACGTCCGCTGCGCCGTTCCGGGCGGTGGTACCACCCGCAGGAGCGGCACCAGCCTGGCCACGCCGATCGTGGCCGGAGTCGCCGCACTGCTGCTGAGTCGCCGGCTGCGATCCGGCCGGGACCCGGATCCGGCCGAGGTGAGGACCGCCCTCCTCGACGCCGCCGACCGGTGCGAGCTGGACGATCCCGTCGCGTGCCTTCGCTTCTTGACCGGGAAACTCAACGTTAGAAGGGCAGTGAGCGCTATGACCACGAACGAGCCCGCGCTGTCGGCCGATACCACGGGCGAGATCGAGATCGAACCGACGGAGAGCGCACCGCAACCGTGTGGATGCGGTGGCGACGACGGTGACTGCGCCTGCGGGAGCGCACCGGCCGACGCACCGCAGCCGTCCGAGGTGGCGGTACCACTGCCACCGGCCGCCGCAGCACTGCCACCCAGACCGGAGCCGGTGCCCGAAGTGGTGATGTCGGCCGAGGAGTCGTACGCGTCGCTGGTGTACGCGATCGGTGCGCTCGGTTTCGACTTCGGCACCGAGGCGCGACGAGACTCGTTCAAGCAGCAGATGACGCCCCAGTGGGTGCCGGGGTCGCGCCGGTTCGACGTCTCGGACAGCACCATCGAGGAAGCGACCATCAGCAAGGTCGAGATCAGGACCAGCGGCGAGCGGCGCACCCTCGTGGGCGGGCACGTGGAACACGCCTACCTGGTCGACGAGGACCTGGAGTGGAAGGGCATCAGCGGCGGGGACATCGAGCGCGGCGAGTACCACTCCGGGGAAATCGCGCCGGATGACAAGAACCCTGGATATCAGATGTTGCGGAATGCGCGCATCGATCAGACCGACATCAGCGGCACCGCCGACTCCGTCGAGATCGCCGCGAACCCCTACGATCCGGTGCAAATGCTGGAGCACCTCGTCAAACGGGCCGACGAGGCCAAGGCGCTGATCTGGACGCTGAACCTCGAACTCACGCCGATCTACAGCTTCGAACCTAGCGGCCCGTACGCGGCTTCGGTGTACGACGAATTCATCTTCCTGCTGGCGGGCCAACTGGCCGCGGACGGATATCCGCGGGTCGGCGAAATCCTGAACGCGGAACCGCGGTTCGCGCGGAAGCTCGCGAGGGAGCCGGGAAGCCAGGGCCGAGTGCCGCGCATCGAACGCGTCGGCCTGGCCGGCCGCCTCGCGGGCCGCACGGTCAAGTTGTTCTCCGGGCAGGCCGTGCCCGTCGTGGACGCGGAGCAGCCGCGCGGCGTGTTCGGGTGGAACGTGAACAAGCTCATCAAGGAAGCCACTGTTGCCGCGTTCCGGGCGAATCCCGCGCTCGGGAAGGAAGAAACCCAGCAGCAGACCGGTGATCCGGAGGCGTCTCTGGAACAGCAGGTCGAGGAGATGCTGCGCGACTTCCTGAACCGGATTTACTACGACCTGCGCAATCTCGGCACCATTTCCCAGGACAGGGCGTTGAACGCCGCCGCCACCAACGCGTTCAACAACATCACCCCGCTGTCGCGGGCGGCCAAGGACAAGATGTTCCTCGATTCCGTCGAGGTCGAGAAGAGCCCGTACGGGCGAGTCGACAGCGACAGCTGGGACGTGAAGTTGCGGTTCTTCGACCCCGAGAACTCGAAGCGGGCGAGACGGGTGTGGCGTTACACCATCGATGTCAGCGACCTCGTGCCCGTCGCCGTGGGCGAGCCGCGAACCTGGCAGGAGTCCTGACGATGCTAAGGAGGGGGCGGTCATGAGCTTCCCGGTCCAAGCCCCACCGGTCCGCCGACCGGAACTGGTCCGCGCCGAGGAGTTCTTCGGCGACGTCGATGAACTGACCGATGATCAGAAGGTCACCATGCAGGTCATGCTGGGACTCGACGCCAACTTCAACGACCCGCAGTGGTTCGCGATGCCCGGCGCCGCAGCGATGCGGGTGTCGGCCCGGCCGGGCCGCGGCTGATGCCCGGCCCGGCGCGAGCGCCCGCCCGGGCCGCCGAGATCGAGGACCTCCCTGGCGTCCGGGAGCTGTGGCGGGAGACGCTCGGCGATCCCGGAGTCACCATCGGGCTCGTCGAAGGGCCGCCAGATCTCGCCCACCCGTGTTTCCGCGGCGCCGACCTCACCCTGATCGAGCCCAGCTGGTTGCCTCAGGTGGAGCCCGAGGAGCCCTACGTAGAACACGGCACGTTCGTGGCCAGCATGCTGTTCGGCCAGCACGGCGGCCCGGTGCGGGGACTGGCGCCCAGGTGCCGGGGTCTCGTGGTCCCGGCGCTGCGCGACGAGGCAACGGCGCTGGACCCGATGAACGCGACCCGCGCCATCAACGCCCTGGTCGGCGAGGGCGCGAACGTCATCCACTTCTCCGGGACGCACCCGACGCGGTCCGACGACACCAGCGACCTGCTCAAGCGGGCGATCAGACAGGCGGCGCGAGCGGGTGTCCTGATCGTCGCTCCGGCGGGCAACGACCACGGCGAGCACCGGGCGGTACCCGCGGTGCTGCCGGAGGTGCTCGCCGTCGGGGCCTTCGACGGGCAGCGCACCGTGTTCAAGTTCAGCAACTGGGGGCCGCAGTACCGCGACCACGGCGTCACGGCTCCCGGCGACATGGTGCGCGCCGCTGAACCGGGCGGCGGGACCGCGAGCCACAAGGGGACGAGCGTGGCGGCTCCCGTCGTCAGCGGTGTCGCAGCGCTGCTGACGAGCCTGCGGCGCGAGAACGGCCTGCCCGCGAATTCGATCGCGGTGCGCGACGCACTGATCCGCGGGGCCGCGCGGTGCGCGCCCGAACAGGCCCAGGGCGATCCCGAACGGTGCCTCGCGGGCCAGCTCGACATCCCGGCGGCGATGCGGCTCGTCCGTCCTGCGTCCTCCGGCTGCGCGCGGACGGGCATCGAGGCCACCGCCGTTCCGGAGGCCGATTCGGTCGTGCCCGCCGCCGGCACGACTGGCCGCAGGCGCAAGCACCTCGTCTACGCGTTGGGTTCGCTCGGTTACGACTTCGACGGCGAAACCCGGCGGGATTGGTTCAGCGCGGCGATCCGGCAGCACCTCGGCGTCCAGGCAGCCGACCCCTACGACGTCCGCCAGCTCGTCCGGCTGCTGGTGCGAGTACCGGAGGCGGCGAAAGGGCTGACCTGGACGCTGCGCGCCGCGGACGACGTTCCCGCCTACGCGCTCCGGCCCGCCGGCTCCTACGCCGCCCCGATCCACCGGCAGCTGGTGGCGCTGCTGGCGGCTCAGTCCGCGGCGGTCTCGGTGAAACCGCTCGACGCCGAGGACAGTGGCGAACCCGGCGGCGCTGGCACCGCGTCGAACGGCGCCCCGCCGAGCATGACCATCGAGCGGGTCGCGGTGCCCGGCCACGTCGTGGCCCGCCGTGTCGCCCTGCTGTCCGGGCAGCTCGTGCCGGTCGTCAAGATCGTGCACAAGCGGGGGCTGTGCGGGTGGAACATCGATCACCTGGTGGACCAGGCCATCGCCGCCGCCGGGGTGGAGGTCCAGCGCACGGATCGGCTCAAGGTGCCCGTGCGGCAGTTCCTGGAGCGGATCTACTTCTCCGAGCGCAACCTGGGGCGGCGTCCCCCGGACCGAGCGTTGAACTTCGCAGCCACGAACCCGATCCAAGCCGTGCGGGCACTCGCTTCCGCGATGGCCGCGGGCATGGAGCTGGATTCGATCGACGTCGAGAAGAGCCCGTTCTGCCGCATGGGCAGCGACTGCTGGGAGATCGCGCTGCGCTACGTCGACCCCGACGATGACGACCGCGCGGGCAGGGTCCACCGGTTCACCATCGACGTCAGCGACATCGTTCCGGTCACCTTGGGGGAGATCCGGATGTGGCCGGAGAGCCGGCGCGGCGAGGGGTGAACTCCGAGCTCCCGGCGAAGTGAGCACAGTTGAACAGGCACTCGCACACGGGTGCCGCGCGCGCAGCAGTGGCACCCCCGGGAAGCAGAGGAGGGCGGCCATGCCGGTCGAGATCTACGCGCCCGACAAGATCGCGGTGGAGCTCACGCCCGAAGCCAACGCGCTGGTCCCACCGTCGTTGCCCGACAGCGTCCAGGACGGGGTCTTCACGAGCTTCGGCGTCGACCTGGTCGACGCCGCGCTGCAGTTCTTGCAGGTGCAGTCCATCACCCGGCTCTACCGGGAGATCGAGCCGTACGACGTGGACCCCGCGCTGCTCGAGAGCATGCGCGGTACCTACGTCGTGCGCTTCGCGGGCACCGTCGACCTGGCCACGATCATCCAAGTGCTCGCCACCACGCCGGGCGTCGCCCACGTCGAACGAGTCGGGATGGGTGGCCCGGCGGTGACGCCGAACGACCCGAAGCTGGCCGAGCAGTGGGGGTTGGACGCCATTCGCGCACCGCTGGCCTGGGATCGGCAGAAGGGAGCGGGTTTCACGAAGATCGCCGTGATCGACAGCGGCTGCGACAAGTCGCATCCGGATCTCGCTCCGCGGCTGCTGGGAGGCTGGGACTTCTGCGAGAACCCGTCGGTACCCGCCGGTTTCCAGCGCGTCGGGGACTTCACCACCCCCGACGACGATCCGCAGGACGAGGCGGGCCACGGCACCGCGATGGCGGGCATCCTCGGGGCCGCCACGAACAATGGCGTGGGAGTCGCCGGAACGACCTGGGCCGGGGCCATCCGGGCCGGCCGGGTCGTGTGCCGCACGCTCCACCAGGTCACCGGCGAACTGGGCAGCGCTTTGAACACCGACGAGCTGGCGAAGGCCGTCAAATGGGGCGGGGAGTGGTCCCACGTGGTCAACCTCAGCTTGTACAGCCCCGCCAACGCGAAGCACCTCAGCGACGCCGTGCAGTACGCGTTGCAGGCCAGGACGGTGCTGGTCGCGGGGATGGGGAACTTCAACAACAACGTCCCGCTCTACCCCGCCGCCTATCCCGGCGTCATCGCGGTCGGCGCGATCCAGAAGCAGCGGTTCCGATGGGTGCAGGGCGGCTCGCAGGGGTCGAACACCGGCACGCACATCAGCGTGACCGCACCGGGGAAGAACATCGCGGGCCTGGACCTGTGGGCGAGCTTCGGTTCCCCGCAATACGGTTCGTCGACCGGGACCTCACCCGCCGCGGCGTTCGTCTCCGGCGTCGCGGCGCTGCTCATCTCCTGCAACGTGCAGCTGACCGCGGCGCAGGTGAAGCAGGTCATCGAGGACACGGCGAGCACGTCCGTCGGCGAGGGCGGCCTGCCGTGGCCCAACCCGTCGTACGGGCACGGTGTCGTGGACGCGCGAGCGGCTGTCGACCGCGTCCTCGACGGCCCGCTACCACCACCGTGATCGGATGGGATTCCGCAGCACGGTCGGGAATTCGCTGCTTTGGACCGGTTGCTCGGGCGGATCGTCGATGAGGTGGCTCCGCTGCGGGGAGCGGGGTCGGCCGCGGATTACATCCCGGCGCTCGCGCGGGTCGACCCGGGCCGTTTCGGTATCGCGTTCGCCGATCTCGAGGGTCGTGTGCACGGGGCCGGTGAGTGGGAGGCGCCGTTCTCGGCGCAGAGCATCTCGAAGGTCTTCACCCTCGCGCTCGTGCTGGCCGGTGGTGGTGACGAGTCGTTGTGGAGGCGGGTCGGGCGGGAGCCGTCGGGCAATGCGTTCAACTCGCTGGTCCAGCTGGAGCACGAACGGGGGATTCCGCGGAACCCGTTCATCAACGCGGGCGCGTTGACGGTCACGGACGAGCTGGTTTCGCTGGCGGGTGATGCCACCGGTGAACTGCTCGCTTTCCTGCGCGCCGAAAGCGGCAACCCGGACTTGCGGGTCGATGAGGAGGTGGCCGCTTCCGAAGCGGCCCACGGGGACCGCAACCTGGCCCTGACCCACTTCATGGCGTCCTACGGCAACATGCGCAACCCGGTGGCGACCGTGCTCGACCAGTACGTCCGGCAGTGCTCGATCGAGATGAGCTGCCGCGACCTGGAACGGCCTGCGGCGGCTCCGCTCGAGTCCCGGGCGGAGCTACCGCGTTCCGGCCGATCCGCTTCGCGATTCGCGGAGGAGATCACTGCCTCGAACCGTTCGCGGGTAACCGGTTCACCTGTCCGTTCGTCCGACCACGAGCCCGGCGGCGTTGACGCCGGCCGCCGGGCTCGTAGAACCGGAGCCCCGACGGGCCGCGGCGCGTGAGTCACCGTTCCTGCGCGACGGCGACGTCCGGCTCCGCATCCAGGTCGCGCAGTGTCGGCAGGAGCAGCGTGACCACCGCCACCAACACCCACGCGGCGCCGAGCAACGCGCCGGTGGGCCGCAAGCCGATCCCCTCGATCAGCAGCCCGGACGCGAGCGTCCCCAACGGCACCGCCGATATCGTCACCGCGTTCTGCAAGCCCATGACCCGTCCGCGCGCTTGTTCCGCAATGCGCTCCGTGACGAGCACGAGCAGCAGCGCGGGCAGCGGACCGGCCCCGAACCCGGCCACCGCGGCGGCGGCGAGCAGCAGCGGTGTCGGGAGCAGCAGGGCCATGCCGACTGTGCCCACGGCGGTCGTGATCTGCACGAACACGAACAAGGTGCGCCGCGGGAAGCGGGCTCCGACTGCGGCGTACACGCTCGATCCGGCGATTCCGCCCAAGGCCATGAAGGCCACGACCAGGCCGAAACCTCCTGGCGAGTCGATCGCCACGAGGTGCACCGGGAGAACCAGGTTCTGCAACGGGCCGATGATGAACAAGCTTCCCGTCGAGACCAAGGTCAGCGTGGCGATGACCCGGTCTCCGCGGAGTGCGTTGAAGCCGTGCACCAGATCGTTCAGCGCGCGACGACGACGAGAGCCGGACTCGCGCTCGGTCTTCGCCGCGGCACCGACGCCCGCGGGCAGCGTCGCCGTGGTCAACGCGGCGAGGGCTGAGCAGCCCGCCGTCGCCCACAGCACGGTCGCCGGATCGAGCAACGAGATCGCTGCACCGGCCGCGGCCGGGCCGGCGATCAGCACGACGCCGCTGATCCCCTCCCGCAGACCCCCCAGCCGCTCGATGCTGACACCAGCGGCGGCGGCCACGTCGGGTGCGAGCGCTTCCCGCGCTGTCATCCCAGGTACGTCGAAGATCGCGCCCGCGACGCCCAGGACGACGAACCAGGCGACGGTGAGCCCGGAGAGCTGGTCGACCAGCGGCAGCGCGGCGACAGCCGCCGCGGAGGCGATGTCCGCTCCCACCGACGACCGCCGCCGGCCGAAGCGATCGATGATCACGCCTCCGGTCACGGCGGCCAGCAACATCGGGAGTGCGCTGACTGCGGCGACCATGCCGGCCACCGCGGCGTCCCCGGTGCGGATGAGCACCAGCCAAGGGAGGGCGATCGCCGCAATGGAGTTCCCGAGCAGCGAGAGCCCGTGCGAAAGCAGATATCGGATCAGCACCGGGCAAGTATGCCAAATGTTTCCGGCGATCTTCGCGAACGCCCCGATTTTTCGGCGGTGGAGTCGTTGATTCTACCAATCGGGTGATCAATGCGAGGAATCAAGATGATGTCGTCGGCCGCCGGGTTCGAGCGCCAGCGGAACTCCGTCCCGGAATTGCCGCGCGCGTTCCGTCCGCTCCGGCGCAAGAACTCCCACGGCCGTGTCATCGACCGGATTGCCGCACCGCGAGGCGCCCACGTGGGCCGGGCACCAGTAGAAAACCGCACAGCACGCTCATGAACCGCTCCAACCCCGGAACGAACACCCGCACCGCCGTCACGCCTCCGGCAAGCGAGGCGACAACGCGGTGGAAAGGCGGATGCCCGGCTGCGGCGAGCCGGTCGATGACCGTGTGCGCTTGCGCGGAAGCATCAGCAGCTGGTCCCTGTCCGCCGGGGAAGTTGATCCGCTGGGCTCGGTTCAGGTGAGCGCTCATATCCGCCTCGGCGCAAGCGCGCAGGCGCGGATACCGCGCGAACGCGGCCGTCGGTGTCGGGTAGATCCGCTCCGGGAACGCCGCGGCACCCAAGTGCAGCTGCACCAACTCGCACAGCGCGCGCCACGCCGCGTAGCGCGGGGACAGCGAGCACCCGCCACCGAAACGGCCTTCCGAGTGCACCGCCTTGTTCGTGTAGGCGAAGAAAGTCGGCACCCCGATGTCGGTCGTCGCATGCACCAGCGACACCGGAGCGCCGACGACCGCTTCGGCAATGCGGTGCGCCGTTGCGAGCTCTTCGGGAAGGCTCGCCGGCTCGACCACGCGAATTCGGTGGTCGTCGGCGAGGAAGCACTGAGCCAGCAGCAACGACAGCGCATCCCGTTCGATGCACTCGTTCAGCCCGTGCAGCAGCGCCTCGGCAGGAGTCGTGCCGATCGCCGAACCGTTGTTGGTGCCGTACCTGGTCAGTTCGCGGTAGTCGGCCTCGTCGCCGGCCGCTGCGCGGCATTCCGGTCGATCCAGGTACCAGCTCGTGGTGAGCGCCAGCGGAACCGGCAACGGGGAGGAATCCGCGGGACCGGTCAGCGGGGTGTAGTCGTGGCAGGCCACTCGTGGCAACTCGCCCAGCACCGGCGCACAGGCTTCCCCGGCCAAGGGGCCCGCTGCCAAGTCGGCACCGGACCGGAACACGACCTGCCGGACATCGAAGGAAGCCGGTCCGGTCACGTGATGTTCCAATGCCTCGAACAGCGCGCCGACGCGGGCTTCGGCATCTGTTCCCTTGCCGCCGCCCTCGCCTTTCGGGACAGGCCGCCCCTCGGCGTCGAACAACGTGCACATCCACAGGCTCAGGCCGTCGCGCGTCCCGAGCCGTTGTGTCCGCGGGTGCAGCCCCAACGCCGACGCCGCGTCGTGCGCCCGCTGCTCGGCGTGTTCCAGCGGCATCTCGCGTTCTGTCCCGGGAGCGACCAGAGCTGCCGGGCGATCCCCGTTCGCCGCCGTCGTTCCAGCGCTCACCCGTGCCCCCTGGATTTCCGTGCTGTACGTCCTCGTGGTGTGCGAAATTCGGTTGAGCGACGCTGGGCCCGCGCGAGCGGAACCCAGCGCCCCCAGCGCGTCCCGAGATCAATGACGCGGGAACGGGCTCGCGCTCATTCGGATTCTGCGTCGACGGTGGAGTCGGTCAGCAGCAGCTCCTCCTGCTGGGAGAGCCGCTGATCGGCGAGCTCCAACGATTCGGCGTGATCGACCAGAAGAATCACTACACCCATGACGGAATCTCCTTCATTGGATTGCTGGCGCAATTAACATGACGGGGTCGATGCCCTGCGTCCGACTGCCCCAGTGATTCGATGCCACTCTCACAACCGGGTGGTTGTGGCGAAATTATGATGGATCGTTCGGCGTTGGAACCAGCTATTTTCGGATTGGCCACCCGATCGGATCAGCGCTGATTGCGCAGGCTGGAAAGTGGGTGATCACGATGTGTTCGAAATTCAAATCCTCTTGAGCTCCACGGCGGGGCGGGTCGGCGGAGCGCGGCCGAATCCTCCGCGTGGGCGGCGCCCGAGGAAGAACGTGCCTAGCGCCGGAGGCACGCGGGTCCTATCCGGCCTTCAGGTGCCTGATCGCTTTCGTCCAGCCGCGCCGCCGACCGCTACTCGCCGAAGGAGAACCGGGACAGGTGCCCGATGTTCCGCATGATCGGAAGCCGCCCCATCACCTGGACGTCGAACCAGAGCCGTCGCCGCAACGCGGTCGGGAGCCGCTCCCGGTCGGCCCGCTCCGCGGTGTGGTGCGCCCCGATCGCACTGATCAGCCGCAGTTCCGGTACCGCGCGCACCACTTCACGAGGATCGTTGATGCCCCAGGCGAGTCGCGCACCCGTTTCCCGGAACACCGGCAGGGGGCGGGTCATCCGCACCGCGAATCGCGAGTAGGAGTCGAAGACCACCTCGCCGCCGCGGAAGTGCGCCACGATGTCGCGCAGCATCCGGGGTCCCTCGTCCGCGGGCAGGTACATCGACAGCCCTTCTGCCACGACCAGCACGGGAAGATCCGTCGGCACTTCGGACAGCCAGCCCGTTTCGGTGACGGACGCGGCGATCGACCGGTGCCCGGCTGGGACGTCGAAGAGCTGCGACCTCAATTCGATCACCTCGGCCTGATCCACGTCGAACCAGTTGACCCCTGGGCCGGGGGCGATGCGCTGCCCGCGGGTGTCCAGGCCGCACCCCAGGTTCAGCACGGTCGCCTCGGGGTGGTCGCCGAGGAAGTTCTTGGTGCACCGGTCGAAGAAACGCGTGCGCAGCGCGACGCCGACCGCGGTGGCCTGCTGCACTCGCAGGCGGCTGAAGTCGTAGTCGAGTTCGCGGACGATCTCGGCGGCTGCGGTGTCCCCGAGCAGCGGATCGTCGGACTGGGCGTCCACTGCGCGCGCGAACAGCGGTGCCAGCAGCGTTTCCGCCGCTCCGGTCAAAGTGATCTTCATGCGACGGTCCGCCGGTGGGAGACGACGGTCGCGGATGTGCTCGGCATCGTTCGTCTGTTCCGGTGGTGCGCGGAAGGGGACTCGGCGAGAGCGGGGCCGCCCGGCCCGGAGAGGGCACGTGCGCGGTTCATGAGGCGAGGTGCCTGGATCGGATGCTCGGCATGGTCATCACCATTTCCGTCGTCGGGCGATTTCGAGCGGCAGAAGCGTCCGGCGCTCGCGGAGTTCGATGCACGAGTAGGTCGTCACCGTTCGAGCACGAGCGACGCACAATCCAGACGATTCACCCCAGTGGCCGCAACGTACCGGCTGCCGCATTGTCATCGCAAGCCGCCGGCGCCGGTTCCGCCGGATGGAGTCGTGAGCCTGCGACGCTCGGTCGGGTAACCGGGCAATGGGGCGGTGGTCGTTGCCGAGCACATGACCGGTCGAATCCGCAAAAATGCGGGATTGCTGGTTCGTTGCGCGCGTGGTGTTCTTGTGCGCGGTTCCTTTTCTGCGCGCTCGCGCGACTCTTTCCGGGGTTTTCGGCGGTACGTGCTGCGGGGGTTCGATTGCCGGATGGACGATTTCGAAATGATCTCTGTTCTGCTGCTGGGTGAATCGATTCTTCCCTGCTTGCGCGTTCGCGGTGAGGGCCCTGGTATGTGTGTCCGATGCCCGGATCGGAATGGCGCGCCGATTTCCGAAACGAGCGCTGCGGCCGATCGGGTGAACTTCTAGTATTGTTCCGGGCTGGCCCGGGTCGGGCTTTTTCGAAACTATTGACGACCGGGCCGGAGGCTCCCAGTATGGGTCCTGGGAACTGCGCCTCCTGGAGATGGTTTGGCGCTGTTGCGGCTGGGGAGATGATTTCGTGAGCATGGTTGGACGCGTTTCGCTCGTGTCGATGCCGTGGAACAGCGTGACGCGGCCGTCGATCCAGGTGGGGATTCTGCGTTCGGTCGCCGAGGCGCAGGGGTGGCATGCGGACTCGCATTACGCCTACCTGGATTTCTACGGGCTGGCGCAGCGAATGCTCGGTTTCGGGAAAGCCGAATGGGCGGACGGGTACGAACTCGTCTCGGAGAAGCTGTACCACTTGTCGGTCGGGGATTGGATATACAGCAGGCGGCGGGGGGCGTCCGATTCGGATTACCTGGCCTTGCTGCGTTCCAAGCGGGTGGACGAGTCGTCGATCTCGTTGATCGGTTCGCTTCGGGAGGTGGCGGATCGGCACGTCGAGCGGACCACGGCGGCGTTGTTGCGCAGCGAGCCGGACGTCGTCGGGTTCACCACGATGTTCAGCCAGAACGGGGCGACTCTGGCGGTGGCGCGGCGGCTCCGGGAGGAGGGGTTCGGCGGCACGATCGTGCTGGGTGGCAGCAATTGCGAGGGGCCGATGGGGCGTGCGCTGCTGGCGAATTTCCCGGAGGTGGACGCGGTGGTCGACGGTCCGGGTGAGGACGCTTTCGTGGCGTTGTTGCAGCAGGTCGCCGCCGGCGCGTCCCCGGAGTCGACCGGCAGGCTCCTGGCTCGTCGCGAGGGGGCGACGTCCTCGGCGCCGACCTCTGATGGCCTGTCCGCCGACAGGCTGGCGGCACCGCGGCCGAATTACGACGGCTACTTCGAGCAGCTGCGGGCGGTGGGCGTGGCCGAGTTGGAGCCGGAGGTGACGTTGCCGGTTGAGTTTTCGCGGGGGTGTTGGTGGGGTGCGAAGACGCATTGCACGTTTTGTGGTTTGAATGGTGCGACGATGCGTTTTCGCAGTAAGCATCCGGATTCGGTGGCGGGTGAGTTGCGGCAGTTGATGAGTAGGTACGGGGTGTTGGATTTTTTTGCGGTGGACAACATCTTGGACATGGGTTATTTGGATTCGGCGTTGCCGTTGGTGGAGGAGTTGGGGACGGATCACTCGTTGTTCTTCGAGGTGAAGGCGAACATGGAGTGGGCTGATGTTCGTCGGATGCGGCGGGCGGGGGTGCGGTCGGTGCAGCCGGGGATCGAGAGTTTGAGCACGGAGGGGTTGCGGGCGTTGAAGAAGGGGTCGACGGCGTTTCAGAACGTGCGCTTCCTCCTCGGCTGCGCGGAGTACGACGTTCGGGCCGATTGGAACATCCTCACCGGGTATCCGGGAGAGTCGCCGTCGTCGATTCGCGAGCAGGTCGACGTCATCGCCTCGCTGTCCCACCTCACCCCGCCGCACGTCACGCTGACCCGGTTCGACCGGTTCAGTCCGTACGTGGAGTCTCCGGAGTCTTTCGGGTTGGTGTTGTCGAGTCCGTTTCCGGGGTATCGGTTTGCTTATCCTGGTTTGTCGGATGAGGATTTGTGGAACATTGCTTATCATTTTGAGGGTGAGTTCGAAGATGATGAGCGGAATGGTGAGTTGCGGCGTCGGTTGGCGGCGCGGGTGCGGTTGTGGCGGGCGCATCACGGGTCGGCTCGTTTTTCGTATCGGTTGGGTTTTTCCCGGGTGGTGCTGACGGATCGGCGGCCGGGTCTGGAGCAGCGGGTGGTGTCGTTGACCGGGGCGGATGCCCGGTTGTACCGGGCGTTGATCGGAGGTAAGCGTCTCCGGGATCTTGAGGCTGAAGGGTTCGAGGGGCAGGCGGTGCTGGACACGCTCCGGGAATGGGAGCGTCGCCGGTGGGTGTTCGTGGAGAACACGAAGGTGATCGCGCTCGCGGTGCGTGAGAATCCTTCCGCGCACCGGGCGCCGCCCGCGCAGGGAACGCCCAAGCGGCCTCGCGCGCAAATACCCCTGACCCTCACGCCAGTCCGTCTAGCGGAAGGAGGTTGATCGGCCCCGTGAACGGATCGGGGAAAGAGCAGAACAACTCTAGTGGAATCGAAAGGAATGAATCATGGGACCGGCTGTTGTCTTCGACTGCATGACCGCGGACTTCCTGAACGACGACCCCAACAACGCCGAGCTGAGCGAGCTGGAGATGCGCGAGCTCGAGTCTTGGGGCTCGTGGTCCGACGAGAACGGCTCGGTGGAGTGACCGAGTCAGCGGTTGATCACGCATAACCGCTGAGCACGATGTCGGCGGGCTGGGCGATCAGGGGAGAGCGGGCGATGGCCAGGAAATCGGTGACGCGGTGCGCGCTGCGGGAGGTCTCCTACCGCACGTGTTCCTCTTCCACCGACCGCACGGTGACGGTGCGGTGCACGGTGGATCCGGAATCGGGAACGGGTTCGGCCGATGGTTATGGAACAGCCGAATCCGAGGCCGTCGCACGGAAGAAGGCGTTTTCCGAAGCAGTGGAACGACTCCTGGCCTGCACCCCTTTCGCGCTGGAAGCCCGCCCGCCGACGCCCCCGGAACCACGTCCCGCACCCGATCCGCTGGCGGACGGAGTGCGAGCGGCTCCCGAGAACTGCCGCGTTCGCCGATACCGGTCGCTGGCGGGAGACGGCACGGTGCAGGTGCCGATGTTCTGGTCGTCGCCGTGGGTGTCCGACGTGGAATTGCGGTCGGCCACGCTGTGGCCGTCCGCCGCCAGGCTCTCCAGCACGATCGGCTGGGCCGTCGCTCCGTCGGCGCAGGCCGCGCTGCGGGGTGCGCTGCTCGAGCTGACCGAGTTGCTGAACTACGGCACCTTCCTCTACCAGTGCCTGCGCGGAGCTCCGGAATCCGAGGTGCCGCAGCGAGATAGCGGGCAGCACGACGGAGTCGTGCGAACGGTCCCGATCGGGTTCGTGTCCGGGACACCGACGGTCCTGGCGATCACGCGCCACCAGGGCAGGCTCATGCCGGCCACCGGCGTCGGCGCCGCGTCGACGTTGGTGGAGGCGACCGAGCGGGCGGTGCTCGAACTCGCCCAGGCCGAAGTGCTGTGGCGGTCGAACCAGAACGCGCCTGCCGACGAGCGGCTGTTCATGCGCAGGTTCGACCGGTGGCCGCTGGTTCGGCGCTGCGTCGCCCTCGACTTCGACCTGATCGCCGGTGGCGTGTCACCGGACCCGTCCTCGCGGTGGTCCCCGCTGCGCGAGCTGACCGCCGGAGGCATCGAGACCTGGGCCGATTCCGGAGCGGTCGAGCTCTCCGGCCCCGGCGTCGAAGCGATCCGCGTGCACTTCGCGCACGTGGTGGCGCGTCCCCAACCACTGCTCGGCCTCGTCCGTGCCGGTATTCCCGTTTTCGAGACGGGGGAAGTGAGGAAGATCCTTGACCGATCGCGTCGACCACGACCTCGTGACCGCGGCTCTGCTGAGCGCGCCCACGGGGGACGACATCCCGCCGGAGCGTGAGACGCCGTTGTCGAGGGCGCTGGCCGCCGTCGGCGAATGGCTCACCGCGGAGCGGTTGACCCCGGACATCTGGAAGTACGGTCCGGACCACGCGCCGACCTACGAGGTGCACCTCAAGGGCGAAGACGGCGCGCTGCGCTCGCGCAGCTCGGGGAAGGGGCTGGGTGAGCGCAGCATGGCCAGCGCGTTGTTCGAGAGCGCTGAGCACTACCACTTGGACTGGCGGCGCGATCAGACCGCGGGTGGGCCCGAGTTCCGCACCGGCGCGGAACTGGCCGCGCAACCCACTTCTCGGCGATCGGCGCTGATGCGGCGCCTCGGCGGCATCATGCCGGACGCCCGGGTGCTGGCCCGCGAGTACCGCGCTGTCGACGACGTCGTCGGCGAGCCGGCCGGGGCAGGGGCGGTCCACTTCCAGCCCGTCTTCCTGCGTGATGGCGGCTACCAGAACTGGCCGCATCCGGACGACGACGGCTCCTTCCGGCCCTTGTGGCACTACACCTCCAGTGCCGGGTACGCGGCTGGGACCACGCTGCCGGAGGCGTTGGTGCACGCCGTCAACGAATTGATCGAGCGGGACGCCTGGTCGTGCCAGCTCGCGCGCTCCTACTTCGGTACCGGCCGAGGCGGGCCGGAGCTGCGCGTGGTCGCTCAGGAGAGCCTGCCGCCCGATCTGGGGGAACTGGCGGAGTCCGTGGCGGAGCTGAGCGGATCGCCGATCCTGATCGTCTCGATCACCTGCGACACCGACGTGCCCGCGTACGTCGTCTGCGATGCGACCAGCGACGAGGCCATCCGGCAGATCGGCAGCGGGGCCTCGCCGGTGCGGACCTACGCGTTGCAGCGGGCCCTGTTGGAGTACCTGCAGGTCCGGACCATGTTCAAGCACGGCCCGGTGGATCAGGCCCGGGAGGCCGAGCAGATCGGCACAGCCCTGGCGCGTTTCCCGCGCCACCTCGCCGCCGCGCGGTTCGACGTGCGTTCCCTCCCGCACGAGCGCCACTCGTTCGAACCGGCCGAGGACGTCATCGAGGCACCTGAGGAATTGCTGAGGCAACTGGTCGGCCGGTTGCGCGAGGTTGGCGTCCAGGCCTACTTCCGGGTGCTGACCCGGCCGGATGGGCCCATCACGGTCGTGGACGTCGTCGCACCCGGCCTGGAGATGCTGGACAAGGCGCGCGCCGGTTACCCGGTGCTGCCGACCGGTCGGCTCAGCGACGCTCCCCACGGGCGAGGAGGTGGGCGGGCATGAGAACGGTGCTGGTGGCTCCGCCGTGGAACAGCCTCTATCGGCCGTCCATCCAGATCGCCACCCTCGGCGGGTTGGCGGCCCAGGGCACGGGTGACCCCATCACCTGCGAGTACGCCTACCTGGACTGGTTCGAGTACGTGATCGGCGTGTCCGATCGCGCCCCCGAGCAGTTCATCGCGATCTACGACACGATCGGCGAAGAACTCTACGGCCTCGGCGTCGGTGACTGGATCTTCGGTTCCATGGTCGCGCCCGAGGACGCCGACGAGGCGGCGGTGCGCGAGGAGTACGCCGCTTTCCTCGGAGAGCGGGGTGTGGCCCCCGACCTGGTGAGCTTCGTGATGTCGATGCGCCAGGAGGCTGCCGGGTTCGTGACCGCGTTCGCGGACTCGCTGCTGGCGACCGGTGCGGAGTGCTTCGGGTTCACCACCTCGTTCAGCCAGCTGATCCCGGCCCTGGCGATCGCCAGGGCACTCAAGGACCGGGCGCCGGAGCGATTCGTCTTCCTCGGTGGTGCGAACTGCGACCGGCCGATGGGTGAGGCGGTGATGCGCTCCTACCGCTTCGTCGACGCGGTCGTGCAGGGCGAAGGAGAAGCGGCGGTGACCGCGATCAGCGAGGCCGGGACGGTGGCGGAGCTGAAATCGGCCCCCGGAATGGTGTTGCGCGATGGGGAGGACCTCGTCGTGTCGCCGCCGGTGGTGCAATCGATGGAGGCGACCCCGGTTCCGCGCTACGACGAGTACTTCGAGCGCCTGGAGCGGTTCCCGTGGCGCGACCTGATCGTTCCGAACGTGGCACTGCCCTTCCAGATGTCCCGCGGGTGTTGGTGGGGCGAGAAGATGCAGTGCACGTTCTGCGGCGAGAACGGCAGCGGCATGCCGTACCGGAGCAGGGCGGGCACGCAGCTCGTGCACGCATTGCGCGAGCTGACCGAGCGCCACGGGGTCCTGGACACCTACGCGGTCGACACGATCCTGGCGAAGGACGACAACGGCCTGGCCGCGCTCGCCGAAGCGGAAGTCGATGTCACCACCTTCTTCGAGGTGAAGGCGAACTTGAGCCCCAAAGCACTGGGGGAGCTGCGCGCAGCAGGTGTGACGATGGTGCAGCCCGGCATCGAAAGCCTCAGCACCGGCTCGCTGAAGCTGCTGCGCAAGGGCGCCACGGGATTCCACAACCTGCGCTTCCTGGTGCTCTGCCGGGAATTGGGCATCGATGCGCGGTGGAACCTGCTGTCGGCGATGCCGGGGGAGACGCCGGAGATGCTGGACGAGCAGCTGCGGCTGATCCCGTTCCTGCCGCACTTGGCGCCGCCGTCGACGGTGAGCAAGGTCCGGGTGGATCGCTACAGCCCGTACTTCGAGAACCCCGGCGAGTTCGGCATCGAGCTCACCGGCCCGGAGCGCAAGTACCGGTTCACCCATCCCGGCCACGATGCCGAGCGGGAAGCGATGGCCTACTCCTTCGACCACGCGGAGGTCGGGGACGCAGGTGGCGAGTCGATGCTCGCACTACGCCGCCGCTTGGGGGCACGCGTCGGGCTCTGGAAGAAGCTGCACGGGCAGTCCCGCTTCAACTACCGGTTCGGCCCGGACCTGACCGTCCTGTTCGACCACCGGCCCCAGGTGGGCAGGGGACGGCACGTCCTGCGGGGATGGGAGGACGTGCTGTTCCGGGCGCTGGTCCACGGGGGCCGGGTCAACCAGGCGGTGGATCACGCGGCGGAGCGAGCCCGGTCGGAATCAGAGGTGCGCGACCGCTTGCGCGAGTGGCAGGAGTGCGGCTGGGTCTACTCCGAAGGACCGCGCGGCCTGGTACTGGCCGTGCACGACAGCGGTCGCGACGAACTGGGCCGGGCGGTCGCGCTGGGAGGTCGTAGTGCGACGGCATGACGAACTCGAGCGCTTCGAGGCGACGTCGAGGGACGGCACGCTCGTCCGCGGCGTGCGGCGGCCCGGCCGCGGTGAGCCCGTCGTGCTCATCCACGGCGTGGCCATGGACATCGGGGTGTGGCCCGAATCGGGATTCTTCGACGCACTACCGGGTGCTGAGCTGATCGCCTTCGACCTGCGGGGGCGCGGCGCGAGCGAACGCGTCGGCACCGCTGAGGCTCACGCCGTCGACCGGTACGTCGAGGACGTGCAAGCCGTGCTCGACGCGTTCGCGCATCCGAGCTGCAGCCTGTTCGGCCTGTACTTCGGCGGTCGCGTCGGGTTGCTGACAGCCGAGGTGGATCCCCGCGTGTCCCGGGTGTTCTCGTTCTGCGCGCACGGGGAGAGGGTGGAGATCCCGGTCGACGCGGTCGAGGACGAGGCCGCGGCCATCGCCGGTGGGCGGGGGCACGCCTACTTGACCGACCACTTCACCGCGGCCGGTGCTCCGCGGTGGATGGTCTCGGCCTGCGACCGGGTCGACAGAGCGGAGGTCGCGGCGGCGACGCGCGGCCTGCTGCACGGCTCGGACCGCGGCGCCCGCCGCGGGTTCGCCGGCCAAGAGCTCGTGCTGATCACCGCGAACGGGGACGGCGAACTGGACACGTTCCAGGCCGGTGCGCGGCGGCTCGGCGCGCAGCTGTGGCTCGTCGACGACCGGACGAGAGTGCGCGCCGCGGCCCGCGTCGCGGAGGTCGGTGCCCGGGTCGCCGGTCTGCTCGGCACCGGAGCGGGGGGCTGATGACCCGGGTCGAGGACGCGCTGTGGGGCAGCCGTACAGGTCTGCTGCCCGCGGGGGATCGGATCGTCTCCCTCCTGGAGGACTGGGCGAGCCGCGGTCGTGATCACGTCCTGCCCGCGGTCGGCCTGATCGACGCGACGACCGGCCGGATCTCCGCACCGCGCGAGCTGGCGGTGGCCGACGGGGTCGTCGTGGACCGGGGGCCTGCCCGCGCACCCGGTGCGGTGTGCGAGTGGTTCGCGGCGCCGGGTTTCGTCGACGCCCACGCGCACATGTCGTCGGTGTGCGACCTCGCCGGTCTGCTCGCCTACGGCGTCACCGGGTATCGCCAGATGTGGGGTGAACCGGCGCACCTCTACACCGCCGGGGTGCACCGGGCCAGAAGTGCCGTGCTCCCGAGGCCGTGGGTCGCCACGGCGGTCGTCGACGGTCCGCGCACCCGAGTGCCGGAAGCGGCCACGATCGCCGCGGACTCACGAGCAGTACGACACGTCGTCAGCGAAGCGCTCGCGTTCGGCTTCGACGGCATCAAGGTGTACGACGACCTCGAAGGACCGGTGTTCGCCGAACTCGTCCGAGCGGCGGAGGAGGCGGGTGTGCCGGTCGTCGGACACGTGCCTGAACGCGTCCCGGGGGATGTGGCCCGCCGGGGGATGCGTTCCACCGAACACCTCTACGGGATCGTGCCGAACGTCTTCCGCCGCCCGCCGTCCGAGCGTTGGCCCACGCTGGCCGAAGCGCTGCAGCGGTGGGAGTCCGGCCCAGCCGCTGGCACCGACGGTTTCGACGGGCATTTCGTGTGCCCGACGCTGACCGCTTGGCGGGCGCTGACCGGGGAGCGGCGCCGCACCCGTCCCTCGCGGACGGCGTTGCGGATGGCAACCGGAGGCCGCCAGCGGAGCTGGAGCGTCGCAGCACGCGAAGCGCTGCGGACAGACCCGGCCGCGGCGCAGGAGCGCGGCGATCTGATCGACCGGCTCGGTGCGCTCACCCGTGGCGTGGCCGATGCCGGTGCGCGGTTGCTGGTCGGCACCGACTGCGGAAACCCGTTCGTCGTCGCGGGACCGTCGTTCCACAAGGAACTGGCCGAACTCTCGAGGGCGGGGGTCGGCAGGGCGGGATTGCTGCGCGCCGCGACGACCGAGGCCCACGACGTCATGGGGTGGCGGCCTCCTTCCGACATGGTCCTGTACCGGCGCGCGCCCACCGGGGACGTCGCCGCGTTGGCTCGGCCGGACGGCGTGCTGATCGATGGTGTCCTGCTCGACTCGGACGACTTGGATCACCTGTGGCAACTGCGGCTGGCGGCTGCCGGGCTCGACGCCGCCGTGTGGCCGCGGGGCGAGCTCGACGCGACCGGCGTCCAACATGAGAAAGAGGTGGCAGGTGCAGGCTGACGAATGTCCACATGCGACGAAGCAGGCCGCGGCAGCGGACTTCGACTTCTTCAACTCTCCCGCGGAATACCGCCGGGCAGCGGCTGAGCACGCGCGCGACGGCGCGTTCTACAGCGGCAGTGGCGACGGGTTCTGGGTGTTCACCGAGTACGGAAAGATCTGCGATGCGTTCCGCGACGAGGAGCAGTTCACGGTGGAGCGCGTCAGCGCGGCCGAAGGCGCCGACGACGAGCGGTGGGTTCCGCTGACCATCGATGGCGGCGAGCACGCGCAGTGGCGCCGCAAACTGGGAGCGTGGTTCACGCCCCAGCGCGTGCGCGAACTGCAGCCGACGATCCGCGCCAACGCCCAGCGTCGGATCGAGGCATTGATCGGCCGGGGTTCGGCCTCGTTCAACGAGGATTTCGCCCGGCCGTACGTGCTGGAGAACTTGATGGTGGCCGTCGGCTGGCCAGTCGACGACCTCGACCACCTGCTGCGGATCAATCTCGGCATGATCGCGTCGCGGTACGAGCCGGATCCGCGGGAAGCGGCGTTCCACTCCGAGGTCGGCCTGCCCGGGCTGGACGCCTACGTTCGCAAGAACGTGGAACTGCGCCGCGCCGAACCGGCCGACGACTTGGTCACCGCGACTTTCGACTGGGAGATCGACGGTGTTCCCATCACCGACGAGGACCGGATCTCCCTCCTGTCGGTGCTGTTCCTGGCGGGCGTCGACTCGACGGTGAACCACATGTCCAACGCCGTGCAGCACCTCGCCCACCACGACGAGGACCGCGCGCGGTTCGTCGCTGACCGCGAGGTGCGACCGGCGGCGGTGGAGGAGTTCCTGCGGGTGTTCTCCTGCATGTACCCGGGCCGCAAAGCGGCGCGAGACGGGGCGGGCAGCGTCGCCGGGCACGGTCAGACGGTGCTGTTGCCGCTGGCGCTGGCCAACCACGACCCGGAGGTGTTCCCGGACCCCGAGCGGGTCCGCTTCGAGCGCGAGAAGAACCCGCACATCGCCTTCGGCACCGGGCACCACCAGTGCGCCGGGGCCGGGTTCGCGCGGGCCCAGCTGCACACGGCGTTGGACGAGTGGCATGAGCGAATCCCGCAGTACCGATTGCCGCCGTCCGCGGACGAGGTGCCGCCGTTCCTGCGCAACGCCTACGATCTGCGGTTGGTCTGGTGAGGAACGACTATGAGCGATGTTGGTCGAGCGGCCCTCGTCTCGATGCCGTGGAACAACGTGACGCGGCCGTCGATCCAGGTCGGAATCCTGCGTTCGGTCGCCGAGGCGCAGGGGTGGCAGGTGACCTCGCACTACGCGTACCTCGATTTCTACGGGCTGGCGCAGCGGATGCTGGGGTACGAACCCGCCCGGTGGGCGGCTGCTTACGAGTCGATCGCGGAGGGCCTGTACCACTTGTCGGCCGGGGACTGGATCTACTCCCGACGCGACTGCGATGCCGCTGACCGGGACCGGTACTTCGCGCTGCTGCGTTCCAAGCAGGTGGACGAGTCCTCGATCTCGTTGATCGATTCGCTTCGGGAGGTGGCGGATCGGCACGTCGAGCGGACGGTAGCGGCGTTGCTGCACGACCAGCCGGGCGTCGTCGGGTTCACCACCACGTTCAGCCAGAACGGACCGACGTTGGCGGTGGCGCGGCGGCTCCGGGAGGAGGGGTTCGGCGGCACGATCGTGCTGGGTGGCAGCAATTGCGAGGGGCCGATGGGGCGTGCGCTGCTGGCGAATTTCCCGGAGGTGGACGCGGTGGTCGACGGTCCGGGTGAGGACGCTTTCGTGGCGTTGTTGCAGCAGGTCGCCGCCGGCGTCCCACCGCAGTCGACCGGCAGGCTCCGCACCCGGGGCGACGCCGCTCCCGCACGACCTGCCGGGGTGGTGCCGGCCGCCGAGCGGTTGAGCGCACCTACGCCGAACTACGACGGCTTCTTCGAACAGATCAGCAGTTCGGGTGTTTCGGAGCTGGAGCCGGAGGTGACGTTGCCGGTTGAGTTTTCGCGGGGGTGTTGGTGGGGTGCGAAGACGCATTGCACGTTTTGTGGTTTGAATGGTGCGACGATGCGTTTTCGCAGTAAGCATCCGGATTCGGTGGCGGGTGAGTTGCGGCAGTTGATGAGTAGGTACGGGGTGTTGGATTTTTTTGCGGTGGACAACATCTTGGACATGGGTTATTTGGATTCGGCGTTGCCGTTGGTGGAGGAGTTGGGGACGGATCACTCGTTGTTCTTCGAGGTGAAGGCGAACATGGAGTGGGCTGATGTTCGTCGGATGCGGCGGGCGGGGGTGCGGTCGGTGCAGCCGGGGATCGAGAGTTTGAGCACGGAGGGGTTGCGGGCGTTGAAGAAGGGGTCGACGGCGTTCCAGAACGTGCGCTTCCTCCTCGGCTGCGCGGAGTACGGTGTGCGCTCGGTCTGGAACATCCTCACCGGCTACCCCGCGGAGTCCCCGTCGTCCTTGAGCGCGCAAGTGGATCTGGTGCCCTCGTTGACCCATCTGGAACCTCCGGACAACGAATTTCTGGTCGTGCACTTCGACCGGTTCAGTCCGTACGTGGAGTCTCCGGAGTCTTTCGGGTTGGTGTTGTCGAGTCCGTTTCCGGGGTATCGGTTTGCTTATCCTGGTTTGTCGGATGAGGATTTGTGGAACATTGCTTATCATTTTGAGGGTGAGTTCGAAGATGATGAGCGGAATGGTGAGTTGCGGCGTCGGTTGGCGGCGCGGGTGCGGTTGTGGCGGGCGCATCATGGGTCGGCTCGTTTTTCGTATCGGTTGGGTTTTTCCCGGGTGGTGCTGACGGATCGGCGGCCGGGTCTGGAGCAGCGGGTGGTGTCGTTGACCGGGGCGGATGCCCGGTTGTACCGGGCGTTGATCGGAGGTAAGCGTCTCCGGGATCTTGAGGCTGAAGGGTTCGAGGGGCAGGCGGTGCTGGACACGCTCCGGGAATGGGAGCGTCGCCGGTGGGTGTTCGTGGAGAACACGAAGGTGATCGCGCTCGCGGTGCGTGAGAATCCTTCCGCGCACCGGGCGCCGCCCGCGCAGGGAACGCCCAAGCGGCCTCGCGCGCAAATACCCCTCACCCTCGCGTCCGAATAGTGCGCCGCATCGGTGCGGGTTCAACAGCAGGATCCTGCGGTCGTCCGATCGGGGCAGGCAGCACTCCCGGAGTTCACCACTGGGCACTTCCTAGGAGAAACGGCGATGCGCGGAGCCGAGGCACGCATTCCGGAAAGGCGGTCCGGGGCCGCTGCTATGCTCCGATGACCGGGTCCGCGAACGCCAAGATGACCACGTCGACCAAGCCTTGCGGTCGAAACTCGGTTGTCCGGTCGGCGATTCCTTCGACCCGGTTCCTTCCCGCGGGCCTGTCCGGGGGAAGCGGCGCGGGAAAGCGCGGTTGACCAGAACCGCGCGGAACCGCGAAACAGCGACGCGAAGGTGGACAGATGAGCACCACGACCGAATCAGAAGAACGTCCGCTTACCTGCGGCGACATCGTGGGTGTTCTCGCCCAGCCCGAGCGGCGTGCCGCTTTCGCCGCCCTCGCGCTCGGCGCGACCACCTTGGACGAGGTCGCCGAGAGGGCCGAGCTGCGGTCCACCACCGCCGTTGGAGCGCTGCAGAAGCTGGTGGACGGCCGGATCGCCGTTGTCGAGCGGGAGACCAACCGGTACGAATTGGTCGAGGACGCGTTCCAGAAGGCCGTCGTGCTGGAAGTGCGGATCTCCGGACGGGACGGCGGCGACGGCGCGGGAGTCTACTTCCGCCGCGGCCGGTTGAAGGCCATCCCGGGGGACGACGCGGTGCGTGCGAGGGTGCTGGGAGTGGTGGCCGAATCGTTCGCGCCGGGCGAGGTCTACCGGGAGCCGAAGGTCAATGCGCTTTGCGGTGAGTGGTTCGACGACTGGGTGAGCTTGCGCCGAGCCCTGGTCGACGACGGTCTGCTGGTGCGCGATGAGACGGGCGCGAACTACGAGCGGGCTTGAGGCGACCATGCGCGTCGTGGCGGAAGCGCAGCGCCGACCGGCGGATGCGGTGGCCCGGCTCCGGTACGCGGGCACACCGGTGAGCACGTTCTGCAGGCGGCGCGGCTTCCTGGCCCGTCCGGGGCAGGTCGTCGCCGAACCCGACCAGGATGGAAGGGCGGTGGTGCTCAACGTCGGCCTGGGGCCGTCCGGCTCGGCCACCGCGGCGACGTTCCGGCGGGCCGCCGCCGCGGCCGTCCGGGCTGCCGGGCCTGCGCGGACGCTTCGCCTGGACCTGGCGCCGCTGGACGGGGACGACCTCTCTGAAGCCGATCAGGCATGCGCGCTGGCCGAAGGTGCCGCGCTCGCCGGTTACCGCTACGGCGGCCACCGCTCCGACGGGCGGACCGGAACGCTCCGAGAAGTCGTCGTGGTCACCGGCGCGCACGAGGCCGTCGCCGCCGCCCTCGCCGCCTGCGCCGGCACCTGCCTGGCCCGCGATCTCGTCAACTGTCCCGGCGGTGAGTTGACACCACCCGAGTTCGCGCGCCGGATTCAGCGGATCGCCGAGCGCGAAGGGCTCACCTGCGCTGTCCACGAGGATCCAGGTGAACTGGGCCTGGCCGGACTCGTCGCGGTCGGGCGCGGGTCGCGGCAGCCGCCGCGGTTCGTGCGCCTGAGCCACGGGCCTGCCGATGCGGACGACGACCAGCCGTCGATCGGGTTGGTGGGAAAGGGGATCACGTTCGACTCCGGCGGGTTGTCGCTCAAGCCGACGGAGCGGATGCGCTCCATGAAATCCGACATGGGAGGTGCCGCCGCCGTCGTCGGTGCGCTCGCCGCGCTACCCCGGCTGGGGTTGCCGGTGCGCGTCGACGCGTTCCTGCCGCTGGCCGAGAACATGCCGGACGGTGCCGCGTTGCGCGTCGGAGACGTCGTGCGGCACGTCGACGGTTCGTCCACCGAGATCGTCGACACCGACAACGAGGGACGCGTGGTGCTGGCGGACGTGCTGGTCCACGCGGCGGAGCGGTGCGAGGCCGTGCTCGACGTGGCCACGTTGACCTCCGCGGTGGCCCAGGCCCTGGGGACCAGGGCAGGTGCCGTGTTCGCGAACGATGAGCAGCTGGCCGGCACCGTGCTGGCGGGCGCGGCCCGGGCGGGGGAACCGTTGTGGCGGCTCCCGTTGCTCACCGCCGAACGCAGGCACCTGCGCTCGGCGGTGGCGGACCGGGTGAACGCGTCGCACCGCGAAGGCGACGCCGTGCAGGCGGCGTTGTTCCTGCAGGAATTCGTCCCGGCCACGACGCCGTGGGCGCACTTGGACATCGCCGCCGCCGCCTTCAACGCAGAGGGGCCCTACGACGAGATCCCGCACGGCGGCACGGGTTTCGGCGTGCGGACGCTGGTCGAGGCGTTGAAACTGCTGTCCGCCGACGCCGCCGCGCCGACCTGCGGTCCTTCCGCCCCGTAGCGCACAGCGCGCTCCCGAGCCGCCGGTCTTCTTCCCGCGGGGCCCCGAGCGGTACCGCTCCGGGGCGCCCTATCGTCACGAAGCCGGGGAGCGGAAGCGGTTGATGGCGGTGGCGTGCCGTTCGCGGAACTCCGGATCCTCGACCCCGAGACCCTGCTCCGGCGCGAGGCACAACACCCCGACCTTGCCGCTGTGGTCGTTGCGGTGGACGGCGGCGACCGCTCCGCCGACCTGCGGGAGCCGGTGCACCTCCGACAGCGTCGGGTGGATCATGCCCTTGCACACCAGGCGGTTCGCCTCCCACGCCTCCCGGTAGTTGGCGAAGTGGCTGCCGATGATGCGCTTCAGCGACATCCACAGGTAGCGGTTGTCGTAGAGGTGCTGGTAGCCGGAGGTCGACGCGCAAGTGACGACGGTTCCGCCGCGCCGGGTCACGAACACGCTCGCGCCGAAGGTCTCCCTGCCCGGGTGCTCCAGCACGATGTCCACGTCCTCGCCACCGGTGAGGTCCCGGATGTGCGACCCGAACCGCTTCCACTCCGCCGGGTCCGGCGTGTGCTCGTCCTTCCAGAACGCGTAGCCTTCGGCGGCGCGGTCGATCACCGCCTCGGCGCCCAGCGAGCGCACCAGCTCCGCCTTCTGCGGATTCGACACGACGCAGATCGGGATTCCGCCCCCGTTGCGCACCAGCTGCACCGCGTACGAGCCCAGGCCACCACCGGCACCCCACACCAGGACGTTGTCGCCCTGCTTCATGCGCGCGCCGTTGCGCGAGACGAGCTGGCGATAGGCGGTCGAGTGCACCAACCCGGAGCAGGCCGCCTCTTCCCACGTGAGATGCCGTGGTTTGGGCATCAACTGGTTGGCACGCACCAGGGAGAGCTGGGCCAGCCCGCCGAAGTTCGTCTCATAACCCCAGATCCGCTGCTCCGGGTCGAGCATCGCGTCGTCGTGGCCGTCCGCGGATTCCAAGCCGGTGGACAAGCAGTGCGCGACCACCCGGTCGCCGGGTTTCCACCGCCGCACGCCGGGGCCGACGCGCAGCACCACGCCGGAGAGGTCCGAACCCACCACGTGGTAGGGGAGGTCGTGCCGGGCGCCTTCGGGGCTGCGGCCGAACCGCTTGAGGAACGCGAACGTGGGGATCGGCTCGAACAGCGCGCTCCACACGGTGTTGTAGTTGATGGCGCTGGCCATCACCGCGATGATCGCCTCGCCGTGCCCGGGCTCGGGCGTGGGCACCTGCTCGACGTGGATCGACTTCGCCGGGTCCTTGTCGGCGGAGGGCACGCCGCTGAACATGTCGACCTCGTCGGTGTGCAGCACCGCGCCCGAGTACGACTCGGGGATCGGGAGCCCGGCGATCTCGTCCGCCCCCGCTCCGTGCGCGATCGCGTTCACCAGTTCGTCCATTTGCGACGATCACCTCGCAGGTTCGTTCGGGAATTCCGCGGAAGCCGGGTTTTCCCTGACGATCTACCGGTGGCGGCACGTCGCCGTCCAACCGGACCGACCGGCCACAGTTGGACACCGCCGGTCCCGGTTCCGGGCTGTTCGAGCGCTCAGCGCGATCAGTCGAACACGGCTGTCGGCTGCCTATGCTGAGCCGGTGCCCGACCCGGTAGCTCCTGCGGAGGCGGATCGGGACGAGGCGCGAAACTGGGGAGGATCGCGGACTTTCCGGGCTCAGGGGGCTGCTCGGCCGTGGAACAGCGGCCCGTTCCCGAGGACGGAGTGAACGGCGGTCCCCGCATCGCATCCACGACTCGTCGGCCCACCCGGGCTTCGGCGGGACTTCCGGTGACCACGAGGATGACATGGCGGTTGTTCGATCACGCCCGCGCACGTCCGAGCGGCGGGTAAGGCCCCTTCCTGCGCGACCCGTTCCAGCGCGGTGAGCAGGAACGTGCGCCTGGCGCTGCCGCACCTGGCGGCGGGCGGGTTGTCGGAGAACTGGTTCCTCAAGGACGCAGGAGATCTGCACTGGGAACTGATCGGTGAGCAGCACGACACCGCGGTGACGTCGCTGACCGACGATCGCGGCGAGCGGCTGCTACCGGCTTTCGTGCGCGTGCGGCTGCACGCCCCGGACTCGCTCCGGGCTTTCCAGGAGGACGACGAAGGGGTCCTGCGAGGGCGAGCCGCCCGGTTGGACGAGCACACCGTCGTCAGCGACGTCGAGCTCACCAGCGGTGCGCACCGCATCGAGGCGCGGCTCATGACGGTGTTCGTCCGGCGCTCCGCCGGCAACCTCCTGGTACCGGGCGTGCCGGTCCAGCACCCGGTGGGTGCCGCCCCGGAACCGACCGCTCAGCACCGGGAGTTCCACCACGAGTTCCGCGCGCACGGCGGCTCCCCGGTGGAGCCCGCCGACGCCCGGTTCACCCAGGTGTACGAGCTCAACCCGTACGTCGACGTGAACGGCGCGGGGTTGCTGTACTTCGCGTCGTACCCGCACGTGAACGATCATTGCGAACGTGCCTACCTGCACGACGTGCTCGGGACGGGTGGCGCGGACTGGGCCGTGGACGCGGCCACGGTCGAGCGCGATCTGATCTACCTGGCCAACTGCGGGGCCGACGACTCCGTCGTCTACCGGCTCGATTCCTGCCGGTTCGAGACCGGTCACCGGTTCCGGTCGCGCACCACCTTGCTCCGGGAGAGCGACGGGGCGCCGATCGCGCGGATCGAGACGGTCAAGCGGATCCGGCCGGACAGTGGTTTCGCCGTCCTGTGGGGAGACCGGCCCGCGGCGGTGAACGTGCCCGAAACCAAGGCCGTTCCAGCGGGTTCCGGTGATCTGGCAGGACGTCTGTTGCCGCACTTGGCGCGCGCGCTGGACGTCCCGGCGGGCAGCTTCGGGGCGGACGACGACCTCCGGTCGCTGGGGCTGGACAGCTTCAGCCTCACCGCGTTCGCCGCCGAAGCGGCGGCGGAGATCGGCGAACCGGTCGACCCGAGCGCGCTGTTCCAGTCCTTCACCGCGAGCGATCTGGCGCGGGTTCTGCGAGGTGAACGCTCCGAGCGCCCGGTGGCACGCACCCGTCCCCGGCGCGCGAGCGCCGACCGGATCGCGGTGGTGGGCGTGGCGGGCCGATTCCCCGGTGCGGAGACCCCGGCGAAGCTGTGGGAACTGCTGGAGCGGGGCGAGGAGGCGATTCGCGACATCCCCGCCGATCGCTGGGACACCGCCGACCATCCGGACGCTCCCGCCCGCGCGGGGCTGCTCGACGACATCAAGCGCTTCGACCACGCCTTCTTCCGCATCTCACCGCGCGAGGCGGAGTTGATGGACCCGCAGCAGCGGTTGTTCTTGGAAGTGGCCTGGGAAGCGTTCGAAGACGCGGGGCTGGACGCCACGGCACTGGAGGGCAGCCGGACCGGGGTGTACGTCGGCGCGTGCCACACCGACTACGCGGACCTGGTCCGCGAACGGTCATCCCGAGCCGAACCGCATTCGAGCGTCGGCACCTCGCCATCGATCATTCCGAACCGCGCCTCGTTCTTCTTCGGTTTTCACGGACCGAGCGTCGCGGTCGACACGTTGTGCTCGTCCTCCCTCGTCGCGGTGGTGGAGGCGGTGGAGGCGCTGCGCGCGGGACGTTGCGATCAGGCCCTGGTGGGCGGTGTGAACGTGATCTGCCATCCCGGTCGCCACGAGGCGTACGCGCGGACCGGCGCGCTGAGCCCCCGCGGGCGGTGCGGCACGTTCGACGACGAAGCCGACGGGTACGTGCGCGGTGAAGGGGTGTGCGCGGTCCTGCTCAAACCGCTGGACCGGGCGCTGGCGGACGGGGACCCGGTGCACGCGGTGCTGCGTGGTGCGGCTGCGAACCACGGGGGGCGCGCCCAGTCGTTGACCGCGCCGAACGCGGACGCCCAGGCCGACCTGCTGGTCGACGCCTACGAGCGATCCGGGGTCGATCCCGCCACGGTGGGCTACCTCGAAGCCCACGGCACCGGCACCCGGCTCGGCGACCCCATCGAAGTGCAGGGCATGGTGCGGGCCTTCGAACGGCTCCACCGGCGCTGGGGCCGATCGGCGCCCGACTCGCCGCACTGCGGCGTGGGGTCGGTGAAGGCGAACATCGGCCATCTGGAGGCCGCCGCAGGGATCGCCGGGATGATCAAGGTCATCCTCGCGATGAGGAACGGAACGCTGCCCGCGACGAGCTCCGCGCGCCGGCTCAACCCCATGATCAAGCTCGACGGGTCTCCGTTGCGCGTGCAGGTCGAGCGTGCGGAGTGGCCGAGGATCGTCGGCGTTGACGGGGCGGAGCTGCCCCGCAGGGCGGGGGTCAGCTCCTTCGGGATGGGTGGCAGCAACGCGCACGTGGTGCTCGAAGAGCCCCCGGTGCGACCGGAGGGGCCGACGTCGGCCAACGGGGCGGGAGACCCCGCGGACGGCCCTGCCGCGCCGGTGCTCGTGCCGCTGTCGGCCCGCACGCCGCAGGTGCTGGCAGAGGTCGTGCGCAACCTGCTGCGCGTGGTGCTGCGGCCCGATCACCCGTCGCTGGCGGATATCGCGCACACCTTGCGGACCGGCCGGGCGTCGCTGCGAAGCCGGGTGGTGTTCGAGGTGAGCACGGTGGAGGAGCTCGCGGCCCGGTTGCGCGACTTCACGCCGGAGGACCCGCCGGTCCCTTCGCCCGGAACGGCCGCCGAGTGGACCGCCGGAGCAGAAGTGGATTGGGCTGCCGCCGGGGCGCGGGCGCGGCGCGTGGCGCTGCCCACTTACCCGTTCCGCCGAACCCGGCATTGGATCGAGGCGGCGCCGGAGCCGGAATCCGCCGCGGGGTCCGGGAACCCGCCACGCGCGGGACTCGCCCCGGCCGAACCCCGGGTGACGATCCCAGCAGCCGCGGAATCCCGTGCGGAATCCGAGGTCGCCGCGTCGGCCGGACCGGAGTTCATCGGTTGGAGCTGGGCTCCCAGCACCCCGGAGCAGGGCCAGGGGCCCGCGCAGGGCATCTGCCTCGTCCTGGTCCCCGAACGAGGCCTCGACTTGCCCACGACCGTGCTAGGTGCGGGCGTGCGAACGGTTCGGGTGGCGGTCGGAGAGAACGCTGCCGCGATGCCGGAGCTCCCGGACGGCGAAGCCGTCACCGGCCTCATCGACCTGGTGGACTGGCCGTCGGCCGCGCCCGACGCGGTCGACGAACCTCGAATCTCGTTGCTGAGCGCCGTTCTGTCCGAACACCGCCGAACCCTCCGCACCTGCCTGCACGTCAGCGGCCCGACGCGCACCGCCGTGGCGGGGTTCTACCGGATGGTCTCTGCCGAGTTCGCCGAGGTGCGCGCTCGCACGGTCCGCGTGGACGGCGGCCCGGAGGAGCTCGCCGCTGCCGTGCGCGCCGAAGCGGCCATCGCGGACCGGGAGACGGAGGTGCGCTACCAGGGCGGCGTGCGCCTGTGCCCGCTGCCGCGGTTCGCGCGCCCCGACGCCTCCGCGCAGTCCCCGCTCGACGACCTCGCCGGCGGAACCGTCGTGATCACCGGGGGGACCGGGGAGATCGGCCTGCGGCTGGCCGCCGAGCTCGCCCGGCGCGGGGTGGCGCGGCTGGTGCTGATCGGCAGGCGGAGGCTGCCGCCCCGCACCCGGTGGGCTTCGCTGGCCGGGGACGAGACCGTCGAACCGCGGTTGCGCCGCACCCTCTCGGGCCTGCTCGACCTGATCGCGGGCGATGTCGTGGTCACGGTGCGCACGCATGAGCTCGCCGACGTGCCGTCGTTGCGCAAGCTGTTCAACGGCGTGCGCGCCGCGTCGGGCGGCATCTCCGCGGTGTTCCACTGCGCGGGGGTGATGGACGAGCCCCGTTCGCTGACGGCCAGGTCCGCGACCGACCGCCGCCGGGTGCTGGCACCCAAGGCCGGTGGCGTGCACGCCGTGTGGTCCGCGCTCGGTTCCCGGTTGCCGCGACTGGTGGTGCTGTTCTCCTCCGTCGCTTCGGCGTTGCCGCGGCTCGGTTCCGGGTACGCCGACTACTCGGCGGCGAACCTGGTGCTGGACGACTTCGCCGAGCAGCACTCCGCGCATCCGGACTGCGCGGTGCGGTCGTTGCAGTGGCCGTTGTGGCGGGACGTCGGAATGGGGCGCGACCGGGGCAGCGCCAGCGCCGAGCTGGGCATCCCGGACCTCGCCGAGCGGGACGCGCTGCACCTGCTCGACGCCGCGTTGCGCGTCGAGGGGCACCCGGTGCTGCTGCCGTGCCGAGCGGACCGATCCCTGGTGCGCGCGGACGAGCTCCGGCTCGCGCCGAACCGCGAACCCCGGTCCGGATCCGCGCGCAGCGATGGGTCGCGGAGCCCGGGGCACGTGGCCGCGCCTGCCGCCGTCGAACCGCTGGCGGAAGTGGTGGCCCGAACGCTCAAGGTCGACCCGTCCGAGCTGCGGGCTGACGTGGCGTTCACGGACCTCGGCGTCGACTCGCTGCTGCTGGCCGAGCTGGTGGCCGCGTTGGAGGACGCGCTCGGAGAACCCGTCGATCCGAGTCTCGTGCAGGAGCACCCGACGTTCGGCGAGTTCGCCGCCGCCTTGGCCGAACGCCTGCCTGCGCGGGCACCGGACCCGGGACCTCGCGTTCAGCCGAGCGGGCCGGACGGGCCGGTTCCGATCGCGATCATCGGAATGGCGTGCCGCTTCCCGGGATCGGCTGATCCGGAAGCCTACTGGCGCAACCTGCTCGCCGGGCGGGACCTGGTCGGCGAGGTACCCGCCGACCGGTGGGACGCGACGGCGCTGTACTCGGCGGCGGGAGAGCCGCAGCGAAGCCTCAGCAAGTGGGGCGGGTTCCTCGCCGACGCCGCCGACTTCGACCCGGAGTTCTTCGGCTTCGACGAGACCACGGCCCGCCAGCTCGATCCGCTGGTGCGCAAGGCGCTGGAGGTCGGCACCGAGTGCTTCCGCGACGCGGGCTACGCCGACGACGAACTCCGCGGAAGGGGAGTCGGGGTGTTCGTCGGTTCCCGCACCGGCAACTACCACGAGCACCTCCGCCCGCTGCCGCGTGAGGCGATCATCGGGACCAACCAGAACTTCATCGCCGCGCACCTGTCACACCACTTCGACCTCAACGGTCCGAACATGGTGGTCGACAGCGCGTGTTCGTCCTCCTTGGTCACCGTGCACCTGGCGGCGCAGAGCCTGGCGCTGGGCGAGTCCGAGATGGCGCTGGCCGGCGGGGTGGACCTGCTGCTCGACGAAGAGCCCTACCTGGTGCTCAGCGCGGGCAAAGCGCTGTCGCCGACCGGCCGCTGCCGCACTTTCGACGAGGCCGCGGACGGGTTCGTGCCGGGGGAAGGCGCGGGCATGGTGCTGCTCAAGCGGCTGGATGCGGCCGAGCGCGACGGCGACCGGGTGCTGGCCGTGATCGAGTCCTCCGGGGTCAACAACGACGGCCGCACGATGGGCCACACCACTCCCAGCGGCAAGGCGCAGCGGGCGCTGATCGGTGAGGTCCTGCGCCGCGGTCGCATCGACCCCGGCACCATCGGCTACGTCGAAGCGCACGGCACCGGCACCATGATCGGCGACCCGATCGAGCTCCAGGCGCTCACCGCTGTCTTCCGCGAGCACACCGCGGAACGCGGGTTCTGCGGGATCGGCAGCGTCAAGTCGAACATGGGGCACCTGCTCAGCGCCGCCGGGGCCGCCGGGCTGATCAAGGTCGTGCAGTGCCTCCGGCACGGCGTGCTGCCGCCGACGTTGCACTGCCGCACGCCGAACCCGCGGTTCGAGTTCGGCCGCTCGCCGTTCTTCCCCGTCACCGAGACCACCCCGTTCGGCCCCGATGGCGGACGAGCGAGGGCCGCGGTGAGCGCCTTCGGGTTCGGCGGTACCAACGCGCACCTCGTGCTGCGCCGAGCGGACCAAGCGCAGGCGCGCCGCGAACCGCTGCCCGCGCCCCGGTACCGGCGGCGGCGCTACTGGTTCCGCTCGGCGACGCCCGCCGCAGCGGGGATTCCCGCCGCACCACCGCGTTCGGCGCGTCTCGATCTGCACTTTCCGGAAGCGGGCTGACCGTGGCGAGCTGGGGAGAAGACATGTCATCGCACCGGACGATCACCTGCACGGTGCTGCTGACCGGGGACAACCCGCTGGTCGACGACCACCGGGTGCACGGGGTGCGCACCCTTCCGGGAGTGACGTTCCTGGACCTGGTCCACCGGACCCTGGCGGAGCACGACTTCCCGCTGGAACGCACCGAACTGCGCGACGTGCTGTTCGTCGAACCCGCGGTGATCGGCGACGGGTTCGACCGGGAACTGCACGTCGAACTCCTCCCGGACGGCACCGGGCACCGGGTGGTGGCGCGCAGCCGGGTGCTCTCCCACGGCGCGCCGCTCGACGAGGAGTGGACTCGGCACCTGGAGGCGTGGCTGCACTACGACGCGCCGCCGGTGGACCGGGTGCTCGGCGAGCGGCCCGACGGTGAGGTGATCGACGTCGAGCAGGTGTACGCGCGTGGCCGTGCCGCCGAGATCGAGCATCGCGAGTTCATGAGGTGCCACGGCGTGCTGCGCGAGGATCCGGGCGGGTTGCTGGCCGACATCGCGCTCGGCTCGGAAGCCGCGGCGGGGGTCGAGGACTTCCTGCTGCACCCGGCGCTGCTGGACGGGTCGACGATGCAGGCCTACGCGCTCGCCTTCGACGGCGAGCCCTGGGAAACCCGGCCGCTGATCCCGCTGCACATCGAGTCGTTCCGGGCGTGGGGTCCGCTCGGCGACCGGTGCCTGGTGGACCTGCGCGTCATCCCCGCTCGCGGCGACGACGTCTTCCGGGCGGACCTCGCCCTGCACCGGCCGGACGGGCGGCAGGCCGCGCTGTTCACGGGGCTGTCGTTGAAACGGGTGCGGACGCGCGCCTCGATCACCCGCCTTGCGAGCCTCGCGGAGTCCGGCACCGCCCGGTCCGAGGCGGAGGGCGCCTCGCCCGCGCTGCCGGAGATCGCCGGTCCCGGGGACGCGCCGCTCACCTCGTCGGACGAACCCGTCCGAGCCGCGGGAGCGGATCTCGCCGCGGTCCGCCGGGAGGTCGCCGCGGTCGTCCGGGACGTGGCGGAGGACCCGGAACTCGACGTCGACCCCGAACGCGGCTTCTACGACCTGGGCCTGGAGTCGGCGCAGCTGCTGGCGCTGGTCCGCGCGATGGAGGCCCGGTGGCACATCGACCTGTACCCGACGTTGCTGTTCGAGTACCCGACGCCGGGCGACGTGTCCGAGTACCTGCTGGACGTGCTCCCCGGGACCGCGATGCCGGACCCCGCGCTGCGCGGTCACGGACCCGGGCACATCGGAACGGGGGCCGCGGACGTCGCGGACGTGCCGTTCCGGCCCGCGCGGCCCGGAGGGTCCGCCGAACCCGGCGAGGGTGGCGGAAGCTCGCTGTCCGGTGCGGCGTTCGTGCTGCAGGGGCGGTGGGAGCGAGCGGAGCCGGAACGTCCGCAGTGGACGGGAACGCTGCTGGTGGTGGGAGCTCGGCGGGACTTCGTCGAAGGGCTCGCCTGTCCGGCCGTCGTGGCTCGGCCCGGCGACGCGTTCCGCGAGGTCTCCGCGCACGAGTACGAGATTCGACCCGACTCGGCTGATGACCTGAGACGACTGCTCGCCGAGCTGGCGGGGCAGGGGCTCGCGCCGAGCGGTGTGCTGCACCTCGGCCCGCAGGAGACCCCCGACGTCGCCGAAGCCGTCGAGCGGGCCTGCGCCGAGGTGCTCGCACTGGTGCAGGCCTTGTCTGCTCGGCCGGGCCGGGAGCACTCGTCCGTCGTGCACGTCTCGGGGCCGCTGGTGGCCGCGGCCGTGGCGGGAATGGCGCGCACCGTCCGGCTGGAGCAACCAAGGGTGACCCTGACCGCGATCGAGTGCCATCGGCTCCCCGACGCCGAGCGCCTGCTCGGCGAACTCGCCGCGCACGGCGAGCCGTGGGTGCGCCACGACGACGGCGGTCGGTTCGTGCGCCGGTACGCGGAGGTCACGCTGGGCGAACCCCAGGTGCGCGACGGAGGGGTCTACCTGATCAGCGGTGGTGCCGGTGGCATCGGCCGTGCCCTGGCCGCCGGGCTGGCCGCGACCGCGCGAGCCCGGCTCGTGCTCTTCGGCCGCACCGAGCCGAGCGAGCAGGTGCGGGCCGAGCTGACCGAACTCGGCGCGCGAGTCCACTTCGTGCGCGCCGACGTCACCGACGAGCGGGACGTGCGGCGGGTCGTCGCCGAGGCACGAGCGCGTTTCGGCCCGATCAACGGCGTCGTGCACGCGGCCGGTGTGCTGCGGGACGGGCTGCTTCCCGCGAAATCCGGTGATTCCCTGCGGCAGGTGCTGGCGCCCAAGGTGCGCGGCGCGGTCGTGCTGGACGAGGCGACGCGGGACGAGCAGCTGGACTTCTTCGCGCTGCTGTCCTCGGTGACGGGTGTGGCGGGGAACGTGGGGCAGATCGACTACGCGGCGGCCAACGGTTTCCTCGACGCCTACGCCCGGCAGCGCGGGATGTTGTCGGTGGCGTGGCCGTTGTGGGCCGACGGAGGGATGCGCACGGATCCCGCGGCGCAGGAGCTGTTCCGGTCGCAGGGGCAGGTGCCGTTGCCGACCAGGACGGGCGTGGATCTCTTCACCAGGGCGGTCGGGCACCGAGGAGCCGAGCTCGTCGTGCTGCACGGCGATCGGGATCGCGTGCCGGGCGCGCTGGGACTCGCGCCGAGCGTCGCCGAGCACTCGGCCCCCGCGGCGCGGGACGACATCGCGATCATCGGACTCGCGGGGCGCTACCCGGAATCGGACGGCGTCGACGGGTTCTGGGAGAACCTGATCGCGGGCCGGGACTGCGTGTCCGAGATTCCGCCGGAGCGGTGGCCGCTGGCCGGTTTCTACGATTCCGAGCGCAAACCCGGCCGTTCGACGAGCCGCTGGGGCGGCTTCCTGTCAGATGTGGACAAATTCGATCCGCAGTTCTTCCGGATCACGCCGCTGGAGGCCGCGGGCATGGACCCGCAGGAACGCCTGTTCCTGGAAACCAGTTGGCACACCTTGGAAGACGCCGGCGTGAGCCGATCCGAGCTGGCCGGGCGGGCCGTCGGGGTGTTCGTAGGCGTGATGTTCAACCAGTACCAGATGCTGGGCGCGGACCAGCCGGGGCGCGTGCCGGTGCTGCCGACCTCGTTCTCCTCGTCGGTGGCCAACCGGGTGTCGTACTTCCTGGACCTGCACGGCCCGAGCCTGGCGCTGGACACCATGTGCTCGTCGTCGCTCACGGCGATCCACCTCGCCTGCCAGAGCCTGCGGGCCGGTGACTGCGAACTGGCGCTGGCGGGCGGCGTGAACGTCGCGGTGCACCCCTACAAGTACCTGCACCTGAGCCAGGTCGGGTTCGTCTCCTCAGACGGGCGCTGCCGCAGCTTCGGGGCGGGCGGTGACGGCTACGTTCCCGGTGAGGGTGTCGGCGCCGTGCTGCTCAAACCGCTGTCGAGGGCGCTGGCCGACGGCGATCGGGTGCACGCGGTGATCCGGGGCAGCCAGGTCAACCACGGCGGAAGGGCGAGCGGGTTCTTCGCCCCCAATCCCGCTGCCCAAGCAGACCTGGTGCGCCGGGCATGGCAGGAATCGGGCCTGGCACCGGAGTCGATCGACTATCTGGAAGCGCACGGCACGGGGACCGCGCTCGGCGACCCGATCGAGCTGTCCGCGCTGAGCCAGGCGTTCGGTTCGGCGGCACCGGGGACGTGCCCGATCGGTTCCGTCAAATCGGCCATCGGCCACCTCGAATCGGCCGCCGGGATCGCCGGGCTCACCAAGGTCCTGCTGCAACTGCGCCACCGGACGCTCGCGCCGTCGCTGCACGCCGATCCGGCCAATCCCGAGATCGACTGGGACTCGTCGCCGTTCCGGGTGCAGCGCGTGGCCGAACCGTGGCGGCGACGCGGCGGGCAGCCGTTGCGGGCGGGCGTGAGTGCTTTCGGCGCGGGTGGCAGCAACGCGCATCTCGTCATCGAGGAATTCCGGGCCCCCGAGCCCGCTGCGGACGAGCCGGGGAACCAGGTAGTGCTGCTGTCGGCTCGCAAGCCGGAGAACCTCCGCGCGTTGGCGCAGCGGTACTTCGACGCCTTCGACGCTCCGCCGCGCGCCGACGCGGTCGAGGAGCTCTCGGAGCTGCTGTCCGGACTCTTCGGTCTGACCGGCGGTGCGCTCGACCCTGAAGCCGGGTTGGACGAACTGGGATTGGACGCGGCGGATCTGCGAACCCTGGAAGGCGCGCTGGCCGAGCGCGTCCCGGCCCGGACAGGGGCGCTGCTGGACGTCCGATCGACCGTCGCGGAACTGGCCGAGCAGTTCGCTGCGGTGGATCGTGCCCGGGAGTCGGCGAGTGCGCCTCGGCACCGGATCTCGGCGGGTGGTCGGCCGCCGTCGTTGTCCGACGTCGCGTACACGAGCCAGCGCGGGCGCGAGGCGATGGGCGAGCGGCTGGCCTTCGTCGTCGGGACGCCGGCGGAACTGCGGATGTCGCTGGGCAACTTCCTCGACGGGAACCTCGACGGACGCACCCACCGGGGCACGGTCCGGCCGGGTGCCGAGCCCGATCAGACCGCCGCCGACCGCGCTTCGGCCGCCGGGGACCCCGGTGGGATGGCTCAGGCGTGGGTCGCGGGCGCCGTGCCGGATTGGCGTCGGTCGCGCCGGGGAGATCGCCGCCGGGTCGCGTTGCCGCTCTACCCCTTCACCCGGATGCGGTGCTGGGTGACCGCGGACGAGCAGGTGAGCACCGACGAGCAGGTGGCACCCGAGCCGACGACGTCGACGGACCCGGGCCGAAATGCGGTGGCGGCGGCGAGCGTGCGCCCGGACGAGCGCGGACGGGCCGCCGGAGCAGAGATCACCGAGGACCGGCCGACAGGTGCGGGTCCGCGGCGGGACGAGCGATCAGATCGCGCCGAGCAGCTCGATCGTGCCGCGGGATTCCCGCACCACATCGCGGTCTGGGAACCGAAGCCCGCCGCTGCCGCGCCGGTTCCGCGCGGCCCCGTCTTGATCATCCACACCGCGCGGTCGACGGAGGTGGCCGGAGAGCTGGCCGCGCACCACCGGGACGACGAGGTGAGGTTCGCCGAGCTCGGTGACCGCACCCGCCGGAAATCCGCCGGGCATTGGGAATTCGACCCGCGGGGCCCGGACTTCGCGGCCGAACTCGGCGTGCCGCGCACGATCTACTTCCTGGGCGGGGTCACCTCCCCGGTCCGGGACGCCACCGAGGTTCAGCGCGTCCGGCACGCCGAGGAGAGCGGTGTGCTGGCGCTGCACCGGTTCGCGCGGCAGTGGATCGACGTTCCCGGCCTGGAGTGGCGGGTCGTCACGACCGACGTGTGGCCGGTGGCGGGGGTGCCCGCCCGCAACCCGTATCCGGCGGGTTTGGCCGGATTCGCCCGGGTGCTGGAGCACGAGCATCCGAGCTGGTCCGTTCCGGTCCTCGACCTGGAATCCGCGGCCACCCCCGCCGAATCCGCCGCTCGCATCGTCGCCGAACCGGCCGAGCGCGGGGTGCGCGCGGCGGTCCGCGCGGGCGTGCGCCACCGCGCGGTGCTGCGGAGCGCGCCGCCCGAGGAAGTCGGCGGAACGGACCCGGTCCGGGCCGGGGGTGCGTACGTCGTGGTGGGCGGTGCGGGCGGAATCGGGATGGAGATCGCCCGCTTCCTGCTCGACCGCGGCGGCAAGGTCGCACTGATCGGCCGGAGCGGCCTGGGCGAGGAGCGGGAAGCGCGGCTGGCCGCGCTGGACCGCGGCCGAACCGGGCTGCGCTACGTCCAGGCCGACGCCACCGACCCGGTCCGCCTCCGGGCGGCGCTGGACGAGGTGTGCGCAGAGTGGGGGCCGCTCACCGGTGTGGTCCACGCGGCCCTGTCCAGGCATGACCGCTTGGTGCGCAACCTCGACGAGCCGGAACTGGTGGCGAGCCTCGCGGCGAAGTCCGGTGTCGCCGCCGCGCTGATCGACGTGCTGCGGGATCGGCCGGTGGACTTCCTGCTGCTGTTCTCGTCCGCGCAGTCCCTGCTCGGCGACGCCGGGTTGGCGAACTACGCCGCCGGTTCGGCGTTCCTGGATGCCTACGCGCACGCTCTCGACGGCACGCTCCCGTTCCGGGTCCGCGTCATCGACTGGGGCCTGTGGGGCACGGTCGGGTCGGCCTCCGGCGCCGAAGAACGCGCCCGGCTGGTCTCGGCGGGTTTCCGCTCGATCTCCCCGGACGAGGGGTGGCGGACGGTCCTGCGCAGCCTGCGCGGCGCGCAACCCCAGCTCGTCGCGGTGCCGGGGACGCGGGCGATGCTGGAACGGCTGGGAGTCATGGACGGCCCCGCGGCCGGGAACCTCACTCCGGACCAGCAGCGCACGCTCGCGGAGTTCCACGAACTCGACCGCGAGATGACCGAGGTCGCGGCGAGCCGGTTGCTCCAGGTGCTGGACGGCATGGGGGCGTGGGACGACGGTGGCGCACCGGCGGCGGCGATCGTGCGCCGGATCGGCACCACGTCCCGCTACGAGCGGCTGGTGCACGAGGTCCTCGCGCTGCTGGGCGAGGCGGGGCTCGTCAGCGAGCACGACGGCGCGCATCGGCCGGAGCCGCACGCGCTGGCCGCGGCCCGCGCCACCGACCACGGCACTCGGTTCGCCGCGCTGGCCGAACGGCACCCGGGTGGGGCGGTGTTCGTCCGGTTGCTGGCGCACTGCCTGGCCCGCTATCCGGAACTGCTGCGCGGCGACCTGCTCGCCACCGACCTGCTGTTCCCGAGCTCGGGTACGTCGCTGATGGCGGGGATCTACAAGGACAACCCGGTCAGCGACGTCTACAACGAACTGCTGGCCGCCCGCGTGCTGCGCCACGTCGAGCGGTTGCTCGCGTCGCCGCCGGGCCGGCCGATCCGCGTGCTGGAGGTCGGTTCGGGAACCGGCGGCACGTCGGACGGCCTGCTGCGCGCGCTGCACCCGCACGGCGAGCACGTCGAGTACTGGTACACGGATCTGTCGGTCGCGTTCCTGGAGCACGGCAGGCGCGAGTACGGGGACCGTCACCCGTTCTGCGAGTTCCGGCGGCTCGACCTGGACACCGATCTCACCGCACAAGGGTTTCCCGCGGGCCGGTTCGACGTCGTCGTGGGCGCGAACGTGCTGCACGCCACCCGCGACCTGCGCAGAGCCCTGCGGCACCTGCGCGTGGTGCTGCGGCCCGGCGGTCTGCTGCTGCTCAACGAGCTGACGGCGGTCACCGCGCAGGCGACCGCGGTCTACGGCCTGTTCGACGGTTGGTGGACGCACGACGACGCCGAGCTGCGGCTGCCGGGGTCGCCGCTGCTGGACCTGGGCGGGTGGAACTCCGTGCTCACCGGGCTCGGCTACGCCGACGTCCGGGGAATCCCCGAGGGGACCGACCGCAACTTCCAGCACGTGATCGAGGCGCGCGCGGACGAAGCGGCTCCGGATCCGGAGGAGGAGCGGGGGCCGCAGCGGCGCGGAACCTCCGGCGTGGCGGGTTTCGGCGCGGAGGTCCTGGAGCTGGTCGCCCGAACCTCGGCGATCCCCGCCGAGGACTTGGACGTGGACCGTCCCATCGGCGACTACGGCTTCGACTCCGTCAGCTACAGCTTGCTGGCGACGAAGCTCAACGAGGAGCACGGTTTCGACGTCACCCCGGCGCTGTTCTACGAGACGGCCACGTTGCGCGCGCTGATCGACCGGCTCGCCGCGGACCGTCCTGTCGCTGCCGGCCCGGACGAGTCGGCGCAGGACGCACCTGCGTCGGGCGCACCGGAACCCGTCGCATCGAGGACGGGGGAACCGGCGTCGGCGCAACGGGAATCCGAAGGACCGCGGCAGTCGGACGACTCCGCCGCGCTGGCCATCGTGGGCGTCGCGGGAACCCTGCCCGGCAGTCGCGACCTCGACGACTTCTGGCGCCACTTGGTCAGCGGCGACGACCTGATCAGCGAGGTGCCGCCGGACCGCTGGGACTGGCGCGCGCAAGGCCCCGGCGTGCACGCCCGCTGGGGTGGGTTCGTCGACGGGGTCGACCTGTTCGACCCGCTGTTCTTCGGCATCTCCCCGAGGGAAGCCGCCGCGATGGACCCGCAGCACCGGCTCGTCCTGCAAACGACCTGGTCCGCGCTGGAGGACGCGGGCATCGCCCCCGGCGGGCTCGCGGGCAGCGACACCGGGGTGTTCCTCGGCGCCGGTTCGCACGACTACGAGCACCTGCAACGTGCTGCCGGAGCCGAGGTCGACTCGTACGCCGCCACGTCGAACACCCACTCCATCCTGGTGAACCGCATCTCCTACCTGCTAGACCTGCACGGCCCGAGCGAACCGGTGAACACCGGCTGCTCCAGCTCGCTCGTCGCGCTGCACCGCGCCGCCCAGTCGATCCGGGCGGGGGAATGCGAGGTGGCCGTGGTCGGCGGGGTGAACCTGCTGCTCTCGCCGCACGACCACGCGTTGCTCAGCAGCACCGGAATGCTCAGCCCCACCGGCCGATCCCGCGCTTTCGACGCCGCCGCGGACGGTTTCGTCCGGGGCGAAGGGGTGGGCGTCGTGGTGCTGACGACCCGGCGGCGCGCTGAGGCGGACCGGCACCGGGTGCGCGGCTGGCTGCGCGGCAGCGCGGTCAACCACGGCGGCCGGGCTCGCTCGCTGACCGCGCCGAATCCCGCGGCGCAGGCCGCGATGATCGTGCGGGCGCACGAGTGCGCCGGGATCGACCCGGCGACCGTCGGCTACGTCGAAACCCACGGCACCGGTACCGAGCTGGGCGACCCGATCGAGATCAACGGCCTGGTCAACGCCTTCCGCGAGTTGCACGAGCGCGCGGGCGGAGCACCGGTGCAGCCGCACTGCGGGCTCGGGGCGCTCAAAGCCGACATCGGGCACCTGGAGTCTGCCGCCGGAGTGGCCGGTGTGCTCAAGGTGCTGCTGGCGATGCGGCACGGAGTGCTGCCACCGCTGGGACACCTGGAACGGCCCAACCCGCACCTGCGCTTGGAGGGGACCCCGTTCCACCTGGTCCGGGAGGCGGCACCGTGGCCGCGCGCGGGCGCGCCCAGACGAGCCGGGGTGAGCTCGTTCGGCTATGGCGGCGTCAACGCGCACGTCGTGCTGGAGGAGGCAGGAGAGCCCGCGACCGCGGACGGCTCGTCCGGGCCGTGGATCTTCCCGCTGTCGGCCCGGACCCCGCAGGCGCTGCTGCGGCAGGCCGCGAACCTGCGCGACCACCTGATCGCCCACCGCGAGGCCGAGCTCGTCGACGTGGCCCGCACGTTGCAGGTCGGCCGCGACGCCATGGAACACCGGCTGGCCGTCGTCGCACCGGACCGGGAGCGACTGCTCGGGGCGCTCGCAGCCGTCACCGCGGGGGAGGCACACCCCGACCTGGTCGGCCCGGGCGGCACCGCGCAGGACGACCCCGCGCACCGGAGGGCCCGCTCCTGGGTCGGGGGAACCGCAGTGGAGTGGTCCGCCGAGCGGACGGGCGGGCACCTGGTGCCGTTGCCCACCTACCCGTTCGAACGCCGGCGGTGCTGGTTCACCGAGGGGGACCTCGGACGCGATCGAGGAGCGGATTCCGCCGACGTCGGCAGCGATCCCGACGTTCCCGCCGCGCTCAGCCGGGCGGCAGGGGACGCCGGCGAGCACGCCGTTCCCGAGGTCCGCACCCACGTGCCGAGGTGGGTGCCGTGCGACCCGCCGCGTCGAGCGCCGGACGCCGGAGCGGTGTGGCTCGTCGCCGGGGCCGACGCCGAACCCCTGGCCGGTGCCGTCACGGCCCGGTGCGGATCGGACCGGGTCATCCGGCTGCGACCGGACGAGCTCGACGAAGAGACCCTGACCGGCCTGCCCGCACCGGCGTCGGTGCTCTTCCTCCCGGATCTCGACGAGGATTGCTTCGCGACCCCCGCCGGGGCGGCGACGCAGCTCGCCCGGCACGAGCGGACCGGGGTGCTGGCGCTGTTCCGCCTAATCCGGCACCTGGTCCGCCGCCCGGCGGGTGCGGGCGAGCTGGCGCTCACCGTCGTGACCGCCGACGCGCTCCCGATCGGCCCGGTGCTCGCGCCTTGGTCGGCGTCGCTGCGGGGTCTGCTCAAATCGGTTCGGCGGGAGTGCGAGCGGTGGCACGTCACCACGGCCGACCTGGCTCGCGCCGAGGTGTTCGACGACCCCGACGGCGCCGCCAGCGAACTAGGCGCCTTGGCGTCCGGCGAGTTCGCGCGGCGCGACGGCCAGTGGTGGGAGCAGGAGCTGCACCCGCTCGCACTCACCGGTGACGGGACCGCCTTCCGCGCTGGTGGCGCGTATCTGATCGTCGGTGGAGCAGGGGACATCGGACTGGACCTGGCCGAGCACTTGGTGCGCGAGCACGGCGCGAAGGTGTGCCTGATCGGCCGATCCGAACCGGACGCGGCCCGACGTTCCCGGATCGCCGCGTGGGACCCGACCGGCGAACACGTGCGGTACGTCCGCGCCGACGCGGTCGACCCGGTCGGGTTGCGGACCGCGATCGATGAGTTCGCGGCCCGCGCAGGCCGGTTGCACGGCGTCGTGCACGCGGCGAACGAACTGCGCGACGGTGCGCTGGCCGAGCTCGACGAGCGCGCCGTCGCCGCGGGTCTCGCGAAGACGCGCACGACGGTGGCGCTGGCGGACGCGGTCGCGGATCTCGACCTGGACTTCCTGGTGCTGTTCTCGTCCGTGCAGTCCTTCCTCGGCAATCCGGGGCAGAGCTCCTACGCGGCGGCGTCGGCGTTCCAGGACGCCTGCGCCCACGCCCTCCAGACCGCGCTGCCCTTCCCCGTCCACGTCGTGAACTGGGGTGCGTGGGCCGGTTCGGGCCTGGCGGTCGAGCACGCCGCGCGGCTGGCCCGAGCCGGCGTGCACCCCATCCCGCCGGCGGCGGGCATCGCGGCGCTCAGCCGCCTGATCGGACAACAGGAGGTGCAGGTGGCAGTGGTCTCCGGTAGCGAGCGGTTCTTGTCGACCCTGGGCGTGCGGGATCCGGTGCGGGCGGCCGGAGTTCCTGACGTCCCGCCGGGCGCGGACAACGCCGACGAGGTGCCTGGCGCCGCACCCGCCGAGTGGGTGCCCGCGTTGCGAGCGGACTTGCACGGACTGGTGTGCTCGGTCGCCGGCCTCGGTCCGGCGGAGCTGGGGTTGGAGACCGAGCTGCGGCTGTTCGGCTTCGACTCGATCACCTACACGCAGCTGAGCAACCGGGTCAACGTGGCGTTCGAGCTCGACCTGACTCCCGCCTTCTTCTTCGGAATCGCCACCACGGCCGACCTCGCCGACAAGCTCGTCCGGGACCACGTCGCCGCGCTCGCACGGCACTACGGCGAATTCCGGCGGCCCGAGCCGTCCGCCGCCCCGGAGGGAGTCCGGAAGTCCCCACCCGTCGACGAGAACGGAAGTGAGCGGTCGCGACGGGAGACACCTGGCGTGGCCGGGACCGCTCAGGAGTGCACCGACGAGCACGGGGACGCCGTCGCCGTCGTCGGCATGGCCGGGATGCTGCCGGGCTCCGCCGACCTCGCCGAGTTCTGGGCGCACCTCGTCGCCGGGGACGACCTGATCACCGAGATTCCCGCCGACCGCTGGGCATGGCGGAGCCTCTACGGGGACCCGGAATCGGGCGAGTTCCGCACCTGGGCGAAGTGGGGCGGTTTCCTGCCGCGCGTCGACCTGTTCGACCCGTTGTTCTTCGGCATCTCGCCGAAGGAGGCCGCTGCCATGGACCCGCAGCACCGATTGGTGCTGCAAGCGGTCTGGAGCGCGATCGAGGACGCGGCCATCCGGCCGTCCGCGCTGTCCGGCACCGACACCGGCGTGTTCCTCGGTTGCGGCACCTACGACTACTTCGAGGTCCAGCACGCGTTCGAGGCGCCGCTGGACGGCTACAACACCGTCGGCCGGGCGCACGCGATGCTGTCCAACCGGGTCTCGTACCTGCTGGACCTGCACGGCCCGAGCGAGACCGTCGACACCGCGTGCTCGTCCTCGCTGGTGGCGCTGCACCGGGCGGCCGAGTCGATCCGGCACGGAGACTGCGATCTCGCGTTCGCGGGCGGGGTGAACGTCATCGCTTCGCCGACCCTGTTCGTGGACATGAGCCGCGCCGACATGCTCAGCCCCGACGGCCGCTGCCGGACCTTCGACGCGGGTGCCAACGGCATCGCCCGCGCTGAGGGCGTCGGGATCGTGCTGCTCAAACGGATGTCCGCGGCGGTCGCCGACGGCGACGTCATCCACGGCGTGATCCGGGGCAGCGCGATCAACCACGGCGGCCGGACCAACTCGCTGACCGCGCCGAACCCGGACGCGCAAGCCGCCTGCGTCGTGCGGGCGCACCGGCGCTCCGGGGTGGATCCGCGCCGGGTGGGCTACGTCGAGACGCACGGCACCGGCACCTCGCTCGGCGACCCGGTGGAGGTGGAGGGGTTGAAGTCCGCGTTCGCGACGCTCTACCGAGACCGGGGCGCGGACGTGGCCGAACAGCACATCGCGCTGGGCGCCGTGAAGAGCAACGCGGGCCACTTGGAGGCGGGTGCGGGGATCACCGGACTGCTCAAGGTGCTGCTGGCGATGCGGCACGGCACCTTCCCGGGCAACCTGCACATCGATCAGATCAACCCCCACGTCCGGCTGGACGGCAGCCCGCTGCGGATCCTGCGCGGCACCGAGCCGTGGCACCGCTCCGGGGGAGAGCGCCGGATCGCCGGGGTCAGCTCGTTCGGGCTCGGCGGGGTGAACGCGCACGTGGTCGTCGAGGAGGCACCCGACGATCCCACCGTCCGCCGCGATGGTCCCGACGTGTTCGTGCTCTCGGCGAAGGACCCGCAGCGGTTGCGCGCCTACGCCGAGCGGATCGTGCGGTGGCTGGACCGGGACGCGCCGGACGGCCTCGATCTGCCGACGCTGTGCCGTACCGCGCAAGCCGGGCGCGACGCGATGCCGCAGCGCTTGGCGGCCGTCGCGGCGGACCTGCCCGGGTTGCGCGTCGCGCTGGCGGAATGGCTCGGCGGTCGCGACGACGTCCCCGGCGTGGTCACCGGAGACGCCGAGCAGCGCGACAGCACCGCGACCGCGCTGCTGGAGGGACCCGAGGGGGCCGCGTACCTGCGCGCCGTGTTCGCGGCGCGCAGGCTGGACAAGCTCGCGGTGCTGTGGACCGGTGGCGTCGACCTGGACTGGGACCTGCTGTGGTCCGGGGAGGCGCCGCGACGGGTGCCGATGCCGACGTACCCGTTCGCGGAGGAGAGCTACTGGATCACTCCGGGCGAGCGGTTCCGCGGCGGCGACGCGCAGCCGCCGCCGGTACGTCCGGTGGTCGAGGAACCCGCGGCCGAACCGACCCGGGCCGCTCAGCCCGAGTCCGCGCCGCCCCGTGCCGAAGCAGCCCGCGCCGAAGCAGCGCCGCCGGGGGAGGAGCCCGCGCCGACCGGTGACTTCGCCGGGGTGCGGGCCCGCATCACCGCGTTGCTCGCAAGCCACCTCGGCCTGGACCCCGCCCGGTTGCGCCAAGACCGGGTGCTGACGGAGTTCGGGGTGGACTCGCTCGGGATGCGGAGGTTGAGCAGGCGGCTCGGCGCGGAGTACGGCATCGACATCCCGGCGAGGCTGTTCACCACCGGGCGCACGATCAACGCTCTCGCCGCGGAACTGGAGTCCCGGTTCGGATCGCAGCTGCGATCCGCCCAGCGCCCGCCGGCCCCGGAGGTGCTCGACCCGGCCGGTGTTCCCGGTCCGGCGCGTCACGGCGGTTCGAGCGCGGCCACCGGGGGCGGTGCCGAGGACGGGGCGGATCCCACCCCGGCGGGCCTCGGGACGGCCGTTCCGAGCGGTATCCCGACTTCCCCGGGTTCGGAGACCCCGGACGAGAGCGGGAGCGGTGCCCGGTCATCGGGACCCGCGGCGCCCCCGGATGCGGTCGGCCGGTTGCTGGCGGGCTTGCGCGACGGGCGGATCAGCGTGGACGACGCCTTGGCCGAACTGCAGCAGGAGGACGTCCGATGACCGCGGTGCTGCGGGAACTGCTCGCGGCGGTGGCCGCGGGCACGCTCTCCGAGGACGTGGCCGGACCGCTGTTGCGGGGACTGGTCGAACAGGACGGCGCCCCGTGCCCGCAGGCCGGTGCGCGGCGGGAGCGCACGCCACTGCTCGAACCCGACCCGGATCCGTACCCGCTCAGCCGGGGGCAGGCCGCGCTGTGGGCGATCCAGCAGAACGCTCCCGGAAGCGCGGGCTACAACCTGCCGCTGGGACTGTGGCTCACCGGCCGCGTGGATCTGGACCTGCTGGAACGGGCGCTGGCCGCGGTGGTGGCCGGGCGTCCCGGCTTGCGGATCCAGGTGCGGGCCGGGCGCGACGGCCCGCAGCAGCGGATCACCGACCGAGGACTGGTGGTGGACCGGCTGGACTGGGCGCACGTCACCGAGCGGGAATTCGCCGACCGCGTCCAGACGCGGGTGGAGCTGCCGTTCGACCTGGAGCACGATCCGCTGCACCGGATCGCCTTCGTGACCGCCCCCGGCGGGCGGCGGCTGCTGTTGCTCGTGTTCCACCACCTGATCACCGACGGGATCTCCAGCCACCTCCTGCTGCGCGACATCGTCGGTTGCTACGAGTCGTTGGCTTCCGGCGGACCGCCGCCGCTGGAACCCGCGACCGAGTACGACGACTTCGTGCGCTGGCAACGGGAAATGCTCTCCGGTGCCGAAGCCGAGCGGCACCGCGAGTACTGGAGCTCGCGGCTGGCCGGCTGCTCCAGCGCCCCGGTGCTCGACGAGCTCGTGGACCGGCCTCGCGCCGCCGGAGACCCCGGCGGTCACCGGGGTGAGCTGGTGCGGCTGCGGCTCGACGAGGGTGAGTGGGCGGCGGTGCTCGGCGCGGCGCGCGCGGCGGGGCTCACCCCGTTCAGCGTCGTGCACGCCGCCTTCGCCACGTTGCTGCACCGCACCAGCGGGCAACGCGACATCGGTGTGCTCGTCCCGACCGACGGCAGGCCAGGGCACCGCTTCGAGAACACCATCGGTTATCTGATCAACCCGGTGGTGATCCGGGTGGACTGCGATCCGGGCCGCACCGGCGAGGAGCTCTTCCACGCGGTGCACGCGGCGATGCTCGATGCGGAGGAGCACAGCACCTACCCGTTCTCGTCGGTCGTGGACGACCTGCGGCGCGATGTCGACCCGACGACCGGTTTCGGCATCGGCTTCTACATGCAGCAGGGCGTCGGCGCCGATCAGGACATGGCGGCGGGGCAGACGCTGTTCGACGACGCCATGGAGCTCACCCAGCAGGGCGAGAACGACCTCGTCGTGGAGATCGTGGTGCGCGAGGCGGGCGCGCTGATCTACTTGAAGTACGACCCGGACCTCTTCGACCGGGCCACCGCTGAACGGCTCGCCGAGCACTACCGCCTGGTGCTCACGGCGCTGACGGCCGACCCCGGCCGGTCGCTCGGTTCGCTCGAACTCGCGACCCCGGCCGAGCGCGCGGTGGTGGACCGCGCCAACGACACGGCCACCCCTCGGCCGCGCGGGGTGACGGTCGCGGACCTGGTGCTGTCGCGCGCGCAGCGCACTCCGCGGCGGACGGCGCTGGTGGACGCGGACAAGCGGCTCACCTACGGCGAGCTGGCCGATCAGGTTCGGCGCTGCGCCGCGACCCTGCGCACCCGCGGCGTGCGGCCGGGAGATCTGGTCGGGTTGATGCTGGACCGGCGTGCCGAGCTGGTCGTGGCGATGCTGGCGACGCACCTCGCGGGAGCGGCCTACGTGCCGCTGGACCCGAACTTCCCCGCCGCTCGGATCGAACTCATCACCGGCGACGCCGGACTGTCCGCCGTCGTCGTGGACACCGCGTCCGCCGACCGCGTGCCCGCGGGTGCGCCGGGCGTGCGGGTGCTGGTCGACGAGGCGATCAGCCGCGACGACGGCGCTACCGGCGGTGGCGGCAACGGGAACGGCTCGCTGAGCGCGGGCCCGGACCCGGACTCCGCTCGACCGGGCGAGGTCCGGAGCGCGGCAGGGGCGTCGGCGACCACCGGCGCCGCGGGCGGAGCGGGACGCGACGTTGACGGGGAACCGGCCTACGTCCTCTACACCTCCGGTTCCACCGGTACGCCCAAGGGCGTCGAGATCACGCACGGCAACCTGCTCAACCTGCTCGTGGCGATGGAACGGCGCCCCGGTTTCGGCGAGGGCGATCACCTGCTGGCCGTCACCACCGCCGGTTTCGACATCTCCGGCCTGGAGCTGCTGCTGCCGCTGGTCGCAGGCGGGTCCGTGCACATCGCCCCGGCCGATGCGGTCAAGGACGGCGTGGCACTCGCGGAGTTGCTGGAGAGCTCCGGGGCCACCGTCGTCCAGGCGACGCCCGCGACGTGGCAGCTGGTGCTCGCGGCGGGCTGGCGCGGGCGGATAGCGGGCAAGCTGCTGTGCGGTGGCGAGGCGTTGACGCGCGAGCTCGCCGACGTGCTGCTGGGCCGGGCCGACGAGGTGTGGAACATGTACGGCCCGACCGAGACCACCATCTGGTCGTCGGCCTCCCGAGTGCGCGCGCACGGTCCGGTGACCGTCGGTGCTCCGATCGCGAACACGACCTTCCGGTTGCTGGACGGGGCGGGCGCCGAGGTTCCGTTCGGGGCGCGGGGCGAGCTCCACATCGGTGGGCAGGGCGTCGCCGCCGGCTACCGCAACCGCCCCGAGCTGACCGCGGAGCGCTTCGCGACCGACGGCGTCACCGGGGAGCGGCTGTTCCGCACCGGGGACCTGGGACGCTGGGAGTCCGACGGCTCGCTCCGGTTGTTCGGCCGGGCCGACCGGCAGGTGAAGCTGCGCGGCTACCGCATCGAGCTGGGCGAGGTCGAAGCGGCCGTCCTGTGGACCGGGCTCGTCGACGACGTCCGGGTGCTCCTGGACGAGGACACCAGCGGGCACCGGCGGCTCGTGGCCTTCGTGCTGGCCACCGCGGATCCGGGTGCGCGACTGCGGGAACGGCTCGCCGAACGGCTCCCGGATCACATGATCCCGGCTCGCACCGTGCTGTTGCCGGAGTTCCCCAAGACGCCCAACGCCAAGGTGGACCTGCTCGCGCTCGCGGAGCTGGACGTCGACGCCACCGGGTCCGCCGGTTCGCTCCCGGCTCCGGCGGCCGTTCGTGCCCAGCCCGACCTGTGCGAGCGCTTGCGGCGGCTGGCGGCCGAGGTCGCCGGGACGGCGCTCGACCTCGTCCCGCTGGACCGGCCGCTGGGCGAGGCCGGTTTCGATTCGATCCGGTTCACCCGGCTCGGCAGTGCGCTGCGCGACCAGTTCGGGGTCTCGGTGCCGCCGACCGCGTTCTACGCGCATCCGACGCTGCACGACATTGCCGCGCACCTGACCGCGACGTTCCCCGAGGTCTTCGGTGCCGCCTCCGCCGCGGTGATCTCCGAACCGGAACCCGCCCCGCGCGGCTACGAGCCGGTCGCCATCGTCGGGATCGGCGGCAGGCTGCCGGAATCGGATTCGCTGGAGGAGTTCTGGTCGCACCTGGAAGCCGGTCGTGACCTGGTCCGCCCCTACCCCGTGGGCCGCGGGTTCTCCGAGCGGTTGTTCGGCGCGAACGGCGATGGCGCGGACCGGTTCCGCGGCGCGTTCGTGCGGGACGTGGACGCCTTCGACGCCGGGCTGTTCCGCATCTCCCGCCGCGAAGCGGCGCAGATGGATCCGCAGCACCGGTTGCTGCTGCACGCGGCGCATGAAGCGATGCTGGACGCCGGCTGCGCCCCGGCGAGCATGGCGGGCAGCCGCACCGGAGTGTTCGTCGGGTTGAGCGGCGAGGACTACCTGAGTCTCGTCGGGCACGACCCGGCGAACATGGGCGACCACTTCCTGCTCGGCAACGTGGCGTCCATCGCGGCCAACCGGATCTCCTACGTGTTCGACCTCAACGGTCCCAGCGCCACCTACGACACCGCGTGCTCCAGTTCGCTGGTCGCGCTGCACCGGGCCGTGCGGGCGCTGCAATCGGGGGAGTGCGACACCGCGCTGGCGGGCGGAGCGAACCTGCTGCTGGCGCCGTACGGATTCGCGGGCCTGCGCCGCGCCGGGATGCTCAGCCCGGACGGGCGGTGCAAGACCTTCGACGAGCGCGCCGACGGGTACGGGCGTGGCGAAGGAGTCGTGCTGCTGATGCTCAAGCGCCTCGACCGGGCCGTCGCCGACGGCGATCCCGTGCACGCGGTGCTGATCGGATCGGCGGAGAACCACGGCGGCCACACCCATTCGCTGACGGTGCCCAATCCGCGCGCGCAGGCGGAGGTGGTGGCGGCGGCGCACCGGGCGGCGGCGGTCCCGCCCGACTCGATCGGCTACCTGGAGGCGCACGGCACCGGCACACCGCTCGGCGACCCGATCGAGATCGACGGGCTCAAGGACGCGTTCTCCCGGCTCTACGCCGAGTGGCACCTGCCTGTGCAGGGCGGGCGGACCGGACTCGGGTCGGTCAAGACGAACATCGGGCACCTGGAGTCGGCGGCGGGCGTGGCCGGGGTCGTCAAGGTCGTGCTGGCGATGCGGCACCGAACCTTGCCCGGACTGGTCGGGACGCTCCGCCCGAATCCGATGCTCGACCTCATCGGCAGCCCGTTCCGGCTGCACGAGCGGACCGAACCGTGGCATGCCGGGGGAACACCGCTGCGGGCCGGGGTCAGCTCCTTCGGCATGGGCGGCAGCAACGTGCACGTGGTGCTGGAAGCGGCGCCGCGAGAAAAGGGGACCACGAGATGACCACGCCGAACGGATCGCGGCCCCGGCAGGTGGTGGTGCTCTCCGCCGGTGGAGCCGACCAGCTCGACCGGTACGCGCAGAGCGTGCGGGAATGGGCCGGCGAGCACGCGGACGCGCCTACGGGCGAGCTCGCCAGGGTCGCCCGCACGTTGCAGGTGGGCAGGGACCCGCTGCCGCACCGGATGGCGCTCGTCGTGAGCTCGATCGGCGAACTCGGCGAGCGGCTGCGCACCGGCGACGGCGTGGTGCGGGGACGGGCCGACGGAGGGGCGGGAATCCAGCTGGACCCTGGCGCGGTCGAACCGGATGACCTCGCGCGGCTCTGGGTCGAGGGCGCAGCGGTGGACTGGGACGCGCCCCACCGCGGTGGCACACCACCGGCTCGGCTCTCCCTGCCCGCACCACCGCCGGTGTACCGGTCGTACTGGATCGACCCGCCCGCCGAGACCGGGGGCGAGGGCGTTCGAGTGCTGACCGGCCGCGAGTTCTACCTGCGCGATCACGCGCTGGGCGAGCACAAGATCCTGCCCGCCGTGGCGGCCCTGGAGTTCGCCGTCGCCGGAGCGGCCGAAGCGGGCCACGGCCGTGCCTCGGCGATCACGCACGTCATGTGGGCGCGTCCGGTGGTGGTCTCCGACGAGCCGGTCGCGATCGGACTGCGGTACTCCCCGGTGCCGGGCGGCCTGTCCTACGAGCTGCGCCAGGACGACGGCACGGCTGACGGTGCGCTGTGCTCCGCGGGGACGTTGTGCTTCGACCAGGCCGAAGCGCCGGAACCGGTGGACCTGGCCGAGATCCGGGACCGCTGCGAGCGCAGCACCGGCGGCGTGGAGTGCTACGCGGAGTTCACCCGCCTCGGCGGCGGTTACGGGCCCAGCCTGCGCGCCTTGCGTTCGGTGCGGCACCGGCAGGGCGAGGCGCTGGCGCGAGTGGAGGTTCCCGACGCCGCCGACGTGCCGTTCGGCGACTTCACCCTGCACCCGTCGCTGCTCGACGCGATGTTGCAGGCGGCGTTGTGGACGGCGGAAGACCCGAGCAGCATCACCGACCGGAGCCTGCCGTTCTCGTTGAGCGCGCTGGAGTGGTTCGGCGCGCTTCCCGAACGCGGCCACGTGCACGCGCTCGCGCTCGGCGACAGCCAGGGCGGCCACGACATCGCACTGCTCGACGAGGACGGCCGGGTCGTGGTGCGGATGCGCGGCGCGGTCACCCGCAGCGTGGCGGGCTCGGCCGCGCTCGGCGAGCAGGAGGCGCGCACCGCGCTGCTGACCGAGCGGTGGCGCGCGGAACAGGCGGTCCCCGCCGGTCGTCGCCCTGCCGAGGTCGTCGTGGTGGGTTCCCGGCTCGCCGAAGCCGTGCGCCCCACCGCGCTCGGGCAAGGCGCGTTCCGCAGCCTGCTGCCGGGTGACCCGATCGACGCGGGCTCCGGGGCGGAGCCGTTGCTGGTGGTGTGGGACGGCGACGCCGAGCCTGGCTCGGACCCGTTCCGCGACGTGCTCGGCTTCTTCCGGGCGTGGGCGCGCGAATCCGACCGGCGGCCGGTCCGGGTGCTGTACGTGCACCGGCCCTCCGGCGACGTCGACGACGCCCGCCACACCGCGCTCGACGGGCTCGCGCGCACGATCGTCCAGGAACAGCCCGGTTTCCTGCTCAGCGTGATCACCGCCGAGGGCGCGGACGCGCTCGGTCCGCTGCTGGCGGCCGAAGCCGACGGCGACCACGAGTTCCAGGTCCGCTACACCGGGCACCGCCGCGAGGTGCCGAGCTGGGAACCGGTCGCGGAGAGCGCCGCCGAACCGCCGGTGCGGGCGGACGGCACCTACCTGATCACCGGCGGTGGCGGCGCCATCGGCCGGCTGCTGCTGGCGCACCTGGGCGACCGGGGCCGGTTCGTCATCAGCGGACGATCCGAACCGGCGGACCTGGCGGTGTTGCGCGAGCGGGGAGCGCGGGTGCACCACTTCCCCGCCGACCTGGGAAAGCCGGGTGCCGCCGCGGGGCTGGTCGAGCGCGTGCATCGCGAATTCGGCCCGCTGCACGGCGTTCTGCACTTGGCGGGCACGACCCGCGACTCGTTCCTGGTGCGCAAGACCGATGCGGAGATCGCCGACGTGCTGGGCGCGAAGGTGCGCGGCGCCATCGAGCTGGACCGCGCCACCGCGGACGACCCGCTCGACTTCTTCGTGACGTTCTCCTCGATGTCCGGTGCGGCGGGCACGCCCGGCCAAAGCGACTACGCCTACGCGAACCGGTTCCTCGATGCCTTCGCGCGATGGCGAGGCGACCGCGGGCAACCGGGCCGGAGCCTGTCGCTGCTGTGGTCGCTGTGGGCCGAAGGCGGCATCCGGGTGGATGCCGACGGCGCCGCGCAGCAACGGATGGCGCGGCAGGCCGGGCTCCGCCCGATGCCCACCGGTGCGGCGCTGGCCGCGTTCGACGGCGCCTTCGCGCACGAGGGCGACCACCTGCTGGTCGCCTACGGCGATCCGGGCCGAATCCGGGAAGTGCTGGAAACCGGTGCTCGCGTGCCTGCGCCGGATCCCACGCCGCAGACCGCCGTGGCGGTCGAGGCCGGTGAGCTGCGGGCCGCGGCCGAGGACTTGCTGCGCGGTGTGCTGGCAGGCGTGTTCGAACTGGCCTCGGAGGAGATCGAGGCGGACGCGGCGTTCGAGCTCTACGGCATCGATTCGTTGCTGATCATGGACTTGACCCGGCGGCTGGAAGAGCACTTCGGCTCGCTGCCGAAGACGCTGTTCTTCGAGTACCAGGACTTGGAATCGCTGACCGGCTACTTCCTGGACCGGCACGCCTCCCGGCTGGCGGAGTTGCTCGCCGACCACGCTTGCGCATCTCCGGACGGCGCGGGCGATTCCCGCACTCCTGCCGCGCTCCACGACAGGCGCGAACAGCGGGTTTCCGGCGAGCACGGCGAAACCCGGGCCGAGCAGGCCCCCCGTTCGGATCAGGACGGCCAGCTCGGCCGCGACGAGCGCGAGCACCGGAGTGAGCCGGAAGACCGCGACGGCGGAACCCGCGGTCCGAGCTCGCAACGCGAATCTCCCGACGGTGCGGACGAACCCATCGCCATCATCGGGGTCGCGGCCCGCTTCCCCGGCTCGCCGGGGCTGGACGGCTTCTGGGCGGATCTGCGCGCGGGCCGGGACCTGATCACCGAGATCCCGGCGGATCGCTGGGACTGGCGCGACTACGACGACGCCACCGAAGCGGACCGGGCCGCCGCCTACAGCAGGTGGGGCGGTTTCCTAGACGGCATCGACGAGTTCGATCCGCTGTTCTTCGGCATCTCGCCCCGCGAAGCCGAGATCATCGATCCGCAGGAGCGGCTGTTCCTGCAAACCGCGTGGCACGCGGTGGAGAACGCGGGCTACACCCGCACCGACCTGCGGTCCGGCCGGACCGGGGTCTACGTCGGCGCGATGTACACGCTGTACCAGCTCTACGAGGGCGACGACGGACGGATCGCCGCCTCCTCCTACGCCGCCATCTCGAACCGGGTGTCCTACACGCTCGGGCTGACCGGGCCGAGCCTGGCCGTGGACACCATGTGCTCGTCGGCCTTGAGCGCGATCCACCTCGCGGTCCGCGATCTGCGCTGCGGTGATGCCGAGGTCGCGCTCGCGGGCGGGGTCAACCTGCACGTGCACCCGTACAAGTACCGGTTCCTCGGGCAGGGCGGTTTCACCTCCAGCGACGGCCGTTGCCGAAGCTTCGGGGAAGGCGGCGACGGGTACGTGCCCGGTGAGGGCGTCGGGGCGGTGCTGCTCAAACCGCTGAGCGCGGCGATGCGCGACGGCGACCACGTGCACGGTCTCATCCTCAGCAGCGGCGTCAACCACGGCGGTCGCACCAACGGGTTCACGGTGCCCAGCCCCGTGGCGCAAGGAGACCTGATCGGCCGAGCGCTGCGGGAGTCGGGCATCGACCCGGGCACCCTCGGCTACCTGGAGGCGCACGGCACCGGGACCGCGCTCGGCGACCCGGTCGAGATCCGCGGTCTGAGCAGGGCCTTCGGCTCCGCCGAGCTGCCGGCGGGCGGGCTGCCGATCGGCTCGGTCAAGTCGAACATCGGACACCTGGAGTCCGCGTCCGGCATGGCGGGGCTGTGCAAGGTGCTGTTGCAGATGCGCCACGGCGAGCTCGTGCCGTCGATCCACGCGGAGCCGCTCAACCCGAACATCGACTGGAGCGACGCCCCGTTCGTGGTGCAGCGGGAGCCGGCGCCTTGGCTGCGCAGGGACGACCTTCCGCTGCGGGCGGGCATCAGCTCGTTCGGCGCGGGCGGAGCCAACGCCCACCTCATCATCGAGGAGCACCGGGCGGTGCCCGCCGCCCGCTCGGCGACCGGGCCGTGGTTGTTCCCGCTGTCGGCGAAGACTCCGGAACGGCTGGGCGTGCTCGCCGCCGAGTTGGCCGATCACCTCGCGGACCACCCGCCGGAGGACGCGGCGGGGCTGGCCGACATCGCGCACACCCTCGCCGTGGGCCGGGAGGAGTGCGCGGACCGGATGGTGGTGCTCGCGTCCTCGGTCGCGGAGCTGGTGGAACGGTTGCGGGCGGGATCGGGCGAGGGGGTGTGGCAGGGCACGGCCCGGGGCCGGGCGCGTCGGCCGCACGCCGACGGTGGTGACCTCGCGGCCCGCGCGCTGGCCTGGGCCGGGGGCGCGGCCGTGGACTGGACCGGACCGGGGTCCGCCGATCGCCGTCGGGTGCCGCTGCCCGGCTACCCGTTCGAGCGGATGCGGTGCTGGATCACCCCGGAGATGTGGCGCCCTCGTCCCTCGGCCGAGTCGGCACCGCACCCGCTGCTCGATCGCATCGATCCGGCCGCGAGCCTCGGCGGGCTGACCTACCGCAGCACGTTCGGGCCCGAGCACCCGCTGATCGGTGATCACCGCGTCGGTGAGGTCCGGCTGCTGCCCGGGGCAGCGGTGCTGGAGATGGCGCTGGCCGCTGCGGGCGAGGCCGGGCTCGAATCTCCTCGGCTGCGAGAAGTGCGGTGGCTGCGGCCGGTGGTCGTCACCGACGCCGACCGCGAGGTGCGGTTGCGCCTGCTGCGCGAGGACGAGCGGATCGTGTTCGAGCTGTGCGACGAGTCCGGCGACGTGCTCGCACGGGGATCGATCGACTCCGCCGGTCCGGTGGCGGGGGAAGTCGTGGACCTGGATGAGGTGCGGCGCCGCTGCCCGGACCGGCACGAGGGCGCCGCCCTCTACGCCGATCTGGCGGCGAACGGACTCGTGTACGGGCCGTCGCTGCGCGGCGCGGAGTGGATCGCCTCCGGTGACGGCGAAGCCCTCGTGCGGATCGTGGTGCCCGCGGCGGCGAAGCGGTTCGAGGGCTGCGCCCTGCACCCGAGCGCGCTCGACAGCGCCCTGCACGCGTTGGGCGTGCTGCGGGACCGCACCTCGGGCCCGGCGATGGCGCCGTTCGCGGTCGCCTCCGTCGAGCTGCTGCTGCCGGTGACCGAGCACTGCTACGCCCACGTGCGGACGGCGGGTCCGGACCGCTACGACGTCGTGCTGTCCGACGACGGCGGACGGGTGCTGGCGCGCGTGCGCGACCTCGCGCTGCGCCCCGCCCCGGGAACGGACCGCGCCCCGCGCGGGGCCGTCGCAGAAGCCGTCGCGGACGAAGTGCCGTTGGACGACCTGATGTACGTCCCGACGTGGACGGCGCTTCCCGCGATGACCCGACCGGCGCCCACCACGGGCGAGGTGTGGGTGCTGCGCGGGCCGGAAGCGGCTCCGCTGGCCGCCGCTGTGGCGGCGGAACTGGGCCGGCCCGTCGTGGAGATCGATCCGGACGACGTGGACACCGCGGGTGAGCGCCCGATTCCGGCGGAGATCTTCGTGCTGTCCGGTTCGGTCGACGCGCGCGCGGATGACCTGGACTCGCTCGAAACCGCCCAGCGCAGGGGAGTGCTCGCGCTGTTCCGCTTGGTGAAGATCCTGCTCGCGCGCGGCGCGTCGGGGCGGAACCTGCGGCTGACCGTGGTGACCGAGGACGTGTGCGCGGTGCCGGGCCGCGTCGTGCGCAGCCCGTTCACCGCCGGGCTGCACGGGCTCACCTTGTCGCTGGCCCAGGAGCTCCCGAACTGGCGGGTAGTGCTGGCCGACCGCGATGGCGGCGACGAGCCCCGAGCGGCGGCGACCGCGCTGGTGGCGCTCGCGCCCGGTGGCCCGTACGCGCTGCGAGGCGGCGTGAGCCACCACCGGAAGCTCACGCCCGTCCGGCCTTCGCCGGGACGTGAGGCGATCCGCGCCGGTGGTGCGTACGTGATCCTCGGTGGTGCGGGCGGAATCGGCATGGAACTCGCCGATCGGCTCGTGCGACGCCACCGGGCGCACGTCGTGCTCGTCGGCCGCAGCGAACTGGACGAGCAGCGGCAGGCCCGGATCGGCGAGGGCGGCGGGCTGATCACCTACCGCCGGGCGGACGCGGCCGACCCGCACGCGCTGCGAGAGGTGTTCGACGAGGTCGAGCGCACGTGCGGCGCGCTGCACGGGGTCTTCCACAGCACGATCGTGCTGCGCGATCAGAGCCTGGCGTTGATGCCGGAGGAGGTCTTCCTCGCCTCGCTGGAGGCCAAGACCAGGACCAGCGTCGCTATGCGGGCTGCGCTCGGGGCGCGTTCGCTGGACTTCGTCGCGTTCTTCTCCTCAGCGGTCGCGCTGTCGGGCAGCGCGGGGCAGAGCAACTACGCCGCCGGATCGACCTTCGAGGACGCCTACGCCCACCACCTCGGGGCCACGATGAGCGCCGAGGTCCGGGTGCTCAACTGGGGTTACTGGGGCACGGTCGGGATCGTCGCCGACGACGACCACCGCAGTCGGCTGGCCCGCACCGGCATCTTCTCGATCACCCCGGAGGAGGGCCTGGCCGCGCTCGCGCACGTCCTCGGTCACGAGGACCGCCAGGTGCTGGTGATGAAGGCCGACCGCGCGGTGCTGACGGCAGCGGGCGCCGAATTCGCGGGGGAAGGCGCGGAGCAGCTCGTTCCCGAACTCGCGCAACGGCGACCGGTGGCGCGGCTGCTCACCGAGGACGACACCACGCGGATCGACCGGATCCTGCTGGAATGCCTGTGGTCGGCGCTGCGCGAACGGGGCTTGCCTGCCCCCGGGGAGCAGCGCTGGACGGTGGAATCGCTGGCGTCCCGGCTCGGTGTGCTCGACGACCGGCGCCGGCTGTTCGCCGAGCTGATCAGGGTTCTCGCGGTGGGTGGGCACTTGGTGGACGGGGGCGACGGCACGTTCGCGGCCGTGCACCGCGACCCGGCCACCGCCTCCCGCGACCCGCGGGCCGCGCTGGTGGAGTTGTGCGAGCGGACTCCGGCGTTGAACCACTTCGACCGGCTGCTGCTGCCCTGCCTGGAGAACCTGGTCCCGGTGCTGCGCGGCGAGGTGCGCGCCACGGACGTGATGTTCCCCGGCGGTTCCACCGAGCTCGTGGAGGGCGCGTACCGGGGCAGCCCGGTCGTCGACCGTGCCAACGAGCTGGTCACAGCGGCGGTGCTGGACCACGTCGGCCGGGCCGGACGCCGGGTGACGATCTTGGAGATCGGCGCCGGGACCGGCGGCACCACGGCCGGTCTGCTGCCTGCCTTGGCCGGTGCGGAGGTCCGCTACGTCTACACCGACGTCTCCCGCGCGTTCCTCCAGCACGGCCGCACCCGCTTCGCCGCGCAGCACCCGTTCGTCGAGTTCGAAGTGCTCGACGTCTCGCGGGACGTCTCGGAGCAGGGGTTCATCCCGGGCACCGTGGACGTGGTGGTGGCGGCCAACGTGCTGCACGCGACCGAGGACCTGCTGTTCACGCTGCGCCAGGCGAAGGCGCTGTTGCGGCCGGGGGGCAGGTTGGTGCTCAACGAAGCCACCCTGAACGTGCTCACCGCGACGCTGACCTTCGGGTTGCTGGACGGGTGGTGGCTCAACCGGGACGAGCACCTGCGGCTGCCGGGCAGCCCGCTGCTGTCCGGGGACGGTTGGTGCCGGGCGCTGGAGCTGGCCGGTTTCGGCCGCAGCCGCGCGCTTCCGGCGGACGAGGGGCTGACCCAGCACGTGGTCGTGGCCGAGACCACCGGCGGCTCCGGCGCGGACTCCCCCGAACTCGCCGTCGGCGGACCAGCCACCGCCGGGCGTTCGCTGGAGCCGCGGACCGAGCCGCGGCCGGAACCGGAAGCGTTGCGCGCGGTCGCGCAGGAACACGTCCGCGGCGTCTTCGAAGAGGTCCTGCAGGTTCCGAAGGACCGGTTGTGGCTGGACGAGACGTACGAGAACTTCGGGGTCGACTCGCTGACCGTCCCGCGCATCACCGACCGGCTCGCCGCGGACGTGGGGGAGCTGCCCGCGACGTTGCTGTTCGAGCACCCCACTATCCGTGAGCTCGCCGACCGGCTGCTGGAGTCGCACCCCGACGCGATCCGAGCCCTGGCACCGGAGAGGGCCCGGCAGGAGGTTCCGCCGCCCGCCGCTTCCCGGCGCGGTGGGGAGGACTCCGCAGCGCCGGCCGGACCACCGTCGTCCGGAGCGGAAGTCCCGCTCCCGCAAGCCGGATCCACCGCTGCCACGGGTGCCCGGCGGATCGCCGTCGTCGGTGTGGCGGGCCGCTACCCGATGGCCGCCGACGTCTCCGAGTTCTGGCAGAACCTGCGGGAGGGGCGCGACTGCGTGCGCGAGGTCCCCGCCGACCGGTGGAACTGGCGTCACGAGTCCGAAGTGGACGGAACTCCGGTCGGGCGCTGGGGCGGATTCCTCGACGGGATCGACGAATTCGACCCGCGCTTCTTCCAGATGTCGTTGCGGGAGGCTGAACTCACCGACCCGCAGGAAAGACTGATGCTGCAAACCGCGTGGCACGCGCTGGAGGACGCGGGGTACCCGCGTGCTCGGCTGCGCGGCAAGCAGGTCGGGGTCTACATCGGCGTGATGTACGGCCACTACCAGCTCTTCGAAGACGAGCGGGGGCTCGCGGGCGGCATGGGCTCGGCGTCCATAGCCAACCGCGTGTCGTACTTCTTCGACTTCCACGGACCGAGCCTGGCCGTGGACACCATGTGCTCGTCCTCGCTCACCGCCGTGCAACTGGCGTGCCAATCCCTGGCGCTGGGCGAGATCGACCACGCCCTCGTCGGCGGGGTCAACCTCGCCCCGCACCCGCGCAAGTACCGGCAGCTCGCCGCGGGCGGGTTCACCTCCAGCGACGGCCGCTGTCGCAGCTTCGGCGAAGGCGGTGACGGCATGGTGCCCGGCGAAGGCGTGGGGGCCGTGCTGCTCAAGCCGCTCGCGGACGCGGAGCGGGACGGCGACCGGGTACTCGGCGTGCTGCTGGCCGCGGCGGTGAACCACGGCGGCAAGACCGGCGGGTTCGCGGTGCCGAACCCCGCGGCCCAGGGCGACCTGGTGGCCGGAGCGCTGCGGGAAGCCGGTGTCGACCCCGCGACGGTGTCCTACGTGGAGGCGCACGGCACTGGGACGGCCCTCGGCGACCCCACGGAGATCGCCGGGCTGGCCCGCGCGTTCGGTACCCGCCCGGACGCGGCACCGCGGATCGCCCTCGGCTCGGCGAAGTCCTCCATCGGGCACCTGGAGTCGGCGGCGGGCATGGCCGCGTTGACGAAGGTCCTGCTGCAACTCCGGGCGCGGGAGCTGCCGCCGTCGCTGCACGCGGATCGGCTCAACCCCGACATCGACTGGGAGTCGGCGCCGTTCCAGGTGCAGCGGTCGCTGTCGCCGTGGACCGGTCCCGCGCCGCTGCGCGCCGGGATCAGCGCCTTCGGCGCCGGCGGGTCCAACGCGCACCTGATCGTCGAGGAGTACCCGGAACCAGCCGAGCCCGTGGTGAACGAGCGGCGTCCCCGCCTGTTCCCGTTCTCGGCGCGCGACGACGACCGGCTGCGCGAGCTGGTGCGCGGGATCTCCGGCGTGCTCACCGCGCATCCGGGGCCGGACGCGGACCTCGTGGCCGATCTCGCCGAGCTGGCCGGGGTGGCGCAGTCCCAGCTCGACGACTCGCTGGACGAACTCGGGATGGATCCGACGACGATGATGCGGCTGCCCGCGCGGCTGGCCGAGCGGCGCGGCGCGGTCGCCGAGACCGTGCGGCCAGGAGCCGTCCACCTGGGCATGAGCCTCCGGGAGGTCGCCGCGGAGCTCGCCGGGACCGGCCGGCCCGAGGGCGTCGACTTGGACCGCCTCGCCCACACCTTGCAGACCGGCCGGGAGCCGATGGCGCACCGCCTCGCCGTGGTCGCCGAGAGTTCCGCCGAGCTGGCCGCTTCGCTGGCGGACTTCCTCGCTGGGCGCACCGCGGCGAACCACCACGTCGGCACCGCCGCGGTGGAACCGGTCCGACGGGCGCTGCCTGCCGCTCCCGACCTCGCCGAGGTGGCCCGCGCTTGGGCGAGCGGTGAGGAATTCGACTGGGCGGGGCTGCATCCCGTGCCTCCGCGGCCGATGTCGCTGCCGGGATATCCGTTCGCGCGGACCCGCTGCTGGATCCGCGCGGCAGCCGGTGCGGGTGCTCCCCGGCCGGACGGTGCCGCCGAACCGGTCGCCACCGCGCCGACCCGGGACCGGGTGCTGGGACTGCTGGCCGAGATCAGCGGCTACCCGGTCGAGGAACTCGACCCGGACGGCACCTTCCACGAGCACGGACTCGACTCCCTCAGCCTGCTGAAGCTGGCCGACCGGGCCGGAGCCGAGTTCGGCCTGCCCATCGGACCGGACCAGCTGCTCGCGACCTCGACGGTGAACGCGTTGGCGTCGTGGCTGGTCGAAGAGCGCGGAGCAGGCTCGCCGGAGTCCCGTCCCGATGCGGCGGATCGCCCCGCTCCGCCTTCGGCGACCGAGGACGCGGATCGATTCGGCGGGCGTACGACAGATCCGGCTGAGGACCCCGGCTCGGTGGCGACCGTCGGACAGCGCTCAGCCCAGGACTTCGAGCGGTCCGACGAACACCGCGGTGCGGTGGACGTCGCCGCGGAGCCCGCCACGGCTTCGGAGTGCACGACGCCCGGCGGGAAATCGGCGAGGACCTCGACGGGCGGCGGCGCGGCCCGGGCACCGCACCAGGGCTCCACCGAGCAGGATCCGGTGGTCATCGTCGGCATGGCCGGTGTGCTCCCCGAATCCCGCGATCTCCGCTCGTTCTGGGCGAACCTCACCGCCGGGGGAGACCTCATCTCCGAGGTCCCGGGCGACCGCTGGGACTGGCGGGGCACCTACGGCGACCCCGCCGAGCAGACGGGCCGCACCCGGATCACCCGGGCGGGATTCATGCCCGGCATCGACCGGTTCGACCCGCTGTTCTTCGGCATCTCGCCGCGCGAGGCGAAGTGGATGGACCCCCGGCAGCGACTGCTGCTGCGCACCGCGTGGAGCGCGATCGAAGACGCGGGGATCGACCCGCTGTCGCTGGCGGGCAGCGACACCGGGCTGTTCGTCGGAGTCGGCCCGTCCGAGTACGCCGAGCAGATCCAGCGCTCCGGTGTCAGGACCGACGCCTACGCCTCCACGGGGCTGACGCCGTCGATGCTGGCCAACCGGATCTCCTACCAGCTCGACCTGCGCGGCCCGAGCGAACCGGTGGACACCGCGTGCTCCAGCTCGCTGGTGGCGCTGCACCGCGCGGCCGAGGCGCTGGAGCTCGGCCACTGCGAGACCGTGCTCGCGGGCGGGGTGGGCGTGCTGTTGTCCCCGGGCGCGTTCTCCTCCCTGGAGCAGGCGGGGATGCTCAGCCCGGACGGTGTCGGGCGCGCGTTCGCCGCCGACGCCGCCGGATACGTGCGTGGTGAGGGCGTCGGCGTGATCGTGCTCAAGCGCCTGAGCCGGGCGCTGGCCGACGGGAACCCGATCCACGCCGTGCTCCGCGGGAGCGCCGTCAACCACGGCGGCCGGGCGAACTCGCTGACCGCGCCCAACCCGCTCGCCCAAGCGGAGGTGGTGGTGCGAGCCCACGAGAAGGCGGGCATCGACCCGGCCACGGTGGGTTTCATCGAGACGCACGGCACGGGCACGGTGATCGGTGACCCGGCCGAGGCCAACGGCCTGCGCCGAGCCTTCGCCGAGCTGTACCACCGCTGGGGGCACCCGGCTCCCGCCGAGCCGCACTGCGCGCTCGGCGCGTTGAAGAACGTCATCGGCCACCTGGAGCCCGCCGCGGGAATCGCGGGGGTGCTGCGCGTGCTGCTGTCGATGCGCCACGGCCGGTTGACCGGAAACCCCGGCATCGGCGAGCTGAACCCGCACCTCGACCTGGCTGGTTCGCCGTTCCACATCCCCGTGTCCGAACAGGACTGGCCGCGCCCGGCCGACGGCGTTCCGCGCCGCGCCGGGGTGAGCTCGTTCGGCTACGGCGGGGTCAACGCGCACGTGGTGCTGGAGGAATACGTGTCCGAGGACGATTCGCACGCCGCCGACGGTCGGCCGGTCGTGTTCGCGCTGTCGGCGCGCGATCCGGAGCGCCTGCGGGCCTACGCCCGGTCCTTCGTGGACGCCGCGCAGGACTGGGCGCACGACTTGGCCGGTACCGCCCACACGCTCCTAGCGGGCCGTGCCGAGTTGCCGGAGCGGCTGGCGTTCGTGGCGAGCGACGGCGCGGAGGCGCTGCGCCACCTGCGCGGATACCTCGCCGGCGACGTCACCGCGCTGCACACCGGGCGGGTCGAGCGCGGGGCTCGGCCACCGGCTCCGGACGGGCAGGACCTGCACGAGGTCGCGAGCGCGTGGGTTCGGGGCGCCCGGATCACCTGGGGCGGTCCCACCACACGGCGCCGCCGCCTTCCGACCTACCCGTTCGCCGAGGACCGGTACTGGTTCACCGACCGCGGCGCGGGCCTGAGCTGGTACCGCGCGGACTGGCGTCCGCAGCCCGCGGCGTCCGCCGCGGAGCACGCCGACGTGGCGCTGGTGCTGGGCGAGCTGCCACTGCCGGGGGCCGTGCACGTGCGGCAGGGGCCGTATTTCCAGGAGCGGGATCCGCGGTCGTTCGAGGTGCGACCGGACCACGCCGAGGACTACGTGCGCTTGCTGCACATCCTCCGCGAGCGTGGTGTCCGCGTCGGCCGGGTCGTGCACCTGTGGACGCTGGCCGAACCGGACTTCGCACGGAGGCTCACGACCGGCCCCGAGGCGATGTTCCTGCTCGTGCGGGCGTTCGTGGCCGTGGAGCCGGGAGCGTTGCGCCGGGTCCACGCGATCGTGCCGGAGGACGGTGCGCTGGCCGAGGCGTGGGGCGGCTTCGACATGTCGCTGCGCGCGGTGCTGCCCGGACTTGCCTTCTCGGTGGTGCGGATCTCCGGCGACGTCGGCGCGCGGCGGCTGTGCGCCGAAGTCACCACCGAGCACGTCGACGCCGCCATGGTGCGACTCGGCTCCGCCGACCGGGCCGTGCGGTACCTGCGGGAAGCCGACCCGGAGCCGGTACAGCCGTCACCGCTGCGCCAGGGCGGGACATATCTGATCACGGGCGGGCTCGGCGGATTGGGCGCTGTGCTGGCCCGGACGCTGCTGACCCGCTTCGGGGCGCGGCTCGCGCTCACCGGCCGGTCCGCTCCGGAGGGGGAGCGGGCCGCGGTGCTGGCGGAACTGCGCGAGCTCGGCGAGGTCGAGCACTTCGTCGCGGACGTGGCCGACGAGCGCAGGATGGCCGAGGTGGTCGCCGAGGTCGGAGCGCGCTGGGGTGCGCTGCACGGCGTGTTCCACTTGGCGGGGACGGTCTCCGGCACCCCGTTGCCGGACAAGGACTTGGCGGAGCTCCGGTCGCGGCTGCGGGAACGCGTCGAAGGCCCTCGGGTGCTCGACGTGGTCACCGCGGGCGAGCCGTTGGAGCTGTTCGTGCTCTACTCGTCGATCGCCGGACAGCTCGGCGACTACGGGCTGGTCGACTACGCCGTGGGCGCGCGCTTCCTGGACGGCTTCGCCGTCGAGCGGGAGCACCGCCGTGCCGACGGCGATCGCCGGGGCCGGACCGTGTCCATCGACTGGCCGATGTGGCGCTCCGGCGGGATGCACGTCGACGCCGAGGACGAGCAGCGCTATTTGACCGGCACCGGGTTCGATTACTTGGACAGCGATGCGGGTGTGGCCGCGCTGGAGCTGGCGTTGCGCACCGGGTGGAGCCAGCTGGCGGTGCTGCCAGGCGAGCCCGAGCGGATGCGTGAGCTGGTCGCGGGCACAGCGGTGCGGGAACGTCCCGCTGTACCCGCGGAATCGGATGGCCACGACGCCGGATCGCCCATCGCCGGTGGGAATTCCGTGCGCGCGGGACGGGCGGAGGCAGGGGAACCGGCCGCTCCCGCTCGTACCGGGACGCAGCAGGGTCCGGTCGTGGCAGCTGCTTCTGATGGTCTCGGGACGTCCGCGGACGAAGGCGCGGTGCGGATCTCGCCCGCGGCGAACGCGCCGGAAGCCGGGGCGATCGAGTCGGCGGTGGCGGCGGTGCGCGAGCTCGTGGCCGGAGTCGTGGACCTGCCCGCCGCCGCGTTGGACGCCGACGCGGGTTTCGGGGAGTACGGCCTCGACTCCTTCGGCCTCCAAGCCCTCGCCGCGGAACTCACCGCGCGGCACGGCATCGAGGTGCCCACGACGACGCTGTTCGGGGCGAACACGATCGCCAAGCTCGGCCGCCACTTGGCCGGCGAATTCCCGGACGTGCCGACGTGGGGGCGCCTTCCGCTCACCGGAGCGGCGGTGACGTCTCCGGAGCACGACGGGACGCCGACGGATGTGAGGTCCGATCCGGTTGCGGCGACTGGGGAATCCGAGCGGGCGGATGCTTCCGCTGCCGTGACTCCGGTGCGGTCGGCCGGGGGCGACGCGGTTCGCCCGAACATCGCGGTCGGCCGATCCGCGATTCCCGCGCCGGAGGCGGAACCGATCGCCGTGATCGGCATGAGCGGCCGGTTCCCCGGCTCGTCCGGGTTGGAGGCGTTCTGGCGCGACTTGGAGCAGGAGCACGACCTGATCACCGAGGTACCCGGCGACCGCTGGGACTGGCGCGAGGTGTCCCGCGAGTACGGCGGTTCCGCCCGTTGGGGCGGATTCCTCGACGAGGTGGACAGGTTCGACCCGCTGTTCTTCCGGATCTCCCCGCTGGAAGCGGAGGTGATGGACCCGCAGCACCGGCTCTTCCTCGAACACACCTGGTCCGCCCTGGAGGACGCCGGTCGGCGTCCGGACCGGCTGGCGGGGCGGCCGGTGTGCGTGTTCGCGGGGGTGCAGTTCACCGACTACGAGTCGATGGTGCTGCGCGACGGCGAGGTCAACGCCTACACCGGGACGGGATTGGCGCGCACCATGCTGGCCAACCGGGTGTCGTACCTGCTGGACCTGCGCGGCCCGAGCGAGAGCATCGACACCGCGTGCTCCAGTTCGCTCGTCGCCCTGCACCGTGCGGTCCGATCGCTGCGGTCCGGGGAGAGCGAGTTGGCCATCGCGGGCGGGGTGAGCCTCGTGCTGTCGCCGCAGACCGTGGTCGCGGGCAACCAGCTCGGCGTGCTGTCGCCGGACGGCAGGTGCAAGGCGCTGGACGCGGGCGCCGACGGATACGTCAAGGGCGAGGGCGTGGCGGTGCTGGTCCTCAAGCCGCTGGCGCGGGCCGTCGAGGACGGGGACCGGGTGCACGCGGTGATTCGCGGCAGCGCCGTCAACCACGGCGGGCGGGCCAGCTCGCTGACCGCGCCGAACCCGCTCGCGCAGGCCGATCTGCTGGTCGAGGCGTACCGGGACGCCCAGGTGCCGATCGAGACCGTGTCCTGCTGGGAACTGCACGGCACCGGCACGAAGCTAGGGGATCCGGTGGAGGTCGAGGCCATCGTCGACGCCGACCGGCGGCTGGCTTCCGGTCACCCGGCGGTCGGCTGCGCGCTGGGCACGGTGAAGAGCAACATCGGCCATCTCGAACCCGCCGCGGGCATCGCCGGGGTGGTGAAGGTGATCCTCTCGATGCGGCACCGCACGCTTCCCGCGACGCTTCACGTGGCCGAGCTCAACCCGCTGATCCGCGTGGACGGCACCAGGTTCGAGCCGGTGCACCGGACGCGCGCGTGGGAGCCGGTGGACGCCTCGGGCGCGGTCGTCCCGCGCCGGGCGGGGGTCAGCTCGTTCGGCTTCGGCGGGGTCAACGCGCACGTGGTGCTGGAGGAGCCCCCGGCGCGCGACGCCGGGCGCACCGAGGGCGGGCCCGAGGTCTTCCTGCTCTCGGCCCGGGACGAGAGCGCGCTGCGCCGCTACATCGACTCCGTCCTGACCTTCCTGGACGGCACGACCGCATCCCTGGCGTCGCTGGCGCACACCTCGCAGACCGGCCGGACGCCGATGGCGGTCCGGCTCGCCGTCGTGGCCGACTCCGTGGCCGGGCTGCGATCCGAACTCGCCGCCGCCGCGACCGGTGACCTGCGGTGCGCGACGGCGTCCGGCGCGCACGAGTGGCTAGGCGAGCCGGAAGGTCGCGCCTACCTCGCCAGGCTGGCGAGTGAAGGCAGGCTGGACCGCTTGGCCCGGTTGTGGGAGGGCGGCGCGGACGTCGACTGGCCTGCGTTGCGCTCCGGGAGGCCGCCGCTGACGTCGCTGCCCACCTACCCGTTCGCCCGGGAACGGCACTGGCTGCCCGGCCGTGCGCCCGAGCAGGCGCGGGAGGACGGGGACGTCCGCCTGCTGGCCCGCTCGTGGCGGCCTGCCGAGGCCGTCGTGCGGCCGAGCGCGCCGCACGGCGAATTCCTGGTGCTGGCGGGGGAGAACACCTTCGAACTCGCCCGCGAGGCGTTCGGCGCGGAGGCACGCGTCGTGTCGTTGGACGAAGCAGCCGACGCCGACCCGGAGACCGGCACCCGCTTGGCGCGCGAGCACTCCGGGGCGATCGGCGTGCTCGACCTGGTGGACGCGGCGGGCGGGCCGGACGACCCGGCCCCGGAGAGCTGGGCGCGGATCGTGCTCGCGCAGGAGCTGATCGCGGCCCGCCGCACCACGGGACTGTGGTACCTGCACGTCACCGGGGGAACGGCCGAGGCCGGTGAAGCGGGGCCGGCTTTGCGCGGCGCCGTCATCGGCGGGCTCGTGCGGATGCTGTCGGCGGAGTACCCGTCGGTGCTCGCGCGGACCGTGGACGTCGACGGGCTGACCATCGGCGGTGTGCGGTCGCTGCTCGCCACCGAGCTCGCCGCGCCCGAACCGTTCACGGAGGTGCGCGTGCGAGGCGGGGCGCGGTTCGTGCCGGAGATGCGCGAAGTCGCCGGCAGCGGCGGAACCGAGTGGTCCGACGACCTCGCCGGGCGGACCGTGCTGATCACCGGCGGAACGGGTGCGCTCGGCCGGGCCGTCGCGGGGCGGCTGATCGAGCGCGGTGCCGACCGGCTGGTCCTCTTGGGGCGGATGGAGTTGCCGGCCAGGGACCGCTGGGAGGCGGTGCTGGCCGATCCCGAGGTCGATCCCGGCGTGGCCCGGCGGTTGCGCGACCTGCTGGAGCTGGAGCGGCCCGGCGTCGGCATCACGACCCTCGCCACGCCGCTCGACGACCCGGAACGGTTGCGGGAGGCGCTCGCGGAGGTGCGTCGCGAGTGGGGGCCGATCACGGGCCTGGTGCACTGCGCCGGACTGGGAGTGATGGACAACCCGGCGTTCATCGCGAAGGACCTGGGCGAGATCCGCGCGGTGCTGGCTCCGAAGGTCACCGGCGTCCAGGAGTTGTTCCGCGCGTGCGCGGACGATCCGCTGCGGTTCGCCGTGCTCTTCTCCTCCGTGGCCGCCGCCGTGCCCGCACTGGGCGCGGGCATGAGCGACTACGCGCTGGCGAACTCGTTCCTGGACCGCTTCGCCGAGCAGCAGACCGCGCTCGGGCGGTCGACCGCGGTGCGCGCGGTGCAGTGGCCGAGCTGGCGCTCGGACGGGATGCCGGAGGTGCACACCCCGGTCTACCGCGCACTCGGCCTGCGGACCCTCGACCCGAAGACCGGGCTGGACCTGCTGGACCGAGCGATGGCCGCCGCAGGGGAGCCGGTGGTGCTGCCCTGCCTGGTCGACCCGGATCGCTTCGACCCGCAACGCCTCACCGCCGTCGTGCGACGGAGTCCGGCAGCGCCGGAGCGATCCGCCGCGGACGACGCGGAGGGACCGTCGAGCGGACGGGAGATCGCGGCGACCCCGGCAGAACCAGCGGAACGGTCCACGAAGGACGACCGCCGCGCGCGGGCGAAGGCTGAAACCCCCACCGCACGGGGGATTTCGACCGGCCCCGCGGCCCGAGCCGAGGACCCCGCGCCCGGACCGGACGGTGCGCCTGCCGAGCTGGAGGCGCGGTTGACCGAGGTGTTCGCGGACCAGCTGCGGCTCGACGCCGCGGTCGTGGCCCGGGACGCGGACTTCGCCGAACTGGGCGTGGACTCCATCATGATCGCCCAGTTGCTGACCGCACTGGAGCGCGAGCTCGGGGTGGTCGCGGAGCCCTCGGCGCTGCTGGAGCACCCGACGATCGGCCTGCTCGCCGGACACCTGCGCGACCAGGTTCCGGTCGGCTCCGGCGCGCCGCTGCTGCGGGCCGCCCGGACGTCGACGGATGCGGGCGACGACGGCGAGCAGCTCGGCGAAGTCGACCGGCCGGTCCCGGCGGAGGTCTCCGCTGCGCGGCGGGCGGGCGGCGAGGGCATCGCCGTGGTCGGCATGGCGTGCCACCTGCCCGGGGCGCCCGATCACCAGACCTTCTGGCGCAACCTGCTCGCCGGGGTCGATTCGATCGTGGAGGTCCCCCGGTCGCGCTGGGACGTCGACGGGTACCACAGCCCGAATCCCGAACCCGGCCGCAGCGTCAGCCGCTGGGGCGGATTCCTCGACGGCATCGAGGACTTCGACCCGGAGCACTTCCGCCTCGACCCGGCGGGCGCCGCGCAGATCGATCCGCTGGTGCGCCAGTTCCTGGAGGTGTCCGCGGAATGCCTCGCCGACGCGGGGCTGCGGCCCGAGGACGTCGCGGGCTCCGCACTGGGCGTGTTCGCCGGGGCCCGCTCGGCGAACTTCGGCAGCTACCACTCGGGTCCGGGGCGGGATGCGATCAGCGGCATGGCGCAGAACTTCATCGCCGCGCACGTCTCGCACTTCCTCGACGTCCACGGTCCCGCCGTGGTGATCGACTCGGCGTGCTCGTCGTCGTTGGTGAGCGTGCACCTCGCCGCGCAGAGCCTGCGTTCGGGCGAGTCGGACCTGGCCCTCGCGGGCGGGGTCGAGATCCTGCTGGACCAGGTCCCGTTCGTCGGCCTGAGCGAGGCGGGAGCGCTCTCGCCCACCGGCAGGTGCCGCACCTTCGACGAGGGCGCGGACGGGATCGTGCTCGGCGAGGGAGCCGGGGTGCTGCTGCTCAAGCGCCTCCCGGACGCCCTGCGCGATGGCGACCCGATCCACGCGGTGCTGGAGGGCAGCGCCGTGAACAACGACGGCCGCACGATGGGGATCACCACGCCCAACCCCCGCGCGCAGCAGCGGACCATCGAGCAGGCATGGCGGGCGGCCGGAGTGGACGCCGACCGCATCGGTTACGTGGAGGCGCACGGAACCGGGACCAGGATCGGCGACCCGATGGAGCTCAAGGCGTTGACCGGGGCGTTCCGCAGCAGCACCGCCGAGGTCGGCTTCTGCGGCGTCGGCAGCGTCAAGACGAACATCGGGCACGCGCTGAGCGCGGCGGGCATCGCCGGCCTGCTCAAGGTGGTGCTCGCGGTGCGCCACGGGCAGCTCCCGCCCACCTTGCACTGCCCGGATCTCAACCGCCGCTTCCGGTTCGAGGAGTCGCCGCTGTACCCGGTGCGCGAGGCACGCGAGTGGGTCGGTCGCGACGGGGTGCGCCGAGGCGCGGTGAGTTCGTTCGGCTTCGGCGGGACGAACGCGCACGTCGTCGTGCGGCAGGCCCCGGATGGACTGGTGCCCGTCCGGACCTCGTTGCCTCCGGTCCGCTACCGGCGGCGTCGGTTCTGGTTCACCGGCGGCGGCGCGGCGGCCCCCGGCGCCGCTCCGGCGGCGGACGGCGCGGCCGTGGCCCCCGCCGAGACGGGCCCGAGGACCAACGGCGCGCTGCCGGGCGAGCCGCCGGTGGCCCCGTTCTTCGAGCTGCAGTTCTGATCATCGAGCACGAGCCGGAAGGGACGAGATGGACGCGTTGGACGGAGTCCGGTGCACCGTGGTGGTACGGGGAGACGACCCGGTGCTGCGCGACCACCGGGTGCACGGCACCCGCATCCTGCCGGGGGTGTCCTTCCTGGACATGATCTACCGGGTGCTGGTGGCGCGGGGCGTCCCCACCGGTACCGCCGAGCTGCGCCGCGTGCTGTTCCGCAACCCGGTCGCCGTGGCGGAGGGGGGCAGCTCACGGCTGCGGTTGCGCTTCGCCGCCGAGCACGGTCACCACCGGATCGACGTCGAAGCCGACGCGGAGTCCGGAGCACCGGTTCCCGTGCTGGAGTGCGAGCTGCATTCGGGGGAACCGTTCCCGCACCAGGCGGTCGACTTGGCGGGACTGCGGGAGCGGGCGTCGCACGCGGTCGACATGAGCGAGCTGTACGGGGTGGTCCGCCGCACCGGGATCGAGCACGGCGAGTTCATGCGGGGGACCGGCACGCTGCACGTCTCCCGCTCGGACCTGCTCGCCGACCTCTCGCTGGGCCCTCTCGCCGCGCCGCACACCGAGCACTTCCACCTGCACCCGGCCGCGTTGGACTCCGCGACGTTGCTGCCGACCCAGTTCGCCCGGACCGACGGTGCGCCCGAGGCCGACGACGGGGACGGACGGCCGTACATCCCGATGCTCATCGACTCGTTCCGGGCGCGCGGGCCGCTCGGCCGCGATTACCGGGTGCACGCGCGACCACCGGGCCGCGCCGGTCGGGACGGCGACCTCACGACCTGCGATCTGGACTTCTACGATCCCGACGGTGTCCGCGTCCTGTGGCTGCACGGCCTGACCTCGAAGCGGGTCCGGCGCCCGGAATCGATCACGCGGCTCGCCGCGGACGCGCCGCGACCCCCGGCCGTGGCGGAGCTGGTGCGCGATCTGGTCGCGCGGCGCCTCGGCTCGGACGCTCCGATCGACCCCGAGCTGGGCTTCTACGAGCTGGGGTTGGACTCGTCCGGGCTGCTGGGCATCGCCGGTGATCTGGAGCGGGCGTTCGGCACCGACTTCTCCCCGACGCTGCTGTTCGAGCACAACACGCTCGCCGACCTGGCCGGTCACCTGGAGCGAACGGCGGGGCCACCTCGCGCGGACGGGGCTTCTCCCGGAGCCCCTCCGGAAGGGAGTTCCGCCGTTCCACCGGGAAGCCCCGAGCCGGCCGAGGTGGTCTACTTCCATCCCCGTTGGGAGGCCGGTCCTCCGCCGGAGGGCCCGCTCCCGCGCCGGGTGCTGCTGGTGGGGGAGTGCGCCGGGGCGGCCGACGTGCTCGCGCGGTGCGGCGCCGAAGTGATCGCCGTGCGGTGGGCGACGACGTTCGCCCGCACCGCGGACGGATTCGTGCTCGACCCGGAATCGCCAGCGGACTGGCAGGCGCTGCTCGACGCGGTCCCCGGTGACCTGTCGGTCCTGTGGCAGCCGGACGATCCGTGCGATCTGGAACGCGAGTTCCTCTCCGTGCTGCACTTCGCCGCCGCGCTGGCACGCAGGCCCGGCGGTCGCGTGCGGCTCGCCTACCACCTGGACCAGCTTGATTTCGTGCCGGTGCAAGCGATTTCCGGCATGTTCCGCGCGCTCGGCGGGGAACAGCCCGGGATGCGCGCCTGCGTGGTGCGCGCGCCCGGACGGGTCGACCTCGCGCTCGCCGAGCTGGCGGGCGGTGATGAACTCGACCCGGAGGTCCGCCACTCGCCGGGTTCGCGCGAGGTCCGCCGATTCCGCCCCGCGGCTCAGCCGGGGGAGCCGGTGCAGTGGCGCGATCGGGGCGTCTACCTGATCACCGGCGGGCTCGGTGGCGTGGGAACGGCGCTCGCCCTCGCGCTCGCCGAGCAGTGCCGTGCCCGGCTGGTCCTGTGCGGACGTTCCGAACCCGAGCCCGCCGTGCTGCGGTCGATCGTCGACGCGGGCGGCGAAGTGCTGCACGTCATCGCGGACATCACCGACGCAGGGGACGTCGAGCGCGTCGTCTCCCGGGCCAAGGAGCGGTTCGGCGCGCTGCACGGCGTCGTGCACGCGGCCGGTGTGCTGCGGGACGGTTTCGCGGCGGGCAAATCGGCGGCCGACGCTCGGGCGGTGCTCGCTCCGAAGGTCGCGGGCGCGCGGAACCTCGACGCCGCCACTCGCGGCGAGCCGCTGGACTTCTTCGTGCTCTGCTCCTCCACCGCAGGAGCGTGGGGCAATCCGGGGCAGACCGACTACGCCTGCGCCAACGCCTTCCTGGACGCGTTCGCCGAGCAGCGGCCGGGAACGATCTCCGTCGGCTGGCCCGCGTGGGCGGAGGGCGGTATGCCACTCGACCACGACAGGATGCGTGCCGCCGGGCTGCGCCCGATGGAGACCGGTACGGCGGTCGACGTGCTGCGGCGCGCGATCGGCGGAGCCGAACCGCACGTGCTCGCCCTGGTCGGCGACCGGGACCGGATCGTCGCCGCATTCGTCGCGGGCCAGGCAGCGCACGCCCAGGCAGCGGATCCCCGGGTCGAGGTCGTGCACGAGGAGCTGCCCGCGGACCCGGACGCCATCGCGATCGTCGGCATGAGCGGGCGCTACCCGATGGCCGCCGACGTGGACGAGTTCTGGGCGAACCTGCGCGCCGGGCGGGACTGCATCAGCGAGGTGCCCCCGGATCGCTGGGACCACGAGGCGCTGCTGACCGAGCGGCGCGGCGAGCCGGGGCGCACCTACTCCCGGTGGGGCGGGTTCCTCGACGGCATCGACGAGTTCGACCCCGGTTTCTTCCACATCTCGCCGAACGAGGCCGCCGTGCTGGACCCGCAGGAACGGCTGTTCCTGCAAACCGCGTGGCACACCTTCGAGGACGCCGGGCACGCGCCTTCGGCGTGGCGAGGTCGCCGGGTGGGCGTGTACGTCGGTGTGATGTACGGCCAGTACCAGTTGTTCGGCGTGCGCGGCGCGGCGGAACCACCAGGGCTGGTGCCGTCGTCGTTCCACGCCTCCATCGCCAACCGGGTGTCCTACTTCCTGGATCTCCGGGGACCCAGCCTCGCGCTGGACACCATGTGCTCGTCCTCGCTGACCGCGATCCACCTCGCCGCCGACGCGATCCTGCGCGGGGAGTGCGAGGCCGCGGTGGCGGGCGGCGTGAACCTCACCGTGCACCAGAACAAGTACCTGCTGCTGAGCCAGTCCTCGTTCCTGTCCACCGACGGCCGGTGCCGCAGCTTCGGTGCGGGCGGCGACGGTTACGTGCCGGGGGAGGGCGTCGGCGCGGTCCTGCTGCGGCCCCTTCGGGACGCGCTGCGCGACGGTGATCAGGTGCTGGCGGTGATCCGCGGCCGGGCGCTCAACCACGGTGGCCGGACCGCCGGATTCTCCGTGCCGAACCCGGAATCGCAGGCTCGGTTGATCACCGAGGCGCTGCGAGGTTCCGGGGTGAGCCCCAGCGAGGTCGGCTACGTGGAGGCGCACGGAACCGGGACCGCACTGGGCGATCCCATCGAGATCGCCGCGCTGGAGACGGCGTTCGACCGGCTCGGCGAACCCGGAGCGGGTTGCGCGATCGGGTCGGTGAAATCGAACGTGGGCCACCTCGAATCGGCGGCGGGCATCGCCGCGGTCACCAAGGCCGTCCTCCAGCTCCGGCACCGGGAACTGGTGCCGTCGCTGCACGCGGAGGCGCTGAACCCGGACGTGGAGTGGTCGAGGTCGTCGTTCGTCGTGCAGCGGGATCTCGCACCCTGGCGGCCACGCGGCGACGGACCGCTGCGCGCTGCGGTGAGCTCGTTCGGCGCCGGTGGCTCGAACGCCCACCTGGTGCTGGAGGAGCACCCGGCGGCGCCGCCCGGGCCGGTGGCCGACGGGACGCGGCTGTTCGTGTTCTCGGCGAAGAACGCCGATCGGTTGCAGGCTTTGCTGGCCCGCTTCGAAACGTTCCTGAGCGCGTCGGCGGGGGGTGCGGGGGAGCGGCTGACCGCCATCGTGGAGGGCCTGCTCGGAGTGGCGGTGGACCCGGCGGAGCCCTTGGTGGACCTAGGGTTCGACTACTCCGACCTGGCCGTGCTCGCCAAGCAGGTCGAGTCCGCCTTCGGGGTGTGGCCCGACCTGCACGAGGGCACCACGATCGCCGGGCTCGCCACCGGGCTGCCCGAGACGTCCACTGTGGACCCTGATGCGCTGGCTTTCACGTTGTGGGCCGGCCGCGAACACCTGGAGGAGCGCTTCGCCGTGGTGGCGGGAGGAGTGGACGAACTGCTGCGCGCGCTGCGCACCCAGCTCGCCGGGGAGACCGGGAACGGCGCGTTCCGCGGTCGGCGGAGCGTTCCGGCGCCGTCCGCGCCGCATTCGACGGCTCCGGACGACCTCGCGAAGGCGTGGGTCGGCGGTGCGGAACTCGACGCGCCGATGCCCGCCCGCACCCGGCTGTCGCTGCCCGGATACCCGTTCGAACGCACCCGCTACTGGATCGACGACCGGCCGTTCGAGCGGGGACATCCGCTGGCCGGTGACCCGGTCGCGATGCCGGACGGGACGGTGTTCACCGGGTTTCTGGCGGTCTCGGCGCACCGGTGGTTGCTCGACCACGCCATCGGTTCCGGACCGCTGGTCCCCGGAACCCTGTTCGCCGAGCTGGTCCTGCACGCCGGGGCGCGCCTCGGGTGCCCGGAGCTGACCGAACTAGTGCTGGAGCACCCGCTCGACCTGGACGAGAGGGCGGAGGTGGAGCTGCACTTGTTCGTCGCCGGTCCGGACGCCTCGGGGGCGCGGGCGTGCGCTCTGCACTCGCGCCGGGGCGGCGAGGACTGGAACAGGCACGCGTCCGGGGTGCTCACCGCGCGTCCGGTGCGGGCGGAGCAGGGGCAGACGTCGTGGCCGCCTGGAGGTGCCGTGCCGATCGACGTCGCCTCGCTCTACGACGAGCTCGGCTCCGCGGACGTGCACTACGGCCCCGCCTTCCGGGGGTTGCGCTCCGCTTGGCGGTCCGGGGACGACGTGTGCGCCGAGGTCACCCTGCCGGACGTCGAACCCGGCGCTTGGGGGATGCACCCGGCATTGCTGGACGCGGCCTTGCACGCGGTCGTGCTCGGTGACTTCCTCGCCGCGCCCGGTCGCCCGCACCTGCCCTTCGCGCTGCGCGGCGTGCGGGTCCACGCGCGGGGCGCCACCGCTTTGCGGGTCCGGATGGCTCGGGCCGGGCGTGATTCGGTGTCGCTCGCGCTCTTCGGCGAGGACGGCGCCCTGGTGGCGGAGGTGGATTCGGTCTCGCTGCGCCCGGCCGGTTCCGGCGGGCCGGAAGTGCAGCTGCACCAGGTGGAATGGGTGCCGGCGCCGGTTCCGGAAGACATCGGTCCAGCGCGGTGCGCGGTGGTCGAACTCGCGGGATCCGAGTCCGGTCCCTGCCTCGCCGAGCCCGGGGTGCAGCGGTACGGCTCCCTGGCTGCGCTGGCCGAGGCCGCGGAGGTCCCGCCCGTCGTGCTGCTGCCGTGCCACGGCGGCGGTACCGCCGCCGCGGTGCACGAGCGCACCCGCGCCGTGCTCGGCAGCGTGCAGGAATGGCTCGCCGACGACCGGTTCACCGCGTCCCGGCTGGTGCTGATCACTAGCGGAGCCGTGGCCGTCGCGGCGGACGAGGAGCCCGACCCGGCCGCCGCGGCGGTCTGGGGCCTGGTGCGCTCCGCGCAGTCCGAGCACCCCGGCCGGTTCGCCTTGCTCGACGCGGCGCGCAGCAGCAGCGAACCCGGCCCGACCGAGGACGAAGACCCGGACGTCGCGCGCGGCTTCGGACTCACCGCCTTCGTCGGCTCGGAGGAAGCACAACTGGCGGTGCGCCGGGGAGTTCCGCACGTCCCCCGGCTGGCGCCCGCCCCGGATTCGGGCGCGCGTCCTGCGCCCTTCACCGGCACGGTCCTGGTGACCGGTGCCGCGGGTGCGCTCGCCGGACCGGTCGCCCGGCACCTGGTGCACCGGCACGGAGTCCGGAACCTCGTGCTGGCCGGCCGACGCGGGTCGGCCTCATCGGAGATCACCCGGCTCGCGGCGGAACTGACCGGCGCGGGTGCGGAGGTCCACGTCGCCGCCTGCGACGTGGCCGATCGGGAGGCGGTGCGGGAACTGCTCGCCGGAATCCCCCCGCAGCGCCCGCTGTCCGCCGTGGTGCACACCGCGGGAGTGCTCGACGACGGCGTGCTGACGTCGCTGACGCCTGAGCGCCTGTCCGCCGTGCTGCGGCCGAAAGTGGACGGTGCGTGGAACCTGCACGAGCTGGCCGGGGACGCCGAGCTCGTGCTGTTCTCCTCGGCGGCCGGAGTGCTCGGCGGTCCGGGCCAGGCCAACTACGCAGCGGCCAACGCCTTCCTGGACGCGCTCGCGCGCCACCGCGTCGCTCGCGGCCTCCCCACGACGGCGGTCGCCTGGGGGCCCTGGGCGACGGGATCGGGCATGGCCGCGGACCGGAACCGGTTGCGGCGCGGGGGAATCGAGCCGCTGACCGAATCCGATGGCGTGCGACTGCTGGACGCCGCGCTGACGGCACGTCGCCGCGATGTCGTGGCGCTGCGCCTGAACACCGCGAGCCTGCGCGGGCAGGCCGTCGCGGGATCCCTGCCCGCGTTGTTGCGGGACCTGGTGCCGAGCGCGCCCGCCCACCCGGCGGAACCGGCCCCGGGCGCACCCGCTCCGCCGGCCCTCGCCGGTCTGCCCGAACCCGAGCGCCGCGCCGCGTTGTCCGTGCTGATCCGCACCGAGGCGGCCCAGGTGCTCGGCCATCCCGGGCCCGGCGCGATCGAGCCGGACCGGTCGTTCCAGGAGCTGGGCTTCGACTCGTTGAGCTCGGTCGAGTTCCGCAACCGGCTGGCCGCGGTGACGGGCTGGTCGCTGTCGGCCACGCTCGTGTTCGACCACCCCACGCCCGCCGACCTGGCCGAGCACCTGGAGCGGTGGAGCGCGGAACCCGCGCCGCCCGCGGACCTTCCCGCGCTGCTGGCTGAACTGGAGCGGGTCAGTGCCGCGCTCGCCGAGGCGAGCACCGGCGCCGTCGACGGAACCGGTCGCAGGGTGCGGGAAGTGCTGGGTGACCTCAACCGTCGCTGGCACGGCGCGGACCGGGACGGCGTCGCGGCGACCGACATCAGCACGGCGAGCGACGAGGACATGTTCGCTTTCATCGACACCGAACTGGGCAGCGCGTGACCGGCTCGGGAGTGCACGGCGGTGGCCACGAGGAGAAGGATCCGATGACGAACGAGGACAAGCTCCGCGACTACCTGCGGCGGGTCACCTCGGAACTGCAGGTGACCCGCGCCAGGCTGCGGGAGGTCGAGCTGCGTGCGGCGGAACCGGTCGCCATCGTGGGCATGGGCTGCCGCTATCCGGGCGGGGCGAACACGCCGGAGCGGTTCTGGGACCTGCTGGCCTCCGGCGGCGACGGGGTCGGCCCGTTCCCCACCGACCGCGGCTGGGACCTGGAGCGGCTCTACCACCCCGAGCCGGGGCACCCCGGCACCACGTACACCCGCGAGGGCGGGTTCCTGCACGACGCGGCCTGGTTCGACGCAGGGTTCTTCGGCATCGCCCCCCGCGAGGCGGAGCGCACCGACCCGCAGCAACGCCTGTTCTTGGAAGTGGCGTGGGAAGCGGTGGAAGGTGCGGGGATCGACCCGACCTCGTTGCGGGGCAGCAACTCGGGCGTGTTCGCCGGGGTGATGTACCACGACTACGCGGGCAGCTACGGCGCGGGAAGCGTCGTTTCCGGCCGCGTCGCCTACGAGCTGGGCCTGGAGGGACCGGCGGTCAGCGTGGACACCGCGTGCTCGTCCTCCTTGGTGGCGTTGCACCAGGCGGTGCAGGCGCTGCGCCGGGGCGAGTGCTCGTTCGCGCTGGCCGGTGGCGTCACCGTGCTGGCGACACCGGACCCGTTCGTGGAGTTCAGCGCGCAGCGCGGCCTCGCCCCGGACGGCCGCTGCAAGTCGTTCTCGGCCGCCGCCGACGGCACCGCTTGGGCGGAAGGCGTCGGCGTGCTGGCAGTGGAGCGGCTGGCGGACGCGTGCCGCCTCGGCCACCCGGTGCTCGCGGTGGTGCGCGGCACGGCGGTGAACTCGGACGGCGCCAGCAACGGCCTGACCGCACCGAACGGGCCGGCTCAGCAGCGGGTCATCCACGCGGCGCTGGCCGACGCGGGCCTGTCCACCGCGGAGGTGGACGCGGTCGAGGCGCACGGCACCGGAACGCCGCTGGGCGATCCGGTCGAGGCGCAGGCCGTGCTCGCCACCTACGGGCGGGAGCGGGAGCACCCGCTGCGGCTGGGGTCGGTCAAGTCCAACATCGGGCACACCCAGGCCGCGTCCGGTGTCGCCGGAATCATCAAGATGGTGCTGGCGATGCGGCACGGGGAACTGCCCAGGACGCTGCACGCCGGCGAACCGAGCCCGCACGTGGACTGGAGGTCCGGCCAGGTGCGGCTGCTGACCGAACCGGCGCCCTGGCCGCCGGTGCGCAGGCCGCGCCGGGCCGCGGTGTCGTCGTTCGGCGTCAGCGGCACCAACGCGCACGTGATCCTCGAACAGGCGGAGTCCGCGGACGACGCGGCACCGGAGGTGAGCTCGGGACCGTGGCCGTGGGTGGTCTCCGGCAGGTCGGTGGCGGCGCTGCGCGCGCAGGCCGCGGCGCTGCACGGGTTCGTCACCGAGCATCCCGGTGTCGCCACCGCGGACATCGGTCTCTCGCTGGCGACGACCCGCACCGCGTGGGAGCACCGCGCGGTCGTGGTGGGCGAGGACGGTGACGGCACCCTGCGCGGCCTCGCGAGCCTCGCCGACGGCGTTCCGTCGGCTGCGGTCGTGGAAGGCACCACCGGCCCTGCGGGGGAGGTGGCGTTCCTGTTCCCGGGCCAGGGGTCGCAGTGGACCGGGATGGCCGCCGCCCTGCTGGAGTCCGCACCGGTGTTCCGGGATCGGTTGGACGAGTGCGAGCGGGCGATGCGGCCGTTCGTCGACTGGTCGCTGGCCGGGGTCCTGCGCGGCGCGCCCGGCGAACCCGGCTTGGACCGGGTCGACGTGGTGCAGCCGGTGCTGTTCGCGGTGATGGTGTCGCTGGCCGAGCTGTGGCGGTCGCTGGGCGTCCGACCGGCCGCCGTCGCGGGCCACAGCCAGGGCGAGATCGCCGCCGCCTGCGTCACGGGCGCGTTGTCGCTGGAGGACGCCGCTCGGGTCGTCACCTTGCGCAGCCGGGCGCTGCTGGAGCTGTCCGGCAGGGGAGGGATGGTGTCGTTGGCGGTGTCCGCCGCGGAATGCGCCGACCTGACCGCGCGGTGGGTGGACCGCCTGTCGCTGGCCGCGATCAACGGCCCCCGATCCGTGGTGGTCTCCGGCGATCCGGATGCGCTGACCGAACTGCTCGCCGAGTGCGAGGCCGGGGGCGTGCGCGCCCGCCGCGTCGACGTGGACTACCCGTCGCACTCCGCGCACGTCGAGGCCATCCGGGAGCGGCTGCTGGCGGACCTCGCCCCGGTGGCTCCCCGCGTTCCCGAGATCCCGTTCTACTCCACGGTGGACGGTTCATGGGTGGAAGCCGCCGCGTGGGACGCCGAGTACTGGTACCGGAACCTGCGCCGAACCGTGCGGTTCGACTCGGCGGTGACGGCGTTGCTCGACCGGGGCTGCACCGCGCTGGTGGAGGTCTCGCCCCATCCCGTGGTCTCGTTCGGCGCGCAAGAAGCCGTCGACGCCGCCGGATCCGAGGCGGTCGTCGTCGCCACGCTGCGCCGCGATGAGGGCGGCATGGAGCGGGTCCTGACCGCGCTGGCGGAGTTGCACGTGCGGGGGGTCCGTCCGGACTGGAGCGCGGTGTTCCCCGCCGCCCGCCGCGTCGAGCTGCCCACCTACGCCTTCCAGCGGGAGCGGTACTGGGTGGCGGGTGCCGCGGGCGGTGACGCCTCGGCGCTCGGGCTCACCGCGGTGGAGCACCCGCTGTTCGGCGCGATCGTGCCCGCCGCCGACGGCGAGGGCGTGGTGCTGACCGGCCGGTTGTCCGTGGCCACCCACGGCTGGCTCGCCGACCACGTCGTGCAGGGCGCCGTCGTGCTGCCCGGCACCGCTTACGTCGAGATGGCGTTGCGCGCGGGAGACGAGACCGGGTGCGACCTGCTGGACGAGCTGAACTTGCAGGCCCCGATGGTGCTGCCGTCCGGTGGCGCCGCGCGGATTCACCTGGCGGTCGGTGCTCCCGAACCCGGCGGACGCCGGGCGTTCTCCCTGCACGGCTGCGTGGACGGCACTTCGTGGATCGAGCACGCGAGCGGGGTGCTCGCCCCCGGCGGGGTCGGAGAACCGCCCGGTGAGCAGCAGTGGCCGCCCGAGGGGGCCGAGCCGGTCGACGCGGCGGACCTGCACGAGCGCATGTCCGAAGTGGGGCTGACCTACGGACCCGCTTTCCGCGGCCTGCGCGGAGTCTGGCGGCGCGGGGAGGAGATCTTCGCCGAGGCGACCCTGCCCGGCCCGGACGCCTCCGGATTCGGGCTGCACCCCGCGCTGCTGGACGCGGCGCTGCATCCGGTCGCGCTGGGCGGGTTCACCTCGGGCTCCGGCGCACGGCCGTGGTTGCCGTTCCTGTGGAGCGGGGTCCGGCTGCACGCCGTCGGAGCGGACGCCCTGCGGGTCCGGCTCACCCCGGCCGGGAGCGACTCGGTGCGGGTGTGGGCGGGCGACGCGACGGGGGCCACCGTGGCATCGGTGGATTCCCTCACCCTGCGGGAGTCGAGCAGCGCCCCGGCCGTGACCGCGAACGATCTGCTGCGGTTGGAGTGGGCGGCATTGCCCACGGGGCCCGCACCGGTCACGCCCGTCGCGCTGGTCGGTGACGGGGTCGACGTCGCGGCGTGGGAGTCGGCCGGTGCTCCGGTGCGCCGGGTTCCGGACTTCGCAGCGCTGGCCGCGTCCGGTCCGGTCGCCGGGACCGTTCTGGTCGGTGCGCCGGAGGGTTCGGCGCCGGGGGAGGCCGCCGAGTGGGCGCTGGCCACCGTGCGGTGCTGGCTGGCGGAGGAGCGGTTCGCGGGTTCCGTGCTGGTCGTGGTGACCAGTCGCGGCGCGGGCCCGGTGGTCGAGCACGTCGGCGGCGCCGCCGTGTGGGGGCTGCTGCGTTCGGTTCAGCTCGAACACCCGGATCGCTTCGTGCTGCTGGACGTGGCCGGTGATGCGGAGCCGCTGCCCGCCGCGCTCGCCAGCGGGGAGCCGCAGCTCGCCGTGCACGGCGGCGTCGTCCGGGTACCCCGTCTATCCAAAGTGGACGTCGAGGCTCCGGTGGTGGACTGCTGGGATCCTGAGGGCACGGTGCTGATCACCGGAGCCGCGGGCACCTTGGGCGGGCTGGTCGCCCGGCACCTGGTGCGCGAACGGGGGGTCCGGCACCTGCTGCTGCTCAGCCGCCGGGGTCCGTCCGCCGTCAGCGAGCTCACCGAGGAGCTGACCGGGCTGGGGGCTCACGTGACGACGCGCGCCTGCGATGTCGCCGACCGCGCGCAGCTCGCCGACGCGGTGCGGGCCGCGGCCCGTCCGGTGACCGCGGTGGTGCACGCGGCGGGAGTGCTCGACGACGCCTTGGCCGCCGAGCTGACCCCGGAGCGGCTGGCCGCCGTGCTGCGCCCCAAGGTGGACGCGGCGCTAGCCCTGGCCGAAGTCGTCCCCGGCGCGAAGCTGGTGCTGTTCTCCTCGGCGGCCGGGTTGCTGGGTGGTCTCGGCCAGGCCGCCTATTCCGCGGCGAACGCGGCGCTGGACGCGCTCGCCTCCCGCAGCGGCACGGCCACGTCGCTGGCCTGGGGCCTGTGGGCGGCGGAGAGCGAGATGACCGGTGGCGCCGATCGCGCCCGGTTCGACCGGTCCGGGTTCCCCGCGATGTCGGCCGAGCACGCGTTGGCCCTGTTCGACGCCGCGCTCGGCACCGCGCAGCGGGTGCTGGTGCCGCTGCGGATCGACCCGGCGGCGCTGCGCGCCCAGCCGGACGGCGTGCCACCACTGCTGCGCGGGCTCGTGCGCACTTCCGCCCGACGGGTAGTGCAGGCGGGTGCGGGCGCGGTGTCCGACCTGGCCGGACGGCTCGCGGCGCTGGTGCCCGAGGAGCAGGAAGCGGTGCTGTTGGAGCTGGTCGGCGCGCACGCCGCCGCCGTGCTGGGGTTGACCGCGCCGGATCAGGTCGGCGCGGATCGAGCCTTCAAGGACCTCGGGTTCGGTTCGGCGAGCGCGGTCGAGCTGCGCAACCGGTTGAACACGGCGACCGGGCTGCGGCTGCCCGCCACCGTGGTGTTCGACCACCCGACCCCGGCCGCGCTCGCCGGCCACCTGCGCATCGGGCTCGCGGGCCGTGCGGCGGCACCGAGCGACGCGGTGGTGCCGCGGTCGTTGCCACCCGCTCCGGCCGAGGACTCGGTGGTGATCGTCGGGATGAGCTGCCGCTTCCCGGGCGGGATCGGCACGCCCGCCGACTTCTGGGAACTGCTGAGCTCGGGCGGTGATGCGATCGGCCCGTTCCCGGACGACCGGGGCTGGGATCTCGCCCGGCTGCACCACCCGGACCCGGACCACCCGGGCACCTCCTACGTCGACCGGGGCGGTTTCGTCGCTGGTGCCGCCGACTTCGACGCGGGGTTCTTCGGCATCTCGCCGCGCGAGGCGTTGGCGATGGATCCGCAGCAACGGCTGCTGCTGGAGGCGAGCTGGGAGGCGTTCGAAGACGCCGGGATGGATCCGGAAGCGCTGCGCGGCAGCCGCACCGGGGTGTTCGCCGGGATGATGTACCAGGACTACGGCGCCCACCTCGACGGGCAGGACGCGGAGGGATTCCTCGCTCCCGGGGTCGGCGGTGGTGTGCTGTCGGGGCGGATCGCCTACGCCTTCGGCTTGCAGGGGCCCGCGCTGACGGTGGACACCGCGTGCTCGTCGTCGTTGGTGGCGCTGCACCTGGCCGCCAGGGCGGTCCGAGACGGGGAGTGCTCGATGGCGTTGGCGGGCGGGGTCACCGTGCTGTCCACGCCCGCCGTGTTCGTCGAGTTCAGCAGGCAGCGCGGGCTCGCCCCGGACGGTCGGTGCAAGCCGTTCGGCGCCGGCGCGGACGGCACCGGGATGTCCGAGGGGGCAGGGGTGCTGCTCGTCGAGCGGCTGTCGCGCGCGCGGCGGCTCGGGCACGAGGTGCTGGCGGTGGTCCGGGGCAGCGCGGTGAACTCGGACGGAGCCAGCAACGGGATGACCGCTCCCAGCGGCCCGGCGCAGCAACGGGTGATCGAACAGGCGCTGGCCACCGCAGGACTCGAACCGTCCGAAGTCGACGCCGTCGAGGCGCACGGCACGGGAACGACGCTGGGCGACCCCATCGAGGCGGGCGCGCTGCTGGCGACCTACGGACAGGGCCGCGCCGCGGCCGAACCGCTGCTGCTGGGTTCGGTGAAGTCGAACCTCGGGCACACCCAGGCCGCGGCGGGAGTCGCCGGGGTGATCAAGACCGTGCTGGCGCTGCGGCACGGGACGCTCCCGCGAAGCCTCCACGCCGCGACCCCGTCACCGCACGTCGACTGGAGCACCGGTGGTGTGCGGCTGCTGACCGAGCAGGTGCCGTGGCCGGAGCGGGGACGACCGCGCCGGGGCGCGGTGTCGTCGTTCGGCATCAGCGGCACCAACGCGCACGTGATCTTGGAACAGCCCCCGGAGGCCGAACCGGCCTCGGAGGACCGCGAGTGCGGCTCCCTCCCGTGGCTGCTGTCCGCGCGCTCGCCGGAGGCGTTGCGGGACCAGGCATCCCGATTGTTGTCCGATGTGGACGGAAAACCGGACCGGCCGCCTGCTGACGTGGCCCGCTCGCTGGCCACGGGCAGAGCGGCGTTGCGCCACCGCGCGGTGCTCACCGGTTCGGGCGCGGACGAGTTGCGGGCGGCGCTGGATGCGCTGGCGCACGACCGCGTCGCGCCCTCGGTGCTGCGCGGTGTCGCAGGACGGCACCGGACCGCGCTGCTGTTCACCGGCCAGGGCAGCCAACGGGCCGGGATGGGGCGTGGGCTGGCCGAGCGGTTCCCCGCGTTCGCGTCGGCCTTCGCCGAGGTGTGCGCCGAGTTCGACCGGCACCTGCCGCGTCCGCTGCGCGAGGTCGTGGACGACGGCGCGCTGCTCGATCGCACCGAGTACGCCCAGCCCGCGTTGTTCGCCCTGGAAGTGGCGGCCTTCCGGCTGCTGCGGCGATGCGGTGTCCGGCCGCGCCTGCTGGCCGGTCACTCGGTGGGCGAGCTGGTCGCGGCGCACGTCGCGGGCATGGTGGCGTTGCCGGACGCGGCGGCGTTGGTCGCCGCACGCGGCAGGCTGATGCGGGCCCTGCCCGCGAACGCTGCGATGGTGGCGGTCCGGGCCTCCGAACGGCTGGTGCGCCCCCTGCTGGCCGGACTTGAGTCCGAAGTGGACATCGCGGCCGTGAACGGCCGGGAGTCGGTGGTGCTGTCGGGTGACGAGACGGCCGTGCTCGAGCTGGCGGAGCGGTTGGCCGGCGACGGGTACCGGACCCGTCGGCTGCGGACCACCGCGGCATTCCACTCCCCGCACGTCGATCCGCTGCTGGCGGAGTTCCGCGAGGTCGCCGCGGGCGTCACCTTCGCCGAACCGGAGATCCCGATCGTCTCGACGGTGCGCACCGCCGAGAAGATGACGGCACCCGAGTACTGGGTGCAGCAGTTGCGCGGCACCGTCCGGTTCGCGGACGCCTTGGACGAATTGCGGAAGTCGGGGGCGAGCGCGGTGCTGGAGGTCGGGCCGGACGCGGTGCTGGGCCCGCAGGCCCGCGAGCACTGGACCGACGACGAGATACCGGTCGCATCGTTGCTGCGGCGCGACCGCGACGAGGTGCGGTCGGTGGGAGACGCCTTGGGCGCGCTGCACGTCCGGGGAGTCGACGTCGACTGGGCTGAGATGTTCGCGGGCACCTCGGCGCGGCGCGTCGAGCTGCCCCGGTACGCGTTCCAGCACCGCCGCTACTGGCCGCGGGCCACCGCGCGGCCCGAGCCCGCCGCTGATCCGGTGCGGTTGGCCGGTACCGATCCGGAGGCCGCGCTGCGGCTGCTCGGGCTGCGCGGGGACGAACCGGCGACCGAGGTGCTGGCCGCGTTGGCGCGAGTCCGCGCACCGCGGGAGCGAGTGCGGTTGAGCGCGGTCGAATGGGCTCCGCTGGAGTTGACCGACGACCCGGTCCTGGTAGGCGAGCACCTCGTGGTGGCGCCCGCCGTAGGTGAAGGCCGCGAGCTCGCGGACCCGATCGCCGGAGCGCTCGCGCGGCACGGCGCCGACGTCGGGGTGGTGTTCGCCGACGAGACCGGCGAGGTCGCCGTCCCACCGGCGGTCGTCGCAGTGGTTTCGTTGCTGGCCTTGCAGGACCGGCCGGTGGCGTGCCTCCCGGGCCGCGCGCACACCGGTGATCAACCGGTTCCACTGTGGTCGCTGACCAGGCGCGGGGCGGTGGTGTCGGCCGGTGATCCGCCGGTGTCCGCCGCGCACGCGGCGTTGTGGGCGGCTCCAGGTGGGGCCGTCGACCTCCCGGACGTCGTGGACGGTGCGCTGCGCTCTCGGCTGTGCGCCGCGCTGCTCACCGGGGAACGGGAGCTGGCGCTGCGAGCGGAGGGCGCGTTCGTCCGCAGGACGACCGAGGTCGAGCCGGCGATCGCCGGTGCCGGAACGTGGCGATCACGGGGAACGGTGCTCCTCAGCGGCGTGGACGAGGAGTTCTCCCGTGCGCTGGCCGATTCGGGCGCCCGCTGCGTGCCGCTCGGCGGCAGTGCCGCGCAGGGTGAGCCGCACGCGGCGGAGCCGGGACGGGTGGCGGAACTGATCGCGGGCCTGCCTACCGATCCGCCGCCGACCGCGATCCTCCGCGCCCGCGCGGCGGACGACCTGGAAGGGGCCTCGCGGCTCGTGCGTGCGCTGGACGAGGGGTGCGCGGTGCTGGTGCTGCTGTCCGAGCCGGGCGCCCCCGAGGTCGCGGAGTTCTTCGACGGGATCGCGCGGACCCGTGCGCTGCGAGGGCGAGCCGTCGTCTCGGTGTGCGCCGACGAGCTGCGGTCGGCGGCGCTCGCGGCAGCGCTGCCCGGCATCCTCGACGCCGGGCACCCCGTCGTCCGACTGTCCACCGCGTTCCAGGAGCAGGAGTCCACCGGGGAGTGCGCAGCTGAGGGCGATGAGGTCGTGGCGGAGGCCGAACCGGACCGGTTGCGCCGCCGCCTTGCGGAGCTGCCCAGGGCGGACTGGCCGGAGGTCGTGCTCGGGGGAGTGGTCGAGTTGTCCTCGGCGGTGCTGGGACATTCCGGCGGTGAGCTGATCGGACCGGACGAGGAGTTCTTCGACCTCGGCCTGTCTTCGGTGACCGCGATCGAGCTGCGCGATCACCTGACCCGGTCGACGGGGCTGGCGCTGCCCGCCGATGTGCTCTACGAGTGCCCCACACCTCGCGAGCTGGCCGGGCGACTGGCGGCCGATCTCATGGCGGAGGGGGAGTCCGCCGCCGAATAGCGCCGCGCCGGAAGGGGGATCCCGGTCGGAACGGAAGCGTTCCGGCCGGGGAATCGGAAGCCCATCCCTGGCTTTCGCTTATTTTCGGAAGGCGTTCTCGTGGCATTTTCGACTGCATTGGAGAATGGTGCTACCGGGCGCGTGGGACCTGGGATAATTGCTGTTCCGCGCTGTTCGACTGTAGTTCTGGAGTGCTTGACGGAACGTCGGAGATCTGCCTTCGAGCACTGTTTCCGGTGCGCCGCGAAAGATCTGGACAAGCTCGTCGAGAGCTCATTATGCTGCGATTCAATCCCACCTGTTCGATGCCTGAAAAACAGGAGAACCACCGATGCCTGATCCCGGTGTGTGGAGCGTCGTGCGCGACGCCGTCCCGACCGCAGACGCACCCACCGCGGACGTCGTGCTCGCCGCAGACTTCCCGGTGACCGGGCGCAACGAGGGCGGGTTCGCCGAACTGGCGCCAGGTCTGCGCCCGGACTGCGCCCTGTGGCAGACCGTCGCGCCGCAGCGCACCCCGGACGCGGAGTACTCCCCGGCGGACTACCTCGAACCCTGGTTGGCCGAGGTCCGCGCGAGCGGGCGCGCGGTGCGGGCCGTGCTGGGCTACTGCGCGGGCTCGGTGTTCGCCGGTGCGCTGGCCGCGGAACTCGCCCGATCGCAGGAGATCGCGCCCCAGGTGATCGTGTTCGACCCGGAACTGGTCGACGTGCCGACGGTGCACCTCCAGTTCGGCAGGGTGATCGGGAACATGACCTCGGTGCTGAGCGAACGCGAGGTGGAGGAGCTGTCGCGGACCGCCCAGGGGCTGGCGGAGTCGCCCGGCGCGGATCCCGCGGGATTCGCCGGTGCGCTGTTCGCCGCGTTCCGGCCGGTGGGCGCCGCCGCGTTCACCCGCGCCGGACTGGGCGAGGACTACGCGGACGAACTGGTCGGCCTGGTCGGTTCGTTCCTGAGCTACCTCGGGGTGGCGGCCCGGCTCGACCCCCGTCCCGGGTGGGAACGGGCGACCGTGATCACTTCGGCCAGCACGGGCAGCGGTTTGAACCGGATGCGGGCCACCGAGGGCATCGCCCCCATCAAGATCGCCGATGAGCTGCGCTTCGACGTCGAGCACCGGGATCTGCTGCGCGCTCCGGGCACGGCGGAAGCCGTCGCCGGACTACTGGAGAGATGACGTGACCGAGACCGCGCACGCCGCGATTCCCGCCACGCGCAAGGAGATCGCGCTGTGGATGCTCGACGAGTTCGTTCCCGACAGCGGAGCCAACAACCTCTCGCTGGCATTGCGGGTCGAGGGCGGACTCGACCACGGCACCGCACAAGAGGCGTTGCGGCTGCTGGTGGCCAAGTTCGCGGTGTTGCGGACGGTGTTCCGGAGGGACGGCGACGCGCTGTCCAAGGAGGTCCTCGCGGCTGAAGCGGTGCACGTCGAGCTGGAACGCGCGCGGCCGGGGACCGTGGATCCCGCGACGTGGCTGACCGGGTTCGTGGCCCGCCCCTTCCGGGCCGACGGCACCCCGCTGCTGCGCGCCGTGCTGCTGGACGACGGTGGGGACGACACGTTTTGCCTCGCACTGCACCACGCGGTGTCCGACGTGCAGTCCACCGCGGTGCTGCGAGCGGAGTTCGCTGAGTTCTGCACCGTCCTCGCGGCAGGTGGATCGCTCGACGCCGCCGCGAGCGAGGAGGTCGAGCCGTGGCAGGAACCCGCGCCCAGCGCGGACAGCGAACGGTTCTGGCGGGAACAACTGCGCGGGTTCGACTCCGCAGGGCTCGAACTGTGGTGCGAGAAGCCGGATTCGGCCGAGACGACGCTGCGCGGTGACGAGGTCACCCACGTGCTCTCGCCCGAGGCGCACGCCGTCGTCCGCCGCCTGCGGAAGGAACTGCGCGCCCCCGAATCGGTGGTGCTGCTCGCGGCCTACGCCGTGCTGCTGGCCGCGCACGGAGCCGGCCCGGACCTGGTCGTGGGGTCGCCGTTCAACACCCGCGGGCGGGACGCCCAGGACGCGGTCGGGTACCACAGCAGCCTGCTCCCGCTGCGCCTGGCGGTCGACCGGGCGGGCACCTTCCGGCAGCTGACCGCGTCGAGCCGGGGCGTGTTCCTGGAAGCGCTGGCACACCTGGACTTCTCGGCCGACGAGATGCTGGACGTCGTCGAGCGATCCGGTTCGCACTGGCGCAACGTGCTGTTCCGGCACGCTTTCAACTACGTCCCGCACTCCGCCGGGCAGCGGGAGTTCTCGCTGGCCGGACGTCCTGCTTCGCTGGTGACGGTGGAGAACGGATACAGCCAGTTCGACCTGGAGTTCTTCGTGACCTCCGACCAGGACTCGGCGACGGTGCGGGCGGTGTTCTACACCGGTGTGCTGGACCGAGCGGACGTCGAGCTGATGGTGCGCCGCTACGACGCGCTGCTGGTGCGGCTGGGGGCCGATCTCGACGCGCCGCTCGGGTCGGTTTCTGCTTGGTGCGAGCGGGATCACGAGATCGTCGGGGCTGCGAACGACACCGGTGACAAGCCTCCCGAACGCACCGTGCTGCACGAGTTCGCCCGGCAGGTGGCGGCGAATCCGGCCGCGGTCGCACTCCGCGACGCCGAGCGGGACGTGAGCTACGGCGCGCTGTGGAACGCCGCGATCGACGTGCGCGACCGGCTGCGCGCCCACGGCGCCGTGCGGGGCGACGTGATCGCGCTGTTCCTGCCGCGCGGGCCGGAGCTGGCGGCGGCCGTGTTCGGCGTGTGGCTGGCAGGGGCGACGTACCTGCCGCTGGACCCGAACCATCCGGAGCAGCGCATCGGCTACCAGCTCGACGACGCCGGGGCGCGCACGGTGCTCGCGGGACCCGGCACTCGGGTGCCCGGCGATCGTGCGGTGCTCGCGGTGGATGCGGTGCGCGGCGGCTCCGAGGTCGCCGACGATGTGCTCGCCGACGCGGTCGCCGCCGATCCGGCCGAGTTCGCCTACCTCATCTACACGTCGGGATCCACCGGGCGCCCCAAGGGCATCCCGATCCTCCACCGCAGCCTGCTCAACGTGATCGTCGACTACGCGCACCGGTTCGGCGTCGCGGACTCCGCGCGACCGACGGCGTGGCTGAGCACGTTCAGCTTCGACACCTCGGCGTTGGAGCTGATGATGCCGTTGATCACCGGCGGGCACACCGCGGTGCTGCCGGACGAGGCGCGCACCGACGGTTCGCTGCTCGCCGACGCGATCAGCCGGTACGACATCCGATTCCTGCAAGCCACTCCGACCACGTGGCGGCTGGTGGCCGACCGGGTCGCCGATCTGCTGGACGGGTGCAGCCTGCTGTGCGGCGGCGAACCGCTGCCCGCCGGGCTGGCCCGGAAGCTGGTGGCGACCGGAGCACGGCTGTGGAACGTCTACGGACCCACCGAGAGCACCATCTGGGCCACCGCGGGCGAAGTCCGCCCGGACTCGGAGGGCCGCATCGACGTGGGCGCTCCGGTGGCCGGCACCACCGTGTTCATCGCGGGCCCGGACGGCGAGCCGCTCCCGGTGGGGGTGCGCGGCGAGCTGTGCGTGGCGGGTGTCGGCGTAGGCCCCGGCTACCACGCCAGGCCCGAGCTGACCGCCGACCGGTTCGGCACCGACGACGCGCACGGCCGGTTCTACCGCTCCGGCGACGTGGCCCGCTGGCGCGCGGACGGCCGGATCGATCTGCACGGACGGATCGATCGCCAGGTCAAACTGCGCGGCAACCGCGTCGAGCTCGGCGAGGTCGAGGCGGTGCTGTTGGCGCACCCGGACGTGTCCGCAGCCGCGGTCGTCGTCGCGGGCGACCCGGGCGGCGAGGGAGTCCTGGCGGCGTTCGTGCGGATGCCGGAGCGGCCGGGGGCCGTGGACGCCTTGTGGGACCACGCCAGGGCGGCACTGCCCGCAGCGGTGGTGCCGCACCACTTCACCGTGGTGACGTCCTTCCCCCGGACCGGCAGCGACAAAATCGACTACTTGGCGCTCGCCGAGTCGGCTGCGCAGCTCCGCGCGGGTGGGGGAGCGAGCGCCGCCGCGGACGAGGAGGTCGCCGACGACCTCACGGCCCACCTCGTCGAATTGTGGCGCGCCTTGCTGGAACGCCCGGAACTGGACCGCGCCAGCCACTTCTTCACCAACGGCGGGCATTCCCTGCTCGGCGCCACGCTGGCCCAGCGCATCCGGGACACCACCGGGGTGCGGCTGAAGTTGGCCGACATCTTCGAAAGCCCGACTCCCACCGCGCTGGCCGCCAGGCTGCGCCACCTCGACCCGGCAGTGGCTGTTCCCACCGGCCCGGCGGACTGACGAGAACGAACGAGGACGCACATCATGGAGATCTTGAAACTGGCGATCAGCGGCTGGTTCTCCCGAGCGCTGGCGGTCGCGGCGCGACTGGGCATCGCCGACGAGCTCGCCGGCGGAGCGCTGTCCGCCGGCGAACTCGCCCGGCGCACCGGCACCGATCCGGACGTGCTGCACCGGTTGCTGCAGATGCTCACCGTGCCCGGCGTGCTGGAGCGAGACGAGCAGGGCGCCTTCCGGCTCACCGAGGCGTACGACGCGCTGCGCGCCGATCACCCGTTCACCCAGCGGCACTTCGCCATCCTGGCCGCTGAGTTCTACGACGACGCCTTCGCCGGGTTGGAGCACACGGTGCGGACCGGCGAGTCCGGGTTCCGGCACGTGTTCGGCTCGTCGCTCTACGAGCACTTGGCCGTCAATCCGGAGCTGGAAGCCCTGTTCGACCAGGGCATGGTGGACTTGGCCCGGCCGGTGGCGGCGGCGTTGGCCCAGCAGCACGACTTCACGGGCGTGGGCACGGTCGTGGACGTCGGCGGCGGCAGCGGCGGGCTGCTGCCCGGCCTGCTGTCCGCGCACCCGCACCTGCGCGGCGTGGTCGCGGACCGGGCCGGGGTGTGCGACCGCGGACCGGACGCGCTGAGCGCGATCTCTGCGCCGGATGTCGTGCAACGGATCTCCTTCCAGCCCTCGGACTTCTTCGCCGAGGTGCCCGCGGGCGGTGACCGCTACGTGCTCAAGAACGTGCTGCACGACTGGAACTACGACAACTGCGTGCGGATCCTGCGCGTGGTCCGCGACGCGATGGTCCGCGACGAGCCGGACGGACACCCGCACTTGCTGGTGCTGGAGCCGCTGGTCGAAGCCGACATCGACGGCTGGCGGGCGATCTTCCAAGCGCTGGCCTGCGATGAGGGCACGCTCGGGCTCGACGAGGAGGACCTGCGCCGCGCGCTGACCGAAGCCGGGTTCGAGGTGTGCGCGGTGGACCGGATGGTCACGGGGCACAAGCTCGTGGACTGCGTCCCGGCCTGAACCATGGCTCCTCGCACGATCTTCCTGTTCGCCGGGCAGGGTTCGCAGTACCACCACATGGGGCGGTGGTACTACGAGAACGATCCGGTCTTCCGCGCCACCATGGACGAACTGGACGAGGTGGTCCGGCGGCAGCGCGGGGATTCGGTGCTGGCCGGTCTCTACGCGCCGGAACGCGCAGCGGAGCAGCCGTTGGCGGAGTTCCGGCTCAGCCACCCGAGCATCTTCATGGTCGAGTTCGCAGCCGCGCGGATGCTGCGGTCGCACGGCTTCACCCCGGATGCCGTGCTGGGCGCGAGCCTCGGCGAGATCGTCGCCGCCGCGGTGGCGGGAGCGGTCGATCCCGCGGAGTGCCTTTCATCGATGCTGCGGCAGGTCGAGCTGTTCGAATCCGATTGCCCGCGCGGAGGAATGCTCGCGGTGCTCGGCGGAACCGAGCTGCTGGCGGAGCTGCCCACGGGAACGGCCGAGCTGGCGGCGGTGAACTCGGCGTCCAACTTCGTGCTGTCCGGAATGGACGGTGACCTGGACCGAGTCGAGGCCGCGCTGACCGCGAAGCAGGTCCTGTGCCAGCGGTTGCCGGTGCCGTTCCCGTTCCACTCCTCGTACCTCGATGCGGTTCGTGAGCCGTTCACCCGCCTGGTGCGGGAACTGGACGTGCGGCGCCCGGCGATCCCGGTGGTCTCCGGTACCACCGGTGAACCGGTCGCCGAACCCGACGCGGACCACCTGTGGCAGGTGCTGCGGGCGCCCTTCGACCTGCCCCGCGCGCTGGACGGGGTGTTGACCGGGGGGCGGTGCCTGGTGCTCGATCTCGGTCCCGCCGGGTCGATGGCGAACGCGGTGCGGGCACGGCTGCCCGCGGGGTCGGGGTCGGTCGCGCTGCCGGTGCTCTCGCCCTACGCGCGGGACGAGGTCCTGTTCAGCAAGGTGCTGGCCGCCCGGCCCCGCACCGCGCCGCCCGCGGCCCCAGTGCCGAAGCCGTCCGGCGCACCGGAGGCAGTGGAACGTTCCGATCACGAAACCGAGGTGGAGCCGGTGGCCGCGCGACCGGAGCCGGACGCGCTCAGCGTGTACGTGTTCCCAGGACAGGGCTCTCAGCGCAAGGGCATGGGGCGGGAGCTGTTCGACCGGTTCCCCGAGCTGACCGCGCTCGCCGACGAGGTCGTCGGCTATTCGATGCGCACCCTCTGCGTCGACGATCCGCAGCGGCGGCTGCGCAGCACCGAGTTCACCCAACCCGCGCTGTACGTGGTGAACGCGCTGACCTACCTGGCCGCGCTGCAGGAGGGCGGCAGACTGCCCGACTACGTGCTGGGGCACAGCCTCGGCGAGTACGACGCGCTGTTCGCCGCCGGGGTCTTCGACTTCGAGACGGGGCTGCGCTTGGTGCGCGAGCGGGGGCTGCTGATGAGCCGGGCGCCCGGTGGCCGGATGGCCGCGGTGTCCGGGCTCGACGCGCAGGCGCTGGCCGAGGTGTTGCGGGGCAACGGTTTGGCCGAGATCGACGTGGCCAACCTGAACACGCCGACCCAAACCGTGATCGCCGGACCGGCGGAAGCGATCGACCGCGCGCTGCCGCTGTGCACCGCCGCCGGTGGCCGCTGCGCGCCGTTGAACGTCAGCGCCCCGTTCCACAGCCGGTACATGGCGGGCGCGGCCGAGGAGTTCGGCCGGGTGCTGGACGGGACGTCCTTCGCCGCGCCGAAGATTCCGGTCATCTCCAACGTCGACGCCCGCCCGCACGTCGCGGGCCGGATCGGCGAGATGCTGCGCAGGCAGATCGACAATCCGGTCCGGTGGACCGACGGCATCCGCTACCTGATGGGGCTGGGACGGTTGCGGGTGCGCGAGCTGGGGCCGGGGCAGGTGCTGACCAAACTCGTCGCCAAGATCGAGGCCGAGCCGGTGCCGACCGCCCCGGCGTCGGGGGAGCCTGTCGAGGACGAAGCCGGGCCGTCCGCCACCGAGGCCACCTCCGGGCGCTCGTACGGTTCCGCCTCGGGCGGTGCACCGGTCTTCGGTTCGGGCGCGGTCGAACCGGGTTCGGCGGCGTTCCGCCGCGCCTACGGCACCCGGCACGCCTACGCGGCGGGCGGGATGCACCACGGCATCGCCTCGATCGAGCTGGTGGCCAGGATGGCTCGCGCGGGGCTGCTGTCCTACTTCGGCGCTCGCGGCCTGCCTGCGGGCCGGGTGGCTGACGCGGTCGACCGGCTGCGAGCCGAGGTCCCGGCGGGTTCTCCGCTCGGGTTGAACCTGACGCACGATCCGTACGACGAGCGGACGGAGTCCGAGCTGGTCGACCTGATGCTGCGCCGCGAGGTGCGGTGCGCGGAGGTGTCCTCCTACGTGGACGTCTCTCCCGCGTTGGTGCGCTACCGGCTGAGCGGCAGCCGATTGCTGCCCGACGGCCTGGCGCACGCGCCGAACAAGGTGCTCGCGAAGGTCACCAGGCCGGACGTGGCACGCGCGTTCATGCTGCCCGCGCCGACGGCGATCGTGGACCGGCTGGTCGCAGCCGGAGACCTCACCGAGGAGGAAGCCGCGGCCGGGCGGAGGCTGCCCGTGGCCGGGGACGTGTGCCTGGTCGGCGACTGCGGAGACCACACCGATCTGGGCGTGCTCCCGGCCCTGCTGCCGTCGGCGATCCGGATGCGCGACGAGCTCGTCGCGCAGGGCCGCACGTCCGAGCCCGTCCGGGTCGGGGGCGCGGGTGGGATCGGCTCGCCCGAGGCCGCCGCGGCGGCGTTCGTGCTCGGCGCCGACTTCGTGCTGACCGGTTCGATGAACCTGGCCACCGCGGAGAGCGCGATCAGCGATGCGGTCAAGGACCTGCTGCAGACCGCCGACGTGCACGACACCGCCCACGCGCCCTTCGGCGAGCTCTTCGAACTCGGCGGGCGGGCGCGGGTGCTGAAGAAGGGAACGCTGTTCCACGCCAGGGCGGGCAAGCTCTACGACCTGTGGCGCCACTACGGCGACTGGGCGCAGGTACCGCCGGGCGAGCGCGCCAAGGTCGAGAAGTACCTCGGTGCGTCGTTCGAGGACGTCTGCGCCGAATCCGGTGCCGAGGCGGGACTCGACCCGAAGCGGCGGATGGCGCTCGTCTTCCGCTGGTACTGCGAGCAGGCCCGGCGGTTCGCGATCAGCGGGAAGCCCGGCCGCGAACCCGACTACCAGATCAGCTGCGGACCCGCGTTGGGCGCCGGCAACCGCTGGCTGCGCGGCACCGAGCTGGAGCACTGGCGCCACCGGCACGTCGACGAGCTGGCGGACCGGCTCATGGCCGGTGCCGCCGCGATCCTCGGCGGTGCGGGCGAGGCACGACCAGACGACGAGATCCCGGCAGTGACCGGGGGAGAGGCCGGCTATCGATGACCGACGGGTTCGCTGAGCAGGAAACCGAGTTCGACCTGTCCGACACGGGGTTCATCACCGACCCGGAGGCGGGTGAGCGGTGGCTGTCCGAGCCGCGTCCGGTCTGCCGCGGCCGGTTCGCCGACGGCACTCCGATCTGGGTAGTGACCCGGTACGACGACGTCCGCGCCGTGCTGTCCGATCCCCGGTTCACCAGCCGGCCGCCAGGGGATTCGCACCTGACCAGCATGCTCAGCAGGGGCATTCCGCAGGACGTCGTCGAGATCTTCGACTCGACGCTGCTGACCATGGACGGTCCCGACCACGCGCGGGTGCGCAGGTTGGTGACCCCGGCGCTGTCGGCGCGTCGGATGCGGCGGCTGGAACCCGTCGTCGAGCACATCGCGCACGACCTGCTCGACGCCCTCGCCGACGACGCCGAACCGGACCTGATCGCCCAGTACGCGCATCCGCTGGCGATCGTGGTGATCTGCGACCTGCTGGGCGTCGACGAGCGCTACCGGGAGCAGTGGCGCGAGTGGAGCGAGTCGCTCGCCGTGGCGTTGCGCCCGGATCCGGAGCAGGTCGCACCCGCGGTCCGCGGCATGGCCGGGGTCATCCGCGAACTGGTCGAGCAGCGGCGGGCCCGGCCGCAGGACGACCTCATCTCGGAGCTGGTGCGGGTACGCGACACCGATGGCGATCGGCTGTCCGACGATGAGCTGCTTGCGCTGGCGATGGTGCTGGTGCAGGCCGGGCACGACACGGTGCGCAACTTGATTTGCCTCGGGGTGTTCACGTTCCTGGGCAACCCCGCCCAGCGCGAGCTGGTGCGCTCCGGCGCGACCACGATCAACGCGGCCGTGGCCGAGCTGGTGCGCTACGCGGCTCCGGTCAAGCACGCGTTCCGCCGGTTCGCGACCGACCCCGTGCGCCTGGGCGAGGTGACCGTGCAGCCCGGTGAGGCGGTGCAGGTGGTGTTGGCCGCCGCGAACCGGGATCCGGAGCAGTTCGCCGATCCCGGCGAGCTCGACGTCACCACGCGGTCGTGCCCGCACCTTGGATTCGGCCACGGCGCGCACTACTGCCTCGGCGCGAACCTCGCCCAGATCGAGGCCGAAGTGGCGCTCACCGCGCTGTTCGACCGATTCCCCGGCGTGCACCTGGCGGTGCCGCCCGCGGAGGTCGAGCCCCGCTTCCTGGCTCCCATGCCCCGCCTGCCGGTCCGGCTCGCGTGAGGAGCCGACCGGCCGCTGCGAGCCGCTCGGATCTCGCGTCGAGCCGTGGAGCTTCGGCCGCCCCGCTTGGCCGTTCGGGCGGTCGCCGCTCAGCCGTTCGGCCACCGGGCGACCGCACGCCGCCGACGACGCTCGAACCCGGGGGCTGAGCTCGCACCACCGGTCCTGAGCAACTCGATCCGCACGACGTGAGGCCGTTACCGCCCGCCGCACCTAGGAGACCCCGCATGCCCGAAGCCGTTCCCACCGCACCGGCTCTGCCGATGACCCGCGGCTGCCCGTTCGATCCACCTCCCGAGCTCGGCGCGCTGCGAGAGCGGCACCCGGTGAGCCGGATGACTTTCCCGGACGGGCACGTCGGCTGGCTGATCACCGGTTACGACGCCGTGCGGCGGCTGCTGGCGGATCGCCGGGTCAGTTCGCGCGGCGACCTGCTGCGTTCGCCGATCCCGCTGCCGATGGCAGCGGACCGGACGGAGGTGTCACCGGGCATGTTCACTGCGATGGACCCACCGGAGCACACCCGCTACCGGCATCTGATCGCCGGATGGTTCACCGTGCGGCGCACCCGCGAACTGGAGCCGCGGATCTCCGAGATCGTCGAGGAGCACCTCGACGTGCTGGCGAACTCGGAGCGACCGGTCGACCTGGTGCGCACCTTCGCCGAGCCCGTGTCCGCCATCGTCATCTCCGAGCTGTTGGGGGTGCCCGCCGACCGGCGGCAGCGCTTCCTGGACGCCACCGCCGCCCTGTTCGCCGTGCACACCAGCGCGGAGGAGGCCATCGCGGGGTGGCTCGGAATCCGTGAGCTGCTGCTGGAACTCGTCCGGGCGAAGCAGGCGGAACCGGCCTCGGACCTCTTGGGCACCTTGGTGTCCAGCGGGTCGCTCGACGACGAGGAGCTGATCACCGTCGGCAGCCTGCTGCTGACCGCCGGACACGACACCAGCACGAACATGATCGCGTTGGGCACCTACGCGCTGCTCACCAACGAGGATCAGTTCGCCGCGCTGCGCGACGACCCGGAGCTGGTGCCACGAGCGGTCGAAGAACTACTGCGGTACCTGACGATCGTGCACGCCGGTTCGATCCGGGCCGCGTCCGAGGGCTTCGAATTCGACGGTCATCAGATCGCCGGGGGCGACGCGCTCTCGCTGTCGCTGGTCGCGGCCAACCGGGATCCGGCGCTGTGCCCCGAACCGGACCGCTTGGACATCACCCGGGAACCGGTGAACCACCTGGCGTTCGGACACGGGGTGCACCAGTGCGTCGGGGCGCAGCTCGCGCGGATCGAGCTGCGGACGGCGTTCGCGGCCTTGGTGCGCCGCTTCCCCGGACTGCGCTTGGCGGTACCCGCCGACGAGATCCGGCTGCGCAGCGAAATGATCATCTACGGGGTGCACGAGCTTCCGGTGGCCTGGTGAGCTCCGCACGGGCAGGGGAATCATGATCTATCGAGACATGCTCAAGTCCAAGATCCACCGCGCGACCGTCACGCAGGCCGATCTGCACTACGTCGGTTCGCTGACCGTGGACCGGGTCTTGATGGAGGCGGCCGACCTCCTGCCCGGTGAGAAGGTCGACGTGGTCGACATCGACAACGGGGCGCGGTTGTCCACCTACGTCATCGAAGGCCCCGCCGACAGCGGGATCATCGGGATCAACGGTGCCGCCGCGCGGCTGATCAGTCCGGGCGACCTGGTCATCGTCATCTCCTACGCGTCCGTCCCGGACGAGTCGGCGCGCGAGCACGCACCCCGCGTGGTGTTCGTCGACGAGCGCAACCGCCCGGTGCTGCGCGGGGACGACCCGGCAGCGGTGCCGGAGGGGGCCGGGCTGAGCCGCGGCGACCTCCTCGACCGATAGTGCGCAGTCCCCGTTCCCGGCTGGAGGCCGAAGTGAGCACGCCCGAGATCATGACAGCGTTCAGCACCGGCTTGGCGGCCATCAACCTCGACGAGACCGGCACGCCGCGGCGCGGTGCCGAGGCCGAGCGGATGAAGACCGCCAGCGCCACCATCTACGACCTGGCGGTCGAGCGGAGCTCCGGCAACGACCTGTGGAACTGGGGGATGCACGACCCGGAGGTCGTGCGGGATATCGAGCGAACCATCGCGGACTTCGGCCGGTTCGGCACCGACGGGTTCAGCGAGCAGCTGTACTTCCAGGCGCTGCGCGGGATTCCAATGTCCTTCGACGATTACGCGGGCAAGACGGTGCTCGAAATCGGGTGCGGGCCGGGGGAAGGGCTGAACTTCCTGTCCCGAGCGGTGCCCACCGCCCGGTTCGTCGGGGTGGACCTGTCGCCGATGGCGGTCCGGCGGGCGAACGCGCTGCTGGCGCGGGGCGAGCAGCTGCGGTTCGTGCACGGAGACGCCGAGGAGCTGCCCTTCGAAGACGGTGCGGTCGACGTCGTGGTGAACATCGAGAGCTCGCACACCTATCCCGATCTCGGCAGGTTCCTCGGCGAGGTCTCCAGGGTCCTCAGACCAGGCGGCCACCTCACCCACATCGACCTGTTCACCCGCCAGCGCTACGCGCACTTCCAGCGGCTCGCGCCCGGCGTCGAAGGACTCGACTGGGTGCGGGAATTCGACCTGTCCGAGCAGGTGCGGGCCGCGGTCCGGGCGCGGATGGCGCCGGACAGCCACTTCCACCGCGCGCTCGCGCGGGAGCGGATGTCCGCGCTGGCGCGCCGGGTCCAGGAGCACAGCCGCATCCTGATGTTCGGGGGAGCCTTCGCCGGATACCGGCCGAGCCGGACCATCCGCGTGCTGCACCGGCTCGGCGTCGTGCCGTGGCTGAGCGGGTTGCCCATGGAGAGCTACCGGCAGCACGTCGCACGGCGGAGGTGACCCGATCCGGTGGTGCGAAGGGGAATTCGCACCACCGGGTCCTTCACCGCGCGGCGAACACGGCGTCGCGGACGGCCGACTGGTAGGGCGTCAGCGAGCGCACGGACGCCCGGCTCGCGGCACCGGTGGCGCAGCCGTCGCGGTGCACGCTCCGCCAATCCGGCGCGTGACCCAGTTCGAACAGCCCTCGAAGCGAATCCAGCACCGCCGAGCGCTCGGCATCGCGGCGGCCGGACGGGAGCGTGCTGCTCGGCGCGTCATCGTCGGCCAGGCACTGCCGCACGGCCGACAGCAGCACCGGGTGCGGGCTGATCTCCAGGAAGGTCCGATGGCCGTCGGCCCGCAGCATCCCGACGGCGTCGGCGAAGCGGACCGGTTCCCGCAGGTTGCTCATCCAGTACTCGGCGGTGATCTCCGGGCCCTCCAGCCGGCGCGCGGTCGCGGTGGAGTAGATCGGCACGTCCGCCCGTCCCGGCCGCAGCCCCGCCAGCGCGCGGTGCAGGTCGTCGCGCAGCTCGTCCACGTAGTGGCTGTGCGAGGCGACGGTGTTGCGGATCAGCTTGCAGTACACGTCGCGTTCGCCGAGGACGCGCTCGAGCTCGCCGAGGGAGTGGGCATCGCCCGCGAGCACCGTCGACACCGGGCTGTTGGACCCGGCGACGGCGACCTTGCCCCCGGTTCCCGCGACGAGCTCGCGGGCCGCTGATTGGGACAGCTCCGTCACCGCCAGCGCCCCCTTGCCGGTGATCCGCCGCAGCAGCGCGCTGCGGCGGCAGGCGACCGCGGCGGCGTCCGCCAGGCTCAGCGCTCCCGCGACGTGCGCGGCGGCGATCTCGCCCATGCTGTGCCCGACGACGGCGTCGGGCTGGATTCCCCAGCTGCGCCACAGCGCGGCGAACGCGATCTGCAAGGACACCATCGTCGGTTGCAGCACGTCGATCTCCTGCAACCGGGAGTCGTCGCGGGTGAGCTGGTCCACCACCGAGAAGTCCACGTGCGCGCGCATCGCGCGGTCGCACTCGTGCAGCGCCGCGTGGAAGACGGGCTCGGTCGCCAGCAACCGGCGTCCCATGCCGGTCCACTGCGAGCCCTGCCCGGCGAAGACGAAGGCGAGCCCGCCAGGTGCCGCCGGTGGTTCGGGTGCGGGCGCGGCGATCGCTTCGGCCAGCCGCTCGGCGAGCTCCGGGTAGTCGCCTGCCACGAAACCCGCTCGATGGGCGCCTGCCGGGGCACGGCCGGCCGTGCGGCACAGCTCGGAGAAGGAGGGCTGGCCGTGCGTTCGCCGCGCCAAGTCGAGGTAGGAGCCCATCAGCTCGCGCAGCTCACCCGCCGACCCGGCCGACAGCGGGAGCACCGTCGCGGCATCGTCGATCCCGGAAGAGGACATTCGAACACCCCACAGATTCGTTCGGACCTTCAGTCTGACCGGACGGGCGGCGGACGGCGTCGCGCGCGGTGTTCGACCACGAATCCTGCCGGTCTCGTCCGGAATGGTGGAAACGTGCTTGGGTGCCCGAGACACCTGAAACGCCTCCGCGTCGCCACGTCCGGCACTACCGAGGAGCACCCGTGCGCGTGCTGTTCGTCCCGCTTCCGTTCCCGACCCACTACTTCCCGACCGTCGGGCTGGCCTGGGCCTTCCGGCTCGCCGGGCACGACGTTCGGGTCGCCACCGGTGACCAGGTGGCTGACGCGGTCGACCGCTCCGGAGTGCCGGTCGTCCGCGTCCGCTCCCGCCCGGAGCTGATCGAGGCACCGGAGCGGAACCGGGAATGGCTCGGCATGGAACGAGCAGCGTCCGAGGGCGACGAGCTGGTCGACGCATTGGTCGCGGGCCCGGTCGACAACTACGCGCGGATCGCGGAGGCGATGGCCGAAGACCTGGTCGGTTTCGCCCGCGCGTGGCGGCCGGACCTGGTGATCTCCGATCCGCTGGCCTACGCGGGCCCGATCGCCGCGCAGGCCACCGGCGCGGTTCCGGTCCGCCACCTGTGGGGCGTGGACTCGCCGCGGTGGTTCCGGTTGCCCGGCACCGGTTTCGACCGGAACGCGCCGGCTCGCGCGGTCCCGTGGGAGGCGCTGCCGTGGCCGCCCCGGTTGCTCGACCTGTTCGACAGGTACGGCGCCACCCCCGGGGACGACCTCGCGGTGCGCACCGTGGATCCCTGTCCGCCGAGCCTGCAGGTTCCCGGGGCCGCGAACACGGTCCCGGTGCGCTACACCCCGTACAACGGGGAGGAAACCGTTCCGGAGTGGTTGTGGGACGCGCCCGGGCGCCCGCGGATCTGCGTGACCTGGGGGCTGGCCTCGACCGCGACCCTCGGCGAGGAGTTCTTCGGGGTGCCGACGGCGTTGCGGGCGATCGGCGACCTCGGCCCCGACGTCGACGTGGTCGTCGCCGCGCGCGGCGCGGACGCGGCACGGATCGAACCGGCGCCGAACGTGCGCGTCGAACCGGTACCCCTGAACGCGCTGCTGCCCACGTGCGACGCGGTCGTGCACCACGGCGGCTCGGGCACCTTGTTCACCGCGGCGAGCTGCGGGGTCCCACAGCTCATCCTCGGCATGATGCACGAGCACGAGGCCGCGAGTTCCCGGTTCGCCGCGCAGGGTTCGGCCGTGCTGCTGTCCCGCGGTCAGGCCGGGGACGCCGACGTTCGCGAGGCGCTGGCGGGGATCCTCGACGATCCCGCACGACGCGCGGCGGCGCGGCGGCTGGCAGCCGAGATGCGCGTGCAGCCGACCCCGGCCGACGCCGTCGAGCGGCTGTCGGCACTGCTCTGAGCCGGACCGCCGCACCGCCGGGCACCGGGACGCGACCACGTCGGCTCGGTCCGGTGACTTCGAGGCCGGGCCGGGAGGCGCGCGGCGTGGTCCGGCGTGCGGGGACCCGCGTCCCCGGCCCGCGGCGCGGATCAAGATCCCGAGAGGTGTCGCTCGAAGTGGTCTTCGATGACCTCGCACGCCCGCTCGGCGCCCCGGTCCGCTCGGACCCGGGAGCCGACCAGCGCGGCCCGCGCCGCCATGGCCGCGGAACCGACTGCTTCCTCCACGCCGCGCACCACCTGGTCGATCCGCATCGAGGCGAACGGGATCGGCTCGGCCGCCACACCCAGCCGATGCGCTTTCGCCGCCCAGAAGGGGTGATCGGCGAAAGTGGGGACCACGACCTGCGGAACCCCCGCTCGAAGCACCTCGGCCATGGTGCCGTAACCACCGTTGTGGATCACCGCCGACGCCTGCGGGAACAGCCACTCGTAATCGGCCTCGGCGATCTGCAGGTCGCCCTCCCGCAGCGGTTCCTCCCGGCCGCCCACCACGATGATCCGCTTGCCGGTGCGTTCCGCCGCCGCGATGAGCGCGGCGCGGGTCAGCTCCTCGTGGTGCACCGGCCACGTGCTGCCGAACGTCGCAACCAGCGGGTTCGGCTCGTCGGCGAGGAAGTCCACGAGCTCCGGCGGCGGCTGCCAATCGCGCTTCCAGAACCAGTAGCCGGTGACGTGGCAGTTGCGCGGCCAGTCGGCGGGCGGCGGGATGATGCTCGGGCTGAACGGGTAGAGCATGGGTTCCCGGCCGCCCAGCGCGCGGTACGGCGACCGCAGCCCCAGCGGATCGAGCCCGCGGTGCGCCCGGAATCCGTTCACCATCCGCCGCGTCTTGGCCCATTCGAGTTCGCCCGAGACCAGGTGGGTGAACCGGTGGTACAGCCCGCCCAGAGGTAGTTCCGGTGCCCCGAACGCGGGGAACGCCCGCGTGGAGGTGACCGGCCACCACGAGGTCCCGCACCACGGCCGTTCCGGGCGTCCGACGCTGATCCCCTTGGTGAACACGGCGTTCACCGTGAAGTCCGCGTTCGAGCAGGCGGCGTCGATGCGCTCCAGCAGGCTCGCGTACGCCTCCGCGCTGGTGCCCGGTAGCCGGCGCGTCATCCGCAGCACCGACGGGCTCTGGCGCAGGGACTCGACGACCTCGGGGATCTCGAAGAAGCTGCCGGTGCTGACCGGGGTGGGTTCGAGGTTCAACCCGGCTTCGTCGGCGAGTTCCTGGAAATCCCCGCTCGTGACCAGGTCGACTTCGTGCCCGCGAGCGCGCAGCGCGCTGCCGAGGGCGAGGAAGGGCTGCACGTCGCCGCGCGAGCCGAACGGGACCAGAGCGACCCTCATGATGCCTCCGCGACCAAGGTGCTGGGGTGGTCAGGCACTGGTCTTGCGCCAGTAGACCCCGGTCCAGTCGATCTTCTCGATCGGCTCGGTGATGCCGCGTTCGGCGCGGAAGTCCTCCACCGCCCGCACGCACGGCTCGAGGCTGAAGTCGTCGACGATGCAGTACCCGCCGACCGACAGCCGGTCGTAGAGGTGGCGCAGCACGACGTCGGTGGACTCGTAGAGGTCGCCGTCGAGCCGCAGCACCGCGATCCGTTCGATCGGGGCCTGCGGGATCGTGTCCCGGAAGTAGCCGGGCAGGAAGCGGACCTGGTCGTCGAGCAGGCCGTAGCGCTGGAACCGGGATCGCACCTCCGCGAGGCCGATCGAGTGCGAGTACGGCATGGAGTCCAGGGACTGCTGTGCGAGCGGACTGGCGAACCGCTCGTCCGCGGGGTACTGCGCCACGTCGGGCGGTGGGAAGCCGTTGAACGAGTCGGCGACCCACACGGCGCGGTCCCGCACGTCCCACGCCCGCAGGACGCCCCGCATGAACATGCAGGTGCCGCCGCGCCAAACGCCGGTCTCCACGAAGTCGCCGGGAACGCCTTCGGCCAGCGCGCTCTCCATGCACTCGCGGACGTTGTCCAGCCGGTACCAGCCGAGCATGGTGTCGGCATCTTGGTGCGCGTAGCGGCCTTCCTCCAGGTCGGCCATCGTCGTGCTGTCGTCGGTGGCCCACGTCGGCTTCTCCAGCGGTTCGCCGAGGAAGACCTCGCCACCGGCGTACCGGGTCAGGCACCGCTTGAGCAGGTCGAGGTAGGCGTCCCTGCTGCCCGCTCCCGCGGATCCACCTGCAGGACCGGTCACCGAGGTCATGTCGTTCACCGATGGTCTCCTCGTAGCTGAGCTCCCCAGTGCACGCGAGCGGCTGGGCTCGCGGGGTACGGCGTCGATCCTTGGTAACGGGCGCGGGGGCGTCAACACCGGAGGCCGCGTTTTCCGTTGCACCACAGTCGATTGCGCGTTCCGATCGTTTCGGTGATCGGTTGCCGCGCGCGAGGGCCCTTCGGTAGCTTCAGCACCGGATCCCCGGTGCCGCGGCTCATGTGTGGAGGACACCCCGGCTCGGCCCGCGCCGCGGGGAACGCGGGAGATCGCCGGGTTCGCCGCCGGACCCGAATCGAAGCACTTCCGGCCCGGCCACGGAATTCCCTTGCCTTGAGGAGAAGGACGGTAAGCATGCAATCCAGCCAGGAAGCCGCACGGATCCGGAAGCTGATCCTGGCCGCAGGCGGTGGGGACGAGCGGATCCGGGAAGCGATCCGGGAGCTGGGCGAGGAATGGGTCGCGTCCGCGTTGCTGGACGAGCTGGTCCACCGGGCCGAGCTCGGCGCGATTCCGCAGCTGGCGCAACGTCCGATCACCGTGCGGTTCGAGCTCGGTCACGACGGTGCGACCACGCCGTGCTCCGTGCGCTCGGCAGGTGCGGAGACGGTGACCACGGTGGGCGACCCGGACGGCGACGAGACCGCGCACGCCACCGTGGAGCTCGACCTGCTGCAGCTCACCCGCGCGGTCTTCGGCCCGTGCGGCGCCGGAACCGCGGTGGATCGGCGGATCAGCTGGCGGGACTTCGAGGAGCCGGAGGCGCTCGCCGCCGACATGCACGTCCTGCCGGTGGTGCAGCACCTGCTCAGCGGAACCGTCGAGCAACCGATCGATCTGTCCGGCCTGTCGCTGCGGTACGGCTCGGACAAGTGGGGACTGCACTTCTACGCGCAGCACTACGAACGGCACTTCGGTCCGCTGCGGGACAGGCCGCTGGTCGTCCTCGAACTGGGCATCGGCGGCTACGACGATCCGGCAGCGGGTGGCGGGTCGCTGCGGATGTGGAAGCGGTTCCTGCCGCGCTCGCTGGTCTACGGGGTCGACGTCTTCGACAAGAGCCAAGTCGCCGAGCAGCGCCTGTTCACCGTCAGGGGAGACCAGGCCGACCCGGAGTTCCTCGAATCGCTGATCGCTGAGATCGGCCCGGTGGACATCGTCATCGACGACGGCAGCCACTACTGCCCGGACGTCGTCAGCACCTTCCGGACGCTGTTCCGGCACGTGGTGCCCGGGGGCCTGTACGTCATCGAGGATCTGCAGACGTCGTACTGGCCGGCCTACGGCGGCACTTCAGCGCGACCGGAGGATCCGGCGACGACGATGGGTTTCCTCAAGCAGCTGCTCGACGGGCTGCACCACGAGGAGTTCCTGCCCGCCGGTGCGCGCGAGCCTTCCGAGTTCGACCGGACCGTGGTCGGCGCGCACTTCTACCACAACCTCGTGTTCCTGGAGAAGGGTCGCAACGCGGAGGGAACGATCCCGCAGTGGGTCGGGCGCGAACGCCCGATCTGATCGGCGACCGCGTGGGTGCGTGCCCGTGCTGAGGGCGCGACGGGCCGGGCGGAACGAGCTGCGACCGGTGTCCCGTCAACGAGGAAACCGCTGCGGTTCCGCTGCACGACCGGCTACGAGCCGTTCCACGAGGAGTCCTACCGCCCGCGCACGTCCTGGCCCCGCTCGCCGTGAGACGCGTCCGTCGACTCGCGGCGAGCGGGTGCGCAGACCACGATCAGTCCGTTCGACCGGCGAGTGCGGACCGGTACCAGTGCACCGTCTCCGCCAAACCCTCCGCCAGCGGCCGGGGCGTGAAGTCGACCGCCGCGACGAGCCGATCGGTGTTGAGCTGGTGCCCCCTCGCCCCGGTCGGCTTGCTCCGGTCGAGTTCGATCCGCTCGTCGACGCCGAATTCCTTGAACAGCATCCGGGCGAGTTCGAGCAGCGTGACCGAACCGCCGCCGGCCACGTTGAAGGTGTCGTGCGCACCCGCGGCAGTCATCCCCAGCACCGCCTGCACGAGATCTCGCACGTGCACGAACGAGCGCCGCTGCTGCCCGTCGCCCCAGATGGTGATGGGCTCGCCGCTCGCGATCCGGCGCATCATCGCGGGGATCACTCGCTGCGCGCGGGGATTCGTGCCGTCCCCCGGGCCGTAGACGTTGCTCGGGCGGGCCAGCAGGATGCGCATCCCGAACTGCTTGCGGTAGGCGTCGGCCAGCAGCTCCGCGAAGATCTTGGAGAGCGTGTAGCCGTCCCCGTCGAGCGCCATCCTGGCTCGGTAGTCGTCCTCCTCCCGGACCGAGTCCGGCCGGTCCCCGGTGTAGATCTCCGCGGAGCTGAGCAGGACGACGGTCGGAATGCGGTAGTCCCGGGCGGCGTTGAGCACGTTCGAGGTGATCCTGATGTTGGAGTCGAGGATCGAGCCGAAGTTCTTCTCCTTGAACTCGCTGTTGCCGTCCAGCCCCGCGCAGTGGATCAGCGCGTCCGCCTCGGCAGCCGCGTAGCGGAACAGCGACTGCACCTCGATGGACGAGAGCAGGTCGGTCTGGATCTCCCGCACACCGCTGTCATTGATCGTCGTGGCTGGGCCGGTGTCGCGGTCGCGGTGCAGTGAGAGGACCCGGGCTCCCGCCGCTGCCAGTTCGCGGGTGAAATGCGTGCCGATGAACCCCCTGCCTCCGGTGACGATGACGGTCCGGCCATGCCAATAGCCAGTTCTCATGCCTATTCCTGAATCCCTCTTCGCGGAGACCGAGTGGGGGCATTCTGGCACGTGGTGAAAACTCGCGGGAAATTTTTTGGCCCCTGTTCCTGCTGCCGGGTGGTGCCGCGCAGGTACGGGGGTCGGCTTGTTCGACCGAACAGGGTGGACAGTCGAATGCCGGTAGCATTCGCCCCGGGGGAACTGTAGCAGCCCGGCCGGGTGCAGTTTCCGGTTCTGGGTGCGTCGCGACGGAGTCATGGGGATCGGATGGATGCATCGCCTCTTCCTGGAGGCGTGATCACCACGTATGATCGACCTGAGTGGAAGGTGGGGAGCGTGCCAGTCGAGAACGCCCGAAATGGTCTGTTCGGGGGATGGTGTCGCTCACCTCCAAGCTACAAGATCGGCCATGTCCGCCCGCGGAACACTGGGGTTTCAAGGGGTAGGTCCGCGACGATGCCGGTTGGCGCGCGCAGTGCCGGGATCACGCCCGGCGGGAACGGGGGTTTCGGTTCGGGCACGGTTCGCGCGTCGCCGGATTCACCGGACTGAGGTCCGGCGCGAACACCTGGTCGCAAATGTGAAATGAACAAAGAATCTCCTCGCTGTATTGCGAGGAGGAAATAATGATGCTCGCGCGAAATCGGTAGAGTACCTGGGGGTACTGGTGGCGGTGAACACTTTTGCTTTGGTGCGGCGCGAAAGTGCGGACGGTGCGCACTTTCCGCTGAAGGCGAATCTATCGGGATTCAGGGCGGCGCAGACCGACATGGTCTCGCTGGCGGACCTGCGATCCTTCGAGCCGATTCGCCTGGCCGGCGAGAACAAGAACCACACCCGGCTGCTGGCCGAGGTGAAGACGGCACTTCCTCCGATCGTGGTGCACCGGCCCACGATGCGGGTGATCGACGGGATGCACCGCCTGCGGGCGGCCGTGCTGCGGGGGCAGGACGAGATCGAGGTCCGGTTCTACGACGGCGACGACGAGGACGCGTTCGTGCACGCGGTGGAGGCCAACGTCGCACACGGGCTTCCGCTCGCCCTGAGCGATCGCACGGCAGCCGCGACCCGCATCATGACGGCTCGCCCGGAGTGGTCCGACCGCAAGATCGCCTCGGTGACCGGTCTGGCGGCGACCACCGTCGGGGCGATTCGTCGGCGCTCGTCGGAGAACGGTGCGCAAGTCACCAGCAGAGTGGGTCGGGACGGCCGGATTCGTCCGCTCAACGGCGTGGCCGGACGGGTGTTGGCCAGCGAACTGATGAAGGATCGTCCGGAGGCCCCGCTCCGGGAGATCGCGAAGGCCGCGGGCATCTCCCCGTCCACGGCGCACGATGTGCGGGAGCGGTTGCGCAGCGGTAAGAATCCCGTCCCGGCGCGGTTGCGCGCCGACGGGAAGGCGGGGCGCGTGCCGGAGTGCGAAGCGGCCCCGCGCGCGGCTGCGGAAGAGCGGCTGGCCGACGGGCGTCCGGGTGTCGACGGCAAGACGATTCTCACGGTGCTGAAGCGGGATCCGTCGCTGCGGTTCACCGAATCCGGGCGGGCGCTGCTGCGGTGGCTGGACGCGCACACGAGCGATGTCGAGCAGTGGAAGTCGCTGTTCGACAACGTCCCGCCGCATTGCAGCGGTGTCATCGCGGAACTGGCGCGTGGCGCGGGCAACGCCTGGCACCAGTTCGCGGAGCAGCTGGAACACCGCCCGGCGCAACCGGCTCGGTCCTCGTCGGCCTCCGCCTGCTCCTGATCCCGTCCGCACGCGGGCACGGCTGCGGCGGGGGATCGTCGCCGCAGCCCACGGGACCGAGGCGTCGTCACCGGCTCCCGCGCGGTCGGGGCCGGTGCCGAACGCCGCGGAACCTCCGGCAGGCGCACGTGCCGGAAGACATCCCGGCGACGGCCACGCGCTCGCGCCACCGAGGTCGCGAGCCCCGGTGGGCCTCCCCGTGCGGCTGGTTGCGGGGGCGATGACATGATCGTCCTTCGTGGACTTGGACCGGTTGCTCGGGCGGATCGTCGATGAGGTGGCTCCGCTGCGGGGAGCGGGGTCGGCCGCGGATTACATCCCGGCGCTCGCGCGGGTCGACCCGGGCCGTTTCGGTATCGCGTTCGCCGATCTCGAGGGTCGTGTGCACGGGGCCGGTGAGTGGGAGGCGCCGTTCTCGGCGCAGAGCATCTCGAAGGTCTTCACCCTCGCGCTCGTGCTGGCCGGTGGTGGTGACGAGTCGTTGTGGAGGCGGGTCGGGCGGGAGCCGTCGGGCAATGCGTTCAACTCGCTGGTCCAGCTGGAGCACGAACGGGGGATTCCGCGGAACCCGTTCATCAACGCGGGCGCGTTGACGGTCACGGACGAGCTGGTTTCGCTGGCGGGTGACGCCACCGGTGAACTGCTCGCTTTCCTGCGCGCCGAAAGCGGCAACCCGGACTTGCGGGTCGATGAGGAGGTGGCCGCTTCCGAAGCGGCCCACGGGGACCGCAACCTGGCCCTGACCCACTTCATGGCGTCCTACGGCAACATGCGCAACCCGGTGGCGACCGTGCTCGACCAGTACGTCCGGCAGTGCTCGATCGAGATGAGCTGCCGCGACCTGGCCCGCGCGGGGTTGTTCCTCGCTGCGCACGGCGTTCGGCGGGATGGTTCGGAGCTGGTCACGCGCAGGCAGGCGAAGCGCATCAACGCGATCATGCTGACCTGCGGGACCTACGACGCCGCCGGAGATTTCGCCTACCGCGTCGGCGTTCCCGGCAAGAGCGGGGTCGGTGGCGGGATCCTCGCGATCGTGCCGGGCCGGTGCGCGGTCGCGGTGTGGAGCCCGGGACTCGACGAGCGCGGCAACTCGGTGGCCGGTGTCGCGGCGCTCGACCACTTCACCACTTTGACCGGCTGGTCGGTCTTCTGACCTCCGCGGTGACCGACGGGTCGCGCGGGGCGCGAGCGGTGGTACCGACCCGGCGGGCCTGCCGGATCGGCTCGTAGTCCGTGATCGGGCGGCACGCACCACCCGCGGACGAGACCACGACCGGTAGCGCAGAAGGATTCAGTTCTGCAGCGACGCAATTCGTCGCTGCGTGAGCGAGTGCGTGCCGGGTAGGGACGTGGAAACCGGACCGGTTTCCACGAAAGGTCATCTGGTGAGCGAAGATGCTCCGAATTGCCCGGTAAGGGTTCGCCTCGCTTGCCGTGCGGCGAGCACGGGCCGGGCACTGCACGTGCCCGTAGCGTCAGAACCGGCGGTCGATGGCCGGTCAGCGTCGTCGCCGGGCTGTCAACCCCGATCTTCCGCCGTGAGTGGAACTGAGCTCCGTCCAGGCTTTGTACACTCTGCACCTATGGAAGGGCCATCAGACTCGGGACGGGTTCGCGCGTCACATGCAGACCGGACGGAAGCACAGCAACTGCTCGGGGACCACCTCGACGCCGGTCGCCTGAACTCGGACGAGTACGGGCAGCGCACAGCCGCCGCCTCGTGCGCGCGTACACGGGGAGAGATCCAGGCGTTGTTCCGCGAATTGCCGGATCCTCGTCCGCGATTCGGCGCACCCGGCACGCAGGCATTCAGTCCAGTCAAGGCATCCCCGCGGGGTGAGGTGGCTGCTGCTGTTCAGGACGATCAGCTGGTTCGTCACCTGAGGTACGGCGCGATTTCCGTCATGGTTCCGTGCGCGGTGTTCGGCGCAGGGGTGGGACTTGTCGAGTTCGGGGGCGAGCCGGCCGTCTTGCTCCTCGCCGCGGTCACGATCGCGGTGATTTACGGAGTACTCGCCTTCGTGGGTTATTTCAAACGCCGCTGAACCCCGTCCGCTGCCGCTGGCCACCACCGCCGATCAGGCCTGGCGGAACGGACCATCGAACTCGCCGAACAGGGTATCCGGGTCGTCGACCGGCCCTGCCGGTTCGCCGACGAGCTCGCCCGGCTCAGCTGCGGCCGACACCCCGGACCGAACCGGGAGCAGAACTGGCCGACGAGGACCACAGCGCTCGCCCCGGCCGCGCCACCGTTTCACCTGCTAGCGCCGCACCCGCGAAATCAACGCCGTTCCAGTCCGCGCCGGCTTCGTCAGCCACTGGCACGTTGACTGCGCGCCCCCAACGGAGAAGGCGCCGGTTCCACGAGTGGGAGCAGTGCGGTCAGCGGGCAGGTGAGCGACCACGAGCGGGAGGCGAGGAAGGCCACCGTCGCAAGGTGATCGCCAACGGCACGGCGTGGAACTCGGCCGCGCAGCTGAGATGCGTGTGGTCGGGTCGATTCGCCGCGCGCAAGACCGTGCCGAAGGGCGTCTCGGCGTGCACCGCGGCAAGAACCCTGCTGCGGTGGCCTGATCAACACTCGATCCGCACGTCCCGGCACCGTGGATGATCGTCGCTCGCATGAAAGACCTTCCGGACGAGATGTGCCTTCCGCCGCGGGTGCGGCACCGCGCGCGTGCGCGGCAGCGGTGTCGGTCCGGCCGGGCTCTCCGAGCGGAGGCGACTGGCTTGCGGGCGGCAAAAGGAACTTCGGGCAGACTTCGACCGCGGCCATCGACTCTCTCGAACCAGCGGTGTTTGACTGATCTAGACAGGTAGCAGGCGTTTCCTGGAAAGGCCGCCCTCGATGCACGTGTCCGCCCCGTTGTCGTCCGGGCAACAGCGCCTTCGGATCGCCTCACAGCTGGACGGCGCCGACCCGGCCTGCAACGAGACCTTGGCGTTCGCCTTGCGGGACCCGCTCAACCGCGAGGCGTTGCGCCGAGCCTTCCCCCGCACCGTCACCGAGGTGGCCGGGCAGCCGCACGAAGCCGCCGAGCTGCGGCGCGCCGACCCGTCCGAGCCGTTCGACCTGGCGCGCGCCCCGCTGGCCAGGACCCGGCTGCTGACCGCTGGCGAGAGTGCTGCGCTGCCCCGGGGCGCGGAGCTGATCACGGCCGAGCTGGAGGCCCGATGACCTCGATCGCCCACCGCGTCCACGACCGGGCCGTGCGCCACCCGGACGCCGTCGCCGTTTCCGACGGCTCCCGTCGGCTCACCTACGCGGAGCTGGACGCCGGCGCTGCTGCCGTCGCGGAATCGTTGTCCCACAAGGGGTTTCGTCCGGGTGACGCGATCGCCGTGGGCCTGCCGCGCTCGGCGGAGCTGGTGCAGGTCATGCTGGGCGTGCTGCGCTTGGGCGGCCAGGTCGTGCCGCTGGACCGGCAGAGCCCACCCGCGCGCCGCGACGTCATCCTCGCCGACGCGAACGCGGCTGCCGTCGTGCACGACGGGCTACCTGGCCTGGCCCCGCTGCCGCCCGGCGAACTGCTGACTGAGAAGGCCGAAGCCGGCCCCCCGGCCGCGCCCGCCCCTGCCTCGTTCCTCTTCTACACCTCCGGCACCACCGGTCGGCCCAAGGGCGTCGAGGTGCGTGACGCGGGCGTCCTGCGGCTCGCTGATCCCGGCTGGCTCGACCCCGGCACCCGGTTCGCCTGCCTGGCCAACCCCGCCTTCGACGCCATCAGCTTCGAGGTGTGGGTGCCGCTGCTGACCGGTGGCACCTGCGTCGTCCTCGACGACGAAACCGTCCACGACCCGCGGGTCCTCGCGGACGCACTCGTCGGCGAGCGCATCGACACGATGTTCGTGACCGCGACGCTGTTCAACGCGGTCGCCGAGGCCGTGCCGGACAGCTTCGCCACCGTGCGCCGGGTCCTCATCGGTGGGGAGCAGCTCAACGCTTCGCTGATCCGCCGCTGGTACCGGGCCAATCCGGACGCACCGACCCGGCTGCAGAACGGCTACGGCCCGACCGAGACGACGACCTTCGCGCTCAGCCACCCGATCCCGCGCGACTTCGACGGCGACGTGGTGCCGATCGGTCGCCCGCTGCCGGGCACCAGCGCGGTCGCGGTGACCGAAGAAGAACGGGTTGCGGGCGTCGATGAGGTCGCCGAGTTGTACCTGGCCGGGGCCGGGGTCGCCATCGGCTACCGCGGCCTGCCCGAGGAAACCGGGCGGCGGTTCGTCCGGCTGCCGTGGTTCGACGACGGCCGCGCGCAGTTCTACCGCACCGGCGACCTGGTTCGCGTTCTGCCGGAGGGCCGGTTCGCCTACGCCGGGCGAACAGATCGGCAGGTGAAGGTCCGCGGGTTCCGGATCGAGCCGGGCGAGCTGGAACAGCGGCTGCTCGCGCACCCGCAGATCCGGCAGGCGCACGTGGCCGTCCGCCGCGCGGCCACCGCTGAGCTGCTCGCCTTCGTCGTGACCGACGACTTCTCCTTCGACGCCTTGGAAGCGCACCTGAACGCGAGTGTGCCGTCCTACATGCGCCCGCACCACGTGTTCCGCATCGAGGAGCTGCCCCGGAACGCGAACGGGAAGGTCGACGAAGCCGCCCTGCTGGCGGGCGGATTCTCGCCGTGGCGGCCGGACACCGGCGGTGCGGCGACACCGTGGCAACGCGAAGTCCTGGACGGCGTGGAGGACGTCCTCGGCATCACCGGCCTCGGACCCGGTGACACGTGGCTGCGATCCGGGGGCGACTCGCTCAAGGCACTGCGGCTGCGATTCGCGATCCGCGAACGCTGGGGCGCGGACCTGGCGCCTTCGGTGGTGCAGCGGGGCTCCTTTTCCGACCTCGCCTCCGCCGTCGCGGTGGCGGGACGGGCGGAGTACCCGGCCGCGGGTGCGCCGACGAACGCGACGACTGCTTCGGCGACCAGCGAACAACAGCGGATTTGGCTGCTGCAGCAACGCGATCCCGCATCCACGGCCTACCACGTGCCGCTCGCCTTCCGGGTCACCGGCGAGCCCGACGTCGACGCCCTGCGCCGGGACGTGCGCGGCCTAGTGGCGCGGCACCCCGCGCTGCGCACCGCTTTCGCGGCGACGCCCGAGGGTCTGCGGCAGGTGGCGAAGGAGCCGTACGACCCGTGGACCGAGGCGGACGAGGACTTCTTCACCGCGCCGTTCGACCTGACCGCGGGCCGGCTGCTGCGGGCGGCCTGGCGGCCGGAGCCCGGGGGAGGAACGCTCCTGCTGTGTCCGCATCACATCGCGGTCGACGGCTGGTCGCTGAACGTCCTGTTCCGCGAGCTCTCCGGCGAGCAGCCGCATGACGGGCACACGCCACTGGACTTCGCCGGATGGCAGTCCCGGTGGTTCGCCTCCTCCGGCTACCGCGCCCGGCGGGACGCGCTGACCGCCTGGCTCGACGACGACGCGCTCCCCACTGGTGAAACATCGCTCGCCGGGCGGCTGCGGACTACCACGATCGGGCGCGAGCGCGTCGATGAATGGGCCGGAGAGCTGGGTCTGACCCGCTTCCAGCTGCTGCTGGGCGTGTTCGCCTGGAGCCTCTACGCCGTGACCGGGCGGACCGGGCCCCGGATCGCCGCACCGGTGGCCAACCGGCCCGTGCGGGAGTTCGAGGACTGCGTCGGGATGTTCGCCAACACCGTGCGGCTGCCGCTGTCGGTGGCCCCGGACGAAGACCTGGAGACCCAGCTGCGCCGGTTCGGCGAAGCGTCGGGCGCGGCGCTGGACCACCAGGACGTCGCGTTCGCCGATCTCGATCCCGGGCAGGCGGCCTTCGACTACCTATTCGTGCTGGAGAACACCGACTTCGGCGCGCTGCGCCTGCCCGGCTGCTCGATCAGTCCGCAGTGGACCGAGGCGGCCGAGGCCAAGTGCGCACTCACGCTGTCGGTCGTGGAACGGCCGGAGGGCTTCGACTGCCTCTGGGAGTACGGCGAAGGCCACTTCACCGAAGTCGAGGCGGAGGCCCTCGGCGATGTCTTCGGCCGCGCCCTCACCGGAACCGCGCGGACCCCGGCCGAACTGGCCGAGCCGTACCGCCGGGACCTGCCCGACCACGGCCGCGGCGAGGCGGCGGAGCTCGCGTGGGACACCATGGCGGAAGGCTTCGCGCGGCAGGTCGCGCGCACTCCCGAGGCCCCGGCGCTCACCGGCGACACGACGCTGTCCTACGCAGAGCTGGACGCGCACGCGGCACGGCTGGCCGTCGTCCTCCCCGACGACGCCACCGACATCGCGCTGTACTTCCGGCCGTCCGCCGAGCACATCGTCGCGCTCCTCGCGCTCGCGCGGCTGAACATCACCGCCGTGCCCCTGGACCCCGCCTACCCGGCCGCGTTGCTGAGCGACGTCCTCAGCCGGGTCCGCCCGCACTACGTCCTGCTCGCCCCCGGCGACGCGGATTCGTTCGACGCGATCGACACCGGTGTCGAACGGCGGTTCGTCACGCTCGCCGAAGGGCCGGTGCCGGATGTTCCCGCCCGGTATGCCGGCTGGCCGCTCTACGCGCTGTTCACCTCGGGCTCGACCGGTACCCCCAAGGGCGTGCGCGTCCCGGATCGCACCCTGGCCAACCTGATCCAATGGCAGGACGCGCCACCCGCGGCGACCCAGCAGTTCTCGATGCTGTCGTTCGACGTGTCGTTCCAGGAGATCTTCACGACCCTTTGCGGGGGCGGCCACCTGCATCTGGTTCGCCCGGAGTGGCGCCACGACGGTCCGGCACTGCTAGCGCAACTGGAAACAGCCGGGATCGAACGGATCTTCCTGCCCTACGTCGCGCTGCAACTGCTAGCCGAGCACGGCGACCGGCTCGGGCTTTACCCGTCGCGGTTGCGGGACGTGATCACCGCCGGCGAGCAGCTGGTGTGCACCCCGGTGATCCGCCGCTGGTTCGCCGGACTGCGGGGCGCCCGCCTGCACAACCACTACGGCCCGACCGAGACCCACGTCGTGAGCGCGCTGGTGCTCGACGGTGATCCCGAGGACTGGCCCGAGCGTCCTGCCATCGGCCGTCCGGTGGCGAACGCGGTGCTGCGGGTCGCCGACGCCACGGGCGCGCCCTTGCCGCAGGGGCGGGCCGGTGAGCTGCTCATCGGCGGTCTCGCCGCGAACCGGTGCTACCTCGGCGAAATCGCGGAAGAGAGGTTCGCCGAACTTCCCGAGCTCTACTACCGCAGCGGCGACCTCGCGCACTTCGACCGCGCCGGGCTGCTGCACTTCGACGGGCGCACCGACCGGCAGGTCAAAGTCAGCGGGCACCGCCTCGAACCGGGGCAGGTCGAGGCGGCGCTGCTGCGGCACCCCGATGTCGTCAACGCGGTCGTCGCCCCCGAAGGCGAGCGGCTGGCCGCCTATCTGGAGTGCCGCCGGACGCCGACCGCGGCGGAGCTGGTAAATCACCTCCTGCCGCTGCTGCCGCCCCACGCGCGGGTCGACCGGTTCCGCGTCGTGGCCACCCTCCCGCGCACGCCCAGCGGGAAGCTCGACCGGGACGCCGCCGCGCGCACGCCCGGCGACGATCTCCACGGGACGTCCGCGCTCCCGTCGAACGAGCTCGCGGCGCTGTTCGAGGAGGTGACCGGCGCGCCGATCGGCCTCGACGAGACGTTCTTCGCCGCCGGCGCCACCAGCCTCGCGCTGATGCGGTTCCACCTGCGCTGCGCCGAGGCGGGATACCGGTTCACCGCCGCCGATCTCTTCGAGCACACCACCCTCCGGGATCTGACCCGGTACCTCGAAGACCACCGGGCACAGGTCATGGGCTCTGCCGGGGAACCTGTCGGCGCCGACGAGCCGGTGGCGGTCATCGGCATGGCCGTGCGGGCGCCCGGAGCACCGGACCTGGCCGCGTTCTGGGACATGGTCCGGGACGGCCGCCGGGGCATCGAGGAGTTCCCCGCCGCCGACGGCCTGGTCGGCGCGCGCAGCATGCTCGACGCGCCGCTGGCGTTCGATCCGGATCACTTCGGGATCAGCCACCGCGACGCCGCGATCATGGACCCGCAGCAGCGGCAGTTGCTGATGTGCTGCGTCGAAGCTCTGGCACACGCGGGTATCGACGGATCCCAGGGCCGGACCGGGATCGTCGCGTGCTGCGGTGAGAACACGTACGTCCGGAAGATGCTGCGCGAGGCCGACCCGGCCGCGATACCGGACGACTTCCAGCTCGCCCTCCACCACGAGAGGGACTTCCTCGCCACGAAGGTCGCCTATCACCTCGACTTGACCGGACCTGCGCTGACGACCCAGACGGCGTGTTCGAGTTCGCTGGTCAACGTGCACCAGGCTGCCGGGATGCTTCGCGCGGGCGAGGCGGACGTGATGCTGGCCGGTGGCGTGTTCGTCGACATCACGCTGACCGAGGGATACCGGTACCGGCCGCAGCACATCTTCTCCTCCGACGGGCACTGCCGCCCGTTCAGCGACGACGCGGACGGCACGGTGGGCGGAAGCGGCGTCGGCATCGTGGTGCTGAAGCCATTGCGGGCAGCTCGCCGCGACGGCGACGCGGTGTATTCGGTGATCACCGGTTCCGCGCTGACCAATGACGGCGCGGCGAAGCAGGGCTACACCGCGCCATCACCGGCCGGGCAGCGGGAGGCGATCCGGGCGGCGCTGCGCCGGGCCGGGCGCTCCGGTGCCGATGTCGGGTACGTGGAGGCGCACGGAACCGGGACGCGCTTGGGCGATCCGATCGAGGTCTCGGCGTTGCGCGGGGCGTTGGCCGAGTCCCGGGGTTGCGCGATTTCGTCGGTGAAAAGCCAGATCGGGCACCTGGGCACGGCGGCAGGCGTAGTGGGCCTGATCCGCGCGACGTTGGCCGTCCATCACGGCGTGTTCCCACCGACGGTCGATTTCCGCGCCCCCAACCCGGCTCTGGAGCTGGGGCCGTTCCGCGTGCCGACGCGAGCCGAGCCGTGGCCCACGGGTCCGCGGGTGGCCGGAGTGAGCAGTTACGGCATTGGTGGGACCAACGCCCACGTGATCGTGGAATCGGTCCGGCCGGTACCGCCGCAGCACCCCGACCCCGTTCGGTGCCTGGTACTTTCGGCGCACAGCGCGGAAGCATTGCGCGCCGAGGCGAGGCGCGTGGCGGCGTACCTGACGATACGCCCCGAGTCCTACGTGGACGTTCTCCGGCACTTGCAGTCGGGCCGCCCGCTCGGCCGCTGGCGCCTGGCGGCGGCATGCGAGGACGCGGCCACCGCGGTCGGCTGGCTGCGCACCGCCGAGCCACAGCAGGTGCTCGAGCCGCCCAGTCCCGCCCACTCCCGCCAAGGCGCCACGCTGCCTCCCGCCGCGCTGGCCGCCGCCTGGCTGGCCGGGACACCCGTCGACTGGGGCCGCTCCACCGCCCCGGCACCGTGGGACTTCCCCCCGCCCGCCTTCGCGGTGCGAGACTTCGATTTCCCGCGGCGGCCCGCCGTCCAGCGGCGCCCCGAAAACGACTGGTTGCACCAGCCCACCTGGGTCCGGCTCCGCCGGGCCACGCCCGCTACCACCCGTGCGGACCGCATCCTCGTCATCTCCGGCGAGGGCCCGCTCACCGCGCCCGCCCTCGACGCCGCCTACCAGCGCGTCGTGCGGGTGCGCGCCGCCGCCGGGTTCGCCGTCCTCGGCCCCGACGACTTCGAAGCCGATCCGGCCGACACCGCATCGCTGCGCCAGGTTCTCGACGCACTGCCCGCCACCGGGATCGACTGGCTGCACACCCTGCCGCTCGGGATCACCGGGCCCGTCGCCGAAGCCTCTCTCGCCCGAGCGGGTTGGGCGTGCCTGGACACCCCCGTCGCCCTCCTGCGGGCCGTTCGCGACCGGCCGGTGCGGACCTGGTGGATCTCCACCGGTGCCGCGCCAGTCAACACCACCGTCACGCGTCCCGAAGCCGGGCTGCTCGCCGGGGTGAGCACCGTCGGGTCGCAGGAAAGCGGAGTGCCCGGCCACTGGGTCGACCTTCCCGACTCCGGACTGGACCTCCTCGCCGGTCTGCTCACCGGGCCGAGGCCACCGGAGAAGGTCGCCCTGCGGGCCGGGTTCTGGTGGGCGCGGGACAGCGCGCCGGTCGCCGCCGAGGAACCGGTCGTCGGCGACGGGACCTACCTCGTCCTCGGCGGCACCGGCGGCATCGGGACCGCCGTCGCCGAGGTGCTGCTCACGCGCACCCGCGGCACGGTCGTCCTGCTGGCGCGGCGGCCCCGCCTGCCCGAGGCGCTCAAGCCGTGGTCGGACCGGGTCGACCTGCTGGCCGCCGACCTGACCACCATCACCGCAGACGAGATCGACGGCCACCTCGGCACCCCGCTGGCGGGGATCGTGCACGCGGCCAGGGGGTCCGCCAGCGGTCCCATCACCACTCGCGACCAGGCCGCCAAGCTCGCCGGGGCCCTGCTCACGGAGCGGCTCATCGAACGCCACCGGCCCGCGTTCGCCGTCTACTGCTCGTCGCTGTCCGCCGAGTTCGGCGGGACCGGTCAGGTGGACCACGCCGCCGCCAACGGGTTCCTCGACGCGCTCGCGCACCGCGACGGCCCGACCGCCCGGCTCTCGATCGACTGGGACGTCTGGCGCGACACCGGCGTGGCCGTCACGGCACTGGAAACCGATGACCGGCACCAGGCGCACCTGGCGGTCGGCCTGAGCGCCGAAGAGGCCCGGCGTACCTTCGCCCGCGCACTGGGGGCCGGGTTGCCGCAGCTCCTGGTCGCCACGGCCGGGCTTGACGCCGCGCGGAAGTTCCACGAACGCGACACCGCACCGGGCACACCGGTTGCACCGGAACCGGCCAGGGACGCCGAAGCGGAGCTGACCGGGGAGGTGCGCGCCCTGCTGGGCGTCGCCGAGCTCGACCCGGACGTGCCGCTGTACGACCTGGGCGCCGATTCCCTGATGCTGCTGGACGTCGTGGAATCGGTGAAACGCCTTTTCGGCGTCGACCTCAACCTCGCTTGGCTGGGCCCGGAAGTGACGATGAACGCGTTGCTGGCGGAACTTTCCGCGGCGGGCGACACCGGCGAAGTGGTGGTGCAGGTGTGGCGGGACGGCACGAGTCGAGACGCCGTGTGCCTCGTGCACCCGGTCGGCGGCGACGTCCACGCCTACCGCCCGCTCGTCGACGCCCTGCCCCGCGAAATCGGCGTGTGCGTGATCGCCGACCCCGCGCTGAGCCGACCGGAACCGCCCGGCTGGCCGATCGCGGACCGGGCTCGCCGCTACCACGAGGCGCTGCAGGCGCGGTTACCCGGCCGCGCGTGGCAGCTGGCCGGCTGGTCGTTCGGCGCCTGGGTGGCGGCCGGCATGGCTGCCGAAGCCGAGGCGGCTGGGCAGCCGGCGCGGGCCCTGCACCTCATCGACCCGCCACCGCCCGGCACGAGCGCCGCCGACTACAGCGACGCGCAGCTGGAGGCGATGTTCGAGCGAGAACTCGGCACTTCCAGCGGCACGGCGGTCGAACACGCCCGGCGGTTCGTTCTCGCGTGCCGAGCCAACCTGCGCAGCATGACCGGCCACGAGCTGCCGTGCCTGGCCTCGACCCCCAGCTACGTCTGGCTGGCCACGGAACCGGAACCCGGCCTGCCGATCGCCGATCGCGACGGCTGGCGCACCCTCCTGCCTGAACCGAGCCACTGGCGCGAACTGCCCGCCACGCACTACAGCATCGTGCGCGCGCCGCACATCACCTCCATTGCCGCGGCGATCGCCCCGGCCACCGGCTCGCCTGACCTGGGGTAATCCGAGTCGGACTCGGGAGGGCGAGAGGTGCCGGTTGGTGTGGTGCGGTCATGGTCGAGGTCGCATGCTCGTAGGGCGATTGCGGCGCGGTGACGGGCGGTTCCGGTGAGCGGGCGCGGTGTGAGGGTGTCTACTGCGGGGTCATTTCCGGTGGTGGCGGCGATGTGTCCGGGCGGAATCGTATGGGCAGTAGGGCGTATGCCCCGACATGTCGCTGCGGGTGGTGAGCGGAGAGTTCAGGGCATCTTTCGCATGGGCTTCGGGATTACGGGTGGTGGATCCCACTCCGTGGTCGCCGGTCGGTAGAGCCTGAGCATCAGCCGGAACGGACCCGCAGGCACTGGAAGCCAGTTCGCCGTCGTGTCAGGTCGCGCGGCGCTGATCTCGAGAGTCAGCGATCCGTCCGGGCGGTACGTGAGCCGGGGCGTGCGGTCGCCAATGGCATACCGGCCGGTTTCGTTGGCCACCAGCAGGCCCTTCGCGTGGTAAGCGGTCAGCGACCAGAACGCCCGGGCCGGGGGCAGCGATCCCGCCTCGAAGGTCAGCCGGTAATCGTGCACGCTGCCGTCGAGGAGGTCTCGGTTGGAGTCGACCTCGCACACCGGGTACAGCGCTTCGGCGACGGGATTGATGAAGATCTGCGAGTGGGCCACGGCGGCCCGCAAAAGGTGGTCTCCGCCGAAATCGGTTCCGGTGTCGTTGATCGCCCAGCCGTTGGCGGGTCGGCCGAGTCCGCGTACGTGTGCACGGATGTCCTGAAGCCCGTGCCTCAAACCGTCGGCGGATTCTGGCGGAGAGGGGTTGTCCAGCAGTCGCGATCGGGTCAGCGTCCGCTGGAGGGGTTCGTCGACGAGCGCGGGGTCGGCGTCGTCCAGGACCTGTCGGAGCGCGCGGGCGAAAGCTTCGGGCTCTGTGGTTTCGGCCTGGCGGGACAGGCGGGCGAGGCTCAGGTCGCCGGTGGGCGGCGGCGCATCGCTGACGGGCAGGCGCCGCAGCTCGATCGCGTCCTGCAGTCGATGAGTGGCGTCGAGCGCGTCGTCCGATGCCTCCGGTTCGACCAAGATCCGCCCGACGACCATGACGTAGCGCCACCAGGTGCGGAGCCGGACCTCGTCCTCGGTGACCTCGAGTCGGTCCGGTCCGCCTGCGATCGAGACCACGGGCAGGCGTTCGCCCGGCGCCGACGCGCTGATCGTGATCGGGGTGCTGGTGTCGGGCAGGGCGAGTTGGAAGCTTGCGTATCGGGGGCCGAAGTCGGGAAACCGCAGGGTGAAGTCGTTGTGCCGGACGTCTAGCCAGGCGACCGAGTAGAGGGTGTCGACGTTGGGGGCGACGCCGACGGTCAGCGTCGGATCGGAGAGTCGGCGCTGATGTCCGAAGGCGTTCAGCGGGGCACCTGCGGAGTTGAGCGGTCGCTTCGCGTTCGGGTCCAGCGGCTGGGTGAAGTTGAGGCGCACCCGCTGGGCGAAGACGAGGGGGTAGGCCCACACCTGGACCGCCCGCGCGGCCTCGTTCAACGTCGTCGTTCGTTCACCGGCCACGCACGCCTCCCTACTGATTTGAACTTGGTTCAATTACTATATCCGAACCGCGCCCCGCTCTTGCTGAGCGGAAGCGCGATATCGGCGGCACGACGGCACGGGAGGTGGGTGGGGTTATGGGTCCGCTCGGTTATGACACGAATGATCTGCCCCAGGTCGGGAGATCCGCGAGTGACGACATCCTCCCCGTCGAGCAGGGGAGTCGCGCGTCCTGGATCGAGGCACTGGGTGTGCAGGCCGCGATCTACGCCACGCCCGCAGTGCTGCAGTACGCGCAGATGTCGGAGCAGGTGCTCCGTCCTGGCGCGCCGGGACGGGTGGCCTCGTTCATCCACGAGCGCATCCCGGCCGGCCCTGAATTCCACGCTTTTCGGGCGCCCAATGTGGACACTCTCTACTCCAACGCCTGGGTGCGCCTGGGTGCGGAGCCGGTCGAGCTTCGGCTCCCGGACTTCGGAACGCGCTACTTCACCGTCCAGGTGGTCGATGCCTACAGCAACTCCATCAACATCAGCGCCCGGACCTTCGGCTCGGCCGCGGCGTGCTATTGGCTGGTCCCGCCCGACTGGTCGGGAGACGCGCCCGATGGCGTCACCGTCGTGCGGGTGGCGACCACCATCACCTGGTTGTTGCTGCGAATCCAGGTGCTGGACGGTGACCTCGACGTGGTCCGGGAGTTGCAGGACGAGGTCAGCTTGACGGGCGGTGAAACCGGTGACGCTCTCGGTCCCGTCGTGGGCGCCGACGAGGTGGAGGCGGACTGGCGCGCCTTCTTCCGGGCGTTCGACGCGGTGCTGCGCCTCAACTCCTTCCCGCGCGACGAATGGGCCCATGTGCGCCAGTTCCGGGGACTCGGGTTGCTCGGGCCGAAGCCCTGGGATCCGGACGCGCTCGACGTGGCAACAGTGGGAGCGCTGGAGCGTTCCTTCGCCACCGCTCAGTCCCTGCTCCGCTCCTCGCGCCCCCAACTGGGCATTGCCACCGGAACGGGGTGGACGCGAGTCCTCGACAAGGGGGCGCATGGGCACAACTTCCTCGCCCGTGCGGTGATGAACCACGTCGGTCTCGGTGCGAACGTCGCGGAGGAGAACACGTCGTTCAACACGCACGTGGACTCCACCGGGCAGAGGCTGGCCGGTCGCAGCGGACCTTACGTCCTCGAATTCGCCGGGCAGCCACCGCAGACCGCGTTCTGGAGCGTGACCCTCTACCGCGCCGAGACGGGGCGGCTCCACGCCAACCCCGTCCGCCGCCATGCCCTGGGCAGCGCCGCGCTCGCCGGTGACGGGGGACCGGCGCGGCTGGTGATCAGCCACACCGATCCCGGTGCCGCGAACTGGCTTCCGTGTCCGGAGGGCGAGTTCTACCTGATCCTGCGCATCTACTCGCCCGGTCAGGAGGTCGTCGCGGGATCCTGGCTGCCCGCTGCGGTGCGTCGAGGAGCGGGCGCGGCGGACGGCCTATGACCGAACCGGCGGGGAGTCCGGCTCGTCGGCAGCCGGGCTCTCCTCCGCGGGCATGTCCTGGTGCGAGGTCTCCTGCATCGTCGCGACGACGATCAGACCCACCAGCGCGGCGAAGACCGCGTAGAACGCCGGAGAGATCGTGAGTCCGGTGACCTTGACCAGCCCGGTCGCGATCAGCGACACGAGTCCCGTCCCGATGACCCCGCCCACGTTGAAGCCGAGCGAGATCCCGGTGTAGCGCACCCTGGTCGGGAACAGCTCGCTGTACTGCGTGTAGACCACGCCCTGCTGGATGCTGAACGGGATGTTGAGGACCAGTGCGGCGACGATGGCCAAGATGAGCGAACCTTGCTGCATCACCCAGAAACAGGGGATCGCGAGCAGGACGAACCCCGTCATCGCGCCGGCGAGGACGCGACGTCGACCGAGGCGATCGCTCAGGGCGCCTGCCCACGGAATGGCCGCCAACGGCATGAGCACGATCAGGACGATCAGCCACAGCGACCCGGTCAGCGGGTAGTTCAGGACCGCCGAGAGATGGACGAGCAGGTAGACCGACGCGATCCCACCGGTGGTCATGGTCGAGTACGCGATGCCGACGACTCGGAGGACGGAGGCCTTGTGCGTCCGGAGCACTTCCGTCACGGGCGCTTTGGGGGGAGCCGAGTTCTTGGCCATCTGCACGAACATCGGGGAGTCCTCGACCCGCATCCGATAGAGGACGGCAGCCACTAGGAGGGGCGCGGCGACGAGGAACGGTACGCGCCAGCCCCAGCTGCTCATCTGCTGCGTGGACGTGAGGGCGCTCAGGACCGCGACGGTGCCCGCGGCACTCGCGATGCCGAGCGAGATTCCGATCGAGGTCGCGGAACCGAACAGCCCGCGCCGCCGGGAGGGGGCCGACTCGGTCGACAGCGAGGCGGCCCCGCCGATTTCGCCCCCGGCGGCGAGCCCCTGGACGATGCGCAGGAGCGTCAGGAGGATGGGCGCCCCGATGCCGATCGAGGCGTAGGTCGGCAGCATTCCGGTCAGCATCGTGGCCGTCCCCATCACCGCGACGGTGGCCATGAGCACGGCCTTGCGGCCGCGCCGGTCACCTATGCGGCCGAAGATCAACCCGCCGACGGGCCGGGCCAGGGCCCCGGTGGCGACCACCCCCAGCGTCCCGAGCAGCCCGACGAGGCTGTCGCCCGCGGGGAAGAAGAGCGGCGCCAGGACGACCGCGAGGTAGCCGTAGATCGCGAAGTCGTAGTACTCGATGGCCGTTCCGGCTGACGCTGCCACGCTGGCACGGCGGGCCAGGCGGTCGCGGTCGCGATCGCCCATTGCTTGTGTCGACATCGGCGCTCCTTTGCGCTCTGCAACGACCGTCGCAGTCGTTTGGCCGCAGTGCCGATAAGGTAGACATGAATTGACGTCAGTTCAACTAGCTCCGCGAGGTAGGGAGGCGGCAGAAGCCGGGGTCGTCGCATGCGGTCGCTCGTGCGCACCTCAGATCCGGACGAGGGTCTTGCCGATCGTGCGTCCGGCCATCATGTCGACCAGGGCGGTGGGCGCAGCCTCGAGGCCGTCGTAGACGCTCTCCCGGTGGACCAGCCGTCCTTCGGCGAGCCAGCCGCCGAGCCGCCGCTGCATCTCGTCGAGGAGCGGAACGTGCGCGCTGCCGCGGAATCCGCGCAGGGTGAGGTTCTTCGAGGTGGCGAGGAACAGGTTGCGCGGTCCGGCCGTCTCGCCGTCGTATTCGGAGATCGAGCCGCACAGCGCGGCCCGGCCGTTGTTGTTCAACGCGTCGAGCGCGGCCTCGAGGTGGGCGCCGCCGACGCCGTCGAAGTAGAGGTCCAAGCCCTCCGGCGCGGCCTGGCCCAGCGACTCCGCCAACGGTCGCGAACGCCAGTTGAAAGCCGCGTCCACGTCGATCTCGTCGAGCAGCCAGGCCACCTTCTCGTCGCTGCCGGCGCTGGCCACGACCCGGAGGCCGCTGAGCTTCGCGACCTGGCACACCAGGTTGCCGACGGCGCCGGCGGCGGCCGACACCCAGATCGTGCCGGTGTCGCCCAACGCGCCTATCACGTGCAATCCCGCATAGGCGGTCAGGCCCATCGCGCCGAGCGGGCCCAGGTACGCCTGGGCCGGAGCCTTGTCGACGTCGAGCAGGCGCAGGTTCGCGATGCCGTTCATCGCGACCTCGTCGGAATCGACGACCGCGTGGCTGCGCCAGCCGTAGGAGTGCCACACCGTGCTGCCGACGGGAAAACCGTCGGCCAGCGATTCCTCGATGACGCCGACGGTGAAGATGCCGTCCATCGCCTCGCCGACCGGGAACGCGGCGAAGTACCCCTGCGGTGCGTCGGCGCGCAAACGCAGCCGCAGCCCGGGATCCACCGAGGTCCACGTGTTGCGCACGAGCACTTGCCCCGGCTCGAGATTCGGCAGGCCGACGGTCGCGAGCTCGAAGTGGTGCCGGCCGACCTCGCCGACCGGCAGCTCGAGCACCTGCACTTGAACGCACTCCATGAGGTCTCCAAAGGTCGTTGACGTTCAGGACGTGGTGTCCGGGCGTCCCGCAGTGGGTTGCTTCGCCGAACGCGCCGCCGGCCTCGGCGTCTCGGAGCCGGCATCGCTCGGTGATCAAGGAAGGACGACGGCACGGCCGAGGACTCTGCCGTGCCGGAGGTCGTCTAGCGCTCTGTCCACGTCGTCGAGCGGGTAGATCGTGGTTTCGGCGCGGAGACCGTGGTCGCGTGCGAGCATGACGACCTCGGCGAGTTCGTCGCGACCTCCCCAGAACGGGACGTGCGCACGAGCTCCGAGTGGCAACGCGGCGCCCTTCGCAACCGGCAGCGTGCCGCCTGCGCTGCCGATGACGACGAGGTCGCCGGCCCGCCGCAGCGACCGCGCCGCCAGGGTCATCGTCGCGTCACTGCCGACGAAGTCCAGCACGACGTCCGCGCCCCGCGCGGGAAGCGCGCCGGCCACGTCGTTCGGCGCGCAGGCGGTCGCGGCGCCGCAGGCGCGTGCGAGATCGCGCGCCTCGGTGCGGACGTCGACGGCGATGACGTGCGCGTTCGACAGGGCGGTGAGGATGCCGACCGCGAGGTGTCCCAGGCCGCCGACGCCGATCACGAGCGCGATCGCGTCCGGTTCGGTGAGCGCGTCTCGGCAGCCGCTGATCGCGTGGTAGGACGTGAGCCCCGCGTCCGCCAGGGTCGCCGCGAGAGTGGGATCGAGGCCGCCGGCGGGCACGAGGCGCCCGGCCTCGACGACCATCTCATCGGCGAGCCCGCCGTCGATCCCCAGCCCGATTCCCGCCGCGTTCGGATCGGGCTGGTCGCAGTAGTTCGGCCTTCCTGTCGTGCACCGCGCGCACTGCCCGCATCCCCACGGGCCGTGGACGATCACCTGGTCGCCGACGTGCACGCCGGTCACGCCCGCCCCGAGCTCGACGACCCGGCCGCAGGTTTCGTGGCCGAGCGTGTACGGCGTCGGCCAGGCCGTGGCCGAGCGGACTCCGGTCGCGTCGATGACGTGCAGGTCCGACTGGCAGAGACCGGTGGCCAGCACCTCCAGGCGAGCCTGGCCGGCCCGTGGCACCGGAGAGGCGACCTCGATCAGGCCGCTGCGGCCGTCGCTGAACATCCGATACGCACGCATGCTGCTCCTCATCGCGTCTGGCCTGAAATCTGAAGTGAAGTGAGTTCAGCATGGGCTCGTGGCGGTCTTCTTGGCAACGCTGGAGGTGGCGGTGCAGTTCGGCGAGCTCCTGGCTCTCGTGCGGCCGAGAGGCGGGCGGGGTGTTCGAAGTATTGACACGGGAGAGTCCGCGACCCATTATCGAATTGAAGTCAGTTCAAGGGAGGAAGCACATGGCAGTCGAGGATGACATCCAGTTCGAGAAGGACGGCAACGTCGCACGCGTCTGGCTGAACCGCCCGCACAAGCGCAACTGCATCACGGTGCCGATGCTCAACCGGCTCGACGAGATCATCACCGAGATCGACAACGACCCGGAACTGCGCGTTCTGGTCTTCCGCGGCCGTGAGAATACCTTCTCGTCCGGCTTCGACCTGGACAGCTTGCAGTCCGACTTCATCGGATCGAGCACCGCGATGGACGTCGCCGTCGTGTCCGCCAAGGTCTGCGACCGGCTCTACAACATGTCGACGCCGTCGGTGGCCGTCATCGAGGGCTATGCGACGGCGGGCGGGTTCGAGGTCATGATCTCCTGCGACTTCGCGATCGCCGACGACGACGCGAAGATCGGCGACTTCCACATCCGCCGCGCCCTGTTCGGTGGTGCCGGCCCGATCTACCGCCTGCCGCGCATGCTGGGCATCCGCAAGACCAAGGAGCTCATGCTCACCGGCAAGTTGCTCAGCGGCAAGGAGGCCGACGATTTCGACCTCGTCAACGCCAGCGCTCCGGCCGACGAGCTGGACGAGACGGTCGAGGAGTTCATCAGCCACCTCACGGACAAGAGCCCGTTCCAGATGAAGCTCACGAAGATGGCGGTGGACCGGGGCCTGGACGCCGACATCGCCTCGCTGATGGTGCTGGAGCACCTCGCGGTGGGCGTCACGCTCAACTCCCAGGACGCGGCCGAAGGCGTCGCGTCGTTCTTGGAGAAGCGCGACCCGAAGTGGACCGGTCGCTGAGCCGGCAGTCCGTTCCGTGGTGATCGAGCAGTGGTGGCCTTGCGGGCAAAGGAGCTTGCGATGACGAAGCCGGCCGTCGTGGACGCCGATCCCGAGCTCGGTGCGCGGGTGCGTGCCGAGCTCGGCGGGCCGGGCCCGTTGCGGACGCTGGAAGGTGGCCGCAGTGGTTTGACCTACGTGGTCACCGACGCCGTCGGGAACGACCACGTAGTCAAGGCGGTGCCGCCGGGGAGGCGTGCGGTGGGACGCGATGACGTACTGCGGCAGTCGCACGTGCTGTCGGCCCTGGCCGAAGCCGGCGTGAGGTCCGCGGTGCCGCTCCCGGCGATCACCGCCCGGAGCGAGGCGGAACCGGCTTGGTTCGCCATGGAGCGTGCGCGGGGAACGGCCGAGGAACCGGTGCTCGAAGACCATCCGCTCCCGCAGGGCGCCGGCCGGGATCGGATGCTCGCCGCGGCAGGAATTCTCGGTGGGCTCCACGCCGTGCCCGTCGCGGAGATCGAAGCGGGCCTGCGTGCGGCCGGGGGCGCGGTTCCGGAGCCGCTCCGCCCCGCGGACGAGCTCGCGCGCTGGACCAGGACGATGCACGCCGTTCCCGAGGAACTCCGCTCCGGTTCGGACGCCTTGTTGTCCGCGCTGGAAGGCGCGGTGCCCGACGCGGTGGATCCGGTGCTGGTGCACGGCGACTTCCGCCTCGGCAACCTGCTCTGCGTCGGTGCCGAACCGACAGCGCTGGTCGACTGGGAGATCTGGAGCATCGGAGATCCGCGGGTCGACCTCGGCTGGTTCGGCGTGTTCACCGACGGCGCGCTGTTCCCCGGTGTCGGTCGCGTCGTGGCGGAGCTGCCGTCCGAAGCGGAGCTGCTGGCGGTCTACGGGAACCCGGAACCGCCGGACTACGCGTGGTTCCGCGCGCTCGGTCGGATGAAGATGGCCGCGATCATGGGGCACAACCTGAAGCGGCATCGCGAGGGCGTGCACCACGATCCTGTTCAGGAGCAGCTCCCGGCCACCATCGACGCGCTGATCGGTTCGGGGAGCTCGATCCTCGAGGAGTGGTCGCGATGACGGTGCCGACTCCCGGGGAGCTGTTCGGGCTGCAGGGCAAGACGGCGCTGGTCACCGGGGCGTCGTCGGGACTGGGTGCGCGGTTCGCGACCGTGCTGGCCACCGCAGGCGCGACCGTGTGGATCACGGCCCGGCGCAAGGAGAAGCTCGACGCGCTGGCGGCGACGAATCCGGCGCTGCGCGTCCTGTCGGCCGACCTCTCCGACGAGGAGGCCCGGGAAGCGCTGATCGCCGAGACCGGGGCGGTCGACGTGCTGGTGAACAACGCCGGCACGGAAAGCGGCGCGAAACCGTTGGACGAAACGCCGTCCGGATTCGCGGGGGTGCTCGGCACCAACCTGGTCGCCCCGTTCCACCTGGCTCAGCTCGCGGCTCGCGCGGCCGACGGCGGCTCGCTGTCGGTGATCAACGTCAGTTCGATCCTCGGACTGGTTTCCGCGGCACCGCTGGGCGGTGCGAGCTACGCCTCGGCCAAGGCCGGTCTGATCGGCCTCACCCGGGAACTGGCCGGGCACTGGGGCGGGCGCGGTGTGCGCGTCAACGCCCTGGCGCCGGGGTGGTTCCGCACGGAGATGAACGACGAACTGTTCGCCGACGACCGGTCGGTGCGCTGGATCGAACGCAACACCATGCTCCGCCGGGCCGGTGAAGGGTCCGAACTGGACGGTGCGCTGCTCTTCCTCGCATCAGCGGCGTCGAGCTACTGCACCGGCCAGGTGCTGGCGGTCGACGGAGGGTGGACGGCCCGATGACGAGCATCGACGAATTCATCGCGGAGGCGCGCGAGTGGCTCGAGCAGAACGCGACTCCACGTCAGGACGTCGACGCGTCCCGCGCGTCGGTGTCGGTGTTCCACGACCTGCCCGCAGACGAGGAACGCGCGCTGCTCGACCGCGTGTGCGCCTGGCAGCGCAGGCGGTTCGACGCCGGATACGGCGCTCTGACCTGGCCCGAATCCGACGGCGGCGCAGGACTCACCCCCGCGCACGAGGAGGCGTTCGCCGAGCTGGAGCGCGAGTTCGACACACCGGGTCAGCACGAGCTGGCCTCGGTCAGCGCGCACCTGATCGCTCCGACGATCGACCTGTTCGGCACCCCCGAGCAACGCCGACACCTCGTCCGGCCGCTGCTGCGCGGTGACGAACTCGCCTGCCAGCTGTTCTCCGAACCGTCCGCGGGATCCGACCTCGCCGGGCTCGCCACCCGGGCCGAGCGGCGGGGAGCGAACTGGGTGGTCAACGGGCAGAAGGTGTGGAGCTCCGGTGCTCAGTTCGCCGGTTGGGGCGAGCTCATCGCGCGCACCGACCCGGACGCCCCGAAACACCGCGGCCTCACGGCGTTCCTGCTGCCGATGGACACCCCGGGTGTCGAGGTGCGGCCGTTGCGGCAGATGTCGGGCGGGGCGTCGTTCTGCGAGGTGTTCCTCGATGACGTTCGCATCCCGGACGAGTGGCGTCTTGGTGAGGTCGGTGCGGGCTGGAAGGTCACCCTCGCCACGTTGGGATTCGAGCGCAGCCACTCCGGCGCGAACACCGAACTCGGTGGCGGCTACCGACATCTGGTGGCGACCGCGCGCAGGTTGGGCAGGCTCAACGACCCCGACGTCCGGCGTGGCCTGGCCGACGCGTGGGTGCAGGAGAAGCTCGGTGAACTGGCGGCCACCCGGGACCGCGAGGCACGACTGGACGGTGCCGAACCGTCGGCCATCGGCTCGCTGCGCAAGCTCGCGTGGGCGCAGAAGCTCAAGCAGGTCAGCGAAATCGCGGCGACCGTGCTGGGAAATCGGCTGATCGCCGATACCGGTGACGAGGTCTACCAGTGGACCGAGCACGTGCTGGGCGCGCCCGGGTACCGCATCGCGGGCGGGTCGGATGAGATCCAGCGCAACATCATCGCCGAACGCATCCTCGGCCTGCCCACCGAACCGCGCGCGGACAAGAACGTTCCGTGGCGGGACATCCCGCGGTAGCGGCGGCACGGCAAGAGGGACACGAGACGGGAGTGGCCATGCAGGCAGACAGCACCGGTCCGGTGCGCACCGTGGCGGAAGCGGTCGCCGAGGCGCGGCCTCAGCAGAGCCCGCTCCGGGGGAGAAACGCGCTGGTGACCGGTGGTTCGCGCGGGCTCGGCCGGGAGATCTCGATCGCCTTCGCGGCAGCTGGTGCGGACGTGGCCGTGGTGTCCCGGAAGAAGGACGCCTGCGAACAGCTCGCGGGTGAACTCGCCGAGGCTACCGGGCGCCGGGTGAGCGCGCACGGGGCTCACGTCGGTGATTGGGAACGCCTCCCTGCCTTGCTCGACGAGGTGGAGGAATCCCTCGGGCCGGTCGACATCGTGGTGAACAACGCGGGTATCGCCCCGGTCTACCCGAGCCTGTCCGAGGTCTCGGAGCAGTTGTTCGACAAGGTCGTCGGGGTCAACCTCAAGGGGCCGTTCCGCCTGATGGCACTCGCGGGTGAGCGGATGGCGTCCCGTGACGGCGGCTCGATACTCAACATCTCCTCGATCGCTTCGGGCAGGCCGACCCGCACCGACTTGCCGTACGCGGCGGCGAAGTCGGCGTTGAACACGCTCACCGCGGGCTTCGCTCAGGAGTACGGACCGCTGGTGCGGGTCAACACGATCCTCGCAGGGCCGTTCTTCACCGACATCAGTTCGGCCTGGGACATGGACGCGTTCGAGGAGATGGCCGAGGCCTGGCCGTCGAAGCGCGGGGGTCGCCCCTCGGAGATCGTCGGCGCGGCGCTGTACCTGTGCGGACCGACGTCCAGCTACACGACCGGGTCGCTGCTGGCCGTCGACGGAGGAAGGCTGGCCGCGCCATGACAGGAGTCGCGATGAGACTGGTGGACGACGCGCTCGTCACCGACACGCAGGACGGGCCGGCGCTGCTGGGCAGCCGGTGCTCCGACTGCGCCGCCTACACGTTCCCGCGGCAGGCCGGGTGCCCGCGGTGCACCGGAGCGTCCATGGTGGACACCCCGCTGGCGCGGCACGGCTCGCTGTGGACGTTCACGATCCAGGGCTTCCGGCCGAAGGATCCGTACACGGGGCCGGAGGAGTTCGAACCGTTCGGATTGGGGTACGTCGAGCTGCCGGGACAGCTCCTGGTGGAAACCCGGTTGACGGAATCGGACCCGGAGGCGCTGGAGATCGGGATGCCCGTGCATTTGGAGCTGGTGCCGTTCCGGACGGCTGACGACGGCGCGCCGGTGCACACCTTCGCGTTCGCCCCGGACCGGGAGGTGCGGGCATGACGGACGGTGTGGCGATCGTCGGGATCGGGATTCACCGGTTCGGACGGACGAAGGGCGTCTCCGGCCGCGCTCAGGCGGTGCACGCCGCGCGGGAGGCGTTGCGGGACGCGGGCCTGGCCTTCTCGGACATGCAGTTCGGGTTCGGCGGTTCGCACTCGGCCGGAGACGCCGACACGTTGGTCTCCGAGTTGGGGCTAACCGGGCTGCCGTTCATCAACGTGGCCAACGGTTGTGCGACCGGTGGTTCGGCACTGATCTCGGCCGACGCGGCCATCCGCTCCGGGCAGCACGATCTCGGCATCGTGATCGGTTTCGACAAGCATCCCCGGGGCGCGTTCAACGTGGACCCGGCCGAGCACGGCATCGGCTCGTGGTACGGCGAGACCGGGATGATGGTCACCACCCAGTTCTTCGGCATGAAGATCCAGCGATACCTGCACGACCACGACATCAGCCCCGGCGTCCTCGCGTTGATCGCGGAGAAATCGTTCCGCAACGGCGCGCTGAGCCCGAACGCGTGGCGGCGCGCCGAGCTCACCGCGGCCGACATCGCCGCGGCGCCGATGATTTCGCACCCGCTGACCCAGTACATGTACTGCTCACCGGGTGAGGGCGCGGTCGCCCTGGTGCTGTGCCGCGCGGAGGAGGCGAGCCGGTACACCGACAAGCCGATCTTCCTGCGCGGTGCGGCGTTCCGCAGCCGGCGCTACGGATCCTTCGAGGTGTACGCGCCCTGGATCGCCGTGGAGCGCGCGGAGGCGCCGACGGTGGAGGCGTCGCAGGCGGCGTTCGAGGCCGCGGGGATCGAACCGTCCGAAGTGGACGTCGCGCAGATCCAGGACACCGAGTCCGGTGCGGAGCTGATGCACATGGCCGAGACCGGTCTGTGCGAGCACGGTGAGCAGGAGCACCTGATCAAGGCCGGGGACAACGCGATCGACGGGCGACTGCCGATCAACACCGACGGCGGGTGCATCGCCAACGGTGAGCCGGTCGGCGCTTCCGGGCTGCGGCAGATCTACGAGAACGCGCTCCAGTTGCGCGGTGACGCCGGTGCCCACCAGGTGCCGTCTCAACCGCACGTGGGGTTCACGCACGTCTACGGTGCGCCGGGAATCAGCGCGTGCACGGTTCTGACCCGCTGAGAGGACGATGAAATGGCTTGGGATTTCGAAACCGACCCCGATGTGCAGCGGGAGCTGGACTGGGTCGAGGAGTTCGTCCGCGACGAGGTCGAACCGGTGGACCAGGTGATCGAGCACGCCTGGAACACCCGCGACCCTCGCCGCAACGCGCTGATCAGGCCGCTGCAGGAACGGGTGCGGGAGCGCGAGCTGTGGGCCTGCCACCTCGGGCCGGAGCTGGGTGGCAAGGGGTACGGGCAGCTGAGGTTGGCGCTGCTGAACGAGAAGCTGGGGCGCACGCATTCCGGACCGGTCGTGTTCGGTTGCCAGGCGCCTGATTCGGGCAACGCCGAGATCCTCGCCCACTACGGCAGCGACTTCCAGAAGAAGACCTACCTGGACCCCTTGATCGAGGGCGACATCGTGTCCTCGTTCTCGATGACGGAGCCGCACGGCGGGTCCGACCCGACGGGCTTCCGCACCACCGCGGTGCTCGACGGTGACAGCTGGGTCATCAACGGGGAGAAGTGGTTCTCCTCGCACGCGTTGTTCGCCGAGTTCCTCATCGTGATGGCGGTGACCGAGCCGGATGCCCCACCGCACGAGCGGATGTCGATGTTCGTGGTGCCCGCGGACACGCCGGGGGTCGAACGGGTGCGGGACGTGTCGGTGTGGGGGCACGAGGAGTCCGTGGGGACCCACCAGTACCTGCGCTACACCGATGTCCGGGTGCCGGTGGAGAACCTGCTGGGGCGGCGCGGCGAGGGTTTCGCGGTCGCGCAGACCCGGCTCGGGGGTGGCCGCATCCACCATGCGATGCGCACCGTCGGCCTGGTCCAGCGCGCGTTCGAGCTGATGAAGCGCCGCGCGGTGTCGCGCACCACGAAGGGCGCGCGGTTGGCGGACAAACAACTGGTGCAGGAGATGCTCGCCGACTCGTGGATCCAGATCGAGCAGTTCCGGCTGCTGGTGCTGCGGACGGCGTGGAAGATCGACAAGCATGACGACTACCGCGCGGTGCGCGCCGACATCGCGGCTGTGAAGGCCGCGATGCCGAAGGTGCTGATGGACGTCTCGTCCCGAGCCATCCAGATCCACGGCTCGCTGGGAATCTCCAAGGAACTACCGTTCGGCAAGTGGGTGATGGAGTCGTTCCACATGGGACTCGCCGACGGTGCCACCGAGGTCCACAAGACCAACCTCGCCAAGGCGCTCGTCCGCAGCACCACGCCGGATGACGGGCTCTTCCCGCCTTACATCGGACCCGAACTCACCCGGGAGGCGCTAGGCCGGTACGCCGAGCTGCTCGCGGAGGCGGACGAGGTCGACCCGGTGGCGGGTGGTGCGGCGTGACCGCCCGAAGGCTGACCCACGACGCGGACGTCGAGGAGTTCCGCGGTGCCGTCCGGGAGTTCCTGCGCGAGCACGCCGACACCCCGGCGGTGTTCGGGGAGATGCGCGAGGGGTGTGCCTGGGATCCTGCGGTGTGGAGCCGGTTCGCCGCCGAGCTCGGCGTGGTCGGGCTGGACGTGCCGGAGACCTACGGCGGGGCGGACGCCGGATTCCGCCCGGTCGCGGTCGTGGCCGAGGAACTGGGCCGGTCACTGGTCCGACTGCCGTGGTTCGCGACCGCCGTACTCGGCGTCGGCGTGCTGCTCCATGCCGAGGGCGCAGAGGCCGAGGATTGCAGGACGCAACTGCTGCCCGCGCTGGCTGGTGGTGAGCGCACCGCCACGCTGGCATGGGCGGAAGGCCCGGACCGCATGGACGGGCCCAGCATCCAGTCGCGCGCCGGGCACGACGGCGAGACCTGGCGCCTCACCGGTCGCAAGATCCTCGTCGTCGAAGGCGCCACGACGGACCTGCTGTTCGTCGTGGCGCGGGCGGAAGACGGGCTGGCCCTGTTCGTCGTCGAGGGGGACGCGCCGGGTGTGGGCCGCACCGCCGACCGCGCGATGGATCCGAACCGCCAACTGGCCACCGTCACCTTCGACGCGGCACCGGCACGACTGGTCAGCGATCCGGGCACCGGGGATCGGGTGCTCGCGCGGGTGCGCGACCGCGCGGTGACGGCGCTGGCCTGCGAGCAGACCGGCGGCGCGGCGGCGTCGCTCGACATGGCCGTCGAGCACGTCAAGAACCGCGTCCAGTTCGGACGCCCGATCGGGATGCTGCAGGCGATCAAGCACCGCTGCGCCGACATGGCCGTGGAGCTCGAGGCCGCGCGGTCGGCATCGCTGTGGGCCACCGGGCTGATCGCGGAGGACTCGCCGGAGGTCGGCATCGCCGCCGCCACGGCCGCGCTGACCTGCAGCCGGTCCTACGAATACGTCGCCGCCGAGACCATCCAGGTGCACGGCGGCATCGGGTTCACCTGGGAGCACCCGGCGCACCTGCACTTCCGCCGGGCGGCCACGAGCGCGGTGCTCTTCGGCGATCGGCGCACCCACCAGGAGAGCCTGCTGGCGGGCCTGCACGTCGACGCCGGGTGACGGGTGACCGGAGGTGCGCGCGACGACCGCGTCCGCCGCTGGCATGGAGGATCAACGGTGACCATCAGGGAAACCGCTGCACGGCAACAGATGCTCGTCGGCGAACGAGCGAGTTCCGCGGCTGCTGCCGGAACGGAGGTGGAGTACTACGACTTCGCGAGCTACGGCCATCTCGCGGTGGTGTTCTCCCCGTCGCGACCTGGCTGGTGGTCTCCACCCGCATGAGCCCGGCGTTCGGCAGCGGCTCGGTGGCCTGGTGATCGCCTGATTCATCCGGAAGACCTCGCATGACGCTCTACGAGGAGGTGTGGTGAGCGATGTTTGATCTGCTGGTGCTCGGCGGTGGTATCGCCGGTATGACGGCCGCGGCCACGACGGTCCGCGGTGGCGGGTCGGCGATGGTGGTGGAGAAGGGCCCCTTGCTCGGCGGATCGGGCCAGTACGCGGGATACATCTGGACCGCGCCCGACCACGACGTGATGGACCGGGTGAACCCCGGTGGCGACCTCGGGCTGAAGAGGGCGCTGGTGGACGACTTCGACGACGTCGTCGAGTGGATCGGTTCGCTGGGAGTGAGCTGTGGCGAGCGCGTACCGGTGATCGGCTACGGGCGTGGGCACCGGTTCGACACAGCGCACTACGTCGACGGCTGCCGACAGGTGGTCGGGGCGAACGGCGTGATCGTTACCGAGGCGTCGGCCCGGAGGTTGCTGCTCGACGACGGCGCGGTGCGCGGTGCGGAAATAGGTCTGGCCGATGGCTCGGTGCGGATCGTGGAGGCGAAGGCGACGTTGCTGGCCACCGGCGGTTTCCAGGCGGACGCCGAACTGCGCGCGCAGTACCTGCACGAGCAGGCGCGGGACGTCGAGCTGCGGTCGAACCCGTTCAGCAGTGGTGACGGACTGCGGCTGGCGCTCGAGGCAGGTGCGGCGATCGGATCGGAGGGCGCAGGGTTCTACGGGCACCTGATTCCGTCCGGTGTCGCGCTGGAGCCCGAGCTGTTCGTGGACATCACGCTCTACTACAGCGAACACGCGGCCCTGTTCAACCTGGCGGGCGAGCGGTTCGTCGACGAGACGGCGGCGGACCACCTCACGGCGATGGCGTTGCTCGAACAACCCGAGGCGCGGGGCCTGCTGGTCACCGACGCCCGCGGCTACCGGGAGTGGATCACCGGCGCGTACGTCGAGGGAGCGGACAGCCTCGACAAGTTCGCGCTCGCCCGGTCCCGGGGTGCGCGGTGCGTGGTCGCCGACAGCGTGTCCGATTTCGCCGAGATGCCCGCAGAGTGGGGCTACGACGGCCCCAAGATCGCCGAGGAGCTGGGGAGGCTCGCCCGAGGTGAGTCGGCACGACCTGGCCGGGAGTCCGACCCCCGGGCTCTGGACGAACCGCCGTACTACGTCGTGGAGGCGCGGCCGGCCGTGACGTTCCCGTTCACCGGCGTCCGGATCGATCCGCAGGCGCGGGTCCTGGCGGCGGACGGTGCGCCGATCCCGGGCCTGCTCGCGGCAGGGGCCGACATCGGCGGCCTGTACGAGCGCTCCTACGCCGGGGGACTGGCACCGGCGATCGTGTTCGGGCGGCGCGCCGCGGCCGGATCCCTCGTGAACTGACATCGGTTGGCATCTATGCTGGATCCTCACCGACGGAGGGAAAGGTGTGGGCGTCGAGACGTTGCGGGAGGCCGACGACGGCCCCAGGTCGAAGCGAGCGGCGATTCTGGGCGCTGCCGTGGAACATTTCGGCGAGGTCGGTTTCGAGGCCACCAAGTGGTCGGAGATCGCCAAGCACGTCGGCATCGGCCAGACCGCGCTGTACCACTACTTCGAGTCGAAAGCGCATTGCCTGCTGACGGTGATGCGCATCGGCCTGCACAACTCGGACGAGGCGTTCCGCGCGGCGACCGCGGACGCGCCGAGCGCGCACGAGGCGCTGCGCCGGGCGGTGCGCAGCGCCTACGAGATCTCGGATTTGGAAGTGCGGCAGAACCGGATCCTGCAGGCCAACATCGCGTTGCTGGTCAGCGAGCGCAGCTCGGAGCGGGAGGAGGCCGAGCGGCTGGCGTGCCGGGAACTGGTCGCCAGGATCGAGCGGAACTGGACGGAGCTGCTCCGCCAGGGAATGGATTCCGGTGAGTTCGCACGCCGCGATCCGCAGCTGTTGGCGCGCACGCTCCTGGGCACGATCGTCGCCGTGTGGCGCTGGTACCGACCTGGTGGCGAGACCAGCCTCGATGCGATCTGCGAGCTGGTGACCCACTGCTGCGTGCGCATCGTGACACCGTGACCGCGCGCCGCGTGCGCGGTGCGGCCGTCTCGCGCGGGGGGCCGATGGCGGTGTGCGCGGGTGGTGAGCGAGGCCGCCGCGTTCACCGCTGATTTCTGATCCCTCGTTCCCGCGGCCCTGAACGGTCGCCGCGTCGCCTTTCCATTGAACCGATACCGCTGCGAGCAGTGGTATCCGGTGCCCTCCCCGCGCGTCGACCCCGACGTCCGCGCGGGGAGCTTCGTCCTGTTCACGCACCTTCTTCGCGGCTGGGCGATTTTGAGTCTTGCGGCGGGTTTTGGGGCGCGCTAGCGTCAGTTCGAGCGAACTGAATTCAGCTTAGTTGCCGAGCGGGCTCAGTGATCCACCCAGCGGCGGATCTCGTTCCGGCTGGTGTGCCACCTCGTCAACGGCGACAGGGAGGAGCCGCACGTGCTCATCGCAGACTACTTCGCACGGCTGGATGGCCCGGATCCGTTGAGCGGACTGGAGCTGGTGGAGTCCGATATCGAGTTCCTGCTCGCACTGCCGGGCAACGAGGTTTCCGGCCGCGGCCTGGATGACCTCGCCTCCTACATCTCGGGCCGCCCGGCGGTCGGGCGCAAGCACCGCGTTCTCAGGTCCAGCCGGGACTGCGAGCTGGAGATGATCTACGGCGTGGTCGTCGAAGGATCGGGGGAGAAGCCCACCGGTTCGTTCGCCTCCGTGGGCGTGGTCTCGCCCGGCGGGAAACTGGCGCGCTACCAGGCCTTCTTCCACCCGACGTTCTCCATGTTCCCCGAGGAGGCGGCGTGACGTCCACGGCAGGTGCTCCCACGCTGACCCGGTGGTTCGCGCTGATCGACTCCGACCACCCCGAAGGCATCCTCGACCTGATCGCGCCGGATTTCAGGTTCTCGATCGTGTTCGGCACGGGCGCGGGGCAGGCGACGGACTTCGCGGGCCGCCGCGAGGCGCTCGAGGGCTATCTGCGGCAGCGCGAAAAGGGGGTGCTCACGCACCACGTGGTGTCGGCGAGCGTCGATGGCCACGACGAACTCGTGCTCGGCGAGACCAGGCGCGGTGAGGTGTTCGAGTCGACCTTCGTCGCGGCGGCCCGGCTCGGAACCGGCGGCGCGGTACGGAATTTGATGATCGGTCGCTCGCCCATGTTGGAGCTGCACGAGTCCGACTGAGCGGGTGCCAGGCGTGGAAGGACGACGTGGAATGTTCAATCTGGCTCTGCTTGCCTCCCGTCCCCCGGAGTGGACCCATGAGCAGTTCATCGAGTGGTGGCGAGGCGAACACGCTGAGGTGACGTATCCGCTACCGGGCCTGCGGGCGTGGCGGCACACCGCCATCACCAGCGCGATGGAGCCGCGATCGGAGGGTTGGGACGGGCTGTCCGTGCTGAGCTTCGATTCCGAAGAGGCGGCACGCGCGGCGTTGGCCAGCGCGGAGTGGGACGCGGCGATCCGCCACGTCGGACGCATGCGGGGCAAGCGCCTCGCGGTGCTCGGCGAAGAGCGGGAAATGTTCTTGGGCTGAGTCCCTGAGCCAACGGAGGCGAATGCAATGCGGGAACTGGTGGCCGAACTCGAGTCCAGAGCAGCTACGACGGCCGCGGGCGGCGATGCTGTCATCGCGGCCGACGTCGACGGCGAGCATTCGCTGCGCGAGTTGCTGCACGCCGCCGAGGAACTGTCGACCGCGGTGCGCGACGTCGCCGGACCGCAGGCGACGATCTTGGTGCAGGCGGACAACTCCTGGCGGACCGTGGTCGCCGCCCTCGCCGCGGGCAAGCTGGACGGCACGCTCGGTCTGCTCAGCCACCACGCCACTCGCGCCGAGTACGACGCCGCGTGCGAGGACATCGACCCGGCCGTGGTGATCGCCTCGCCGGAATGCCTCGGCGAGTGGTTACCGGGCTCCGAGGGCCCGCAAGTCCTCGACGGGTGGGGCAGCCGGACGCGGCCGACGAGGCCGGGCCCGCGTTGGAACGGTGGCGTGGTGATCGGCCTGACCAGCGGGTCGACCGGCCGCCCCAAGGGCGTGGTGCAATCGGAGGCGGCGCTGCGCTACGCCGGGCGGAGCACCATCGACGCGGTCGGCCTCGCCTCCGGTGACTCCGTCGCGGCGCTGGTTCCGCTGTCGTCGGCCGCGGCGTTCTGCTTCGGCCTGTACCTGCCGCTCATGCTCGGCGGCCGCATCGTGTTCCTGGACCGGTGGCATCCGCCGACCGCGCTGCGACTGATGGCCGAGCACGACGTCCGCTGGACGATGTGCGTGCCGACCATGGTCTTGCAGCTGGGGAGCGCGGTGGAGGGCGACCGCCCGCTGCGTGACGTGCGGGCGATGACGATCGGTGGCGGGCCGATGGAGGCGGCGGCGCTGGCGCGCGCGGAGGGACGTCTCGGCACGCGGATCCTGCGCGTGTTCGGCATGTCCGAGTGCCTGGGGCACACGTCGCCGCGAATGGACGACCCCGACGAGACGCGTCTGGGCACGGATGGCCGTCCGTTCCCCGGCACGGAGCTGCGCGTGGTCGACCTGGATGGCGTGCCGGTTGCGGCGGGCGAGGTCGGGCGGGCGCAGGTGCGCGGACCATCGCTGTTCCTCGGGTACGCCCGCAGCGGAGCCGTCGAAGCACCCGAGGTGACCCCGGACGGCTTCTTCCCGACCGGCGACCTGATGTCCGTGCGGGCCGACGGAGTGGTGTCGGTGCGGGGCAGGGAGAAGAGCGTGATCATCCGCGGTGGTCGGAACATCGACATCGTCGAGGTCGAGACGGCCCTCGCCTCGCACCCCGCCATCGAGCAGCTGTGCGTCGTGCCGGTGCCGGACGAGCTCCTGGGCGAGCGGGTCGCGGTGCTGATCGTGACGCAGGACGCCGGCTTCGACCTCGACGCCGCGACGGCGCATCTGGACCAGCGCGGGCTGATGAAGGCCAAGTGGCCCGAGTACCTGTTCCGCGTGGACGAGCTGCCGCTGAACCGGGTCGGCAAGCTGTCCCGCGCGGATGCCGCGCGCACGGCCCGTGAGCTCAGCGAGCGCAGCGCCGTCTGACGGCGCTGCGAGAAGAAGCGGGGCCGTCCTTCGAGGTGAGGACGGCCCCGTCGCCTTGCCGGGGCTACCTGGCGGTCCAGCCGCCGTCGACGTGCAGCTCCGAACCGGTCGTGTAACCGGCGTCGTCGCTGGCCAGGTGAGCGACCGCGGCGGCGACCTCCTCTGGCCGTCCCAACCTGCCCATCGGGGTGTTGGCGAGCATGGCCCGGTGCCGTTCGCTGCCGTCGAAACGCTCGTGCAGCTGGGCGGTGCCGATGAACCCGGGCACGACCGCGTTGACGCGGACGCCGCGCTGGGCCCAGTGCAGGGCGGCGTTCGCGGTCATCGAGCGCACGGCGCCCTTCGCGGCGGCGTAGCCGAAGCTGTTGGCCAAGCCGCCACCCGCACCGAGGATCGACGCGATGTTGACGATCGACCCGCCGCCGCTGCGCTCGATCAGCGGGCCGCAATGCTTCATGCCGAGCCAGGTGCCCCGCTGGTCGATGTCGATCACCCGCTCCCAGCGTTCGACCGTCTCGTCCTCGACGGTGGCCAGGCTGCCGATGCCGGCGTTGTTGACCAGCACGTCCAGACCGCCGTGCTCGGCTTCCACCGCTGCGGTCACCTCGTGCCAGCGCTGTTGCTCGGTGACGTCGAGCGCGTGGGCCGTCGCACCGGTGCCCAGCTCGGCGGCGAGCCGTTCGCAGGCGGAGGCGTCAACATCCGTGATGATCACCACTGCGCCCTCTGCTACGAGTCGGCGGACGATGGGTACGCCGAGTCCACCGGTGGCGCCGGTGACGAGTGCTGTGCTGCCGTCGAGTCGCCTGGTCACATGCCCTCCTACGGAACTGAACTGGACTCAGTTTAGCTCGTAGGTCGCCCGGTTCCCAGCTGTCCGCATCTATGCAACTGAATTCAGTTCTGTTAATTTGAGGCTAGCTCGAGCGACCGTCAAGTGCGGAGCGCACGCCGGAAGTGCGCCGACAGGCCTCACCCGGTTCGGCTGTCTCGCGTTGTGCAACTTCGTCGCATCTGGAGAAACCATGCCCGAGGCCTACGTCGTCGAAGCTCTTCGCACGCCGGTCGGACGTCGTGGCGGCGGGCTCAGCGCCGTCCACCCGAACGATCTCGGCGCACGCGTTCTCGCCGCGTTGCTGGAGAGGACCGGCGTCGATCCGGCGGCGGTCGATGACGTGATCTTGGGGTGCGTCGACCAGATGGGTGCGCAGGCCGGGAACGTCGCCCGCAACGCGTGGCTGAGCGCCGGGCTGCCGGAGACGGTCCCCGCGACCACGATCGACCGTCAGTGCGGATCGTCCCAGCAGGCGATCCACTTCGCGGCGCAGGCCGTGATGTCCGGGACCCAGGACCTCGTCGTCGCCGGTGGTGTCGAGGTGATGTCGCTGGTGCCGCTCGCCGGTCCGGCCGTCGTCGGCCAACGAGAGGGAATGGGGTTCCCCTACGGCGGTGGGGGTTGGACGCACCGATACGGAGATCAGGAAATCTCCCAGTTCCGCGGCGCGGAGCTCATCGCGGAGGAGTGGAGCATCTCCCGCGGGGACATGGAGCGGCTCGCCTTCGACAGCCACCAGCGCGCCATCGCGGCCACCGCTGACGGTCTTTTCGCCGAAGAGATCGTGCGGGTCGGTGATGTCGTCGCTGACGAAGGGCCGCGTCCGGACGGTTCGATGGAGAAGATGGCCGGCCTGAAGCCCCTCCGCGAGGGCGGCCGGCTCACACCTGCCGTGTCGAGCCAGATCTCCGATGGCGCGTCCGCGATGCTGATCGCGTCCGAGGAGGCGGTCGAGGTTCACGGACTCACACCGCTGGCGAGGATTCACACCATGGCGGTCGTGGGGTCCGACCCGGTGTTCATGCTCACGGGCCCGATCCCCGCGACGGAGGCGGTCCTAGTCAAGGCCGGGCTCACGATCGACGAGATCGACCTGTTCGAGGTGAACGAGGCGTTCGCTTCGGTGGTCCTGGCCTGGCTGAAGGAATCCGGGGCTCCTTGGGCGAAGACGAACGTGCTCGGCGGGGCCATCGCGCTGGGCCATCCGCTCGGCGCGACCGGGGGACGGCTCATGACCACCCTGATCCACCACCTCCGCCGGACCGGCGGCCGGTACGGCCTCCAGACCATGTGCGAGGGCGGCGGCATGGCGAACGCGACAGTCGTCGAACGCATCTGACGACACGAGAGTGAGGTCCGAGATGACCGAGGATCTGCGCAGCGATCGTCGACGGGAGCCGAACGGACCCGTGAGCGGGAACAGCGTGGGAAGATCACCCGTCACCGTCGAGGTGGGGGGTTCGATCGCCCATGTGGTCATGCGACGCGGAGACCGAGGCAACCCCATCGATCTCGTGATGGCGTGCGCACTTCTGGACGCTGCACGGACCTGCCGCCGTGCGAACGCCCGGGTCGTACTGCTGCGCGGCGAAGGACATTCGTTCTGCGTCGGAGGGGACCTTCGCGACTTCGAGGCGGTGGACGTCGAGAATCGACGGGATCACCTGATATCCGTCACCGACGCCCTGCACGACGCGCTGCGAATCTTCGCGTCGATGGAGGCACCGCTCATCGCCGCTGTGCACGGCTCGGTGGCCGGTGCCGGAGTCGGCCTAGCGGCTGCCGCGGACTTGACGATCGCCTCGGCGGACGCGGTGTTCCTGCTCGCCTACACCGGGATCGGCTATTCGCCGGATGCCGGGGTGACCTGGTGGCTGCCGCGACTGGTCGGCCCGAAACGCGCCATGGAACTACTGCTGACCAACCCCCGAATCTCCGCGGACGAGGCGGCGGACATGGGGCTGATCACCCGCGTCACCGATGGCGAGACGCTGGTCGACGAGGCGCAGCGGCTCGCCGGTCAACTGGCCCGTGGTGCGACGGGGGCGTTCGGTGCCACGAAGCACCTCGTCGCCCAAGGGCTCTCCAGCGGCCTCGACACCCAACTGGATCGCGAATCCCGTTCCCTCGCCGCAGCGGCGGTATCACCCGAGGGAGTCGAGGGTTTGGCGGCATTCCGCGCCAAACGCCCACCCCGCTTCCTCCCACCGCCGGAGGACTGAGTCGCGGGGACCCTCCGGCCCGATCGGTCACGACTCCGACGTGGCAGGGAACAGCTGTCTCGCAGCAGAACCGAACCAAGCTCCGACGCGGCGAAGGGAAGCGCGTGACGAAACTGGACAGGGGGCCGTGGGCCGACAGCGGGGTGGAAACGATCCGGCCGGACGTGCATCGGATACCGCTGCCGCTGCCCAACGACGGTCTCCGGGCCGTCAACATCTACGCCCTCGAAGACGGCGACGACGTCATCCTGGTCGACGGGGGCTGGGCGATCCCGGAGTCGCGCCAGGCGCTCGAGGCCGGGTTGGCCGCGCTCGGCCACGACCTCGGCGACGTCAGCCACATCCTGGTCACGCACGTGCATCGGGACCACTACACGCAGGCCGTCGAGCTGCGCAGGCTGGTCGGCTCGCGGGTGTACTTGGGAGCTGGCGAACGTCCAGGACTGGACATGCTGGACGAGGTCCGCACGGACGTCCCGGTCACCTCCCTGGACACGCTGCGCCGGGCAGGTGCCGGCGAGCTCGCTGAGCGCGTGCTGCGGGACATGGACCGCGGCGAGTTCGATGCGAGCGTCTGGGAGAAGCCGGATCAATGGCTGGGGCCGGGCGTGGTCCGGTTTGAGCGGCACGTGCTGCGCGTAATTCCGACGCCCGGTCATACCCGAGGACATGTCGTGTACCTCGATGAGAGCCGCGGCCTGCTGTTCTCCGGCGATCACGTGCTTCCGCACATCACTCCGTCGATCGGCTTCGAACTGACCACGTCCGGTCGGCCGCTCGCGGACTACCTGGACTCGCTGCACCTCGTCGCCGCGTTCGCGGACGCGGAGCTGCTGCCGGCGCACGGTCCCGCCGGAGGCAGTGCGCACGCGAGAGTCGCCGAACTGCTCGAACACCACGACGCGCGGCTCGACGCCACCATCGACGCGCTCGGCCGCCGCACGAGCGACGCTTCGGCGGTGGCACGGGATCTGATGTGGACCAGGCACGAGGTCCCGTTCGCAGAGCTCAACGCCTTCAACCAGATGCTCGCGGTGAACGAGACGGCCGCGCACCTCGACGTGCTGGTCGAACGCGGACGACTCGCGGTCGAGCTCGTGGAGGGAGTTGGCCAGTACGTGCGGACAGGCGACGACGACACCCGCGACCCGCGCTGAACGAGCCCAGGAATCGAACCGTTTTCGGAGTGTCTCAACAGCGGATGAGGTGGGGATGCAGTTACTCGCAGGGAAATCCGTGCTGGTGACCGGTGCGGCCGGTGGCCTCGGTGCCGCCATCGCCGACGCGTGCGTGCGGCATGGCGCGCGGGTTTTGCTCACCGACGTGCTGACCGAGGAACTGGAGCAGACCACTGCCGCGCTGGGGAGGTCCGCGGCTTGTCAACCGCTCGACGTGGCTAATGCCGCCGCGTGGGCGGAAGCGGCCGATGTCGTGCGCCGGAATCTCGGGCACCTCGACGTCCTCGTCAACAACGCCGGCCTCATCGTCGGGAAGGCGCTTGCCCAGTCCAGCCACGCTGATCTCGAACGCAGTTTCCGGATCAACGTCATGGGCACGTTCCTCGGCTTGCAGACGTTCGCTGAGCTCCACCGGGACAGCGGGGCCCGAAGCGGGTCGGTGGTCCATGTCGCTTCCGCGCGTGGCTTGATCGGCGGTGCGGGCGCCACGACGTACTCCGCGACGAAGTTCGGCGTGCGCGGGCTCACCAAGTCGGCCGCGGTGGAGCTCGGACCGCTGGGAATCCGGGTCAACGCACTCTGCCCGGGACCGATCGAAAACGGCATGAGCGTCGGTGACCCGCAGTTCTCGCAAGCGGATTGGGGCGGCTCGGTCGTCCGACCGACATCGGTGAAGCGGCGGCGTGGCTGGGTTCGGACCTGAGCGCGTTCGTCACCGGTGTGGGCCTCCCGGTCGACGGAGGCCTGACCGCGACGTCGTACGGCATCGAAATGAAGGGGAGCGGCGCATGACTCCACAACGGATTCTGATCACTGGTGCGGGCAGCGGTATCGGACGCGCAACGGCGGAGTGCTTCGCCCGGGACGGCGCGTCCGTCGTGATCTGCGACGTGCGGGGCGATGCCGCAGCGGAGGTCGCCGACTCGCTCGGCGAGGCGTGCGTCGGTGTGGAGTGCGACGTGAGCGACGAGGACAGCGTCGCCCGCGCGATGATGGTGGGCGGCGAGCGGTTCGGCGGGCTTGATTCGGTTGTCGCCGCGGCCGGCATCGTGATCGGCGGTCCCGCGCACGAGATGTCGTCCGAGTCATGGCACGACCTCGTCAGCGTCAACCTCACCGGAATGTTCTTCACCGCCAAGCACGGCTTGCGGCAACTGTTCGCGGCCGGTGGCGGTTCCCTCGTCACCGTCGGCTCGGTCGGATCGCTCGTCGCCGCTGGGCGCAGCGCCGCCTACGACGCGACGAAAGGCGGCGTCGTGCAGCTGACGCGCGGGATCGCAGCGGAGTACGCCGACCGCGGAATCCGGGCCAACTGCGTGTGCCCCGGTCATGTCTCGACGAACCTGGCGACCAACAGCGAGGGTGTCTACGGTGCTTCCGTGGTGTCAGCGGGCCCACAGCGGTGGACGACTCCGCCGATGGACCGAGCCGGTTCGCCGGAGGAGATCGCGAACGTCATCGCGTTCCTGTGCTCCCCAGGTGCATCGTTCATGACCGGCGCCGCCGTGACCGTCGACGGTGGCTACACGGCGGTCTGATCGGAAATCACGGCACGACCGAGGATCCCGCCTCATCACAAGTCTTCCCGGGCCAGACTTCCAGCGGTCCCTGGAACAAGAGCTTCTCCCGATGCGGCGGCGGCCAGCGCACCCTCGACACGAAGCGAACCGAGTTGTGGACCAGGCCCTCCCGTTGCGCGGCCAGGGACGCGCTGAAGGGTAGGCAGGGCACATTGTCAATCTTGCTGCGGGCGTTTCAGCTCTGGACGACGTGGTGCCCGTTCTCGTCTGCTTCTCCGGCCGACTGGGGTTGGTATTGCCGATGTGCGAAGTCGTGCCGTGCCAGGGCGAGGAAGACGTCCTGTGGGTTCAGGATTCGCAGGGTCCAGATGTTGAGGCGGTGCAAGGAGGTAGCCAGCAGCGATGGGATTCGGCTTGTCATGGTGAACTCCTGGCCTCCACGGTGGACGGTAGGTTCTCGGGTTCGGTCGTAACGGGGCGCTGTCGCATCAGCCACCAGATCGCGGCCAGGCATGGCACGTTGAGTGCGAACAGGGCGATCGGGATGGACATCGCGGAGGTGTGCTCGATGCCCAGGCCGAGCAGCGGAGGGAACACGACGCCTCCGAGCATTGACGCCGCGATGACGTACGCCCCTGCGCGTTGCGCGTCGGGGACGAGGCGGTGCAGCCAGGGCAGGCCGGTGGGGAACACGGGGCCGATGAACAGGCCCACGCCGGCATAGGCGAAGGGCGCCCATGCTGGTACGGCTGCTAGTCCGAGGCAGACGGCCATTCCTGAGCAGCCCCATAGGAGGATGGTCTGATCGGAGAACCGGAGGCTCAGTGGTGCCACCAAAAATCGGCCGGTGGTCATCATGAGCCAGTACCCGGCTGTGGCGGTCGTCGCTGCGCTCAAGGTGTAGCCCGCAGCCGTCAGGTGGGTCGGTTCCCAGCCGCCGGTTCCGGCCTCGACGCCGATGTTGAGCACGTACAGGACGACCCAGGCGGTGGTGATTGCGATGCTGCGGTTCCGGAGGTTCGCGTTCCGTTGCCGCGGTGACGCGGGCGCGTCACGGACGTGTGTGTCGTGCACTCCGAGTAGGAGCGGTATCAGCGCGGCCGACAGCAACGCGAAGACGAGGAACACCCAGCGGTAGCTGGCGGGACCGAGCTGTGCCAGCAGTGTGGGAGCGAGGATCGACCCGACTCCGAAGAAGGCGTTGAGCAGGTTCAGCATCGCGGTGCTCCGCTTGCTGAACCCGATGGTGAACAGGTGGTTGAGCCCGTAGTCGATCGCGCCGTATCCGAGTCCGGCGACGAACGCACCCAGCAGTGCGATTGGCCATGGAGGTGCGGACGCGAAGACGGCCGCTCCCGCCGCCATGATCAGGAATGACGCCCCGAGCATCAGTCGGGTGCTTCTCCTGCCGTAGTACCGGTGGAAACCCATCACGCCGGCGAGTCCGCCCACGAAGTGGGCACTGAGCGCCAACCCCGCGATGGAGGGCTATATGCCGTAGTCGGCTCGCATGGCCGGGATCGCAGGCCCGTACAGCGCTTGGAGCGCCCCGATCAAGATGAACCCTGCGAATGCGCTGACGATCCCCACGCCGCTGAAGCGAGTCGGCACGTTCGTGCGTTGGTCAAGCCGCCGCTGAGCACGATCGGACTCGTCGTCCCGGATCTGGCCAACCCGTTCTTCCCGGAGGTCGTCTCAGGGGTGATCGACTCTGCGGCGGAGCGCGGCTGGCAAGTGAAGATCGTCGGAAGCGGGCGGTTTCCGGACGAAGCCGAGACGGTTCGGACCTTCGCTTCGGAGGTCGATGCGATGGTCGGCTACTTCAACCACCTCGACCGTGCCCCTGGTGACCTGGAGGTCGACATCCTGGTCGTGCTGCTGGACGCCGAGGAACCGGTTTCCACCTGCGGAGCGGTCACGGTGGACGTCGACGCGGGTGTGCGGGCAGGTGTGCACCACTTGTTGGAGCGAGGGCACCGAGCGATCGGAATGATCGACTGCTCGACGAGCTGTGACCGGTATCAGCGGCGGAGGTCCTTCGCCGCGGTGCTCGACGAGCGCGGCATCGCGCTGGCCGCAGATGCGATAGAGGAAAGCGAGCAGTCCATCCCAGGCGCCGAGCGTGCCACGCACATGTTGCTGGATCGCCATCCCGAACTGACCGCGCTGTTCGCGTTCAACGATCTGACTGCGGTGGGGGTGGTGCGCGCAGTGCACGCCCGCGGGCTGAACGTTCCTGGAGACTGTGCGGTGCTGGGGTTCGACGGCCTCGCCCTCGGGGAGTTGATCACGCCGACGTTGACCACCCTGCACGTTGACAAGAGGCGCCTAGGAGCGCTCGCGGTGGATGAGGTGGAGCGCTTGCTCGAAGAGGGGCGACGGGAGGACCGCCACGTCGAATTGTTGCCGGAGCTCGTCATTCGAGAATCCACTTGATCCTCCGCTGAACGAGCAGCGTGGTAGGTCAGTGGGGAGGCGCGCGTGGCTGAGTGGTTGATGGTGGTTGTCTCGCCGCCCATCGTTTCTGCCGAGCTGGGCTCTTCCATTTTCGTGAAAGTGCGATAGGCGACGGGCGAGGGTGGCGCTCCCGCGGGAACTCGAGCAGCCCACCACCCACGAAGACGATCTCTCACGGATCGGTGTCGACTCGCCCGGCTTCGCCCACGCGTTGCTGTGCTGGAAGGCATCGCCGCCGAAGGCAAAACCTGGATCCACCGCACCGCTAAACCTGGACCGACTTTCCTCGGTCCCGAGGCTGCGTAGCCAGAGCGCGAGAATGCTGGGAGTTCGGCGATGAGCCTTTGAGTAGTGTCCGTCGCTCGGCTGAACGAGTGGCTGATTCAGGTGCGGCGTCACAGGCACCCAGTCTGCTCGTCCCGCTGTCACCGGATTTGCTTGGGAGGTGGCGGCATGGTCGCGAACGGTCATCAGGGTGCTCGGGACGTGCTGGTCGGTTGGGCTGAGCACGTCAACGGCCGCAACTGTCGCTTCCGGGGGATCAAGGCGCGGAAATGGCCCATCATGAACAGATCGCGACGTTGCTGCGGCAGGGCGTGTTCTTCGCCCATCCGGGCTGTCCGTGGCAGCGCGGCACGAACGAGAACACGAACGGCCCGGCATCGCAGTACTTTCCGAAGAACACCGACCTCGCCGTCCATACACCCCAGGATCTGCGCGTCGTCGAGGAACGACTCAACACACGACCACACCAGACACTGGGATGGCACACACCCGCCGAAATTCTCACCGCCGCCCTGGCACCATGATCACATCACCGTTGCGACGACTACTTGAATCCACCCGCGCCGACCTGGCGTGGGAGAGCGATAGACGAACGGAACGCTTTCGTTGCGTCCGTGGCGGCATCCACCGAGTCCTACCGGCGAATGGAAGCGAGTGTCTCGTCCCAGTACCTCGCGCCTGCTGCCGAGGGGCATCTACGTCTGGTGAAGCAGATCGTTCGAGACGCTGCATGACGCGCGAGTATTCGCAGCGTTGAGCGAGATCGCAGAATTCTCGGCATGGCTGGCGGCCGATCGAGGCGACACGGCTCCTGTGCTCGGTACCAGGAGAGCATTCGTTACGCGGAGTCCGCGCACAATTCGCTGCTGGTGCCGTACATGATGGGCAGCCTGGGGCACTACGCCGTGGAGATCAGGGACCCCCATCAGGGTGTGCAGCTGCTCGACAAGGCAGCGCGTCATCTCGACGGTCGAAGCCTGGCCGCGGCACGAGCTTGGCTGGCTTCGCTGCGTGCAGTCGCCTACGGCGCGCTACATGACCGAACCGCCATGACCGAATCTCTCAACACGGCGGAACGGCTCGCCGACCGGAACCCGCACGAGGCGCAATGGCCGTGGGTCTTCGCGTTCACGTCCGCGAAGGTCGCGCGGTACCAGTCGAGCGCGTTCGCCAAACTCGGTGACTTGTCGGCGGCAAGGAGCGTGTACGCCGCAGCCAACCCGACGATGACGACGCCGAAGTCACAAGCGCTCGCGAAGGTCGAGCACGCGCTGCTGCTGGCGAGCGCGGGGCATCAGGATGAAGCAGCTCGGATTGGGGTCGAGGCGTTGCGTGTCGGCCGGAAGTACGGTTCGGAGCGGATCGTCGCGAACATCCGGACCCTGCCTTCCAAGCTGCCAGAGCGGAGTCGAGAAATGGAAGATCTCGATCGAATGCTGATTTCCCTCTACGGCCAGGAGCAGTGGTGACCAGGCTTGCCATCACCGGACATCGCGGACTTCCCGACGAGACCATCCGTCTTGTTGACGGCGCCCTCCGCGATGAGATCGCTGGTACTCCGCACGCTAGCGGAGTGAGCTGCCTCGCTGACGGAGCGGACAGCTTGTTCGCCCACTCCGTGCTCGATCTCGGCGGGGAGCTGATCGCCGTCGTGCCAGCGGCTCGCTATCGCGACGAGCTCCCTGAAGAACACCAGGCCGTCTACGACGCACTGTTCACCCGCTCCTCGGAGGTCGTGTACCTGGATCACCACGAATCCACCGAGCAGTCCCACATGGACGCGAGCATCGCGATGTTCGACCGAGCGGATCGGCTCGTGGCGGTGTGGGACGGGAAGCCGGCACGGGGGTACGGCGGTACCGCTGACGTCGTGCAAGCCGCGAAAGACCAAGGTGTGCCGGTGACCGTCGTCTGGCCAGGAGGAGCCCAGCGGGACTAGGTAGGCGCGCTTGCTCTATCCGAGGCGATTCATGCTGTAGATGCCGAGGCTTGCGCGCCGCCGTGTGGGACAGGGCTAGCGTGACGTGGGGTCGTGGAGGCGGCGACGACGAGCGCGTCGAAGTTCGTGACCAGTGCTGTGACCATGAACGTTGGCCGGTTCGTCGACATGGACTCCCGGCGAAGTTGGAGGCCGGATCAGCTGGTTCTAGGCGTCTCGTTGTTGCTGTTGCAACTTTTCGTTGATGAGCAGCAGCATGGGGTGGAGCAGGTTCTTCTGGACGAGTTTCCGTTCGGGATCCACCGGCACCGACACCACCGTCTTGTTGGCCTCCTTCGCCTTGGTCATGACGGACCCTGTGGTGCCCAGGCGCCTGTGCTCGTCGTAGGCGTTCAGTTCCTCGATATGCCGGTATAATTTCCGCTGGTGTTCCTCCACGTCGTATCTGATTTCCGTATTCGGGGCCATCATCTGGTATGCCTCCATGAAGCTCTGGTCGCCCGTCGCGCCTGCGGGACTGAGGCTCGAGTGGTACAGGCTGAGCATCTCGGTAGGGTGCACGCCTGCCGGAAACTCGACGAGAACGAGGACGTGTCGCCCATCGGCTGGGGCCGAGCTCGCCTCCGCCTCCACATCCGGCGTCGCTGTTGTGGGCGTCCTCCTGCTGGTCTTCCCCTTCGCCCTCTTCTCCGCCTTCTTGCTGGTCTTTTTGCCGCCGCCCTGGGCATCCGACGGGGCGGGAGGGTTGACCGGCGTCGTCTCGATCGTGGTTTCGTTTCGCGAGATCGAGTACCGAACGACTTGCCAGCCGGGCTTCGCCCGGACAGCGGCTGCCGCACTATCCAGGCCCTTGGCGGGCTTGGAGAAGGCGATACCCACGTTCGGATTCTCAGGCGAGTCCGCGCTCTCGGGACGGTTGTTGATCGAGTCCACGATATTGGTAACGAAAGGTTTCACCGGATGATCGAACGTCGAGTAGTAGGCGAAGTGGAAACCGGCGAGGCCGTGCTTGCTCTTCAGGTCGTTCAGAGCTGCCATCATGGTTGAGGGCGGTTGTTGTTCCTCGGCTCCACGTGCATTGGCCTCATTGGCCGCGGTGATCGCAGCTTGGCGGTCCGGCTCGGGAACCGGCAGTACACCGAGGGAACCGAACCCCGGACCACTGCCGTACTGGTCAAATTCCGGCAACCCGAACTGGTCGAAGCCGTACTGCGCCACGGTGAGGTCAACGTGCCCCCCTGATACCGGGTACCCGACGGTGACCTCGGCCTTCTCCCCGTTCCCGTCGTACAGTTCCGCGCCGGATTTGCCGAGGACGTCCGTGACCTCCCGGCGCACCGAATCCTTGTGCGCTGACGTTGCCGTCGTGCTGTCGAGACGCCCGACATAGAGGCGCACCTTGACGTTCTTCCACTCCGCGATGAAGGAGTAGAACTCCGCCAGCGCACGCGCGAGCTTGGCCCCGGCCATGTAGTCGCCGGAACCGGGCAGATCGCCCGCCATAACGTCGACCGTGAAGGAGCCGTCGAACGGCGCCTCCGCGGCGAGTGTGTCGAGGCGTTCGTTGAACTTGTCGATTTTCGCCCTGTCGTCCGCCACTTTGGTGTGCGCATCGTCAGGGATTCGGTACTTCGAGATCGGCATCTCGAGTTTGGCGAGCAGGCCACCCATTGTGGTGATGCCATCAGTTCGCAGGCTCTGCTCAGCGGTGTCGGGGGGCTGCAGCATTCTCGCCACAGTCATGTTGCCGAGCGTCCGTTGTAGGTGCATGACCGTGGCCGGGGGAATCCGCCCGGACGGCCGGACCTCGACGCTGGGGCGCCTCCCACTGCCGAGCGGCACGCGCGACTGAACGGGCTCGGCGGTCGGCGATCGTGCGAGGTGGGGATCAACCTGCTTGCGTAATGACATGACCGAACGGTAGGGACTACGACCCCGCTAGGTCGTGCCCTGACGTCCCGATCCGAGGGCACGCCGTCTTCCCAACGGGCCCCTCAGGGCACAGCCGATCGGGTAGCCGTTGAGGAGCACACCGTGGCCGCGATCCCCGCATCGCAGGAAGACGCCGCGCGAAAGGCCAGCGCGGGAGAGCGGCGACGAAGCGGCTCGCCGACGTCGAGGCGCGGATACGAAAGCTCCCAGGGGTGATAGCGGCCAGCGTCGAGCCGGATGTGCTAGTCAGCCTGCGCACACTCATCGGCTCAGCCGCCAGCGCCTCTACAGCTCGACGATGTCCCCACCATCGAACCCTTGATCACGCATCACTACCCAGCGACACCCGGCAAACCATTCCGGGCACGGCCCTAGCTCGCCCCGCAGTACGGCGATGGCTATCTCGTTTCTCGAAGATGCTCCTCGGTTCCGTGGGATCTACCGATGAAGCTGTCGCCGACGGGTGAATCCTGATCCGGTGTGGACGGGCGAAAATGGACCCACTCCCCGACACATAGGGAGTGATCAGCGTGGAGGACTGGGCAGAGATCCGGCGTCTGCATCGGTGTGAGGAGATGCCGATTAGGGTGATCGCGCGTCGGCTCGGGGTCGGGCGGAACACGGTGCGGCGTGCGCTGGCGGCTGAGGGCCCGCCTCGATATCAGCGGCCTGCGAAGGGCTCCGCCGTGGATCAGGTGGAGCCGGAGATTCGTGCGTTGCTGGCGGAGTGGCCGACAATGCCGGCGCCGGTGATCGCGGAACGGATCGGCTGGCAGCGGGGCATGACAGTGCTCAAGGATCGGGTACGGGAGTTGCGACCGTCGTTTTCGCCGCCGGATCCGGTGTCGAGGACGATGTATCAGCCCGGTGATCTGGCGCAATGTGATTTGTGGTTCCCGCCGGCCGACGTTCCGTTGGGTTTTGGGCAGCTCGGGCGCCCACCGGTGCTGGTGATGGTTTCGGGCTACTCGCGGGTGATCAATGCGGTGATGAGCTCCCCAGGGCAGGTGTCGCCCGATCCGGAGCCAGAGGTGGTCGTAGCGGCGGGTGGTGATGGGTTCGCCGTTGCATCGCATGCTCGAGGACCGTCGCGCCTCGGCAACTCCCGCACCGGAAGCGGTTGATCCGGGGGAGCCGTTACGGGCACGAGCGCAGGAAGCGTTGCGGCGGGCGCGGGAACAGCTCGATGCGGCCGGGCAGCAGAGCGCGAAGATCGTCGTGGGGGCTCAGGCCGCAGCGCCGCAGGAACGTGGGCTTCTCGACGGCATCGGGGACGCACTCGAAGTGATCGGGGACGCGTTCAGTGCAGTCGGTGGAGCGGTCGCTGACATCCCCGGCAACCTCTTGCACAACAGCGTGGACTCGGTCGCCGATGTCGGAGATGCCGTCGGAACAGCAGTCGGAGCGGGCATTCAAGGGGGCGGCCTTCTCGGCGCAGGAGTGCGTGGTTGATGTCGTCGGGTGAAGCGATCTACGTGGCGGCCATGCCGTACCGGGCCGCTCGGCGAGCGCCGCGTCGGCAGAGCGGAGCACGCGGACTCCGAAAGCGCGTGGTCGCGGGTGAGTTCCCGCGACCACGCCTGCTCTCGCGTCAGCCGCCGGCGACCGGTGGCGCCGGTGCTGGCGGCGCAGCGGTGGCGAACTGAGCGGTCAGCTTGGTGAAGTCCCAGGGCTGCTGCGGCACGCTGCTGCACGTCCCCGACGTCTGGCCGTTGTCGGGCTGGTCGCATTGGCGGTCTCGGTTGAGCGACCAGAACGTGTACCGGGAGAACCCGCGGCTGATCCCGTAGTCCAGCACCGCCCGCATGTCCTCCTGCCGGTAGTACTCGCCCGCGTCCGAGCGCCCGTTCATCAACGAGACGCCTTCGTGGGCGTACGCGGTGGCGCTGTCCCAGCCGAACGTGCTCATCAAGGTGCCGTGGAACGCTTCGAGCGAGGCAATCTGGCTGTCGACGTCCGGGAACCCGTTGAACGGCATGGTCGCGTAGTTGTCCGGGACGAAGTTCAGCGCCTTGGCGGTGTCCAGCAGGTTCTGCCCGGCGGGTGTCGTGCCGGTCGTGGACGCGACGGTGGTCACCGAGACGTACAAGCCGGGATTGTTCCGCTGCAGGATCTGTGCCGCGGCAAGCTCGTTCCTGATCGCGTCGGGCTGCTGGATCTCCGGCTCTTCCAGGTTGAAGTCGATCGCGCGGAGTTGGTGCGCGTCGATGACCTGCTGGTAGGCCGCGGCCGTGGCCTCCGGCGTGCCGCAGGTCTGGCCGAGGTTCGTCCCGCCGTAGCCGCCGACGGACACTGAGACGTCACCACCCGCCGCGCGAACGCCGTCGACGATGGCCGCCGTTCCGTCGTCCGCGGAGACCGGGGTCGTGCCGTCCCAAGTGGGCTGGCAGCCCCCGCTCGTCGGAGCGAGTACGAACGCCAGTTGGAAGGTCTTCTGCCCGGTTTCGCGCATTACTCGGGGCAGGTCCGGCGGGTTGCCGTACATCGGTGTCACGTACGGTGCCGCCCCGTACCACCGGGGGTCCAGCTGCGGTGCTTCCGCGGCCTGCGACGCCGCCGCCGACGCCGTCTGCGGATCGGATGGGGCCATCGACAGCAGGCCCACAAACCCCGCAGCGCCCAGCACGGCCACCGCGGTGCTGAGCATCAAGACCGAACGCATCTATTCTCCTCGCTAGTTTTATTCGGAGCGCGGCCGAACCGTCCGCTGCCATCGCTGTCGCGGGACTGCTGTCCGCGGTTCAGGTGCTCACCAGGTCTGCGAGGTCGCCCAACACCTCGGACAGGGTGGTCCAGATCGCCAGCCAGCTCACCGGCTCTTTCCGGTGCACCGCTTCCAAGTCGGGCGTGGACAGCGCCATCGCCGGCTCGATGTCGAGCGCGGGGACCGGCCACCGGGACTGGATGTCTTAGCGACTCCACGTACTGGCCGTCCGCATCGAACACCCCACCGCGCCGGCGCAGCCGGGTCGAGGGGGGCGGACCTGACCCGGGCAAGCAGATGGGTCGGCCCTCGCCCGCGGAGCGCCGTCGTCCAGCGGAGCCTGCTCGCTCTGGCGCACCCACGGCGGACGTATCGGGAAGTGCGGGTTTCGGCAGGCACGGCGAACCGAGCGTCGGCTGGCATGAAGACACCTGGAGAGAGGAATCGGTGAGAGGAACCGGTCGGGCAGCAGCTCATCACGCGGGCACGCCCGACAGATCGCGACAGCGGTACGAGGGCCGCATTGTCGGGAATCCACTCACGGAGCCGCTGGATTCAGCGGTAACGCGCCCATGACCCCGATTAGGGGCAGCCGCCACGATGAGCATTCCACAGCGAGGGGCCACCCCTGCTGCAAGCGCGGCCCAGTGCAGTCATGAGCGGGTGACGGCGCTCGTCCGCGTCGAGATCGTGATCGGAGGCACAACGTCGCGCGACGAGGTGATCCGTGCCCGGGTGGAGGCATTGCTGGCGCCCGTGCTGGGGGCTTCGGCGGTGGCTGTCCTCGCACACACGATGACGCCGAATACGAGAGACCCCAAGGCGCGGCGATCCGCGACTCCAGGCCCGGAGACGAGTCGCCGCTGCGAAGCCGCCGCCGGATGGTTCACATCGAGCAGCCCCATGTGAAGGCACCCCTTCATGCCACGTGATCGGGGTGGATCCGGGCTGACCATCCGAAGGGATGTGGGGGCGTGGATGAGCCAGGGGCGGGAAGGTGTTCGGCCGGGGGGATCCGGGGCGGCCCCGTCCCCATGCGGGGTACGGGGTCCACCCCGGACTTCTCACGCCGCCGCGGTGGTGCGGGCTGCTTTCGGCAGCGCCCGCACGAACGCGAAGACCAGCACACCGCTCACCGCGAGCAGCACCGCGCTGATCGCGAACGCGACGTGGTAGCCGTGCATCGTCGCGGCCACTTGGGTTTCCGGGGTGCTGCCGGACGAGTCCAGATAGGACGCGACCGCCGTGGTGAAGATCGTGTTCAGCAGGGCGACCCCCAGCGAGCCGCCGATCTGCTGTGAGGTGTTCACCATGGCGCTGGCGACGCCCGCATCAGCGTTGTTGATGCCGGTCAGCGCGACGTTGCTCATCGGCGTGTAAACCAGGCCCAGTCCCACGCTCATCGCAACCAGCACCGGCAGGATCAGACCGAAGTACGACGAGTCCGGTTCCAGCAAGGTCAATGCCAACACGGCCACCGCGGCCAGCGCCGAGCCCACGGTCATCAACGCCCGCGCACCGGACCGGGGCAGCAACCGCGCCGTGTAGGTCGAGGTGAGCACCACGCAGATAGGGAACGGCAGGAAAATGATCCCGGCCCCGAGCGCGGAGTAGCCCAACGTCTGCTGCGCGTAATACATCATGAACAGGAACATGCCCATGGTGCCGACCCCGAGCAGGCCCGACGTGAAGTAGGCGGTCCCGCGGTCGCGGTCGAGCACGATCCGCAACGGCAGCAGTGGCGTCTGCACCCGCCGCTCCACGAACTTGAACGCGATCAGCAGCAGTGCGAAACCGATCAGGCCGAGTCTCCGGCCCGATCCCCAGCCCTGGTCCGCCGCGGTGGTGAATCCGTAGACCAGCGCGATCAGACCGACCGTGCCAGCAGCGCCCCCACAACGTCGTACTGCGGACGGCCCTGCACGCGGCCTCCCGCATGGTCGGGACCGCGAAAGCGAACGCGATCACGATGACCGGGATGTTGAAGAAGAGGCACCAGCGCCAGCTGGCGTACTCGGTCAGCACCCCGCCGACGAGTGCGCCGACCGCGGCGCCGGCACCGCTGACCGCGCCGAAGATGCCGAACGCCTTGGCGCGCTCCAGCGGTTCGGTGAACGTGACCGTGAGCAGCGAAAGGGCAACGGGAGCCAGCAGCGCGCCGAACACGCCCTGGAGGCCGCGGCCGACCGGAACCGACCCGCGTCGGTCCCGCCGCGCCGCTTGACACCGCTCACCGCGAAGGCGGCCCCTCGCGAGGCCTCCCGCGCTTGTTCCCCACCCCCGACTTCATCAGGAGGACGATCGTGTTCGCCCATCACCAGCAGCGCGACCTGCGCACCCCGCTACCGCAGCGGCCGAGCCTGCGCCTGGCGGCCTCGACCGAGCACCAAGCCCACGTCACTGCCCACGCTGGTAGTCGCGATCAACACGGCGCAGGCCGAGCGGACAGCCGCACAGGCAGAGCGGGACGGCACGCCCGAGGCACGGACGCTGAAAGACGGGGAGGTTTACGCCATGATCGATTCGCTCGGTGACGTAGGGAAAGCCCTGGCGGACGGCAAGCCGGAGGGCCTGAACGAGCTCTACGACAGCCTGCAACTCCGCCTGAAATACGAACCACACGCGAGAGTCGTAGAAGCTGCGATCTCACCGCGTGTGGTTAGCGTGCGTGTCCGAGGTCGGAGGTGAACCAAAGGCCCAGCCCGTTGTGCTCGCCGGTGATCTGGAGGTGGCGCGTAGGTAGCGCGGTGGTTGTGGCAGCAGCCGGCTGCGCGAGGCTGGGACCGGGCCGACGAAATCGCTGCTCCAGACAGGACCGTCTGCTGCACTCGCCGTTCTCCCGCCGGGCCGCCGAACAGCTGGGCGCGGTGGGCAGGGCGTGTGCAGAGTTGATCTGAGGGTTGCGGTGGGTCGGTGACCAGGCGGGACGTAAGACGAGGACGTGACCTTGATGGGAGATCATCAGGTTGCTGAAGCCGTGACGTTCTACCCGAAAGCCGCGCCCTCGTGGCCGCATCTTCCCCGATCCCGTCCGCACTGAACCAGCCCACTCTCACTCTGGAGTCCTTGCGGGGCCGTATCGACGGCCGGTGGCAGGCTCTGGAAGCGGTCACCGATCCCCGTGATGCCCGTGGGGTGCGGTATCCGTTGCCGTTACCGCTGATCCTGGCGCTGCTGGCCGCGACCGCCGGGGCCAAGACCTTCCTCGAGGCCGCCGAACACGCCGCCGATCTGCCGGTATGGCTACTCACCGAACTCGGGGTGTGTTCCTGGGCCGGCACCCCGTCTGTCCGGACCTTCGGCCGGGTGCTGAGCAGAGTCGATGATGACGAACTCGACCAGGCATTCTCAGGCTGGATGTTTACCGACAGCGAGCCTGCCGCCGCGTTCGCCATCGATGGCAAGACGATGCGGGCCGCGACCACCGGACAGGCCGGCATGCCGCAAACCCAGGTCGTGGCCGCGATGAACTCCCGCGGTGAAGTCCTCGGCCAGACCACCGTGGACGCCGGTGACGAGAACACCGCCGCCCGTGACTCGATCACACGGATGGGACGAAAAGCCTTGGCAGGAACAGTGATCACCGCCGATGCCAAACACACCAGCATCGCCTTCATCACCGAGGCCGAGAAGATCGGGGCATTCTGGCAGCTCCCGATCGAAGGTAACCGTCCCGCCACGTACCAACGGTTGAAAACCCTGCCCTGGAACCAGGTTCGCACCGACACCCACGGCCGCAGCCGCGGCCACGGACGTGCCAAGACCCGCAGCCTGAAAGTCCTCGTCCTGGACAACGATCTCCGACCAGAACTGCTGGGTGCCCGGCAGGCCATCCGCATCCGCCGCTGGCGCCGCCCGAAAGGCAAACCCGCAAGCGTCGAAACGGTCCATTACCTCACCAACCTGCCACCGGACGCCGCCGACGCCGATGACCTGGCGAAACTCATCCGCGGACATTGGGGCATAGAGGGACGGCTCCACCCGGTGCGCGACGTCGCCTTCAACGAAGACCGCCACCGCGCCCGCACCGGCAACGCACCCCAGAACCTCGCCGACCGCCGCAACGCCGCCACCACCCTGCACCGCCAAAACGGAGCTACCCGCATCCAACCCGCACTCCGCGCCGCCAACCGCAGGCCCGAACGACTCCTGCACCTACTCCCCGAAACCACCTACACCGGGACAGGTCAACTTTGCACGCGCCCTGCCCCGGCGCCGATCGCCAAGATCACCCGGAAGCCATCCTGTGAAGGTAAGGCCGTCGATGCGACGGTGATGGTCAGCTGAGCCAGGACCAAGGCGGCCACGGCGCTGGACACCGAGGTGCCGATCGAGCGCGTCAGTGTGTTGAAGCTGTTGGCGGCGGCGGTCTCGGTCACCGGAACGGCGCCCATGATCAACGCTGGCATTGCGCCGTAAGCCAGGCCGATGCCTGCGCCGATGATGCTGGAGACCAAGACCAACTGCCACAGCTCGGTCATCAACAGCAGGTTGAGTCCGTACCCGGAGGCGACCACGAGAGCGCCGACGATCAGCGTGACCTTGGGGCCGCCCGCCCGTGAAATACGGGCGGAAACCGGCGCCATCGCCATCATCACCAGCCCCGAGGGCGCGAGCACCAGGCCGACGACCATCATCGACTGGCCAGGCCGTAACCGGTGGATACCGGCAATTGCAGCAGCTGCGGCATCACCAGCGACATCGCGAACATCGAGAATCCGAACACCGCCGAGGCCAGGTTCGTCAGTAAGACCGGTCTGCGGCCGGTTGTGCGAAGATCCACGAGTTGTTTAGCTGGCCACATGGAGATCCACATGGACGAGCCAGCAGCAGGCCGCGAGCGCACCGACCCGATCCTCGACTATCCGATCCCAGCCCCGTCGGCGTTGGAACCGCCACCCGAGTGGACTTGGTTGCGCCAGACCTGCCCGGTCGCCAAAGTCCGGCTGCCCAGCGGGGACGAAGCTTCGCTGCTGACCCGTTATGCCGACGTCAAGCAGGTCTTGGCCGATCCGAGGTTCCGCCGGGCTCTCGACAGTCCCGATGCGGCTCGGGTCTCGGATAACGAGTCCGGCGGCGTGTTCAGCACCACTTTGGTTACGGCCTTGGCCCTCGAGACCCATCAGCAGTGGCGCCGGATGGTCGGCAAATGGTTCACCGCCAAGCGGATTACCGCGCTGCGACCCGCCATCGAGGCGATGGCCGAACAGCTCGTCGACGACATGGTGGCCGCCGGTCCCACCGCCGATTTGAGAAGCGCTCTCGGTTTTCCGCTGCCGGTGTGGGTCATCTGCGACATGCTCGGCGTGTCGGAGAACGACCGGGACAAGTTCGCCTACTGGTCCAACGCTCTGTTGAGCCTGACCCGCTTCACCCAGGCGGAAATCGACGTGGCGCAGGCCGAATTCGACGCGTACATGGCTGGCCATATCGCCGCTACCCGCGAGAATCCCGGCGAAGACCTGATCAGCGAACTCATCGCGGCCGCCGATGCCGAAGGTCAGATCATGACCGACGTCGTGTTGCTGACCACAGCACAGGGACTGTTGCTTGCCGGCCACGAGACGACCTCCAACATGATCGGCAAAATGGTCGGGATGCTGCTGGCCGACCGCAGCCGATGGGAACGACTCCTCGCCGATCGCACCCTCGTGCGTACCGCCGTCGAAGAAGCCCTGCGCATGGACGCGAACCCCAGCATCGGCATGCCCCGCTTCATCAACGAGGACATCGAGGTGGGTGAGGTCGCCGTGCCGCAACGGACGACCTTGGTGTGCAACATCGGCGCGGCCAACCGCGACGAGAACGCCTTCGACAACGCCGCCGAAATGGACCTGGCCCGCACCCCCAACCCGCACTTGGCCTTCGGTGCCGGTGCCAACTCCTGTATCGGCCAATCGTTGGCCCGCACCGAACTGCAAGCCGTGCTCGAGGTGCTGTTGCGGCGGCTGCCGACACTGGAACTCGCGGTGCCCGCAGAAGAACTCGAACGCGTCGACGGTTTGGTGGTCGGCGGACTGAACGAGTTGCCTGTGCGGTGGTGACCATGGCGGAGCGAACGGAGCGGTCCGGCACCGGCTGAGCCGACAGATCGGGCGGGACCCGCGAGGCAATCCTGGAAGCGGCTGAACGGCTGTTCGCCGAACACGGGGTGTACGCGGTATCGAACAGGCAGATCGGCGAAGCCGCCGGACAGGGCAACAACTTCGCCGTCGGCTACCACTTCGGCGGCAAAGAAGAACTAGTCCGCATGATCATGCGTCGACACGCCGAGCGCGTCGAACACGTGCGGATTCGGATGGTGGCCGAGCTGAGCCAGAGCACCGAGGTCCACGACTGGGTCGCCTGCCTGATCCGGCCCGACGCAGTATCTGGCGGCCCTGGGCACCCGAGTTGGTACGCGCGTTTCGGTGCTCAGGTGATGGCCGACCCGGGGCTTCGCCGGATCGCCATTCACGATTCGCTTACCACCGTGCCCCTTCAGCAGGTTCTTGACGGACTGAACCGCTGCCTGCCCTCGCTCCCGAGATCCGTCCACTTGGAACGCAGCGCCATGGCCCGCAACCTCATGTCCTACACCTTCGCCGAGCGAGAACGCGCCTTGGCCGAGAACACCACCACCCCCAGGTCGACATGGGAAGACACCCTGATCGACGCGATCGTCGCATGTGGACGGCCCCGGTCACCACTACCTGAACTCACACCCCCGACATCGACCGACGGGCGCCGACTCGGCGCCCGTATTTGGAGGTAGACAGCTGATGAAAATCACCGTGGACGAAGACAAATGCTGCGGAGCGGGATCCTGCGTCATGGCCGCACCGGACGTCTTCGACCAGCGCGATGAAGACGGGGTCGTGATCCTGCTCGACGCCGAACCGCCTACCGACCTGTACGGGGCCGTGCAGGAAGCCGCCGCCGTCTGCCCGGCCGCCGCGATCCGGCTGACCAAGCAGCGAGCGGCAGTCTCGCCGAGGTCCTGATCGTCGGAGCCTCAGTGGCGGGGCGGTTACCTTTGATCGGGAGCTGCCAGAATGCCCCGATCTTCTCGGCCTCGGTGATGGGTGGCCCTCGGCCGGATCACATAGGCGGCGACCCGATCGCCACGGCCATCTCCGTAGGAGTCGATCTCGGTGTCCACGAACACCAGCTCGCGCACCGCGTCCGCGTAATCGTGGGGGTCGCGTTGGCCTGAGTGGGTCGGGGAGGCGGCGTGCGTCGGGGACGGTGCACCGAGGAGCAACACGAGGACAAGTGCTACCCGTACTCACCGACGCCGGTTCTGAAATAGCGCTGGATTTTATGCAGTTCCTCATCGGAACGGAGGCTCTCCAATCGCTCGACGAACCGTGCTGCAATCAACTCGATCGTCATCTCGTCTCCCCTCGGACACCGGTACCCCGACATCACAGTCTGCCGTGGACGGATCATCAGGCGAGGCTGAGCAGCTCACCCCTATGCGGGGCGGACTCCAACGCGATCTCAACGCCTGGATCGTTCTGAGTGTGTTGAAGGCCGTGAGTTTTAGGAAGGATTGAGCGGTACGAGTTCGTCGAAGAAGTATTCACCGGAGTTGCGGGAGCGTGCTGTGGCGATGGCGTGATGTGGAGGCGGAGTGGGGGCCTGGGCATGGGGCGATCACTCGGGTGGCGGGTCAGTTGGGTGTGCATCCGGAGGCGTTGCGGTATCGGTGCGTCGTTCTGATCCGCGTCCGTCGGGTGATCGTGAGGTGTCGGGGTCAGGTGCGGAGACGGTTTCTGATCGTGAGCGGGTGGTGGCGTTTGAGCGGGAGATATCGGGCCCGTCAAGCCGATCCGCCCAAGGTTTCCCTCAGAAAAACCGGTCGTAAGCCGCCAGGCAGACCGCAGGGGACCGACGTAGAAGTTCGCCGGGCGGTGACGCGTCGAGCGACCATTGCAGGCTGGATCGCGCGCTGTTTCGCCCAACAGTGCGCCCGCTGCCGTTGGCCTCCTGTGCCAGGCACAGCAGGTGGGCACGTTCGGCGCCGTCCAGCTGCAAGACGCGGGCGACTGCCTCCAACGCACAGGGGAGACCCCGGCGACGATCGAGCTCGGCGACGGGGACGCGGGCCGGGGTCCATCACACTCGGGTGATGTCGGCCTCCTTCATCCGAGCCGCCTTGTTGTTCACGGTCCACCAGCGCAACGGGGCTCCTACCACGCGCCTGCTGTTCAGGAACAAGATCACCCTGCGCAGTGCGGTGTGGAAGCGGGTGTGCGGGGTGAAGAACGTCCGCTGCTGCACCCCGATCTTCTGGTACAGGTTCATGTACGGGCGCAGCTTGCGCTCCCATTCGGTGAACGCGCGGGGCAGGTCGTCGGGGTAGGTGGCGATCATCGTGCCCAGCAGCTCCGCGCCGCACAACCCGGCGGAGGCGCCCATCCCGGAGTACAGCGTCGGGCACCACGCCGCGTCGCCGACCAGGACCACTCGACCGCGGTGCCAGCTGTCCAGGTGCACCTGCTCGATCGAGTCGAAGATCAGTTCGTCGGCGGACTCCACGGCCGCCACCGCGTCACCGAGCGTGTGACCCAGCGGCTCGGGGCCGAACGTCGCGCGGATCCGCTCGGCGGGCGACTCGGCGAACTCGGCGTCCACGTCGTCGGTGCGGTAGGACAGCAACACGGTCGGGTTGTGGTCGGAGAACGGGAGGATCCACATCGACCGGCCGCGTTCCAGCAGCGTCGCCCCGTCCCCCTTGTCCAGATCACCCGGCGTGCCGGGGAACTCGAAGGCGGCGATCATGTAGTTCATCCGGTGCAGGTACTTCTCGTGTGGCCCGAACGCCAGCGCCCGCACCGTGGAACGAAGCCCGTCCGCGCCGACGACCAGGTCGAACCGCTCGATGGCCGAGGTGTCGTCCGTGACCCCGGTCAGCGTGACGTCGACACCGTCGGCGTCCTGCTCGATCTTGGTGGGCACGGTGGAGTAGCGGATCTCGATCTCGGGCGGCAGCTTGTCGAAGGCCGCTCGCTCGACATCGCCACGCAACATCAGCCACGGCACACCGGGCAGGTCCTTGAAGCCCAGCCCGGACCGCCGGTTGCCGGCCCGGTCGATGTCGAAGTGTGCGCCCGGCGGCGTGCGGTCGTGCACCCCGTCCAGGACACCCAGCCGCTCGGCGGAGATCCGACCCGCGCCGAACAGCCCGATGAAGTAGCCCCCGTCACGCCGCGCAGGCGCCTTCTCCACGATGACCGGCGTCCACCCGATGCCGTGCAACCGCAACGCGGTGGCGATCCCGCTGATCCCCAGGCCGACCACCAGCACCCGACGTGCCTTGTCCTCGTTCAAGTCCATCATTCCTTCATCTGGTCAATGGGGGATGCGAGTCGCGCACGAAATGGTCACGGGGCAGTCCTCATCAGCTCAGGTCGATCTCGTTGTCGATGAACCTCAGGAGGTTTTCCGCGTCGGCCGTCATCACCTTGTCGGTCATGCCGTCGGTCACCGTGGCGCCGACATCGGCGTTCAGGGCGGAGAGCATGGTCTGGAGGCGCGTGGAGATCTCCCGGTTGAGCGCCTTGTCGTGCGACACCTTGAACATGTCGGCCTGCATCTGTTCGAGCTGGGCAAGCAGCCGATCCGCGCCACCGCCCTCGTGCGCCTCCTGCGGTGCGAGCTGCGCCCGAAGGTGTCCGGCCAGCACGGTCGGTGTGGGGTGGTCGAATACCAGGGTGGCTGGCAGCCGGACGCCCGTCGCCGTGGTGAGCCGGTTGCGGAGTTCGACGGCGGTGAGTGAGTCGAATCCGGCTTCTTTGAATGCCTGGTTCGCGTCTACTCCACTGGTTCCGGACAGGCCTAGGACGGCGGCGGCGTGGGTTCGGACGAGGTCGGTCAGGAACGTGGTGCGTTGTTCGTCGGTCATCGAGACGAGTCTGCGGGCCAATCCACCTGTCTCGGTGGTGGCCGCTGTGTTCCGCACCGGCGCGGAGGCAGGCACCAGACCGCTCAACAACGGCGGAATGTCATCGGCCCGCCGCAACGCGGCGATATCCAACCGGGCCGCCAGCACGTAGGCGGGTTCGGCGAACCGGGCCAGGTCGAACAGACCCAGCCCCTCCTCGCTGCTCAACAGGGCCAACCCGGATGCGTTGATCCGCCGCATATCGGTAACACCCAGATGCCCGGTCATGCCGCTGCGCTGTTCCCAGAAGCCCCAGGCCACGGCGGTGGCGGGCAGGCCGTGTGTTTTCCGGTGTTGGGCGAGTCCGTCGAGGAAGGCGTTCGCGGCGGCGTAGTTTCCCTGCCCCGCAGCACCCAGAACAGCCGAGGCGGAGGAGAACATCACGAATTCCGACAGGTCGTGTCCCGCTGTCAGTTCGTGGAGGTTGATCACCGCGTCGACCTTGGGTCGTAGCACGGCTGCGAGTCGTTCCGGTGTCATCGACACGAGCAGCCCGTCGTCCAGGATGCCTGCGGTGTGGATCACCGCTGTCAACGTGTGTCCGGCCAGCACTCCTGCCAGGGCAGCCCGGTCGGCGATGTCGCAGGCTTTCAGGGTGACCTTCGCCCCCAGCTCCTCCAACTCGGCAACCAGTTCGGTCGCGCCGGGGGCCTGCGCCCCACGACGAC